>NZ_CP076444.2:387500-1587500 GCF_020023735.2 Mycoavidus sp. HKI
ATCACGGGAGACAGACGCCGGGTGCTAACGTCCGACGTCAAGAGGGAAACAACCCAGACCGCCAGCTAAGGTCCCCAAGATTGGCTAAGTGGGAAACGAAGTGGGAAGGCTAAAACAGTCAGGAGGTTGGCTTAGAAGCAGCCATCCTTTAAAGAAAGCGTAATAGCTCACTGATCGAGTCGTCCTGCGCGGAAGATGTAACGGGGCTCAAGCCAGTCACCGAAGCTGCGGATGCATAGTAATATGCATGGTAGGAGAGCGTTCTGTAAGCCTGTGAAGGTGTATCGAAAGGTATGCTGGAGGTATCAGAAGTGCGAATGCTGACATGAGTAGCGATAAAGGGGGTGAAAAGCCCCCTCGCCGAAAGCCCAAGGTTTCCTACGCAACGTTCATCGGCGTAGGGTGAGTCGGCCCCTAAGGTGAGGCAGAAATGCGTAGCTGATGGGAAGCAGGTTAATATTCCTGCACCGTCGTTAGATGCGATGGGGGGACGGATCGCTAAAGGTTGTCCGGGTGTTGGATGTCCCGGTCCCTACATTAGAGAAGGCGCTTAGGCAAATCCGGGCGCGGAATTCAAGGATGTGGGGCGAGCAAACGTGAGTTTGCGAAGCAATTGGAAGTGGTTCCAAGAAAAGCCTCTAAGCTTCAGTCTAATGACGACCGTACCGCAAACCGACACAGGTGGGCGAGATGAGTATTCTAAGGCGCTTGAGAGAACTCGGGAGAAGGAACTCGGCAAATTGGTACCGTAACTTCGGGATAAGGTACGCCCTGGTATCTTGACTGGCCTGCGCCAGAAGGGAGAAAGGGTTGCAAAAAATTGGTGGCTGCGACTGTTTAATAAAAACACAGCACTCTGCAAACACGAAAGTGGACGTATAGGGTGTGACGCCTGCCCGGTGCCGGAAGATTAAATGATGGGGTGCAAGCTCTTGATTGAAGTCCCGGTAAACGGCGGCCGTAACTATAACGGTCCTAAGGTAGCGAAATTCCTTGTCGGGTAAGTTCCGACCTGCACGAATGGCGTAACGATGGCCACACTGTCTCCTCCCGAGACTCAGCGAAGTTGAAATGTTTGTGATGATGCAATCTACCCGCGGCTAGACGGAAAGACCCCATGAACCTTTACTGTAGCTTTGTATTGAACTGTGAACCGGTCTGTGTAGGATAGGTGGGAGGCTTTGAAGCGTGAACGCTAGTTTGCGTGGAGCCAACCTTGAAATACCACCCTGGTTTGTTTGCGGTTCTAACCTTGGCCCGTAATCCGGGTCGGGAACAGTGCATGGTGGGCAGTTTGACTGGGGCGGTCTCCTCCCAAAGCGTAACGGAGGAGTACGAAGGTACGCTAGGTACGGTCGGAAATCGTACTGATAGTGCAATGGCATAAGCGTGCTTAACTGTGAGACTGACACGTCGAACAGGTGCGAAAGCAGGTCATAGTGATCCGGTGGTTCTGTATGGAAGGGCCATCGCTCAACGGATAAAAGGTACTCTGGGGATAACAGGCTGATACCGCCCAAGAGTTCATATCGACGGCGGTGTTTGGCACCTCGATGTCGGCTCATCTCATCCTGGGGCTGTAGCCGGTCCCAAGGGTATGGCTGTTCGCCATTTAAAGAGGTACGTGAGCTGGGTTTAAAACGTCGTGAGACAGTTTGGTCCCTATCTGCCGTGGGCGCTGGAAATTTGAGAGGACCTGCTCCTAGTACGAGAGGACCGGAGTGGACGAACCTCTGGTGTACCGGTTGTCACGCCAGTGGCATCGCCGGGTAGCTATGTTCGGAAGAGATAACCGCTGAAAGCATCTAAGCGGGAAACTCGCCTCGAGATGAGATTTCCCGGGAATTCGATTCCCCTGAAGGGTCGTTCGAGACCAGGACGTCGATAGGCTGGGTGTGTACGCACAGTAATGTGCTTAGCTAACCAGTACTAATCGCCCGTGAGGCTTGACCCTATAACTTGTGTGTCTTATCTATTACCTAATTACTTCTTCCCCCCTTTTTGATGAATTGAGATCACTCTCAGTTCTTCTACCCTTTACGCCTGATGACCATAGCGTGTTGGAACCACCCCTTCCCATCTCGAACAGGACCGTGAAACAACTCCACGCCGATGATAGTGCGGATTACCCGTGTGAAAGTAGGACATCGTCAGGCTTCTCTCTTTAAGCAAAAAGCCTCCCAACAAGGGAGGCTTTTTGTGTTTTATACGTTTCCTTTTGATGCGTTTTCCTTTCTATATAATCTCAACAATATTTATCCGCCTTTTTACATTCATCAGACATTCCCTTCACGCGCCACAATCACATTTAGAATAACGCGCGTCTTTTCGGTCTTCAACCTAGAAAATTTAAACGAAATATCGAGTCAATAATTGAGGTTCATCTAGGCTCTTTAAAATTAAGCAGAGGGTTTTCACGGTTAACTTCATGAGTCTCTTAGCCATGGGCTACAATACTGCCTCGGAGTGCGTTTTAAGGTTTGTTATATCGCTTTTTTCTTTATGTCTATCGTTGCACATTCGGTCGCTACTGCCATTAATTACTTGCTAAGCCATGAAGCATGGGCACGTGCGCGCCTGATGCCTTATGCTGGCCGTAAAGCTTGTGTGGCTACGCCGCCGCTGCTGATGGTCCTGACCGTGCAAGGAGATGGACGCGTGAGTGTAGATGAACTAAACGAGCAAATGGCACTCGAAGCGCCACCCTGTGATGTTTCTATTACTTTGCCGTCTGCTGCGCTTTTTGCTTCTTTATTTAAAGGGCGTGCGGCCATGATGAAACAAGTGAAAATAAAGGGCGATGCTGAATTTGCCGCACTCTTGGCACAGCTTGCCGGGCATCTGCGTTGGGAACCTGAAGAGACATTAGCGCAACTGATCGGCGATGCTCCTGCATATCGCCTGATGCGAACGACACGGATGTTGCAGCAGCAGTTACGGAATAGCGGGCGCAATTTGCTTGAAGCTGTGACTGAATATCTGCTTGATGAAGACCCGAAACTGGTGCGCGATGTAATGCTCAATAGTTTTGAAGTGGATATCGTTAACTTGAATGATGATGCGGCCCGTCTTGAAAAACGCGTAATCCAAATTGAGAAAAAAATGAAAGTACGGACGCCAATCGATACGTTCCCTCATAGGGTTTCTAACTAATGCAACTGCTGCGTTCTTGGAAAATTATTTTCACCTGCTTGCGCTTTGGCTTAGACCAAGTTGCGTTGTCGCATTTTAAATATCGCTGGGTCAAATTTACGCTTCGGGTCCTGACTGTAGGGCGTAAATTTGATCTGCCGCGTGGTGTACGCTTGCGGCTTGCGCTTGAGACTCTTGGTCCGATTTTTGTTAAATTCGGACAAATTTTGTCGACGCGGCGTGATTTACTCGCACCCGATATTGCGTATGAACTTGCTAAATTGCAAGACCAGGTGCCGCCCTTTGATTCACAGCGTGCAATCGAACTCATCGAGAAAGCGCTCGGCCAATCAATCGATACTGTTTTTGATCAATTTGAGCGTGTTCCAGTGGCCAGCGCATCTATCGCTCAAGTCCATTTTGCAAAGCTGAAAACCGGTAAACATGCGGGCCAGGAAGTTGCTGTGAAAGTGCTGCGGCCCGGCATGTTAACGGTAATAGAAAGCGATCTTGCATTATTAAATAAACTGGCTCGCTGGATCGAGCGTTTATGGACGGATGGCAAACGGCTTAAGCCGCGCGAAGTGGTCGCCGAAGTCGATAAACACTTACACGATGAGCTTGACCTGATGCGAGAGGCCGCCAATGCAAGCCAGTTGCGGCGCAATTTTGCCGGCAGTGGCTTATTGCTTGTGCCTGAAATGTATTGGGATTTTTGCCGCTCAAATGTGCTGGTGATGGAGCGGATGACCGGGGTGCCAATTAGTCAGGTCGAAAAATTGCGCGCAGCGGGTGTCGATATTCCTAAGCTTGCGCGAGAGGGCGTTGAAATTTTCTTTACGCAAGTTTTTCGGGATGGTTTTTTTCACGCAGATATGCATCCGGGCAATATTCAGGTGAGTCTTGATCGCGCTGATTTCGGACGCTATATCGCGCTTGACTTTGGGATTGTGGGCGCTTTATCTGATTTTGATAAAAATTATTTTGCGCAGAATCTCCTGGCATTTTTTAAGCGTGACTATCATCGCGTTGCCATGCTTCACCTTGAGTCTGGTTGGGTGCCACCCGCGACGCGCGTAGAGGAACTGGAGGGCGCGATTCGTGCAGTCTGTGAGCCTTATTTTGATCGGCCATTAAAAGATCTCTCGCTTGGGCAAGTTTTGTTACGTCTTTTCCAGACATCACGGCGCTTTCACGTAGAAATACAGCCGCAACTGGTATTGCTGCAGAAAACCTTGTTAAATGTCGAAGGACTTGGACGCGAGCTAGATCCAGAGCTTGATTTATGGCAAACCGCAAAACCTTATTTAGAACGTTGGATGAAGGAGCAAATCGGCTGGCGTGGCTGGCTGGAGCGTCTCCAATATGAGACGCCTCAATGGAGTAAAACATTACCGCAACTGCCGCGCCTGGTGCACCAAGTTTTGGCATCAGCGGCTAAGACACCGCAACATACACATACTCATGAGCTTGTGCAGCAGCTATTGATTGAGCAAAAGCGCACAAATCGTTTGTTATGGATAGGGCTGCTGACAGGGGTAGTGGGCCTGACAGCATGCTTTTGGCTATAATCTATACATTAAATACCGAATACACATTATGCCTATTTACGCTTACCTTTGTGAGTCGTGTCATCAGCCCCATGAAGCGCTGCAAAAAGTCAGTGCTGCGCCTTTAACCGAATGTCCTGCTTGTGGACAAGCTACGTTGCGTAAGCAGCTAACCGCGGCCGGCTTTCAATTGAAAGGATCTGGCTGGTATGTCACTGATTTTCGTGATAAAGGCAAAGCTTCTGAAGCCAAGCAAAAAAGTGAAACAAAGCCAAGCGGAGAATCGAGTGAACCTGCTAAGGCGGCGGCTGGCCTAGCCGAAAGTGCAGCCACACCAGCTAGCGTGAGCGCTCCAATTGTAGATAAAGCAACTCAACCTCCACCTGCGTTGACAAAGCCATCATGATGATCAAAAAAGCCGCACTGAAAACTTATTTTTTAACCGGGTTACTGGTTTTAGTTCCACTTGCCATCACGTTATGGCTGCTGGGTTTGGTCATTGGGACTTTGGATCAAACCCTGACCTTATTACCCGAGGCGTGGCGACCGGAGCGCCTGTTGGGCTTTTATCTGCCTGGTATTGGAGCGGTTTTGAGCATAGGCTTTATTTTGAGCGTGGGTATTTTCACGCAAAATTTTATTGGCCAGACTTTAGTTCAATGGTGGGAAGGACTGCTACGCCATATCCCGGTGGTCGGGCCGCTCTATACGAGCGTTAAACAGGTCTCTGATACTCTCTTGTCGAGCAATGGCAATGCGTTTCGCAAAACGCTTTTAATTGAATACCCGCGTAAGGGCGTGTACACAATAGCCTTTCTCACCGGTACCCCGGGCGGAGATATCGTCAATCATATCAAAGGCGATTACGCGAGTGTGTATGTGCCGACCACGCCCAACCCAACTTCGGGCTTTTTTCTTATAGTGCCGCGTGCGGATGTAGTTGAACTTGATATGACAGTTGATGCCGCATTGAAATACATCGTCTCAATGGGGGTGGTTGCGCCACTGGTGCCGCACCACCGTGCAATCGAGCCGACGGTATAAGGCTAGCCATCGCTTAGGGTGAGTCAGCGTTTGATATTTTGCATAAAGTTCAATCTTTTTGCGTAGGCAAAGTGATTTTTGCTTACGTTCCTTTTATTTCTAATATTTCCTGTTGATGAGAACTGAATATTGCGGTTTGTTAACCGAAGCCTGGTTGGGCAAAACCGTTTCACTCTGTGGTTGGGTGCAACGCCGTCGCGATCATGGCGGGGTAATTTTTATTGACCTGCGTGATCGAGAAGGTTTAGTACAGGTCGTTTGTGATCCCGATAGCCCGGCTATGTTTGAAATTGCCGAAAGCATTCGGAACGAATATTGTGTGCAGGTGCACGGCGCTGTGCGGGCTCGGCCTGAAGGGGCAGAAAATACTGACCTTATTAGCGGTAAAATCGAAGTGGTTTGTCAGCAATTGACCGTGCTCAATGCGTCCGCCACACCGCCTTTTCAGTTGGATGACGATACGCTATCGGAGACCACTCGTCTGACCCACCGTGTGCTTGATTTGCGTCGCCCGCAGATGCAGCACAATCTAAAATTGCGCTATCGCGTTGCAATGGAAGTGCGCCGTTATCTTGATGAGCATGGCTTTATCGATATTGAAACCCCAATGCTGACTAAAAGTACACCTGAAGGGGCTCGAGATTATTTAGTGCCTTCACGCGTGCATGCTGGTCATTTCTTTGCACTGCCTCAATCGCCGCAACTTTTTAAGCAGTTGCTAATGGTCGCGGGGTTTGATCGTTACTATCAGATTGTTAAATGCTTTCGTGATGAAGACTTAAGAGCGGATCGTCAGCCTGAATTCACGCAGATTGATTGCGAAACATCGTTTCTAAATGAGCAAGAAATTCGTGATTTATTTGAGGTGATGATCCGTACGGTCTTCAAAAACTCAATTGGGGTTGCGCTCGCTGAGTCATTCCCGGTGATGAGTTATGCTGAAGCAATGCGGCGTTTCGGCTCGGATAAACCTGATTTACGCGTTAAGCTTGAATTCACTGAGTTGACCGATGTGATGAAAGACGTTGATTTTAAAGTTTTCAGCGCACCTGCCAACATGGCCGCGGGCCGCGTGGCCGCTCTCTGTATACCGCAAGGTGGTCAGTTATCGCGCGGCGAAATTGACGGTTACACTGAGTTTGTGCGCATTTATGGAGCGAAAGGGCTCGCTTGGATTAAAGTCAATGAAGCCGCAAAAGGCCGCGAAGGTCTACAAAGTCCGATTGTAAAAAATCTGCATGATGCGGCGTTAGCTGCCATCCTTGAGCGTACGGGTGCGCAAGGCGGTGATTTGATTTTCTTTGGCGCGGATCGTGCAAAGATCGTCAATGATAGTTTGGGTGCCTTGCGGTTAAAAATCGGCTACACCCCTTTTGGCACAGAGAAAGGGTTCTTCGAGCCTGGCTGGCAACCGTTGTGGGTGGTTGATTTTCCGATGTTTGAATATGATGACGAAGCAGCGCGCTGGGTCGCTTGTCACCATCCATTCACTAGTCCAAAAGATGAGCACCTTGATTTATTGGCGACGGACCCAGGCCGTTGTACCGCAAAAGCGTATGATATGGTGATGAATGGCTGGGAGCTGGGAGGGGGCTCGGTGCGGATTCATCGCGAAGAAATCCAGCGCAAAGTCTTCGAGGCATTGGCCATTGATGCGGATGAGGCGCAGCAAAAGTTTGGTTTCTTGCTTGAGGCGTTGCAGTACGGTGCGCCACCACATGGTGGCATTGCGTTTGGCCTAGACCGGGTGGTCACGATGATGGCCGGTGCTGACTCAATTCGAGATGTTATCGCTTTTCCAAAAACGCAACGCGCTCAATGTCTACTGACGCAAGCGCCAAGTGAAGTGGATGAACGCCAGCTACGCGAGTTGCATATCCGGCTGCGCTCGACGGAGACGCTTAAAGCTTAAAGTAAAAAATGCACGCTCAGCATGGACTCTTACAAGCTACCGGAATCTGCACTCATTGTTATCTACACCGCTGAGCTTGAGGTGCTGCTTATCGAGCGTACCGACTACCCAGGTTTCTGGCAGTCGGTGACTGGCTCGAAAGATCATCAGCAAGAAACACTCGATGAAACTGCCAGACGTGAAGTGCTTGAGGAAACGGGTATTGTCATCGGCAGTTCGCCAGTGCCACTTGATGCGTTGGTTAATTGGCACTGGCAAGTTGCATATCCAATTTACCCGATCTGGCGCCATCGCTACGCGAAAGATGTCACGCATAACACCGAGCATTGGTTTGGACTTTTAGTGCCGCGTGATATAGAAATCATACTCGCGCCGCGCGAGCACACCGCTTATACTTGGTTGCCGTATCTCGAGGCCGCTGCACGCTGTTTCTCGCCATCGAATCGGGCCGCAATTTTACAGCTGCCAGCGCGCTCGATGCCAAAAATTTCCATATAATGACTTAATAAATAAGCACTTCATACAGGAGAAAAAAATGGGACAGTACACCGCACCTTTGCGTGATATGCAGTTCGTCTTACATGAATTGCTTGATGTGCAAGCTGAGTTGGCGCATTTGCCCACCCATGCTGGGCTTGATACTGACACCATTGATCAGGTGCTCGCTGAAGCGGGAAAGTTTTGTGAAGAAGTGTTATTTCCGTTGAACCATAGTGGCGATCAACAAGGTTGTCATTATAGCGACGGTGTTGTCACCACTCCTGTAGGATTTAAAGCGGCTTATCAAAATTACATAAAAGCAGGGTGGCCGGCGCTTGCCTGTGACCCTGAGCATGGCGGCCAAGGTTTGCCAATGTTTGTAAATAATGCGCTCTATGAAATGCTTAACGCGGCTAATCAAGCGTGGACGATGTACCCAGGTCTCTCGCATGGCGCTTATGAATGCCTACATGCGCATGGCACGCCAGAGCAGAAAAAAAACTACTTACCCAAGCTGGCTGAAGGGGTTTGGACAGGTACGATGTGTTTGACGGAGCCGCATTGTGGCACAGATCTTGGCCTACTTTATACCAAAGCAGACCCTCAAGTAGATGGTTCATATCGGATCAGCGGCACTAAAATTTTTATTTCGAGCGGTGAGCATGACCTGGCTGAAAACATTATCCATTTGGTGCTTGCGCGCTTGCCAGGTGCACCCGCTGGCACCAAAGGCATTTCTCTATTCGTAGTCCCCAAGTTTGTGCCTGATGCCAATGGTGAGGTGGGTGAGCGTAATGGCGTAAGCTGTGCTTCAATCGAACATAAAATGGGTATTCATGCCAATGCGACCTGTGTCATTAACTTCGATAACGCTCGCGGCTGGTTGGCTGGAGAGCCGCACAAAGGGCTCAATGCGATGTTTGTGATGATGAATGCAGCACGGCTTGGGATTGGTATGCAAGGGCTGGGCCTAACCGAGGTTGCTTATCAAAATTCACTTGCTTATGCGCGGCAGCGGCTGCAAATGCGTGCGTTAAATGGCCCTAAAGCGCCAGATAAACCGGCTGATCCGATCATTGTGCATCCCGATGTACGCCGTATGCTACTCACACAAAAAGCCTATGTCGAAGGCGGTCGCGCTTTTGCATACTGGACTGCGCTTTTAATTGATAAAGAGCGGTCACATCACAATAAAGCAGTGCGGACTGAGTCTGCAGAATTAGTGGCCTTATTGACCCCAATTGTTAAAGCGTTTTTAACCGACAATGCTTGCGAGGCCACTAATTTGGGTATGCAGATATTTGGCGGACATGGCTATATCAGTGAATGGGGCAGCGAGCAATACGTGCGTGATGCGCGGATAGGTACAATTTATGAAGGCACGAATACCATTCAGTCGCTTGATTTACTGGGTCGAAAAGTCTTGGCAGATATGGGTGCTAAGCTGAAGAAATTTGGTGCGTTGGTGCAGGATTTTATTGAGCAAGAAGGGGTTAAGCCAGAAATGCAAGAGTTCGTGAATCCATTAGCCGAGCTCGGCGATAAAGTACAAAAACTCACGATGGAAATTGGCATGAAGGCAATCACTGATCGCGATGAAATAGGGGCTGCAGCCACGCCTTATTTACGCGTTGTGGGCCATTTGATTTTTGCCTACTTTTGGGCGCGCAGCGCTCGGATTGCGCTGGACAAACAAGCGACTGGCGATCCCTTTTATCAAGCTAAGCTTGCTACGGCACGTTTTTATTTTGCCAAACTATTACCCGAAACAGCTTGGCAAATCCGTTCTGCGCGTGCCGGGGCAAAGTCGCTGATGGAGTTGGATGAAGCATGGTTTTAATGATGCGGACTGTTTGGGTTGCTGATATATCCAATAGGCTTTACAGCCTATCGGATGATTGGCGATATTTGCTGGTTAGTTTCGGTGAGATTCGCTTTACAGCATAGCCTTAAAATACCTCGTCAAGCGTTTTCGCCATAAAAATACGTTCGCCCCACTGGCGCAAGGTTTCTACATCTGCTTCGTCTAATTGTTGCTGATACTGTTCAGCTAACACGCCAAATTTGCCTTTTAAAATGCTTTTTAAAAGAGCGAGCAGGGCTTGTCTGCCTTTTTCAAGCCCTTCCTTAAGGCCTTCCCTAAGCCCTTTTTCAAGGCCTTGCTCCATACCGATACGCTCAGCGCTTGTAATATATTCCATCTCAGACTCCTTCTCTAACTGTTTAATTGAACTATTGTAGCGAATTTCAAACTCTTCGGGTAAAGTCAAGATGGCATCAATAAATCGATAAAGATTAAAAATCCTCTCTCGCGCTAAACCTTTTTCGTAAAGAAAACGTGTTAGGCCGTATTTATGCTGGTAACGCGCGTTTGGATCTGTACGTGTTTGCAACGCAGCAAGATGCGCTGCAACCATCATGCCAAAAGGGTTAGCTTGTTCCAGTAAAGCCTTTTCTTGACCTCGATAATCGAGAAGCTTGCTGGTGAGAAACTGGAAGCGATTCACTTGAAAGCCGCACACTTGGATTGAAAAATTTTTAGGATGCCATCCGGTGCGATCATCGGCCAATATCACAAGCGTCAAAGCCCACTGCCCATAACGTTCATGCAAGCGATAAAAGTACTCGAATAGCCTTTGCGAAAAACCTGCTTCATAATTGCCTTGCACTTCAATATGCAACAGCAAAAAACACTCCACTCCATTTTTCAGGCGCACTTTAATCAACTTATCGACTAGACGTTTGCCCACTTTGCTTTCTTGAGTGAAGCGCTGCAATTCTTTATCGAGCGTTTCATAGTTCGCCTCCCAAGCAATTTTCTGAGCTAACTTTTGATAGAAAAATTGCATAAATTCTGGAAAATACGCATTCAATGCATTTTTCCACGCTGCATCAGCATGAAAGGGGGGGTTAGCTAATAGTGTTGTCATGACGATCCTTTCGAATTACAAATACAAATCACTGATGTATAGACAAATGCATCATGAGAGATATACATAACGCTCTTATCATTTGTTTGTCTTCTATAGTTTGAAGTGCTTGAGAAACTGTTGAACTCATGTCCTCAAGCACAGCAAACTGGGAGATATTTGCAACCCTAGCCTGTTGGATTGCGTGAGTTTCTTGGTAGATGATCTGTACTGTACACAATGCATACTTGATTGAATATATGTCAAAAGTTATAGCATCATGCAACGCTGTACACCTCAAAATCTTACAGAATTTTAAGCTCTAGCATAGATAGAAAAATGCTGGATGCGTATTTGATTTCATTAGAAAGGAGGTTGCTTGCGGCGGGTTAGCTATAGATTTAGGTTAGAGTCTCAAGAGGGCTGCGCGTGTGAGAGTGAAACGGTAAAATCTTGCCTTCTCAAGGCTATAAAATAAGCAAGCAACGTGCAGTCCCAGCGACTTGTTTAACGGATGCATCATCCGCGGGTGTAGAAAAGAGTGGACTTGTTGTTGAGTTAAACTGGCTGTCAACGCTATGTTTGACTGAGATAAAGAATTGCAAAAAACTGTACAACCTTTCCGGAGAAAAAACGTGAGTCATTTAAGCATTCGAAAAGTCGCTGTGCTTGGCGCGGGCGTAATGGGGAGCCAGATTGCCGCCCACTTAATCAATGCAAAAGTACCGGTAATACTTTTTGACTTGCCGGCTCAACAAGGACCTAAAAATTCAATTGCACAAAAGGCCATCGAGCATTTGCGCAAACTGAATCCGGCACCGCTTGGGGTGAGCCATGACGCTTCTTATATTGAGCCAGCCAACTACGAGGACGATCTCGCTAAACTCAACGAATGTGACTTGGTGATTGAAGCGATTGCTGAGCGTATTGATTGGAAACATGATTTATACAAAAAAGTAGCGCCGGCCATTCGTCATGATGCAATTTTTGTCTCCAATACTTCGGGGCTGTCGATTAACACGCTTGCTGAAGGCTTAGATGCTGAGCTGAAATTCCGTTTTTGTGGCGTGCATTTCTTTAATCCTCCGCGTTATATGCATTTGGTCGAGCTTATCCCCGCCCAACAGACACGTGCAGGTATTCTAGATGGCCTAGAAAGCTTTCTAACCAGCACCTTAGGCAAGGGTGTCATCCGTGCCAAAGATACGCCGAATTTCATCGCCAATCGGGTCGGTGTTTTTTCTGTGCTAGCCACAATCAAGGAAGCGGAAAAATTTGAGCTAGGTTTTGACCTGGTTGATGATCTTACCGGCCGCCGGCTCGGACGCGCTAAATCAGCGACCTTTCGCACCGCCGATGTGGTGGGTTTAGATACGGTGTCGCATGTGATTAAAACGATGCGAGATAATCTGCTTGATGATCCATTTTTTCCAATTTATAACGAACCTCCCGTGCTTAGCGCATTGGTTGCGCAAGGTGCGCTTGGCCAAAAAAGCGGGGCAGGGTTTTATAAAAAAGAAGGTAAATTAATTAAAGTACTGGACGCTAAACAGGGCGCATATATTGCAAGCGGCGCACGGGCAGATGCTTTAGTTGAGCGTATCTTAAAGCGACCTCCTGCTGAGCGTTTTAAATTGCTGCATGAATCTACCCATCCTCAAGCGCGTTTTTTGTGGGCGATTTTCCGTAATGTTTTCCATTACAGCGCCGTACATCTAGAGCACATTGCGGATAACGCGCGTGATCTTGATTTCGCGGTGCGCTGGGGGTTTGGTTGGAACGAGGGCCCCTTTGAGAGTTGGCAAGCAGCTGGCTGGCGCCAATTGGCCGAATGGGTGCAGGCCGATATTGATGCGGGAGCTGCTTTGTCGAAGGCGCCATTGCCGGCATGGGCGCTAGATGGACTCGTCGCCGAACAGGGGGGCGTGCATAACGCAGCCGGCTCATGGTCGCCTAAAGCGCGTACATTTGTGCCACGTAGCGCGCTCGCAGTCTATACCAAACAGGTATTTCGCGCACCCTTAAACGGAGAGGTTGCGGCCGATCCGCGCACGGCTGGCAAAACGTTGCATGAAAATGAAGCGGTGCGCATATGGGTTGACGCACGTGCTGGTCAGGATGATGTCGCGATTGTTTCGTTTAAGAGCAAGATGAATACAATTGGCCCAGCCGTCTTAGATGGCATAGTACAAGCTATTGAGCTCGCCGAACAAAACCATCGCGGTCTGGTGGTTTGGCAGCCCTCTGCACTGCAAGCGGGGCCGTTCTCAGCTGGGGCAAATTTGGAAGGGTTGGTACCATCGTTGATGGCGGGAGGAGCAAAAAAAGTTGAACCTTTCGTTGCTCAGTTCCAACAAACCATGCAGCGTGTGAAATATGCAGCTGTGCCGGTGGTCCCAGCAATCGCAGGAATTGCACTGGGCGGGGGGTGTGAACTGGTCATGCATGGCGCCAAGCGGGTGGCCTATTTTGAAAGCTATATCGGTCTGGTGGAGGCAGGGGTTGGCTTGCTGCCTGCGGGGGGAGGCTTGAAAGAAGGGGCGTTGCGTGCAGCTGAAACGGCTCGGTGCTTGGGCCAGAGAAATTTGCTTGAATTTCTAGTTAAACCGTTTGAGAATATTGCGCGGGCAAAGGTCTCTAGCTCAGCACTCGAAGCTATTGAGTTTGGCTATCTGTTGCCGTCAGATACGATTGTATTTAATCTGCACGAACTGCTGGCAACAGCTCTCAGCGAAGCGCGCGCATTGGCAAACGCGGGCTGGCGCGCGCCTTTGCCGGTACATGCCATTGCTGTGGCGGGGCGAGCCGGGATTGCCACGATTAAAGCGCAACTGGTGAATCTGCGCGATGGCGGTTTTATTTCAGTTCATGATTTCTTAATTAGCAGCAAAATTGCTGAAGTGCTGTGCGGCGGGGAGGTCGAAATGGGAAGTTTGGTTGATGAAGCGTGGTTGCTTAAACTTGAGCGCGCGGCTTTTGTCGAATTACTGGACATGAAGAAGACACAAGAACGGATTATAGGGATGCTGCAAACGGGTAAGCCTGTGCGTAATTGATGGAGTGAAAAAAATGAATAAACAAGTGCAAGACGCCTATATCGTTGCCGCTAACCGTACACCCATTGGCAAAGCGCCGCGTGGGATATTCAGGAATACGCGGCCAGAAGAATTATTGATTCACGCCATACGAGCGGTGGTGGCGCAAGTCCCCGAGCTTGATCTACACGTCATTGAAGATGTGATGATTGGCTGTGCGTTTCCAGAAGCTGAACAAGGGCTGAATATCGCGCGTGTCAGCGCATTGTTGGCAGGGTTGCCAGTCAGTGTAGGAGGTGTAACGGTGAACCGTTATTGTGCTTCTGGCGTAACTGCACTTGCCATGGCCGCAGATCGCATCCGCGTCGGTGAGGCGGAGGCATTGATTGCCGGCGGTGTGGAATCGATGAGCATGGTGCCGATGATGGGCAATACTCCATCCGTTTCGCCGCATATCTTTGAACGAGATGAACATCTTGGGCTGGCGTACGGCATGGGGTTGACGGCTGAAAGAGTTGCGCAACGCTGGAACATTAAACGCGATGCGCAGGACCTTTTTTCATTTGCATCTCATCAAAAAGCATTGCAGGCGCAAGCTGCCGGCGAATTCAATGACGAAGTGGCGCCGTTTGAGGTGATCGAGCGTTTCCCAGACCTTAATCGGCGCGAGCTTGATTTAAGAAAGCAACTCACGTCGCAGGATGAGGGGCCTCGTGCCGATACTTCGCTTGAGGCGCTTGCTAAGCTGAAACCCGTGTTTGCGAATGGTGGTTCAGTCACGGCTGGAAATAGCTCGCAAATGTCAGATGGCGCTGCTGCGCTGCTGGTGGTTTCGGAAAAAATACTTAAGCAATTCAATCTCACTCCGCTGGCGCGTTTTGTGAGTTTTGCGGTGCGGGGCGTACCGCCCGAGATTATGGGGATCGGCCCGAGAGAAGCCATTCCGGCTGCTTTAAAAGCAGCGGGGCTTAAGCAGGACCAACTCGACTGGATTGAGTTGAACGAGGCATTTGCTGCACAATCGCTGGCCGTCATAGAGGAGCTTAAGCTTGATCCTAAAAAAGTGAATCCACTCGGCGGGGCGATAGCGTTAGGTCATCCATTGGGCGCCACGGGTGCAATTCGCGCTACCACGGTTGTGCATGCACTGCGCCGACACTCCCTTAAATACGGTATGGTCACCATGTGCGTGGGCGCGGGCATGGGTGCCGCGGGCATTCTCGAGCGAGTTTGAGTGGATTTGCTGTGATCAAGCTCGAGCGAGCTTGTGATCACTCAATCTGGTGCTGGCAATGCGCGCGGTCGGCGGTCGCTATCTGTGGCGACATAGATGAGCGTAGCTTCTGCTACTTTGAAAATCTCTTCCGCAAAATTGAGCCGCTGCGCGTACACTTCGACCGATACCGTGACCGAGGTGTTGCCAGTTTTGGCGATGTCTGCGTAAAAGCTAAGCAAATCGTCAACAAACACCGGTTGCTTAAAAACCAAGGAATTGATGGCTACAGTGACCACCTGGCCTTGTGCGCGGCGCGTCGCTGGAATCGAGCCGGCAATATTCACTTGCTCCATAATCCAGCTGCCGAATATGTCACCATGTATAGTCGCGTTAGAAGATTGTGGCACCACGCGTAAAGCGAGGGTTTTGCCATGTGGGAGGTGAGGGAGTGAATGCATGTTTTATTTCCGTTGTTATTTACACTAATGTTTCAGTTTTCGGACTTAGTTTTCGCGTACTTCGGATAAATAGTCAATCATTCTGAGACAATATCAAAATTTTGAGCGTAAGCCGCAACTAAAGCGCAAGGTTTATAAACTTTTTTTTAACCAGCGCGCAACTTTTTTCCGGGGATTGAGGAAGTTTATGTCGCAACATCATGTATTACCATCTTACCTTCGGCAAGATGAACTTGGCCCATGGGGCACTTATTTACAACAGATTGACCGCGTTACACCTTATCTAGGTTCATTGTCGCGCTGGATCGAAACCCTTAAGCGGCCTAAGCGCGCGCTGATCGTTGATGTGCCTATCGAGCTTGATAATGGCACCGTTGCCCATTTTGAAGGGTATCGCGTGCAGCACAATACTTCAAGAGGTCCTGGCAAGGGCGGGTTACGCTACCACCAAGACGTGACGCTATCTGAAGTGATGGCGCTGTCTGCCTGGATGTCGATCAAGAATGCGGCAGTGAATGTCCCATACGGCGGCGCAAAAGGCGGAATCCGGGTTGATCCGCGGAGACTTTCACGCGGTGAACTCGAGCGGATGACCCGTCGCTACACCAGTGAAATCAATTTCATTATTGGTCCTAACACGGATATTCCAGCGCCTGATGTCAACACTAATGAGCAAGTGATGGCATGGATGATGGATACGTATTCGATGAATCAAGGACGTACCGCAACGGGTGTGGTAACAGGCAAGCCGATTGCGCTAGGCGGCAGTCTTGGGCGTAAAGAAGCGACTGCCCGCGGGGTTTTCGTCGTAGCCTGCGAGAGTGCGCGCCAAATTGGTTTGGACATCGCTGGAGCACGGATTGCAATTCAAGGTTTTGGTAACGTTGGCGGGATTGCTGCGCGGCTTTTTTCTGACGCGGGCGCCAAAATCATAGCAGTGCAAGACCATACGGGTACTCTTTACCGGCCGGCCGGGATTGAAGTGCTTAAATTGCTTGAACACGTTGCTCAAACGGGCGGCATTGTGGGTTTCACAGGCGCCGAGCCGCTGGCTGCGGATGAATTTTGGGGGCTTGAAACCGATATTTTGATTCCGGCTGCACTAGAAGGTCAAATCACTGAAAAAAATGCACCACGGATTCGCACTAGGATTGTGGTCGAAGGCGCAAATGGGCCAACGACACCGTTGGCTGACGATATTCTGAACGAGCATGGCATTCTTGTGATTCCTGACGTCATCGCAAATGCAGGTGGGGTGACCGTTTCATACTTTGAATGGGTGCAGGACTTCTCCAGTTTTTTCTGGAGCGAAGACGAAATTAATCACCGTCTTGAGCGTGTGATGCGTGAGGCGTTCGCATCTATATGGCAAGTTGCGCTTGAACACAAGGTCTCTGTGCGTACAGCGGCTTATATTGTTGCATGTACAAGAATTTTAATGGCCAGGGAGATGCGTGGACTGTATCCTTGAGATATATTTAAACTTTTTGCTTTATAAATAAACCATTTGGGATATATAATCTATTTTTCAGAAGGGGAACTTAGTATGAAGTTTAAAAAAATAGTAACGGCATTGATGACGGCAGGTACGCTAACGTTCTCTTATGCACAGGCGCAGAGTGCTAGTACGACGGGCACTTTGCAAAAAATTAGGGATACGGGCACGGTTTCATTGGGACATAGGGAATCGTCCATTCCTTTTTCCTATTATGCCGAGAACCAGCGGGTGGTGGGCTATGCGCACGAATACGCGATGCAGATTGTTAAGGCAATTGAGCAAGAGCTTAATAAACCGCATCTAGATGTGAAACTCACGCCGATCACGTCTCAAAACCGGATTCCATTGCTGCAAAACGGTACGATTGACCTTGAATGCGGTTCCACCACAAACAATCTTGAGCGGCAGCAGCAAGCTGCATTTTCCAACACGATTTTTGTCGTAAACACGCGGCTGCTCACACGTGTTGATTCAGGTGTCAAGGATTTTGCTGATTTGAAGGGTAAGACGGTAGCGACCACAGCGGGTACTACCTCTGAACGCATTTTGCGCGCAATGAATCAAGCAAAGAAGCTCGGCATGAATATCATTAGCGCAAAAGATCATAGCGAGGCGTTCTTGATGTTAGAAACGGGCCGTGCAGTAGCGTTTATGATAGATGATGCGTTACTTGCCGGAGAGCGTGCTAAAGCAAAAGACCCTAGCAAGTTTGTGATTGTGGGTACGCCGCAATCACAAGAAGCCTATGGTTGTATGTTGCGCAAAAATGACCCGGCATTCAAAAAGTTGGTTGATGACACCATTGCTAAACTGCAAACGTCAGGCGAAGCCATTAAGATTTATCAAAAATGGTTTCAAAAACCCATTCCTCCTCGCAATCTAAATTTGAGCTTCCCGCAAAGCGAAGAACTCAAAGCATTGTTCAAGAGTCCGAATGATCAGGCGAAAGGTTAAGCCAGTGTGTTCGTATAGTGGCTGGCAACCATCACTGCCCTACCCGTTATGAGACTTATCAGCAATGGTGGTGCTGCGTTCGAGAGGGCCTCGGACGCAGCTGGGAAAGTTAGGCCTGATAGTATGAAACAGGAAAAGAACTGTCTTAAAGTACTGTTTCTATAGCAATCTAAGGGTTATGAGTTATCAATGGAATTGGGGCATTTTGCTAAGTGCTGTGTCCACCGGCGAGCTAACGACGTATCTCGGTTGGTTCATTGATGGCCTGAAGGTCACTGTTACGCTCTCTTTAGCGGCCTGGATCATCGCGCTTATCGCTGGTTCTCTATTTGGCATATTGCGCACGTTACCCAATAAATGGTTAGCCAGCATCGGCGCTATTTACGTCGCGGTATTTCGCAACATCCCCTTGCTTGTGCAATTTTTTATCTGGTATTTTGTGCTGCCAGAGCTTGTGTCTCCGTCACTGGGCACTTGGTTCAAAGGATTGCCGCCCTCGATTCAATTTTTTTCGTCAGCGGTGATTTGCCTTGGCTTATTTACCGGCGCGCGGATTTGCGAGCAGGTGAGAACAGGTATTCATGCCCTGCCGCCCGGCCAAAAAAATGCTGCCCTCGCGCTCGGGTTTACACTGCCGCAAACCTATCGCTATGTTTTAGTACCGAATGCGTATCGAATTATTGTGCCGCCTTTAACGTCTGAATTTTTGAATATTTTTAAGAATTCAGCGGTTGCTGCCACCATTGGTTTACTCGAACTTTCTGCACAAGCGCGCCAACTCAGTGATTATACAGCGCATATCTACGAGTCTTTCATTGTAGTGACCGCTTCTTATGCTCTGATTAATGCGACCGTAATGCTTTTTATGCTTTGGGTTGAAAGGACCTCCAGGTTGCCAGGTCAAATTGGAGGGAAATAATGTATCAATTTAATTGGAGCGGAATTGCATCTTCTCTGCCTACCTTAGCGCAGGGCATGCTCATCACAGTCCAAATCACAGTCGCAGCTGTTATTGTTGGCATTGTTTGGGGAACCATCCTGGCGTTATTGAGACTTTCACCAATCAAGCCGCTTGCTTGGTTTGCGCAACTATACGTGACGATTTTCCGCTCGATTCCGTTAGTGATGGTGCTTTTATGGTTTTTCCTATTGGTGCCGCAATTGCTCAAATCTTTGCTTGATTTGCCGCCTGATATCGATATCCGCTTTGCTTCAGCAATTATTGCATTTTCTTTGTTTGAGGCGGCTTATTATTCGGAAATCATTCGCGCGGGCATTCAGAGTGTCCCGCGTGGGCAGGTCTATGCGGCTAATGCGCTCGGTATGACCTCTATGCAATCGATGCGTCTAGTGGTTTTGCCCCAGGCTTTTCGTGCCATGGTGCCGTTACTCTTAACGCAGGGCATTGTACTCTTTCAGGATACGGCTTTGGTCTATGTCATCGGCCTGGCAGATTTTTTCCGCACGGCGACCAATATTGGTGAACGCGATGGGCAACTGGTTGAGATGGTGCTCTTTGCGGGGGCATGTTATTTTGTTATTTGCTTGTTTGCCTCCACTCTCGTCGGGCGTTTTCAAAAAAGGTATGCAAGATGATTTCTCTTAAAAGCGTTTCTAAATGGTATGGTCCATTTCAGGTGCTAACTGATTGTAGTACTGAAGTGAATCAGGGCGAGGTCGTGGTGGTATGCGGACCCTCTGGCTCTGGCAAATCGACCCTGATTAAAACGGTTAATGGCCTTGAGCCATTCCAACAAGGTGAGATTTGGCTTGATGGTCAGTCAGTGAGAGCCAAGGAAACCAAGTTGTCTAAACTACGGGCCAAAGTCGGCATGGTTTTTCAGCATTTTGAACTGTTTCCACATTTATCGATCACGGAGAATCTAACGCTGGCACAGGTTAAGGTGCTCGGCCGCAGTGCAGAGGAGGCTAGGGCAAAAGGCATGAAGTTGCTGCAGCGAGTTGGCCTGAGCGCACATGCGGATAAATATCCGGGACAGCTATCGGGCGGTCAGCAACAGCGGGTGGCGATTGCTCGTGCGCTCTCCATGGACCCCATTGCGATGTTGTTTGATGAACCGACTTCCGCGCTTGATCCAGAGATGATCAATGAGGTGCTTGATGTGATGGTTGAGCTTGCACGTGAAGGGATGACCATGATGTGCGTCACGCACGAAATGGGATTTGCCAAAAAAGTTGCCCACCGCGTGATCTTTATGGACAAGGGCGCTATTGTTGAAGATGTGCCTAAAGAAGAATTCTTTGAACACCCAAAATCAGAGCGCACAAAGGAATTTTTAGCGAAGATTTTGCATTGAACTTAAACGTGTTTGCCCTATCACTTTGGGTCTATATTTAATTTGATCTGACATTTATATAGCGCAGGCATGATTCGCCAAGAAATAAAATGGCTGCGCTGACGAATGGCCCTTTATGCTCAGAGATTAGAAGGGCGGAAAATGATGCTGGCTGATCTCATTTTAAACAATTGAATCAAGCACTTTACGTAGCATCACAAGCATCAAATCAATTTCATCTTTAGTGACATTAAGCGCTGGCATAAAGCGTATTAGGTTAGGCCGCGGGGCATTGAGCAAAAGGCCTGCTGGCTCGAGTTCCCGAGCTTTTTCAACGATTTCATGACCAATCTCTTTACCCAGCAATAGTGCACGTAGCAGGCCCTCGCCGCGTTCGCCGGCAAAACCATACTCATTAGATAATTTCAGCAAGGCGTCACTAAAATAAGCAGCGCGTTCGCGCACGCCAGCCAAAAAATCCGCTTGACTGATATGTTCAAGTATAGCAACGCCTACAGCGCACATAAGAGGGTTGCCATTATAGGTGCCGCCCTGTTCTCCAGCCTCGAAACAAGCGACTTCATCACGCGCCAACAGCGCGGCAAGTGGCACACCGCCGCCGATGCCTTTACCTAATGTCATGATATCGGGTTCAATATCTGACCATTGGTAGGCAAAGAGTTGGCCGGTACGACCGCAGCCAGTTTGTACCTCATCGACAATTAACAGCAGATGGTGTTTTTGCGTGAGGGCGCGCAATTGCTGCATAAATTCGCGCGTGGCGCCAATCACGCCGGCTTCACCCTGCACGGGCTCTAGCATGATGGCAACGGTCTTGTCATGAATACAACGTGCAACCGATGCAATATCGTTGAGCTCAGCTTTTGGAAAGCCCGCTACTTGCGGAGCGTACATGGTGTCCCAGCCGGGTTTGCCGCTAGCAGACATGGTCGCCAATGTCCGGCCATGGAAGCTATGATTAAACGTGATAATTTCGTATGCGCCGTTTTTAAATTTACGCCCCCATTTGCGGGCTAATTTGATTGCGCCCTCATTCGCTTCAGCGCCGCTATTGGCAAAAAATACTTTCTGAAAGCAGCTAAAATCAGTCAGCAAGCCGGCAAGTTGCGCCGAGGGTGCGTTATAAAATGCTGGGCCTGGATTAATTAAGCTTTGCGCTTGTGTGGTGAGCGCGTGGATCATTGTTTTATGGCTATGGCCTAAGCAGTTCACGGCCCAACCTTGAATAAAATCGAGATAACGCTTACCTTCGCTATCGTATAACCAAGCGCCTTCGCCACGCGTAAAAACAAGCTCAGGCCGGTTAGTGATGGTCATCAGCGACTGCGTGGGGTAGTCATTAAAATGCATCTTCAAATTCCATTAAACACTGAGTTATGCGACTGGGTTCGCCAAATCTACTTCGCTGGTAAACGCATCGGCGTAAAACGCATCTTGAGGTAGGCGATGATGCGCGGTGAAATCGCGCAAAGCGCTTTCAACCATTACCGGTGCGCCGCACGCATAAACTTCATAGGCGGATAAATCGGGCAGATCTGCCACCACTGCCTGATGCACAAAGCCAGTTCGTCCGTGCCAATTGTCTTCGGCTGCCGGCTCGGATAAAACCGGCACAAAAGAAAAATTGGGCAGCGTATTGGCCCATTGCTGAGCCAGCTCAGCCAGATACAGATCTTGGCTACGGCGTGCGCCCCAATAGAGCGTGACGGGTCGCTCGATGCGCTTAAATATCATATGCTCGACGATCGCTTTGAGCGGAGCAAAGCCCGTGCCTGAGGCGAGTAAAATGATCGGCCGGGTGGTCTCTTCGCGTAAAAAGAAAGTCCCCAGCGGCCCCTCGAAGCGCAGCATATCGCGCTCCTTCATGGCGGTGAAAACATGATCAGTAAACACCCCTCCTGGCATGTGGCGAATATGTAATTCAAGCGGCCCATCATGATGCGGCGGTGTGGCAATTGAGTAGCTGCGCCGCTTACCGTCTTTTAAAATAAATTCAATATACTGGCCGGCGAAATACTGCAACTGCTGATTCGCCGGTAATTGCAAGCGCATAATCATGACATCATCAGCAATCCGCTCAAGCGCGTTGACGCGACAGGGGAGTTTTCTAGCCGGCATATCGGTTGCGCCAGCTACTTCACGCACTTCAAGTTCGAGGTCAGATTTGGGCGCCGAGCAACAAAAAAGCGCCATGCCTCGTAATTTTTCGTCATTGGACAAAGCTGAGGCTGAATGCGTTGCTTGTTCGATTTCGCCGCACAGCACTGTGCCTTTGCACGAACCGCACGCGCCGTTTTTACACCCATATGGCAAGCCAATGCCTTGCCGTAAGGCTGCTGCGAGCACGGGTTCATTAGGTTCTACTTGAAATTGCCGGCCGCTGGGCCGAAGAGTAATATTAAATGCCATAAAAAGACTGAATGTAACGAAACATTTCTAAGACCCGAATATATAATGATGCCACAATGATTCCAACCCGCAAACTTAAGCGTAAGCGAATTCTCATTATCGGCTGTGGCGATATTGGCTTGCGTTGCGCTAAGTTACTGTTGCCGCGCTACCGTGTGTTGGCCCTAACCCGTCACGCTGAGCGTTGCGTTAGTCTGCGCGCAATGGGTATTGTGCCTATCGTCGGTGACCTTGATCAACGTTCGAGTCTAAAGCGTCTTGCTGGCTTGGCAGATACCGTGCTGCAGCTAGCGCCACCCTTGCCACAAGGTAACGGTGACCCGCGTACGCGTTTCTTGCTGAGTGCCTTGGGCCGCTCATTGGCGCCGCCGGTATGGATTTATGCCAGCACAACCGGCGTTTATGGTGATTGCGACGGAGCACTGGTTGCTGAAACCCGGCCAGCGCAACCGGCCAATGCACGCTCGCTCAGGCGTATTTCAGCAGAGACTCAGCTGCGTGCAGCAGGCGCGCGCGCTGTGTTATCACTGCGTATTGTTCGCATTCCTGGCATCTATGCCGATAATCGGTTACCGCTTGCGCGCTTACAAAAAGGCATGTTCGCTCTTAATACCGAAGAAGACGTGTATACCAATCACATTCATGCTGATGATCTTGCGATGATTGTGTTGCGGATAAAGCGGCTTGGTTGCCCGCAGCGGATTATACACGCGGTGGATGATACGCAAATGAAATTAGGTGACTACTTTGATCTAGTGGCGGATGCGCACGGGTTGCCACGGCCTGCGCGGGTATCAAGCGCCCAAGCGCAGCAGTTGTTGGAACCCGGATTGCTGTCATTTATGCGTGAATCACGCCGCTTAATGAATACTAGGCTTAAAATAGAATTAGGTTATCAACTGCATTACCCGACGGTGCAGCATTTTCTGCTAGAACATATCAGCAATTCTTTTGCCGGCGGCAAACCCGAATCACGCTGATCTTTGCAGAATCGGCTATCATACTAAATTACTACTAGACTTATCATTCAGTACACTTCCTATGGATACTCAGCAGCATATCAAACAACTTGTCACCGAACATCCGGTGGTTCTTTTTATGAAAGGGAGCGCACAATTTCCAATGTGTGGCTTCTCTGGCCGTGCAGTACAGATACTTAAAGCATGCGGTGTTAGCCGTTTACATACAGTCGATGTCTTACGCGACGAAGCAATTCGGCAAGGCATCAAAGAATATTCGGATTGGCCGACGATTCCGCAGCTCTATGTCAATGGTGAATTTGTTGGCGGTTCGGACATTCTGGTAGAGATGTACCAGTCAGGTGAATTGCAACAATTATTCACAGCTGAATAGAGCTAGTGCTTAATACGGCATCTAACGCTACGTCGCGTCGCCTAGTCGTCGCCATAACAGGGGCTACGGGGGCGCTCTATGGCGTGCGTATTCTCCAAACAATACGTCGTATTGGCGGCGTCCAAACTCATTTGATTGTATCCAACGCAGGTTGGCTGAGCATTACGCATGAATTAGAACTGACCAAACCTGATCTAAACGCGCTGGCCGATGTGGTTCATAATATACGTGATGTGGGTGCCAGTATCGCGAGCGGATCATTTGCGACAGAGGGCATGATTGTTGCACCGTGTTCAATGAAAACGTTAGCAAGCATTGCTCATGGTTTTTCCGATAATTTAATTACCCGCGCGGCTGACGTGACTCTGAAAGAGCGCCGTCGTCTCTTGTTACTCGTGCGCGAAGCACCATTCAATTTGGCGCACCTACGCAATATGACGGCAGTAACTGAAATGGGTGGCGTGATTTTTCCGCCACTGCCGGCACTCTACAATAAGCCCACTACGCTTGATGAAATGGTTGACCATACCGTTGGACGGGTACTCAGTTTACTGGGTTTTGAGTCAACGCTAGCCCCAAGCTGGTCTGGCATACGTAACGCATAATACCTATCCGAACTTTTCAATAAAACTCAAAACCCTGGATTTTCTATTGACCGGGAAGAGGTCTATATAGGCTAGCGTTTACGGCAGCCTTAACAGGCTGCCATGCGTTATAGTGGCTTAGATTGAGTCAATCTCTGTAGGTTTATTTTCCAAACGGCGACGCAGGACACTATTGCGCTTACCATAACTAAAATAAATGATGAGCCCTAACGCCATCCAGATAAATAGCCGCATCCAGGTATCCGCAGGCAAACCCGCCATTAAAAATAGCGCGGCCAATGCTCCGCCTGGCGCTACTAGATAAACGGCTGGGGTTTTAAATACACGTTTGAGTTCTGGCTGGGTAATGCGCAGTACGAGCACCCCGACACAAACAATTAGAAAAGCAAATAGCGTACCAATACTCACTAATTCACTCACTAAATTAATCGGCAGTAGGCCAGCTAGCGTCATCACCACTGCGCCGGTAATCAGCGTTGTGATATAGGGGGTATGGAAACGCGGATGGATTTTCTTAGCAAAGCTTGGCAGTAAGCCATCTTTTGCTATCGTTTGAAAAATGCGCGGTTGGCTCATCAGTAAGACCAAGAGCACTGAGGTCAGCCCAAAAATCGCTCCAAGTTTGACCAGTGGCGATAACCATGGCATACCCAGCGCATCAATCCCTACAGCAATTGGATCAGGCACACTTAATTGGTCATAACGGACCACCCCGGTTAGAACATAAGCGACCAGTACATAGAGTGTGGTACAGATGACGAGCGAAGTCAGCAGTCCGAGCGGCAGATTACGGCGTGGATTTTTGGTCTCCTGCGCAACACAGGAAACCGAATCAAAACCAATATAAGCAAAAAATACCACGGCTGCACCGCGTAGCATGCCGCTCCAACCAAACTCTCCTGCTTGGCCGCTATTTGGTGGCATGAAATCACCATTAGGGTTAGCGGGCGTTATCCAGTTTGCGGTATCGACCAAGGCAAAGCCCGCCACGATAAAGGCGAGAATAATGGCTACCTTCACCACCACCATAATACTATTGACCCGTGCCGACTCTCGAATGCCAAAAATGAGCAGGAGTGTCATCAGGGCGACGACCAGAATGGCAGGCAAGTTGATCAGTGCGCCAGTATGTGTCCAGCCGGTTGCACTATCAAAGGCGAGCGGTGCTCTAGATAACACATCAGGAATATGAATGCCTAATGAATGCAGAAACCCTACGACATAACCTGACCAGCCAATGGCTACGGTAGTCGCGCCTAAACAATATTCGAGAATCAGATCCCAGCCGATGAGCCAGGCGATAAATTCACCCATGGTGGCGTAGGCATATGTATAAGCGCTACCTGCCACAGGCACCGTTGAAGCCATTTCTGCATAGCACAGGCCAGAAAAAGCGCAGACGATTGCCCCTAAAATAAAGGACAACATGATCGCTGGCCCAGCATGCGTTGCCGCTGCATGACCTGTCAATACAAAAATGCCGGCGCCGACAATGCAGCCAATACCGAGCATGGTTAAATCGAATCCAGATAAAGCTCGTTTTGGATAATGCGAGCTGCCACTGACTGCGTTGTCGTCACCCAAGGCTGCTTCAGCCTCTAACATGGCGATCGACTTTTTATTCCATAAAGTTTTCATTAAATTAGGCTAAAAGAATACTTTTGTGAGCGCTGTTTCTCTTGTGTAAAAAGGCGGATTAGAGATGATGGTTCTAACTCTATCCTAGACGATCAAATATTATACTGTATTGATTTCTCGATAGCCGGGCAAATGTTATTGCATGCTCTTGGCTTGTTAGAGTCTGACAGTGACCCGGTTTGACGAAAGCAGTTGTCAGGTCAGATTCAGTTGTTCAGTATCGATATTTGATCGAGCGCGCGGGGCTGCTGGGGGTCGACAAAGAAAATTTTCAACCTCAAAATTTGCGGGCTAAAGCAGGGATAGATACAGAAGCCGACATTCCGCTACTCCCTTTCCTCAATCTGATAGATTTTACAAGCGGTATCGCCAAACAACCGGATAATCTTGATTCTGACGTCATTAAGGTTGGAAACGGCTTCATGGATTAACGCGCGTTGATGATCGAAGATACGCACCAACGCAACGCCTTCCATTAACTGGAATATCCATCGCAAGGTAGGTGTACTGGTGGGTTTGCCCAGTTGATTGGGTAAGGTGTCAGCATAGGCCTCGAGCTTTGCACGCACTTGAAATTGTGCGAGGTTGTAGACCATGAGGCATAAGGTCATCACCATCATCAATGCAGCGATACGCTGTGGCGATTTTAAAAAGAGCGTATCCGCTAGGAAGTCAGGATTTTTCAAAAACCGAAAGCCATTCTCAACCGTTTGCTGAGCTTTGTAGTCGGCGAGAATGCGCTTGTCGGGGTAACCCTGCTTGTCACCCTCGTTGGTGGCCAGGATGAAACGCCCTTTAGTTTGCAGTAGCTTCTGGATCGCTTCGTCATTGCGCTGGATCTGAACCTGGATTTGATACCCCATACATTGTTTTGTTTCTCCCTTCTTGGGACGACCTGCTTTCTCATACTTTTCTACTGGCGCAACAGTCGGGGCCAAGATGAATAGCGGGTGCGACTTCTGTTCTCGCCTGAATGTTTTATGCGCGTCGGCTTCACACGCAAACAGCTCGGTGCTGAATTGTTTCATTTGTTTTTGCAGCGCTTGTTCTTGTTTGGTCAGGCGCTTTTGGAGAGACTGTGCTTCGCGTTGGTATGCCTGTTCTGAGAAGACGAGTAACCAGCGTTGTTGGATGCCGGCATAATCCATATCGAATGATGCATGTCGATAGCCGTCTTCCTGTTCACTCCAAGCTATTTCTTGCGTTGATTTGCTCACTAACTCCCGAGCTTCCAGGATTGTTTCTGGTACACGTGATACCCAAATGGTGTGCTCCATCTTTTTGAGGTTTTCAGCTGTGTAAAGCGCCGAATCGGCCACCCAACGCAGCGTACGGGTGCAATCAATTTCTTGGCGAAATGCATTGATGCGTTCTATTGTTTCTGGCAACACCGTCTTGTCTGAGGCGTTGCCATCGCAAGGCATCATCCATAACGGAATGCCTGAACCGCCTGCCACCGCCAATGACAGCACGACTTGTTTCAAATCAGGGCGATGGTCTTTGGAGTACCCATGAGTCACAGTAATTTCAACCGCCTCGCCTGCGTCCTCTCTTTGTTCGCTAACTCCCTCATCGCTTGCATATTTGCCATGCACAGAAAAACTCGTCGTATCCACATGCACCAACTCATCAAGAAGGTCATGTTCCAGTGCAATCTCAAAGGCCACTTCCCCGAATAGCTTGCTCGGCCCATACTGCGCTATCGCGTCCAATGCGTCTCCCAACGCATCATCATTCAAATGCCTGGCCTCAATCCCAGACCCTAATAAAGCTTCTAATGGTTTGCTTTCAAAAAACTGTGGCGTCAGATACAGTCGACGGTTCGTAAATCCCAGTCCATTCAGAATCATCGCAACGCAGGCTGTGCCATAGCTGACAATTCGCCCAGGGTGGCTAGTCAAATGCTTATCTATCCGCTGAGCAAGTTGCAAGTCCTGGCATTTCGATGCAACCAAGCCATGATGATCTAGTACATGTGTGATGATTGCTGGTGCACTTTGACCCATATTCCGCCCTCTGAAAAATCAAATGGCTATCTCAACATGATGTAAAGTGAAATTCAAGTTTTTTTGAAGGGGAGGTGGCGGAATGTCGGCAGAAGTAGGAAGCGGGAGAAATATTCGTGAGGTGCGAGCCCTAGGCCGTAGTAATGTTGCAATGGCAGAGCATTATGTGCGAAAGCGTGGGATGGTAGTAAAGTCTACAAAATAAATTTTTGTAGAACAAAAAGAGAGCAGCAAAAACTGCTGTAAGCCATAAGGTTTATGGCTCCCCGACCAGGGCTCGAACCTGGGACCTGCGGATTAACAGTCCGTCGCTCTACCGACTGAGCTATCGAGGAATAAAGAACCCGCTATTCTATTGATGGGTTCAGAAATTGTCAACTAAAACCCTGCAATTTAAGTGCAATAAGTTTCAACCTCAGTCTAATTTATGACGTTACATAATGACTACGAGCGAAGTGCAATGCCACTTATCTAGCGTGATTGCGCGTTTTATCGCTCGAGCAAGTCCAATTTATTGGGTTTATCTTTCCAATCATCCGCATCGGACAGCGGGGCTTTTGTTTTGGTAATGCTTGGCCAGTGCTTAGCGAGTTCTGCATTCAGCTCGATGAATTGCTGCTGTTCCCCAGGCAGGTCTTCTTCTGCGTAAATTGCGTTGGCTGGACACTCAGCAACACATACTGCGCAATCAATGCATTCTTCAGGATCGATCGCAAGAAAATTAGGTCCCTCACGGAAGCAATCGACCGGACACACATCAACGCAATCGGTATAGCGGCATTTGATACAATTTTCAGTTACTACATGAGTCATGCAACCCATCTCCTTGCAAAAAGAATAATGTCTTAAAGCTATTCAATCAATACAATGGCTAAAATTTATTGGTTCGCGCTCAATCTTAGCAGATTGGTAGAGCACGCCAGTATAATCTTTGTTTTAGTGTGGTTAAGTTATGAACGATTCTTCACCGTAAAACATGATTGATATTTCATCCTCTGCGCCCGTATTGTCTGGTGAGTGGAGCATACCGTTTGCCGGTATGCTCCTGTCGATTGCATTTTTGCCACTCCTCACCCCCGTTTTGTGGCACCGGCATTTTGGTAAAGTTGCTGCATTTTGGACCCTGGCATTTATTGTGCCTTATGCAGCTATATTTGGCGTACGCGCGGCCAGTCAGAGTGTCGTGCATGCCCTGGTTGCCGAATATATACCTTTTATTATATTGCTAGCGGCCCTTTATACCGTGGCTGGTGGTATTTGTGTGCGTGGTAATTTACACGGCTCACCGCGGATGAATACAGCGCTCCTGGCGCTTGGTACCGCGCTGGCTAGCTTTATGGGCACTACGGGGGCCGCGATGCTGTTGATTCGCCCCTTGCTGCGCGCTAACGATAATCGCCGGCATGTTGCGCACATTGTCATATTTTTTATATTCTTGGTCGCTAATGTGGGAGGCTCGCTCACGCCGCTTGGTGATCCGCCATTGTTCCTTGGTTTTCTGAATGGCGTCGGTTTTTTTTGGACGACGGCCCATCTCATTAAACCCATGTTGTTTGTCACCCTTTTATTGTTGGTGTTGTTCTACTTGCTTGAGCGGTATTACTTCTACCAGCGTGAAGAAGAGCGCTCGCTTTTTCTGGACCCGACACCTGATTCAGCTTCGCTTTCAATCGATGGCAAAATTAATTTTATATTGCTTGCGTTGATGCTTGGGCTGGTATTCATGAGCGGTGTTTGGAAGCCTGGTATCACTTTTAACCTCTTGGGTACGCCGGTTGCATTGCAAAATCTATTGCGTGATGCACTTTTGCTGATGGTGATTTTAGCTTCCTTGCGCTATACCCCAAAGTCAGCACGCGTGGGTAATGCCTTTGTGTGGGCGCCTATTACGGAAGTCGCAAAACTTTTTGCGAGCATATTTGTGACGATTGCACCGGTTATTGCGATTTTGCGCGCGGGTCAGACGGGTGCATTTGGTTTTGTCACGCGGCTGGTCAACGATGAGCAGGGACAGGCTATGAATGCAATGTACTTTTGGGTCACTGGGCTGCTGTCGTCTTTTCTTGATAATGCACCGACTTACTTGGTGCTATTTAATACGGCCGGCGGCGACGCCGCTCATCTGATGCAGGAAGGGGCCTCAACCTTAGCGGCCATTTCCGCCGGTGCAGTTTTTATGGGGGCGTATACCTATATTGGCAATGCCCCAAACTTTATGATCAAATCAATCGCTCAATCATCTGGCGTGCGCATGCCAAGCTTTTTAGGTTATATGGTTTGGTCAGGTGCTGTGCTGACGCCCATTTTTGCTCTAACGACATTACTTTTTTTCTGTTGAAACGATCAACTTTCACTTTATGCAGGTCAATATTTCCCGATGTCAATATTAATATTTGCGATTGCTGGTATAGGATTCGCCCTCGTGCTGATCGTTGTGTTGATGCTTTTTATGCGGCTCAGCATACGTGCTCAGTTGATCGCATTGCGCACGCGGCTGGACGATATATATAATGCACAATCCCATGCTAGTGAGTGCCTTGAGCGCGAATTACGTAGCGATGTGACTGAAACTGCACGCATGACGCGCGTAGAGTTAAATACGGGACTCGCTCAATTCCAGCAAAGTTTGTCTGCACAGTTGACCAGTATTGCTACCTTGCAAAACAATCAAATCGATTCTTTTGGGCAACAGCTCGCAAAGCTGACCGCGAGCAATACCACTCAGCTTGAAGCCATGCGATACAGCGTGCAGCAACAGGCCCAGCAGGCGCGTGAGGAACAAGGCGTAGCTCTTAAACGCTTTAGCGATACGCTTAATCAGCAGTTGTCACAACTCTCTGAAGAAAATAGCCGCCGCATCACCGAAATGCGCGCCACGCTTGAGCAAAAATTAAAAGATATCGAAACAAATAACGCGTTAAAGCTTGATGAAATGCGTCATGTGGTTGATGAAAAATTACACGCTACCCTTGAGCAGCGGTTAGGCGAGTCGTTCAAGCTGGTTGGCGAACAGCTTGAACAAGTGTATCGCGGGCTTGGTGAAATGCAAACGCTTGCAACCGGCGTTGGCGATCTGAAAAAAGTTCTGACCAATGTGAAAACACGCGGTACTTGGGGTGAAGTGCAGCTTGGCGCATTGCTTGAGCAGGTATTAACTCCTGAGCAATATGCTAAGAATGTGGTCACGGTGCCTGGTAGCAGTGAGCACGTGGAGTTTGCGCTACGCTTACCTGGCCGTTACGATAACGTAGCGGATGCGAGCGGTCTGACTACGCCGGTTTGGTTGCCGATTGATGCAAAATTTCCTCGTGCCGATTATGAGCGTTTAATCGATGCTCAAGAGTTCGCAGATCCGGTGGCACTTGAAGAAGCATCGCGCGCATTGGATGTATGCGTGCGCCAAGCGGCGCGAACGATTGCGCAAAAATACCTTGCGCCACCGCATACAACTGATTTTGGCATACTTTTTCTGCCGACAGAAGGACTCTATGCGGAAGTGCTGCGCCGTCCAGGGCTAAGCGATGCTTTACAGCGCGACTACCGGATCACTGTTGCGGGGCCTACTACCTTGACGGCATTACTGAACAGCTTGCAAATGGGGTTTCGTACCTTGGCCATAGAAAAGCGTTCGAGTGAGGTGTGGCGAGTGTTGGGGGCAGTGAAAACTGAATTTATGAAGTTTGGCGAAGTTTTGGCCAAGACGAAGTCACAATTAGAAACGGTCACGCGTTCAATTGAGGCGGCTGAAACACGTACCCGTGTTATGCATAAACAGCTACGTACGGTTGAGGCGCTACCGAGCGAGTCTGCGGCTCAGTTGTTGATGGACACTGAGTAAGCTTAGGCACTGATGTCATCCAGCGTGATCTCAATGCCGCCAACATACGAGGATACCCAGTTATAGATTTGGCACGCGAGCCATAAGAGCACAAAACCAACGGCAGCATTGATTAATAGTGCGCTAAGGAGCGTACTTATTTCAAATACGCCATAGCGCATGTAAGCTATTACCGCGCCCAATAAGACAATCGGTACCGAGAAAGTCAAGTAAATCAGGATCAAAGCTTTTGCAGCTTGGCCCGGTGCAATATAGGAGATTTGCTTTTTCATAGGGTATTTTGTCATATCAGGAAACTCCCCTTTAGGTTGAGAATTTTTTATATATTACCGAAATTTTTAGGCTTTGAGGCCGCCACTGGCCCGCTCGATTTGAGCCAGATCGCGCACTGAGCGAACCGTGCTAAAACCGTGCGCAATGAGTTGGATGCGTATCGCAGCCGCTTGATCATAGCCGTGCTCAAGCCATAGCATACCGTCGTTTGTAAGCCAGGCGCTGGCTTGGGCGATGATTGTGTGCAGGGCGGTGAGGCCGTTTGCTTGATCGGTCAGGGCCTGTCGAGGTTCAAAGCGTAGATCGCCTTGGGTTAAATGTGGGTCGTGAGCGGCGATATAGGGAGGATTGCTGACAATAACATTAAAACGCTCATGCTGTGGCAGCGCTTTATACCAGTCGCCAGCTGCAAAATGGAGAGGGCCGCCCGGCCGGTCAACGGGCAATAGGTGGTGGGCATTCCATTGGGCAATGGTCAGCGCTGCGTCTGAGCGGTCCGTGGCCGTGATGATCGCATCAGGCCGTTGGTGCGCAATGGCAATCGCAATCGCGCCGCTGCCGGTACCTAAATCGAGCACCCGTGGCGCATCGATTGATGCAATCGCGGCCAGGGCTAACTCAACCAGTAATTCTGTTTCTGGGCGTGGAATAAGCACCGCCGGGGTGATGCGAAAGTTCAATCCAAAGAATTCCCGCTGCTCAATGAGCTGTGCGATAGGTTCGCCGGCGATGCGGCGTTCTTCAAGTGCATGAAAGGCCACCACTTGGTCCACTAGCAGTCTCTGAGAGGCCCGCGTGATCAGTTCAGTGCGTTGCCAGCCAAGCACGTGAGCCAACAGGACACGTGCATCAATCGCATCAAGCGGCGACGCGCGTAGGAGTTGGCCTGGGGTGGTTGCCGGCGGGATTTTGGGCGGCATTAATTGGCGTCTCCCAGCGCGGCGAGCAAATCTGCCTGATGTTCGCTAATCAGCGTGTTAATGAGATCATCCAGATCCCCATCCATCAACGCTTCAAGTTTATGGAGCGTTAGATTAACCCGGTGATCGGTCATTCTGCCCTGTGGGAAATTATACGTGCGAATGCGTTCTGAGCGATCTCCCGAGCCAATCAAGCGCTTGCGCGTTGCCGCCTCTTTTGCTTGCTGCTCATGGTAGCGTTGGTCCTGAATGCGCGCAGCGAGCACTTTTAGGGCGCGGTCCTTATTTTTATGTTGTGAACGATCATCCTGGCACTCAACGACAATCCCGCTTGGTAGATGCGTGATGCGGACTGCTGAATCGGTTTTATTAATGTGCTGGCCGCCGGCGCCCGATGCGCGGTAAGTATCGATGCGTAGGTCAGCGGGATTGATTTCAACTTCGCCTAAGTCGTCGGCTTCTGGCATGACCGCTACCGTACAAGCAGAGGTGTGAATTCGTCCCTGCGCCTCGGTTTCTGGCACGCGTTGCACGCGATGTCCACCCGATTCAAATTTCAAACGTGAATAAGCGCCTTGACCGATGATCCGGATAATGACTTCTTTATAGCCTCCCAGTTCGGAGGGGTTTTCAGAGATGACTTCGACTTGCCAGCGTTTGCGTTCTGCATAGCGCAGATACATGCGCAGCAGCGTGCCAGCAAACAGCGCACTTTCATCACCGCCGGCTCCTGCGCGAAGTTCCAGAAAAATATTGCGCTCGTCGTTAGGGTCTTTAGGCAAGAGCATGGTTTGCAGTTCTGCCTCAAGCTGCGCCATGCGTGAGCGAGCATTGTGCAACTCGTCTTCAGCAAATGAGCGCATAGTCGCGTCCGCGAGCATTTCTTGCGCGGTTTGTTCATCAGTTAGGGCATGCTGCCATTGTGCATAATGTTCAACTAATGGCGCTAGCTCGGCATGCTCGCGCGTGAGTTTTCGGTATTGATCAAGGTCCGAAGTCACGCCTTCTTTGCTGAGTAATTGGTTTAATTCCTTAAGCCGCTGCGAGAGCTGCTCAAGTTTGTACTGCATACTTTGTTTCATAAAAATTAGGTGAGGGCAAGCGGGTGGTTTTTTATCATGAGGCTTTTATCTGCTTGGGTATCTCAATAAAATTGTTTAAAGGATTTCCGACGCATGGTCCGCTAGGCGAGATCGTTCGCCGCGTGCGAGCGTAACGTGACCGTTATGTTGCCAGCCTTTGAAGCGATCTACGACATAAGTCATGCCAGAACTGCCTTCAGTCAGATAAGGGGTGTCAATTTGTGCGATATTGCCTAGGCAAACAATTTTGGTGCCGGGTCCGGCGCGGGTGATGAGCGTTTTCATCTGCTTGGGCGTTAAATTTTGTGCTTCATCAATGATCAGGTATTTGCTGACAAAAGTGCGTCCCCGCATAAAACTCATACTCTTAAATTTTAGTCGTGAACGAATCAGATCTTGAGTTGCTGCTCGGCCCCATTCGCCCACACTGCTATCTGTTTTCTGGAGAACTTCCAGGTTGTCGTCAAAGGCGCCCATCCAGGGCAGCATTTTTTCTTCTTCAGTGCCTGGCAAAAAACCAATATCCTCACCTACTGGCACGGTCGCCCGGGTAACGATAATTTCGTTATAACGCTTGTCATCAAGCACCTGCACTAAACCCGCTGCCAGCGCGATTAAAGTCTTACCCGTACCTGCTTGACCTAACAAGGTGACAAAATCAACGTCTGGGTCCATCAGCAAATTTAAGGCAAAGTTTTGTTCGCGGTTGCGTGCCGTGATGCCCCACACATTATTTTTATAATGGTTATAGTCGCGCAAGGTTTGTAAAAGCGCAGTTTTGCCATTAATTTCACGTACCTGTGCGTGTAACCCTAGTTCGCCGTTATTGGGCTCAAAATAAACAAATTGGTTAATGAGGAATGATGCGCATTGTGGGCCGGTGATTCTGTAAAGCGTGGTGCCGGTCTTCGTATCTTGCCAGCTTTCCATGCCTTTACCATGGGTGCTCCAAAAGTCAGGCGCCAGCGCCAACATGCCGGAATACAGAAGATCTTTGTCTTCAAGCACCTGATCATTGAAATAATCTTCAGCCGGTAAGCCAAGTGCATGCGCTTTAATACGCATGTTGATGTCTTTTGACACCAAGATAACCTGTTGCTCAGGATGCTTATTTTGTAGAGCATAGACAACGCTAAGGATCTGATTATCTGCCTTACCAGGGGGTAAACCATCAATTGGGGCAAAGGGTTGCAGCTGCGTTTGGAAAAAAAGATGGCCGCCGGCTTCACGATGTCCAAGGCGTGCCAAAGGGATACCGGTAGTGAGCAAATTACTGGCATTGGCGACCAATGCGTCGAGCGTGCGGCTTGCTTGACGCGCGTTGCGGGCGACTTCCGACATGCCTTTTTTGTGGTCATCAAGCTCTTCGAGCGTCATCATTGGCAGATAAATGTCGTGCTCTTCGAAGCGAAATAGGCTTGAAGGATCGTGCATTAAGACATTGGTATCCAGCACAAAAAGTTTACGAGCAAGATTGGCTGACGTTTGCTGATGAGCCGGCTGAGCGCCACGCGTGCGGCGGCGGGGCGGCGTGTTGGCGGCAAGAGGCGCCGGCGTGCTGTTTGGGGGCCGTGGCACAGAGGCAACACTGGGCGCAGGCGCCGCTTTTTCTTTTTGGGGCTGTTTTACCGTATCTTTTTGGGGTTGTTTTACAGTACGAGCCTTGGCTTGATACGTGTCAAGCGGTAATTGGCTACCAAGTTTGGTTGGCGCGGTCGGCAAAGGCATGGTCTTCCTTGATATTCAGTACATAGATTTTACGCTTTTGCGAGCGCTTGCACAGCGTGTAATACTTCCTCAACGTGTCCCGGTACTTTGACGCCGCGCCATAAGTGGCGCAAGATGCCTTGCGTATCGAGCAAGAAGGTCGAGCGTTCGATGCCTCGCACTTCTTTACCATACATGTTTTTGAGCTTAATGACGTCAAACAGCGAGCAGAGTTCTTCTTGCGCATCTGAAATCAAGATAAAGGGCAAATTGTGCTGGGTTTTAAAATTCTGATGAGATTTTAAGCTGTCACGAGAAATGCCGATAATTTCGGTGTTTGCTTGGCTAAATTGGGCATAAGCATCCCGGAAATCCTGACTCTCGGTGGTACAGCCTGGGGTGTTGTCTTTAGGATAAAAGTACAGCACCAGATTTTTCCCACGTAGGCTGCTGAGCGAGAGTTCGCCGTCTAATCCGGTTAAGGTACTGCTAATAGCGGCTGCACTGAATTCTGGCACGGCTTGATGAAGAGCGACGGACATCAAAATTCTCCTGTTTTTACGTTGCGATAAGACAACAGTTTGGGTTAGGGCTGCACAATCAATTCGCCAGAGCGTCCAGGGACTTCCCCCCAACTGACAGGGTGCAAGGGTAATCTATCGAGCTTAAGCGTTGCATAATAATCAGCCAAGGCAACTAATGAGTGGCCTTGTGCGCGCCAACCAGCAAGCAGTTCGGCAAAAGCCGGCGCGAGTTTTTGCCCTTCTAATTCTGCATGTAGGGTGAAGACTTGAGCCGTATCCTGACCGGCTTGTTCTGGCTCAGTCAGCGCGAGCAATTGGCGCACGACTTCAGCCGCGCTGGCACCATTGACCCCTAATTTCTCATCGAAGGTGGGCAAGGTTGTTGGCAGTTGGACATGGGCTAGCGGCTGGCCACCCAGCGTTGGCCGGTATGGACTGTGGCCGCGGCCGTCGGACGCATAGGCCATCTGCCAAGCGTCAATTTGGGCAAAAGCAGATTCATTCATTTGCCAGCCGGCGGCGCCGTGAGTCGCTGGCGCTGAGCCAAAAATTTCTATAAAGCGCGCGTAGCTTTTTTGCATCTGGGCTAGCGTCCAGTCACGTTCGCGCTGACGCACATTGTCTTGCCAGCGGACATGATCCCAGGTGTGAATGCCACATTCAAAACCAGCATCGCGCACGGCGCGCATTTCAGCTGCTGCTCGGCGGCCAATATCTGGGCCGGGTAACAATACGCCATACAAGAGGGTTTTTAAACCATAGTGTTCGAGCACTGAAGTGCGTGATACTTTTTTTAAAAAGCCTGGGCGTAGCGCCCGACGCAATGCCCAGCCGGTATGATCCGGACCCAGGCTAAACAAGAAGGTCGCCCGCGCGTTAGCGCGCTCTAATAAACGAGCGAGCGCTGGCACGCCTTCACGCGTGCCGCGCAACGTATCAACGTCGATTTTGAGGGCGATCTGAGCCACTGAACGGTCAACTAGGCAGTTAGAGTGTGTGCTTCGGCAGCATGGCTGCGGTAGGCGTTGAAAATTTTGCGCAAGGCCGCATCCATGCCAATGGTGGGCTTCCAGTTAAGTTCAGCGCTGGTGTTATCAATGCTTGGCACGCGATTTTGTACATCTTGATAGCCGTCGCCATAGTATGCGCCTGACGAAGTTTCAACCAGCTTGACTTGCTCTGCGTTAGCCGCGTATTCGGGAAACTCAGCGGCGAGTTTGAGCATCATCTGCGCGAGTTCTCGCACTGAGAAATTGTTCTTAGGGTTGCCAATATTGTAGATTTTGCCAAGCGCCACGTCGGCCGGGTTCTCAATCATGCGCACGAGGGCGTCAATGCCATCATCAATATCCGTAAAAGCACGTTTTTGCAGGCCGCCATCGACTAGATTGATGGCCTCGCCACGCAAGATATGGCCGAGGAATTGAGTCACCACGCGTGAGCTACCTTCTTTCTGGGTGTGGATTGAGTCGAGTCCAGGGCCAATCCAGTTGAACGGCCGAAACAAAGTAAAGCGCAATCCTTCTTGCATACCGTAGGCCCAAATCACACGATCCATCAATTGCTTTGAGCAAGCATAGATCCACCGTGGTTTATTAATTGGACCATAGGTGAGAGCTGAGCTTTGCGGATCGAATTCGCTGTCCGCGCACATGCCATAGACTTCTGAGGTTGACGGAAAGACGAGATGTTTGCCGTATTTAACGGCTGAGCGAACGATGGGTAAATTGGCTTCAAAATCCAGCTCAAATACACGCAATGGCTGTTTGACATAAGTCGCAGGCGTAGCAATCGCAACCAGCGGCAGAATCACGTCGCATTTGCGGATATGGTATTCAACCCATTCTTTATTGATCGTGATATCGCCTTCAAAGAAATGCATTCTCTCGTGTTGAGTGAGATCCCCCAGGCGATCCGCCTGCATATCCATACCAAACACTTCCCAATCGGTTGTGCTGAGAATACGCTTAGATAAATGATGGCCAATGAAGCCATTGACACCCAAAATGAGAACTTTTTTCATGAAATCAAAAACAAGAAATATGGAGAGGCATCTAAAGAGAGCATCCGTAGGCTAAGTATTCGTCATCTCTGTGAGCTCAGCCGAGCTAATAGAGCGTCCTTGGTGCTGCAAATCGTGAATAGCAATAGCACGGCCATCGCCGCATATGCCAAATAGCGTATTATCCACTATCTGTAGGCCTGGCGGCAAATCAGGGCAGGTTAACTGATCAACTGCGACGAGCCGGGCGCGGGCAATGACGAGGCGTTTGCCATTTATTTCAGTAAAGGCGCCAGGGTAAGGCGGGGCCACCGCGCGAATTAAATTATAGACCGTCTGTGCGGGCTGGCGCCAGTCGATACGCCCGTCTTCGGGTTTACGGGCGCCGAAATAACTGCCATTGGCGAGAATGTTTGGCAGCCGAGGCGCTGTGCCTGAAAGTAATGCCGGTAAACTATTCCATAGCGTTTGCTCGGCGGCAACGGTGACTTTATCGAAGACTTGGGCTGCGGTGTCATCCGGTAAGATAGGCACAGCCGTTTGGGCCACGATCGCGCCCGCGTCAGGTTTGGCGGTCATTTCATGTAGTGTCGCGCCAGTTTGCGTTTCACCCTGCACGATGGCCCAGTTGACGGGTACGCGGCCGCGATATTTCGGTAAAAGTGAGCCATGCATATTAAATGCGCCTTGGCGCGCCAGTGCCAGCAGTTCAGGGCTTAGCATCTGCCGATAATAAAAAGAAAAAATAAAATCGGCGTTGGCGGCGCGTACCGCTGCGAGTAGTTCGTTGGCATGTCCATCTGTGGGCATGAGAGTGGGCAGTCGGTGTTCGGCTGCGAGCGCAGCAACGCTGTCAAACCAGATATTTTCAGCCGGATTATCTTGATGCGTTACGACCAAGGCCACTTCCACGCCGCGCGCCAGCAACACTTGCAAACAACGCACCCCAACTTGATGATAGGCGAAGACAACAGCGCGCACGGTCATGATTGGCTAGGGGTTGTATGCGTATGATGGTTCGTTTCAAGCATGGTTTGGACCAAATAACGCGGCCGTGCGCGCACTTGTTGATAGATGCGCCCGATATATTCGCCAAGCAACCCCAACGCAAGAATAATCACCCCAAATAGAAAGAACGTAATCGCAAATAGCGTGAATACGCCTTGTACTTCCGCGCCAACGATGAAGCGGCGCACCATCAGCAAGATAAAGAGTGCGGCCGAACCCAGCGACAGGAAGATGCCGATGAATGATAGCCATTGCAATGGCGCCACCGAGAAACCTGTGACTAGATCGAAATTAAGCCGCATCAGGCTATAAAATGAATATTTCGATGTGCCAGCAAAGCGCTCTTCATGCGCTACTTCGATTTCTACCGGGCGTTGTGCAAAAGTATAAGCGAGGGCCGGGATAAAAGTATTCAACTCACCGCAGCGATTAATGGTATCGACAATATGGCGGCTATAGGCGCGCATCATGCACCCTTGATCTGTCATGCGGATATGCGTGATACGCTCGCGCAGTTGATTCATCGCGCGTGAGGCTTTACGGCGCCACAGGCTATCTTGCCGCTGATGGCGGATAGTGCCAACATAATCGTGGCCTTCGCGCATTTTTTGCACGAGCTTGCCGATTTCTTCTGGCGGATTTTGTAAATCGGCATCAAGTGTCACAATGATTTCACCGCGCGCAGCCTCAAAGCCAGCAAGTATGGCCATATGCTGTCCATAGTTGCCGTTGAGTAAAATCACGCGCGTGTTATCGGGCTGTGCGCGAAACTGGTCAGCGAGTAAGGCTGCCGACTGATCTTGGCTGCCATCGTTCACAAAAATGACTTCATAGGGTAGCGCGAGCGCGTCCAGGGCTTTATATAGACGATCAAATAATGCGCTAAGCCCAGCTTCTTCGTTATAAACCGGGATAACAACGGATAATTCAGGTGTTTTCATGTGACTGGATGAGATGAATATTGTTCGCAAATTTCATTAACTGCGGCCACGACCCGTTTGACCTCATGCCGCGGCATGGATGGAAAAAGAGGCAAGGTCACAATTCCAGCGCCAATGCGCTCGGCATGTGGAAACATATTAACGGTGAAACCGCGTGCTCGATACAATTTGAAAAGGTGAATCGCGGGATAGTGCACGCCGCTGCCAATGCCTCGTGCGTGTAGTTCAGCCATAAAGCCAGCACGGTCAAGTGTGAGCGCTGACAGCGGCAGCACAATCTGAAACATATGCCAATTGGTATGCTCAAAATCATAGGGCGGTAACTCTACGCCGAGCGCCACTGCCGCCCCGTTAGCAAAGTGTTCAAAATACTCTCGAGCGAGCTCGCGCCGCTGCTCGGTAAAGCGTGCTAAATGCGGCATTTGTCCCAGGCCGACACGGGCGGCGACATCGCTCAGATTAAATTTGCCGCCAAGGACATCAACCTCCATGCCGTCAAAGCCGCTACGGGTCACGCCCTGTAGGCGGTACTTCTGTGCTAAAGATGCTTCGGCCTCATCATTGAGCACTAACGCGCCGCCTTCAATTGAAGTCAGATTTTTATTCGCATGAAAACTAAAGGACACCAAATCACCCATGGCGCCAATGCGTTGGCCGCCCCAGCTTGAGCCAAGCGCTTGAGCGGCGTCTTCAATCACCCGCAGCCCGTGTGCGCGCGCAATCGCGTATAGCCGATCCATATCGACTGGCAGCCCGGCGAGGTAAACTGGCATGAGCGCTTTAGTACGGGGCGTGATTGCTTGTTCGAGCAAATTAAGGTCAAGGTTGCGCGTGAGCGGGTCGATATCAACAAAAACAGGTGTTGCGCCAACTTCGATAATCGTATTACTGGTCGCCACCCAGGAGAGCGGAGTTGTGATGACTTCGTCACCTGGGCCTACTCCTGCGATGCGCAAGCCGATTGCAAGTGTTGCGGTGCCAGAATTGAAAGTCCGTACCGGACGTCCGCCGACATAATCGGATAAGGCTGCCTCAAAAGCGAGATTTTGGGGGCCAGTTGTAATCCAGCCGCTGCGCAAAACATCGGCAACGCCAGCGATTGTTTCTTCATCGATCGTTGGGCGAGTAAAAGGCAGAAACTCCTGACTCATCAAGATATCCTTTACGAATTAAGTAATGGGGCGTAGTGAGTAATGATCATTGCGTAGCCGGCGCATTAACCGCGTGCGAGGACATAAACGCCAAGCAAAATGATGCCTGTACCTACTAAGCGCTGTAACGTCAGCGTCTCACCGAAGAAATAAGCGGCCAGCAGTGCATTCAACACATAGCCAAGCGATAACATTGGATAGGCGATTGACACATCAACTCGTGATAAGCCAACGATCCACACTACGAGGCTGAAAGCATAACAGACCAGGCCGCCGATAATAGGCCATTGCGCCATCAACTGTAGCCCGACGGGTACAATATTTGCTCGGCTGAACTCGAATGGGCTGACGGCATTGACGCCGGCTTTAAGTAAGAGTTGGGCGCTGGTGTTGAGTAACACGCCGCCTAAAATGCAGGATAAAGCGATTCGATTCATGCGCAGGATTCAGGAAAAGGATTAAAGTCGGATTCTAATCCTTTTCTGAGGCAACGCGAGACGGTCGAAAGCAGATCAAGCAATGTGGCTGCATATTGCGCCGTACCTTGGTAATCAGTCTAAGGCTCATAATCATGCCATTACCTGGCTGCTCAGTATTCATTGCTAAAGCGGGCAGGGAGAGCACTCTTAGCTTGGATCTTGAAGAACGGCTGCAAAAAGTTTTTCAAAAGCGCTAGGGTTTGCATGCAATGCTTTTTTCGCTTGCTGAATTTCTGCTAAATCGAAGCCAACAATAGAGACAACACTCTCATTGCTCCCTATCATTTCCACTAGTCGATCGGTAAGATCGGTGTTTGAAAGAATTTCTGGGACTTGCGATTCACGACCCAATTTATACCCATTTTTTTTCGATAATGCGAAGAAATGGTCAGTCTGATGCACAATTAGGCTTTCATAGCCTTTAAAGTCGGATGAATCGTTTTTATTAAATGGTGTTAGAGCTAATGGGAGTTTTAGTTTGTAGACTTGATTGACTATGTCAATGACACGCATTACTTCTTTGAGCTCTCCTAGAATGCCATGGTGTTCTTTATATTCATGGAAATTCATTCTGTTAGCATCTTCCAATCTAGACTCATTGAATTCTTTTTCCAATTCCTTTAATTTGGCTTCTTTGTCTTTAGTCGATTTGTAAAACTTCAAAAATGCCTGGTACTGTTTTTCTGTAATATAGTGAGATTTGAATGCTCTAGCTTTAGCCGCTTTAGATTGTTCACTGTTATTAGGAGTTTTATCGTTCTTGGCAGCATAAATAAGCATCATATATTTTTCATAAGCCTCCGGTGTGATGAAAATTTCACCTAAAGCTTTATTGACTGCATCGATAGCGCAGTTGTTTCTGTTGGTTATATCTTCAAAGTAGGAGGGTGTTGTGATCTCAGAGTGTTGCGCTTCCCCTTCCCCAGCGCCACCTCCACCCCCACAAGCAACAATAAATAGTTGAAAAAATATTATTAAAGAAGATTTAAGGATTTTCATAAAAACCTCATCAGATCTAATCTATTTATCGTTATGCTGGCTTAGCAATAATCACGCGATGCGGATCACGCGCGATCACTCGCATTGGCACTCCGCGCGCAGCAAGTGACTCATAAAGTGACACAGGCAATAATGCAAACGCGTACCGCTCTTGTTGCCAGCGTTGAATCCAGAGTTCGAGTGTGGCTACCCATTTGTGCGGTTCTTGCTCAATGCCAAAACGTAGTTCATCTGGATGCTCAACCATGATCATGGTGCGGCGTAAATAAAACGGCATCGTGTGATCGAGCATCGTGACCGAATAAAACGGCGTATTAGCCGGCGCTTTTAAGAACTCGGCTTGTACGGTGCTGGCGAGTGGGGCGCCAGAGCTTATCCGGCCGAACACGTCATGGGCGTTGCCGGCAATGGTGGTGGCCGCTAACCAGCCGCAGGCATAAACGAATAGTGCCTGCATGGTTGCTGAGGGTTTATTGCGCGCGTTAATCCATGCAGATAGAGCAATGCCGATCAAGGCGGCGGCGAGCGCGAGGTAAACCCAGCTTTGATAATTGCGATAAAGTGCATTTTCGGCTGGTGTACTGCCTAAATGGCCCAAATATAATGCGCCGGCGCAGCCAAATATAATGAGTACGGTTTGGCCGATCAGATGACGGCGCCATTGCGTTTTCTCAATCAAAGGTAAATAGCGGCCAAGCAAAAGTGCTATCGCAGGCGCGATTGGCAAGATGTAGGAAATCAGCTTTGAATGCGAAGCACTAAAGAAAACAAAAATGAAAGTTGACCAAACCAGCAGCAGTTTGACTGGCGAGAAACCATTCGACTGCGGTGAGGATTTTAGTGCATGCCGTACACTTTGCCAAAGGATTGATAGCCATGGCAAAAAACCAATCATGAGCACTGGTACGAAATAATAAAATGCCCCAGGGCGGTTCTGTTCGGGTGTTAAGTAGCGGCGAAATTGCTGAACAATAAAGAAAAACTCGAAAAATGCAGGATGGCGTTGTTGAATCAGCACGAACCATGGCACTGTAATGGCCGCAAAGATCAAGCCGCCGCTTATCAAATGAAGCCGCTTCCAGAGGGCCCAATCGCGCGTGATTAGGGTATATAAAACGAGTACCGCACTGGGTAAGACCGCGCCAATTAATCCCTTACTTAATACCGCCAGTGCGATTGACGCCCAGCACAACCACATCCAATTGCGCATCGCAGTGGCTGAAATCCCTGGACGCTGCGCTAGCAATAACGCACATAAACCCGCTTGCATCCAAAATGCTAACCCCATGTCAAGCACATTGAAATGCCCAAGCAAATTCCAATAGGGCGCTGAGGCAAGTGCAAGTGCTGCAAAAAATCCCGCGCGCGCGCCAAAAATGCGTGCGCCAGTAAACCCTGCTAACAGCACGCCGCTAAAGCCACACAATGCTGTGTACAGGCGCGCTTGCCAATCGCCAATGCCGAACCAAGCGAACGTCGCGGCGTTAAACCAAGTTTGCAGTGGCGGTTTCTCAAAATAGAGGTAACCATTGTAGCGTGGCGTGACCCAATCGCCGCTTACTAACATTTCCCGCGCTATCTCGGCATAACGACCCTCATCGGACGGCACCAAATGGCGGATATTTAATTGCATAAACCAGATCAGTGCGAAGAGGACGCACAACACAAGCAAAGTCGTGCGGGAGAAGGGCTGTGATGAAGAAGTGTCATGCATAAATATATACGCGTAAGGGAGTTAGGATTTGGCTGTCTGAATATGTCGGCTTTTATTGTGTCTCATCGCGCGTTCACTGTAGGACTTACCTTGGCAAGCATCTTAAATCATTTCAATCAGCAGCGCGGCAACGACTTGGCGGCCTTCGGCAACTAAAATATTATAAGTACGGCAGGCTGCATAAAGATCCATCGTTTCAACGCCAATTCTGCGGGCCGTAAGTGTACGAATGAGTTCAGCGGAGGGGAAACGCAACTGTGCGCCACTGCCAAAAATGACGATCTCAATCTCTTCGGCAGGCGCCGCGGTCGTTAACATGCTGAAATGCTCGTTACTTAAGGCGCTGAATGACGATACTGGCCAGGTTTGTACAGGCGTTTTAGGCTGTACCAGTACGCTATGAGTGTAACGTTCTCGATTAATCTCAACGTATCCTGCACCATAGGCGGTGATAGTATTGTGCACCGATGATGGGTCTGGGTGTAATTTCAAGACGATATTTCCGAAAAGCCTAAAAAAATAAATACGAGCTACAATTTGTCTAAAGGTGCCAATGTGAAACGCCATTTAGGCGAGGCTGGTTAACGATATAGATTGATTGCATCACGCGTTTCCCGTGCAGCTTTGCCCGCTGCTGCCGCAAAATCATTGCCATTACTGGCATATAAGATTGCGCGTGAGGAATTGATTAACATACCCAAACCCTGTGCAGTACGCCCAGCTTTGATTGTGGCAGCGATATCGCCGCCTTGCGCGCCTATGCCTGGAATGAGCAATGGCATGTCGCCAACAATCTTGCGTACAGTGGCGATTTCATTAGGAAAAGTAGCGCCCACCACCAAACCAATCTGGCCGTTTGTATTCCATTTCTGGCTCGCATATTCGGCGACAATTTGATAAAGCGGGCGTCCATTGCTTTCAAGAAACTGTAAATCGGAGCCGCCTGGATTAGAGGTCCGGCAGAGCACAATGACGCCTTTATCTTGATAGGCGAGGTAAGGCTCAATCGAATCGAAACCCATATAAGGATTCACTGTAACTGCGTCTGCTTGATAGCGCTCAAAGGCTTCGCGTGCATATTGCTCAGCCGTACTACCGATGTCGCCGCGCTTTGCATCAAGAATGACTGGTAAACCAGGATATTCGGCGTGAATATACGCAATGAGCTGCTCGAGCTGAGCTTCGGCACGGTGCGCGGCAAAATAAGCAATTTGTGGCTTGAAGGCACACGCATAAGTAGCGCTTGCATCGACAATCGTGCGGCAAAATTCAAAAATCTTATCGGAGCTTCTCGTGAATGGAGCTGGAAAACGTGCCGGCTCGGGGTCAAGGCCGATACAGAGTAGCGAATCAGTGCGTTGCCAAGCGTGAGTTAGGGTTTGAATAAAGGACATAGCAAAAAGCTCTGGCGATTGCGTAGAAAAAATAATGGTTGCATACCAATATAAATTGGTTGTTAATTAACCTAATCAGTTAATTTGGTGGGTTGTGAGAAAACATGGCACAGGTGTTAAATTTAAACAAACTTAGGGAAATTGTAATGGCTATTGCTTTATTTGACACGTTAAAGTTTTGTAAGCGCTTGAAAGAAGCGGGGTTCCGAGTGCTCAAGCTCATTGGGTTGGCTATTGCGCAGAGTGGATTTTTAGCTGGCATATTGAAGTTTTGGCCGGCTAGTTTTTAGCCTATACAGAAAATTTTGCGGATATGTTTATGTTCGCAAAAGTTCAGGTGAGCAGCCAGTCGTCAAAACGCGTAATGACTTCCGCTTGGTGTTTCAGCCAATATGAACCATTATTATATAAACCTCGCTTGAGGCTGTCTGGAGATATTTGCAGTAACTTAGCGTGCTTAGGGTGAATATATTTAAGAGCATCAGGTTGAGTGGGCGTGATGGCGTAGGGTGCAAGTAGCGCTTGTCGCTTTGGATGTGAAGCAAATTGAATGAATTGACGACATAGTTCGGCGTGAGGTGTTCCCTTCAAAATGGCCCAACTCTCACAACTATAAATATGTTGATCCCATGCAATCGCAACGGGTGCGCCAGCGTCAATAATCGACTGCGCGCGGGCGGCCCAAACAGAGGTTAAATCTATCTCACCGGACTTTAGCATCTGCTCAGTCTGAGCTCCGCTTGTCCACCAGGCTGCAATGTGTGGTTTGATTTTTTCAAGGCTTTGAAATGCCTGTTCGAGATTGCATGGGTAGACTGTATTTGGATTGACGCCAGCAGCCATCAATGCTTGTTCAATGGTGTCAAAAGGATGCTTGCGAAGACTGCGCCGGCCAGGGAAATTCTGCACATCCCATAGATCCTTCCAGGATTGCGGCGGCTGGCGTTGCTTGAAGGCATCTGTACGGTAGGCAAGCACAGTGCTATATATATTTATCCCAACACCATGCGGCAGGATAAAGTGCGGCGGAATCGACGAAATGACAGGATCGTTTTTAAATTCATGCGGCTCTAAATAAGGTGTGTCAGCGGTTAATGACAAAATGGAGAACCGGCTGATAGCGGCCATATCCCATAGATAGCGCTTGGATTCGACCATTGTCCGAATCTGTGCGATAGGCTCGGCAAGTGATGAAACACTGACAATTTTAATGCCGGTTGCTTTTGTAAAAGGCTCGTAAAACGCTTTTTTATAGATCTCTGTGAAAATTCCTCCTGCATCGCGTATGACAATTTCCTTTGAGGTTACTCGAGATGCGGTCCAAATAAATGGAGCGGCAATGACCGCTGCGCCAAACGTCGCGGCTTTCATGACTTTGCGACGATGCAGGCTTTGGAGTGGGCTCTTATTATTAACCATATGTGTATTCTTAATGCGTGGCTGAGAATTCGGTAGCAGGCTGTATTTAAAGGCGCTGGGCGGCTGAGTTAAAGTGTAATCCTTGCGCCAGTTTTTAATAGAAGTGTGAGCCTCATGTCAGGTCAAGGACCTTTGATCATTGAGGCCTTCAACTTGAAGGTGCTGATTAAAGCTTACGGTTAAGCAAGCCGTTTGGTTTAACTGGTTGTGTAAAGGCTAGCCCTAAAAAAGGGGGCATTCGCTGCGAGCACTCAAAAATTCTGGTTTGATATTTTATCGTCTTGACTCGGTTTTGAGCAATCATTAAACGATTTTTGAGTGCTGGTATAGCGCAGCATTGTGTATGCAGATAGTCATTAACTTAAATTGCTTAACAACAAGAGAGCGATGGTAATGGTAAGCGCGCCTCCCAGCCGAGTCGCCATTTGCGCGAATGGCATAAGCTCTAGGCGATTAGCCGAAGTCAGAATGGCCACATCGCCAATGCCGCCCATGCCACTGTGGCACGCATTGAGAATCGCTCCTTCAATCGGGTATAGGCCCACCCAGCGGCCTACAAAAAAACCAACCGTAGTGAGGGTCAACACAGTCACAACAATAGTGATGATATTCGCTAAATTAAAAGCCGCTACTAAATCACTCCAGGGAGTAATGGTGACTCCAATCGCAAAAAGTAGAGGGTACGTGACGGTCGTCGAGAAAAAGCGGTAAACTGAGCGTGCGCCATCCTCTAATTTTGGAGAAACCGCATAAGTCAACTTAGCGAGCACTGCCAGAAAGAGCATCGTGACCGGAGCGGGTAAGCCAATCAGTTTATGTGTGAGGATACCTAAGATATAGAGCGTAATCGCGATCATGCCGGCTGCGGCAATATTTTCGACCGAGGCTAAACTTGTATTGTTTTGTTTTAATAATCCGCCATCATCGGCGGCATGCAAACGCCCATTGCCGGTATAACCGGGGCGGCGTTTACCGAGTTGGTTAAGCAAGCCAGCGCAGATAATGGCGGTTAAATTGCCGAGCATCACCGCAGGTAAAACCTGGGCAAAGAGCTGCTGTTGGGGCAGATTCATAATATCGGCATAACCTAGGGTAAGAGGAATCGCCCCTTCACCGATACCGCCAGCCATGATAGGGATGACAATATAAAAGAAAGTACGGTGTGCGTCCAGGCCGAAGGCCATGCCAGTGAGGGTACCTAGGATAGCCGCGGCAACTGAGCCGGCGGCAAGAGGGATAAAGATTTTAGCGAAACCTTTTACGATGGTTAAGCGGTTCATACTAAGAATACTGCCAACGACTACGGAGGCGATAAATAGGTACAGGATGTTGGTGGATTGCCAGAAATCGTTGATTGAGCTGACTAACTCGCCGGGCAAGAGTTTGTAGTAAACGAGGCAAGAAGGTAAAAATGTAGTGACAATGACGGGGCCGCCGATTCGGCGTAGAACAGGAATGCGGGCGCCCAATTCGGCACAAGTAAAGCCGAATACGGTGAGTACCGCGATCATGACCGAAATATCGTTTGGAATTTTGTTTAAAGCAAGCAGAACGCTCAGGCAAACAATGATGAGGCAATATACCGGCAGTGGGACAATACCGACGCGCTGTTCCATACAGTGGTGCCAACTGTCCGACCAGGATTTTTTGCTAGACCGGAGCAATTTTGATGCAGAGACACTAGTTAAGGAAGTATGTTGCATGTATGCGTCCCCTCGTAGGTGCTGCCTATTTTTTTTAACACCCTAATTTAAAAAATTTTAAGTTTTAGTTAACTTCAAGTTTCACACTGTAATTAGATAAATGTTATCAGTCTAATGATTTTTTCTTTAAGTCTGATTCCATTTTGTTATCAAAATTTCTGAGAAATAAATATGCGTACTGCCTCACTCACTTTCCAGGCGCTTAGCAAGCAACTCAAATTTCGGCATTTGATGTTGCTCGATGCCTTGGCGCACACGAAAAATATGCGTTTAGCTGCGGAGCAAATGAATGTGACGCAACCAGCGGCCACTAAAACTTTGCATGATCTCGAAGAGTTAATGGGGGCTTCGTTATTTGATAGATTGCCGCGCGAGATGCGGCCAACTGAATTGGGCGCATTGGTCATTAGCTATGCCCGGCGTGCGCTTAATGATCTCGAAAGATTTGTGAATGAAATCAATGTGAGGAAAGAGGGAGGTTACGGCCATCTCGTCATTGGAGCTATCCCTGCTTCATTTGGTAATATTGTGACCGCTGCCATCAAAGCTATCAAACAACGGCGCCCATTACTAACCATTAAGCTTTTTGAGCAAAGTAGTGATCAATTACTTATTGGGCTTGAGCAGAAAAAATTCGATTTCATTATTGGGCGTTTCACCGAAAACCGACAGAAAGAGATTTTTAATTTTGAGAGCCTTATTGATGAGACGCTGTGGGTTGTTGTCAATGGACAACATCCGCTTCTTAAGAAAAAGAAATTGAGCATAAATGAATTGGGAGATTGGCCATGGATTTTGCAGCCTGCTTCTAGTCCATCTCGTCAGCTGATGGAGGAAAGCTTCTCGCAAGCCGGTATGGCTATGCCAGCGAATCTGACTGAAACACCTTCGGCTTTCCCGATGCTGCAACTTTTACAGTCTAGTGAGATGGTTACCTTACAGCCGCGCTCAGCGGTGAGTGAATATGTTAAACGCGGAATATTAGGGCGCTTGCCGATCAAATTTGATCGTAAACTGAGCCCTTATGGGATAATCACTCACAAAGAAGATATCATGTCTGGCAGCGCACAGGAGTTTATTGTTACGCTGCATGAAATCGTGCGTAAAATGCATTAAGCACTTAGTTATTTTTGCTCACAATGGGGCTGATTAACAATAATACGCCAATGACTCCGGCAATGGCTAAGGCCAACAGGCCAGCACGTTGGCTTTCGAGTAGTATTTCAACTGCTGTTTTGAGATTTGGCGCAAGGAACCCGCCGAGGTTGCCTAGTGCATTAATCAGTGCAATCCCCCCTGCTGAAGGGATACCGCCAAGGTAGCGAGTGGGCAGGGTCCAGAATAGCGGTTGCACTGCAACAAAACCAGATACTGCAATGCAGGAAGCAATTAATGCCAGGATCAGGTTTGTGCTGAAAATTAAAGTTGTAATTCCCAGTACCATCATGATTAGCATACCAATAGCGAACTGCTGATGGCAATTAGTACGATCGGCGTATCTTATTGCAAAATACATCACGATGACCGCACATAACCAGGGAATTGCGGTTAGCAAACCGACTGCGGTACCAACGTTCGAATCGAGTAAACTGGCAATGTGTGTTGGTAGATAGAAAATAATGCCGTATACATTGAGTTGGATAATAGAATAAATGAGCGCCAACCGCAGTACGCGCATATCAGTGAATGCTGAAAATAATGTTTTTGGGCCAGACAAGAGTTTTTGTTGATTTTCATGCGCAAGTTTACTTTCAAGCACTTCTTTCTCGGCCTCAGTCAACCATTTTGCCTTGTGCGGTCGATCGACAAGATAAAAAAATGCAATCACGCCGATTACTACGGCAGCGAATCCTTCAACAAGGAACATCCATTGCCAGTTTTTGAGCCCAAACACATGACCCATGTCTAGTAACATTCCTGATATAGGGCTGCCAAATAGTAATGCGAGTGGTAATCCGAAATAGTAAATACTGAGTGCCCGCCCACGCTGTTGTGCAGGAAACCAATAGGTTAAATACAGGATCACGCCAGGAAAAAATCCCGCTTCTGCTACCCCGAGCATGAAGCGTAATGCGTAAAAAGTCATTTCATTCTGGACAAACATCATTGCGGCTGACACAAAACCCCAGACCACCATAATGCGGCTTAGCCATAAACGCGCGCCAACGCGATGCAAAATTAAATTACTCGGGATTTCAAAACAGGCGTAGCCGATGAAGAAAATACTTGCACCAAAGGCAAAAGCAGCGTTACTGATACCAACGTCGGCTTGCAATACATTTTTGACAAATCCAACGTTAGAGCGATCGATGATAGCAATTGCAAACATCAGAGCAACAAAAGGAACAAGCCTCATGCGGCTCTTTGCAATGGCGCTGGCTAAATGCTCGCCGTTATTTTTGTGGATCATTTTTACCCCTTTTACTAATTTTCCCGGAGGAAGGGAAGTCTCTATTTTTTACTGCTAATGCTACAGTCGACTGCTTCTAGCAAATCATTAACAATAGTTAATATAGATGATCTTACGTTTTTTGTTGTATTTTTCTTGGTGAGGGAGTCGTTATGCCGACCCGCTGAGCAACCCAGGCTGTTGCAAAGGGAGTCAGAATATAGGAAGCTGAAGCATGATGATCTCCTGATATCAACTTATAAAATAGCTAGCATCAAAACGATTAATTCGGTCTAAATTGGGGTGGGGGTCATCGCCGTGCTTTGTAGAATCACTTCTTCCATTCCGCCCCTTGCGGAAACTCAAAGCGATTAAGTGACTCTGTATGCATGGTGATGCTATAACCGGGTTTTTCTGGTGGCATATAATGCCCATTCTTGATTGCAACCGGCTCGATGAAATGCTCATGCAGGTGGTCTACATACTCTAGCATACGATTTTCGAGCGAGGCAGACACCCCGATGTAGTCAAATATTGAGATGTGTTGCACGTATTCACATAGCCCCACGCCACCCGCATGTGGACAGACTGGGACGCCAAATTTCGCAGCCATCAGAAGCACAATAAGTACTTCATTTAAACCGCCAAGCCGTGCTGCGTCAACCTGGCAGAAATCGATTGCACCGGCTTGTAACAATTGCTTAAACATTACGCGATTATGTGCATGTTCACCAGTGGCTACGCCAATGGGTGCAATGTTAGCGCGAATTCGAGCATGGCCGAGAATGTCATCCGGGCTAGTTGGCTCTTCAATCCACCATGGTTTAAATTCAGCTAAGCGACGCATATTCATAATAGCTTCATCGACATCCCACACTTGATTTGCATCCATCATGAGCGTACGTTGCCAGCCGATTTCTTCTCGTAACATACGTGCCCGTTTAATGTCTTCCTCAATGTCACCGCCGACTTTTTGTTTAAAATGTCTCCAGCCTTGTGCTATACCTTCACGTGCAAGATGACGTGTTTTTTCTTCAGAATAGCCAAGCCATCCGGCTGATGTTGTATAGGCTGGATAGCCGTTTTCACGCATTTCGCGTTCACGCGCAGCGCGGGTAGGGGCGTGGCGTTGCAGTATTGCCAACGCCTCGTCAGGTGTTATGGCATCTGTTACGAAGCGGAAGTCTAGACAGCGAATAAGCTCTTCCGGGCTTAGGTCCATTAATAATTTCCATACGGGTTTGCCTTGTGATTTAGCCCATAGATCCCATACAGCGTTAACCACGGCAGCTGTTGCAAGATGGATTGCGCCTTTTTCGGGCCCGATCCAACGTAGCTGGCTGTCGCTTGTGGTGATATGCCGCCAGAATTTGCCCATATTCGCTGTGATTTCTTCTAGTGTCAGTCCAACTATGAGCGGAGCGAGGGATTTGACGGCCGCCACGCAAATCTCATTGCCTCGGCCAATGGTGAACGTTAGCCCATGCCCTTCGAGACCTGCAGGACTATCCGTCTTAAGCACCACATAAGTCGCAGAATAGTCAGGAGCCTTATTCATGGCATCGGAGCCATCAAGCTCACGGGAAGTTGGGAAGCGAATGTCTCGGACGATAAGATTGTTGATGGTCGTATTGATAGCCGCACCTTTGAATCAGAAAACTAAAAAATTTCGCGCCTTTTGCGCCCAGCTGAAAAAGTACTAAGTGACTTTTCTTTTAAGCTGCTACGATAGCGCGCTGAGCATACATTGATGGCTTCAAACGTATGGGTGCCATATAAAATATGGTAACACGAGATCCTAATGGTTTTTATTAAAGACTTAACAGAGCGTATAGACATTGGCCCTGTACGTCATGGCTGCGGTGCTTTTCATGGTGGCTCTGCTCACGCTGATGGTGCCAGCGAAGCTGGTTAATCGCTAACAAACTTAGACCTGAGGAAAAGGCGGGCGGTACAATGTCTGTTTTATTGGAATTACCGCTGCTATGTCGCTCTTTTCTATTACCGGTGCGCAACTTGCGTTTGGCCATGTTGCGCTGCTGGACCGTACAGATTTCTCAATTGAAACTAATGAGCGCGTTGGCCTGATCGGTCGCAATGGGGCCGGTAAATCGTCGTTGCTGAAAATCGTAGCGCAGCTTATTGTGCCTGATGATGGTGTGAGCGCGCGGCAGCAGGGTCTAGTCACGGCGTATGTGCCGCAAGAACCTGTCTTCGCCGATGGCGAAACGGTGTTTGAGGCAGTGGCCTCAGGGCTTGCCGCTGGCCGTGCGTTGCTTGACGAATTTAATACTGTGACTGCGCAGTTGGCCGAAACACATGAACCGAGCCAATATGATGCACTGCTGGTGCAAATGACAAACCTGCAAGCCAAACTGGATGCAGCGGATACATGGCAGTGGTCTGCGCGGGTTGAGACTCTTTTGACTCAGTTGGCGTTGGATGGCAATGCGCTTGTGCAGACGCTCTCGGGAGGCGGGCAAAAACGCGTCGCGCTGGGTGCGGCGCTGGTGGCGCGCCCTGATTTATTATTGCTTGATGAGCCAACGAATCATCTTGATTTTGACGGCATGCGCTGGCTTGAAGAATTACTAATTTCACAACGCGCCAGTGTCTTGTTCATTACCCATGATCGGTCTTTTCTTGATCGGGTGGCGACCCGCATTGTTGAATTGGATCGCGGCCGCTTACTCTCTTTTCCAGGTAATTTTGGTGCTTATCAGGTCCAAAAAGCACAGCAGCTAGAAGTTGAGCGCATCGAGAACGCAAAATTCGACAAACTACTTGCGCAGGAAGAGGTTTGGATTCGTAAAGGGGTTGAGGCGCGTCGCACGCGTAGCGTAAGCCGGATTGGGCGCTTAGTTGAAATGCGCACAGAACGCTCCCAGCGGCGCTCAGTGCAAGGCAATCTCAAACTGAATGCCAGCCAAGCAGAAAAGTCAGGCAAGTTGGTGGCGGAACTCAATGAAGTGTCAAAGAGCTATGACGCGCGTGTGCTGATTAAAGACTTTTCAGTGACAGTGACGCGCAGCGACAGGATTGGTTTAATAGGTCCGAACGGGGCCGGCAAAACAACGCTATTGAAGCTTATCCTTGGTACTGTGCCACCAGATCAAGGCCAGGCGCGTACCGGCACCCAGTTACATATTGCGTATTTTGATCAGATGAGAGCGCGACTCGATCCTGAGCAAACCCTGCTTGAGACAATTAGCCCAGGCAGTGAGTGGGTCGAGATCAATGGGAAAAAAAAGCATGTAATGAGTTACCTAGGTGATTTTCTATTTGCGCCTGAGCGCGCGCGCTCACCTGTAAAGTCCCTATCAGGCGGCGAACGTAACCGGCTGTTGCTGGCACAGCTTTTTGCCCGCCCATCGAATGTGCTCGTATTGGATGAGCCGACTAATGATCTGGACATTCCGGCGCTTGAGTTGCTTGAGGAATTACTCGCCGAGTATGATGGCACGGTGTTATTGGTGAGTCACGACCGGACTTTTCTCGACAATGTTGTAACCTCAGTCATTGTGGCTGAAGGGGGCGGCAAGTGGCGCGAATATGTGGGCAGTTTTACAGATTGGCAGATTCAACATGCGCGCGCAGCGCAAAGTGCACCAGCCGGAGCGACCAAGAATACGGGTACTCCCGCATCCAAAGACCGTGCGGCAGATCGTCCTATACAGCGTGCGCTTAAACTGTCTTACAAGCAGCAACAAGAGTTGAGTGCCTTGCCTGCTAAGATCGCTGCGCTTGAAGCCGAACAAAAGGCAATCAATGAACAACTTGTAGAAGGCTCGATTTTTATGCAAGATGCGCAACAAGGCGCGCGACTGGCCGAGCGTCATGCGGAGATAGAAGATGAATTACTCGCTGCACTCGAACGCTGGCAGGCGTTGGAAGCAAAATAGAAAAGCGAGGATCTCACTTAAACTCTAAGCCAAGTGTTGTTTAATGAATGACAAACTTTTGCGAATCCAACGATAAAGTTTGCTTAAACATTTGTAAAAAATACGCTACATTTTTATCCTTTTTCCTCATGGCTATTAAAAGAAATCTCCCTGCATATAGCGAAGCGTCGATTAAAGTATTGAAGGGCTTGGAGCCGGTCAAACAGCGGCCAGGCATGTATACCCGTACTGAGAACCCTTTGCACATTGTGCAAGAGGTGGTCGATAACGCCTCCGATGAAGCGCTTGGCGGTTATAGCCGGCAAATTATTGTCACTTTGCATATCGATGGTGCGGTGAGCGTTGAGGATGATGGGCGGGGTATTCCATTTGGCTTGCATCCTGAAGAAGGCACGCCGGTGGTTGAACTCGTCTTTACACGGCTTCATGCGGGCGGGAAGTTCGATAAAGCGGCAGGCGGCGCCTACACTTTCTCGGGGGGGCTGCATGGCGTCGGCGTGTCAGTGACCAATGCATTATCGACGCGGCTAGACGTCACTGTATGGCGAGAAGGTAAAGTTGCACAAATTGGTTTTGTGCATGGTGAACTCGCGCAGCCGTTAACTGTGCGCTCAGTTGGTCGCGGTGAAAAAAAATGCGGCACGCGAGTCACCGCATGGCCGGACCCGAAATACTTTGATGCTGCACATTTGCCAGTAGGAGAGCTGCAACGATTACTACGTTCAAAAGCAGTTTTATTACCAGGTGTTGAGGTTTGCCTCGTCATTGAAAAAAACGGCGAGCGGCAACGCTGGCAATATGAAGATGGCTTTCGCAGTTATTTACAAGAGGGGCTAGCGGGCGCTGAGCTACTCATCCCCCTTTTTGAAGATGAGCGTTTTGTTGGCGCAAACCGTAACGGTGACGAGAATTTCGCTGAAGGGGAGGGCGCCGCCTGGGTGGTTGCTTGGAGCGAGGAAGGTCCGCTGGTGCGTGAGTCCTACGTCAATCTGATACCGACTTCCGCCGGCGGCACTCATGAAGCTGGCTTGCGCGATGGCCTGTTTCAGGCAATTAAGGGTTTTATCGAGCTGCATAGCCTGCTACCAAAGGGGATTAAATTACTGCCGGACGATGTGTTTTCGCGCGTTTCATTTTTGCTCTCAGCCAAAATCCTTGATCCACAATTCCAGGGGCAGATTAAAGAGCGTTTAAATAGCCGCGATGCGGTGCGTTTAGTTTCATCTTTTGTGCGTCCTGCGCTTGAATTATGGTTGCACCAACATGTTGAGTACGGCCGTAAACTGGCCGAATTAGTCATTCGACAGGCACAGGCTCGTACGCGTGCTAGCCAGAAAGTAGAAAAACGTAAAAGCTCTGGGGTGGCGGTGCTGCCAGGCAAGCTCACGGATTGCGAATCGACAGAGATCGCGCGCAACGAGTTGTTTCTGGTTGAGGGAGATTCTGCTGGCGGCTCCGCTAAAATGGGGCGCGATAAAGAATTCCAGGCGATTTTGCCCTTGCGTGGCAAAGTGCTGAATACTTGGGAAATGGAGCGCGAGCGGCTCTTTGCGAATAATGAAGTGCACGATATTGCGGTCGCCATTGGGGTGGACCCGCATGGGCCGGCTGATACGCCAGATTTATCGGGCTTGCGCTATGGCAAGATCTGTATTCTGTCCGATGCAGATGTGGATGGCTCACATATCCAAGTATTATTGATTACTCTTTTCTTTAAACACTTTCCGCAGCTCATCGCGCGCGGTCATTTATGTATTGCACAGTCGCCGTTATTTCGGGTTGATGTGCCTGCGCGTGGCAAAAAGCCAGCGCAAAAACTATATGCTTTGGATGACGGTGAACTTGTTTCTATTCTCGATAAGCTGAGCAAAGATGGGGTGCGGGAGCAACAATGGAGCATTAGCCGCTTTAAAGGGCTAGGCGAAATGAGTGCTGAGCAGTTGTGGGATACGACGATGAACCCTGATACTCGGCGTTTGCTGCCAATTGCTTTGGGCGCGCTGGGATTTGAGGCGACGGTAGACATGATGACGATGTTGATGGGCAAAGGTGAAGCGGCTGCGCGGCGTGGCTGGCTTGAAGAGAAGGGGAATGAGGTTGAAGCGGACGTTTAAGGTTATGGCGGAATAGCGGCCGCCTGGAGCCTGTCAGTTTTTTGTGTGAGGAGGCCTCACTATTCTCCATCGAACAAAGCATTAGAGAACCTTTGCACAACCCCTTGTCTCTTGCTTTGTTTGGGCAGACCGCCTGCAAAATTTATCAGATTGAGACAGGGGGTAGCGGACTGTAGGTTTGAAATCATCGTCGTAAATAAACCATCGACTTGCCTGGCGAGGCCATCCGGCATAGGCATCATGGACGAGGTGGCTCGTCGAGGAGAAGGTGTTGTAGCAGCAGCGCGTTGGCCTCTATATTCTCCCGCCCGATGACGGTGTTGTGGTGGCCGACAGCGATATAGCTGGTGACGGTGGCGTCGGTGAATTTTGCCCAGGCGCATGATGGGTCCGTTCGCATCGAGTGGCTCAGCACCAAGGCAATGGGGGCAGCAATTCGCTCATGCTCGTATGCCTGGTAATGGGCTCGGGTGTAAGCTTCGACTCGCGCGAGGGTTTCAGGTGTGTGCGCTAGCGGCCCAATGACGCTGTTTTTCGTAAAATCAAGCGCATCGACTTCGCTGAATTCGGCTTTGCCACACCGTGGTTCGGAATCAATGAGCACCAGGCGTACGACATTAAGCGAGCGGCGTTCCAACTCGAGCGCTACTTGATGGGCGAGGTTGCCGCCCGCAGAATAGCCGCAAAGTATCACCGGCTTACCCGCTGCTATCCGAACGATGGTGTCAGCGTAGCGAGTGACGCGATCCGGTTGAGCAATGAAGTCAAACGCAAACAGCTGCGCGTGCTCAATGCGTTCGGCAAGTGGCGCAAACACCCAACCGAGCCCAGTGATCGGAGGAAAGCAGAAGATGGCTTGGCCGAGTCCTTCCTTTAGGAAGCGGCCGATTGCTTCGTCGGCGATGGTTGCATGGGTCGAAATCAGTTGCGCGTGGCCGCGCACAGTGCAATCGCGGTGCAGATCGGCCAAGGACGGCGCATAGCCGAATGCCTGCATTAAGAGGCTTTGCAACATGACTAGGGCGAGGCTATGCCCGCCGACCAAAAAAAAGTTGTCGTCGACAGTGAGTGCCCGTTCGCCTAATACCCGGGCCCAAGCTTGCACCACCTGCCGCTCGATCGGATCAGTGGGGATTTGCGCAACTGTCCTGGCCGTGGTATTCAACGGTAATGCGCTCAGCGCTGTACGATCAAGTTTGCCATGGGCACTGCGTGGCAATTCGCTGATGCGGATGAAGCGACTGGGCACCATTGCTGTGGGCAGCTTGTTCGCAAGTAGAACGGTCAGGCGGCTATCGTCCGGGATATTGTTGCCTGTAACAAAAGCGAGCAGCTGCCGCTCTGCCGCTACGGTGCGGCAGACGGCTGCGGCGTCGTGCACGCCGGGGAGAGTGCGCAGATGGGTTTCGATCTCGCCGAGAGTCATGCGGTGGCCGCGGATTTTCACTTCGTCGTCCTGCCGACCCATTAGCTCGATTTGACCGTCTTCACGTTGCCATGCAAGGTCGCCAGTGCGGTACATGCGCCCACCTGGATGAAAAGGATCGGTAACGAACCGTTGCGCAGCTAGCGTTTCATTACCTATATAGCCGATGCCCACGCCTTCGCCTGCGATGCATAATTCACCCACGGCGCCGGCTGGCAACGGACGTCCCGCGCTGTCGAGAATGTAGCAGCGGTTATTGTAGATGGGTCGCCCAATGGGTAGCGTTGTGGTATCAAGCAGTTCCTCCGGTCGCCATGCGCCGGCGGTGGAAATGTCTGCGCATTCAGTCGGGCCATAGATATTAGCGAAGTTTGAGAGCTGGCAGGCTGGTGAACTGAGCCAGTTGCGTAGCCGGCCAAGGTCCGGCTTTTCACCACCGAGCGCTAGTACTTGCAGTCCGGATAGCTGCTCATATCCACCCACCGCGGCCAGATCGACTAGAGGGTAGAACTGGCTGGGCACGCCGGGATTGAGGACATTTATTTTTTCCCGGTGCAGGATATTCAGCATGAGCTCTGGGTCGTAAGGGGTCTCTGGATACGTGACAATGGTGGCCCCTGAGGCAATCGGCGCTAGATAATTCTTAATTGAGGCGTCGAAGCTGCTGGCGATCACTTGATAGACTCGTTTGCCCGGCGCTAACGCGCAGAACTCTATATACCAATTGCAAAGATTAACCAGAGACCGCATCGAGTTGACGACACCTTTGGGCGTACCCGTGCTGCCAGAAGTAAAGATGATATAGGCCTTGCCCTGTGGGTCGCTAGCATGAACCGCGGGCACGTTGGTGTATGGCTCCAATGCGCGTCGGTCCAAACGCCGCCGGTGGCGCGATCCGAGTGGCTGTGCCGCACAGCGCTGCCGCCTCAGGTGCAGTATACAATCGAAGCTGTAAGCCGTCAGTTCGTTCTGAGCGCGCGCTGCCATGGGCGTGATCTCAACCTTGACGATCTCTGGGAATTCATGCTGGAGGTCAAGCAGGAATTCGCGTGCTACGAACAGTGCATCGTCACTTTCGGCCTGCGCTCCAGTGGCGGCGTAGGCATCGCGCATGCTAGCGTCCCAAAGGTGGCCTAGGAACACCACCGCTTCGTTGGCGCATAGCGCCAATGCCTCGGCAATCACTTGCCGCAGATAGCTGTAGCCGCTAAAGCTCTGTACTACACTGTTAAGGATAATGACGTTGAACTCGCTCTCGCCGAGGTTTTTCAAATCGTGGGCAGCTAGATGGTGAAAGCGAATCTGATCTAGGCCCCGCTGTCGCGCACTTGCTGCTGCTGTGTCGATCATCGAGCTGGAGAGATCAGTAGCGAAATAGCTGCCTACCAAAGAGGCTAGGGCGAACAGCGTTAGCCCGGAGCCGCAGCCGATTTCCAGCACCTTAGAGTCTGGCCTAAGATGAAACGCGAGCTTTGCTCGGACATTGTCGGCATAATCCTGCATGACCCACTCTGGGAGCTGTTCGCCAGTGATGGCACTGCGCCAGCCGCCGCCACTGATGGCGTCGTCGGCGGTCTCAGCGATATGGTCCCATAGCCCCTCGTCCATACGGAGCTTGCGCGGCTCCGTTTCACTGTCAAGGTCGTCACTGTCCAGGCAGAGGATGGTAGCGAGCTCAGGACATTCCCACAGATGCGCCTGCGCTAGGTGGACGTGGTGGCGGCTGCACAGCAAGATGGGTGTAGCGGTTAGACGCAGCATCATCTGTTGCCTGCGGAATGGGAAGGCTGGGTTGAGCGGGGTATAGATCGCGCCTGCGCGCAGAATACCCAGCAATGCTGTGAGTAGCGTGAAGGAACGTTCCGCCAGCACTGCGACTGGGGCTGCTCCAACTTTACTGTCCAGCAGGAAGGCAGCAATCCTGTTCGATTCCCGGTCCAATTCGCCGTAGCTGTATTGTCGACCCTGTTCGATGAGGGCGATGGCGTCTGGCATTGCCTGGGCCTGCTGTGCGAACAACCTATCAATAGTCGTTTCGGGGATGGGACGATCAGTGTGATTGACGTTCGTCTCAAGGTTCGGTAACTCAAACAATGAAATGTTAGACAGTTTCATGCGTTTTTTCTTGGTGGTCATGTGTGGCAAGCCGATCCATCAGGTCGAGGAAGGCGTGAAGCCAGCGTTGCGCCTGAGCAGGGACGACCGTGGCAGTGCTGTATTCCAGCGCTAATTCTAATGCCTCGCCGTTAGGGTAGACGTTCAATAATAGATCGAATTTTGCCTGGCCAAAGGAGAAATCAAAGCGCTCTAACTGGTCGCCAATGACCACAGGCAAAGGCGACTGTTGGCCATTGGCGACTTTCTCATAGCTTTGCCACGCGAACAGTATATTGAAAGGAGGACCCCCGCCAGGAACCAGTTGGGCGGCCATGGTATCCAGTGGTAGGGACTGGTGTAGTAAAGTTTCGCGCATCTGGCGTCCGACCTGTTCGTAGATGCTGGTCAGCGCGGCGTCTTCCGCTAGCTTGATGCGGATCGGGACGACATTGACGAAGCAGCCAATGCAGCGGTCAAAGGCTCCATGGGGTCGATTGGCAACGCCCATGCCAACGCACAGATCATGCTGCAGCGTCAGCCGGTTCAGCAGGATTAGGTAATGAGATAGCACAATAACCGCTGGCGTGACCGCGTGGCGCCGCGCTATAGAGTCGATCAGCTGCTTGAGCTTAGGCTTGACAGTGAGCCGGACCTGTCCTCCGCTGGCGGAATCGTTGCTGATGCCGCTCGATGGCAACACAATTGGCAGTGGCGGTGGGGTCAATACGTCTTGCCAGAACCGCATGTCGGCTGATCCGTCGCGAGTTTGCTCCCAGTGAGTGAAGTCGACATAGGGGCGCACGGCTGCAAGCTTGGCGTTTGGGTTGTGATAGAGTTGGTTGAACTCCTCTAGAAGGACCGAAATGGCCCAACCATCCGCCTGGCAGTGGTGCAAAACCAGCAGAAAATGCCAGCGGTCTTGCGCTAGTCGGAGTAAGCGCAAGCGGAATAAGGGGGCATGGGCGAGCTCAAAGGGGCGCCTGGACTCCTCGGCAGCAATCAACCTCGCTTGCGCCTCAGAATCGGTGGCAGCGCTCAGATCGTCGACCGCAAAAGGAAAGTCGATGTCATCGTGTATCAACTGTCGCAACTGGTTATCGCGTAGTACCAAAGAAGTGCGCAGGGCAGGGTGCCGCGCCATCAGCTGGTGCATAGTAGCGTGCACCCGAGCGGGGTCAAGTTCCCCCGTTTCTCGGTAGACAGGCACGTTGTAAAGATGGCTATTATCGCCAAGCTGGGTCAGATACCACAGCCGCTTTTGGGCCGATGAGGCGATATAATCGTCCCCTGGCGGCGCGCAGGCGAGTTCCGCGCTGATGGTGCGCTGTTCCATCAGTTGTTGCTCTAGTTCGGCTAGGGTGATATTGGAGAGCACTGTCTCGAGCGAGACCTCGGACTGGAAATGGCTGCGCATCGCCGCGACCAGCCGAATCGCTGCGATACTGTCTCCGCCCAGCGCTAGGAAACCGACATGTGGATCGGCTTTAACCCCGCCCAACACTTCTTGCCAGAGATGCGCGACGGTTCCGGACGCGCCTTGCTGAACAACCTCTAGCCCGCTGTCCGTGAGCAAAGAAACGAGCATTTCTCGGTCTACCTTGCCGTTATGCGTTAGGGGCAAGGCCGGGCCGAGATGGACAAAAGTGCCGGGAACCATATAACTAGGTAATAACTGGATTGCCTGGGCGCGTAAGCGTGTGAAGTCAGGCGGCGCGTCAGCGGCGACAAAAGCAATCAGCCGGCCGCCATGCTCACGCTGCTGATAAAGGACCGCGAACTGATAGAGGCCATTGATGGATTTTAGCCGCTCTTCGATCTCCTCAAGCTCCACCCGCTGGCCCGCGATCTTGACTTGATTGTCTCGCCGGCCACGAAATTCCAGCATGCCATTGGCGCTAAAACATCCCAGGTCGCCCGTGCGATACATCACTCCGCTGCCCGCGTGGTGGTTGTACACGAAGGTACGGGCGGTGGTCTCTGGCCGGTTCAGATAACCGCGGGCAAGGGCGATGCCGGTTAAATAGATCTCGCCGGTGGCGCCTGACGGCAGGATCTCTTCCTTCTCGCCAAGGATTAAGACCTCAGTGCCGGGCAAGGCTCGGCCGAGCGGGATCCGCTCTAGCGTGGCGATCATGTCGGCCTTAATGACGAAACAGGTCGAGTCCACACAGTTCTCAGCGGGTCCGTACATATTGACCAGTTCTAGGTGTGCAAACGCCGGTTCAGCAAAAAGCCGCCGAACCAGTGGCAGCGGCAGCGCTTCGCCGCCGGTGACGATGCGGCGTAGCCACGGTGCGGTGCGGATCAGTCCGTTCTCCAGCAACAGAGCCAGATGGCTGACCACTACGTTGATTTGAGAAATTTTGTGGCGCTCTATGTAAGAGACTAGAGCGGCCGGATCTTGGCGCAACTCGTCGGGCACGATGTGTAGACTGCACGCTCCGGTCAGGGCCGAAAATACCTGCTGCACGACCACGTCGAAGACGAAAGGTGCGCTCAAGATCTCCTTATAATCTGCGTTCGCTTCACGGTATAGTATGCCTTTAACTGCTGTCATCAGGTTTGCCAGCGGCCCATGTTCCATCAGTACGCCTTTAGGCCGCCCGGTAGAACCCGAGGTGTAGATCACGTAAGCCAAATCAGCTGGCGTAGGTTGAACCATGGTCGTCGGTCGTTGCCCCGTGTCGGCAATGTCAATGCGGGGCCCCGACCACGCAGGGTCAGGCATGCCCGCAGTCGTGACTAACGCCCGGCAGCCTGCATCTTCCAGGATAAGATTGAGCCGTTCAGTGGGCCAGGAAGGGTCAAGTGGGAGAAAAGCTCCGCCCGCGAGCATGCAGGCCAGCATCGCGGAGGGCATAGAGCGGTCACGCGGTAGCAGCAGGCCGATCCGATCTTCCCGGGTAAAGCCGGGCAGCCTAGACAGCTGACCGGCGAGGACTGTCGCCGCCTGCCACAGCTGGCTAAGTTTGACTGAGCCGCGGTGATCTATAATCACGGGATGATCAGGAATACGGATGCACGCTTCGGCAATACGATGAACAACCGTATCTGAGACGGGGACGATCGGTGTCATGAAAGGCGCCGACGGTAAAAATGGTTGCCGACAACAAATCCATCCATGCCTGTGTTCTCCACATAGGTGATGAGATCACTCATACGGTTGATAAAGCCGCGTCCGTTGAAGTTGAGGGAAGTATTGCATAGCACGCCATAGCCGGTGCGCTGGGAAAAAGCGTTGAGCAAGCGGTACATCGGCGGATTTTGGCTAGCATTGACGGTTTGAACCCGACAGGTATTGTCCACATGAGTGACGGCGCCTAACTGAGCATCGCGCACGTGGTGGAAATGTAGCATATACGGGCTTGGACTCGCACCGTTGAAATGACGAGTTGCCTCCTCCTCTAGACAGATGCAGGCAACGGGACGGTAGCCCTCGCGTTTTTTGATGGCATTCAGCCTGTCACGTGTCTCAGCGGAGAAAGGCGCGGCGAGGATAGAGCGGTTGCCGAGTGCCCGCGGCCCCATTTCGTACTGGCCCTGGACCCAGGCGATAATGCCACCCGTCGCGATAAAATTCGCTACCACGTTCTCGTCCAATGGTTCAGCAGTGAAGGTCTCATTGGGGCAGGGAATATCCTCGACAAAGTTCTCGCCAGCGTAGACGCTCCAGTGCTCTACCTTGGCGTTGCCGGTTAGACGGGCCTGAGCTTCAACTGCGGTTCCGAGGGCCGAACCGGTATCGTTGGTGCAAGGGGGGACAAAAACATCAGCGAATAGGCCGCTATCGTGCCAGCGGCTATTCCATTCGCAATTTAGGCCACAGCCGCCACTGATTAACAAGGGTAGGCCTTTGGTCAGGTGCTTGCGGGCGAATTCATAGAAGCGGTTGTAGATCATATCGGAGAAATGACCGGCCAGTTCCATGAAGGCCGGATCGGTGACCCCAATATTGTAGTATCGTGACCAGGAAAATTCGTCTTTGGCTATGTTTTTGACCAGACCATCTGCTTGGATTAGAGCGTCGAGCAGCCGGCGTCCGTCATCGTCCAGTGGTGTGCGTTTTGAGAAGGCGGCTAGGGCCATTAGCTTGCCGGCGTTGGAAAAACGGAAATGTCCCTTGAGTGAAGGAAAGGTAGGATCGGCGATACCAAAGAGCTGAGCGTATTTGTTACCCGGATCCACCAGCGGCCAACCGAGTCGGGTGACCGAAAGATCGGCGCCGATCTCATAAAAGCAACCGAGATTCCCCTCCCAAACCAGGGCATAACACGGTTCTCCCTGCGGGAAAGGGGAGAGGCCGTAACTGCAGAAAATATGCGAGCGTTCATGGGTCGAGGTAAAGAGTTGGATGTCGCGTCCCATAAAACGCATCGAGGAAAGGCGGCCACAGTCCTCTGCCCAGCCGAAATAGCCGCCGTTTACGGGTGGTTCGACCGAATGCCATCCCTTGACCCAACCACTGACGGCTATGACGTCGGGAATACCTTCAAGATATTTGCCGGCACGCACCAGAAGATCCGCCGTGATTGTCTCGTAGCGAGGGAAAGAATCTTTCTCTGCTTCAATCTGCCACCGCAGTGCATGATCTTCTAAGAGTGCGAAATTGCCATCATGGCCTGCCTTCATTGCTAAAATTTGCATAGTACAATTCCTATCGGTCAGAGGGGCGTTGGGAATTGGAGACAATGCATTGCTTAAGTAGCGTTGAGGAGAAGTCATCACGACCGCGGTAAGTATCCTCGCTACCCGATAGACCTTCAGAGGTCAGACCATAATAGATGCGCACGCCTTCCTTTTGCTTTGCTTGGGCCAGAGCCAGCACGTCGGAAAGTCGCGGTGGCTGGTAACCTCCTGGTTGTGCCATAGCTTTATGAGCCCAAGGTGTGCCGCGGGACACGTACATTGGATTGAGGCGGACGATCAATGGAATGGAGCGCTGGGCGCACTGTTCGGTGAGGAAGTCGATGGACGCTTCGGCTTCGTCCTTAGCCTCAACATCGCTCATGGAGGGACTGGGTTTGAAGAGAACGTAGGCGGTCAGTTCCACTTCGCCAGCAGCGATCTCGTCTAAGCCAGAGAGGAAGGCTTTCAATGGTTCGCGCTTGTCCAACACTTTGTCCCGGATGGTTTCGTCCAAGGTCTCAAAACCGGTCAAGATGTCGATGGACTTGCCGCTTTCCGCCTTAAACTTCCTTAGCACATCAGCTTGCACAAACTCTAGCCGACTTTCGATGACTAATTTACGGATATTCGGCAAACTGCGCGTCGAACTGACGATCTCTTCCAATGCGTCTCGAGGAAAGGTAGTGCTGTCAAACACCGACCCTTCGTTGGCGATGGTCAGTCGTTCGAACACACCGATGGCATGACGGACCTCCTGCACGACATTTTTAAACTGTTGCACGACCAAATCTCGCCCAATCCATTCCTTACTCGCCTTATAGGGTAAAGCACAGAATTTGCACTGGTAACGACACCGCTTAGTATTAAAAAGGATCGCCAGATCCTGCTCGCCCAAGAAATTTCGGTGTAGAAAAAAGTGCGGCCACTCGCGATCCTCGACGGTATCGTTCATTGGCTTTGGCGGCCCGAAGCGCCGGTACATGTCAGATAGAAATGCATCAAGAGCCATGTCTTTAGCTACGTTGTTATTCATTATGCTAATTACGTTATTCATGCTATCTCCTAGAGAACATCGTTATTTACGGCATTAGATTTACGGCATTGGACGAAGTTTTTTAACGCTTCGAGGTTAAAGTGGAAAATATCGTGGGCGCAGTCGATCAGATTGGCGGAGCAGGAGGCGGGGCCGAAATACTGCGAACGCGATTCTGCTAACTCTCTGTAGCCTGGGGGAAGATTGTCAAAGCGACGCACCATGCCGCATTCGTCATCATTGGCCGCATATAAAACTCGACCGATACCTACATTGATCAGGCGAATGGTGCACATCGGGCAACATTCGAGCGAGCTATATAAGCTGCACTCAGCAGGTGGCACATGTGGGTGGTCCTGTTCCAGGGCATTCAGCGCATCCATCTCGGCGTGTAGGTCACTGCGCACCTGCGGCCAGAAGGCGCGGTTGCGACCTTCGGCGATAACGCGGCCGTTATGCACGATAACCGCGCCGACGCCGTGGTTGCCTTCTGCCACTGCCGCCAGAGCTAGAATACAGGCGTATCGGACGAACGCGTCATCGGCTTGTATCTGCTGGGGTTCGGCCTGTAATTGGATCCGCAAGGCTTCTAGAGGAGAAGCAAGCAGCAGTGGCAGTCGCTCAAGGTGACGCTGCTCTGGAGTGGGGCTTGGGTCAAATAAACTCATTGCGCGGTCAGGGCTGAGCGGGCCTTCGCTTGGGCTAGGATATATGGCCCACAAGCGATAGCTGCGTTATTGTTTAGCGGCTGGTTGGCGCTGCCACAGGAAGGCGGGCAGGTCAACTCGGCGTCGAAATTAGGATTGTAGAACATGGCGATTGAGAAGCGCTGTCGACCTGGAACAGTGACAACGCGATGTCGCAGCGCCTTGAAGCGGCCGTTGCTCCAGTAGTTCATGAGCCCACCCAGAAATACGACTAAAGCTCCTTGGGTTGGCTGCAGTGGTCGCCACAGCTCAGTACTATCCTGATATTCTAGGCCTCCTGTACCATCTTGCGAGATGAAGCTGAAAGCGCCGAAATCAATATGCGGGGCCATCGGGAAGCCGTCGGCTTCCAGCGTCTGTTCCGCGTTGGGATAATGCAGTAGCCGCATGGTTGAGAGGGCATTGCCGTAGTACTCCTGGAACCACTCGTTAGGCAGCCCTAGTCCCAAGGCCAGCGCCTCCTGCAGAGCGAACCCGAAGTCCCGAAGTGCTTGGAAATAGCGTTCAACTGCGGATCGGAAGCCTGGTGCGTCGGGCCAATGGTTCGGACCGTGAAACGGTTTGTTGCCGAGCACTCGCGGGTCATCGGCTGGAATGTCGATACCGATATCAAATGCTTCGCGCAGGTCAGGGGGAAAGCCAGGCTTGCGGTTGGTCTGCAAAGCGAGAAAGCCGCGTTGCCACTGGTTTATCCCCAACGCTTGCCGCCAGGATAAGGGCTGTGCAAAAAACCAACGGGAAGCGGTGAAAGCATCCTCGACTAAGACTGGATCCACTCCGTGATTAATGGCGTAGATTCCACCGATCTCCTCAAAAGCCGTTACGATCTCCCGCCCCAAGGCTTCCCGACTGCTGTGGTTTCCGCCGCGCAGAGCGGCAAAATCGATCGTCCGTATCGGTCCGCTGACTTCTGTACTGTTCATTGAGCTCCTCCCCCCTCGCCGCTTATATGAATCGAGATAACTTATGCTACTTTTATATCTTTCCCTTCTACAGTACAAAAATTTCTATGGCACTTAAGTAAAAAATTGATTGCGTCGCAAATAACTGGCGCTGACCATTCGTCTATTCGGGTAAGCCGACAACAAACGGTATTAGCCAGTGGATGCCAGCTTGGCTATGCTCTTATAACCGGCATCCTTGCGTGCTTCTCAGTATTTGGCATCAGACGCTAGCGCCGTTTACCAAACACAAAGACTGCTCCTAAATATTCTTATTGTGTGGCAGAATATATTAATATTTTAAAAGTTGCAATAGACTGAGCAACTGCAGTTACGCTTATAAAAAGTTGCAATAGACTGAACAACTGTCGTTACGCTTATATTCTGATCAAAGGGGGAATGTATGTCTAAAGAGTCTTTGTGTAGTTACGCACGCAGCGGGATGCCTTTTAATATTGAAGATGCTGAGAAAAACTTTCCATCGGTCCAGAATTTCACGCCACTCAAGATAAAGACCCATTGCATCTATTCGCCCGGGTCTCGGCTTTGGGGCAGCCCGCCTCTCGACGAAACCTTATCCTTTAAGGACAATATGCGTAACGTCGCGCAGCATATGGCTCACTTCATTAATCTGTCGCAAGCATTCAAAGTCGACGGTTACGTGATTGACCTAGCCAATCCGAAGTACGGCAATAATATTGAGGTGTTGGCGAAGTTCACGCACGCAGTTCTGCGCTATCTGAGTGATTTGGATCCGGCGGGCGAGCATTGTATGGACCAGGAAATTGAGGATCCGGCATGGTGCTTTGCCTTTGGCGGCGAAAAGATTTTTGTCAACACCTTTGCTCCGTGCTACCCAGAGAATCATGCACGCTATAGCTTTGGTTCACAATCGACCATGATCGTCATGCAGCCACGGCACACTTTCGCGCAGGCAATGCGAGTTGGCGAGTCGTCGCTGTCGCCCTCCATTCGTCAGAGAATCCGGCGAGTTTTCAACGAAAACGACCGGGCTTACAGCGGGACGCTTGGCATGATGCCGTATGAGGCGTATCGCTGCATCCGGCCGATGCAGTCAGACGGACCGGCGGTACGCTGGTGGGAAACCTCGCTCGATGGTCTTTGACCCCATACCATCTATACTCCTAAGATCAAGTCATGACTTCTTCTATTCCTCCTTCAAAAAACCACCCGGCAGCCGCCAAAATATTCCGCCTTGGCGTTGAATCCCAGGCGGAAGCCGACATTCTCCGCCTTGACCAACTCGTTGCGCCGGCGGTTAGTTTTGACGCCTGGGTCCGACCGCTGCCTCGGCTGACGATAGCCGAAGTCCTGTCCTACCGTTCGGCCTGGGGCCGCTATGGCTTGCATCTGGACCCCATCGGCAGCGTCGCTTTTGTGCCCGGCAAGCCGCGTCAATGGGTTATGGTGCAAAAATTCGTCGCTTTTCCCGCGGAAGAATTCACCTTCGAAGCCGTGTTGTGCCCTTATCGTGCCAATTCTTGTAGCACCATTTTCTCCTACAGCTGCGTACATACAAGCACCACTTGTGATGTTTTGCTGCAGGATAAGGGGACGGAGGGGCTAGTGCTGTCGATCAATGGCAAAAAAATTGTCACTGGCTTGCACCTCGATTTTCACCAGTGGCAGCATATCGCGCTGACGTGGCGTGCCACCGATGGTCGGGTGTGTTTATATAAAGAGGACGGGGTTGCCGCCATTGCTGCCTTGGCTGAGGGGCGCACAATTGACTTTGGGCCGCCGGTCTTTGTCGGTTCATTAGCGGCGGGCGAGCACATAGCAGATGGCGGCTCTTTGGTCATTGGCCAGGAGCAGGGGACTCCTGGCGTGCTGTCCGACTTTGTCCCTGATGCCGGCTTCGTTGGCGGATTGCGCATGGTGAGATTGTGGAGTAGGGCGCATGATCTCAACACGTTGAACCACCACAAGTCTGGTTGGCTGAGTGGCGATGAGCCAGGGCTGATCGGCTGCTGGTACTTTACCCGGCGCTCTCTGGAGATCGGCGAGTGTCTGAATGCCTGCTCCAGCACTGACAACATTGGGTTAATTGGCGGACTGACAGTGGCATCGCTGTGCGACATACAGCTTTACCGTCTGCTGATCATCGCCGCTGACCAGACTGTAGCTAGCCGCGTGCCGCTGACGGCGCAGCGATGGCAGCATGTAGCTGTGACCTGTCGCGGCCAAATGGTGGGTTTGCCTGTTGACTCCAGCCTAGAGATTGACGGTATACCGGTGCCTGTTCGCCCGCTGACGGCGGCGGACGCCCCCCCTCCACAACCGCCTCATTTCCGTATTGGGCCGATGGCTAATAGCCTAATGGCGGAGTTGCGTCTGCGGCAAGCGGATAACGGCGACTTGTTGGCCCATTACACTGGTGATCTGACGCCAGACGGTCGATTGCGTGACCAGTCTGGGCGGGGCTTTGACTTGTCCGTTACTGGCGAAGTCAAACTTGAACCTCGGGACTGAACAGCGATGAGGAATCAACGTCGTGAAATCGAGCCGCTTGGCAGCTTCTTCTCGCAGACGAAGGACGGCTACGTGATTAATCCAGCCTCGCCCGAGCGGCTGGTTTCTCCGTGGCTCGAAGCGCTAGAGGAGATTCGCCAAATCTATATCCAGAAACTGGGTGAGCAGTTGCATAGCGTTTATGTTCGAGGTTCCGTCGCTTTTGGTACGGCGATCGCCGGCTTTTCCGACTTGGACAGTTTTTGTCTGGTTTACCCCCGCGGGACTGAGTGTGTTATCTGGCAAGCTTTGCCATGGTCTGATGACGCGCCTGTTCAGCGACTAGGCTTTCCTTGCGCAGTAGAATTTGTTTCGGTCACTTTCCATCACAACTTTGCGCGGGTGAACCCAATTGTCTCCATGATTATCAAAACCCAGTCATTGTGCATCCATGGGCCGGATATCGGACCGGCTTTACCGGATTGCCGCCCTGGTTTGGCAATGATGATGGATGCGGAACTCCTCGACCGGCAGCTGTCTGCTGTCGAGGCTGAGCTGACGAGCGGAAGGCCGGTTTCACCTGAGCAGGTCCAGTCACTGATGAAAAGGATTTTGCGTACTGGTTTTGAACTGGTGATGGAGCGTGAAAACCGTTATGCGACCAGTCTTTATCTGCTTTATATGTGCTTTTCAAGACATTACCCGGAACGGGAGGCTGATATGCGATGGGTCCTGGAGACTTTTCTGAACCCTGATGTATCGCCGCTCCAGCTACGCGACCGGCTCACCGATTTTGGTATCTGGCTACGCCAAGAAGTGGCTTCGGTTCTGGCTTGGGGGGTAAAGTAAGCTCAGTTTAGTGGTTTGTTTCCCGCCATAGTGTTAAGCACGGATTGACATCCTCTTCTTCCTTTCAATTTCAGTCAGAGAGATGTTAAGGGCACCGTTTTAATAAACGAATGCCCACGGTAAGTTAATTTTTCGCCTACGAAGTTTCAAATTGGGGCCATTTGATTTCAGTCGCTGGCGAAATTTGTGCTTCTAGCATCTGCATGGGTCATTTTGTAAGCTCAGCCGACTCGATGGCCCCAGACTTTAACGTTTCATCCTCAGTACTGGCTATAGCCATAGCCATCCTGAAAAAATCGGCGCCGTCAGTGATATCTTTGTTTGTATGGTTAGCCATAACTTGAAAGCGGAAACGGGCAGCTCCTTTCGCAACGGCTGGAAACTCAACCAAATTGGATAGAAGCCCGATCGTCGGTAAGCAGCGGCTAACTAGACGTGCCAAGCCCTCATTCGCTATTTTAACGGAAACGATGGGCGACGGCTCGCCGTACGTGTCAAAGTGAGAGTCGTTCAACAATTGACGCAGTAGCATTACATTGTTCATTAATTTGCGGCGCAAAGCCACGCCTTCGCCAGAAGCGGCGATGTCGAAGCACTTGCCAACAATAGCCGCTTGTGAGGGTGACAGGGCATTAGAACCAATATTGGGCGAGCTAAAATAACGTAAATACTCTTTCACACTTCGCTGGCTACTGGCAACAAAGCCTCCACTAGAGGCGAAAGTTTTTGAGAAACTGCCCATGATTACATCAATTTTTCCTATCATATTTTGCAGTTCAAGATGACCTCGCCCATTTTCGCCCAAGCTGCCGAGATCGTGCGCTACATCGACGACCAAAGTAGCGTTGAATTCGTGTGCCAACTCTTGCAGCGCTTTAAGGTCTGGGCTATCAGAGTCCATCGAGAACAAACTTTCTGTCACAACTAAGATGCCGTTTTCTGTGTCACTGGCGCGAATTTTCTCCAACTTTTCACGCGCCATTTCAAGATTATTATGGCGGAAGAAATGTACGTTCTTAGTTGCGGCTCGAGCACCTTGCTGCAGACAAAAATGAGATAGCTTATCCATGACAATATGGTCATTGGATCGGACCAAGCCTTGAATGACACCAAAGCCAGCGGCCCAGCCGGTTGGATAGAGAATAATGTGATCAGCACTGAGGAATTCCGCAATCTTATTCTCCAGTGCAAGCGATAGTGATGTATTGCCAACAAAGGCAGGCGCACCTGCGCTATGAACGCCAAAGCGTTGTATGGTTTCTATCGCTACGTTAAGCACTTCTGGATGAGAGGACAGGCTTAAATAATCTTGGGATGCGAAATTAACGCCTTCGAACAAATCTCCGTCATCGGTACGTGCCAGGCATCTACTGTGCGGCCCATTCTCAGTAGAACGGCCATATGGCCAGAGACCCGCTTGGCGGCGCGCTTGCTGCCAATTATAGAAGGCAGCAGTCCTATTAAGGAGATTAGCTCCAGGTATATGAAGAAAATCACCCATGCTGCCACTTAACACATTGAAATTATCCACAATATAGCTCCTCCTTATTTTTGTTTAAACTATGATCTGTCCTAATCAAGACGTGATCTCATTCAGGTTGGAAAATCTCCCATTGACTACAAACAACACTGTACCCATAAATCTTACTCTACACCACACCAACTTGAATGAGGCCAACTGACTGGGCGGAATTTTCGGCGTTTCCCGCTCTGTCTCTTGATCACAATTTGGATGGACGATAACCTTCAGGCTTTTGCAGAGGTTCCTTAGCTTTGTGAGCGATGACTAAACCATAGGCAAACTACTATCATCGCAAAAAAAACACTTAGTGTCACCGCTGGAACATAAACCCATCCGAACAACACGAGCGCTGTCAGGCCTAGATAACCTAGCAGAAACAAGAGCCACCACTGACGGCCAAGTCGAGGCATCCAACGGTGGGTTGCGACCCAATGATCAAAGGCGCCATGCGGAAAGCCGATGAATACGGTGCCAATTGCCAGCATGCTATACACAGTAAATCAATGGCTTGTAATTTGTTTCTTAAGATATTTATTGTGCAGGCTGGTGATTATGTGTGTAAGGATATGCCTATAAAATTTAATAAGAGAAAAAGTATTTTTAATAAAATATAAAAAAATAATAAAAAAGTCTTTTGAGAAAATATGAAATTAAGAATAAGAAGAGTTGTATTTGTGGCTATATCGACTTGATTAAAATATTTTTCTGGTTTATCTTAAGTTAAGCTTTTTTAAAAAGCTTAATATTTTTTGAAATTGAAAAAATCTTTTTTAAATTTTAAATCGAGATGAAAATGTTAATGAAACTAGCTTTGGTAGGTGCTGTGAGCATATCGCTTGTTGGTTGTGGAGGTGGTGACAGTAATGATAGTAATACTAGTCATGCTAAGGCGACTAAAGCATCTGTAGGTAGTGTATTGTCAGCGCAAAATATGATCCTTAGGCTTGGATCCAGCGAGGATGGACGAGCTTCATTGTTTCTTCATGGAAGTGGAACAATAGGTTTTATGGGTAGTGCTAAATTTAGTGTTAGAGTTTCGGAACCTAAACCTGAAACATTGCCTAGCGGTTTGTTGTATGAAATTGTAGGGGAAAGCGAGGCATATTCTTTGTTCGAGAAATGTGAATTAAAAATTCAATTAAATTTAAGGCGCGACGCGGGCTTATTACAAATTCAGCATGCAGATACTAAGGATGGAACCTACAATCCAATTCATGATGTAGAGGTTTCTGGGTACAGCGAACAAACGGCAGAAGATGGTCAAGTGTATTATTCTGTAGAGTTAAAAGCCCAAGTGTCAGGACCAGGTTATTACTTTGTTCCATTAGAAGATCTTGGTATTCTTATGCCTTCTCTGAAAAAATCTTCATAAGCTATTGTGGCAAAAGCAGCTTAACTTTATATGGGCTAAGCTTGACACTCATTCCGGCTTAGCCCAATATAAACATTGAATGGAACAACAAAACATCAACTTCACTACCGCCAACGGGGCAGACACTGAATTTCTAACGCTCGGCGACTACGCAGAACGCGCCTATCTTGACTACGCCGTCAGCGTAGTCAAAGGGCGTGCGCTGCCCGAAGTAGGCGATGGGCAAAAACCTGTACAGCGCCGCATCTTGTTCGCGATGAGCGAGATGGGGCTCGCCGCCGATGCTAAACCTGTTAAATCGGCGCGCGTGGTGGGCGACGTGCTGGGTAAATACCACCCACATGGCGATCAATCCGCTTATGACGCTTTAGTACGGCTCGCGCAAGATTTTTCATTGCGTTATCCATTGATTGACGGCCAAGGTAATTTTGGCTCGCGTGATGGAGATGGCGCTGCCGCTATGCGTTATACCGAAGCGCGCTTGACGCCAATTGCCCGGCTTTTACTGGCTGAGTTGGATGAAGGCACGGTCGACTTCATGCCGAATTATGATGGGTCGAACGAAGAGCCTAGAGGTTTGCCGGCACGCTTGCCTTTTGTATTGCTGAATGGTGCTTCGGGGATTGCGGTTGGCTTAGCCACTGAAATTCCATCTCATAATCTGCGTGAAGTGGCGCAAGCGGCGATTGCGTTGATTCGCAATCCAAAGCTTTCCCATGCAGAACTCATGACAATACTTCCTGGGCCGGATTTCCCGGGAGGCGGTCAAATTATTTCAAGCGCTGATGAAATAGCTTCTGCCTGTCAGACCGGGCGGGGCAGCCTGAAAGTGCGCGCACGCTGGAAAATCGAGGAGCTTGCGCGTGGCCAATGGCAGTTAGTGATTACCGAGTTGCCGCCGAATGCGTCGGGGCAGAAGGTGCTTGAAGAAATTGAGGAACTGACTAATCCAAAGCTGAAGTCCGGTAAAAAAACATTCACACCCGAACAGCAGCAGACGAAACAACATCTCCTTTCCTTACTCGATACGGTGCGTGATGAATCCGGGCGGGAGGCAGCGGTGCGTCTTGTGTTTGAGCCAAAATCAAGTCGTATCGAGGTGGATGAATTTATCAATACGCTGCTTGCGCAGACCAGCATGGAGTCCAATGTCGCACTCAATTTGGTGATGATTGGCACAGATGGTCGGCCGCGCCAAAAGCCATTGATAGAGATTTTGCGTGAATGGGTTGCGTTTCGTTTTGTGACGATCACGCGGCGTAGCCGCTTTCGGCTGGCGAAGATGGAGGCTCGCATTCATATTCTTGAAGGGCGGCTGATTGTCTTTTTAAATCTGGATGAAGTGATTCGTATTATTCGTGAAGCGGATGAGCCGAAGCCCGCATTGATTCATGCATTTGGTTTAAGTGAGCGACAAGCTGACGATATTCTTGAGATCCGTTTGCGGCAGTTAGCACGGCTCGAAAGTATCAAACTAGAAAAAGAGTTAGCAGAGCTGCGCGATGCGCGCACCAAGCTGCAAGAGCTGCTTGGCAGTGAGGCGGCAATGAAGCGTTTACTCATCCGCGAGATAGACGCGGATGCTAAACAATACGGTGATGAGCGGCGTACGCTGATTCAACAAGAACGGCGCGCAGTGATTGAGGCGCGTGTGGTCGATGAGCCCATCACGGTTGTTATTTCGCAAAAAGGCTGGGTCCGCGTGCACAAGGGCCATGGACTGGATGCCGCTCAATTTGCGTTTAAGGCGAGTGATCAGCTGTATGGCGCATTTGAATGCCGCACGCCAGATACTTTAATTGCCTGGGGTAGCAATGGCCGCGTTTATTCTGTCCCGATTGCAATCCTGCCCGGTGGGCGTGGTGATGGGGTGCCGCTCACGTCGTTGCTTGAGCTGGCGGCAGGCACGCAGCTTTTGCATTACTTTGCCGCACCTATTGAACAGCGGCTTTTACTGTCGATGAGCACCGGTTTTGGTTTTATCGCCAAGATTGGCGACATGGTGAGCCGTGTTAAGGCGGGCAAAGCATTTATGACACTCGATGCACAGGCCATGCCGCTATTGCCGGTGCCGTTATTGCCGCAGGCCTCATATGTCGCATGTTTATCAAGTAGTGCTCGCTTACTTGTATTTAGCCTAGATGAGCTGAAGATTTTAGCGGGTGGCGGGCGTGGCTTGACCTTGATTGGCTTGGATGACGGAGAAACGCTGGTACAAACAGCTGTTTTTGGAGCGGCTGGTTTAGTCTTGACTGGTGTTGGGCGTGGCGGGAAACCAGCCGAAGCAACTGTGTCGCTTGCGGCGCTGGCGCCCGTGCTAGGTAAACGCGCTCGCCGTGGCCGCGCGCCAGCGGTCAAGTTCAAACCAACCGGTCTGCGGCCCGCGTAAGCTTAAAATATTTTCATACAGTTGTGTCCAGCACATGCGCAATCGCTTGTGCAACGACTTCAACGTTCTTCGTATTCAATGCCGCCACGCAGATACGGCCGGTACTGACGGCATAAATGCCAAATTCTGTTTTTAAACGCTCAACCTGCTGAGCGTTTAACCCTGAATACGAAAACATGCCGTGTTGGCGGCTGACAAAGTCAAAGTCGCGTTTTGCTCCATAGTGTTTCAGCTTGGCAATGAGGCTGCTGCGCATCGATAAAATCCGGCCGCGCATTTCGCTGAGCTCTTCTTCCCAAAGCGTGCGTAATTCTGGCGAGTTTAGGATGGTCGCAACCAAGGCTGCGCCATGAGTGGGCGGGTTTGAGTAGCTGGTGCGGATCACTTGCTTGAGTTGTGATAGTACGCGCATGGCTTCGTCTTGGCTTGAGGTGATCACCGACAGCGCGCCAACGCGCTCGCCATATAGCGAAAATGATTTTGAAAATGAATTCGCGACAAAGCTATTGATGCCCGCCTCGGCAAATAGCCGGATGGCCGCAGCGTCCTCCTCGATACCTGCGCCAAAACCTTGATAGGCAATGTCAAGAAATGGAATGAGTTCGCGCTCTTTAACAATCTGAACCACTTGTTGCCATTGCTCGGGAGTCAGATCAACGCCGGTTGGATTGTGGCAACATGCATGTAATACGACGATCGTGCCTGGTGTATAAGTATTTAATGTGCTACTTAAGCCAACAAAATCAACGTTTTGTGTTTCAGCACTGTAGTAAGGATAGCTCAGAACCTCAAAGCCGGCAGCTTGAAAGATCGCGCGGTGGTTTTCCCAGCTTGGATTGCTGACCGCGACTTTTGCATTTGGGTTGAGACGTTTCAGAAAATCTGCGCCGATCTTTAATGCGCCGGTGCCGCCTAGAGATTGGGCGGTGACAATGCGACCTTGCGCGATCAGTGGTGAGGCATTGCCAAATAATAATTTCTGGACGGCAGCATCGTAAGCGGCGATGCCATCGATCGGCAAATAACCGCGGGGGATAGCGGCTTCAATGCGCGCTTTTTCTGCTTCACGCACGGCGCGCAATAACGGCAGGCGGCCTTCGTCATTAGTATAAACGCCAATCCCGAGATTGACTTTAGTTGGGCGTGTATCGGCACCAAATGTTTCATTTAGGCCCAAAATAGGGTCGCGTGGTGCAAGTTCAACGGTGGCAAAAAGAGTCATGAGGGCTGCTCAAAAAAAGGACAGGGTAGAATAAGGACATTCCGCCTAAGAACCAAAGGTACCGGTTGAGTCTATCATTCAACTGGCGCCTAGCAAGATATTACGGTTATTTAGGCTCACCCCATTATTTTATCCAAAATGACTGATTTGCGGGAAAATCAAGATAAGCTGGACGAATCGAAATTTATCACTTTCGGCGACTCCCCTTATCAATTGTACCAACCCTATCTCCCTGCTGGCGATCAGCCAGCGGCGATTGAGCAGTTGGTCAGTGGGCTTGAGGATGGTTTGTCATTTCAGACGCTGCTGGGCGTAACCGGCTCGGGTAAAACTTACACAATGGCAAACACCATCGCGCGGCTTGGCCGGCCGGCAATTGTGTTTGCGCCAAATAAAACCCTTGCGGCACAACTGTATTCAGAGTTTCGAGAATTCTTCCCACGTAATGCGGTTGAATACTTTGTCTCTTATTACGACTACTATCAGCCAGAAGCATATGTGCCGCAGCGCGATCTTTTTATCGAAAAAGATTCATCCATTAACGAACATATTGAGCAAATGCGGCTGTCGGCAACCAAAAGTTTGCTGGAGCGGCGCGATACGATCATTGTGGCAACGGTGTCGGCCATCTACGGGATTGGTAATCCAGGCGAATATCATCAAATGATTCTGACGCTGAGAATGGGCGATAAGCTCGGCCAGCGAGAAGTCATTGCGCGCTTGATCTCAATGCAATACACGCGCAATGAGACAGATTTTCAGCGGGGTACCTTTCGGGTGCGGGGCGATACGATTGATATTTTTCCGGCCGAACATGCGGAAATGGCGGTGCGGGTTGAGTTATTTGATGACGAGATTGATTCATTATATTTATTTGATCCGTTAACTGGCCATATCCAGCGCAAACTTTCGCGCTTTACTGTATATCCGTCTTCTCATTACGTCACGCCACGCGATACCGTTCTGCGTGCGATTGAAACCATCAAAACGGAGTTGCGCGATAGACTCGAATTTTTTAATGGTGCAGCAAAATTACTCGAAGCGCAGCGGATTGAACAGCGCACCCGTTTTGATCTTGAGATGCTGCAAGAACTCGGTTTTTGCAAAGGGATCGAAAACTACTCACGTCATTTTTCGGGAGCGGCTCCTGGTGAGCCGCCGCCAACGCTGGTTGACTATTTGTCACCCGATGCTTTGATGTTTCTTGATGAGTCGCATGTATTGATTGGCCAATTAAATGGTATGTACAACGGCGATCGGGCGCGTAAAGAGAATCTAGTGAACTATGGTTTCCGTTTACCGTCTGCACTTGATAACCGGCCACTTAAATTTACCGAGTTCGAGGGCAAGTTGCGCCAAGTCATTTTTGTTTCGGCGACGCCTGCTGATTATGAGCAACGTGTATCTGGGCAGGTGGTTGAGCAGTTGGTTCGGCCTACGGGTTTGGTCGATCCGGAAATCGAAGTGCGGCCAGCCCGCACACAGGTGGATGATGTCTTAGCAGAACTCCGTGAGCGTGTGCAGGTGGGTGAGCGCGTACTCATTACTGTATTGACAAAGCGCATGGCCGAGCAGCTGACCGAATTTTTGTCTGAGCATAACGTCAAAATCCGTTATTTACATAGCGATATTGAGACCGTTGAGCGGGTCGAAATCATTCGCGATTTACGGCTCGGTGTGTTTGATGTGCTGGTGGGGATTAACTTGCTGCGCGAGGGGCTCGATATTCCAGAGGTTTCGCTGGTCGCAATTTTCGATGCAGACAAAGAAGGTTTTTTGCGGGCGGAACGCTCGCTGATTCAAACCATTGGCCGCGCCGCACGTAATGTAAATGGTAAAGCGATTCTTTATGCGGACAAAATCACCGGGTCAATGAAACGGGCAATGGATGAAACTGCGCGCCGGCGCGCTAAGCAGCTTGCGCACAATCAGGCTCATCAAATTACACCAACTGGGGTGGTCAAGCGGATCAAAGATATTATTGACGGTGTCTATAACATTGATGATGCACGCGCTGAATTGAAGGTTGCCCAAGAGCGGGCGAAATTTGAGGGGATGAGCGAGAAGCAGCTTGCCAAAGAAATTAAACGACTCGAAAAGCAGATGATGGAGCACGCGAAGAATCTTGAGTTTGAAAAAGCGGCTCAAGCCCGTGATCAGCTCGCTTTACTACGGGTGCGAGTCTTTGGTGCGGATACTCACGATGCGCTGAGCAGCGCAAGCGGATGAGATAATCTTAACGATAAGCCATTTCCAACTTGAGAGCAAGCTGCTATAATGCCGTCCTTAGTGTGCGGCTGTAGCTCAGTTGGATAGAGTACTTGGCTACGAACCAAGGGGTCGTGGGTTCGAATCCTGCCAGCCGCACCAGTAATTCTCTTTAAAAATCAGCCACTTAGGTCCTAAGCCACCGAAGTGGCTTTTTTTTGTGGGTAGATTTTGGGTCACTTGCGTTTGACGCGTATCCCGATCGTGCACTCAGTTCATTAAAGATATGGGGATGGAATCGTTAACTCGCTAATCGTGTCGAGCGAGGAGAGTATGTCCGTTAATTAACCGCTTTAACGATATCCTCCACAACTTTTTTGGCATCGCCAAATACCATCATGGTCTTATTCATATAAAAAAGTTCATTATCCAGCCCAGCGTAACCCGTAGCCATTGAACGCTTATTCACAATCACCGCGCGCGCTCTATAGGCATCAAGGATAGGCATACCTGAAATGGGTGATTGGGGGTCGTTTCTAGCTGCTGGATTCACAATATCATTTGCCCCGAGTACAAGCACTACATCAGTTTGGCCGAATTCAACATTAATCTCGTCCATTTCAAACACTTGTTCATAAGGGACTTCGGCTTCAGCCAGCAGTACATTCATATGGCCGGGCATCCGTCCGGCCACGGGGTGAATCGCATAACGTACTTGTATGCCTTTGGCGGTGAGCTTGCTGGTTAATTCTTTGAGCGCATGTTGCGCGCGCGCTACGGCGAGTCCATAGCCTGGCACAATCACAACTGATTCGGCATTGGCGAGCATAAAGGCGGCGTCATCGGCGGAAGCCACTTTCACTGGGCGCTCAATATGCTTTGCGTGACTTGCCGACAGCGGGTGATTACCAACGCCGCCCAGTAATACGTTTAAAAATGACCGATTCATCGCGCGGCACATAATGTAAGACAGAATCGTGCCTGACGAGCCAACCAGAGCGCCAGAAATAATCAGCATAGGGTTATTCAATGAAAACCCGATACCTGCTGCTGCCCAGCCTGAGTAAGCATTAAGCATTGATACAACAACTGGCATATCAGCGCCGCCGATTGGGATAATTAGCAGTACGCCAAGGGCGAAGGCGAGTACCGTCATTAAAATGAATGGCAACCAATTTTGTGAGAGTAAAAAGAGGCTTCCAAAGCCGACCATGGTGAGCGCCAGCATCAAATTCAATCGATGTTGACCTGCATAGACGATTGGACTTCCTTGAAAAAGCCGGAAGCGATATTTGCCAGATAGCTTGCCAAATGCAATCACTGAGCCAGAGAAGGTGATGGCGCCAACGCAGGCGCCAATAAAAAGCTCAGCGCGATTACCATAAGGCAGTACGCCTGTCGTGGAAAGCAGAAAAGCGGCGGGTTCAGCCACTACCGCATAGGCGATGCAAACTGCCGCTAGCCCAACTAATGAATGCATAGCTGCCACAAGCTCAGGCATTTTTGTCATTTCAATGCGGGCCGCAGCCAACGCCCCCAGCCCGCCCCCTATCGCGAGCGCGCCAAGCAGCCAGGCCGACCCTGCTCCTGGTGCTTGTTTAGCGATAAGTGCCAAGGTAGTGAGAATCGCAAGCGCCATGCCGACCATGCCGAATAAATTGCCGCGCCGCGCATTTTTGGGGTGGGATAAGCCTTTTAACGCCTGAATAAAACAAACCGACGCAATCAAATAAAGCAGAGTAACAAGGTTCATATTCATTGGGCATCCTTGTTTGATAGTCCGCCAGTTATTTCGTGCGAAGGGGTTTTCGGCGCTTTCTTTTTAAACATTTCTAGCATGCGGCGAGTGACCAAAAAACCACCAAAGACATTGATGGCGGCAAGCAATACCGCGAATACGCCAAAGAGTCGACCTGTACTGTCGGTAGTGAGCGCGGCAGCGAGCATGGCCCCGACAATCACAATCGCTGAAATAGCATTGGTCACCGCCATTAATGGGGTATGTAGCGCAGGCGTGACATTCCAGACAACGTGATAGCCGACATAAATGGCGAGCACAAAAATGATCAAATTAATGGTCGTGTGATTGATGATATCCATGGTGAGTCTCCATCGCAAAACGGATCGGGCGCTATCAGATAAACTTTTTGCCACCAGTGGTACAGATCCGCCATATTAATATCAGACGGATAAGCGGCGCTAGATGGCGAGCAATCAGCGCTTATATTGATCTGATAACAGTGGGTGACGGTTTATGAGCGGGTTTTAATAGTTTGCCATCGCGACACAGTAGCGTGGCGGCCACAATATCGTCTTTCATGTTAATCGCCAATGCACCGCTTGAATCTATGATCAGTTTCAGAAAATCAAGCACATTACGTGCATAAAGTGCGGATGCGTCTGTCGCGGCCATCGCAGGCAAATTTGTATAACCGGCGATTTGTACGCCATAGCGAGTGACGACTTTATCTGCTTCGGTCAAAGCGCAATTGCCCGCGCCCGGATTAGATGGGCCGCCGCGTCCAGCCGCAAGATCCACAATCACTGAACCTGGTTTCATTGTTTTGACGGTGTCTTCGCTCAGTAATACTGGTGCTGGGTGGCCTGGAATGAGCGCGGTGGTGATGATGATATCGGCGTGTTGCGCGCGCTCCCGTACCTGCGCTGCTTGGCGCTGTAACCAACTCGCCGGCATAGGCCGCGCGTAGCCGCCGACGCCTTCGCCTGCTGCGCACTCATCATCGGTTTCATACGACACACTGATAAATTTTGCGCCAAGCGATTCAATTTGCTCTTTAACGGCTGGCCGTACATCGGAGGCCTCTATCACCGCGCCAAGCCGCTTTGCCGTTGCAATTGCTTGCAGGCCGGCCACTCCTGCACCGAGGACCAAGACCCGTGCAGCCTTCACGGTGCCTGCTGCAGTCATGAGCATCGGCAAGAACCGCTGATACAAAGAAGCCGCCACTAGCACAGCGCGATAACCGGCAATATTGGCTTGCGAAGATAAAACATCAAGGCTTTGTGCGCGCGTCGTGCGAGGGGCGGCCTCCAGCGCAAAAGCGATCAGGCCAGCTTCGGCGAGCCGCGCTACCTGTTCGTGATCAAACGGATTCAGCATCCCTACCAAGACGGAGCCGGCTTTGCTCAACGCAAGTTCAGCATCATTGGGCGCATGGACTTTAAGTACGAGATCAGCCGTCAAGGCGGTACGCGCATCGCCAATCTCAGCGCCAGCCATAATGAACGCCTGATCAGTGAACCAAGCGCGCGCGCCAGCCTCTTTTTGCACCGTGACGTAATGACCCTGGGCCACGAGTTTGCTAACGGTCTCGGGAGTTGCCGCGATACGCGCCTCGCCCGGATAGGTCTCCAGCGGGATGCCGATATGCATCTTACTTTTCCTTGGTGTTGTCCTCAGCTCGGTTGCATTTTGTACATTCTAACCTGATTAAACTGAAATCGATATGGGTCTACGTGTATGCCGAAACCACTCAGCAAAACTATCATCTTCAAGCGCGTAAGCCCCGCGTCCTGATTGCCAAATAAAGCCGCGCTCACGTAGACTCTGGATGGCAGTTTGCACTGAAGCAACCGTTAGTGTAGGTTGTTTGCTCAGTAGCCGATAACTTGCCATTGAGGATTCGGAGTAGGGTGACCAATCACGACTCTTTAGCACCATGATCTCTAAAATGGCCTGCTGCAATGAAGTAAGTGCATTAAAATCACTCTCAAACTCTTCCCAAATCCGCTCATGCCAAGTCTCAGCATTTTGGGAGAGTAAATCAGCAAAATTGGCAGCGTTGCCACTAATTGCGATTTTGCCCGCAAGCTGGCGCAGGATTTCCGGCCGATGCCCTGCTAATTTAAAGGCCGCCCACATACCTTCTTGGGTAAACTGGTTATTCTGAGATAGACTCTGATTAGCCCAAGTCGTGAATGCATCTGTAAACCCCTTATCCAGTAAAGGAAACTGAATCACGTCACTGCCAAAAAAAGGCTGGTCCTTTTTAAGTACGAGATGCGCAAGCTTATCTTGATTGGAGCCGGTAAATACCAACATCAGCGTTGGCATGCTATGGCCGCTATTGAGTTGATCACGAGCGGATTTGAGTGCAAACATAGCGTTTAGGCCGGCTTCAGTGGTGAGCGCGCATTGCGCCTCATCTACAATTAAGACAATTGGCTGTTTGGTAATATGGTGCAAAATGCGCAACGCGTCAGTCAGAGTCGTGTTGTGGGGCAAACCGGATTGCTTAAAATCCAGTATAAGCGTACCCATCACAGCAACCTTGTCCAGTTTCGCCGCTTTTGCTAGGCGGGTGATGATGCTATCAAAGGCGCCGATTTTGGTTTTGATCGCCTCGGCAATTAGAGTTGCTGGATTAGTATTTTTGTCTGACCATAGATCGACGTAAACGGGTATCCATTTGCGTGCATGCGCTTCTGGCACCAGATCCTCATTAAGGAAAGTACTTTTGCCGACGCGCCGTGGCCCGGCTAAAAACAGGCCAGAGCGTGAATTAGCAATCCCTATGCCGGCCAGACTATCGCACAGACTACGAGCTAATTCCGGCCGTTTATAGGTGAATTGGGTGTGCATCAGGACATCCTTTTATGGAGATATATTTTGAGCGCCATAAATTATGGCTGAGAAAATAATTTACCATAAAAGACCATTATTGAAGTAACAAATTATGACTAAGCAACGTATCGTAGTGGGCATGTCAGGTGGCGTCGATTCGTCGGTGACTGCCTGGCTGCTCAAACAACAAGGCTATGAAGTGATCGGCCTTTTCATGAAAAATTGGGAAGACGATGATGATGATGAATATTGTTCAACGCGTCAGGACTGGCTGGATGTGGTGTCGGTTGCTGATTTGCTTGGCATTGATCTTGAAGCGGTTAATTTTGCGGCCGAATATAAAGATCGTGTATTTGCCGAATTTTTGCGTGAATATGCAGCGGGGCGTACACCGAATCCAGATGTGCTGTGTAATGCTGAAATCAAATTCAAAGCTTTTCTCGATCATGCGTTTGCTTTAGGCGCGCAAAAAATTGCAACAGGACACTATGCGCGCGTGCAGCAGGCGATGAATGGCAGCTTCCAGCTACTGAAAGCCCATGATCTCTCGAAGGACCAAAGCTATTTTCTACACCGGCTGAATCAACATCAGTTGGCCCGTACCTGCTTTCCTTTAGGTGAACTGCCTAAAACGAAAGTACGTGAACTTGCCGCCCAAATTGGGCTGCCCAATGCGCAGAAAAAAGATTCAACTGGGATTTGTTTTATTGGCGAGCGGCCATTTAGAGATTTTCTGAATCGCTATTTGCCGCATCAACCGGGTCCGATGAAGACACCAGACGGGCGCGTAGTGGGCGAGCATATTGGGCTAGCGTTTTACACGCTTGGGCAGAGAAAAGGCATTGGGCTGGGTGGCTGTCGGGACGGCAATGGCGAACCGTGGTTTGTGGCGGCTAAAGACATTGAGAGCAATACGCTCTATGTTGTACAAGGGCATGATCATCCATGGTTAACGAGTCTAACGCTTAAAGCTGGCGATGCGAGCTGGGTTGCTAGTGAGCCGCCGCCTGACGGATTTATATGCAGTGCGAAAACGCGTTATCGTCAGGTTGATGCACACTGCGTTGTGAAGCGTATAGACGGTAAGCGTTTTGCGTTAAGTTTTAGTGAGTCGCAATGGGCTATTACACCTGGGCAATCAGCAGTGTTGTACGACGGTGACATATGCATAGGCGGTGGGGTGATTGATAAAGTTAACGGTAGCAACCTGTAATTAAAAACGCCCGTTTTTTATCCTATGGTGCTAAATAGCAACGAATCAATAGTGGTAGCGGGCAAAATTAGACTTTTTCAGAGACAACTAACTATTGGCCCAGGCACCAGCGGCAAGCTGGATTTCATTGCATTACGACAGTGCTAAAATCACATTTCTATAAAAAACGGCTCTCCCATGGTTGATACTACCTTTACCTCTTCTGATCACACTCATACACTAACCGCACTCTCTCCGCTCGACGGCCGCTATGCGGCAAAGACCGAGGCGCTACGCACCTGGCTTTCAGAAGCCGCCTTCATGCGCCATCGCGTCACGGTTGAAATACATTGGCTGCTCGCCCTGTCTGATGCAGGCTTAACTGAAGTGCCTCGTTTTTCTGCGCAATCTGAAGCTTTTCTCCTGCAGCTTATTGAGAAATTTAGCGCAGAAGATGCTATGCGCATTAAGGAAATTGAGCGGGTCACCAATCACGATGTCAAAGCGGTCGAATATTGGCTCAAAGAATCCGTCAAAGGGCAGGCTGAACTGGAGCGCGCAAGTGAATTTATTCATTTTGCCTGTACCTCAGAAGATATCAATAACACTGCTTATGGGATGATGCTCAAGGGCGCGCGCGCAGATGTCTTGTTGCCAGCGTTAAACGCGTTGCAAGAGCGGCTGGTTGCAATGGCGCATACCCATGCTGCGCAACCTATGTTGTCACGCACGCATGGGCAACCGGCTAGCCCAACTACGCTTGGCAAAGAAATTGCCAACGTTGCCGCTCGTTTATCAAGGGCTATTGAGCGTATTGCTACGGTGCCTCTATTAGGCAAGATGAATGGCGCGGTGGGCAATTACAATGCCCATTTAAGCGCTTACCCAGAGCTTGACTGGCCCGCGTTTTCGCGTGCAGTGATTGAACAGCGGTTTGGGCTCACCTTCAATCCGTACACGATTCAAATCGAACCCCATGATTATATGGCTGAGCTGTTTGATGCGATTACACGTGCAAATACTATATTGCTTGATTTGAATCGCGATCTGTGGGGTTATATTTCAGTCGGTTATTTCAAACAAAAAACCAAGGCAGGTGAGGTCGGTTCGTCCACCATGCCGCATAAAGTCAATCCAATTGATTTTGAAAATTCAGAAGGCAATTTGGGGCTGGCCAATGCGCTATTGCGGCACTTAGCCGATAAGCTGCCAGTTTCGCGTTGGCAGCGTGATCTGACGGATTCGACGGTACTACGCAATATCGGCGTTGCTTTTGGCCATGCCTTGCTAGCCTATGACTCTTGCTTGCGTGGGCTTGCTAAACTTGAGGTCAATCCGCAGCGACTTAGCGCTGATCTCGATGCGTGTTGGGAAGTGCTGGGCGAAGCTGTACAAACGGTGATGCGGCGTTATGGTGTGCCTAACCCGTATGAGCAACTCAAGGAATTAACCCGTGGCAAGAGCATGACTCGTGAAGTATTGCATACATTTATTAGTACATTGCCTATTCCGGCAGATGCAAAAACGTATTTGTTAGCTCTTACTCCAGCCTCCTATATTGGTCAGGCGATTGAATTAGCGGCGCATGTAAGCTAGTTAAAATAAATGATAAAAATCCCTTGCCAAGTATAAATTATTGGATAATAATTAAACCCACAAAGTTAATTTGTGGGGTGGAAAATGCTACATGTGCTAAATTTGAAAGAGTTATGGAGGGTTGTCGTGGCTATGGCTATATTTGATACATTAAAATTTTCTAAACGTCTGAGAGAAGCGGGCGTTCCAACAGCGCAAGCAGAAGCTGAGGCAGAAGTTTTGTCTGAAATTTTTGCCATTAATTTGCAAGAATTAGCAACCAAAGAGGACTTGCTAGCAACTAAAGAAGAGTTACGGCATGAAATCAAAGATGTACGCAATGAACTGAGTAATGAGATAAAAAATGTACGTAATGATTTGAGTACTGAGATAAAAAATGTACGCAATGATTTGAGCCATGAAATAAAAGATTTAAGATTTGGTCTTCTTAAATGGATCATAGGACTCGCTATTGCGCAAAGTGGTTTATTCGGTATATTCAAATTTTGGCCGATCGGCTTTAGTGCGTAGCTCATATTTATTGCTTATCGCCCGAATGGGGTTTGTAATTTCTTGTGCTATTCGCTCAATGGCGCGTCGGTGGTCTTTGACGATTGCATCGTAGCTTGGTGTGATCGTCTCTTTTGTCATTGAATTCTCTGCAAGCATTGTGAAAGTCGGTTGCTGAGGCAATCCAACCGCTGGTCCAGCACAGAGCGATCCCGCTCATAATCTGTCATCTCGGGTGCCAAAAGGGGACTGAGTGCGCATCACGGGAAGCAGATTAGCCGGCATAGTGTGCCGCACTCGCTGCAGGCGATCAGTTCAGATGTTTTCGTATCTTGCTGTAGTACCATGACCATCTAATGGCCTGGAATACTAAGACGAAATGCAAAAAGGAGATGCTTTCATGATTTACGCACCAACCCATACCACACTAAATAAATATACCGCGCCTGCCATCGCGTTGCACTGGTTAATTGCAGTTTTGATGATCTGCGCATTTGGGTTGGGCTGGGTGATGACGGATATTCCGACCTTTACGCCAACTAAAATACAATACTATGCTTGGCATAAATGGATCGGGGTGACAGTGTTTATGCTAGCTGTCTTGCGGGTGATATGGCGGGCGCTGCATCGGCCGCCTATGTTGCCCTCCGAGTTACCAGCTTGGCAGCGTTGGGCGGCCAATTTAATGCATCCATTGCTCTATGTGGCGATGTTTGCTGTGCCGTTGTCTGGTTATTTATTGAATTCGTCAGCGGGCGCGCCAGTGGTTTATTTAGGCTTAGTGCCGTTACCCGCGCTGATTGAGCCTAACCCAGCACTGCAACCATTTTTTAGCATGTCGCATCTTTATCTGAACTATGCGTTAGCAACATTGGTGGTGCTGCATCTGCTGGCAGCGCTTAAACATCAATTTATTGACCGAGATGGTGTGCTGGCGCGCATGTTGCCGTGCTGGAAAAAAAATTGATGCTTTCTAACCATATGGCCTTGCTAAGACACCTGTTTTTTTATACAGTATGTGGTATGCTAATTTGGAAAGCGGCATTTACATTTAGACGGAGCGCCGTTTACCCCCACAAAGGATGATTCATGGAAGAAAGCAAGAAAGGCCAAGCGGGCTTAACGGCTGAAAAAGGCAAAGCGCTTGCCGCTGCGCTGGCGCAGATTGAAAAGCAATTTGGCAAAGGCTCAATCATGCGCCTGGGCGATGGGGAAGTGGTTGAAGATATTCAAGTCGTCTCCACTGGCTCGCTGGGGCTTGATATTGCGCTTGGGGTAGGCGGTTTGCCTCGCGGTCGTGTGGTTGAAATCTACGGGCCGGAATCCTCGGGCAAAACCACTCTCACTTTACAAGTTATTGCTGAGATGCAAAAACTCGGGGGCACCTGCGCATTTATCGATGCAGAACACGCGTTGGACGTCCAATATGCAGCAAAGCTTGGCATCAACGTGTCTGATCTTTTGATTGCACAGCCTGATACAGGTGAGCAGGCGCTTGAGATTACAGATGCATTGGTGCGCTCGAGTTCGGTTGATTTAATTGTCATTGATTCCGTCGCCGCGCTGGTACCCAAGGCTGAAATTGAGGGGGATATGGGCGACTCTTTGCCTGGCCTGCAAGCGCGCTTGATGTCACAGGCATTGCGTAAGCTTACTGGGACCATCAACCGGACAAACTGCCTAGTCATTTTTATCAATCAAATTCGGATGAAAATCGGGGTGATGTTTGGTAGTCCGGAAACCACAACGGGCGGCAATGCATTGAAGTTCTATGCATCAGTACGGCTTGATATCCGCCGCATTGGCTCAATCAAAAAAGCGGATTCGGTCATTGGCTCTGAGACGCGGGTGAAAGTAGTCAAAAATAAAGTTGCGCCGCCTTTTCGTGAAGCTATATTTGACATCCTATATGGTGAAGGTATTTCGCGTGAAGGCGAAATCATTGACCTTGGCGTGCAAGCGAAAATTGTTGAAAAGGCTGGCGCATGGTACAGCTATAATGGCGAGCGCGCTGGGCAGGGCAAAGACAATGCGCGTGAATATCTGCGTGAAAACCCAGAGATTGCCCGTGAAATTGAAAACAAAGTTCGCATTTCATTTGGCGTGGTGGCCATGCCTACAACGGATGAAACTCAAGAAAACACTGAAACTAAAACGCCAAAGCGGCAATCATCGCCAATTCTTGGGTGATTGTTTGTACATTTGCTTTGGAGATGTCTCATTTGTGAAATGATGCGTGCTAATCCTAGTTTAAAAGGGCGTGCATTGGGATATTTATCGCGCCGAGAATACAGTCGCGTTGAATTACAGCGCAAGTTGTCCTCTTATACAGATAGCGAAGCCGATGTCGATGCGCTACTCAACACGCTGCAGCATGAGGGCTGGTTATCTGATACTCGCTTTGCCGAAAGCGTGGCGCGCCGCCGCGCGGCGCGTTGCGGCGCGCATCGAATTATTCATGAACTCAAGCAACATGTGCTTGATGAAGAGCTAATCGAGCGCATTGGCACTGAGTTACAAGAAACCGAATTCTCCCGCGCCAAGGCTGTTTGGGAGAAAAAATATGGTGTTTTACCCGCAACCCACGTTGAACGTGCGCGGCAAGCCCGTTTTCTGATGATGCGCGGGTTTGCCAATGCAATAATCGTAAGGTTGCTCGGAGGCTGCGATGAAGATTGATAGCTATGTTAAAATCAAGGGTTTTAAAGGCCTGTTTAAAGGGATCAGCGAATGAAGATTCACGAGTACCAGGGTAAGGAAATCCTGCGCAAATTTGGTGTTGCTGTACCACGCGGCAAACCGGTATTTACAGTTGATGAGGCAGTGCAAGCTGCGCAAGAGCTTGGTGGCCCGGTATGGGTTGTTAAAGCACAGATTCATGCAGGTGGCCGTGGTAAAGGCGGTGGCGTGAAAGTGGCAAAGTCGATTGATCAGGTGCGCGAATATGCCGGCCAGATTCTTGGCATGCAATTAAAAACGCACCAAACCGGTCCGCAAGGTCAAAAAGTGCGGCGTCTGTTGGTCGAAGAAGGCGCGGACATCAAAACAGAGCTTTATATTGGTCTGGTCGTAGATCGGGTGACGCAACAAGTGACCGTCATGGCGTCTAGCGAAGGCGGCATGGAAATTGAAGAAGTTGCTGAAAAAACGCCTGAATTGATCCATAAAGTAGCGGTTGACCCAACTCAGGGCCTAACCGACGCGCAAGCGGATAAATTGGCAACAAGTATTGGCATCCCTCAAACTTCATTGGTGCAAGCGCGCACTATATTGCAGGGACTCTATAAAGCATTCTGGGAAACCGATGCCTCGCTCGCTGAAATCAATCCGTTGATCCTGACGGGTGAAGGTCAAGTCATTGCGCTGGATGCAAAATTCAATTTTGATTCAAACGCGCTTTTCCGTCATCCAGAACTGGTTGAATACCGTGACGTAGATGAAGAGGACCCAGCCGAAGTCGAAGCTTCAAAATTTGATCTTGCTTATATTTCGCTTGATGGCGATATTGGCTGCTTGGTCAATGGCGCGGGCCTGGCGATGGCGACCATGGACTCAATTAAGCTCTTTGGCGGTGAACCTGCTAACTTTCTCGATGTGGGTGGCGGCGCCACCACTGAGAAAGTCACAGAAGCCTTCAAGATTATGCTCAAAAATCCAGAGCTCAAAGCAATTTTGGTCAATATCTTCGGCGGCATTATGCGCTGTGATGTGATTGCTGAAGGCGTGATTGCTGCCTCGAAGGCGGTGCAGCTGAAAGTGCCGCTGGTCGTCCGCATGAAAGGGACCAACGAAGATCTTGGCAAGAAAATGCTTGCTGAGTCTGGTTTGCCCATTATTTCGGCCGATAGTATGGAAGAAGCTGCGCAGAAAGTGGTTGCAGCGGCTCAATAAAGTTGAGCTTCTTCTGACTTAACCCCGGATACGGATACATCATATTGAACTGAGTGCATACATGGCGCGCTGAGTTCAAACGAAAAAGCTGAAAAGAGGCTGATATATGTCGATTTTGATTAACAAAGATACAAAAGTTATCACGCAAGGGATTACGGGTAAGACAGGGCAGTTTCATACCCGTACTTGCCGTGATTATGCTAATGGCCGCGCTGCTTATGTCGCGGGCGTCAACCCTAAAAGGGCCGGCGAAGATTTTGAAGGCATTCCGATTTTTGGCAGCGTGAAAGAAGCCAAAGCGAATACAGGTGCTACCGTATCGGTGATTTATGTACCGCCAGCCGGCGCTGCTGCCGCGATTTGGGAAGCCGTGGAAGCTGAACTTGAGCTTGCGATTTGTATTACCGAAGGCATTCCTGTGCGCGATATGATCGAACTCAGAGACCGCATGCGCCGGGAGAATCGTAAAACCTTGTTATTGGGGCCAAATTGTCCAGGCGTGATTACCCCTGACGAACTCAAAATCGGCATTATGCCGGGCCATATCCATAAAAAAGGCCGGATTGGCGTGGTTTCACGTTCGGGTACTTTGACCTATGAGGCGGTTGGCCAATTGACGGCGCTTGGCCTAGGGCAGTCTTCGGCAGTGGGTATCGGTGGCGACCCAGTGAATGGCTTGAAGCATATCGATGTCTTGCGTCTTTTCAATGATGATCCTGAGACGGATGCCGTTGTGATGATTGGCGAGATTGGCGGCTCAGACGAAGAAGAGGCTGCTGAATGGGTCAAAGCCCATATGAAAAAACCTGTGGTCGGTTTTATCGCAGGCGTCACTGCGCCTCCAGGCAAACGGATGGGCCATGCTGGCGCCATCATCTCTGGCGGTAAAGGCACTGCTGATGAAAAACTGCAAGTTATGCAAGCCTGCGGCATTACGGTGACAAAGAACCCATCTGAAATGGGTCGTTTGTTAAAAGCAGCGCTGTAAGCTTATTAATGTAGACAGCTTTCAAACCCCATTAGGAGAGATGTTCATGCTGGCACTGCTGACTGATCTTCATTGGGGGGCGATTGCCCAGATCGTAGCAATTGATCTTTTGTTGGGCGGCGATAATGCCGTGGTAATTGCGCTTGCTTGTCGTAATTTACCTGCTCAGCAACGTATGCGCGGTGTATTATGGGGGACAGCGGGCGCGATTGTGTTGCGCGTGTTGTTGATCGGTTTTGCGGTCACCTTGCTCCATATTCCGCTGTTAAAAATGATGGGCGGTTTGTTGCTATTTTGGATTGGCATCAAGCTTATGTTGCCCGAAGTTAATACCAATAATGATATTCGGTCTAATGACCAGCTCTTAGGCGCAATCAAAACTATCATCGCCGCAGATTTTGTGATGAGCCTTGATAATGTCATCGCGATCGCTGGCGCAGCAGAAGCAGCGCAGCCTGAACAGCGTTTTTTCCTTATCCTCTTCGGCCTAATCCTCAGTATCCCAATCATTATCTGGGGTAGCCAGTTGGTATTAAAATTATTAACCCGTTTTCCACTGATTATCGCAGCAGGCGCTGCTTTACTTGGCTGGATTGCTGCTGGGCTCATTATGAGCGACCCATGGGTACAACAATTCAAACTATTCGTTACGCCGGTTGCCGGCTACATAGCGAGCGCCCTTGGCGCCGCGCTGGTAGTGGTGCTAGGCACGGGACTTAAACGGCGCACTGCCCGTGACTAGACCGGTACTTGTTCAATTAATCTAGCCAAACGGCTGACTACTGGGATGCCGCTTAATTTGGTACTCTCCAAGCTACAAGTACAGGGGGCAGGCAGCGGATAGACCATCCGGCGGCTCTCGCTAACCATGCGTGGTCTTCTGCCTCTTATTTTCTTTCTGCATACGGAAGGGTGCGATGGCAAAGTGGTTATACGGTGGCCTGGTTCGTTTTTGGTTTTTTGCCCAACGTACACGCTTGCGTGCAAGTTTTCGCTGGTTGGGTTTTACGCTGATTGAACTGATGATTGTGCTGGCTATTGTTGGTATTGTGGCTTCCTACGCGATTCCCGCGTATCAAGATTACTTAGCTCGCAGTCGCGTAGGAGAAGGTTTGTCGCTCGCCGCTTCAGCGCGGCTTGCGGTTGCCGAAAACGCAGCCAGTGGTATGCCGTTTGACAGCGGATTTAACCCACCTAGCGCGACGCGTAACATTGAATTGATCCATATTGTTCCGAACAATGGGCAAATCGTCATTTCATATATGTCGCGTGTGGCGCCGGCCGGCTCAAACACACTGGTGCTGGTCCCTTCTGGACCCAATGATCCGGCTTCACCTAATGCTCGTATTGGCTTGGTAGCGGACACTGCGCAGCCAGGTTCACTAAGCTGGGAATGTTTTGCTGCAGGTAAGGCGGCTTCGTCTTTACCTGCGCCTGGCCCTGGGCCGTTACCGTCTGAGCCAGCTACATTACCGCGTCGGTTTGCACCCTCGGAATGCCGCCTTTAGCCCAAACGCCGTTTTTTTCGTTGCGCTTTGCATACGCTACAAATATGCCCATATCCCCCTTGCCCTGCACTGAGCGTCTGATCAAAAAAAGCCTCTTTGTTTCTAATTTCTTGGCAGCGGCGGCAAATCTTTGCGCTGCCATCGTCGAGCTCTTTAATACCACTATGAATGTCCGTCACCACGGCTGCATGAGCAACGTGACGGGTGGCGTCCACTAAAGCGAACAAGCGCTCAGAGAGCGCTTGTACCGGATCTTCACCCAGATTAAAGCGATTCAGCCTAATAAAGGTGTAGCCATAGGATTCTAAGATGAATTGCTGTTCAATATCTTGGGTGCGGTAATAGGTGGGCGACAGGGAGGAATGGTCTGAGTTGCCGTTTTGGGCGGCATTTTCTTCAAAATCATCATATTCTAAGACCGCATTCACGGTTTTTTGTCCGCCATAAAAACGCAGTAAGAGATCAATCCGCCTGACGGGATGCTGGTACGAAGGGTCGAGCTGCTGCAAGTAAACGCTCACTGGAAAGGGCGAGACAATTTCAATCTCATCTTGATTAAGCTGATAAAACGGCGTCGCCAGCAACCATCCTAGTACTTTTTGAGCGAGTGGTGAATTTGATTGCGCAGGGGAGCTTGCTTGGTCCGTTCTATCCCGTTGCAGTATGCTTTGATAGTGCGCCAGAACTTGGCCAATGGAGCCCTTATAGTGTTCGATAGGCTTAGAAAGAACAAAATGCATCTTCTCTTTAGCACGTGAGAAGCCAACGTTAAGGCGCTGCACTTTAAGGGCATCTTCTGCCCGTTCGGCGATATCCTCAAGGGTGAGCGGGAAAATATAATTCAGTGAATCGTGGCTCGGCACGGCTACCATTGAATAAATTACGAGGTCACGTTCTTCACCCTGGCAGGTGTCAAAGGTCATAATCTTAAGGCGCAAGCACTGTTCAAACTGGCTGGCATAAGGATCATGAAAAATTGTTTTCGCCAAATATTGCTGCTGTTCACGAAATGGCGTAATGATGGCGACGCTGTGCGGATTGGCCTCATCAATCATTGTGCGCAATAAAGCGACGATGAACTCGCCTTCGGCGGAATTGACGTTGCGGTAAGGCTCGTGGGTATTGGCAGGCGTTACCCACGAGAATTCGAGAATTTGATTGATTGGTTTACTGCGTACCTTAATCGCTTGCAGCGCATTATCATAGAAAAATTTTGAACTCAATGAAATCAGCGCTTGATAGCCTCGAAAGTGCTTTTTTAACATGCTCCTGTAATTGGCAATCAGTTCGAAAAATTCAAGCACAGATTTTTTGACGTCGAACTGCTTAAGCCGCTGGATCCGGTCAGCTGCATCACTGATATGAATCCTAAAATAGGCTTCCAGTTCTGAACGATAGCCATTGTTCATCGCCAAACTTGCCTGACTGGATTTGACATTGCTAAACTGCCGTTGGTCGCCAAGTACAACCACTTTTTTGGCCCGCAATAACGCCGGAAATGCCTGTGCAATAGAGACTTGCGATGCTTCATCAATCACCACTAGATCAAACACACCGTGCTTCAGGGGTACATATTCGGCAAAGTCACGAATACTGGCAATAATGACTGGAAACGCTTGCGTGAGTGCATCAAAGGCTGCGACTGGAAATTTCTGTTTGGCTTTGATGACTTCCGCTAAGGTCTTTGCAGTTGCACTTTTATCATCGATAAAGTTTAGAAAGCGCCCGTCGATTTCGCTACTCATGCGGGTGGTATGAAGTTGCGCTAATCGTTCCATCTCTCTGACATAGTTAAAAGAGGGCGCGCTACGGATAATGGCTCCGGACGTTTGCCATAGCAGGCTGTACTCGGAGACGTTATGCAGCAGATCCAGTAACGCCTGCACGTTTTGCGCAGAGTACATATGCGGGGCGGCTTTGAATTCTTTTAACGCGCCAGGTTCCATCAGCTTTGGCAAGATCGAGTGTTCTCCGGCAAGCAACGAGAGCGCTTCTAACCAACGCCCAGCTTTACTGACGCTTGCTGGGGGCGTGCTGGAATTAAGCAATACATGATAGACCGAGCGCATTAGGTCTGGCGATGACGGCGTTTGCTGTAAGGTTTTCGCAATGCGTGTCAGAATCAGATGGACTTCACGTAGCTTGCTGAGCTGTTTATGAAATGCTAAGGGTCGCACGCAAGGCAACTCGTTGGCGAGTTGTTGGTCAAGGGCTTGAGCTTGTGCCCGTGAAAACAGAAAGCCCACAATGGGTTTGCGGATCGCGTGATACGCCAGAATAAATCTTTCTAATGCTGCATATTCGGCCATGCCCAGCGGGGCAAACAGTGCCAGGCTGTGGCGCATTGACCAAACGTCACTCAACTGGGTCAATAGCGCGGTGGCTTGCAATGTAGACACAATCTCAAGTAAAGAACCCGCCGCGAGGTGGCTGGCGATAAAGCGACTGGCTTCAATCCGCTCATCACTTGACAGCAAATCTGCTGCTAAACGCTGAACTGCATCCGCTGAGAGCGGTGTTTGCAATAACGGTAAAAGCCCTGATATATGTGGAGTAATGTGCCCTTCAAGGGTGCGTAGGCGTGCCAGATCTTTTAGTGTGACCGATGAATAAGCGGTAATGGTTTGCGCCACGTCCGCGCGCACAGCGGCATCTTGTGCGGCTGTTTCATCCGCCAAGCGTTCAGCTTGTCCCTTTGTGACCTTCCAATATGTCTTGATTTTTTCAACGGCCGCTGACGACACCAGGCGTGGGTACGAATTTCCCGCTTTACCTAAACGTAGGATTGGATTTGGAAAGTCATCATCTTGCCGTACACTGGCGAGTGCTGTTTGCAATTTATCTTCGACGACGTCCAGCGCTTCTTTTTTGTCTGACAGAATAAGCAGTGAGCGGGCCGACACAATACTGTCAAATGCAATTGCAGTGATGGTGTGCGATTTGCCTGTGCCGGGCGGCCCTTGTACCGTAACAAAACGGCAAGCAGGGTGAGCCAGCGCGGCTAAGATTTTGCGTTGCTCTTCATTCAGTGGGATCGGCGAGCGGCCCACTAGACGGTCGACAATCGGCGTGTTTTCCCATGTCTCTTCAACTTCTCGCCAAATGGACTGGGGCTCTTCGGTAATGAAACGTTGGATGATGTCGTTAAAAAGCTGGTTGACCTCGTTTTGATCCGCGCCGGTTGCTGTTAACAGCGCTTCATAATCGTTGACCTGACTTTCATCGCTTTTATCAAAAACCGATAAATAAGAGGCTTTGGATAATTTAAGCTGGCTCGATCTGATGGTTTCCAAGGTGGGTAAACGCACATCAAATGCCCCAGATAAATCAAGAACGGGCGTTATTTTAGTGACAATATGGCTTATTTCATCCAAGAAACTGGCGCTTGCCAGCGGATAAATAATTCGCTGCGCAATCGGGAAACACGCTGACTGGCCTGCGCCGGGCTTGAGTTCTTGTAAGATGAAATCAACTGCATCACGATTGGTATACAGATGCGGGTTAAGTTCCAGCACATATTCGCTGGTTTTTTCATCTAGGTTAAGTTGGACTGGAATATAAAAAAGAGGAAAGGCAAACTTATCAAAGCGTAGCTCGCACAGATAAATATAAAAGGCTAGGTTATCGCCCGTGCGCATCGTTTGCCAGAGATCGCGTAGTGCTTGATATGCGTCTGCGGCTGCAAAGTCATCAAAAAATGCTTTTAGCTGGGTGCGTGCGTCAGTCGCAACAAAAAACTCTGTGAGAACGGCCTGGACAGGTTCAAGCTTGCCAGTGACAATGAAAGTGTTGAGTGCGATGGGCAGGTTGCTGATCGTTGCAGCGCATAGTGACTCAACTAAATCATGTTCTACCTCAAAAATAGATTCAAGCGCCGCATAACTTTGTTGTTGAAATGATTCGTTGAGCAGGCTCAAGAGTGGATGAATCACTCGCTTTGACACTGCTTCAGCGAAAGACGAGATCACTTCATCAACGAAGGCCTCCGGATTTTGCGTAGCGCGCTCACGTAAGTCGGTGGCGCGTGCTAGCGTGTCATCGTGTACCGCGTTAAAAATGGCGCCGTCAAGAGCGTCAATCTGCTGATTGACGAGATTTTTTAAGACCGGACTAATCGGCGTGGTGTAACGGTTACGTCCAATGCGCAGGGGTTTTAAATTGACCATTGGCGCGGCAAGTTGTTTCCAAATTGCGCTAAGCAAAGTGGAGTATTGTCGCAATGGTATGCCACAACGAAGTCCAGCCTCAGTTTGTAGTTGGATTTTCCGGCGCGGGGCAGCAGATTTTTTAAAATCTGTGCGCAGAAAATCCATGAAGTAGCGGCTTATTTTTTGCGCAAAATGGGTAACAGCTGGAGGCATAGATAGGGCCACTCCGTAACGGATATGCAAAGTGAGCCTGTTGCGCTATGGTTAGTGCAAAGACCCTTGATTTTGCTCGAGGCCATTGGTAAAAAGCGAAGCCGCCTGCTCAGGCATTGGACTGGCATGAATATGTGCGACTCTCCATTTTCCGCATTCCTGGACTAAAACATAAGTTGTCAGCACCAATTTGGGTTGCTCATCTTGGTTAACCGGATTATGGGCTTCGGTCACGACATAGATTGCGGTACCTGGGCTTTCATAAGAACGCGTATCGAGCACTGCGATCTTAGGGAGGCCATATTCAAATTGCTGAGCCAAATGGTAGCGAATCGTATCCAAACCATTAAAAAGAATGCCATCCACGCTAATGAAACTGACCGCGTCTTCATCGATCCAAAGCGCCATGAGGTCTTCAAGCTTGCTGTCAGCCAGCGCGTGGTAATACGCGTGCAGCGTATCAATAGCCGTATCGAATGGGCGAGTGAAGGAAGGCATGAGGTTCTCTTGTTAACTCTTGATCAGCAGCATTTCACGTAATTGCTCGAATATATGTTCTGGTTTGAGTTGGCGCAAGCAGTTCAAATGCCCCAATGGGCATTCGCGCGCAAAACACGGACTGCACTCGAGATGTAACCATTGTACTCGCGCGGTGTCAGTTAGGGGAGGGGTATGGCGTGGGTCGCTTGAACCGTAAAGGGCCAGTAGCGGCCGGCGCAACGCGGCAGCAATGTGCATCAGCCCGGAATCATTGCTGACTACGGCGCTGGCGCTGGCAATTAAGGCGCATGCATCGTTCAGTGTGGTTTGTCCGCATAAATTGCGTACATGGGGCGCATGTGCGGTGATGAGTGCGCCAAGTGGCGCATCTTGTGCTGAGCCAAGCGTAACAATTTGCGCATAAGGAAAAGCATAGGTAATGAGTTGGGCAAGCGTAGCAAAATGTTCGACCGGCCAGCGTTTGGCACTGCCGTATTCAGCGCCCGGACAAAATGCGATAAGAGGTGCCTGTGCAGTCAGCATGAAGCGTTGTGCAACAAGCGCTGCTTTGTGCGGATCGAGCGTGATGTGCGGCAGCGGCAACTCATCTGGCAACTGCGCGCGTGGGGCATAGGCCAGTGCTGCATAGTGTCGCACCATGGTTGGCCGCTGTGCGTTTTTGCGCGGATTGAGGTGGCGCACATTGACGAGCCCATAACGGTGCTCACCATGATAGCCAATGCGCAGCGGAATGTGCGCAAGCCATGGGAGTAAAGCGGATTTGGCTGAATTGGGTAGCACATAAGCGGCGTCATACTGGACTGTGCGCAGCGTCTGCGCAAGCTGCCAGCGTTGCCATAATTGTACTTTTCTATGAGCGAGCTGGGTGGGGTAGATGTGGTCGATTTCCGGCATCTGCTGCAGTATTGGCGCCACCCAGTTTGGTGCGACCGCATCTAGAATGATGCGTGGATGCAGCTTCTTAAGCAAAATGAAAAGGGGTTGCGCCATGAGCGCATCGCCAATCCAATTGGGAGCGATAATGAGTACGCGTTGCATTAAGATGACTGGCTAAAGGGTGAGCGGCTAAGCCAGGCGGGTAATCACTTCGCTATGGCGCAGTACATAACGTGTACCGCAATAGGGGCAACTCGCCTCGCCATGGCTCAGGTCGATAAAAACACGTGGGTGCGAACTCCAGTGAGGCATTTGGGGATTCGGACAATACATTGGGAGTTCGTCTATATTAACTTCAAGCAGTGGTATTTGCGTCATCTGTGATTCTCTTTAAATTGGCGTGAGCCAGTGTGCATATTGAGGATTTTGACCCGCCATAAAGCAGCTCCTGAGTGCCGCGATTTAATATTTAGGCTGGCTATTATAAATCAGGTGGTATGCCATTTATTTAGCGTATAACGAAAGAGTGATTGGGATGGCGATAGCCGGCGCTGATCGGGGTTTCTCACGGGGGAATTTTTACAGGGTGGAGGTTTTTTCGTATAGTGGGTACAATGCGGAATTTTCCCGGTGAGCCTATTAGTTTTTTGCCGAACGTATTGGTATGCATCCTGCTTTACCTTATTGTCTTGCTGATTTTCTGCGGATTTTATCTGCGCTGTGCTCCCCATGCCCCAAATTCTGTGTCTTACTGATTTGATTGCTGCTGGTAAACTGACTGGCAAGCGGGTGTTTATCCGTGCTGATCTCAATGTGCCGCGCGATGCAGCCGGTCAGATCACCGACGATACCCGCATCCGTGCTTCTATACCCGCTATGACTGCAGCCTTGGCTGCAGGTGCGGCGGTTATGGTGACCTCTCACCTGGGTCGGCCCATTGAAGGCCAACTTAAACCGGAAGATTCTTTAGCGGCTGTTGCCCAACGGTTAGGCGAACTCCTTGGCCGTACTGTGCCATTGATCCGTGATTGGGTCGAAGAAGGCGTTGAGCTTGCCCCGGGGCAGTTGGTTTTACTAGAAAATTGCCGGGCAAACCTAGGAGAAAAAAAGAATTCGGACACACTCGCCCAGAAAATGGCGGCGCTGTGCGATATTTATATTAATGATGCATTTGGCACGGCACATCGCGCCCAAGCGTCAACGCATGGCATCGCAAAATATGCGCCAATCGCAGCCGCGGGGCCTCTCCTAGCTGGTGAATTAAGTGCGCTTGCACGCGCGCTTGAACAACCCAAGCGACCGTTAGTGGCAATCGTTGCAGGTTCAAAAGTATCGACCAAACTCACCATTTTGAAGTCACTGGCACATAAGGTTGACCAACTGATTGTGGGCGGCGGCATTGCTAATACGTTTTTGCTGGCTGCTGGTTTGCCGATTGGCAAATCGCTGGCTGAAGCTGATTTACTGAGTGAAGCTAAGGCAATCATGGAATTGATGCAGCAACGTGGCGCATCAGTACCTATGCCGCTGGATGTGGTGACTGCAAAAACATTTAGCGCCAGTGCGCAACCTGAAATCAAACCGGCGCACGCGGTGGCTGAAGATGACTTAATTCTCGATCTGGGCCCAGCTAGCATGAGCCAACTGACGGCGCTGCTGGCTAAGGCTGGTACGATAGTATGGAATGGGCCAGTGGGCGTGTTTGAGTTTGATGCCTTCGGTGACGGCACAAAAGCGCTGGCGCAAGCGATTGCAACCTCTGATGCGTTTTCAATCGCAGGGGGGGGCGATACACTAGCCGCGATCGCAAAATACGGTATCTCTGATCAAATAGATTATATTTCAACTGGCGGCGGCGCTTTTCTTGAATTTCTTGAAGGTAAAGCACTGCCTGCTGTAGAGGTACTCATGACTCGCTCAGTATCTGGAACCTGATGACTACTTATGTATTGTGCCACTCAGTTATGACCATTGTCCCCACCTGATTTATACGCACGGTGAGGTTAGTCTATGGAACAGACCGCTGGTATGAGTACCACGAAAATCGCGCAAGTTAGTGATGCGTAAACATCATTTTATTATTTTGAATTAAGGAGAAAGCAAGTGCCTCTCGTATCAATGCGCCAATTGCTTGACCATGCCGCTGAAGAAGGCTATGGACTGCCGGCCTTTAATGTGAATAACTTGGAACAAGTGCAAGCGATTATGGCAGCGGCTGATGAGGTCAATGCGCCAGTGATCATGCAAGCGTCAGCAGGCGCTCGTAAGTATGCTGGCGAAGCCTTTTTGCGCCATTTAATTGAAGCTGCAGTCGAAGCCTACCCTCATCTGCCAGTGGTTATGCATCAAGATCATGGCCAATCGCCAGCAGTCTGCTTGGCGGCCATTCGTAGCGGCTTTACCAGCGTGATGATGGATGGTTCACTGCATGAAGATGGCAAAACGATTGCCTCCTATGAATATAATGTGGCGGTTTCAAAAAAAGTCGTCGATTTGGCCCATGCAATCGGTGTGACCGTAGAGGCAGAGTTAGGCTGTTTGGGCTCGTTAGAGACCATGCGCGGCGATAAAGAAGACGGTCATGGCGCTGAATGTACGATGAGTCGTGAGCAATTATTGACTAATCCAGAGCAAGCAGCTGATTTTGTTAGTCAAACTCAATGTGACGCACTTGCGATTGCTATCGGCACCTCGCACGGCGCGTATAAATTCACCAAAAAGCCGACTGGCGATATCCTGGCCATTGAACGCATCAAAGAAATTCACCGCCGCCTGCCCAATACGCATTTAGTCATGCATGGCTCATCGTCGGTGCCACAGGAATTGTTGGCCGAAATCCGAGAGTTTGGCGGCGAGATGCAACAAACTTATGGCGTGCCGGTTGAAGAGATTCAGGAAGGGATTCGCCACGGTGTGCGCAAAATCAATATTGATACCGATCTACGGCTGGCTATGACGGGTGCGGTTCGACGCTTTCTGGCTGAAAACCCGAGCAAATTCGATCCACGCGACTATCTCAAGCCCGCTCGCGCCGCCGCGCAAGCGATCTGCAAAGCCCGCTATCTCGCTTTTGGCTGTGAAGGGCAGGCTAGCAAAATCAAGCCAGCGCCGCTTGAAAAAATGGCTCAACGTTATCAAAAAGGCGAACTGACGCAACAGGTGCAGTAAAAATTAACGCGCGTGCTCACCAGTCGAAAAAAATACTTCTTATGCCGTCACCTACACTTTATCAATCTTCGCTGTCTTCGCTGAACCTGTTAGGCTGCGGCAAAGTCCGTGACAATTATGCGATTGGCAGGGATCAACTGCTGATTATCACGACTGACCGTATTTCTGCGTTTGACGTTGTGCTCAATGAGCCGATTCCTGGGAAAGGATACGTCCTTAACCAGATGTCAAATTTCTGGTTTGCGCGGTTTGCGCATCATGTCCCCAATCACTTAACAGGGGTTGCGCCTGAGTCCGTCGTTGCCTCTGACGAAGTTGCGCAAGTCAAAGGCCGTGCGGTAGTCGCTAAGCGCTTAACGCCGATTTTGATTGAAGCGGTTGTGCGCGGTTATCTGGCAGGAAGTGGCTGGAAAGATTACCAAGCAACTGGAGCGGTATGTGGGGTTGCGTTACCGGCTGGCTTGAAAAATGCGCAACAGTTGCCGAAGCCGATCTTCACGCCAGCGGCCAAAGCCAATCTTGGCGAGCATGACGAGAATATCTCTTATGCTGCAGTTGAAGCCTTGATTGGGACTACCTTGGCATCGCAAATTCGTGATCTTAGCTTGTTACTTTACCGTGAAGCGGCAGAATATGCGGCAACGCGCGGCATTATCATTGCAGACACCAAATTTGAATTTGGCTTAGACGACAATGGCGTTTTGCACTTAATGGACGAAGTGCTCACTGCCGATTCATCGCGCTTCTGGCCGGCTGACCAATACCAGGTTGGTGAAAATCCTCCCTCGTTTGATAAACAGTTTGTGCGCGATTGGCTCGAGACGCAGTCTTGGTCAAAGACTCCGCCTGCTCCTACATTGCCGGCTGCTGTGATCGAAAAAACAGCCGCCAAATATCACGAAGCGCTCGAGCGTTTAACGGGCGAAATTTAATCAGCTATGCAAGGCTTAAGCAGATGGAAAATGACCAGCGACAGCCGCCATTGATAGGCGTGGTAATGGGTTCAGCCTCGGACTGGGACGTCATGCGGCATGCGGTGCAAATTCTAAAAGAGTTTGATGTGCCGTATGAAGCTCAAGTTCTTTCCGCACATCGTATGCCTGACGAGATGCTGGCTTATGCGCAGAATGCGCGCGCGCGCTCACTGGTGGCGATTATTGCCGGAGCAGGGGGCGCGGCACATTTGCCGGGTATGCTCGCCGCAAAAACCACGGTACCGGTACTGGGCGTGCCGGTGCCAAGTCAATATCTGAGAGGCGTCGATTCGCTCCATTCAATTGTACAAATGCCAAAGGGCGTGCCGGTTGCTACTTTCTCGATCGGCGAAGCAGGCGCGGCCAATGCGGCCTTATTTGCAATTGCGCTATTGGCCAATATTTCTGCTGAATTCACCCGCAAACTCGAACTATTCCGCCAGCGACAACACGATGCTGCGTGTGCTGCAACCCTACCTAATCTCTAATGTTTGCTCATAGCTTTCCAATTTTGCCCGGTGCCTGGCTTGGCATACTGGGTGGCGGCCAGCTTGGCCGCATGTTTTGTTTTGCGGCCCAAACAATGGGTTACCGGGTAGCGGTGCTGGACCCTAATCCAGCGAGTCCAGCAGGCGCAGTAGCGGATCGTCATTTGTGCGCGGCTTACGAGGATCAGGCAGCGCTGGCTGAATTTGCTCAGCTATGCGCGGCGATTTCCACCGAGTTTGAAAACGTGCCAGCGGCAAGCCTTGAGCACCTAGCGCGCACAACCTATGTTAGCCCGGCGAGTCACTGCGTTGCAATTGCGCAAGATCGGATTGCAGAAAAGCGTTTTATGGAAAGCTGTGGGGTAGCGGTTGCGCCTCACCTCATCATAGAGTCGGCAGATAGGCTGGCGCAGTTCAGTCATGAACAGCTTAATTCAGTTTTGCCGGGCATTTTAAAAACCGCCCGCCTGGGCTACGATGGCAAAGGCCAAATTAAGATTGCAAGCGCAGTCGAACTGCAGCGTGCTTATGCTGAGCTTGGCGATGTGGCCTGCGTGCTTGAAAAACAGGTACCGATTGCTTATGAAGTCTCTACGCTGATTGCCCGCAGCGTAAATGGTGCAACCGCTGTTTACCCACTGGTATGCAATACGCATCAGCATGGAATCTTAATGCAAACGATTGCCCCGGCGCCAAATGTGCCGCCAGCACTAGTCGACGCTGCAACGTGCACAGCTTTGGCAATTGCTGAGCAACTGCGCTATGTGGGGGTTTTATGTGTTGAATTCTTTGTGCTGGAAGATGGCTCGTTATTAGCCAATGAAATGGCTCCGCGCCCACACAACTCTGGTCATTACACGGTAGATGCTTGCGCTACCAGCCAATTTGAGCAGCAAGTACGCGCAATGACGGGGCTGCCATTGGGTGACACGCGGCAACATTCGGCCGCGGTTATGCTGAATCTGCTGGGGGATCTTTGGTTTGCTGGAGGTGGGTGTAATCAAATGCCACCATGGCATGAGGTGATTGCATTGCCAGCGGCACGGCTCCATCTCTATGCGAAAGAGGAAGCGCGTCCAGCCCGTAAAATGGGTCATTTAACGCTTGTTGCGGCAACATTGGACGAGGCCTCTGCTGCCGCGTGTGAAAGCGCGCAGCTGCTACAGATGATATCAACTAAAGCGCATGGACAATATCCGTTTGATTAGCACATACGGTGTGATTAATTTTCTGGCATGAGAGCGGTGATTGTATCGTCAGAAAGTTTCGTGACTTGCTTGATAAGATCGAAGGCTACACCTCCTGTTAACATATTTTTAGCTGTTTCAAGCATAGCGTCTTGCCAGCCTTCATGACGGCCTTTTTGTCGGCCTTCTTCAATTAAATATTGCGCAGCAGACATAATGTCCTCCCGGTAATGTGGTGCGGTGTTAATCATAAATTGGACAAACTGCTTATCCATTCCATGCCCTTCTTTTGCTAAATAATATAGTAGTCCTTGTCTCTTTTCAATGGCTAGTGGATAGCGGTCAAAAAGCTCAAAAATCTTAGGCACAAGTTGTTTCAGATCCCAGCTATAAATGTGTTTTTGCGCTAGTTCTAATGCTGCACAACGCTTATGTGCCATTAAGATATCGTCTGGTGTTGCTGATAAAGCAATCAACTGAATGGGCTTGGTTAATGCTAATATTTTTTGTGCTAAAGTCTTATCCCTAAAACATTCTAAGAGGCTGAGCGGACCTCGATAAGACCCTGCGCCTCGATAGAAAATGATCGGCAGCACGACAGGCAATAACGTATTACCTTGGTTAAGGTGTTGTTTCATGAGCGCGCTTTGGTAGCGCCATAGTTTAAATGGGGTGAGCTTACCCACTGCGCTTTCGTGCTCAAGCAAAATATACGCTGAACTGTGCTCGTTCATTACACGGATCGAATAAACGATATCGCAGTAATGCTGGCTTAAATCATTTTCAACAAATGAGCCTGGAGCAAGCGTTAAAGTATCAAAATCAAACTGTTGTTGCACAGAATGAGATAAGTGAATTTGCAAAAACTCTTTGGCGATGTCTACATCCATCAAGAAGAGCTTAAACAATCCATCATGTGGCATCGATAAGTGACTCATCTAACGATTGTCTGGTGGGTTGGCTTACCGCCAACGGGTGGAGAATGCCAAACATTCTGTCACGACCAAACAACGATGAATACTAGACCAAATGTCTAATTTAAATGAGCTTTTTCTAGCGTAAGTAGGGCATGTTTTACGTCGAGCCCGCCTGCATATCCAGTCAGACTACCACTGGCTCCAATGACTCGGTGGCAAGGTACAATCACGGCAATCTGGTTGGCGCCATTGGCGGCACCTACAGCGCGTGCTGCTGTTGGGCAGCCTAGGGCATGGGCTAGCTCGCCATAACTAAGGGTGGTGCCGTATGGAATGTTGCTCAGCTGTTGCCAAACGCGAAGCTGAAAAACCGTGCCTAATGGCGCAAGTTGCAGGTTAAACTTTTGCCGGCGACCCTCAAAATATTCTTCAATTTGCTGTTGAACAGATACCGTTTTAGCGTTTTGCCATTCGACATCAATCCCCTGCAGTAAACGGCGCGCGGCTCGTGTTTCTCCGGCAAATCCAAGCCGAACTAAAGCGCCTTCGGTCGTGACGATGGCTGTCATTTGTCCAAGTGGGGTAGAGAATTTTCCGCCAAAATAATGCGTTTGAGGTTGCATGGTATCTCTCCTTATGCTTGAGTCGCTAAGCTGGCCCAAACATGGCAGGTAGCGAGGCTGCGATGGGGGGCAAAAGGGGCCATTAGGGCTGCCATCTGCTCTACGCTTGGCCTCTGTGGTAATTGATGCAGGCGTTGTAGTCCTGTCGCCAAACCACTGTCGCCAGCTGGCACGCAATCGGCTAACCCTAAACCACGCATTAAAGTGTAGTGCGTGGTCCATGGCCCCAGACCGCGTAGACTGCGTAGGGTTCGGTCTGCGACTTGAGCCGAGCCTTGCGCTAAGCGTTCTAATGGCAATTGCCCTGAGCAGATTGTTTGCGCAGCATTAATCAAATACTCTGCTTTAGAGCGTGAATAACGTAACGCGGTTAATTCAGAGGGGTCCATCGCAGCAATGCGCTCGGGTGATGGATGAGTATATTGGCCACCTGTGCCCACTGGGTCACCTGCGTGTTTGATCAGAGCTCGCCGTAGTTGTACCGCGAAAGCTAGATTAATTTGCTGTCCGATGATTGCCCATACGAGCGCCTCAAAAGCGCCTGGCGCTAGAGGAATGCGTAGGCCGCGGTGATTCGCAACGAGCGTTCGCACATGTTCTTGTTTATTCGCCCTCGCCTCAAAACTGGCGCTATCACTATATAAACCTAACATACGCATAGCGATAACATGTGCTTTAACCATAGTTTGCGGCGAAGGTGCGCCATCATACTCAACCTCGCACCAGGCGCCTGGCGTTTGTAAGGTGAGTTTGAGCCTTACTAATAGACTGTTGAGTCTGAGCGGAATAGAGATCTGTTGACCGCAGACTTGTTCAAAGGCGCCCTCGCGATCTCGTCCATGGTAACGGAGCACATCAATTGCCCGAAAATCTGCCGGTAGTTGCAGTAAAAAACTCTTTGACTCGCGTAAAGCCCGATAGGCGCCTGGTGTCATTGCGGTCGTGGCCAGAAACTGCCGATGGAAGGTGGCCTCGCTCTCAAAACCTGCTTCATGAGCAAGATCGATCACCCGCTCATTTGAATCAATTAAACGTTGACAAGCGAAAGCGATTTGCTCTTGGCGCAATAACGCCGCCGGCGTCAGATGAGCATGAGTGCGGATGAGTTCAGCTAAATGGGTGATGCCAATGCCCGCGGTCGCGGCGAGACTATTCACATCCTTAAATGCGCTAGGCTCAGCGCGCACCCGTTCGATTAAGCCTTCATATAAGGCCTCATCCCAACGCATGCCACGTGCAAAAAGATCTGGGCGGCACCGCTTGCAGGCGCGTAAGCCCGCAGCAATCGCTTCCGCTTCACTCGCAAAGAAGCGGACATTGTCAAACTTAGGTTTGCGCGCAGGGCATGATGGCAAACAGTAAATGCCGGTGGTGAGCACCCCAGTGAAAAACCGTCCGTCATAAGTTTGGTCTTTGGCAACACTACGCTCGTACATCGTTTGTTGATTTAATTTCATCATTCTGTTCCACTTTATGCGCTGAATGTCTATTTTTCAACTGCCATTACTCATCAAATGATCGTGATGCACATCTACTAGACCGCTGATTTCAGCGCTGATGGGCTTCCATTTAGAGCAACCGTCATTGTGTAGTACATTGATAGCTGATAGCTTACTTTGGTTAACTCTCACCCGCCTCTCACAGACACCGCTGGAAGTAGAATTCATGGTATTGTGGGCTAATGAGTACTTTTTCTATTTGCAATACTGTGTTGACCGTTTTTTTCGATTTTGTTTTCCTATTCAAATCAGGAGGTTTCGTCCGTGCACGATAACCTCTTGTCTAAATTCACCCTATCTGATTCCGGGCGTTGCCCGCCTACGGCTTTGCCCGTTGACGAAAGCGGCATTGCGCAGGCGGCCCACTTGCTGGAAAGGGGAGAGTTGCTCGCGTTTCCAACTGAGACCGTCTACGGCCTTGGCGCTGATGCGGAAAACCCTGCAGCTATTGCGCGTATTTATACCGCTAAAGGCCGCCCACGCAATCATCCGGTGATTGTGCATCTGGCTCCCAATGCAGATCTTGCTTACTGGGTAAGCGGAGCGCTCCCACTGAGTGCTCGCGCGTTGATTGATGCATTTTGGCCTGGGCCGTTGACATTGATTCTGCCGCGTGCTGCCCATATCCCAGATGCGGTGAGTGGCGGCCAGGCGTCAATTGGGCTGCGCTGTCCTTCGCATCCAATTGCGCAGGCGCTGTTACGTGCTTTTCGCGGGCCAGGCGGCCTGCGCAGTGGCGGGCAGGGTGGGGTGGCGGCACCTTCCGCTAATCGCTTTGGCCGTGTCAGCCCAACGTGCGCCCAACATGTCTATGATGAATTTGGGGCGGCAATACCAGTACTCGATGGCGGGGCATGTGAGGTGGGTATTGAATCCACTATTTTAGATTTGTCGCGCGGTTTTCCCGCGCTGTTGCGCCCCGGGGAAATTAGCGCTGAGCAGCTGGCGGCCGTGTTGGGGGAGATGCCACAATTGCCAGTGCAACCCAATGAAGCACCAGCGAAAGAAGGAAAAAAAGCGCTGCTTCATGCCAGCAGCGGCGAGCGCGCGCCACGCGTATCAGGTACGTTACGTGCGCATTACGCACCGCGCATACCATTGGCTTTATTGACGGCAGATGAGATGATGCAAGCCCTTAGCCGCCGCCGTCACGGCGAATCTGTCGCGGTCGTGGCGCGTGCACGGTTAGCCGCGCGGTGTGCCGTGCAATGGGCGGAGTGTGCTGAAGTGCGTATCATTGCGGCCGCTGAAGAACCCCATGCCTATGCGCAAGAGTTATATAGCCTGCTGCGCACATTGGAAAATACTGACGCAGAGCGTATTTTGATCGAACAACTACCCGCCGAACCGGAGTGGGCGGCGCTTAATGATCGCCTGGGTCGGGCTGCGGCAGCCTTTAACTTGTCGGAATCATGAGCGTATCAGCGCGTCGTACTTCACCACCATGGGTATCTGTAATATAAACACGCACCCCAGTTTAGGAGCCGCCGGTCTTTAGGCCGGTGAAGAGGTCAATTGCATCAGATTCGTGGTGCGGCTCTTATGCTTGCGTTAGTCTGCGTAGGCACAATTGCAAGTATGCCTTGCGATGTGCACGCGCGGCCACCCTCCACCCAACCCTCTATCACGACTTCTACAACATTGCCTGCTACCGTAAGGGCTGCTTTGCGTCAGGCCGGCGTGATGCCGTCTTCGATGAGCGTAGTGGTCGAGCGCATTGGAGTAGTTCAGCCGCTGCTCTCGGTTAACGCTAGGCGGGCGATGATTCCTGCCTCGACGATGAAGCTGGTGACCACTTTTGCCGGGCTCTCCATATTAGGTGCGGATTTTCACTGGCAGACGAAAGCCTATATTGATGGCGACCTTAAAAAGGGGGAGCTACAGGGCAATTTGTATATCAAAGGCAGTGGAGATCCCAAACTGATTCCCGAAGAGTTAATTGACCTTGTTGAGCAAATCCGTCATGCAGGGGTAGTCAGTATCGAGGGAGATTTGGTTCTTGATAAAAGTTACTTTGCCGACTCGACACGTTATGTCAAGTGGTTTGATGAGAAAGCGGGTGCGCCGTATAACGTTGGCCCTGATTCCTTATTATATGCTTTCAAGTCGTTGACCTTCACGCTCACGCCGCAAGCCGATGGGACAATGATCATTATGGCTACGCCGGCGCTTGAGCAATTACACATTACCAATGCTTTGCAAGTCACGCTCAATTTATGTTCCGGCCTGCCTAGCGCTGCTGCCCCATTTGTACTACTTGAGCCCGACGGTAGCACGCGTGTAGCGTTTGCCGGTGAATACCCATTGGCTTGTGGGACCCGCGTGAAAAGTGTCGCGCTGCTGGATCACAGCCGGTTTTTTGCGAGAGGTTTTCTTGCCTTATGGCGACAGTCAGGTGGGACCTTTAGCGGACGTGTGCGTGAAGGGCGGAACTCTATTGATGCATGGCCTGTTGGGCTTCATAAGGGGCCGGTGTTGGCTGAGATTGTGCAAGATATTAATAAGTTCTCAAATAACCCAATGGCGGATAACCTTTTTTTGACGATTGGTGCACACAGCAATAAACCACCGGCAGATGTCGCCAAATCAGTACAGGCGATTAAACAGTGGCTGCGCCACACCGGCCTGGCGATGCCTGAGCTGGTGATGGCTAATGGCTCCGGTTTATCGAATCAAGTGCGCGTCAGTGCGCGTTCGTTGGCGGCATTATTACGCGTCGCAAATCAAAGCCCAGTCGCGCAAGCTTTTGTTGAATCACTGCCGATTGTGGGCATTGACGGGACCATGCGCCATCGCTTGCGCAATACTCCGCTGGTTGGGCGGGCGCGGATCAAAACCGGTACGCTTGATCAGGTGCGCGCCATCGCCGGTTATGTGAGCGCCGCAAACGGTGATAGCTATATTGTTGTCAGTATGATTAATGATCCACGTGCCCCTGCTGCGCAGGCAGCTCATGATGCGCTCCTTGAATGGGTCTACCAAAGACGGCGCTAAAGAGATGGCATATCTTTTCGCTTTTAGATGGATAATAATTTGGTCGTAATGACATTTAATATAACTCTCCTGACTAACCTTAAATACGATGAATGCTAAATCCGAGCAATCCCTTGAAAAAGCTGCACAAGAGCGTGCAATACTTGCGCCAGATGCGCGTGAGGTGCTTGATTTTTGGTTTGGGGCACCAGGCTCGGCAGAATATGGCGGTGACCGCGCCTTATGGTTTAGCCAATCTGATGAAATAGATGCGCTGATCCGCAGCCGATTTTTGGCCATGCATGAGAGAGCTATGGCTGGACAATGTGATGCCTGGGCAATGACGCCATTGGGAGCCTGTGCTTTGATCGTCTTGCTGGATCAATTCTCGCGCAATCTATATCGAGGCACAGCGCGCGCGTTCGCCTCTGATGCGCGTGCGCTTGAGGTCGCGCTGACGCTGCTTGGTAGCGCTGAAGATCGCTGTTTGCCCACACCTTATCACCGCTGGTTTGTGTATCTGCCGTTTGAGCATGATGAGTCTGTACATGGCCAGCGTGAGTCGGTGCGCTTGTTTGAGGTACTTAAGTCTGAAACAGGTCTAAGTGCTCCTCTAATCTGGGCGCGCAAGCACGCAGAGGTGATTACGCGATTTGGCCGTTATCCGCATCGGAATGCTATTTTGGGGCGAGTATCCAGTGCCGAAGAAGAGGCATTTCTACGCGAACCCGGTTCGTCTTTTTGATGAGTGCCGGCAAATTCACCTATGAGAATAACCCTGTATACCAAACAGCACATTAAAAGAGAGACGTGATGAAACGAATTGGCGTAGTTTTAAGTGGTTGTGGTGTTTTTGATGGTGCTGAAATACATGAGTCAGTATTAACTTTACTGGCCATAGAACGTGCTGGCGCGCAGGCTATTTGTTTTGCGCCAGATAAAAAGCAACTTCATGTTATTAATCACTTATCTGGTGAAACGACTACAGAAAGCCGTAATGTTTTGGTAGAAGCGGCGCGTATCGCTCGCGGTAAAATCACTGCTCTTTCTGACGCTGATCCCACTTTGTTAGATGCTCTGGTTTTACCCGGTGGTTCTGGGGTAGCGAAAAACTTAAGCGACTTTGCTACGCAGGGAAGCGATTGCTTTATTGAACAAGAGCTTAGTCAATTAATACAAGAAATGTATAAAGCTGGCAAACCCACTGGATTCATCTGTATTGCCCCGGCACTAATCCCTAAATTATTCAAAAATCTGACAGAGCAACCAGTGAGCCTAACCATTGGTAATGACAGTCATTTGGCGGCAATGCTTGATCAAGCGGGAGGGCAGCATGTTATTTGTGCGACGAATGCGATTGTGGTCGACAGTAGGTACAAAGTGGTGACTACGCCAGGGTATATGCTCGAAGGCGCATCAATCGCAGAGGTTGCGCAAGGGATTGATGCTCTGGTTAAGAAGGTCTTGGAATTAACTTCCGTGTAATAGGGCATTAATGATGATTCCACTCCCCCTGAATCGCTTGTCGCATCCGCGTGAATTGATCCGGCAATTTACGCCTAATTGGTTTACCGCCACGATGGGTACAGGTATTGTTGCCTTGGCATTGGCGCGCTTCCCCTTTCCAATCAATGGCGTAAAGGCAACAGGTGAGGTGCTTTGGTTTATCAATATCGGCTTATTTATAGTGTGTAGCCTGTTGTATGCGGCACGCTGGATATTTTTCTTTGATGGGGCCAAACGTATTTTTCAGCATAGCGCGATGGGTATGTTTTTTGGTGCGATCCCGATGGGTCTCGCTACCATCCTCAACGGTTTCTTGATTTTTGGCACTGAACGTTGGGGACACACGGCGGTCGAGATCGCTACCCTCCTGTGGTGGCTGGATGCAGCGCTGGCTCTGCTCTGTGCATGGCTAATTCCGTTTCTTATGTTTACCCGCCAAACCCACACGTTGCAAAACATGACGGCCATTTGGCTGCTGCCGATTGTGGCGGCGGAAGTGACCGCTGCATCGGGTGGTTTGCTGCTGGGCTATTTGCCAGCGAATCCAGCATCTAGCGCTATTTTGTTTTTCAGCTATGCGCTTTGGGGTACTTCAGTTTTGCCAGCCTTGGGGATCTTGGCCATTTTGTTTCTACGTATGGTGCTACATAAATTGCCCGGACGTGATATGGCTGTCTCAAGCTGGCTTGCAATGGGCCCGATTGCCACGGGTGCGCTCGGTCTGCTGCAACTGGGTGAACAAGCACCCCGTATTCTGGTTGCGCCAGAACTTATCGATGTCGGGCGACTTGCCGAAAGTACCGGGGTCATCGGCGCCTGTATCTTGTGGGGCTATGGTTTGTGGTGGTTGGTTATCGCAATTTTGACCACCTTGCATTATCTGCGGCAAGGATTACCTTTTAACATGGGGTGGTGGGCGTTTACCTTTCCAATCGGTGTCTATGCGTTGGCAACATTGACATTGGCGCGGATCACGGAGGTCGGATTGTTTGCCATACTGGGTGCGATTTTCGTCTGCATGTTGCTCGGTTTCTGGCTGATCGTTACCGGGCGCACCTTGGTGGGCATTTATCACGGCACGCTATTTGTTGCACCCTGCCTTGAAGGTTCAGGAAAGTAGCAAAAGTTACGATATTTTTACGCCCAATGAAAAAGATTTTATTATTTTATAGGACTGATGGGTGCCGGAAAGAGGAGTCGAACCCCCGACCTTCGCATTACGAATGCGCTGCTCTACCAACTGAGCTATTCCGGCACGAGGGGCGATTATAACGAGCTTTTTGCTGCGCTGCCAAGCCTATGTGATGAAAAGAAGCTAATGCTAATCAAGATAAGGATCGACAGATAGCCGATTAATGACCATGCTGAGAGCGATAATCCAAGAATTGGCGCATAGGGTACTTCACATAAACGGCTGACGGTGAATGCTGATGGTAAAATCCAGGCCAGGGGCAGGTTATCGACAAGTGGGCGCAAAACATCGAAACCGCAGCTAAAGAATGGATGCTTAAGCACCCAGATATGGCGCGCAGCGGCAGCAATACCGCTGACAGTTGCAAGCAGCGTGAGTACATGTAGCGCCAAGTTAAGGCAACGATGGCGTACGATAGCTCCTGCTAGCGCAAAAAGCGCTATGCATAGATATGCATAGCGTTGCAAGATGCATAATGGACACGGGGCTTCGTTTTCAACGAATTGAAGATAGAATGCGCCGCTCAAAAATGCGACACTGATTAGACTGCTGAGCAGGAGTAAACGCGGTGAACGGAGCCAATCAAATCTTGGATTCATGAAAATGGATAAAATAGAGTCGTTAAATTAAAAACTATTGTAGCGCGAAGAAGTCACAACGGCTGTTCGCTTAAGCTATAGTTCGGGAGCGAGCGCTGGATTTTAGCGCTGCGGCTTAGTCTAATCATATTATTGTATCTGCCTTCAAGGACACGTACTGCATGCAGCATACCATTGGTTTTATTCATGACCTTGCGGTGATCATGTTGATCGCCGGCATTGTTACTGTGCTTTTTCATCGCTTCAAGCAGCCGGTTGTGCTTGGCTATATTGCCGCAGGGGTGATTATTGGGCCCCATACGCCGCCGTTTGAGTTAATTGGCGATGAGACATCCATTCATACGCTGGGTGAGCTTGGCGTGGTTTTTCTAATGTTCTCGCTCGGGCTTGAATTCAGTTTGCGCAAGCTTGCCAAAGTGGGCGCCACAGCGATTGTCGCTGCGTTATCAGAGATTGTGCTGATGTTGTGGCTAGGCTATGAAATCGGCTGCTGGTTCGGCTGGAAAACCATGGATGCGCTTTTTCTTGGAGCCATGCTGGCGATTTCATCGACCACCATTATTGTCAAAGCGTTAGACGAACTTGGCTTGAAACGTGAACGTTTTGCGCAAACCGTATTTGGCATTCTGATTGTTGAGGATATTCTTGCTATTGCGATGATTGCCTTGCTGTCCGGAATTGCGAGCAGTGGCTCGGTAGATGCCGGCAGTGTCGTGATCACTCTGGCACGCCTAATGTTGTTTATGGTCGTATCGTTAGTGCTCGGGTTATTGCTGGTGCCGCGTCTATTACAATATGTAGCGAGTTTTAAACGCGATGAAATGTTGTTAATTACGGTGCTTGGCTTGTGCTTTGGTTTTTGCTTAATCGTGCTCAAGCTTGGTTATAGTATTGCACTTGGGGCCTTCTTAATTGGTGCGATTATGGCTGAATCGCGTGCGCTGCATTCGATTGAGCGGGTGGTTGCGCCGCTACGCGATATGTTTAGCGCAATCTTTTTCGTGACGATCGGGCTGATGCTTGATTTACGCGCATTGGTCGACTATGCATGGCCGATTGCAGTGATTACAACCGTGGTAGTGTTTGGCAAAATTCTGACTTGTGGACTTGGCACTTTCGTTGCGGGCTGCGATGGCCGCACCTCAATGCGAGTCGGCATGAGCGTGGCGCAAATTGGCGAGTTTTCGTTCATTATTGCGGCGTTGGGCGTGTCTTTGCATGTTACAAGCGATTTTCTTTACCCGGTTGCGGTTGCAGTTTCTGCTCTGACAACGCTCTTTACACCTTATTTGATTCGAGCCGCTGATCCGTTGACGCAACGCATTGCGGAAATATTGCCCCGTCCGTTTGTAAGCTTGTTTTCTAATTACGCGCAATGGTTATCGAACTTACAACTCACCGGCGATAACGCTGCGGTCTTTAGACTGGTGCGCAGTATTGTGTTACAGATTGCGGTGAACCTTGCGCTGGTTGCGGCCATTTTTATCGGTGTTTCTTATTTTGCGATCCGCATCGATGACTGGGTTAACGCCCGAGTGCCCGATGAACGTGTCCAAAACGTTTTGTGGTGGAGTGCAGCGCTGGCTATCTCGATGCCTTTTCTAGTTGCGATCTACCGCAAGCTTAAATCGCTGGCGCTCTTATTAGCCGAAATTAGCGTACGGCCTGTAGTCACGGGACGCTTTACCACCAGTATCCGGTATGCGCTGGCTGAGCTTGTGCCCGCGATCGCGATGTTTGGCGTATTTTTATGGGTGACGGCTTTGAGCGGGCGTATTCTGCCTCCTGTCGATTTGTTGATTGCAGTTTTAGCCTGTGCAGCACTTTTGCTGGTGGTACTGTGGCGCTGGTTTGTGCGAGTTCACGCTAGGTTGCAAATTGTGCTACGTGAAACTTTTGACAATAACCAAGATCATGGTTAGGCGGGTTGTTTTTCTGCTAGTTGTTAAAAAATAGAGAGAATTCATCTGAATAGGCAATTGCAATGAATGAACACTCACCATCGACAGTAGTCGAGTCCTCTTCAACCACGGCGGAGTCAACCCACCCTGCGTCCGTCGCGGCGGCGCCTGAAACAACTGAATTGACAGCTCCTTTAGCAGACAATTCTGCTACTGCTTCTTATGTAAAAGAGAATGAGTCAGCGTGGTCAGTCTTCGGGCGTAGCGTTGCTGCGCGTTTGCGCATGCTGTATGGCCGGGCCACGCAGCGCATCACACAACGGACCTTGCGCATCGGTATCTCAGCGCGAATTTTCCATCCGGAACCCGATGGCAAGGGACTACGCGGTAAAACGCTGCAATATTTAGAAGAATCTATTGCCCACTGGGTGATGTCGCGTGACGTTCTCGTCTTTATGATTCCGACTGTAGGGCATCAAGGCATGTTGCATCCCAGCAATATTCGGCTGCGCGATTATGCCAAGCATCTAGATGGGCTGGTGTTGCAAGGTGGCGCGGATGTCTCGCCGCAATCGTACTCGCCTGAAGCCACTCGTCCTGAATGGTCAGGGGACCGGGTGCGTGATATGTATGAGCTTGAGCTATTGCACGAATTTATTGAGTCGGGTAAACCCGTGCTCGGTATCTGCCGCGGTTGTCAGTTGATTAATGTCGCGTTTGGCGGGACTTTATATCAAGACATTGCGAGCGATGTCCCCACGGCTGGCGTGCATGTGAGTGAGCAATATGATTTGCATCGGCATGCCGTCAATTTTCCAGCGGGGGCAACGTTTTCTACGCTATTTTCAGCGAGCGAGGCAACGATCAATTCAATTCATCATCAAGCAGTCAAAACGCTGGGGCGCGATCTGTCAGTTGAGGCCATCTCAGCGGGCGACGATATCATCGAAGCGGTGCGTTACAACAAAGCGCCATTTGTTGTGGGGGTGCAATGGCATCCTGAGTTTCATCGCGCACAGGGACCGGAGTTACTTGATTGCACGCCGCTGCTGGATAGTTTTTTACGGGCTGCGCGTGAGACTCGGTTTTAGAGGTCGCACTTCCTAAGCATAGAGAGAAGCGGGCAGTATAATATTTATAATTGAATTGAAATCTCCTCAGGCGGCGCTTGATGACTGAATTGAAAAAAACCCCTCTTTACGCGACGCACTGCGCGTCCCATGCTCGTATCGTTGATTTTGGCGGCTGGGCAATGCCGCTGCATTATGGCTCGCAGCTTGATGAGCATCAGGCAGTACGTACGGATGCAGGCATGTTCGATGTCTCGCATATGTGTGTGATTGATATTGGCGGTACTGTCGGCAGTGATGATGTGCGCACTTTTTTGCGCTACGTGCTGGCCAATGATATTGACAAACTCAAAGCCCCCGGGCGTGCATTGTATTCGTGTATGCTTAATGTGCACGGTGGCGTCATTGATGATCTAATCGTTTACTTGGTTCGTGAAGACCTATTTCGCGTCGTTGTGAATGCAGCAACGGCTGAGCAAGATATTGTCTGGCTTAACCAATTAAATGCTGAAGGCGAGTTTGGCGTTACGCTGATGCCGCGGCGTGATTTGGCGATGATTGCAGTGCAGGGTCCGCACGCCTGTGAAAAAGTATTGCAGGCAGTGCCTGCTGTGCGTAGTGCAACCGAAGCACTGCAGCCATTTGGTTTTGCGATTGTGCCGGCTACGCCATACGGCGAAATGTTGCTGGCGCGTACCGGTTATACGGGCGAAGATGGTTTTGAGCTTATCGTTGCGGCTGATGCGGTCACCGCCTTGTGGCTAAAGCTGGCTGAGGCGGGTGTGCGTCCGTGTGGTTTGGGCGCGCGCGATACGTTGCGGCTTGAAGCAGGCATGAATTTATATGGCCAGGATATGGACATTAACACCTCGCCGCTTGATGCGGGCTTAGGATGGACAGTCGAGTTGGTGGCAGCTCGAGATTTTGTTGGCAAGGCCGCGTTATTGCGCGCTGGCTGCCGAGCAACCTTCGCGGGTCTCGTATTGTGCGAGACGGGTGGAGTTTTGCGGGCGCATCAAACTGTGTTGACAGCAGCGGGTGAAGGAGAAATTACAAGTGGTACGTTTTCACCCGTATTGCAACAGTCGATTGCCTTTGCGCGTATGCCATTAGAGGTGCAGGTAGGGGACCTGGTACAGGTCCAAATTCGTAACAAACAATTAGCTGCGCGTGTTGTGAACTTGCCTTTCGTACGTCATGGCAAAGCGCTGGTCAATTGATTTTAAATTGATTTTAAATTTTCCGATGATGCACGATTTAATCAAAAGGAATGACTAATGAAACTTCCAGCAGATTTACAATACACTGAATCGCATGAGTGGGTGCGGCTTGAGACCGATGGTACTGTCACCATCGGTATTACTGATCATGCGCAAGAGGCGCTGGGCGATATCGTCTTTTTAGAGTTGCCGACTGAAGGTACCAAGATTGCCGCTGGCAAGTCGTTAGCGGTGATTGAATCCGTTAAAGCAGCTTCTGATATTTATGCGCCTATATCGGGTGAGGTCCTTGAAATAAACGAGAAGTTGGCGGAGGAACCTGGCGCCGTCAATGCCGATCCATATGCTGCTTGGCTGTTGAAACTTAAACCCTCTGAGCAGGCAGAACTTGCGTCATTAATGAGTGCTGAAGCATACCGCCAATCGCTTGGCGGTTAGTTTTTTCTGTAAACTGAGCTGGCTCTAACAACTTAGGCCAGCGGTTAGCTAGCCTATTCACTTCTTCGTAGTACACGTTTGTCTGGTTTTGCAGTAGCCTACTGCAAAGTAGAGTTTGAAACCCAATTTAGTTCCCGATGCGATCCCCCTCTCTTAATTCAATCGATACTCCTTCTTCTCTCCAGGCAGTGGAGACTCATGATAGCTTTGCCAAGCGCCATCTTGGCTTAAGCGATGAAGAGCAACAACAGATCTTGACTGAGCTTGGCTTTACCTCACGTCAAGAATTGATAGATGTGGTGGTGCCCGCTGATATTCGACGCCATGATGCGCTGCCATTAGGGGCTTTTAGTGAACCTAAAAGCGAAGTGCAAGCACTGGCTGAACTTCGTTCATTGGCGGCGCAAAATCAGGTATTGCGTTCTTTTATTGGTCAGGGCTATTACGGCACGCATACCCCCAGCGTGATTTTGCGTAATGTGCTTGAAAACCCGGCCTGGTATACCGCTTACACACCTTATCAGCCAGAAATTTCACAAGGGCGATTGACCGCATTACTGAATTTTCAGCAGATGGTGACTGATTTAACTGGCCTGGCGCTGGCGAATGCATCAATGCTTGACGAAGCCACCGCGGCGGCTGAGGCGATGGGGTTATTATGGCGCATTAGCACGATCAACTCGCCGGTGTTTTATGTCGCGGATGATGTGTTGCCGCAAACCCTGGCGGTGGTTCAAACACGTGCGCAGGCACTAGGGATTGACGTCGTGATCGGACCTGCTGAGGCAGCTACAAAAGCCCAGGCGTTTGGCGTGTTGCTTCAATATCCAGGGGTCGATGGTACGGTGCGCGATGACCGGGCGCTAGTGAAGGCGCTCCAGGTGGCGGGTTCACGCGTTGTTGTCGCCGCGGATTTACTCGCTTTGACCTTATTGACGCCACCGGGTGAGTGGGGCGCGGATATTGTCGTAGGCAATACGCAGCGCTTTGGCGTGCCGATGGGGTTTGGTGGCCCGCATGCGGCTTATTTTGCTGTGCGCGATGAATATAAGCGCCATTTACCGGGGCGCTTGGTGGGGGTCACGGTTGACGCACAAGGCCAGCCAGCGCTGCGGCTTGCGTTGCAAACACGAGAGCAGCATATCCGTCGGGAGAAAGCCACCTCAAATATTTGCACGGCACAGGCGCTGCTGGCGATTATCGCGAGTATGTATGCGGTCTATCACGGCCCGTCAGGACTGCGCGCCATTGCCTTGCGCGTGAGCCGGCTGGCCGAGATTCTTGCTGTGGGGCTTGAACAACTTGGGTTTACGATTGTCAATCAGACTTATTTTGACACCCTGACAATCAAGACCGACGGCTTAACCGAGGAGATTCACGCGCAAGCTGCGCGGCATGGCATGAACTTGCGGCGGATTGATGCAACGCAAGTGGGGGTGGCTCTCGATGAAACGACTACGCGCGCTGATGTGATTGAGCTATGGAGGGCATTTAGCTTAGCCAGTTGGGCCAAAGAGGGCTTAGTCAAGCCGCTTAGCGAAGCAGCTAAAGCGAGCCAAGCGGGTGCAATAGACCAGGCCTTTTTACCGGATATCGATGCCCTGGATGCCACGACTCGTTCGCGCCTACCCGTTTCGTTGCTGCGCCAAAGCAGTTACTTAACGCATCCGGTCTTTAACAGCTACCATACTGAACACGAAATGCTGCGTTATTTACGCGGCTTGGCGGATAAAGATTTAGCGCTTGATCGCACGATGATTCCGCTCGGCTCATGTACGATGAAGCTCAATGCCAGCTCGGAAATGCTGCCGCTGACCTGGCCTGAATTTGCGCAGATGCATCCGTTTGCACCTGCAGCACAGACTGTAGGCTATCGGGCGATGATTGCACAATTGGAGCAGATGCTGGTTGCGTGCACCGGCTATGCTGCGGTTTCATTGCAGCCTAATGCGGGCTCACAAGGCGAATACGCGGGCCTGCTCGCGATCCGTGCCTATCATGCATCGCGTGGTCAAGCGCAGCGTGATGTTTGTCTGATTCCTGCCTCAGCGCATGGGACCAATCCAGCCTCAGCTCAAATGGCTGGGATGCGAGTGGTGGTGGTGAGTTGTGATGCAAATGGCAACACCGATCTTGCTGACCTTCGCGCGAAGGCGGCGCACTATGCCGCGCAACTCGCCGCGATTATGATTACTTATCCGTCCACCCATGGTGTTTTTGAGCGCAATGTGAAAGATATCTGCGAGATTGTGCATACGCATGGCGGTCAAGTTTATATCGATGGCGCTAATATGAATGCGATGGTGGGTTTAAGCGCCCCGGGTCAGTTTGGTGGCGATGTTTCGCATCTCAATTTACATAAAACTTTTTGTATTCCACATGGCGGTGGCGGACCCGGGGTCGGGCCGGTTGCGGTGGCAGCACATTTAGTTCCTTTTCTACCTAGTCATACTGCGCTCGAGCCAACTAAAGCGGCGGGTGTTGGCGCGGTGGCCGCTGCACCGTATGGTTCGGCATCGATTTTACCCATTTCATGGATGTATATTGCAATGATGGGGGCGGCAGGTCTCACCGCCGCGACTGAATGCGCGATCTTGGCCGCGAACTATGTGGCTCATAAGCTAGGCGCGCATTACCCGCTACTCTATAGTGGCCCGCAGGCAAGAGTCGCGCATGAATGTATCCTTGATCTGCGGCCTTTAAAAGAATCAACCGGCATTACGGTAGACGATGTGGCTAAGCGTTTGATCGACTATGGCTTTCATGCGCCAACAATGAGCTTTCCGGTGCCAGGCACGCTTATGATCGAGCCAACCGAATCGGAATCTAAAGCCGAGCTTGATCGCTTCATTGACGCGATGATTGCAATTCGCGCTGAAATCCGTGAGATTGAAGAGGGCCGTGCCGATCGCGCAGATAACCCTCTCAAACATGCGCCACACACGGCTCAAGTAGCGACTGCAAGCAATTGGGCGCATGCCTACTCGCGTGAAACAGCCGTGTGGCCACAGCCTATATTATTGTCGCGCAAGTATTGGCCGCCGGTTGGCCGTGCTGACAATGCTTACGGCGATCGCAACTTATTTTGCTCCTGTGCGCCAATCAAAGAGAGTGTTTAAGCAAGGTGCCAAGAAGCCTATGGTGGCATCGGGGCATGGATTGTGAACGCATGAGACTTAGCGAGGGTAGAGCGCCCCCAATACACGTGGCCCTAAAGCGCCAGTAACTGAAGCTAGGTTGCCCGGGGCGCGGGCGATAAAGCGCATGGCAAGCCAAGCAAAAGCGCAGGCTTCAACCTGCTGAGCGGGTACGCCAAGCGTATCGGTGGTAGAGAGCGTTGTGTCCGCCATTCCTGCGGTGGCCAGGGCAGCGCCTAGCGCTTGCATGAGCGCGGGATTGCGAGTGCCACCGCCACAGACGTAAACAGCTTGGCAGCGACTGGCAAACTGTGCGATAGCCTGCGCAATGCTATGTGCGGTCAAGGCGGTGAGCGTGGCCTGTACGTCTTGAGGTAGCAAAGTGTCCAATTTTTCTAAGCGGATATTCAGCCAAGCAGGGTTAAACAGTTCACGTCCCGTGCTTTTCGGGGGAGGGAGAGCAAAATAGTGTCCGGCAAGCAAAGCGTCCAGCAAATTCTCATTGACCTTTCCGCTTGCCGCAAAGCAGCCATTCGTGTCGTAGGGTGTACCGAGATGCAGATGTGCCCAATAATCAAGGAGGACATTACCTGGGCCGCAGTCAAAACCACCGGTTGTATCCTCTGCCTTGAGAATGGTGATATTACTGATGCCACCAATATTGCAAATTACGCGGGTTTCATCAGGCGCGCCAAACTGTATTGCATGAAAGGCGCAAACGAGGGGGGCACCCTGGCCGCCTGCGGCAATATCTCGGCTACGGAAATCGGCCACTACATCGATTGAGGTTAATTCTGCAAGCCGCGCTGGGTTATTAATTTGCCGTGTATAGCCTAAGGCGGGCTGATGGCGGATCGTCTGTCCATGCACGCCAAGCGCTTGCACTTGGCTAGGTTTAAGTGCGGCTTGTTTGAGCAGCTCGTTGGTTGTGAGCGCATAGTCATAGGCTAATTGATTGGCAACCTGCGCTTCTCGCACGATCTCATTATATCCAGGCGTTTGCAGGGCAAAAAGTGCTTCCCGTAACGCTGGCTCAAAACTCAGCGCTGCAGCAGCGAGTACTTGTAGTGGCCGGCCTGGTACAAACTGAACGGCGACTCCGTCCACGCCATCGAAACTTGTGCCAGACATTAAGCCCAAATAAATACTCTGTGCCAAAATGCACTCCTGAAGAATTTATGTCACTATACTCAAGTCGGCCTATTTTGTTTTTTAATAACGTTCTAACCCATTTGATTTAGCGTGAAGACTCAGCATTCTCCTACCCAATCCGCACTTTCCGCGCCCATTACTGATGAAGTAAAAGCGGCATTGGCGATTACCCAGCGCGGCTGCGATGAACTCTTGATCGAAGAAGAGTTTATCCAAAAGCTGGCGCGTAGCGCCGCCACTGGCATACCTTTGCGCATTAAACTCGGACTTGATCCAACTGCGCCAGATATTCATTTAGGGCATACGGTGGTGCTCAATAAAATGCGCCAATTGCAGGATTTGGGGCATACCGTGATCTTTTTAATTGGCGATTTTACTTCACTCATTGGCGACCCGTCCGGGCGCAATATTACTCGGCCGCCGCTGACGCGTGAGCAAATCGAAGCCAACGCAAAAACTTACTTTGAGCAAGCCTCGCTGGTGCTGGACCGAGCTAAGACTGAAATCCGCTACAACAGTGAATGGTCAATGGCGCTCGGAGCAGATGGCATGATTAAGCTTGCCTCACGCTATACCCTAGCGCGGATGCTTGAGCGAGATGATTTCACGCAACGTTTTCAGGGTAATACACCGATTTCGATTCACGAACTCTTATATCCGTTGATGCAAGGATACGATTCAGTGGCTTTAAAAGCTGACCTCGAACTAGGCGGCACTGACCAAAAATTTAATTTGCTGGTTGGGCGCGAATTGCAAAAGCAATATGGGCAAGACCCTCAGTGCATTTTAACGATGCCGCTATTAGAGGGGTTGGATGGTATTGAAAAGATGTCCAAATCCAAAGGCAATTATATTGGCATTCAGGAAAAACCCGCCGATATGTTTGGTAAGTTGATGAGCATTTCAGATGATTTGATGTGGCGCTATTATGAGTTGCTGTCATTTCGCAGTTTAGCTGAGATTGAAGGGTTTCAAGGCGAAGCCAGCGCTGGACGCAATCCACGTGACTTTAAAGTTTTGCTGGCACAAGAAATGGTCACCCGCTTTCATTCAGCAACCGCTGCTGAGCGCGCCTTAGAAGAGTTTAATCACCGCGCGCGTGGTGGGGTGCCAGACGATATTCCGGCGCTTACACTAAATGGCGCGCCGCTGGCCATTGGCGCTTTGTTAAAGCAAGCAGGTTTGGTGCCATCGACCAATGAAGCGGGGCGTAATATTGAGCAAGGCGGGGTGCGGATTGATGGTGGGGTTGTGTCTGATAAAGCGCTCAAAGTAGAGGCAGGGACTTATGTGGTGCAGGTGGGTAAGCGGCGCTTTGCGCGCGTGACTGTATCGGCCTGATTTTATTAGAATGGTGCCCCCATCAGTTTCTTGGTCATCTGATGGGGCGTCGCCATTTTTAAAAACGCAGCAGCGGTTAAAGACCTTTGATGTCCCACAGTTCTCGAATCGGCCCACCATCAGGCGCGGCGAGCCCAAAATGCCGGTAGGTAAGTAAAGTCGCAATACGTCCGCGCGGAGTTCGCTGTAAAAAACCTTGCTGGATCAAATAGGGCTCAATCACGTCTTCGATCGTATCGCGCTCTTCGCCAATTGCGGCGGCAAGGTTATCGACGCCGACTGGCCCGCCATCGAATTTATGCAAAATCGCTTCGAGTAATTTGCGATCCATCAAATCAAAACCAACCGGATCAACGTCAAGCATGGCCAGGGCAGCATCCGCGATAGCGGCGGTAATGTTGCCATCGGCTTTGACTTGCGCATAATCGCGCACGCGGCGCAAAAGCCGATTTGCGACGCGGGGCGTGCCGCGCGAGCGCCGCGCGATTTCAAGGGCGCCATCGTTAACGATAGGGACCTCAAGCAACTGTGCTGAGCGGCGGACGATTTGCGCCAGTTCTGCCGCATCATAAAATTCAAGCCGCGCGACAATGCCAAAGCGGTCGCGTAGCGGGTTGGTTAGCATGCCAGCGCGAGTGGTTGCGCCAATCAAGGTGAAAGGCTGTAAATCAAGTTTTACACTGCGTGCAGCAGGGCCTTCGCCAATCATAATATCGATTTGATAATCTTCGAGCGCTGGGTACAAAATTTCTTCGACGACCGGAGACAGTCGGTGAATTTCATCAATAAAGAGCACATCATTGGCTTCAAGATTGGTCAACAACGCAGCTAAATCGCCGGCGCGCTCAAGAACGGGTCCTGAGGTTTGTCGCAAATTCACGCCCATTTCACGCGCAATGATATGAGCCAGCGTGGTTTTACCCAGCCCAGGTGGACCAAACAGCAACACGTGGTCAAGTGCTTCAGCTCGCTGTCTGGCGGCTTGAATAAATATTTCCAGCTGTGAGCGTACTTTTTGCTGACCGATATAATCATCAAGCTGGCGTGGCCGCAGCGCTCGCTCAAAGACTTCTTCATTAGGTGAGGTAGAGGTCGCGGTGATTAAGCGGGAACTCTCCAGAGTGTCGGTTTCGATCATTATTGAACGGATAGTAGGCAGTTAAAGCTAATTTAAGCTAGGTTTTAGACAGGGCTTTCAAGGCAAATTTAATCCCGTCCGACACACTGGCGCTAGCGGGTATGCCCTTGACGGCCAGCAGCGCTTCTTTCTCCGAATAGCCTAGCGCCAGTAATGCATTGAGAATATCGGCAGCATCTAGGCCAAGTGCATGGCCCGTTCCGGTGCCTAGCTCAGCGCCCAGTTTACCCTTTAATTCAAGCAGTAGCCGCTCAGCGGTTTTTTTACCAATGCCCGGAATGCGGGTTAGCAAAGCGGTGTTTTGGGCGGTGACGGCCTGCGCTAAATCGGCCACACTCATGCCAGATAGCACAGCAAGTGCCATCCGCGCGCCGATACCGCTGATTTTAAGTAGCTCACGAAAAGTTGAACGTTCTGGCGCGCTAGCAAAACCATACAGTAAATGCGCATCTTCGCGCACCAACAATTGGGTGATTAATACAACCGGCTCGCCAGTTGCGGGCAAGGTGTAAAAAGTGCTCATCGGCACATCGATTTCATAGCCAATGCCATGGCAATCGATGAGTAGACGCGGTGGATTTTTTTCCAGCAAAATGCCGGCAATTCGACCAATCATGACAAAAATAAAAAAACCAACTTAAAAGACAAGTGTAGCGCATTCGGGCCAAGCAGTTGGTGGATCTGGGCCAACGCTTATAACGAACAGGCTAAGAAGAAGGGGGATTAACCTACAAGCCGGCCGCGGCGCATGCGATACCCTTTTTGCATAAGCGCCGGAGCAAGATTGCCAAGAGTGTTTAGTGCGCTGCCGCTATGCGCGTGGCAAATGGCCACGCCAAGCGCATCAGCCGCATCAGTGCCTGGCAGGCTATTTAAGCGCAAGAGCCTTGCAACCATCTGCTGCACTTGTTCTTTGCTGGCGCGCCCGTGACCCACAACAGCTTTTTTTAACTGTAACGCCGTGTATTCATAAACAGGCATGCCCCCGGCAACGAGTGCGCAAATTGCTGCCCCGCGCGCCTGGCCGAGCAGTAATGTCGATTGCGGATTGACATTAACAAAGACCTTTTCAATGGCTGCCTGCATAGGGGTATGCTGGCCAAGCAGAACTGCGATGCCGTCAAAGATCGTCCCAAGCCGTTGTGGCAAATCGGCATTGGGGGTTTTGATGACGCCACTTGCAAGATAGCTTAAATGTTGACCGTTTTGTTCGATCACGCCAAAACCTGTGACCCGCAAACCGGGATCGATGCCGATGATTTTTATGCTAGCCATCCGCTTGAATTATTTGCCTAAAAAGGACACTCGGTTCCAAAATCAGCATGATCCGATTGCCTTGATCAATGCCGGAAGTGGCGTGTGCCGGTGAATACCATGGCAATATTATGCTCATCAGCAGCAGCAATAACCTCGTCATCGCGCATCGAGCCGCCTGGTTGAATCACACAGGTCGCACCTGCTGCAACAATCACATCAAGTCCATCGCGAAATGGAAAAAATGCATCCGAGGCAGCGGCGCAACCGGCCAAGCTTAAGTTAGCATTTTCCGCTTTAATGCTGGCAATGCGGGCAGCATCGATACGGCTCATTTGGCCGGCGCCAATACCCAGCGTCATATGCTGCGCACAAAATACGATCGTGTTTGATTTAACAAACTTAGCCACCTGCCAGGCGAATAACAAATCATCCATTTCTTTGGGGGTTGGATGCCGCTTGGTGACCACGCGTAGCTCATGCAATTGACTATTTTTTGCATCGGGTGATTGCACTAATAAACCGCCGCCGATGCGCTTTAAATCGAAAGCATTCAGTGTCTGGCCCAGCGGAATTTCAAGCACGCGCATGTTTTGTTTGGCGGCGAGCAGTTGCTTGGCGCTGTTGCTAAAGGCGGGGGCAATGAGCACTTCGACAAATTGCTGCAGCACAGCGTGTGCCGCCGCTTCATCGACTTCGCGATTAAACGCGATGATCCCGCCAAAAGCGGAGGCTGGGTCAGTTTGAAATGCTTTGCCATAGGCTGCAGCGGCACTATCTGCGAGCGCCGCGCCACATGGGTTCGCATGTTTGACAATCACGCAGGCATAGGTCTCGGCGCCAGTTGCGTTGAAACTCCTAACGCATTCCCAGGCAGCATCAGCATCAGCGAGGTTATTGTAAGAAAGCTCTTTGCCTTGTAGCTGACGATAATTCGCGAGCGCACTATCAGGGGAGGTAAGATCACGGTAGAACGCCGCCTGCTGATGCGGATTTTCACCGTAGCGTAGGTCTTGCACTTTCTCAAAGGCTAGATTGAGCACAGCCGGGTATGGGTTGCGTGTGCTATGCGTTAGATCTTCGCCTAAGCTACTCAAGTAATTGGCAATCGCGCCATCGTATTGCGCGGTATGCGCAAAGGCTTTGGTCGCGAGCCTAAAATTAGTGGCGTAGCTGACGGTATGAGTGGCTTGCGCGCGGATTTCATCGAGTACTACGGTGTAATCAGCCGGATCAACGATGACCGTGACATCGCGATGATTTTTAGCCGCCGAGCGCAACATTGCAGGCCCGCCGATATCGATATTTTCAATTGCCTCGGCGAGCGTGCACTCTTCCCGTGCAACGGTCTGGGCAAATGGATAAAGGTTCACCACGAGCAGATCAATGGTGTTGATATCGTGCTCTTGCAATGATGCTTTATGCGCGGGTAAATCACGCCGCGCGAGTAAGCCGCCGTGTATTTTAGGATGCAGCGTTTTGACGCGCGCGTCGAGCATTTCAGGAAAACCCGTGTAATCAGCGACTTCTGTGACGGCGATGCCTGCCTCACTTAAGTGCTTAGCGGTACCGCCCGTCGATAAAATAGCAATGCCAAGCGAAGAAAGCGTGCGGGCAAATTCGACAATACCCGATTTATCTGAAACAGAAAGGAGTGCTTGTTTGATCATTATTCATTAAAAATAGAAAAACCCGCTGCTAAAACAGCGGAGGGTCAGTGACTACAATAAATTGTGTTGCTGCAATTTCTTGCGCAAAGTATTGCGGTTAATACCAAGGTATTGGGCTGCCAGCAATTGTTTTCCGCCTGCCCGTGCAAGGATGTACTCAAAAAGTGGCTTCTCGACACATGAAATAACCATTTCATAGAGGTCATGTGGCGGAGAACCGTCCAAATCCTGAAAGTATTTAGCTAAACTTTTGTGTACGCAGTGTTCGATGTCGCCTTTGCTCATACGACTAACCACTCAATTTGAGAAAATGACTCAATAGAATGTGAGCGGCGGCGATGCTGACAGTGAATAAAGGGGGGCCTAGGACTGGCAAAAAACGGGTGGGATACCATAGATGAAGCAGATATATAGAGGGTGCAGGAGAAAAAGGCTATATTCTAACGCTAACCTACCTGCTAATTTGCTTTGTAGTGCTTTAAATCTCCTATTAAGAAAATATGTTGATAGTTAAATTGAGGTGGATCAGTCAATTTAAATTTAAGGTTGCTTGCTGGGCCGGCTAAATAGCAGAGCGTAAGCACGAAATATTTTCAAATAGATAACGAACGATAGATTTGACTGCGAGTTCCTGATTCAATTAGTTCCGCTGGCCAAATATCATATGTTGCGCCAGTCTACGTTTGAGTGGTGGTAAGCAATCGAGCGCAGTCAAAGCAAACCCATAGCTGGGTGCAAGTAATGCACTCAATGGAGGTGCAAAGCCGCTGGTAAAAATGCGCGCCAGTAAATCGGTGCCAGCAATGGTTAATTTCCGGTCAGCGCGCCGGCGCTGTGCAAAGCGGGCTAGAGCCGCGGGTGTCGGGCCTGCTTCGGATAAAGCTTCCACTAATGTATAAGCGTCGCGTAAGCCTAGGTTTAACCCTTGCCCTGCCACTGGATGCAAGGTTTGAGCTGCATTGCCAATCACCGCAGTGCGATGCTCGGCAAGCGTTGCCGCCGTGTTCAAGTTCAGCGCAAAGGCAGCACGGCCATTGATTTCGGTGAAACGTCCGAGACGAGAGCCGAATAGTGTGCTCAGTTCAGCTAAAAATGCGGTTGGATTTGTCTGTAGCCGGCGTTGTGTGTCGTCAGGGCGGCCGCACCAAACCAGCGCATAGTCAGCGTTGCGGGTGCCCCCTAAAGGAAGTAGGGCAAGTGGGCCTTCATTGGTGAAACGCTCCCACGCGACATAGGGCTGTGGCGTGCTGACGCTGACCACGCCAACCAAAGCAGTTTGCTGATAAGCACGAGTATTGCCGTGCTGAGTGTTCAGCGCAGAGGGTTGAGCATGATATTGGCCACCCTCTGCATGAATTAAAAGCCGCGTGCGTAGCGTGCGTGTACCGGTGGCAGTTTCGATCGGCAGGGTCACACTATACGCGTCTTGCGTAGGCACGCCCGCCTTGGTTTGGGTAAAGCGGTGTAGCACCTTGGCAGGTAGTGCGTTTTCAAGCGTAGAGAGGAGCGTGCCGTAACGTACCACATAGCCAAGTGCTGGCAAACGCTGTTCGCAGCAGTCGATAAGCGCACGCCCAAAATATCCGCGTTGCGAGATATGTACCCGTTTAATTGGCACAGCCGAGGCCGGCCAGCCGAGCGTCTCAAGCAGGCTATGGCTGCCTTGCGAGAGAGCAAAGGCACGCGGGTCGTTGTTTAATGCAGAAGGTTTGTTTGCATCGATGAGAGCGATAGACAGTGTGCGTGTTGCGCTGCGACGCATGAGCCAGCCTGCTAGTGCGAGGCCAACTGGCCCTGCGCCAACAATGATCAAATCAAAATCAAAGGGCGCGGGTAGTAAGTGGGGCATGGTTGGATGGTTTTCGCTAGCGTGAGGCGGGTAGTGAGAAGCGTGCATGTCGATTTAGCGCGTGCTTGCGGAATGAGCAGCCGGCGTATTTTGATGTAATTGTGCGTTCAGCGCGCGGAGTTGCTCGGGCGTACCCACATTAGCCCAATTGCCCTGATACACTTCACCGCTTGCGCGTTGTGCTTTGATTGCCGCTAAATAGTAAGGCGTGAGTGCGCAGCGTTTACCGGGATTGAGATCATAAAACATCCGGGTATCGTACACGCCGATATTGCCAAAGGTCAAACGTGCAACACGGTTAAAGGACAGCAGGCCATTTTCAAGGGCGAAGTCGCCGTCTGGATAGTACTCAGGATTGGGCACCATGACTAGATGCATATGGGGCTCGGGCAGGCCTTGAAGGCGTTGCAAATGGGGCCGCAATGCATGATAGTCATAATCAGTAAAGATATCCGCACTGACTGCTACAAAGGTGCAGGGTGTTTGCTGTGCCTCAAGTAGAGGTAGTGCACACCGAATAGCGCCTGCTGTTTCAAGCATGGTATCTTCGGCGCAATAGTGGATCTGTATTCCCCATTGCGCACCACTGCCAAGGGTGGCCTCAATCTGTTCTCCCAGCCAGTGATGATTAATCACGATAGTGGTAAACCCGGCCCGTGCTAGGCGCTCAATTTGCCATACGATGAGCGGTTTGCCTAGTACGGTGAGGAGGGGTTTGGGGTGAGCATCGGAGAGTGGGCGCATACGTTCGCCGCGTCCAGCGGCGAAGATCATCGCGGTGTGCGAGAAACTCATTGTGTAAGGAATGATACTTTGTCCAAAACCTGCAGCAGCGGCGCTAACTCGCGATAACGTTCGGCAACAGTGCGCGCATAAGTGATAAACCGTGGCGTATCCGCCAAATAACGTTCTTTACCGTCCAGATAATAGAGCCGCGCAAAAAGTCCTAATATTTTCAAATGCCGTTGCAGTCCCATCCATTCAAGTTCACGGTAAAATTGTGCAAAATCAGCCCGCACAGGCAGCCCGGCTTTTTTTGCACGCTCCCAATATTTAGCCATGCAATCCAACTCAAATGATTCATCCCAACTAATAAACGCATCCCGAAATAAAGAGACCACATCATAGGTAATGGGCCCCATCACCGCGTCTTGAAAATCAATCACACCTGGATTGGGAGGGTACACCATAAGATTACGCGGCATATAGTCTCGGTGCATAAAAACTGCTGGCTGAGCCAACGCACTGTCAACCAACGTAGTAAAAGCTAGATCCAGTGCTGCGCGCACCGCATGATCTACGGTTATTCCTAGGTGGCGCTCAAGGTACCAAGTGGGAAATAACTCAAGCTCCCGGCGCACAAATGTTTCATCGTAAATGGGCAGAACCTCTGCGTGCGTCGCACATTGCCAGCGGATCAGCGCATTGATTGCATCGTCAAATAATGGTTGCGCACTGAGCAAATCTGATGGCTCTAAAATATCCAGATAAGTGGTGTGGCCAAAGTCGGTGATGAGCATAAAGCCATTGGTGAAATCGCTTGCATATACTTGTGGCGTATGGACTCCCGCTTGCATTAACATTAATGCAAGCTTGGCAAACTCCAGGCATTTATGTGGCGGTGGCGCATCGACCGCAATCATGGTTGGGCCTTGTGGCCCTCTGCTAGCAAGTCGGAAATAACGACGTGCTCCCGCGTCAGCACTGGCCGGTTCAAGTGAAGCTAAATCCAATTGATAATGCGCGGGTAGAGCCGCTAGCCAGTCTGAAAGTTGTGCTAGGCGAATGTCAACAGGATAGGAGAATGTCATCAAAATATAACGAATAGAGATCTTGCCTATATAATACCCGATGACTTTTTTGTATGCTGTTGGGCGAGGGTCTCTTTGGGCATTGCTTTTAGACATATTCCAAGCTTCGGCAGTTTTAAATTTTTTTATTCAACTTTGCCTCGATCTATTCATCCGCGTCTTTCATCTTTAATGGCTGCTTTGCTGGCGTTGCCAGCCAGTATGCCGCTCTGTGCATTCAGTCAACCGCTAGGGCAGGTCATCAGCGCGGGTGCGCCGGTAGTGCTGACTACATCCTCCGGGCTGATGCTAGCGCCGCAACTTGAAGAGCACCCATTACGCGCGGGTCATGGCGCGGCAAAATTTGTGCTGGGTGATCAAGTCGAAGCGCAGGGCGAGCAACAAGTGACCGTTTCGGGCGCCGCTGAGGTGCGCACCCCAACCCTCGTGATCAAAGGCGACCGGCTGCATTATGATGCCGCCACCGATCAAGCGGATGCTTACGGGAATGTGCGCATTATCAACAAAGGTAATACTTTTAGCGGACCTGAAGCGCATTTGAAGGTCAAGGCGAATGAGGGCTATATGCTCTCGCCTAACTATCACTTCAATGCTGGCGGTTCGGGTAGTGCGCAACGGATTGACGTGTTGGATCCTGAGCGCACAGTGATTACGCATGGCACCTATACGGGGTGTCCATGTCCGCAGCCGGCATGGAATATCAAGGCGAGCCGGGTTGAATTTGATAAAGCCAATAACTCGGGTGTGGCGCGCAATGGCGTGCTGTTTTTTCAGCAGGTGCCGCTTTTTGCTAGCCCTTACCTTTCATTTCCATTATCAACCGAACGGGTCTCTGGGTTATTGCCGCCGGTGGTTGCACTGGGTTCAACCGCGGGCGCCGACGTTACGTTGCCGTATTACTTTAATCTTGCGCCGAATCGTGATTTGACGCTTTATCCGCGTTATATGTCGCACCGTGGCACGCAGTTTGGGGCGGATTATCGTTATTTGTCGCCCACCTATGCGGGCTCGATCAACGTTGAATATCTGCCTCATGATGAAGTCATGCAAAGCCGGCGTTATGCCGTCTATGCGCAACACCGGCACGAGCTGAAAAATGGCTTAGGCGCTTATTTCAACTACAACCGCGTATCGGATAATACTTATCCAGAAGACTTAACCGCCGGTAATATTTTTATGAACGGCACGCAGCTGCTCTATCAGCAAGAGGCCGGCCTGACTTATAACCAGGGCCCTTGGTCCGCACTGGCGCGCGTGCAGCGTTGGCAAACGTTGCCGCCATCGGCTGCGCCTTATGGGCGGGAGCCTGAGTTAAACGTTAAATATGAGCGTTATGATGAATATGGTTTTGATTTTGGCGCACAAGCGAATTATTCGCGTTTTAGAATTGCTACGGCGGATTTAACAGAAGGCGATCGGATTTATTTAAAACCATATCTGAGTTATCCGCTGATGACTCCGGCTTATTTTATTGTGCCAAAGCTGCAGTATCATCTGGCTTCGTATGACCTGAGCACGATTGCATCGACGGCTAGCCCTCGCCAACCCCGCTATTTTGGCACGGCGATTCCAACGCTTAGCTTAGATAGTGGACTAGTCTTTGAGCGTGCAGTGCGTTTCTTTGGAACAGAGTATATTCAGACTCTTGAGCCACGGTTATATTATGTGTATACGCCTTACCGGGAGCAAAATTTTATGCCGCTCTTCGATACGGCGGAAGCCGATTTTGGCTTGGCCGAAATTTATACTGAAAACACTTTTGTGGGTAATGACCGCGTGGCCGATGCAAGCCGGTTGACGGCAGGCATAACAACACGTTTTACTGATCCAGTAACGGGCCATGAGCGAGGGCGTTTAGTGGCGGCGCAGCAGTACTATTTTCAGCAACAGCGGGTGACTTTGCTACCCAATGAGTCGAATCTGCGAGCCAATCATTCCGATTTATTATTGGGCGCTGCGCTGAAATTAAGGGCAGGTCTTAGCTCAGAAACAGCGGTGCAATTTAATGCGGATAATAATGAATTGATCCGCTCCAATATTGGCTTTGGTTGGAGTCCAGAGGATCGCAAGGTGTTGAATTTGGCATATCGCTATACACGTGCTAATCCAACGCTCAATTATCGGCCTATTAAGCAGGCGGTGATCTCTGCTCAATGGCCGTTAAGCCGCCGTTTATATGGAATAGGGCGGCTTAATTATGGCCTCGATAGCCGCCGCTTAGTCGATAGTCTATTAGGTTTTCAGTATGATGCGGATTGTTGGGCATTTGGCTTGGCAATCCAGCGCTTTGCGAATGGGATTGATCCGAGTGGAGCGAATGCGACTGGCACGCGTGTGCTGGCGCAGCTTGAGTTTAAAGGGCTGTCAAGAATTGACAATGGATTGATTGAGCAATTGCGTGCGAGTGTGCCAGGATATGTTGGACTGCCGCCACCGCCGCCACCGCCCTCGCGTTTTTCAAATTATGAGTAAGTGAGTTGTTTATGCGAAATTTTGATTGGGTCAGGCTCTGTACTGCCACGACTTTAATGGTTTTATGTGTATTTCCTACGGCCGCGCGTGAGCAAAAACTGGCGCATTCCGTTGGCCAAGAAGTAGATCGGGTGCTGGTGGTTGTGAATCATGAAGTGATTACCAAACGTGAGCTAGCTGCCCGTCTGGAGCTCGTAACACGCCGTTTACGGCAGACGCAGGCGCCGATGCCGCCGGCTGCGCATTTACAGCGGCAGGTGTTGGAGCAAATGGTGTTAGAGCGGATGCAGATCCAACGGGCGAAGGATGAGGGTATTGTGGTTAATGATGAGATGGTGCAACGTACACTTGAACAGATCGCACAGGCCAATGGCTTGTCGCTTGAGCAATATCGCAAGCGCTTAGAAAAAGAAGGCGTAGCGTGGTCAGTCTTTGTGGGCGATGCAAAAAATGAACTGATCTTTAGTCGGCTGCGCCAGAAAGAAGTAGACCAAAAAATTGTTGTCTCTGATGCTGAAGTGGCTAATTATTTTGCTAATCACCATAGCGCTGATGTAACCAGCCATAAGCTAGGTGCTGAACGATCTCTCGCACAGCCAGAAGAAGTACGCCAAGCAATTGGCATGCACAAAGCTGAAAAAGCCTATGCCGACTGGCTGCGTGAGTTGCGAGATAGCAGTTATATTCGATATCAATTCGAGATAGAACCGCTTTAATTTTATTTGCTAAGTTTCGGCTTACTTTATGCACCCTGACTTTGCATTTAAGATCGCGATAACCACTGGCGAGCCAGCCGGGGTTGGCCCTGAGTTAACTGCGCTAGCGCTTGCTCGTGCGCTGTTAACGGAGTCTCCTGCTTGGCCTGACGCCCATTTTACTGTGCTGGGCGACACTGCCTTACTGGAGACACGCGCCAAGGCAGTTGGTGTTGACTGGCTCGCGCTATTGGCAACTGGATACCTTACAGTACGCCACGAAGGGCTGGCTGCGCCTTCTAGAGCAGGCCAGCTTAACGCAAAGAATAGTCATTATGTGCTTGCGCTGCTTGATGCCGCTATCGATGGAGCGTTGGTTGAGTCTTTCGATGCGATCGTGACTGCCCCTCTACAAAAAAGTGTGATCAATGAGGTCGGTATTCCGTTTACCGGCCATACTGAATATTTGGCGGCTCGTACGGGGACTGCGCAGGTGGTTATGATGTTGGCAGGCTCGCGCAATGCGCGAACTGAATCTGCGGTGTTGGTTACACCAACGCCCACCTCGGCTTCTGTCCAGAATATCGCTCGCTTGCCTAAAATTTCACGCGTGCTGGGCCATGATTTCCGGGTGGCGCTGGCGACGACCCATATGCCGCTCAAAGAAGTTGCCGCGGCGCTCACGATTGATAAATTGATGGCTACGCTAGGCATTATCGATTCTAATTTGCGCCGTGATTTTGGCATACGGCAGCCCCGTATTTTGGTGACAGGATTAAATCCACATGCGGGTGAGCAAGGGCATCTTGGCCATGAGGAGATAGAGGTTATTATCCCGGCGCTAGAGCAGGCGCAGGCATTAGGGATAGATGCCCGCGGCCCCTATCCAGCAGATACCTTGTTTCAACCGCGGTATTTGGATCAGGCTGATTGTGTGCTTGCCATGTATCATGACCAAGGGCTGCCGGTGCTGAAATATGCGACTTTTGGTACTGGCATTAATGTGACGCTTGGTTTGCCAATTATACGAACTTCGGTAGATCATGGCACCGCACTGGATTTGGCAGGTACCGGCCAGGCTGATCCAGCGAGTTTATTAGAAGCGCTTGACGCTGCCGTTGTGATGGCCCGTCATCGCCGGTTTACACAGCTCAACTTGGTTTCTTCAATCTGATGCAAGATAGCAAATTTAGCTCAGTCGCTAGCCAGCGGCATCAAGGTCATATTGCTCGTAAGCGCTTTGGACAAAATTTCTTGGTAGATACAGGCATTATTGCAAGGATTGCGGCGGCTATTGCGCCGCAGCCAGACCAATGCGTGATTGAGATTGGCCCCGGTTTGGGGGCGCTGACAGGACCCTTACTCAGCCACTTAGGGGTGACCGGCGTATTACATGCGATTGAACTTGATCGTGACCTTATTGTACGCTTGCAAAAACGCTTTGGCGCTCAGTTGATATTGCATGCAGGAGACGCGCTGACGTTTGATTTTCGGGCATTGGCAATGGCGCAACCGGTAGCGCCTGCCTTGCTACGGATTGTAGGTAATTTGCCCTATAACATCTCAACCCCATTGCTTTTTCATTTATTGAGCTGCGCTGACTGGGTTGTGGATCAACATTTTATGTTGCAAAGTGAACTGGTTGAGCGCCTGGTCGCAAGTCCAGGTAGTAAGGCGTATGGGCGCTTGTCAGTGATGTTGCAGTACCGCTACGAGCTCGATAAGCTGATTGATGTCCCTCCGACCGCGTTTTCGCCTGCTCCCAAAGTGGATTCTGCCGTGATTAGAATGGTGCCGCGTCCGTCGCACACTTTGCCTGAAGTGAATTGGGTATGTTTTTCTGAGGTGGTGGCAGCGGCTTTCTCGCAACGGCGTAAGATGTTACGTAATACCTTGGCGGCCTATCGCACCCGGATTGATTTTGATGCCATGGGTTTCGATCTTGCGCGTCGTGCAGAAGAAGTGGCGGTCAGCGAATATGTCGCTCTTGCACAGCAAATCTCCGCCTGCTGAGCTTGGCGGAGATTTGCTTAATGGGGTCCTTGCCTAATTACAGATAAGCGGCCGGGTCAATGCGCTGCATCTCGGTTTCAATCCAAGCTTCAACGTCTGCATTCACTTCAGCCGGAGTACGGCCTGCTGTTTGGATTGATTTGCCAATCGAGATAGTGACGACGCCTGGATATTTTATGAAAGAATTTCGAGGCCAGACATGTCCAGCGTTGTGTGCAATTGGAATCACCGGAACGCCGGCACTGACTGCAAAATGCGCGCCGCCTGCTTTGTATTGACCTCGTACGCCAATAGGGGTACGAGTGCCTTCCGGAAACATAATAACCCAGGCACCCTCGGCAAGCCGCGCGCGCCCTTGTCGGATCATGGAAGCAAAGGCGCTATGGCCTTTTCTGCGGTCAATTTGCACCATCTTTAGCATACCCAGGGTCCAGCCAAAAAATGGTACAAACACCAGTTCTCGTTTAAAAACAAAGCACAACGGGCGTGGCATCAGCGCAGGAAAAGCCAGCGTTTCCCATGCCGATTGGTGCTTCGATAATAATACGGCGGGGCCGTTGGGCAGATTATCAAAGCCTTTAAATTGGTATGTGATACCGTTGAGGGTGCGTAGCATCCATAGTGTGATGCGGCACCAAGTGGCCGCCATTACGTAACGGCGCCGTGCGTCCATAAATGGGAAGACTAAAAAGCACAGCAGCGCGTACGGAATCGTAAACACAAGCAAATAGAGCGATAAAAGTAATGAACGAATCAATACACCAGACGGTTTAGCAAGCAGCATAGATATTTAAACGGTAGAATTTGCCAAAAAATCAAGCGCAAAAGCCCATAAATCTGGGTGGACTTTTGTGCCGCTGGGCAGCATGCCAGCTTCATAGGTTGCGCGGCCCTTCCCGGTTAAAACCAGATGCACTGGAAAACCCAGGGCTGCTCCTGCCGCTAAATCACGTTGCGCATCGCCTACCATCGGCGTAATGGTCGGTTCAATGTTAAAGCGCTCAGCAATCATCTGTAGCATACCGGGTTTTGGCTTGCGGCAATCGCAATTGTTATGGGCTGTATGGGCGCAAAAGAATACAGCATCAATACGTGCGCCGAGCGCGGCGGCAGCTTGATGCATTTTAAGGTGAATGGCATTTAAGGTAGCCATATCAAAAAGACCGCGCCCAACCCCTGATTGGTTAGTTGCGACCACCACTCGATAGCCGGCTTGATTAAGTCGTGCAATGGCCTCAAGGCTGCCTGCAATAGGCCGCCATTCGTCGGGCGATTTAATAAATTCATCGGCGTCGTGATTAATCACGCCGTCGCGATCGAGAATGACGAGTTTTTTAGCTGTACTCATGGTTAGACGGGTTAATCTCTCTTGTTTTGAGGCGTAGTTAGCATAGGCTGAGCTTCTTATCGCTAGAGCCAATGGCTATCAATTATCCTGTCGCTAGTTTTGAAAGGTCAGCTACGCAATTCATCAAGCTCCACAGTTGCGCGAGCAGAGCGAGTCGGTTCATCCGCAAAGCGCTATCTTCTGCATTGACCATCACCCCATCAAAAAATGTATCAACGTTGGTGCGTAATTGAGCCAGCGTGACTAACGCTTGGGTATAGTGTTGTGCCGCAAGCTGTGTTTGTACGGTCGGTGTGATGGCTTCGAGTTGCACATAGAGGGCTTTTTCGGCGGCTTCTGTGAGTAAGGCTGGCTGCACTGTAGCGGGCGTTTCTGCGGATTTTTTCAAAATATTGGTAATGCGTTTATTCGCTGCGGCAAGTGCTGGTGCTTCAGGGAGCGCGGCAAATACGCGTACAGCCTCAAGCCGTGCCGGCAGATCGTCGATACGCGTTGGCGCATGGCTCAGTACGGCTTCGATTTCATTGGCGTAATAACCGCGCTCGCGTAATAGACCACGTAGCCGGTCTCGCAAGAAAGCCAATAGCGCGTCGCATGGATCTATCACCTGCGGCAAAGAGGCAAATGACGCAAAACTTGTGCGCAAGAGTTGTGCTAGATCGAGCGGCAACGCTTTTTCAAGCACCATGCGCAGTATCCCGAGTGCGTGCCGGCGTAATGCAAATGGGTCTTTGTCGCCGCTTGGCGCAAGCCCAATGCCCCAGATCCCAACCAAGGTCTCAAGTTTGTCGGCAAGCGCGACTACTGTACTGGTGATTGAAGCGGGCAACGCATCGCCAGCAAAACGCGGCTGATAGTGTTCGGCGCATGCTTGTGCAACTTCCGCAGGTTCGCCGTCGTGGCGGGCATAATACTGTCCCATCGTGCCTTGCAACTCGGGAAATTCATTCACCATCAAGCTTAGTAAATCCGCTTTTGCCAAGCGTGCGGCGCGTGCCACGAGTGAAGGATTGGCGCCAAGCTGAGGCGCAAGTGCCGTGGCGATATTTTCGATGCGTTCTACGCGCTGCAATTGTGAGCCGAGTTTATTATGGTAGGTCACGTTTGCAAGCTGGGGCACCTGCTGGATGAGTGGCTTTTTGCAATCCTGCTCAAAAAAGAATTTTGCGTCGGCAAGTCGTGCCTGCACAACGCGTTCATTGCCTGTAATAATCGCCTCAGGGGTGGTGGTTGCCAGATTTGAAACCACTAAAAAGCGTGCCTGCAGCGCGCCGTTGACATCCGTGAACGCAAAATATTTTTGATTGGTTTGCATGGTCAGAATCAGGCATTCTTGCGGTACGGCAAGAAATGCCGGATCAAAGCGGCAGAGGTATACGGCGGGCCATTCAACCAGTGCGGTGACCTCATCCAGTAAGGCCTCGGGCAAGCTTATGCGTGCTGCGCCAGCATGTTTGATTAATTCACTGCGAATGACTTCGCGGCGGGTCTCGAAGTGGGTCAGTACTCGCCCAGTTTGATTGAGTGTGTTGCTATAGATATCTGCATTTGGCAGAGTGATCTCATGATTTGACAAAAAGCGATGCCCCAACGTTGTGCGTCCGGCCTTAAGCCCGAGCGCGCTCACGGGCACAATGGCTGTGCCATGCAGGGCAAGCAGCTTATGCGCGGGCCGTACAAACGCTACCAAAGAGCCATCAGGAGCTTGATAGCGCATGACTTTGGGAATTGGGAGCTGCGCTAAAGTTTCGTTAAGCGCTGTTTGCAAAGCCTCGGTTAGCTCGGCGCCAGGTACTGTACGATTTAGAAAGAAGACCTCAACTTTACCGTCGAGTGCACGCTCAAGCTCTGCTAGCTTTAAATCGGCAAGCCCGAGCGCCGCCAGTTTTTTAGTGAGCGCAGGGGTGGGTTGTCCAGTCGCGTCAAGCGCAATGGAGACCGGCAAGATTTTCTGGCGAACTAGCTTAGCGGGTGCCGTGGCGCGTACTTGGCGGATCACCACCGCTAAACGGCGCGGGGTTGCATGCCGCTCAAAATCAGGAACGCCAGCAATCAGACCCTGTGCGTTAAGCTTTTCGACCAGGCCGTTGGCAAACGCATCAGCTAAGCGCACAAGCGCTTTGGGTGGCAGCTCCTCAGTGAGCAGTTCAATGAGTAAAGTATGGATAGCGGATTGACTCATAGGAGGGGTGAGTGACGGCATGGCTTACTTAGGCCTGAGTTGGAACGGGAGTACGCGTGAGCATTGGAAAGCCAAGTTTCTCGCGTGAATCATAATAGGCCTGTGCAATCTGTCTTGACAGTCCGCGGATGCGGCCAATATAGGCGGCTCGTTCGGTTACTGAAATTGCGCCGCGTGCATCCAGCAAATTAAATGTGTGCCCTGCCTTCATAATCATTTCGTACGCGGGCAGCGCTAGTTGGGCTTGAATCAGGCGTTTTGCTTCCATTTCATACTGGTTAAAAAAGCTAAATAGCAGTTCGACATTGGAATGTTCAAAATTATACGTGGACTGCTCGACCTCATTTTGATGAAAGACATCGCCATAGGTCAGTATACGGCGTCCACTTTGAGTCTCGTTGGTGGAGGTATTGAGGGAGTTATGCTCTGGCCATTCAGCCCAAATCAGATCGTAAACGTTTTCAACTTGCTGCAGATACATGGCAAGCCGTTCGATGCCGTAAGTAATTTCTCCTAATACGGGTTTGCAATCGAGGCCGCCGACTTGTTGAAAATAAGTAAATTGCGTGACCTCCATGCCATTTAGCCAAACCTCCCAGCCTAGCCCCCAAGCGCCCAAGGTTGGGTTTTCCCAATCGTCTTCAACAAAGCGCACGTCGTTTTGGGTGAGGTCGAGTCCGAGCGCTTTAAGTGAGCCAAGATACAACTCGAGAATATTTTCTGGCGCTGGTTTTAACACCACTTGGTATTGATAATAATGCTGCAAACGGTTTGGATTTTCGCCATAGCGGCCATCTTTGGGTCGGCGCGACGGCTGCACATAAGCTGCTCGCCAAGGCTCAGGGCCGATTGCACGCAAAAAGGTTGCGGTGTGCGAGGTACCCGCACCCACTTCCATATCATACGGTTGCAACAGAGCGCAGCCCTGTGCATCCCAGTATGTTTGCAAGGTCATGATGATTTGCTGAAAGGTAAGCATTGGAAAATCCGAACATTCATATATGGCATGGCTAGCAAAGCGCTTGCTTTGAATCCGGCCATACCGAATATAGGCTAAAACCACAGATTTTAACGGTTATTGTTTGGCTTGGCGATTTTTGCTTAAGTCGCGCAAGGGGATAATGGGTAGGCGCTGCGTTAGCGGAGGTGCATCGTCCGGATCCGTGCCGCTGCAAAAATCACCAGCAGCACAAGAGAAATAATCAATACTGGTGCATTGCCATAAGCAATATAGGGGGTGACCCCCACTCTGCCTTGTACACGGGCTTCAAGTGCGCCAATGGTGAAAGCCGCTAATCTTTTTTCAACCTGGCCATCGGGGCCAATGACTGCAGTTGCTCCGGTATTGGTTGCACGCAGCACTGGGCGGCCTGTTTCAAGTGCGCGCATTTGCGCAATCTGTAAATGTTGGTCAAGTGCAATGGTGTTTCCAAACCAGGCGAGGTTGGTTGCATTGACGAGGATACCCGCTGGTATTGGGGTTTGGCGTAAAGTGCGAGCGATTTCTTCGCCGAAGATATCTTCGTAACAAATATTGAGCGCCAGCGGTTGTTCGCCAACAAAGAAAGGCAGCTGGACTGCCGGCCCACGCGCGAAATCACCTAATGGCATTTTCATGAGTTCAACAAACCAGTGAAAGCCCCATGGAATGAGCTCGCCAAATGGCACCAGGTGGTGTTTGTCGTAGCGGTAAAGAATGGACGAACGTGGTGTAACCCCAAATAGGCTGTTGGTTAGATCAATTGGGCCAGCGGCTGTGAGGGTCGCGCCGACCGAGCCGAAAATCACCGTTGAACCGGTTTGGTCAGAAAAATCTCGGATCGCGTGTGCGAAAGGTTCAGGTATATCTTGTTCTAGAACTGGGATTCCCGTTTCGGGGGTGATGATTAAATCAGCAGGCTGGGTGGTGATCAGTTCTTGGTAAAGTGCAATCGCCATATCAATACCTTGCTGTTCGAACTTTATTTCTTGCTGCACATTACCTTGCAGTAGGCGCACGGTGAGAGGCGCATGATTGGCTGGTTTCGTCCAAGAGATTTTTGTAGCCGCTATGCCACCACTGAGAAGCACGGTAATGATTATTAAGGGTGCAAGTACAGTCCATTTGCGCTGCTTACGCACAGCGGTTAACGTTTGTATCATCAGCGCGGTGTTAAAAGCCAGCAACCAGCCCACGCCATATACGCCAGTGATAGCGGCATACCCTGCTAACGGACCCTCAACTTGTGGATAGCCGCTCGCTAGCCATGGAAAACCGGTAAATACAACACCACGCAGCCATTCGCTAAGAGCCCACGCACAGGCAAACACCAAGCTACTGCGCCAGCCGATTTTTTGGCTAGTTGCAGATAGGTTTGATCGAGCGGCAGATACGACATTTTTATCTGTCTGCGAGTGAGTCCCGCTGCAAAAATACCATAAGGCAGCAGCCAAAACTGGCCAGGCTGCTAGATACAGAGCGAATAGAATTAGAGCCGCGAGCGCGAGTATAGCTGGCATACCGCCGTAGACATGCATGCTGATATATAGCCAGAATACGCCGCTCACAAAGTGGCCGAAACCGAATGCCCCGGTGGTCAATAAAGTGGCGCGCAGGGTGCGCTGATGCGCAATCAGGGCAAAAAATAACGTAAAAGTGACGATTTCAAGCCAACCGCCATATGGCGTAGGCGCGAATGATAAGGTATGGGCAAGACCGGCCAAGACAGCAATTAGAATGGGCAAGGTCTGTCGCCAATAGGGCATAACGCGTGCCTTAGCTGGCAGCGTTCGAGTTGAAGGGGGCAACTGCCAACCATGGCGTGGCTTAATGGTGTTCAGCGCCGGCTTCAGAGTCACCGGACAGAGCCGTATGTGGAGCACGGCGCACAAGCAACACGTGAATCTGGCGTGCGTCACCTCGCAAAACTTCAAAGATCAGATTATCGATACGTACTTTTTCACCACGATGCGGCACACGAGCGAAGCGATGGGTAATCAAGCCGCCAATGGTATCGACTTCATCATCGCTATATTGCGTGCCAAAGACTTTGTTGAACTGCGCAATTTCAGTCAGGGCGCGTACGCGACAGCGGTCATCCGGCGAGCCGATGATATTGTCTTCTTCTTCATCGAAGTCGTATTCATCTTCAATATCCCCAACGATCTGTTCAAGCACATCCTCAATCGTAATGAGGCCAGCAATACCGCCATATTCATCCACCACAATCGCAATGTGATTGCGGTTTACCCGAAAATCGTGCAGTAGCACATTGAGGGGCTTCGATTCAGGAATGAAAACAGCGGGGCGCAACATGCCGCGCACATCGAAATCCTCTTCTGCATAAAAGCGTAGCAAGTCCTTGGCAAGTAGAATGCCAATCACATGATCCCGGCTACCATCATAGACGGGATAGCGCGAATGCGCTTTTTCAAGGACGAATGGGATAAAGCTCTCTGGACTATGCGCAATGTTAATCGCATCTATTTGCGCGCGCGGCACCATGATGTCACGCGCGCATAAATCTGTTACTTGAAAGACGCCTTCAATCATCGAGAGCGAGTCTGCATCGATCAGATTGCGGCTATGCGCATCTTGGAGCACTTCGAGCAGTTCGCTACGTGAGTCAGGCCCTGGAGAAATAAGGTCAGTTAGACGCTCGAGCAATGAGCGGGGTTTTCCGGTGAGTTTTCGACTGGGATAGACATCGTTCATATGGATGCGTTGCGGTTATAGGCCACGCGCAGAAAATAAAGAGCTTAAAGGATACACTAGTCGTCAGTTTTTTTGCATTGGCAACGCTCAAGCAGCGCTTCCAGTGCTCGGTCAGGGATGCCGCTAGCGCGTAGCGCTTCAACGGTGCGTGCTACGTAATCAAGTGTGGTGCCGCAGTGGCCCTGTGCGTGTTCAAAGGCGGTGCGCACAATATGATCTGGCAAACGTCCGGCATAAGTGGGTTTGTCGCGGTGCATCACAAAGGTCAGCGCGCGTACGCGGCGGCCGTCGTTGAGTTGACATGCTAGCCAAACAGGACGGTACGAGCCCATCGCCATTTCACGTTGCCACAATTTTTCTAAATGAGGCATGGCGCCATCGGTGGCGATTCTAAAGGCGAGACCGGCGCATGAGCCGCCATGGTCAAGCGCTAGCACAAGGCCAGGGATCTGTGGCGTGCCGCGGGTAAGGCATGACCATAAATATAAGCCGCGATGGTAGCCATAAACGCGTGCGCTGCATGATTCAGCAGCGGGTAAATCAGGCTTCCAGATCAGTGAGCCATAGGCGAAGAGCCAGAGGTCGGAGGTGCGATCCCACTGTTTAAGGGAGGTTTGCAGTGAATGCGCCAACTCCTCATCGGTGAGTGGATGGACTTCGCCAAGCAGTGATGGATAATCTGGCGCAGCGGCTGCATTGCCCTGTTGATTCATCATAGAAACGGTCATTTAGCAATATGGGTTATCAAAACCAAGTTTGGCAAGCAATTCGGTTTCCAGTGATTCCATAACAGATGCTTCCTCGTCGTTGTCATGTTGATAACCTTGTGCATGCAAAATACCGTGCACAATCAAGTGTGCGTAATGGGCCACGAGCAGTTTTTTTTGTTCGTTGGCCTCCCGTTCAATGACTGGGCAGCATAACACCAAGTCGGCAGTAACTGGGTCGCTGAGGTTTTCTGCATAATTAAAAGTTAAGACATTGGTTGCATAATCTTTGTTGCGCCAAGTACGATTAAGCACTCTGCCTTCTGGCTCATCAACAAAGCGCAGTGTCAGTACGGCATCGGCAAAAAGCGCAGGCTTAATCCAGTGTATGAGCGTAGCGCGTGGCATCAATGCTTTATGCGATGTGCTGTCGCTGGCTACGAATTGTACGGTAAGTTGCAAACGAGGGGCGCGTTTCATGATGTCATGATTTTGCCGCGTAGCGAATGTGCATAAGCTTCTTCAATGGTCAGCTCAATAATTTGCCCAACTAGGCGTTGATGAGTGTGAAGCGGCGCTGGAAAATTGACAACGCGGTTATTTTCCGTGCGTCCGCAAAGCTCAGCTGGATTTTTACGCGATGGCCCTTCGACCAATACAGATTGGGTGCTAGCGACCATCGCTGCGCTGATTTTTTGTGCATTGGCTTCAATCGCCGCTTGTAAACGTTGCAGGCGGCCTAGCTTAACTTCATGTGGCGTATCATCTATTAGATTGGCCGCGGGCGTGCCAGGACGGGGGCTATAAATAAAGGAAAAACTAGTGTCATAGCCGATTTCATCGACCAGCGCCATCAGTTTATCAAAATCGGCCTCTGTTTCTCCTGGAAACCCCACGATAAAGTCTGTCGAAAGCGAAATATTGGGGCGTATGGCGCGTAAGCGCCGCACAATGGATTTATATTCAAGCATAGTGTAGCCACGCTTCATCGCCGCGAGTATCCGATCAGAGCCGTGTTGAACGGGTAAATGCAAATGATCGACCAACTTAGGTGTGTTTGCGTACGCATCAATTAAGCGTTGGCTAAATTCTTTGGGATGGGAAGTGGTGAAGCGGATACGTTCAATGCCGGGAATCTCGGCGACATATTCAATCAAAGTAGCAAAGTCGGCGTATTCAGAGGGATTGTTTTCTGAAGCGGGAGCGAGCGTGGGTTCGCCTATTGGGCTTTGCCAAAGTCCCCAGTAAGCATTCACATTTTGACCCAGCAGTGTGACTTCGCGCACGCCTTGCTCGGCTAGGCCGGCGATTTCAGTTAATACGTCAGGAAGTGGGCGTGAGACCTCATCACCGCGTGTATAGGGTACTACGCAGTAGCTGCAATATTTGCTGCACCCTTCCATAATTGACACAAAAGCACTGGGGCCGTTGACTTGCGCCGGCGGCAGATGATCGAATTTCTCGATTTCTGGAAATGAAATATCGACTTGAGCGTGGCCAGTGCGTCGGCGCTGTTCGATCATGGCGGGTAGCCGATGTAGGGTTTGCGGGCCAAAGACCAGATCGACATAAGGCGCGCGGGCAATAATGGCTTGACCTTCTTGGCTTGCCACGCAGCCACCGACACCTATAATAAGTTCCGGTTTGGCTTCTTTTAGGATACGTGCGCGGCCGAGGTCCGAGAAAACCTTCTCTTGCGCTTTCTCGCGCACTGAGCAGGTATTAAATAGAATAATATCGGCTTCTTCGGCAGAGGTTGTTTTAACCAATTCTTGCTCGAAAAGATTCTTTGCTGCTGTCAGCACATCGGCCATTTTGTCAGAGTCATATTCATTCATCTGGCAGCCGAAAGTTTTGATATAGACTTTCTTGTTCATAAAAAGCGCCGTTCTCAGGGGTAAAAGCTGGGGGCGATTGGAGTTGGTGCTCAGATGCGTTTTTTATATGATGAACTAAACTAGATATTGATAACGCAGACGCACCAGAGCATATCTGTATAAAAAGCGTATTATAGCTGGCTATTTGCCTGAAAGTGGCCCGTCTTTATTACAATGATGGATCGACGGGAGGCTTTTGCTGCTGACTTTTAGGTTGCGGCTGGGCCGTAGATTTGTACCGAATGCCCGAGTCTCTAAGCAGAGGAGTCAATTTTGGAGAGTCAAAAGATGCAAGCTGACACTATTGATATTACTACATTGCCATGGCGTGTTGAGGATATTGATTTTAGCCGGATTAATTACACGGCTGTGCGCGCGAGCGAAGAGCTAATGCTATTGTTGTGCGCTTCATCGTTTATCGAAAGCGGTTCTGATTTATATACCAAGAATTTGGTGAATTACTTTGGTGAAGATGCCGAAGTCGCTGAGTGGCTTAGCCTGCACTGGGAGCATGAAGAATTGCAGCATGGCCGAGCACTTAAGACGTATATTAACCATGTTTGGCCGCAATTTGACTGGGAGCTTGCGTTTGCGAATTTCTTTGCCGAATATTCAAAAATGTGCACCGTGGATGAATTCGAGAAAACACGTGCACTCGAGATGGTGGCGCGCTGCGTCGTTGAAACCGGTACGGCTACGCTTTATCGCGCAATCAATGAATGCTCCAACGAGCCAGTGCTGAAAGAAATCACCAACCATATCCGCACAGATGAAGTGCGTCACTATAAATACTTCTTCAAGTATTTTAAGAAATATAACGAAATTGAAAAAAATGGTCGCTGGGCTGTGCTTGGTGCACTGGTGCGGCGGCTCTTTGAAATTCGTAATGACGACACGGAAATTGCTTTGCGTCATGTATTGGCAATCCGCTATCCACAGCAAGCGGGCAATCCAGCCCACGCACGGCAAATGAGTGCGCGTGTGAATAAGCTGGTGCGCCGTCATTTATCGGCGGATATGTGCTTGAAGATGTTGCTTAAGCCGCTTGATTTACCGCCGCGGATCCAGCCGAGCGTGCATTATCCACTGGCCAAGCTTACGCAACACCTATTTTTCCGTTAATCGCCCTGTTTACTCGAGTGGCGCCGAGCGCAAATCATTGACCTGCTGTGGCGACACGGATGTACCGTGGTTGCCCCAGGACATCCGAATATAGCTTACAACGGCTGCAACCTCCTCATCAGACAAATGCTGGGCAAAGGGCGGCATTCCGTATGGGCGTGGATTGCCGGTAGTGGAAGGTGGGTAGCCGCCATTGAGCACCATCCGAATCGGGTTAACGGCCGAGTGCATTTGAATTGACTGATTGTCTGCCAGCGGTGGGTAGGCGGGAGGCTGGCCACGCCCATTTGCTTCGTGGCAACTAGCACACTGTTGTGTGTAAATTTTTTCGCCTTGTGCAAAGAGCTTGGCGCCAAATGCTGCTGAAGTAACAAGCTGTACGGGTTCGGGCGGTTCACCTTTTTGCGGTAATGCTTTCAGATAAACTGACATAGCCCGAATATCTTCATCAGACAGATGCTGCAAGCTATTATGCACCACTTCGGCCATTGGCCCAAATACGGCGCCGCGTTGCGAAACGCCTGTTTTTAACAGATCGTCGATATGCTGGAGATGCCAATCGCCAAGACCGGTTTCTTTATTTGACGTTAATGAAGGGGCATACCAATTTTGTAATGGGATTAAGCCCCCACCAAAGGCTGCGCTTTGGTCGGAACCACCCAGCGCGTTAATGCTGGTGTGGCACATCGCGCAGTGGCCCAGGCCTTCAACCAGATACGCGCCGCGATTCCATTCAACTGATTGAGTTGGGTCGGGCTGAAACTCCCCTTCAGAGAAAAAAAGCGTGCGCCAGCCGATTAAGAGGTTGCGATTATTGAACGGAAACCGCATCTCATTAGGCCGGTTTGGTTGCTTAATGGCTGGCACTGAACGCAGATAGGCATAGATTGCATCGGAATCGGCGCGTGTCACCTTGGTGTAGCTGGGGAACGGAAAGGCTGGATAGAGCAAGCTACCATCTTTTGAGCGCCCGTTATGCATGGCGCGATAGAAATCTTCTGAGCTCCAGGTGCCAATCCCGGTTTCATTGTCAGGGGTGATGTTGGGCGTATATAGGGTGCCAAATGGTGTCGGCATAGGAAGGCCGCCGGCAAACTGCTGGCCACCCCGCACCGTATGGCATGCAATACAATCTCCTGCGCGTGCAAGATAGTGGCCGTGCTTGATCAATTTGGCTTGATTGTCGGGCGTGCTAGCGGGGCCACTATGGCTGGAAGCTGGGGGGTTACCCCGCCACAGTATAGGGGTAAACATAGCCACGGCGGCAAGTATGAGCGCTAATAGTGCGGTGGCCAACAATCCGAATAAGGTCTTACGTTGCATGCTGAGTTCCTTGATTTTTCTAAAATGGCGCTTTTAACTCAGTGAGGCTGGCTGCCACATGAGAGCGGCAATTTTAGTGAGCCTGCTGGAGCGGGGGCGGCATTGGGGGGCGCTGGTTGCATCGCAAGCCAGGTGGAGACAGCACGGATATCGGTATCACTAAGCTGGATAGCAACGGTATGCATGCAATCGGGAGCTGTCGCATGGCGTATCCCTGAACGCCATGCACCGAGTTGGGCGCTGATGTAATCAGCATGTAAGCCAACTAGGCCTGGAATGGCGGGCTCCATCCCGGTGAGGGCTTGACCATGGCACGCAATACAAGCGGGTACGTTTTTAGTCGAGTCCCCATTAAGAGCAATCCGCCGGCCGCGTTCAAGCTGTGATGGCGGCAAGTTGGAGAGCTCAGGCACTGGGTAGGGTGGATGTAGGTTGGCGTAATACACCGCGATTTCACGTAGATAATCGTCAGAAAGATAGGTTACGAGGTAATTCATTGGCGCATATTTACGCCGGCCTTCACGAAAATGTTTCAGCTGATTGTACAGGTAATCGGCGGGTTTGCCGGCTAAGCGGGGGAAGTAATCATTGTCGGTTCCTTCCCCTTGGTTGCCATGACAGATAGCGCAAGCTTGCACCCGCGCAGCAATCGTATCTGGGGCCCGTAGGGAAGAGGTCTCAGCATGTGCGAGATTAAATAATCCGCTGCTACTCACAACTAGGACCGCCAAAATGCGGTGAAAAATAGGTTTTAAAGCCACCCGGGACTCCGTGATATATAAACAGGGATCAACTAGGCCTGGTCTAGCCTAGCGATATGATAATTCTTTGTGGTTGCGTATTTTATCATCGAGTGATTCAGAGAGGATATTTGTATTTTTGACTCTATACCCAAATCACTATACAATATTGCCTTTTCGTGCTTAAAGCCGAAGAAATTAAACGATTAATTTATTAATGAGGTACACACAATGTACGCGGTCATAAAAACCGGTGGCAAGCAATATAAAGTTGCAGCCGGCGAAAAATTGAAAATAGAACAGATACCGGCAGACATTGGCGCAGAAGTGACTCTTGACCAGGTATTAGCAATTGGCGAAGGTGAATCAATAAGATTCGGCGCGCCACTGGTGAGTGGAGCTAGCGTCAAGGCTACCGTTGTTGCCCAAGGGCGGCATCAGAAGGTCACGATCTTCAAGATGCGTCGCCGCAAGCACTATCAAAGGCATGCTGGCCATCGGCAGAACTATACTGAAGTGCGCATTGACGCAATTAACGGTTAAAGCGGTCTAAGGAGTTACTCATGGCACATAAAAAAGCAGGCGGGTCATCACGTAATGGCCGCGACTCAGAGTCAAAACGGCTTGGCGTTAAAGTATATGGCGGCCAGGCAATCAATGCGGGCGGCATTATTGTGCGCCAGCGCGGTACGCGTATGCATCCAGGTGAGAATGTCGGCATCGGTAAAGATCATACGCTGTATGCGTTGACTGATGGTCACGTATGTTTCACAATTAAAGGCAAAGCGAGCAAAAAGATGGTCAACGTGGTTGCTGTAGCTGCTTAACGCAGACCACGTAGTCGTCCGGTTTTCCGGCTCAATGCAAAAGGCTCCGCCAGCAAGCGGGGCCTTTTGCGTTAATGCGCTCAATATAATCAGTGGTAGGCTGCGTACTGTAGCAGAGCGCTTCGCGAGGCGACGGCGGACCAAATTGTGCAAACTATGGTCAATTAGAACTACAATAGATTTGTAGCCTATTTTAGGTGAATGGGCAATTAAAGCGGGTTGAATAAAAACAATGAAATTCATTGATGAAGTGAAGATAGAAGTCTTCGGTGGCGATGGCGGTAATGGCAGCGCATCGATGCGGCGCGAGAAATTCATCCCCTTTGGCGGGCCGGATGGGGGGGATGGCGGACGGGGCGGTAGCGTCTACGCTGTTGCCGACCGTAATATTAATACTTTGATTGATTACCGCTATGCTAAAAAGCATCTGGGGGGTAGAGGCCAGAACGGACGTGGTGCCGATTGTTACGGCAAAAGCGGCGAAGATATTACGTTGCGTATGCCAGTGGGTACGATTATCACGGATCTTAACACCGGTGAAACCGTTGCAGACCTGACGGAGCACGAACAGCGCGTTACGCTTGCTCAAGGCGGGAGTGGCGGGTTAGGCAACCTCCATTTCAAATCGAGCACGAATCGCGCGCCGCGCCAAAAGACGGAAGGAAAGGAGGGCGAATGTCGGATGCTTCGTCTGGAATTGAAAATACTGGCGGATGTCGGCCTATTAGGTATGCCTAATGCGGGTAAATCGACTTTTATCGCGTCCGTTTCCAATGCTCGGCCAAAAATAGCCGACTATCCATTTACCACGCTTGCGCCTAATTTAGGCGTCGTGCGGGTCGGCCCTAGTAAAAGTTTTGTGATTGCCGATATTCCAGGTCTGATTGAGGGCGCCGCTGAAGGGGCCGGACTCGGCCATCGTTTTTTGAAGCATTTGCAGCGCACTAGCTTGTTATTGCATTTAGTTGATATGGCGCCTTTTGATGAAGGCGTTGATCCTGTTGCAGAAGCACGGGCAATTGTGAATGAGTTGCGCAAATACGATGCGCAGCTTTACACCAAGCCGCGTTGGTTGGTGCTTAACAAAATCGATATGGTGCCGGAGGATCTGCGCGCGGCACAGATTGCCGAGTTTGTTAAACGCTTTGGCTGGGAGGGGCCGGTGTTTGGCATTTCTGCGCTGAATGGGCAAGGCTGTGAAGCGCTGACTTATGCCGTTTATGATTACCTTGCCAAGCATGGACCCGCCGGCCTTGCTGCCGAAGCCGAGCAGTTAGCGCTGGATGCACGCTTTCGGGAGGGGCCGCCAATAGATGCCGACGATGCCGGCCCTCTCTAAGCATACCTCGCAGCCGGCGATTGCTGTCGCCAAACGCCTGGTGGTTAAGGTGGGCTCAAGCCTGGTGACCAATGACGGGCGTGGACTCGACCATGGCGTGATGCGTAGCTGGGCTGAGCAAATCGCCGGTTTGCGCAGACTCGGTAAAGAGGTCGCGCTGGTGAGTTCAGGTGCGATTGCCGAAGGGATGCAACGCCTTGGCTGGAGCCGCCGTCCGCATGAAATTGACGAATTGCAGGCGGCAGCGGCAGTTGGCCAAGTGGGGTTGGCGCAAGCGTATGAAAGTCATTTCAATGCGCACCAGTTGCGTAGCGCGCAAATTCTTCTGACTCATGCTGATCTGGCTGAGCGCGAACGTTATTTAAACGCTCGCTCGACCCTGCTGACATTGTTGCGTCTAGGAGTGGTGCCGATTATTAATGAAAACGATACCGTCATTACCGATGAAATTAAATTTGGCGATAACGATACGCTAGGCGCTCTCGTAACCAATCTCATAGAGGCTGATGCGCTGATCATTTTGACTGACCAGCGTGGTCTTTATACCGCCGACCCGCGCCAGGGTGCAAATGCGGCTTTCGTGGCTGTGGCCGAAGCTGGAGATCCTGCCCTTGAAGTGATGGCAGGCGGCGCCGGAACGCATATTGGCCGTGGCGGCATGCTCACTAAAATACTTGCTGCTAAGCGGGCCGCGTATAGTGGAGCATGTACGGTGATTGCGAGTGGGCGCGAACCTGATGTGCTGACCCGGCTTGCAGGGGGTGAAGCAATTGGCACTCAACTGATTGCGCGCACGGCGCGAATGGCTGCGCGTAAACAATGGATGGCGGATCACTTACAAGTGCGCGGCCATGTTGTGATTGATGATGGCGCATGCGCTAAGCTCGCGCGGGAGGGCAAAAGCCTACTGCCAATCGGTATTGTGAAAGTACAAGGCGTGTTTGCGCGAGGCGAAGTGATTGTTTGCCTAAGTCCAGCGGGCCAAGAAGTGGCGCGAGGGCTCACCAACTATAGCAGCACAGAAGCGCGACTCATTCAGCGCCGGCCCAGCAGCGAAATCGAGGCTGTCCTGGGTTATATGCTTGAGCCTGAGTTGATTCATCGCGACAATCTGGTTTTAAGCTAACGTTATCTAGCGCGCCAGCAGCATTAGCCGTTTTCTACTAATGCCGGTGGCGTAGTATTGATAGGCTGCTTCTCTGCGCGTACCGGCAAATGATGGACAAAGCGCGATAATTCAGTCAGCGCCAGTTGATACACCTCACGTTTAAATTCAATCACCGCCTCGCGCGGCACCCAATACTGATGCCAGCGCCAAGCATCAAATTCTGGTTGTCCTGTGGCGCGCAAGCAAATATCGCAGTCGCGGCCGACCATGCGCAGCAAAAACCAAATTTGTTTTTGCCCACGATAATGGCCACGCGCATCGCGCTTGATATATTTGTCCGGCACCTCATAACGCAGCCAGTCGCGTGTGCGGCCAAGGACTTTGACATGCTCGGGTTTTAGGCCAGTCTCTTCATATAACTCCCGATACATTGCTTGTATCGGGGTTTCGCCATATTGGATGCCGCCTTGCGGAAATTGCCACGAGTGCTCGCGTATCCGTTTGCCCCAAAACACGTCATTGCGTGCGTTTAAGAGAATGATGCCGACGTTTGGGCGAAAGCCATCGCGATCCAGCATACAACTACCCTTGAATCCTTTAAAATAGCTCGATTATAAACAATAGCGGGCGCGGTGTACGATCTTAGTCCACAGCGCCTGTTTTTTTACACCCTGCTTGGGAAACTAAATGAAGGCCTCTCGTTTTTTTATCAGCACACTTAAAGATGCGCCCGCTGACGCAGAGATTGCCAGTCACCAGCTTATGCTGCGCGCTGGTATGATTCGGCGCGTCGCCGGTGGTATTTATACTTACATGCCATTGGGGTTGCGTTCAGTGCGTAAAATCGAAGCGATTGTACGTGAGGAGATGAATCGAGCGGGGGCGCTTGAGTTGCTGATGCCAGCGGTGCAACCTGCCGAGTTATGGCAGGAATCGCAGCGTTGGACCCAATACGGACCAGAACTGCTGCGCTTGAAAGATCGGCATCAGCGTGATTTTGTGATTGGACCCACGCATGAGGAAGTAATTACTGATATTGCCCGTAAAGAAATCAAAAGTTATCGGCAAATGCCAGTCACTTTTTATCAAATTCAAACCAAATTTCGCGATGAAATCCGGCCACGTTTTGGGGTCATGCGCGGACGTGAATTTACCATGAAAGATGCCTATTCCTTTGATCCGGATAATGCGGGTTTAGAGCGCTCATATCAGCAGATGTATGATGCTTATGGACGCATTTTTAAGCGACTTGGTCTCGTGTTTCGTGCGGTGGCGGCTGATAATGGGTCAATCGGCGGTTCTGGCTCGCATGAATTCCATGTGATTGCGGATACGGGGGAAGACGCCATTGCTTATTGTCCGGCCTCAGACTATGCCGCCAACGTTGAAGCTGCTGATGCACTGCCATTGATTGAACAGCGTGTCGAGCCGCAAGCGGCACTGATCAAGGTGGCTACGCCGGGCGCCGAGAAATGCGAAAGGGTCGCAGCACTCCTTGGCGTTTCGCTTGAGCATACAGTTAAATCGATCGTCCTGGCGATTGATGCTAACGCGGAGGTTGACGCTAGTCCACTCACACATCATGATAGTGGCAGCTCTACGCCGCAGATTTGGTTGCTGCTATTGCGTGGTGACCATACCCTCAATGAAGTTAAATTAGGCAAACTTCCGGGCGCCACCGGCTACCGTTTGGCCAGTGAAGCAGAAATTATTGAATGGTTTGGCACCCGACCGGGTTATTTGGGTCCGATAGGTACGCAAAAGCCGGTCAAAGTATTCGCTGATCGGACTGTAGCTAAGATGAGCGATTTTATTGTGGGTGCGAACGAGGCGGGTTTTCATCTGACGGGAGTGAATTGGGGGCGCGATTTGCCGGAGCCGGTGGTGGCTGACTTGCGTAATGTAGTTGCTGGAGATCCTTCGCCTGATGGTAAGGGAGCATTGGCCATTTGCCGGGGGATTGAAGTGGGCCATGTATTTCAGCTTGGCACGCGTTATTCGCAAGCATTAGGCGCGACCTATCTTGATGAGTCGGGCAAGGCGCAGCCAATGGTGATGGGATGTTACGGCATTGGCATTACCCGCATTCTTGGAGCGGCAATCGAGCAGAATTTTGATAAGCGTGGCATCATTTGGCCTGAGGCGATTGCACCGTTCGAGGTCGTTATATGCCCGATTGGCTATGAGCGTAGTGAAACGGTGCGAATGGCGGCGCAAGGTTTATACGCGGAGTTGCTTGAGATGGGAATCGATGTGATCTTGGATGATCGTGGCGAGCGTCCAGGGGTGATGTTTGCTGATTGGGAGCTGATTGGCGTACCGCACCGGCTAGTGATTAGCGAGCGAGGCCTTAAAGAGCGTCAGTTTGAATATCAAGGACGTCGGGATGCTGAGCCGACCTTAGTGGATGTGACAGCTGCGCCAGCATTCATCTCAGCTAAAATTCACGCAGCATTTGAATATTAAAGGAAAAGTATTGTGCAATATGATTTTATAACAGCGACCATTTTATTGCTTTTGATTATTGATCCGCTTGGCAATATTCCTATTTGCATTAATGCGCTCCGCAATGTCGCCGCCGAACGGCGCGTCTGGGTGGTGCTGCGCGAAGTGGGGATTGCTTTTGTGACGTTGCTGGTATTTATGCTGATGGGCGAGCATTTTTTGCGTCTGATGCACTTGACTGATACATCGTTGCAACTTGCGGGCGCCATTATCCTTTTCATCATTGCTCTGCGGATGGTTTTTCCAGCCACGGATGACCCAATGAATGCTGAAATCATCGGTGAGCCGTTGATTGTGCCACTCGCTATTCCTGCGCTAGCGGGACCCTCGGCAATGGCGACGGTGATGCTGCTTTCTTCGCAAGGGCCTGGGCAGACTATGGAGTGGATTGGTGCGCTGACTGTCACGATGGGGGTTTGTGCATTTGTGTTGATTTTGGCAGATCGCATTCAGCGCTTTCTCGGTCCGCGCGCGGTGATCGCCATTGAACGCTTGATGGGGTTAGTATTAATTGCGATTTCGGTTGAAATGCTGCTGGCCGGAACGCGTGCGTTTATTCGTCAGCTTTGACGCAGTCATGCCTGGTAGCCGCCCCGCTCTTTTTAGGGGGGGCGGTATTGAGGGTAGATTCGCAGTAACTTGAGGGACTTAGCGCATACCTGGCATCATGCCTTTTAGGCCACGCATCATGCTCGCCACGTTACCCCCTTTGAGTTTTTTCATCATCGTGCGCATTTGATCGAATTGCGACAGCATTCGATTGAGTTCTTGCACCTGGACCCCCGCGCCGGCAGCGACCCGGCGTTTGCGGCTGGCTTTAAGGAGCTCCGGTTTTTTGCGCTCAAGGGGCGTCATGGCGTTAATCATGCCTTCCATGCGGCGTATTTGGCCTTCGGCTTGATTCATCTTCAGCGGGTTGCTGGCTGCCTGAAATTGTGCGGGTAATTTATCAAGCAGTGATGAGAGGCCACCCATGTTTTTCATTTGCGAGAGTTGTGCCTTAAAGTCATCGAGATTAAAGTCCCCTTTTTTGACCTTATTGGCGAGTTGCTGTGCGGCTTGTATATCAACTTTATGTTGCGCTTGCTCGACAAGAGAGAATAGATCACCCATGCCGAGAATCCGGCTGGCCATGCGGCTCGGGTGAAACACCTCGAGACCGTCAAGTTTTTCACCTACGCCCACAAATTTAATCGGCCGGCCCGTAATATGACGCACTGATAAAGCCGCGCCACCGCGTGCATCACCATCGAGCTTGGTTAATACAATACCCGTCAGTGGCAGCGTGGCATTGAAGGCTTGTGCACTATTCACTGCGTCTTGCCCGAGCATGGCATCGACCACAAAAAGAGTTTCAGCAGGGTTTAATGCGCTGTGTAAAGCTGCAATTTCTTGCATCATAGCTTCGTCGATACCCAGGCGGCCGGCGGTATCGACGATTAATACATCATGGTAGTGGCGTTGTGCCCAATCGAGTGCTGCCTGCGCGATTTCAAGCACGGATTGTTCGGGCTGCGAAGGAAAAAAGTCAGCCTTGGCCTGTTCGGTCACCGTTTTGAGCTGAGCAATGGCAGCTGGGCGATAGATGTCGCATGAAACAGTCAGTACCTTTTTTTTCTGTTTTTCGCGCAAAAACTTGGCAAGTTTACCTACGGTGGTGGTTTTGCCCGCACCTTGCAAGCCTGCCATTAAAATGATCGCGGGCGCTTTAACAGCCAGCTGTAATTCGGCAGCTTGGCCTGCATAATCGCCGCCCATGACGGCGGTGAGTTCGCGCTGGACAACGCCGATTAACGCTTGGCCTGGCGTCAAGTTGCCGATAACCTCTTCGCCGAGGGCTTTTTCTTTTATGCTGGTAGTCAATGCGCGCACAACCGGTAGCGCGACATCTGCTTCGAGCAAAGCCAGGCGCACCTCGCGCAGCATTTGCTGTGTATTGGCTTCAGTTAAACGGGCTTCGCCGCGCAGCGTTTTGACGATGCGCGCCATGCGCTGAGTTAGAGTATCAAACATAGAAATAGTGAATGAGCTGTAGTTTTACAAACAACTTTTGAGAAATCAGGGACTCAGGGTAAACTAAGGTTATGACTATTGTACTGTACCTGTTGACGGCGGCGCTCTACGGTGGCTTGGCATCTGTAGCTTGGTACCAGCGCTGGCGGGGAGGTTTCGCGATTAATTATAGTGGCTTGCCGGCGCGGCCACGTTTGTGCTGGAACCGTTTATGGCTTGCGGGCGCACTCATCTCGCATGGGGGATTACTGTATACCACCATCTTTTTGCCGGATGCGATGATTTTTGGTTTTGCCTTTGCTGTATCAGCAATGCTGTGGCTTAGCATTGGCATTTACTGGCTTGAAAGTTTTTTCTTTGAGTTAGAGGGTTTAAGTTTATTGGCCTTGCCACTGGCTTGTGTCGCCTCGTTATTGCCTCTTGCATTTGGTGGCGTGCAGTTACTGCCCTATGCCGCCAATCTGCTTTTTAAATTTCATTTTGTGATGGCGAACGTCGCTTACGGCTTGTTGGCCCTGATGGCTTTGCATGCACTGCTGATGTTACTGGTTGAGCGTAGATTGCATCGTGTTGTGGGCCAGTCTATGCAGCACGCGGCGCTAGAACAAAACTGCTTAGGCAGCTGGCTGGATTCGTTGCCGCCATTGCTCACGCTGGAAAAATTGCTATTTCGTTTAATCGGCGCCGGTTTTGCCTTACTAACGTTGGCCCTGGTTTCAGGTATTCTTTTTAGTGAGCAGTTATTTGACCGCGCTTTGCGCTTTGATCACAAAACGGTCTTTGCTGGTTTGTCATGGATCATGTTTGGCGCAGTCTTACTTGGTCGGAAATTTTATGGTTGGCGTGGCCGCACCGCTTTACGCTGGGTATTGGCCGCCTTTATGGCGCTTTTGCTGGCTTATGTGGGGAGCCATTTCGTGTTTGAAGTGCTGTTGCGGCGCCCAGCTCTTTAAAAGACTGTTGCAAAACAGTAGAGTTTAAATGCAGGGTTAGAAAAAGTGGCTTATTGATGCGTCGAATTCTTCTTTATATAGTTTTGTATCTGCTTGGCAGGACCCTTTGGCGGCGTGCGATGCGCTATCTTAATCTCGATCCGTACGATCCAAAGCACCGGCCTCATGCTCACTCTGACTCAGGCGTTGAGCGTGTGGTGCGCTGCGCCGAATGCGGTGTCTATGTCCCCGCGGTCGAAATACAGCACGCTCATGGCAAGTCATTTTGCACTATGGCGCACGCTCGGCGCTATGCACAGGCCGCAGGGCGCAAGCGGTAAATATGCGACTGATGATTGATGAGTCTGGCTGGATTGAGGCTGTATCTCCACAAAAGTCTCCTAATTTTAATGCGCGGCCGATTGGTATTACGCCGACGCTGATTGTGATACACAATATTAGTTTGCCGCCAGGTGAATTTGGTGGGCCACAAGTGGCTGAGTTCTTTTGTAATCGACTTGATTTTGATGCGCATTCATATTACGGCGAGATACGGCGGCTGCAGGTATCTGCTCATTTTCTGATTCGGCGTAATGGCGACTTGCAGCAATTTGTCTCTTGCGACGACCGCGCTTGGCATGCGGGAGCCTCCAATTTTTTCGGGCGTGAAGGGTGCAATGATTTTTCGATTGGGATTGAACTTGAAGGGGTCGACACGGTCCCATTTGAAGCCACTCAATATCTTAAGCTTGCAGAACTGATTAAAGCCCTCATGGATCGCTATCCAATTGGCGCCCTGGTTGGGCATGAGGATATTGCTCCTGGGCGAAAAACTGACCCAGGCCCCCATTTTGATTGGCAGCGTTTGCGTGTTTTGAGCGGGCTTGCTGAAGTTTATTTTCCTTACCAAGGGCCCAATGGGCGAGAGTTAATGCACGAGCGGTGCAGAGAGTGCTAGCGGAGTAGGCTTGTGGTGCATAGTTTAGTATGTTCGTAGCGCGAATTCACAAAAGTCAAGGGTGTAAATAAAAAATAAAGCAGTGTTCAGTGCCTCATAAATTCACTATACTTGGTATCCGATGTTTTATTCAACACTATATCTTGTGGTCTGCACTCTTTTAGTGACAATGCAATATGCTCAAGCACAGCGTGCAAAGTTTGACGGCAAACAGGGTACAAATCAGTGCTAGGCTCGTATTGTGTTCATTTTCCCAGCCCTATTCGTAGACGTAAACGCGCATAGCTTTGAAGACAATTTCTTATTTTCAGCCGCGGTTTTGCCGCGCCTTCATCAAATAGACTAGGAGTTTTGCCGATGCAAACCACCGCATATAAGGCCCCGGCCGAAGAGAGCGCGCCGATTGGCCGCCCCGTTATCAATCAAGATGACCCCCATAGTAAAAATGCTGCGTCGGCTTTGGCTACGCAGACAGACACGTTGGCTGACTATAAAGTGATCCGCCGTAATGGCGCCGTGGTGATATTTGAGCCTTCTAAAATAGAAGTTGCCATGACGAAGGCTTTTTTGGCGGTTAATGGAGGGCAAGGCGCCGTTTCAACTCGTGTGCGCGAACAAGTCGCTCAGTTCACACAACATGTAGTGCATGCGCTTATGCGTAGCCGTCCTGCTGGCGGCACGTTTCATATTGAAGACATTCAAGATCAAGTTGAGCTTGCGTTAATGCGCGCCGGCGAGCATAACGTCGCACGCGCCTATGTGTTGTATCGAGAAAAGCGCGCTCAAGAGCGTGCGTTGAATGATCAGGCGCAGCCAACCCTAGGCGTGATCCAGGTGACCGATGGGCCACTGATGCGGCCGCTTGATTTATCTGCACTTAATGCGCTGATTGTCAGCGCGTGCGAGGGTTTAGGCAGCGCGGTGCAAGCCGAGCCGATTGTGACTGAAACGATTAAAAATCTTTACGATGGGGTGCCGATTAGTCAAGTCTACGATTCAGCCATTCTTGCTGCGCGTACGATGATTGAGCAAGATCCGGCCTACAGTCAGGTAACGGCGCGTATTTTGCTGCACACGATGCGCCGCGAAGTGCTTGCGGAAGAAGTCGCGCCAGCAGAAATGGCCACTCGCTATGCTGAATATTTCCCGCAATTTATTAAACGGGGTATCGCAGCTGAACTGCTTGATGACAAGTTATTGCAGTTCGATCTAGAAAAGCTAGGCGCAGCGCTTGACGCCAGCCGCGATTTGCAATTTGGTTATCTCGGCTTGCAAACCCTCTATGATCGTTATTTTCTGCATCATGAGGGACAGCGGATTGAACTGCCGCAAGCCTTTTTTATGCGGGTGGCGATGGGGCTTGCACTGAATGAAGCCGATCGTGAAGCGTGCGCCATTGAGTTTTACCAGGTGCTGTCAAAATTCGATTTCATGAGTTCAACCCCAACCCTATTTAATTCTGGCACGCGTCGCGCGCAATTGTCGTCATGTTATTTGACAACGGTGGACGATGATCTGGAAGGTATTTATGAGGCATTAAAAGAAAACGCGCTATTGTCAAAATTTGCCGGCGGCTTGGGCAATGATTGGACGCAGGTACGCGCGCTAGGCTCGCATATCAAAGGTACAAATGGTAAGTCGCAAGGAGTCGTTCCTTTTCTAAAGGTGGTCAACGACACCGCGGTTGCTGTCAATCAAGGCGGCAAACGTAAAGGCGCGGTATGTGCTTATCTGGAAACATGGCATTTAGATATTGAGGAATTTCTCGAGTTGCGCAAAAACACGGGGGATGATCGTCGCCGCACGCACGATATGAATACGGCCAACTGGATTCCAGATCTCTTTATGAAGCGCGTGATTGAGGATGCAGATTGGACCTTGTTTTCCCCTTCAAGTTGCCCGGATTTGCACGATAAATTTGGCGCTGAATTTGAAACTGCTTACGTAGGCTATGAAGAGAAGGCTGCGCGTGGCGAGATTACGCTCTTTAAGAAAGTATCCGCTGCTCAGTTGTGGCGCAAAATGCTGGGCATGCTGTTTGAAACCGGTCACCCTTGGATTACATTCAAAGATCCGTGCAATATCCGCTCCCCGCAGCAGCATGTTGGGGTCGTGCATTCGTCGAATTTGTGTACGGAAATTACGCTCAATACTAATGAGAGTGAAATCGCAGTATGTAATTTGGGCTCAGTCAATTTGGTTGCACACCTCAGCCAGCAGGCAGATGGCAGCTTAGCGCTTGATCACGTTAAGCTGAAAAAGACCATCCAAACGGCGATGCGCATGCTCGACAATGTGATTGATATCAATTATTACGCTGTGCAAAAGGCGCGCCATTCAAATTTGAAGCATCGGCCAGTAGGGCTGGGCATTATGGGTTTCCAAGATTGCTTGCATTTATTGCGCTATCCCTATGCTTCGCAGGCGGCAGTTGAATTTGCTGATCGTTCGATGGAAACTGTGTGTTATTACGCATATTGGGCTTCGACTGAATTGGCCGCTGAGCGTGGTTGCTACTCAACCTATCAGGGCTCGTTGTGGGAGCGAGGGATTTTGCCGCAAGACACACTGAAACTTCTGGCTGATGCACGTGGCGGTTATGTCGAGGTGGATCAAACCAGCTCGCTTGACTGGGATGTGTTGCGCAGCCGCATTGCTCAGCACGGCATGCGCAATTCGAATTGCGTCGCGATTGCACCAACCGCCACCATTTCAAACATCATTGGGGTATCGGCATGTATTGAGCCGACTTTCCAAAATCTCTATGTGAAATCGAACCTATCGGGTGAGTTCACCATGGTGAACGATTATCTGGTGCGCGATTTGAAAGCGCGTGGCTTGTGGGATGAAGTGATGGTAGCCGATCTGAAATATTTCGATGGCATGTTGACTCGTATCGACCGAATTCCGGCTGAGTTGCGCGCGCTGTACGCCACCGCTTTTGAAATTGACCCTAAATGGTTAGTTGAAGCAGCCTCTCGCCGGCAGAAATGGATTGATCAGGCGCAATCGTTAAATATTTATATGGCGGGTGTTTCTGGCAAGCGGCTGGATGAGATTTATCGGCTCGCTTGGGTGCGCGGCTTAAAGACCACGTATTATCTGCGTACGATGGCCGCTACCCATGTTGAGAAATCGACAGTGGCGCATGGCGCACTAAACGCTGTGTCAGCTTTGGCGCCTGACAGTACTGACCTGAATAGTCTCGCACAAGCGGAGCAAGAGTCAGCTCCAGTGTGCATGCTGCGGCCGGGTGATGCGGATTTTGATTCGTGTGAAGCTTGCCAATAAGAAACGGCGCGCGCATCTTTTTTGATGCGTGCTGAGCCTCTCAATTAAGAACAAGCAAGCGGCATCGATCGATGTTTAAGATTGAATTCGATGCGCTGGGCGCGCGCTTAAGTGAATCGAAGTGTTGTATGCAGGTTGCATACAACACTAAAAAAGCGCTTTTCACAACTGAACTCTTTTATCCCTTGTGAAAAGATGGTACAAACCGATTTATATCGATGGTGAAATTTATGCTCAACTGGGACGAAGACATTACAGCTGAAACTCCCGCAAGTGGCGCACAGCACTCTTTCTCGCCTGAGTCCTCTGGACCTGTGCTTGACAGTGTGACTCGCCAACCTGATCAAGAGGCGCGCGTAAAAGCCGCGGACAAGCGCATCATTAACGGCAAAACCGATGTGAATCAATTGGTTCCGTTTAAATATAAATGGGCGTGGGAAAAGTATTTGTCTGGTTGCGCGAATCACTGGATGCCGCAAGAAATTAATATGTCGCGCGATATCGCGCTGTGGAAAGATCCGAATGGCCTGACTGAGGATGAGCGCCGAGTCGTTAAGCGCAATCTCGGATTTTTCGTCACGGCAGATTCGTTGGCGGCGAATAACATTGTCCTGGGGACATATCGTCATATTACAGCGCCTGAGTGTCGGCAATATCTATTGCGCCAGGCGTTTGAAGAAGCGATTCATACCCATGCGTATCAATATATTGTCGAATCACTGGGCTTAGACGAAGGCGAGATCTTCAATGCTTACCATGAGGTTCCATCGATCCGTGCGAAGGATGAATTCCTGATTCCGTTCATTCATACATTGACCGATCCTGCTTTTAAGACCGGCACGCCAGCCGCAGATCAAGCTTTGCTGAAATCGCTGATCATGTTTGCGTGCGTGATGGAAGGGCTATTCTTTTATGTTGGCTTTACGCAGATCTTAGCGCTGGGCCGGCAAAACAAGATGACTGGCGCGGCTGAGCAATATCAATACATTTTGCGCGACGAATCATTGCATTGTAATTTTGGCATTGATTTGATCAACCAAATCAAACTCGAAAATCCGCACTTATGGACGTCTGAATTTCGCGAGGAAATTCGCGAGTTGTTCAAAACAGCGGTCGATCTCGAATACCGTTACGCTGAAGATACGATGCCGCGCGGCGTGCTTGGATTGAATGCATCAATGTTTAAAGGCTACTTGCGTTTTATTTGTAATCGGCGTTGTTCCCAAATTGGCCTTGAGCAGCTTTTTCCAAAAGAAGAGAATCCTTTTCCGTGGATGAGCGAGATGATTGACTTAAAGAAAGAGCGTAATTTTTTTGAGACGCGAGTTATTGAGTATCAAACTGGCGGCGCGCTCAATTGGGAATAGTGACGACAGACAAGATGATGATAAGTCTGGCAAATTACACCTCCTTTAAAGACTATTCTATGAAAAAAATCACGCGGTTTTGCCGTGATTTTTTTCAGCAAGGGCCGGCCTGGGTGTCGGCGTTTTTTGGGCATGTACAGTACTCAAAAGAGAGCGTATATGTGTTGCCATATTCATTAGCGTAGGCCAAATATGAAGCGTACGCCGATGAATGGTTCGTTTTTCGCGAGTGCAGATAAGCAATGCACTTGCGAAAGGCGGACTTCGACCAAGGGTGTTGTTTGTTCGATTCTTATCTGAAACTTGAAGGAGTAAATAATGGTTACTGCTAAAAAGAAACCTGCTGTAAAGAAAGAGACGGCTAAACCCGTAGTAAAGAAAGCTGCTGTGAAGAAAACGACTACAGCTCAAAAAGCTACTGCTAAGAAAAGTGTAGTGAAGAAAGCCCCAGCCAAGAAAGTTGTCGCTCAAAAGACCGCTGTAAAAAAAGTAGCGGCGAAGAAGGTAGCCGCGAAGAAGGCTCCGGTCAAGAAAGTGGTAGCTAAAAAAGTCGTAGCGAAGAAAGCAGTGGCAAAAAAAACGGTAGCCAAGAAAGCAGTGGCGAAAAAAGTGCCAGCTAAGAAAGTTGTCGCTAAAAAGGTTGCTGTGAAAAAAGTCGCAGCGAAAAAAACTGTGGCGAAAACAACGCCAGTAAAAAAAGTAGTAGCCAAAAAAGCAGTGGCTAAAAAGGTCGTGGCTAAAAAAGCCGTAGTCAAAAAAGTGGCTACAGTTAAAAAGGCTGTAGCAAAGAAAGCTACCGTGGCCAAAAAAGCCGTAGTTAAAAAAGTGGCTGCAGTTAAAAAGACTGTAGCAAAGAAAGCTACCGTGGCTAAAAAAGCCGTAGTCAAAAAAGTGGCTGTAGTCAAAAAGGCTGTAGCAAAGAAAGCTACCCCGGTAAAAAAAGCCGGGTCGGCAAAAAAGCCATCCTCGGCGATCACTAAACCAGCGGTAACAACGCCCGTGACAATCCCATCAAGCTCTACATCGAGTGTCAAAACCGCGTTGAATCCGGCGGCTGCTTGGCCGTTCCCAACCGGCAGCCGGCCGTAACTTTAGGCGGTAGGTGTAAGTTGATATGTAGGCAGCTCGCTGCATCGATTGATCGGGTTCTGACTCGATCCTATATCCCGCCGATCTGCATTTGCCAGATAGCGGGATATTTTCTTGATTTAAAGAAATCAAGAAAATGGCTGATTAGTGGGTGACGCGAGTGATCCCGCTACCTGACACTAAACGTACCCGCTCACCGGCTCGGAATATTTCTTGTGTAGCTTCCTGAGTAATTGCGCGCACCTCACCGTTGTCAAGACGTACCGTGATTTCTAGCCCACTACGCTTGGCGATTCCCCCTTCAATGGCATCGCCCGCAACTGCACCGCCAAGGCCTCCCACGATACCGGTCAGCAGTGCGCCGCGTCCGCCACCAATGGTGCTAGCCGCAATTGCACCTAAAGCACCACCACCGAGCGCGCCTAGACCGCTTGGCTGGCCATTGTCTGCTTGGATTTTAACCGCGCGTACGCTGGCAATGGTACCCAAGCGCACGGTTTGTTCACGCCGCGCTTGGTTCGCCGTGTAGACATCAGCTGAACTGCTCTGTAGTGCGCAGCCTTGTAATGCAAAAGCGCTGGCCAGCAAGACAGTGGCTGTAACGCGAATCATCTTATCCATACATTTCTCCAAAAAATGACTGTAGGCTGCCGCCATTACTGTAAGCTGTAAGAAAATGTTTGTTTGAAAGATTGATGGATGGTATCCCGTCTATGAGGATAGTTTTGCGGACCTTGGTGGGCAATTTGGATTGAACCCATTAAATTCGCTAGGCGACCGGTTGTGGCCCAATCTAAGCCGTGTTCGAGGCCATAGAGTAAGCCACCTCGGAAGGCATCTCCGCATCCGGTTGGATCAATGACCTGCTCAACCGGAACGGCAGGAATGGTGGTCGTACTACCATCATGGTGAATTAAGACGCCATGCTCTCCACGGGTAATGATCAGTGCCTTAACCCGCTCGACAATCTGTGCAATTGACCAGCCGGTTTTATTGCTCAATAGCTCTGCCTCATAGTCATTGACGGTGACATAGGTGGCAAGCTCGATCATTTTTTTTAGCTCGGCGCCTTGGAACAGGGGCAGCCCTTGGCCGGGATCGAAAATAAACGGAATATTAGCTGCTGCAAATTGTTCCGTATGCTGACGCATGGCATCGCCGCCGTCTGGTGAGACGATACCCAGGGTGATATTCTGGGTTTGGCTCACGTGGTTGACGTGCGCCTGTAACATCGCACCTGCATGAAAGGTTGTGATCTGGTTGTTTTCAAGATCAGTGGTGACCATCGCTTGCGCTGTATACATCTCAGGTATCACGCGCAAATAATCAGTCGGTAATTTGAGCTTAGCTAGATGGGCGAGATAGTCTTGTGCATCTATTTCACCCAGTGTGCCCATGATGTATGGCGTACCTCCGAGAGTGTTCAGGCTGTAAGCAATATTACCTGCACAGCCGCCAAATTCACGGCGCATGGTGGGTACCAGAAAGCTGATATTCAGGATGTGCGCCTGTTCCCGTAAAATGTGCTCGCTAAAACGCCCCTCAAAGGTCATTAACGTGTCATAGGCGAGTGAACCGCAGATGAGTGTACTCATGGCCTTACCTCAGCACGGCAAGCGCGGCTTCATAATTAGGCTCGTGCTTGATTTCGGACACACGTTCTGCATGTAGAACTTGATCGTTTTCATCAAGCACCAATACTGCGCGTGCCGTCAGGCCAGCGAGTGGCGAGCTGGTTATCTCAACCCCATAGTGTTTGGCAAACTCAGGGTGGCGAAAAGTTGACAGCGTAACTAGATGGTTAATCCCTTCGGTGGTGCAAAAGCGTGCTGCGGCAAACGGCAGATCGGCTGAGATGACCAGGACCACCGTATTATTAAGCTGGCTGGCAGCCTGATTGAAGGTACGCGTGGAGGTCGCGCAAACCGGGGTATCCAAGCTCGGCACAATATTTAAGACCTTGCGTTTACCCGCAAAATCAGTCAGTTTAACTTCAGCCAAATCTTTGCCGGTGAGGGTAAAAGATGGCGCGGTTTGATGAAGTGTTGGGAAGGTGCCGCTGATATTGACGGGCGTGCCGCCGAGGGTAACTGTAGACATTGTAATTCCTATTAAAGGTTAAAAATGACTTTCAGAGTGGCCGCTGACCGGTCAAGCACACCCAGCCTTCCTCGGCGCGCCAAACCGATAATTTAAGCCAAGGCGCATAGGTGTGTATCAGTTCGTCTGCCTGGCGCTCAAGGATACCAGAAAGGGCAAGTTGACCGCCTGGACGTATTTTTGCACATAACATTGAGGCCATCAACTTAAGCGGATTCGCCAAAATATTGGCGACAACGAGATCGAATTGCCCGGTTTCGCCATCATCGGGGGTCTGGTAGGTGATCTCTGCTAGGTTCTGTTCGCTGTTGCGGCGCGCCGCGACAATCGCTTGTGGATCGATATCAATGCCAAGGACATGCGTTGCGCCACATTTCTTAGCGAGAATAGCCAAGATGCCGGAGCCGCAGCCGTAATCGAGCACCGAGTGGCCGGCAGTGACGGTTGCTTCAAGCCATTCCATGCATAGCTTCGTCGTGGGATGGCTGCCAGTGCCAAAGGCAAGCCCCGGATCTAGCGCGAGTATCAGCGCATCTTGAGGCGCTTCTGGGGGCAGCAGATGCCATGAAGGGACGACCCAGATGCGCTGGCCGATCGGGATCGGCTCGAATTGCGCTTGGGTGAGCTGAACCCAGTCTTGATTCGGCACTTCACGCACATGATAGGGCGGCAGCGATGTTAGACCAAGCTCATTGGCTGCCGCGCCGAGCAAAAGCGCGGGCTCTTGCGAGCCGGCAATCAGCACGCTGAGCCGCGAAAGTTGCCACGCGGCATGAGGCGGCTCATGACCGGGCTCGCCAAAAAGTGGCTGCTCATCAAGCGTATCGGCTTGTGCATCTTCAAGCGATACCGATAGGGCGCCTAATTCGAGCAGGATATCGGAGAGCGCTTGCGCATCCGCTTGAGTAAGCTCGACTACGAGTTCACGATAGCTTGGCGTATTCATGCTGTTTGGTTTGGGTCATGCCTTTTTTGGGGTGACTTGCAGTTTAGCTGCCAGCTTATTTTCAAGATAATGAATGCTGGTACCCCCTGCAACAAATTTTGCATCGAGCATGAGTTCGCGATGTAATGGAATATTGGTATGAATGCCTTCCACTACCATTTCGGAGAGCGCAATATGCATCCGGCTAATCGCTTGTTCGCGGGTGACCCCATACGCGATCACTTTCCCAATCATTGAATCATAATGAGAGGGGACAAAATAACCGTTATATGCATGTGAATCGACTCGAATGCCGGGTCCTCCTGGGGTATGCCATGATGTAATGCGGCCAGGCGAAGGCGTGAATTTATAAGCATCCTCAGCGTTGATCCGGCATTCGATAGCATGACCTTTGAGCACGACGTCTCGTTGTTTAAAGCGCAATTTTTCCCCCGCAGCGACGCGGATTTGTTCTTGCACGAGATCGATGCCGGTAATCATCTCCGTGACAGGATGCTCGACTTGTATGCGCGTATTCATTTCAATGAAATAAAATTCATTGTTCTCATATAAAAATTCAAATGTGCCGGCACCGAGGTAGCCCATTTTTTTACATGCTTCTACACAGCGATCGCCAATGCGTTCGACCAGGCGGCGCGGGATGTTTGGCGCAGGCGCTTCTTCGATCACTTTTTGGTGACGGCGCTGCATTGAGCAGTCGCGTTCGCCCAGCCAGATGGCGTGCTTGAATGAATCGGCCAAAACTTGGATTTCGATGTGCCGTGGGTTCTCAAGGAACTTTTCCATATACACTTGGGGGTTGCCAAATGCGCGCCCGGCTTCTTCACGGGTCATATTGACGGCGTTAATCAGCGCGGCTTCCGTATGGACCACGCGCATGCCGCGTCCGCCGCCGCCGCCAGCCGCTTTGATAATCACTGGGTAAGTAATTTGCCGCGCAATCTTGATGATTTCTTTCGGATCTTCAGGTAAGGCGCCTTCGGAGCCAGGTACACAGGGTACCGCCGCTTTTAGCATCGTTTGTTTCGCCGATACTTTGTCGCCCATTAAACGAATGGTTTCGGGGCGTGGTCCGATAAAGGTAAAGCCTGACTGTTCGACGCGCTCGGCAAAATCGGCGTTTTCCGATAAAAAGCCATAGCCGGGATGAATTGCTTCGGCATCAGTAACTTCAGCTGCGCTAATGATGGCTGGCATATTGAGATAGGACTGCGGGGAAGGCGCGGGTCCAATGCAGACGGCTTCATCGGCTAAGCGCACGTATTTGGCTTCTTTGTCTGCTTCTGAATAGACAACCACGGTTTTGACGCCAAGTTCGCGGCACGCGCGTTGAATCCGTAGAGCGATTTCGCCACGATTGGCGATTAAGATTTTTTCAAACATATGAGGTTATTGGCTTTTAAGCAATGACAAATAAGCGTTGCCCATATTCGACAGGTTGGCCATTTTCAACCAAAATTTCTTTCACAACACCTGTTTTATCGGACTCAATTTCGTTGAGTAACTTCATTGCTTCGATGAGGCAAAGTGTTTGGCCTTCTTTGACGCTATCGCCAATTTGCACAAAAGGATCTGAGCCTGGCGATGGAGCGCGATAGAAGGTGCCGACCATCGGTGAAGTCACTACATGACCTGGTAAAACTTCGCTAGGAGTCACTTCTGCGCTTGCTGCTGGCGTAGTGTTAGCCGTGACCTCGGTCACGTTACCTTGGATCGGCGCGCTGAACTGCATAGCGGGTCCAGGCGCGGGTAAATAAACGGGTGCCGTATTTTTGACAATCCGAACTTTACCTTCTCCTTCGGTGACTTCTAGTTCAGAAATACAAGATTCCGCTACTAGGTCGATAAGTGTTTTGAGCTTACGTAAATCCATTGATAAGTCCCTATGAAATAATGGCCGCCGTAACAGCGCATAATAACTAATTAGCTTGGCTTAAGTGTATCAAGCGCAAATTCGAGCGCGAATAGATAACTTTGCCATCCAAGGCCGCAAATCACGCCAAGCGCTTGACTTGAAAGAAATGATTGATGCCTAAATGCCTCGCGGCGATGAATATTCGATAAATGCACTTCGATAAATGGAATGTCCACTCCAACGAGTGCATCACGTAGCGCTACACTCGTATGCGTGAGGCCGGCCGGATTGATGACAATGAAATCAATACCTTCAGCCTTGGCGCGGTGCACCCGGTCAATTAATACTCCTTCATGGTTGCTTTGAAAGGTCTCGACTGCGGCGCCTAAGGATTCAGCGCGGTGGTGTAAGCGCTGGTCGATTTCGCTGAGCGTCAGATGACCATATACCTCCGGCTCTCGTGAGCCGAGTAAATTGAGGTTAGGACCATGCAACACCAGTAGCCGAGCAATCATTTAATATCTAATTTAGAGAAATTGGGCGAACTTTACAGCCGAATGGCGAAGTTTGTCCAGTTTAATAAAAAATAAGAGAGGAAAATCGCTCAGTTAGGAGAAATATATTTTGTACGCAAAACAGCTTAAATGACCATTATAAATTATTAAATTGTTGACGGAACTCGGCCGCGCTACGGCGACCTAGCGCGGTATAGTGAATTTCTCCTGCTTTATTTAGGATAACGGTGAAGGGCAGTCCACCTTGGGTATTGCCGAAGCCACGCGCCAATTCGATACCGCCGAAACCGGCAATATATAATGGATAAGGCACTTTAACTTTTTGGGTAAATTGCTCGACATGACTGGCTGAATCGACAGCGACGCCGATAAACTGAATACCCGTGCGCGCATATTCATTATAAAGTGCTGACAGCGTTTCGATTTCTTTAAGGCAATGCGGGCACCAGGGCGCCCAAAAATGAATCACAAGCGGCTTGCCGCGGTACTGCGCCAGAGATTGTTGGTGGCTGATAGCGGCGGGCGCTGGTGCCGTAGAGCCGGGCAGTTGAGGCAGTTTAGTCTGCCACCAATTGGTTAACGCAGGCGGCGGTACACGATCGCGCGCGCTAGCGTAGAAGGGGACACTTGCCGTCACAGCGGCGGCCCATATAACCAAAAATATAAGAGATTTTCGTAACATTTAAATATGATACAGAAAATTTCGCCACATTGACCATGCGCGAGGGTTTTTGCGGTTCACGTACCTCAGGTACAATCCTAGGTTTTATCAGCCTTCTGCGGCTGGTCTGAGTTGCGCCCAATTCTGATTCTTTATGCATATTCACATTCTCGGCATTTGCGGCACCTTCATGGGAGGGCTTGCTGTGCTTGCGCGTCAAGCAGGCCATCGGGTGACGGGTTGCGATGCACATGTGTACCCACCGATGAGTACGCAGCTTGCAGCACAAGGCATTGAACTCATCGACGGTTATAGCGCTGACCAACTTGCATTAAATGCCGATCTTTATGTGGTCGGTAATGTCGTGACGCGCGGCAACCCACTCATGGAAGCGATTCTCGACCAAGGCTTGCCTTACACCTCGGGTCCGCAATGGCTTGGCGAATATGTGCTGTCTAATAAATGGGTCTTGGCAGTAGCCGGTACGCACGGCAAAACAACGACGGCGTCCATCCTTGCTTGGCTGCTCGAGGAGGCTGGACTGAATCCGGGCTTTTTAATCGGCGGCGTGCCATTAAATTTGAATATCTCAGCACGGCTGACGGCATCAAATTTTTTTGTGATTGAGGCAGATGAATATGATACGGCGTTTTTCGATAAGCGCTCTAAATTTATCCACTATCGTCCACGGACTGTCGTGCTCAATAATCTCGAATACGACCATGCAGACATCTTCCCCGATCTGGCTGCGATTGAAACGCAATTTCATCATTTAGTGCGTACGGTTCCGGCTGCCGGACGGATTATTGTGAATGGTCGCGATGAGGCGCTTGAGCGCGTGCTAACACGGGGTTGCTGGAGTGAGGTTGAACCTTTTGGCGTGGCAGACGGCTGGCAATCGCAGCCGATTGATGAGCGTCCAATTGATCAATCTTTTGCCGTTTGCTGGCAGGCACAACGAGTCGGCACCGTCAGTTGGCAGAGTTTGGGCGAACATAATCGGCTCAATGCGTTGGCGGCATTGGCCGCGGCGCGCCATGTTGGCGTAGCTCCGGCTGCCGGTGCTGAAGCGTTGGCGCGTTTTGCCGGGATTAAGCGCCGCATGGAAACATCCGGTTGTGTGGGGGGCATCACTGTCTATGATGATTTTGCTCATCATCCGAGCGCAATTAGCACTACCATTGCTGGCTTGCGCGCGCGTATCGGGGCCCAGGCGCGCATTCTGGCTGTGCTTGAGCCCCGCTCAAATACAATGAAATTGGGCGTGATGAAAGCTCTGTTGCCAGCGAGTCTGGCACAAGCTGATCTGATCTTCGCATATGGTGCGCCAGCGGGGCCTGACGCGCTCGGCTGGGATTTGGCTCAAACACTGGCGCCACTTGGTGAGCGCGCTTATGCTTTCAATCATCTTGAGGCGCTGGCGCACGCTGTCATCATGGCAGCGCGGCCAAGCGATCACATCGTGGTGATGAGCAATGGCAGCTTTGGCGGTATTCATACGAAACTGCTTGCAATGCTTTCTGCAAAAGAATGCACGGCAAGCGATTTTGATTTAGGGAAGGGTGTGTGAACGTTTTTTTTGAAGATTCCGGTAGTTTTAAGGCAGGAACTGTATTGTCGCGCCAAAATGAAACGTTGCAAGTTGAATTACTCGGCGGGCGGCGGATTAAGGTAAAAGGCAAAGATGTCCTGCTTGAGTTTTCGGCGCCGACGGCAGCAGAATTGATGCAGTCCGCTGAGACCTGCGCCCAGACCATCGAATTAGATTTTTTGTGGGAGTGCGCGGGTACCGATGAATTTAACTTTGCGGCGCTTGCTGAAGAATATTTTGGGATGCAGGCCACCTCAGTTGAGCGAGCAGCGCTTGCACTCCGCTTACATAGCGCGCCGGTCTATTTTCGTCGTAAAGGGCGCGGGCAATATCAGCGCGCACCGGAAGAGCAGCTCAAAGCCGCATTGGCCGCTCTTGAGCGGCGTAGTCAACAAGCGGCATTGCAGGCCACTTATGAAGCTGAATTAACCGCGCATCGGTTGCCGGCGGCTTTTGAGGGTAAAGTGCTGACGCTATTAACTAAGCCTGACAAAAATTCAATCGAACACAAAGCGTTAGAGGCAGCAGCCAGCGCTTGCGGTACTTCAGTCGCGCAATTAATCCTTGATTGTGGCGCCATTCCTTCTGCGCGTGCATTGCATGAAAGTCGCTTTTTGGCTGAATATTTTCCGCATGGCATCGGCTTTGGGCCAGCCGCTGCATATTCTGAGCAGCCGGCCGAGAGTATGCTCGCCGAGCGACCTGCCACTGAAATCCAAGCCTTTTCGATCGATGATCTCAGCACGACCGAAATCGATGACGCTTTCTCGGTCGAATGGCTAGCAAATGGCCGCTTGCGCATTGGCGTACATATTGCAGCGCCGGCTCTTGGCATAGCGCGGGACGACATCATCGACCTGCAGGCGCGCACGCGCCTATCGACAGTTTATGTTCCGGGCGACAAAATCACCATGCTGCCCGCCGCACTGGTCGATACTTTCACTTTAAAGGAAGGCGGGCTACGGCCTGTATTGTCGTTTTATACGATTATCGATAGCGCTACGCAAGATATTGTCGCGACTGAGACGCGCGTCGAGCGTGTCTTTATCGCGCACAATCTGCGCCATAATTTGCTTGAGGCGACAGTCACGGCAGAGGCCATTGCAGCGGGAGAGGGCGCTTACCCCTATAAAAAAGAGATCGCAGTACTTTGGCCATTCGCGCAAGCGCTCTACGAAAAACGGCAGCAAGCTCGCATCAATTATGGGCTTAAGCGTGAAACACCACGCCACGCAGATTTCAATTTTGCCATCGAAGGTGAATCTGTCTCAATCACCCCGCGCCGGCGTGGCTCCCCGCTTGATCTGATTGTTGCTGAGTTGGCGATTTTAGTGAACAGCAGTTGGGGCGCTTTGTTAGCTAAATACGGCGTGCCAGGTATTTACCGTGCGCAACGCGCCTTTGGTCTCAACCGCACGCGTATGCAAATTGGCCCTGCGCCGCACGAAGGGCTGGGGGTTGAGCAATATGCATGGAGCACCTCACCGTTGCGCCGCTATATCGATTTAGTGAACCAATGGCAGCTACTGGCATGTGTGCAACATGGTGTGGCGGCTAAATTGGTGGCGCCGTTTAAGCCGAAAGACGTAGACTTGTACGCGATTGTGCAAAATTTTGAAGATACTTATCAAGCCTATGCGGATCATCAGAACCGGATGGAACGCTTCTGGTGCTTGCGTTGGCTCAAGCAAGAAAAGCGTAAGCGTGTGCTGGCCTCTGTCATAAAAGGCGATTTGGTTAGGTTTGACGAAATCCCACTCTTGCTCCATGTGCCCGGCCTTGGCGTACATGCGCGCGATACCAAGCTTTGGCTCGATATTCTAGCGATAGACGAGCTCAATATTGAAGTTTCATGCCGTCTGTCGCAAGTACTGGAGGTAAGTGAGACACAGGAGAATCTCACTGGCGATGCAGCGGCTAGCTGCGCCTAGATATGCCAGCGCAGACGGTTGATCGCTATGCGGTGATGGGTAATCCGGTGCAACAGAGCCAATCGCCGTTCATTCATGCCCGTTTTGCAGCACAGACAAGACAAAAAATCTGCTATACACGTGTATTAGCGCCGCTTAATGGCTTCACCGAAACCGCGCAAGATTTTATAGCGCACGGCGGACGCGGCTTAAATATCACTGTGCCATTCAAGCTTGACGCATATGCGTTAGCCAATACGCTATCGCCACGCGCAGCGGCTGCGGGTGCGGTGAATACCTTAAGAGTCGATGCGGGCGGCCTCTATGGTGACAATACCGATGGCGTTGGTTTGGTGCGAGACATTGAATCTAACCTAGGACTGGCGCTGGCGGGCCGTCGTGTTTTGCTACTTGGCGCGGGAGGTGCTGCGCGCGGGGTCATATTGCCATTGCTGCAAGCCAAAATCGCTGAAATCACGATTGTTAACCGTACTGCTGAGCGTGCGGTTGAGCTTGCTGATCATTTTGCGCAAGCAGCAGCAGACGCCGGGTGTAGATTAATCGGCGGAGGGCAAGAAGCTGCTCAACACGTATTCGATGTTGTGATTAACGCTACTGCCAGCAGCCTTACGACTGAGCTTCCGGTATTCAATGAGTGCGTGCTCAGTCCAAACACGCTCGCCTACGACATGATGTATGGGCCGCAACCTACTGTTTTTATGAGCTATGCGCAGCGCTATGGTGCACGTATAGCAGATGGACTAGGTATGCTGGTTGAGCAAGCGGCTGAAGCGTTTTTTGTCTGGCGCAATATTCGCCCAAATAGTGCGCCAGTACTTGCTGAATTACGTGTACTGCTTGATCAAAAGCGCACAGATTAAATTCAATTTCTCCAGTTTGGCAAAGGCGTCTTTTGCGGCAGACTTGAAGCGATCTCGCGTTATAACTTTATCTTGCGAAAAAAAATAATTGAACTATATTAGATAAAGGTTGTTGCTCTATACCTATAAAAGAAAAATTCAGTATGCATGAGCGGTTAGCTGCTAAGGGATGGGGACTAGAGATTTTTTGATTTCCTATTGATGTTTGGGGGAGATACCGATGGATGCGGTGAAAAGGCTTTGCGTGCGATGAAAAAAGTAGTGGTTTTGGTAATTTCTTAAATTTATTTAATGTCTCCCGATTTTTAATTGGACTTCATGGTAAAAATAAATGAAATTATCGTGAAAATTAGATAATTATTTAATCCTTTAACTTTTTCTATCAATAGCAATGAAACGAATTCTTCTATCTATATTTATAATATTTTTTTCCTTTGTGGGTTGTGGCGGAAGTAGCCAGGATAATGATGATACGCATGGAAGGAAAAAAGAAATAGCAGAAATTACCGGTGATACAGATGAAGGTGAAATTAATAAGTTAGTTCTAAGATTTAGGAAAAATGCACCTCATGTGAGAAAAAGTTTAATGGGGCCTATAGGAAGTATAGCGGAGGAAGTTATACTGCTGTTCGCTCGACAATTTGAAATTATGCAAGAAATTTCAACTTCGGAAAATAGGCCATCACCTACAGAATTGAATAAGATGGATCAAGATATCGCTCAATTAATCGAGGAAGTAGATAAAGTAAGATCAGAAATTCAAGAAATTGATAAATATAATTCAGAAGCATTAGATAAATTAAATGGATTAATATATCTCGCACAAGAAAATCTGAAGGGACTTGATGAATTGTATCCTAATTTAAACCTATTGCGCGAACGGTTTAAAAATTCAGGGAGGGTAGCTTCTGTGTTTTGTGCTCCTGCAGCTTGAAGAAAATATAAATTTACACTCCATTTGTTTTTGTTTTTTAGAGATGCATTAAGAATTTACAGGGATAGAGTAAACCCTGATTTAAATCGTATTGAGTACGCAATTATTAATGAGAAAGCTGAGTTTTATGAGATTATTGAAAATTAATTGACGAATATTTTTTAAGAAATTTTATGAAAATAATATTCAGTCAATGGTACACAAAAAAATTAAAATATTTGTCTCTCTCTACTCAATATTAAAATTGTTTTCTAATCCAGGCTAGATTAATGGATTTGTGGAATTTTTCGATTAAATAATTAGATGTTATTTAATTGAGGTTGTCAAGTGCTGCAGATGTAGACTTGGATATAATAATGAAAATATTAGAGAGTGCGGAGCGGGGACCTGAAATCTTATATTTCTTTACGTATCATAAGGTAGTGGCAATGCTATTTGAATTGTACAAAGATTATAGGCTTAACTAGATGAGCAAGAAATAAATTGGCTATATCTTTGTCGAAAGAAAATTTTCATGGAAACATGTTGTCGATCTGATTTTTTATAAATAAAATTTTTTGAAAAACTCTTTTGACTAAAATGTAAAATATATATTCTATAAAGAAACTTGAAAGTAAAAATAATTAGACTATATTAACAACTATTGCTTTACTTATAAGCAAGTGATCATAGTCAATTGACGACTACTGATTGATAATTTTTACTGATTTTAAACCTAAGGAGATAGCGATGGGTGCGGTAGAAAGTGTTTTGCGTGAAGTAGAAAAAGTGACAGTGAGACCTTTAGGAGAGGTAGCACGTACCGTAGAGAGAGAAGCGATAAGGCCTTTAGGAGAAGCCGCGCGTGAAGTAGAAAGAGTGACAATAAGGCCTTTAGGGCAAGTTCTACGGGGTGCTGAAAAAACAGCGATAAGACCTGTAACAGACCTTGCAAAAGACAGTATATTGATGATAGGACGTGTTTTAGATTTAGTTAAGCCAGATGCAGATGTGCCGCCTAATATAGATATGCAAACTATGGAGGCAAATATAGAGGAGTTGGCAGAGAAAGAGAGGCCTCACTATGAGAAATTGCAAGGAGATATAAACGAAGAAATATCACGGACATCGCCAAGTGAGGCAGATACTTTAAATTTTTTGGGGGAAATATATGAGTCTAATTCCAAAACATGGAGTATGTTGGAGAAAAAAATGAACCGTGATGAGGCTATTATAAATAACGAAGCTTATACTCGTGAATATCATGATCGTCTTCTTGAAAAGAATAACTTGGAGAAGAAATTGGAGGAACAAAGTAGTCCTCAATAATAATTTTTTTAAGAGATTATATTTTATTTTTGCCAGTCCCAGCACCGCCTTTGCGGTGCTGGGAAGGTTAGAATTAATTTGATAAGAAATTACCTTCTAATCTATGATTAAGATGCGAGGAAATTACAAAAAATTAGAGTGAGATCGAAATAGAAACGGTGTGGTTACAAAAGTAAATTTTTCTAAATTATCTAGGAGATCATGATGAATGCTTTGCAAGGGGCATTATTTGAAGTTGCTCGAGCTACGGTAAGGTCTCTAAATGACATTACGTGTGAACTAGAGAAATCGTCAAAATATCTTTCATCAGGGAATATTACTGATGGGCAAAAGACATCAGTGGCACATTTAGAGAAAGCTGCATGTGATTTAAAAGTATCGCTAATGGAGCCTTTAGGTGGCTTTGCAAGTAAAACGATGTCGCTGATGGCGCGTTTAAGAAATTTAGTTGAGCGAGCCGAGGAAGAGATGAAACCCAGTAAAGATATGGGTGCTTTGCAAAGAATTTTAGATGAGATAGCGGCAGACACCATCCAATTGCAACGAGGAATAAATGGTGCAATATTAGCAACGTCGCCAACTGCAAGAGAGAGTTTAATGCTTTTAGCAGGGTTAGCTAAAGAAGCAGATAGAATACGAGATATGATAGAGTACATTCAGGATAATGTTGAAATTATTCAAGATAATGAATGGCTTATCGAAAAAAACAAAAACCTGGCCCAAGAAAATAATGAACTAAGAACAAAAATTTTGAATAAAGCGTGAAGTGTAATTGAATATTAGCTACGCACATGCAAAGGTTTTTTTCACCTCCCTTTTTGATGGGTCACATTAGTCAAGCTTTTCTGCATGCTTTGCTAAACGCAAGGAAACTACGGCCATGAACCCCATTCAGAATATATCGACCCAGCTCTCTCAGTCATCTTCCCGCACTGCTCGCGAGCAAACGTCGATCCCAGCCAACTCCAGCGCTAGCGAGCCTGCGCCTGAAAAAGACGCACTGCCGGCAAACATACCGCAGCCGGACTGCGCTAGCACTGCAAGTAACGCTTCTAAAAATCCCGATGGCCATCGCTCCGACGCGATTTTAAATGAAACCGTGCGCACTGTGCTCCAAGCCAGGCTGGGCCAGAACATTGTGCGCAGCCCACAGTCACAGAGCGGTCTAACTCTAAGGATGATTCTCAATGAAGTTACGGGGGGGATGCCATCCCAGCCCGCTAGCATCGTTAAAATTAATGGACAGCCGGCAACAATGTCCTGCGTCAATGAGAATGGCGTTTCCTATTGGGGTTACCATTTTCTGAATAGTCACCGCATCGTGTTAACAACGGGCTCACCTATTTGGGGGCAGAGCGGCGGTCTTGAAACACTGTGCGTGACCGAAGGGCAGATTACGATCCGCTATGGGGCGAAACTCGAGCCGTTTGAACAACTGGATTTAATTGCCTACAGCATCAAAATAGAGGGTGAAGTGCAGGCAAAGCGCATTCATTTGTTAAGCGGACCTAGCCGGGTTAATTATGCGGAGACGGACCGCTGGAAGAGTGTAGCTTGCCACCAACTGATAGATCAGGAGGACTTAGCTGATCAAGGCCGGCTGACCTTAACTCAGCAAGCCAAAGTGCGCGCTGAGCGGCAACTCTGGATTTCGAGTTCGGGCGGCTTAGTCAATGCTGGAGAAATTATATCGAATAACGATTTGGAGTTGAAAGCAACAGCCCTTGAGGGTCCTGGCATCATCAGTGCAACACGTGATCTTTCGGTATCACTAGAAAATGATTATACCCATACCGACCACAAGGCTTTGCAGGCAGGGCGTCACTTATCGTTTGAGACTAAGGGTAGATTAATTAACCAGAGCATTTTGCATAGTAGCGGAGAAATGCAAATTTTTGCGGCTGAAGTCGATAACCAGCCAGACGCCTCAATCGATAGTGCTAGCACAACTATTAAGGCTGACAGATGCAGAAACCAAGGGGTGATAAGTGGCGGGGCGGTAAGGGCTGAGGCGCAATTTTTGAATAATGAGAAAGGCAAACTTGAAGCCTCAAGCGAGACCGGGGAGCTTATCGTTAAGGCCGATGAAATTAAAAATAGCTCAGCGCAAATGATCAATCGTGGTCGCGGAAAAACACACATTTCGGCGGCTAGAAAAATCGAAAATATTCAATCAGGTGTTATTTTTGGCAGGGGCGAGACACAACTCACCGCTCAACATATTGTGAATAGCTCCGCCGACATTCAGGATGAGCTTTCTAGCGTAAGCAAGGTGGGCATAGGCAGCGTTGTTGCGAGTTCAGATCATCTAAAACTCAGTGCGCAAAAGCTAGAAAACCGACGTGGCACGATTTATCAAGGCGAGCTTACCGCGATACCGGTCGGTACGATGGCTGACAGAGGAAAGGTATGGGTAGACGAGGTTAGAAAGCGGCAAGTCACGCAAGCGGACGATCAGCTTGCTCTGCCATTCGATAAAGACTCGGCAGAACTCGAACTGCGCGTAGTCAATGAGTTAGATAATGACAGCGGGCATATCGTGCATGCTGGCGGAGGCGATACAAGGATTATTGCAGGCCAATTCAAAAATAACACGGTGCCTGATGAGCGAGTCGAGTCGCCAGGTTTAGTAATAGGTTACGGGAATGTCACAGTAAATGCACAAAGCATACTCAATGGCCAAGCTAGCCAAGTGCTAGCGGGTAAGAATCTCAATCTAAAGGCTGCCCCATCCTCCTCAGCAATGACTTCCGCCTCTTCGCAAAGAGCATTTAAGTTACCAAATGAAGGAGATGTACCAACCCTGGCTCAAGGCGATTGTGTTAATCAAGGAATAGTGGCAAGCGGAAAACAAATGTCGATTAGCTCTACCCATATTGACAACCAATCAGAGGCTTTGCTTACGGGGCCTCAGATGCTTCTCAAAGCGGAAGATACGTTGAGCAATAAGGGGCTGATCTATGGTGACACTGTTGCAGTGGGTGCTAAGAATTTAAGTAATTTTGAGACAAAATATACTGTCAATGGATATAAGCCAAGCGTCATTGCAGCGAATACACGCCTTGATATAGGTGCTAAATGGCTTGAAAACAAAGATCACAGTCTGCTATTCAGTGGTGGCAATATGACTATTGGCCAGCGGCTTGATGCGCAAAATAAAGCGCTTGGCAAAGCGCTGCGCACGATAAACTCATCAGCGACGATTGATGCGGTAGGTCAACTTTCGATTAATACCTCTCGGTTAATCAATAAAACGGCTTATTTCAAAACTCGAGAACGGGTAGTCGATAAACAATTCATTTTAGAAATGCAGCCCGAAGGGTCGAGCCAGCGCTACCGCCTTGACCAACTCGCATGGGATGCAAGCCGAGGAGGTCGTCAAGTTGTGAAAGACGGCAGTGCCGCTCCGTTTGCTGACTATACTGAATACGGCTACATGCGTATTGTAAAAGACACGGTCGTCGAAGAAAGCCAGCCTGCGACGATCCAGGCAGGCGGCGATATGAAATTGTCTGGCCGGGTTCTCAATGACAAAAGTAAGATGATCGCGGGCGGCAAAATCCTCCCGCTAGATACTAGTTTCGAGATGGAGGAAAATCGTGACGCGATCAACTTGACTACCCAAATAGATGTGGGGCTTTCCCGTTATACGCGCAGTGATTGGCGCGGTCATTTCGGAGGACGTGAGCGTACATATAGTGATTTTATCCACTATAGAACGCCTTCTGTTATACAGCAAAGCAAATTGGATCTCACCACTCAGGCAGAAGGTAGGCTGGTTCAGCACGAACAACCTGATCTATTGAGACTACACGCTCACGATACGAGCGGTACGGTTATGGCGCGCGACGCAAGCAACCAGAATAGCTTAATTGTCCCGCTGCTGCCTACAAGCGGTATGCATATTGTGCAGACTGCACCTGAGCATCCTTTTTTAGTCGATATCGATCCACGTTTTAATCATACTGACTGGTCTCTATCGAGTAATTACCTATTAAACCTGATTGGCGTTAACCCGAGAAGCGCGCCTAAACGTCTAGGGAGCGGTTTTTATGAGCAGCAACTCATACGTGACCAAAGCATCGCTTTGGCAGGTCAATATGCACTATCGTATCAAACGAATCAAAGGGCTGAATACCAAGCTTTAATGAGAGCGGGTGCAAAATATGCGCAGCAGGCTAACCTTCAGCTAGGCATGCCATTGAGCGCTGAGCAGCAAACGTCATTGTCACGGGATATTGTCTGGCTGGTGAATCAAACGATTAGGCTACCGAATGGCGGCGAGCAAACTGTATTGGCGCCGCAAGTGTATCTCTCTAGCGCACGCATCCACGTACCGCGGCTAGGGGGCTCTGGTATAGCCGCCAACGAGATTGATTTGACGAGCCGAGGCATGATTAAAAATGCTGGCACGATGATTAGTACCGGGAAAATCAATCTTAACGCGCACATTATTGATAACCGACGTGGCGCCATCGTCAGCTTAGATCATCTCTCTCTACAGGCTAGCGAAGACATCGACAGCCGTGCTGGCATATTGGCCGGCAAACAAATCACCCTAGCAGCCGAGCAGGATATCCATCTACAAAGCCAAACCCAGACGACCCACGCGCTGAGCGGTAGCTTGACAACGCTAGATGGCTTAAGCCGGATTCAAGCGGAGCAACTGGAGGTCCGTGCTAAGGCGGATCTTAACTTGGCGGCAACTCACATCGAGGTGAGTCAAGCAGCCACTTTAGAAGCGGGACATGACCTTACATTAGGCACAGTCGCTACCGTAGAGCAACAACAACTGACATGGGACGAGCAAAACTCGTTAAGCCAAAGCAGAAAAGCCGAAGTGGGTACGCTCATTCAAACGGGCGGATCCCTTGAACTTAAGGCAGGCCATGATATCAATGCAGTTGGCGCTTATGTTCATGCCGGGGCCGCGCTTTCTGTCAAAGCGGGCCGAGATATTAACCTGGAAGCCGCTTATGAAGAGTACACTTTTGCGGAATCTCGCTACCATGAATTTAATCATTTATTATCTTCTTCGAGCGAATTAAGCCAAACTCAGCAATATAAAAAACAAGTATTAAACAGTACTTTCTCGGGCGGTACCGTCAAGGTGGAGGCCGGGCATGACCTCAGTGCTACGGGTTCAAACATCGTCGGCATGCATGCTGTGGGTTTGTATGCTGACAATGACATCAAACTAAAAGCGGCCAAGCAGATTGAGCAAGCGAGCTATTACTCAGTTGAAGAACGCTCAGGGCTTTTAGACAACGGCAGCTTAGGGTACACCATTGGCGAGCGCAAGCAAAAGGAGGCACTCGAGAGTGAAAGCACACCCTATATCGGCACTATTATTGGCAGTGTGTCAGGTCAGATCGAGGCCATAGCAGGCCGCGAATATCAACAAAGCGGTAGTCAGTTGGTCGCGCCTGAGGGCAATATCCGGGCTAAAGCGCTCAAAGGCACAGTCGATGCAGTCTATGAACAAGGCCGGCGCTGGCAACAAAGCGAGTGGCATCAATCTGGCTTGACCGTCTCAGTCAGCGCACCAGTGATTGCTGCTGCGCAAACCGGCCAGCAAATGCTTCAAGCCAGCACGCAAGTGAGTGATCCGCGCATGCACGCTTTAGCCGCTGGCGCTGGCGCACTCGCGGCTAAAAACGCCTACGATGCGATTCAAGCTGATCCCAAAGCCGCCGGCGGCGTTACCGTCAGCGTGATGATGGGTGAAAGCCATCAAGAGTTTCAGCAAACGCAACGGAGCGCAACAGCGTTGGGCAGCACAATTACGGCGGGCGGCACAGTGCACTTGGAGATGGAAGGTTCAGGCGAAGCGTCAACCCTCAATATCATTGGTTCTCAAATTGAAGCCAAACAAGATGTCCAACTCAAAGTAGAAGGCCCCCTGAAAATTGAGGCAGCGCCGAACACCTTTATCCAGCACAGTGAGCAGCACAGCCAGAGCAGCGCGGCAGGGTTAGCGGCCACCCTCGGAACCCATAGCTCATTAGGTGCTGCCGTCGCAATCAGCAGCGGGCGCGGCCACGCAGATGGCGTTGAGGTCAGTCATACGCCAGCTCAGATCAAAGCTGGCCGCAAGCTGATGTTAAACGCACAAAGTAATGTCCACTTAAAAGGCGCACAACTCTCTGGCCAGCAAGTCCAAGCCAGAATCGAGGGCGACCTTGAAATTGAAAGCGTGCAGAATGCGAGTGCCTATAACAGCCGCTATCAAAGTATCAGCGGCAGTGCTACAGCCGGTCCTGCATCTGCCGTGAGCATTAATTTCTCACAACAAAAGATAGATAGTCATTATCTGAGCGTAGCGGAGCAAGCGGGCATCCAAGCTGGCGAAGGCGGCTTCCAGATTGGAGTCAAAGGCGATACGAAACTGCTGGGTAGCGTGATAGTAAGTACAGATCGGGCGATTGAAGAAGGCAAGAATCAATTTATAACGGGTACTCTAGCGATCAGTGATATAGAGAATCAAGCGCGCTACAACGCAAGAAGCCTGGGCTTAGGTATCGGGTACAGCAAAGATGGCAAAGGGGTGGGTTCGAGTCAACGTGGTAAAGCGATTACACCGGCGCATAAGGGTAATCAGTTGACGAGCTTAAAAGGTGCCAGCGCCTCGATGCCGATAGCGATAAGCGCTTCTGGCCAAGCCACGTCGACCACCCGAAGTGCGATTAGCGGCGCTCAAATTGTAATTATGGATGAGCCGCGGCAGAAGGCGTTGACGGGGCGAAGTGTAGAAGAGACGATAGTTAGCTTAAATCGCAATCCGACTCATATCCATCAGGCGTTAGAGACGATCTTTAACAAAACTGAGATTGAGGCCGGCTTTGAGATCGTGGGAGCATTGGGCCGAGAAGCGAATGCGTTTATTGCGAATAGAGCCAGAGAAGCAGATCGTAAAATTGAGCAAGCTGAGCATCAAGAAGCGCTTGCGAATGAAAATGAATTGATGTCTGTAGAGCAGCGGCAGGAGTTACGTGAGACTGCGGCTGAATTACGCTCGCAGGCGCAAGCACTGAATAAGCAATGGGGGCCAGGTGGAACCTACCGTCAAGTGCTCACAGCCGTCACCGCAGCAGCGTCTGGCAATGTAACAGGTGCAACCGCACAATTTGTGCAAAGCGGCGTAGTGAATCTGATTCAGCAGCAAGGCGCAAGCCATATCGGCGAGTTAGTGAAATCTGGAGCGATCAATGAAGGCAGCCCAGCCCATGCAGCGCTGCACGCGTTAGTTGGACTAGGCGGCGCCGCGGCATCGAATCAAAGCATGAGCGCCGGTGCGATAGGTGGGGCTGTATCGAGCATTTTAACGCATGCATTTAGTCCAACTCATCCAGATGAAACACGCACAGAACAAGAAGCAAAACGCAACATTGCTACGACGCTGGTAGCCGGTGTTGCAGCGCTCGCGGGCGAGAACGCTGCAACGTCAGTCAACAGTGCGGTAGCAGCGGTAGATAATAACTGGCTGGCTACCGAGCAAAAAGCGCGTGCCCAAAAAGAGTTTGATGCTTGTGAAGGCAATCTGCTCTGTCAATCGAAAACATTCGTTAAATGGACTGGCGTTTCGGCCAAACAAGATGCATTGATTGGCGCAGGTTTTATCGAGGGTCTGTCGGAAGCAAATTGGGAAATGCTAGAAGGTATAGCAGCACTTGCATTGCATCCGATCAAAACTGTAGAGGGATTAATAGCGCTGGTTACCGATAAAGAAGTACGAACTCAAGTGGGTGAAGCAATCTCTGCCGAATGGGATGCCAAAATCAACCGAATAACGGTTGCAAAAGCAGAAGGTGGTGACCAAAATGCTGTGCAACTGGGGCGCGATGCAGGTAATTTATTTTACCAGGCAGTTACGACAATAGTTGCAGCAGGGGGGATTGCGAAGTTAGCGTCATCGCTTGGTAAGGCAGGCATTCATGTAGGCAAGAAAACACTAGAAGAATTTTTGCATGTTGACTTAGCGAAAGCGGGAAGAACCTTAGGACCCAATGGCAAACCACTATTGGATTCTAGTTTGTTGGTAACTAAAGAAGCAACTGCCCGTGCCCCAATTCCAAGTCAAACAATCACTACAACTATAAGCAGTAACAGATTGAATATGCAACTTGCTGCAGAGCAAGCTGCAGGCGTTCGGATGCCGACAGAGATTGTTGGCTATAGTAAACATGGGATTAATCATGCTATTTCGCGTGAGGGTTCGGGAATCAATCCAAAAAGTATTTTGGATGCTTGGAGAAATCCGATTGCTATTAAACATGTTCCAACTAAAGAGGGGCCTACCTTCCGTTTGGAAGGGAAAGATGCGACTGTCGTGATTAATCCAAAAGGAAAAATTGTTACCATTTGGCCACAATCTAAAATTGGAGCAAGGAAATGAATGCCAGGGAAAGATCACTTTTAAGAACGGTTGTTTCTAAGCGCAGCCCAGAGAATATAAAATTGGTTGATAATTTGCTTTCTGGGTCCTTAGATGACAAAGGAAGGAGAATCCTTATTGATATAGTAGGTGACGAATTGCTTACAGAGGGATTTGCTGGACCTGATTACTCTCTTAATGCAATCGGAGATGAATTAGAATCTTTAATAGATGCAATAAATCGCAAAGTATGGGGAGATTGATGAATAGCTAACCACTATAGGAAATATTAATGATCTCTATTGCTGAGTCTTTTGATAATGTAAGTGACCCCTGAACAAGTTCATGGGTTCTCAAATTGAAGCCAAACAAGATGTCCAACTTAAAGTAGAAGGTCCCTTGAAAATTGAGGCAGCGCCGAACACCTTTATCCAGCACAGTGAGCAGCACAGCCAGAGCAGCGCGGCAGGGTTAGCGGCCACCCTCGGAACCCATAGCTCATTAGGTGCTGCCGTCGCAATCAGCAGCGGGCGCGGCCACGCAGATGGCGTTGAGGTCAGTCATACGCCAGCTCAGATCAAAGCTGGCCGCAAGCTGATGTTAAACGCACAAAGTAATGTCCACTTAAAAGGCGCACAACTCTCTGGCCAGCAAGTCCAAGCCAGAATCGAGGGTGACCTTGAAATTGAAAGCGTGCAGAATTCGAGTACCTATAACAGCCGCTATCAAAGTATCAGCGGCAGTGCTACAGCCGGTCCTGCATCTGCCGTGAGCATTAATTTCTCACAACAAAAGATAGATAGTCATTATCTGAGCGTAGCGGAGCAAGCGGGCATCCAAGCTGGCGCAAGCGGCTTCCAGATTGGAGTCAAAGGCGATACGAAACTGCTGGGTAGCGTGATAGCAAGTACAGATCGGGCGATTGAAGAAGGCAAGAATCAATTTATAACGGGTACTCTAGCGATCAGTGATATAGAGAATCAAGCGCGCTACAACGCAAGAAGCCTGGGCTTAGGTATCGGGTACAGCAAAGATGGCAAAGGGGTCGAGTCAACGTGGTAAAGCGATTACACCGGCGCATAAGGGTAATCAGTTGACGAGCTTAAAAGGTGCCAGCGCCTCGATGCCGATAGCGATAAGCGCTTCTGGCCAAGCCACGTCGACCACCAGAAGTGCGATTAGCGGCGCTCAAATTGTAATTATGGATGAGCAGCGGCAGAAGGCGTTGACGGGGCGAAGTGCAGAAGAGACGATAGCTAGCTTAAATCGCAATCCGGCACAAAGTCATGCGGCGTTAGAGCCCATTTTTAACAAAACTGAAATTGAGGCCGGCTTTGAGATCGTGGGAGCATTGGGCCGAGAAGCGAATGCGTTTATTGCCAATAGAGCCAGAGAAGCAGATCGTAAAATTGAGCAAGCTGAGCATCAAGAAGCGCTTGCGAATGAAAATGAATTGATGTCTGTAGAGCAGCGGCAGGCGTTACGTGAGACTGCAACTGAATTACGCTCGCAGGCGCAAGCACTGAATAAGCAATGGGGGCCAGGTGGAACCTACCGTCGAGTGCTCACAGCCGTCACTGCAGCCGCATCTGGCAATGTGACAGGGACGACCGCACAGTTTGTGCAATCAACGGCCATGAATTATTTACAAAGCTTAGGTGCAGAAAAAATAAAAGAGATTTCAGATAATTTAAACAGTGAAGGTGTGCGCGCAGCTTTGCATGGGACATTGGCTTACGGCAGCGCTGCTGTGCAGGGGCAAGAGGGAGGTTCGGCAGCCTTAGGAGCAAGTGCGAGTGTATTGGTGAGCAACCTGCTGGGTTCAGTGGATGGTCTTTCTGCACAAGAGAAGGAGGCGCGTAAAAATTTAGTAACGGGGCTAGTGGCGGGAATTGCAGCAGCAAGTGGCGCAGATTCGGCGTTAGCGCAGAATGCGGCGCAAATTGAAGTGGAAAATAATCAGTTGGCGCTACCTTCCCAAGCACTGCCACCGATGGGGAGGCCCATGGCGCCATTGCAGCCATTTCGAATTCCAGGGAGAGAGCGGCATGAAGGTGAGGAGATACCGCTGTTTGGGGGCGTGCCTGATCGATCAAGGGATAGAGCGCGGCCGTTAGTGAGTCCTAGAGAGGCTCAACAAGGAGTTGAACCAATAACTACGCCGATGAATGAGGAGGTGAGTGCGTACGGGAATGCGATTTTTAGTGAGGCCCCAAAAGAGGAGGCTGTAGTTGTTGATATTGAGCAGATGCTCACTAATCAAGAAATTAAAGCTATTCGCTCTTATGAAAAACTTATTACCGAGCACGAACAAAAACTAAAATGGTTCAAAGAAAATATGACTACCAAACCAGGAATGGAAGGTCTAGCACCAGATATTGTTTCAAAACAACAAGGGGCACGCATAAGACACTTAGAAAAAGAAATTAAAACATTTTCTGATAATATCGATAAAATAAAAGGACACGGCAAATGAGCACCAATCTAGTAAAGCACAGTAGAAATTGTGAATTAATTATTTCATCTTTTGATGACTTTAATTCAACGAGCATTATTAAAGATAGAGAGCTTGTCTGTTTACTTATAGTAAACAATTTTTTTGATAAAGAGAAAATTTCACATCTTGTTAAAAAAATTATTGATCTTGGCGCAGTATTTTTCTTAACTTGTGGTAAATTTTCAGATGAAGTTCATGATTTAATTGATAAAATAATAGAGGTTGACAATAATAGAGATCTTTCTTACATTGCCACGACCTCACATAAAAATGAGGAAATAAAAGATATTTCATATTTTTTTATCCGATCTACATATTTAGATCCTAAGGAATATCGTTGTTTGGCACTTTTCGATAGATACGACTCTGAATCTATGGAATTGCAGTCTGAGTTAATGAAAGTATTAGACGAAGGTTATCAATGATAATTAGGTATTGTTTTTGATGGAAAATAATAAATTAGGGAAAATGTTATCGACGATCTTTAACCAAACTGAAATTGAGGCCGGCTTTGAGATCGTAGGAGCATTGAGCCGAAAAGCTAATGCGTTTATTGCGAATAGAGCAAGAGAAGCGGATCGTAAAATTCAGCAAGCTGAGCATCAAGAAGCGCTTGCTAATGAAAATGAATTGATGTCTGTCGAGCAGCGATAGGCGTTATGTGAGACTGCAACTGAATTACGCTCGCAGGCGCAAGCACTGAATAAGTAATAGGGGCCAGGTGGAACCTACCGTCAAGTGCTCACAGCCGTTACCGCAGCCGCGTCTGAAAATGTGACTGGGACGACCGCATAGTTTGTGCAAAGCGGCGTGCTGAATCTGGAGCGATCAATGAAGGCAGCCCAGCCCATGCAGCACTGCACGCGTTAGTTGGACTAGGCGGCGCCGCGGCATTGAATCAAAGCATGAGCGCCGGTGCGATAGGTGGGGCTGTGTCGAGCATTTTAACGCATGCATTTAGTCCAATTCATCCAGATGAAACACGCACAGAACAAGAAGCAAAACGCAACATTGCTACGACGCTGGTAGCCGGTGTTGCAGCGCTCGCGGGCGAGAACGCTGCAACGTCAGTCAACAGTGCGGTAGCAGCGGTAGATAATAACTGGCTGGCTACCGAGCAAAAAGCGCGTGCCCAAAAAGAGTTTGATGCTTGTGAAGGCAATCTGCTCTGTCAATCGAAAACATTCGTTAAATGGACTGGCGTTTCGGCCAAACAAGATGCATTGATTGGCGCAGGTTTTATCGAGGGTCTGTCGGAAGAAAATTGGGAAATGCTAGAAGGTATAGCAGCACTTGTATTGCATCCGATCAAAACTGTAGAGGGATTAATAGCGCTGGTTACCGATAAAGAAGTACGAACTCAAGTGGGTGAAGCAATCTCTGCCGAATGGGATGCCAAAATCAACCGAATAACGGTTGCAAAAGCAGAAGGTGGTGACCAAAATGCTGTGCAACTGGGGCGCGATGCAGGTAATTTATTTTACCAGGCAGTTACGACAATAGTTGCGGCAGGGGGGATTGCGAAGTTAGCGTCATCGCTTGGTAAGGCAGGCATTCATGTAGGCAAGAAAACACTAGAAGAATTTTTGCATGTTGACTTAGCGAAAGCGGGAAGAACCTTAGGACCCAATGGCAAACCACTATTGGACTCTAGTTTGTTGATAACTAAACAAGCAACTGCCCGTGCCCCAATCACAAGTCAAACAATCACTATAACTATAAGCAGTGACAGATTGAATATGCAACTTGCTGCGGAGCAAGCTGCAGGCGTTCGAATGCCGACGGAGATTACAGGATATACCAGGCACGGAATGAATCAGGCTATTTCGCGTGATGGCGGTATAGGAACAAATTCGAAAAGTATTTTGGATGCTTGGAAGAATCCAATACTTATTGAATATTTTCCAACGAATCGTGGCCCCACATTCCGCCTGACGGGCAAAGACGCTACAATTTCTGTAAATTCTAAAGGGGAGCTTGTCACTGTTTGGTCAACGTCTAAAATTGGAGCAAGAAAATGAATGCTAGACAAAAAGCTCTTCTAAGAGCTGTCATTACTAAGCGTAGTCCGGAGCATATGGAATTGATTGACGCTTTGTTATCAGACTCTATAGATAATGAAGGAAGATGCCTTCTAAGTCGTTTAGTGAATGAGGAGTTTTTGGCAGAGGGAATTGATCCAAATGATCCGGATTTTTCTCCCAATTCGCTTGGTAATGAACTAGAGTCTTTAATAGACGCCATATACCATAAAGTGTGGTGGGTAGTTGATGAATAAAGCAGATTTTAAATCTGTGTGATCCATAGACATTAATGGGATGGCCGCTCCCCCATTAAACAGCAGCATGATGTGCCAAAATGGGAGTTCAATCTAATTTATTGAACAGGCAGGAGCATCCGAGATGAAGGCTACTACAGTCGGTATTGATTTGACAGATGTGCGATTTACATACATCGTTTCACTTTTCTGAAAACTGTTTTTAATATTCAATATTACCCAACGAAATATGGGCCTACGTTTCGTCTGACGGGCGAAGATGCTGTTATTGCAGTTAATTCAAAAGGTGAGGTTATCACTATGTGGAAAAGGAGTAACACTGGAGCGAGAAAATGAAAGCTAAACAAGAAACCCTTTTGAGGGCTGTCGTTGCTAAACATGGTCCGGAACATATCAAATTAATCAATGTATTGCTATCTGAGTCTATCGATGATGATGGGAAGTTGATTCTTTCTTGCTTGGTAAATAATGAATTTTTGGAAGAAGGAATTAATCCAGATTTCTCTCCTAATACGTTTGGTTGCGAACTGGAAGACCTAATAGATATTATAAATAAATAAAGTGTTATCTAGTTATTCGGGAACCAGCGTTACCCAATGTACAGCCAGTCGCACGTACTTCAGTTCCAAGTCAATCTATTACTACAGCTATAAGCAGTAATAGATTGAGTATGCAACTTGCTGCTGAGCAGGCTGCCGGCGTGCGGATGCCGACAGAGATTGTTGGCTATATTAAACATGTGATTAATCATGCTATTTCGCGTGAGGGCGTGGGAATAAATCCAAGAAGTATTTTTGATTCTTGAAAAATCCAATTTTTATTCGATATAAACCATCGAAATATGGGCCCACATTCCAATTGACGGGCAAAGATGCAGTTGTAGTAATTAATCCAAATGGAGAAATTGTCACTGCTTGGCCAAAAGGTAAATCTGGAGTAAGAAAATGAATACTAGGCAAATTGCTCTTCTAAGAGATATCGTTGCTAAACGCAGTTCAGAGCATATGAAATTAATTGATGAATTACTATCTGAATCTATAGATTATGATGGAAAATTATTCCTCATTGAGTTAGTGAACGATGAATTTTTGGAAAAATGAATTAATCCAGATTTCTCTTCTAATGCAACTGGAGATGAGCTTGAATCTTTATTGGATGCAATAAATCATAAGGTGTTTTGGGAATAATTTTATTTTTGTAATAATCTACATGTTTTACAATTAAATTTTTACTTTTCGTATTGAGAGAAATACTTAATACTAAGTAAGGTACCTCCAAACCGAGGTGCCAATTGACCCGTCAAGTCTAACGCGTTGGCGCAAGCGGCTTGGTGAAGCAAGCGTAGAAGAGCTATTAGCAGAGACAATCGAAGCGTCCAAACGTAGTGATGTCATCAAAGCGTCGAGCGTAAAACTAGTGATCGTTGACACCACGGTGATGGAGAAGGTGATAGCGTATCCGACCGATTCGCGATTGCTAGAGCGTTGCCGAGAGCATTTGGTTAAAGCGGCGACACAGTACGGTTTAAAGTTACGGCAAAACTACAACCGAGTCGCGCCGCGTCTATCAATTAAAATCAGTCGTTATGCGCACGCGAAGCAATTCAAAAGGATGCACAAGGCGTTGGGCACACTGCGTTCGCGAGCGGGACGAGTGATGCGTGACGTTGAGCGACAAATCGAGTCGGTGGCGGAGCAAGGGCGTGATGCATTGCGAGAGTTGATTGTGCGTAAAAAACGAATCATTTCGCAAAGGCCCAAGGATCAAGACAAACTCTATGCTCTGCATGCTCCGAAAGTGGAGTGCATAGCCAAAGGCAAGGCGCGTAAGCCGTACGGGTTTGGTGTAAAAGTGTCGATCACAACGACTCACCAGGAAGGGCTAGTGGTTGGCGCACGCTCGATGCCAGGAAATCCCTATGATGGTCATACACTGGCCGAAGCGCTAGAATAGGCAGCGATCCTCAGTGATGTGACGTTAGAAAAACTATTTATTCAGGATTAACTCATTAGCCTTTACGCCATAGCCAGCCGCTGAGCAGAAGGAAAGCCATGGCCATCAGCAGGGCGGTGTTAATCAGATAATATTCACCATAAATGCGGGATACCAACGGGACTAAGAGCGCGCTTAATCCATAGCCGAGCGTATGGCTGGTGGCGATAACCCCCGCCCCTTTACCGGTCGAAAGGCGTGCATTAAGCAGCAGCTGATAGCCAGGTGTTGCTATCGCCGCACCGAAAGAAGTCACAGCGATACCGCAATAAAATACCGCCAGTTGCGCCATCAACATCATGCTAAGCCCGGCTACCATCAGCAGTGCCGCCAACCATAGCAACGTCATCGCCTTAAAGCGCTGCGGACGCACTACCAGAAACTGTGCCAGTAGAGTACTCGCCGCTGCCAGGCTCAGTAGCAGAGCCACATGATGGCTAACCCGCGCGGCTTCGCCTATAAATGGTTTCAGGTGCGGAGCCAGCCCAAGCTGCATCAGACTGATACAGGCCGCCAGCAGCAGAGCCAGCAGCAGATAAGGCAACATCGTTATCTGCAAGCGGGTGGACTGATGCGCAGCCGGCGGTAAAGGAGGATCGTTTGGCTGACGCATAATCAACAAAAAAGCTAGGAACGGAGCAACCGCCATCAGCCACAATGGCGCCTGCGGATGGAAGTTCAATGTCGCTACCGCCAAAGGAGGCCCCAGCAGACGCCCGCAACTCAGCCCCGAACTGATGGTAGCTAGCGCCGCCATACGGTTTTCAGGCCCCGACCGCTGTATCGCCCACGTCTGCGCCGCCGGCACCATGCCGGACACAGTCAGGCCGTACAGTGCACGTGAAACGATCAATCCCGTCACCCCCCAGAAGGCACTGACGAGCCCCGTCGTCATCCCCCACACGACCAGCGCCATCACAGCAAAACTGACCAGATAGCCGCTAAGTGCGGCCAGCACCACTGACTTGCAGCCACGAATTTCTGACTGTCGTCCCCACCAGGGCGACGCGGGAAGAAACAGCATTGAACCGAACATTAGTAACCCCGCCCAGACAGAAAGCGACAAACCGGTCATCTCTACCAACTGGGGCAGAACTACTAGTAAACCGTTTTGACCGATACCAAGTAATCCGGCGCATAAAGCAAGCGACCAGCTAGCTTTCGGAGTGCTTCCACGCTTTAGAACTTCAGGAGATGCGCTCATACAATCGTTAAATAGAGTGTCCGTAAATGTGAGGAGATTATGAAGTTAACGCAAAAAATATTGCGGAAATGTTGCCATCGCGGCTCACAATTGTTAGAGTATATATACTAATAAATAATTATCAACACTATCTGAGTGAGATTTCATTATGCATTCCTATTTCTGTCCCGCTGGTACAGACGTTGCGGCCCAGTGCTTTTTGAACGCGCTGTTGCGCGAAACTCAGAACTGGGAGCGTTTGCCTGCTAATGCATCAGATGAGCCTGCACAAATACTCATTCCTCTTTCTGCCAGGCAGGCTCTACGAGTTTCGGTCCGCTATTTCTCTCCGACACAACACCATCAGTATTGTTTCCCCGCGCAACTTATCAATACCGATGACAGCCAGGGTGAAGACGTTGATTTTGAAAAAATGGTGTCGCTTATCCTTGCAAATCCTGCAGTGAAAGGGGAACTTGCGGATGAGGTAATCGCGCGCTTCAAAAGCCGTGTTCAGGAAAGTCACAAGTATACCTGGCAGGCCATAGACCTTCGCCACGACTGGGCACAGCAGCTGCGCCATAAGCCATTGAACTTTGCCGAAGCCGAGCAGGCGCTACTGGTAGGCCACGCTTTCCATCCGGCCCCTAAATCCCACCAGCCGCTTAACGAAACCGAAGCGCGCCGTTACCTCCCGGCTTTTGCACCACGTTTCCCGTTGCGCTGGTTTGCCGTGGATAAGGCTTTTGTGGGTGGTGACAGCCTCATGATGCCCCTGCGTGCCAGGCTGTTGCGCTTTGCCGAACAGAGTGCGCCGGAATTGCTCAGTTATTTTACCGACGACCGCTGGCTGCTGCCGATGCACCCTTGGCAGGCGGAATATCTGCTTACACAAAACTGGTGCCTGCAACTCCTGGAAAGTGGTGCGCTGAACGATTTGGGGGAAGCAGGCGCAAGCTGGCTACCAACCAGTTCCGCACGTTCGCTCTACAGCGAAACCAACAGTGACATGATCAAATTCTCTCTCAGCGTGCGCCTTACTAACTCAGTCCGCACGTTGTCAATGAAGGAAGTGGAACGCGGTATGCGTCTGGCACGCCTGGCGCATACTCCACGTTGGCAGGAGTTGCAGGCGCGCTATCCGACCATGCGCATTATGCAGGAAGATGGCTGGGTAGGCCTGCGTGATGTAGGAGGCCAGTTGCAGGAAGAAAGCCTGATGGTACTGCGCGTCAACCTTCTATTCGCAACGCCTCAAACGCAAACCAACGTGCTGGTCAGCCTGACCCAGGCCGCTCCCGATGGCGGCGACAGTCTGCTGGTCGAAGCCGTTCGCCGGCTCAGCCAGCGTCTGAACTTGCCGCCGGCTCAAGCTGCCCGTTGCTGGCTGGAAGCCTACTGTAATTGTGTTCTGCTGCCGCTGTTCAGTGCCGAGGCGGACTACGGGCTGGTGCTGCTGGCCCATCAACAAAACATTCTCGTGGAAATGCATGAGGATCTGCCCGTTGGTCTGCTCTATCGCGACTGCCAGGGCAGTGGTTTCACCGAAGGCGCCAATGAATGGCTCGCCGAAGTGGGTGAGAGTGAAGCCGAAAACCGCTTCAGCGAAAGCCAGTTACTGCGCTACTTCCCCTATTACCTGCTGGTGAATTCAACCCTTGCCGTAACTGCGGCACTCGGCGCTGCTGGGTTCGAAAGCGAAGAAAACCTGATGGAGCAAGTTCGTGAGGCACTTCTTAAACTGCGCCGTAAAGTGAAGCAAACTCGCTGTCTGGATTACGTGCTCGACAGCCAGCACTGGAACTGCAAAGGCAACTTCTTTTGCTATCTGCATGACCACAACGAAAACACTATCGCCGACCCGGCGGTCATCTACTTTGATTTCAGCAACCCGTTCTATAAGGAGAAAGCGTGATGCCGCACGCGAGCATTGTTCATGACGGTTATGGTTTCCGCTGCACTCAAATCGATACTGCGCTCCCGCTGACGCTGGGGTTTGATGGCAGCGCAGTACTCCAGCGTATGCCATCACCGCCCGAGGGTTGGCTTGTCGAAGCGTTGGATCAGCTCTTTGTCGCGGCTCCTCAGCTTACCGGTATCACCCTTCCCTGGGCGGACTGGCGTGCTGAGCCACAGGCACAGGTGCTGTTCACTCTTGCGCAAAGTGATTATCTAGCACGAGAAACCTTCTGGCAGATGCCGCTCTGGTTGCGTGGCGAGCGCCAGAGCGCTAGCGGCAAGATGCAGTACGACGAAACGCGCCAGCTCTATTTTCCAGTGCGCCCGGCTCGCCCACAGGGTGAGGTTTATCGTCGCTACGACGTACAGATTAAGCGAACTATCAGTTTCCGTCTGGTGGACGTGGAACAAGACGCAGAGCGTTTTACCTGCTGGATGAATTCACCACGCGTGAATGCTTTCTGGGAAATGGCAGGACCGCAGGCGGAACAGGAAAAATATCTGCACCGCCAGCTTAATTCTTTGTACTGCTACCCACTTATCGGATGTTTTGACGATGAGCCCTTCGGTTATTTCGAAGTCTATTGGGCGCCGGAAGATCGTATTGGTCGTTACTATCGCTGGCAGCCGTTTGACCGCGGTCTGCATATGCTGGTGGGCGAAGAAAAATGGCGTGGCGCGCAGTACATCCGCAGTTGGCTGCGCGGGCTGACCCATTATCTGTGGCTCGATGAATCACGTACCACACGCATTGTGGCTGAACCTCGTTTTGACAATCAGCGCCTGTTCCGCCATCTGCCAATCGCCGGTTATGAGACGCTCAAAGAATTCGATTTCCCGCACAAACGCTCGCGCCTTGTGATGTGCCAGCGTAACCACTTCTTCAGCGAGGTGGGCCTGTGATGCTGGAATTGTGGAACCAGGTCAACCGCGAGATGGTAGCGAAGATCCTCGCGGAACTGGAATACGAACGTACACTCAGCGCCCATGAAGAAAACTACGGTCGCTGGACGGTTCAGTTAGGCGATGAAACCTGGCGGTTTAGCGCAAAGCGCGGCATCTGGGGCTGGCTGCATATCGATTCACAGACCCTTATCAGCAACAGCGGCAATCCCATCGAAGCGGAAAGCGCGCTGCGTCAGCTTGCCATGGTGTTGAAAATGAACGATGCTCAGACCGCAGAGCATCTGGAAGATCTCTACGCCACGCTGCGCGGAGATTTACAGCTATTCGAAGCACGCAAGGCATTAAATGCCGATGCGCTTATCGCTCTCGATCCTGACGAACTTCAATGCCTGCTTTGCGGCCACCCGAAGTTCATCTTCAACAAGGGCCGCCGTGGTTGGGGGCTGGATGCGCTAAGACAGTATGCACCAGAATACCGTGGACGTTTCCGTCTGCATTGGGTTGCCGTACGCCGTGACCTGCTGGCGTGGAGTGCTAACGAAGAGTGTCACATCAACACTCTGCTGGCAAGTGCGATGGACAGCACTGAACGCGAGCGTTTCAACCAATGCTGGCAGACGCTGAACCTTGACGGTAATTGGCTGCCAGTGCCGCTGCATCCGTGGCAGTGGCGACAGAAAATTGCCATTCATTTCTTGCCCCAACTGGCGCGCGGTGAGATAGTAGAACTTGGCGAATTTGGCGATGAATATCTAGCGCAGCAGTCGCTGCGCACCCTGACTAACGCCAGCCGCAACGTGCGTTTTGACATCAAACTGCCGCTCACCATTTACAACACTTCCTGCTACCGCGGTATTCCCGGCAAGTATATTACAGCCGGTCCGTTAGCATCACGCTGGCTGCAGCAGCAATTTGCACAGGACGCCACGCTGAGAAATGTGGGCGCACAAATCCTCGGCGAACCTGCAGCTGGCTATCTGGCGCATACCGGTTACTCGGCGCTGCCCAAAGCGCCCTATCGTTACCAAGAAATGCTCGGTGTCATCTGGCGCGAAAATCCTTCCTGCTATCTGCAAGAAGGTGAACAGGCGGTGATAATGGCAGCACTGATGGAAACGGATAACGCAGGTTACCCGCTGATAGGTGCCTGGATAAAGCGATCAGGCCTCAGCGCTGAGGCCTGGCTTACAAAAATGTTCCAAGCGGCCGTCATTCCGTTCTACCACCTGATATGCCGCTACGGCGTGGCGCTGATTGCCCATGGGCAGAACGTCACGCTGATCATGAAAGGCCATATCCCGCAACGCATTTTGCTGAAAGATTTTCAGGGGGATATGCGTCTGGTGGATGAAGATTTCCCAGAAGCAGCTTCGCTCCCCTTGCAGGTGAAAGACGTGACGGCACGCCTGAGTGCCGACTACCTGATCCACGACCTGCAAACCGGCCACTTCGTAACTGTGCTGCGCTTTATCTCACGCCTGACGGAACAGTGTAGCGTCAGCGAAACCCGCTTCTATCAACTTCTGGCTGGCGTTTTACAGAGCTATATGGTTCAGCATCCGCAGATGGCGGAGCGCTTTGCGCTGTTTGATTTGTTTAAACCGCAAATCCTTCGCGTGGTGCTCAACCCGGTAAAACTCACCTTCTCCGAACACGACGGTGGCAGCCGCATGTTACCGAACTACTTAACCGATCTAGATAACCCTCTTTACCTGGTCACCAGGGAGTCCGCACAATGAAAATGTATGATTTCATCGGTATTGGTATTGGCCCGTTTAACCTCAGCGTAGCTGCGCTTGCCGAAGGGCTTGAGGGCTTCAGTTCGCTATTCCTTGAGCGCAAACCGCACTTTTCCTGGCACCCAGGCATGATGGTTCCGGACTGCTATATGCAGACCAGTTTCCTGAAAGACCTAGTGAGCGCGGTGAGGCCCACCAACCGCCACAGCTTTATCAACTATCTGGTACAGCGTAAAAAGTTCTATCGTTTCCTGACCACTGAACAGCGCACCGTTTCGCGTGAAGAGTTTGCGGACTACCTGTGCTGGGCGGCGAGAAATCTGGATAATCTCTCCTTCAGTCAGCAAGTACAGCAGGTCAGTTTTGATGACAAAGTCGGGCTGTTTAACGTGAAGACCCAGCGCGGCTACTACCGCGCGCGCCATGTGTGCCTCGGCATTGGAAAGCAGATCAACCTGCCGGCTTGCGTTACGGAGCAGAGCGACCGCTGCTTCCACGCAAGCGAGATGATGCTGCGCACGCCTTCGCTTGCCGGTAAACGCGTAACAGTGGTGGGCGGCGGCCAGAGCGGCGCAGATCTTTTTTTAAATATTCTCCGCAGTGAATGGGGGCGGCCTGCCGAACTCAACTGGGTGTCACGCCGCAACAACTATAACGCGCTGGACGAAGCCGCTTTTGCCAACGAGTACTTTACCCCGGAGTACATGGAGAGCTTCTCAACGCTTGGTGACAATGCCCGCCGCCAGATTCTGGCCGAACAGAAAATGACTTCCGATGGGATCACCACCGAATCCCTGCTCGCCATTTATCGCGCCATATATCACCGCTTTGAAGTGCTGCGCGAAAAACCCTGGATACGGCTGATGCCATCGCGCTCAGTTACCCGCGTGACGCCGAGTCGTGAGAACCAGCGTTTAACGCTGCGCCATCACGTCGACAATGGCGAAGAGCAGTTGGACACCAACGTGGTGATTTTCGCCACCGGCTATCGCACTGAGCGCCCTGCGTTCCTCGCGCCCCTGGCACACCGTCTGCACCTGGATCACGAGGAAGAGTACCAGGTGAATACCGATTTTACCCTCGACTGGGACGGTCCGCAGGAAAATCGCCTGTTTGCCGTGAATGCCGGGATGCACAGCCTCGGCATTGCAGAACCTCAGCTCAGCCTGATGGCCTGGCGCTCTGCACGAATTCTTAACCGCGTGCACCCGGACGAACCGTTTGAGCTGACGACCACTCCTGGCGTTATCCACTGGCACAGTACATCAAGGTCCAGCGAGAGCGAACACAGTGAGAGTGAAGCTACAATTTGACGGCATATGTACTAGTCGCGATTTGATCTGACAGTTACCTGATTTGAAAGATGCAGTTGTCAGCTGAGCTCAGAACTAGTACATATAAATAATAAAAACCGTTTATATAGTGGATTACGTTTTAAATATAACCAAGAAAGATGCGACCTAATGGGGGCGGCTACGCAGTTTATGCAAGCAACTGCATCCTTTACAAAGTTTTGATCTGAAAAGGATGCCGCCTTCAGGTTATGGTGCCGAGCAAAATAATCGCAACAGTAATCGTCAGGGCGCCACCTAAACGAGTTGCCATTTGCGCAAATGGCATCAACTGTAAGCGATTAGCAGAGGTTAGAATAGCTACGTCGCCAATCCCTCCCATGCCGCTGTGGCAGGCATTGATAATGGCCCCTTCAATCGGATATAACCCTACCCAACGCCCAACAAAGAAGCCGACTGTCGTAAGGGTCACCACGGTGACAACAATCGTGATGATGTTAGCCACTGTGAAAGCAGCCATTAAATGGTCCCAGGGCGCAATTGTGACGCCGATTGCAAACAGCAGTGGGTAAGTCACAGTACTAGAGAAGAAATGATAAACAGTGCGTGCGCCATCTTCTAATTTTGGTGAAATCGCATAAGTTAATTTGGCGAGCACAGCCAAAAATAGCATGGCGACAGGAGCCGGCAGGCCAATCAATTTATGCACTAGCATGCCCAACATATATAAACAGATGGCGACCATACCGGCGGCTGCAATATGTTCAACTGTAACGGTAGAAGCATCGGCATGTTTTGCTAAAATGCCACTGTCACTTGCATGCAAACGACCTTCTCCGCTATAGCGGCTATAGCGTTTGCCCAATTGGTTGAGTAAGGCAGCGCAGATAATCGCAGTCAAATTGCCGAGCATGACAGCGGGTACAATCTGAGCAAACAATTGCCCTTGTGGTAGGTTCAAAATGTCAGCGTAGCCAAGGGTAAGCGGAATTGCTCCTTCACCAATGCCGCCGGCCATAATTGGGATAATAATATAGAAGAAAGTATGATGCGCGCCTAAGCCAAAGGCCATTCCAGTGAGGGTACCTACAATCGCGGCAATGACTGAGCCAGCAGCGAGTGGCAGGAAAATTTTAGCGAAGCCTTTGACCAGAGCTTGGCGATCCATACTAAGAATGCTGCCAACGACAACGGAAGCAATAAACAAATATAATACGTTGGTCGTTTGCCAAAAATCTTTGACTGATTGGGTTAACTCATTAGGCAGTAATTGATAATACACCAAGCAGGAGGGCAAAAAGGTGGCGACAATAACGGGTCCTCCGATTCTACGTAGGCCTGGAATGCGCGCTCCTAGTTCGGCGCAGGTAAAGCCACATACTGCAAGAATGGCAATCATAATTGAAATATCGCCTGAGATTTTACCCAGCGTGAGTAAAGTACCCAAGCAAATCACAACTAGACAATATACAGGCAGCGGAATAATGCCAATGCGCTTATCCATCCAATGCCACCAGAGAGAGTTCTGGCTTGGCGAATAATGTAGCGGACCGTCGCTTCTAGGCCGGTTTGCAAGTTGCCGCCAAAGTTTGCGCGTAAAAGCAAATGTGCCTAAAGAAAAAGTGCTCATTAAGGGTTTCCTGTCTGGTTCTGTATTTTTTACTTATGGTGCGCCCTCTACTATGTAAAATGAAGGGCGCTTCTCTAGAATGTAGTTTTGGCGAAGTTGACCTACTTAACAAGAGTAGCGTTCAGGAACTAGTGATGCTAAATAGTCAACGAAGATTCGATTTAGTCAACAAAAATTCGATTACGGTGTTTTAGCGCACGTTCACCCATTTTTCTGTACAGGTAAGTTTTTAGATGAAAACAATTAAAACCGGGCTTTTGGGTTTTGGCACTGTCGGTCAGGGCGTATGGAGTGTGCTCCTGCGCAATCACGGCGAAATTAGCCGCCGGGCCGGGTGCGGCATTGAAATTAAACGAATTGCCGTACGCGATATCGGCAAAGCGCGGGCAATACTAGGCGCAACCGATTCAGTTGTATTGGATACAGATGCTCATGCATTGGTCGACGATCCAACCCTTGATATTGTGGTAGAGGCCATTGGTGGTACCACGATTGCGCGAGAATTAGTGTTGCGTGCACTCGCACAGGGCAAGCATGTAGTGACGGCCAATAAAGCCCTGCTTGCGGTCCATGGCACTGAGATTTTTGCCATGGCGCGTAAGCACGGAGTGATGGTAGCATTCGAGGCCGCTGTCGCCGGTGGTATCCCGATTATCAAAATTCTTCGTGAAGGATTAAGCGCTAACCGAATTCAATGGATTGTTGGCATTATCAATGGCACAACAAATTTTATTTTGTCTGAAATGCGCGAGCACGGAATTGATTTTGAGGCAGCGCTAAATCGTGCTCAACGCCTTGGTTACGCAGAGGCCGATCCAACCATGGATATTGCAGGCATAGATGCTGCCCACAAAGCAGCGCTGATGAGCGCGATTGCTTTTGGCGTGCCAGTACAGTTTGAGAGCGCATATATTGAGGGTATTCAAGGACTTGCGGCCCTTGATATTCAATATGCAGAAGAATTGGGTTACCGAATCAAGCTACTGGGTATTATACGGCGTGTTGCAGATGGAATTGAGTTGCGCGTGCATCCAACTTTGATCCCGGCTAAACATTTGTTGGCCAATGTTGAAGGGGCGATGAATGCAGTCGTGGTGTACGGTGATGCAGTGGGTTCGACACTTTATTATGGCAAGGGCGCGGGAGGGGAGCCTACGGCCTCTGCCGTGGTGGCCGATCTTATTGATGTGACGCGCCTGCAGACTGCAGATCAAAGCCATCGTGTGCCACCTCTGGCATTTCAGCCGGATCGACTATCAAAATTGGCAATCTTGCCAATCAGTGAAGTGAGATGTAGTTATTATTTACGGCTGCGCGTGGCGGACGTGACAGGGGTATTGGCTAACATCACAAAGATTCTTGCTGATAACGACATTTCAATTGATGCTCTGTTGCAAAAAAAATTCCATCTGCTTGAATGCGCGGGCGGCAATCAGACGGATGATTTAATTTTAATTACCCATCTGACACTTGAAAAGCAAATAAACACGGCGATTGAGCAAATGAGTGCATTGCCGACGGTGATGCCGCAAATGACTAAACTGCGGATTGAAACATTAAATGAAGAGTGTTAGTGCATGAACTACATTTCTACCCGTGGTGCTCATGCGGACGAGCGCCGGACCTTTACCGATATTTTGCTTGCCGGCCTAGCTGAAGATGGTGGGTTGTATCTACCTGCAGTCTACCCTTCGATTACACGGGACGAACTTCAGCGCTGGCGAGGCCTGTCATATGCAGATCTTGCCTATGAAATTCTCGCAAAATTCTGTGACGATATTCCCGCTTATGATTTGCGGGCGCTTACGCGCCGCACCTATACGGCTCAAATATATAGCCATGCGCGTGAGTCTGAGAGGGCGACACAGATCACACCGCTTAAAGCCTTGGGTACCGAAAAAGGCGCACCTCTTTACCTGCTTGAGCTATCCAATGGCCCTACGCTGGCGTTTAAAGACCTAGCGATGCAACTGCTTGGCCAACTCTTTGAGTATATGCTGGCAAAATCAGGTGAGCAGCTCAATATCCTTGGCGCAACCTCAGGCGACACAGGGAGCGCCGCCGAATATGCGATGCGTGGCAAGCAGGGGATTCGTGTCTTTATGCTCTCGCCCCATCAAAAAATGAGTGCGTTCCAAAGCGCACAGATGTATAGCTTGCAAGATCCGAATATCTTCAATCTTGCGGTTGCCGGGGTGTTTGACGATTGCCAAGATTTAGTCAAAGCGGTCTCAAACGATCACGCGTTTAAAGCGCGGCATAAGATTGGCACCGTGAATTCGATCAATTGGGCGCGGGTAGTTGCGCAAATTGTGTACTACGTGAAAGGTTGGTTGGCGGCAACTGAGCCAATGCTTACTTGCGCAGAAGGAGCCACTGAGGCTTTTCCGGCTGGATCTACTGCAACAGTAGTGGGGCAGGGGGGGAGTGGCCAGTCACTCCCTAAAGTCTCGTTTTGTGTCCCCTCGGGTAATTTCGGTAATGTGTGTGCGGGACATATTGCCCGCATGATGGGGTTGCCGATTGATAAACTTGTTGTAGCGACCAATGAAAATGACGTGCTGGATGAATTTTTCCGTACGGGCAGTTACCGCGTCCGCGACGCTGCGCGTACGTATCATACGAGCAGCCCGAGTATGGATATTTCAAAAGCATCGAATTTTGAGCGTTTTGTATTTGATCTGCTTGAGCGCGATCCAGCGCGTGTGCGGCAGTTATTTAATGAACTTGAAGCCAAGAAAGGTTTTGACTTATCAGGCAGCAGCGATTTTGCGCGCATTAACCAGTTTGGCTTTGTTTCAGGCAGGAGTTCGCATCAAGAGCGTATGGCGGCAATCCAGGATATCTATGCGCGCTATGCCACCATGATTGATACACATACTGCCGATGGCCTGACGGTGGCTCGCCGTTATCTAGAGCCTGGCGTACCGATGGTGGTGCTTGAAACGGCGCAGCCGGTTAAATTCAGTGCGGCCATTCGCGAGGCATTGGGGCAAGACCCTGCAAGGCCAGTTGCATTCGCCGGTATTGAAGAGTTGCCGGTGCGCTTCAAAGTGGTGCCGCCTGATGTGCAGTCTTTGAAAGAATTCATTGCTGCTCATACTGGAGCGTAAGGCTGGGCAGAGGCGGCAAAAACTGATATTTTTTACCTACTGAGTTGTAGCCCCGTTAAATTAGTACGTTCAGCGGCTAGCTCCAACCTAGATCGCCACCAGTGTATGCATGCGTCAGCAAGGCACGTAGTCGAATCGATCAAATCCGCATCTTTTGTCGCCGCAGGCAACACCATAGGCAACTCGGTGCAACCCAGAATGATCACGTCAGGATGTAACGCACGACTCGCCGCCAGAGAGTATGCCAAGTGCTTTGATGAACTATCGAGGTTTCCAGACTTGGCAAGGGCAATGGCAGAGTGTGTTGAGTGGACAACCTCGTCGCTGACATCAATGGGCTGAATCCCAAAATCCTTCAATGCGGCGTCGTACAATCGATACCGGATCGTGGAGCGCGTACCCAAAACCACCGCATTTCTGGCACCCAGACGCGCAGCGTGTTCTGCAGTCACAGATACCATATCAATCAGCGGTACCTGCAACGATGCAGTGAAGTCGTGACGCCAATAATGGGCAGTATTGCACGGAATGGCCACGGCACCACAGCCAGCTTGCTCCAACTGCCTTAGACGCGCGCGAATCATCGCCGGGACACTCGCATCCCCTGTCTCGACCGCACTCGAGCGGTCCGGAATTTCCGGGCAGGAAAGTAACGTAAATGGAACGTGATCTTGATCAGCTACTGCGGATGAGCGTTGGGCAAGCGTGCGTAGAAAGTGTGCCGTTGCCTCGCTACCCATTCCACCCAGAAGACCTAGGTGACCTTGTCCAAACGGATCATCCTTAATCATCAACCCTCCTTAAGAATGACAACGGAGATATTTACACCGGCTAGATGGGTCATACTAAAGTCTCCTTTTGCTTTGGGGCGGTCGATCCTTCATTAATTTACCTAGTTTCTGAGCCAGAATGCGTCCGATCTCAGAGATTGGCGCGGGCCTATCCATATCGCTGTGTTTGCAATGAATATCGTAAATCTCTATATTACCAAGAACGTAAGGCTTCCATAAATCAGGAGAGGCGAGCTGGATGGATTCATCTGTCGGTATTGTTGCCCGAAATAAGAGCACGTCGCCGCAATAAATGAGCGGGGAAAAACTCTTTGCAAGAAGGATGTTATTTTTGATCGCATCTCGGGTTTTTTCCCATAAATATTCTCCTGCATTTGGAGTATTTTCATCACTGTAGCGAGCAAAAAAATCGATGTAGTCGTTCTCTAGATCCATTGCTGGTTCATCGACCAACTGAGAACAATTTGGATAACTATCTAAGAAAGCAAGCAGCGCCACTTTTTCGCCTTGTTGCTCGAGTTGTGTTGCGATGTTGTGAGCGACGTGGCCGCCAAAGGACCATCCGAGCAGATAGTAAGGCCCGTTAGGCTGAATGCGACGAATTTGCTTGATATAGTCCGACGCCATGGCATCGATGGTTTCCGCAGGCGCCCCAGCGCCATTGAGTCCTCGGGCCTGCAGGCCATAGATGGGTTGATCCATGTCTAAATGTTTAGATAGACCGATATAACTCCAACTCAGGCCAGCAGCGGAGTGGACGCAGAAAAGTGGGGGGCGTGTGCCTTTGGGTTGAATGGGAAACAAAACGTCAAATGAATCGCCTTGGACGCCCTCTGGCTTAAGTAAACATTGCGCTAGCCCTGCGATGGTAGGTGCGCCAAACAGTGCGCGCAGGGCAACCTCGACGCCCAACTTGGCGCGAATATGACTGATCATCTGCATGGCGAGCAGCGAATGGCCTCCAAGCGCAAAGAAGCTATCGTGACGACTGATGCGCTCGACACCGAGCAGCTCAGCCCAGATCGCGGCAAGTGCGGTCTCGATGTCGCCTTGCGGGGCTTCATACGCTTGATGGGCGAAGGCCTCGTCATCTGGCGCAGGCAGTGCTCGGCGGTCCAGCTTGCCGTTGGGTGTCAGCGGTAGCGCATCCAAGCGTACGAAAGCAGCCGGCATCATATATTCAGGCAACCGGGTCGAGAGGTGCGAGCGTAGCGTGCTGGCAAGCTGTTCGTCCGGTTCAGCCACGACATAAGCAACCAGGCGCTTGTTGCTGCTTTTGCCCAACGCAAGCACGAGAGCGTCACGCACCTGCGGGTGCTCGACGAGGCGTGCCTCGATTTCAGCGGGTTCGATCCGAAAGCCGCGGATCTTGATCTGATGGTCGTTGCGGCCCAGGAACACCAGATTGCCGTCGGGCAGGTAGCGGGCTAGATCGCCCGTCTTGTACATGCGGGTATTCTCACGGTTACTGAACGGATCGGGGAGGAACCGCTCGGCGGTCAATTCGGGGCGGTTCAGATAACCGCGCACGACACCCGCCCCACCAATGTAGAGTTCGCCTACCGCCCCCAATGGCACAGGCTGGCCGTGTGTGTCCAATAGGTAGAGCTGGGTATTAGCGATCGGTCGGCCAATCGGGACCACTTCACTACTGAAGTTTGGTGAGCACCGCCATGCAGTGGCACAAACGGTGGTTTCCGTCGGACCGTAAGCATTGAAGATGACACCTTGGCTGAGCAAGGTTTGAAGCAATGTTGTACTGGGTGTTTCGCCTGCCAAAATCAGTGTCAGAGACGTGCTCAAGCTAGGTAAATCCTGACCATCCTGAAGCAGTGCAGGCGGTAATGTAAGGTGAGTGATCGCATATCTCGCCAAATAATCCCACAGTTCATTCCGATCAAGACGGCTGCTATCGGGTGGCAGATACAGTCCTGCACCGCAGCCTAAGGCCATGAAGATTTCCGAGACGCTTGCGTCGAAACTGAGAGAGGCAAACTGCAAGACCCGGCTGGATGGGCGAACCCCAAAATAAGTCGTCTGCGCCTGAGCGAGATTTACCAAACTGCGATGCTCGACCATTACTCCTTTGGGTATGCCGGTGGAGCCGGAAGTGTAGATTACGTAGGCGAGGTGACGTGAAGTCAGCTCAGAGACCTGCGGATTAGCGATGGACGATTGTGGCAATCTATGCGGATCGAGCACAGTCAACGAGGCGAGGACCGCCTCGCCCAGCACAGCGCGTCCAATCGCATCAGCCAGCAAGATCGACGGCGCCGCATCGGCGAGAATATGCGCAAGACGCTCGCTAGGATAGGCAGGGTCAAGCGGCACATAGGCGCCACCCGCCTTTAGGATTGCCAACAATCCCAACACCATTGCCGGTGAGCGTTCCACACAGATTGCCACGCGCGCATCCGGTTGCACGCCTAACTCGATGAGCTGATGCGCGAGACAGTTGGCGCGCATATTCAGTTCCGTATAAGTTAATACTTGATCCTCATACACAAGCGCAGTAGCCTGTGGTGTACGCTCGACTTGTGCTTCGAACAACTGATGAATGCACTGATTTTCTGGATAAGGAGCTACCGTTTCGTTCCACGTCTCGAGTAAAAGAGTGCGCTCGGCCGGCGCGAGAATATCGATCGTGGCAACAGAGCGCTTCGCATCAGCCGTCATCGCCTGCAACATGACATGCAGATAGCCGACCTGCCGCTCAATCGTCTGACGATCAAATAGAGCGGTTGCATAACACAATTCCCCAACGATCTCGTCGCCCACCTCTTGTAGACCCAGTTCGAGATCAAACTTGACGGTATCATGGTTCAATGCGGCTGACGTCACCTCCAGAGCAGGCAAGCACCACTCATCCGCCTCATTGTTTTGCCAGGCAAACATGACCTGGAACAGTGGCGTATGGTCCAACTTTCGTGGCGGCTGTACAATCTCGACGACCTGCTCGAAGGGTAGATCCTGATGAGCCTGCGCAGCCAGTGTGCTGTGCTTAACGCGCTTGAGCAATTCAACTGTATTCGGCTCGCCGGCCAGATCGATACGCAACGCGAGTGTGTTAACGAAAAAGCCGATCAAAGGCTCGATCTCACGGTGGTTACGATTGGCGCTGGGTGTACCGATGATGAAATCGCCTTGACCAGAAAGCCGGGACAGGACCGCGCTCCAGGCGGCCAACAGGGTCATAAAAAGGGTTACGCCATGCTCTTGACTCAGACACTTGAGCAAACGTGTCATCTGCGCATCAAGCCGAACCGGCACCTGAGCCCCGGCGAAGGATTGCTGCGGTGGACGGGGTCGGTCGGTGGGCAGATCAAGCAGCACAGGCGCATCGGCTAGCGTTGTGCGCCAGTAAGCACTCTGAATCTGAAGCCGCTCACCTGAGAGCCACTGTCTTTGCCAGGCGGCGTAGTCTGGATATTGGATAGTAAGCGGCGGCAGCGGATCGGGTTCACCCGCTTGATAAGCCGTATACAGCGCACTTAACTCCTGCAGGAACACCCCCTGAGACCAGCCGTCTGAAACGATATGGTGCTGCGTCAATAGGAATACGTGTTCATCGTCAGCGAGTTGGATCAGACAGGTGCGAATCAGCGGACCCTTTGCCAGATCGAACGGTGCCTGCGCTTCTTTGGCGCTCAAAACATCCAGTTGCACATTAGCGTTGGGGTCCCCTCGCAAGTCATGCCAGTGCATCGGCAGACCCAATTCGGATGCCAGTAGTTGGACCTGGGGTTGGCCGTCAGCGGTGATGAAGATCGAGCGCAGTGCTTCGTGGCGGGCAAACAAGGTATTCAATGCGTGCTGCCAAGCAGCTCGATCCAGAGCTCCGTACAAGCGGATAGCCATGGGAATATGATAAGTATCACTGACGCCATCGAACTGGGCTAGGAACCACAGACGTTGCTGGGCGAACGACAGTGGCAGGGCGTCCTCGCGGGATACAGGTGTAATCGCCGGGAGCGTATTTTGTCCTTGGGTTAGACGCTGGTTAACCAGTGCGGCGAACGCTGCGAGGCTGGGTGAGGCAAACAGTGCTGCCAATGGCAGTTCAGCGCCCAGCATTGCGACGCGGTTCATCAAGCGCACGGCGAGCAGTGAATGGCCACCGAGCGTGAAGAAGCTGTCGTGACGGCTGATGCGCTTAACACCAAGCAGCTCAGTCCAGATCGCGGCAAGTGCGCTCTCAATCTCGCCTTGTGGCGCTTCATACGCTTGACGGGCAAAGGCCTCGTCATTTGGCGCAGGCAATGCTCGGCGGTCGAGTTTGCCATTGGGTGTCAGTGGCAGTGCATCCAGGCGTACGAAGGCGGCCGGCATCATATATTCAGGCAACCGGGTCGCGAGGTGCGAGCGTAGCGTGCTGGCAAGCTGTTCGTCCAGTTCGGCCACGACATAAGCAATCAGGCGCTTGTCGCTATCCTTGCCCAGCGCAAGCACAACGGCTTCACGCACCTGAGGATACTCAACGAGGCGCGCCTCGATCTCGCCCGGCTCAATCCGAAAGCCGCGGAGCTTAATCTGATGATCATTGCGCCCCAGGAACTCCAGATTACCGTCGGGCAAGTAGCGGGCAAGGTCGCCCGTTTTGTACATACGAGCATTCTCAATATCGCTGAAGGGATCAGGAAGAAAACGCTCGGCGGTCAATTCAGGACTATTCAGATAGCCGCATGCGACGCCAGCCCCGCCAACGTAAAGTTCGCCTATTGCGCCCAATGGCACGGGTTGGCCGTATGTGTCCAGAAGATAAACCTGGGTGTTCGCGATCGGCTGGCCGATCGGAATGCTACGGCCGTCTTCTGGGAGTGAAATTATTCTATATGTTGTAGCAAAAGTGGTGCTTTCGGTCGGACCGTATCCATTGAGCAGTCGTTGGGGCGGGCCATGACGCAGAACTTGCGCGATGACGTTAGCATCAAGCACATCTCCACCTACAATCAATGTCTTAAGTTGTGGGAATACTGGCTCTAGTACCTCCGCCAATTGGTTAAACAACCCAACAGTCAACCACATTATGTTAATGCTCTTTTCTTGCAAAGTTTGCACAAAAGAATCGGGTGTAAGAACGGTGTCGCGATCTATCACGACAAGCGTGCCCCCATTTAGCAAAGGTGCCCACACTTCAAAGGTGCTCGCATCGAAAGCAGGATTGGCGGCAAAGGCCACACGATCATTGGCACCGATGTCGGCGTAGTCGTTGTTGATGACGAGGCGGGCAATGGCGCGATGCGGCACGAGCACCCCTTTGGAGGTGCCAGTGGAGCCGGAGGTGTACATCACATAAGCGGGATCGAGATTGGAACGGACCGGGTTGAGATTGGTGCTAGCTGTGTCGGTTTCGTTTACATTACTCAAATTCAGACGCAGCAGGGGTGTAAGCAGATTAGCTGGAACTTCGGTATAGGCATCGGTGATCAATAGACATGCTGCGCAATCGGCCACGATCCAGGTTTGTCGCTCCACCGGAGCTTGAGGATCAATTGGCACATAGACAGCTCCCGCCTTGAGGATCGCTAGTTGTGTAGCAACCAGCTCCACTGAGCGCTCAAGCAATGTAGCAATGTAGTCGCCCGGTTGAACGCCCAGTTCGATGAGTTGATGCGCGATGTAGTTGGCGTGCATATTCAATTCGGCATAGCTCAATACTTGACCTTTGTACACGAGCGCGGTGGTGTTCGGCGTGCGCTCGACTCGTTGCTCGAACAGCTGGTGAATGCATCGGTGTTTCGGATAATCCTGCTCCGTTGCATTCCAAGTCTGAAGCAAACATTCGCGCTCCTCGTTGGGTAGTACCTCCAGCTGCCAAACCGGCATGTCGGGCGCATGCTCTAGTGCCTCCACTAAGCTTTTCAAAGTCTGCTGCATATAGTTGCACATCCGCACCGGATCCAGCGGCTCTACAACCTGAGCAGTTAAACCCAATGCATTACCAAAATCCTCCACCGACAGGGTGAACGGATAATTCGTGCGCTCTTGTGCGCCTAAAAATTCAATACCAGATGCTGTTAAGCTCTCGCTCAACGGTATGGTATTGTGCCGGTAGTTCAGCAATGCGCTAAAGAGGGGGGTGCCGGCCGGTACGCCACTGCAACGTTGGGCCAGCGCTAGCGACGCGTGTTCATGTTCAAGCAAGGCAGCCAAATGTGTCTGGGTTTGACGCACACTGTCCTGAACACTGCGACAGTTCAAATCGATGCGTAGCGGTAGTGTGTTGATGAACAGACCTAGCGCATGGTCTGCCCCTTCCCCTGCCTGCATTCGCCCGAACAACACGGTGCCAAACACCACCCTCTGTTGACCGCTGGTGCGCGCAAGGACCTGCCCCCAAGCCAGATGGCATAAACTGGCTAGGCTCACATCCAGCCGCTTGGCCTGGGTGCGGAGGCGGTTATTCAAATCCTGCGGCAGCATGCAGTGCGACTCGGTGACTTGGGCACCGTCGCGATGGACCTCAGCCAGCCCGAAAGGCAGCGTGGGCTCATCCACCTCTGCAAGCATCTCCGTGAAGAAGCGCTCGTGCGACTCTTGGCTTATACCTAAGCGTGCCTGCGCGACCAGATTGCGAAAGGGCTGTGGAGGGGGCAACGTATCGCCCCGGCCTTCGAGGAAGGCTTGAATTTCAATACGCGTTTCTTCCAGCGTCGAATGATCGCCAACGAGGTGGTGCTGCAATTCGATGAGCAGCCAGCGGTCATCACTATCTTGCGCGATCACGAAGCGCGTTAATGGGGCTTGAGTTAAATTAATCCGATAGTGATGGGGATCGAAGCTCTGGATCAACTGCTCAGTGATCGGTCCATTGACTGGGTCCAAGGAGAGTTCTGTGATCGACAGTGGTGCCCGACGCCAGACTACCTGAGCGGGCTTTGACAGACTCTCCCAGACAAAAGCGGTGCGCAAGATATCGTGGCGATTGACTACCTGCTGGACAGCATCCAGGTAGCGATCGAGCAAAGTCCGGTTGGCAAAGGCCATCTGAGCAGCCAACAAATACGGATCGCCCTTAGTCGCCAGCAGGTGGTGAAATAGAATGCCATCCTGTAGTGGAGATAGTGCATAGATATCTTGGATATTAGCCACCCCACCTGGGGTCTGTTCTACGATACAGTCGACCTCAGCTTGGGTAAGATCAATCAACGGTAGTAGGTTCGGTGTTAGTGCGGCGATGTCAGGTGTAATGAGGTTAGGTGGTGTAGCCACAGCACGGTGTTGGCTCAGTGATTGAGCCAACACACTAAGCGTGGGTGTATCAAACAGCGCGCGCACCGAAACTGCAAGATTAAGACGGCGCAGGCGTTCTATCATCTGCACGGCGAGCAGCGAATGGCCGCCGAGTGCGAAGAAGCTATCGTGACGGCTGATACGCTCAACACCTAGCAGCTCGGCCCAGATGCTTGCCAGCGTGGCTTCGATCTCGCCTTGTGGCGCTTCATACGCCTGGCGGGCGAAGGCCCCGTCGTCTGGCTCGGGCAGCGCTCGGCGGTCAAGCTTGCCATTGGGGGTCAGCGGCATCGTATCCAAGCGTACGAAAGCAGCCGGCATCATATATTCAGGCAGCCTGGTCGCGAGGTGCGAGCGTAGCGTGCTGGCGAGTTGCTCGTCAGGATCAGCTACGATATAAGCAATGAGCCGTTTGTCGCTGCCCTCGCCCAGCGCGAGCACGGCAGCGTCGCGCACCTGTGGGTGCTCGACGAGGCGGGCTTCGATCTCACCGGGCTCGATTCGAAAGCCTCGGATCTTGACCTGATGGTCATTACGCCCGAGAAACTCCAAATTGCCATCGGGCAGGTAACGGACCAGGTCACCCGTCTTATACATCCAGGCATCGGCCCGATCGCTGAACGGATCTGGGAGGAACCGCTCAGCGGTTAATTCAGGGCGATTCAGATAGCCGCGCGCAACACCGATCCCACCGATATAGAGTTCTCCAGCCACCCCGACTGGCGTCAGCTGCATCGATGTATCTAGTATATAAATACGCGTGTTTGCAATCGGTCGGCCAATCGTACGCCAGCGGCAATCATCGGCCGTCACCTCATGGACCGTGGTACTAATCGTCGTTTCGGTCGGACCATAAACATTCAATAAGCGTGGCCGATAGCCAGTGCTAGCAAACCATGCGCTACGCGCTGACGCACTCAATGCATCTCCACTAATCATGATCACGCGTGCGCTGTCCGCGACGGGTACCTTTTCCTGGGCCAGCTGCGTCCAGAACTGGGTAGGTAAATCCATTACACTGACGCGGTTGGCCTCGCACAGGGACCAGAATTGCTGGGCCCCAGTCAACCAGGCATCAGTACGCAGCACCAAGGCAGCGCCTTGGGTCAAAGTGACGAATACTTCTCCGACTGAGGCATCGAAGGACAGCGAAGAAAATTGCAATATCCGGTCCTGCGGGCTGAGGTCTAGCCGCTCGGCCATTGCTGTCACTAGGTTAACCACGCCCCGGTGTTGGACCATAACCCCTTTAGGCCGGCCGGTGGAACCCGACGTATAAATCACATAGGCTAAATGCTCTGCACTCAGTGTAAGTTTATGTGGGCTCGGATTGCGGCTGCTTCGGCGCTTCCATTGAGCTACGTCAGTCTGCAGATCCAAGACAGGCACATCGGCTCTTAGGCATTGCACCACGGCAGCGTGTGGCGCACCGATGCTCAGCAGAACTACCGGCGCGCTGTCCGTTACCATGTCAGTTAGACGCTTAGCAGGGTAATTAGGATCAAGCGGCACGTAGGCCCCACCGGACTTGAGCGTAGCGAGCATTCCCACCACCATCTCTACGCTGGGCTGTGCGTACAGCGCTACGCGACTGTTAGGCTGCACGCCCAAGCCCCTTAGATGGTGTGCGAGGCGGTTCGCCCGCGCATTCAATTCTGCATAACTAATCGTCCGGTCCTCGTACACGAGCGCGGTGGCGTCCGGTGTCTGCTCAACCTGCTCTTCGAACAACTGGTGGAGGCACTGATGTGCCGGATACGGCGCTGCCGTCGCATTCCACGTCTCGAGCAAGAGTTCACGTTCGGCCGGCGCGAGGATATTGACAGTGGCGACAGATCGCTTAGCATCAGCCGTCATCGCCTGCAGCATGATATGCAGATAGCCGAACTGCCGCTCAATCGTTTGACGATCAAATAGGGCAGTTGCATAACACAATTCCCCGACGATCTCGTCGCCCACCTCTTGTAGACCCAGTTCGAGATCGAACTTGACAGTATCCTGGTTCAATGCAACTGGCGTGACATCAAGAGCGGGCAAGAGCCACTCGTCCGCCGCGTTGTTTTGCCAAGCAAACATGACCTGAAACAGTGGCGTATGGTCCAACTGTCGTGGCGGCTGCACAATCTCGACAACCTGTTCGAAAGGTAGATCCTGATGAGCATAAGTGGTTAGCGTGCTGTGCTTAACGCGCTTGAGCAGTTCAACTGTATTCGGCTCGCCGGCCAGATCGATACGCAACGCGAGCGTGTTAACGAAAAAGCCAATCAAGGGCTCGATCTCAGGGTGGTTGCGATTGGCGCTGGGTGTGCCGATGACAATGTCGTCTTGGCCGGAAAGTCGAGACAGGACCGCGCTCCAGGCGGCCAATACGGTCATAAAAAGGGTCACGCCGTGTTCTTGGCTTAAGCGCTTGAGCGAGCGCGTCATCTGCGCATCAAGGCGAATTGGCACTTGAGCCCCGGCAAAGGATTGCTGAGGTGGACGGGGTCGGTCAGTGGGCAGATCGAGCAGCACCGGCGCATCGGCCAGCGTTGCGCGCCAGTAAGCACTCTGAGTCTGATGCCGCTCACCTGAGAGCCATTGCCTTTGCCAGGCGGCGTAGTCTGGATATTGGATAGTAAGCGGTGGCAATGGATCGGGTTCACCCGTTTGGTAAGCCGCATACAGTACACTCAATTCCTGCAGGACCACACCCTGAGACCAGCCGTCTGAAACGATATGATGCTGCGTCAATAGGAACACGTGTTCATCGTTAGCTAGTTGGATCAGGCGTGCACGAATCAGCGGACCCTTTGCCAGATCGAAGGATGCCTGCGTTTCTTCGGCGCTCAAACGCGCTAGCTGCGCATCGGCATCTGGGACTTTACGCAGGTCATGCCAACGCGTTGGCAGGCCCGACTTGGGCGCCAGTAGTTGGACCTGGGGCTGGCCATCGACGGTGATGAAGGTCGAGCGTAGTGCTTCGTGGCGCGCAAACAAAGTATTCAATGCGTGCTGCCAAGCAACTCGATCCAGAGCCCCGCGCAAGCGGATAGCTAGAGGAATATGATAAGTATCGTTGACGCCATCGAGTTGGGCTAGAAACCACAGACGTTGCTGAGCGAAAGAAGGAGGCAGGACGTTCTCGCGGGACACAGGTGTGATGGCCGGGAGCGTATTTTGTCCCTGGGTCAGATGCTTGTTAACCATCACGGCGAATGTTGAGAGGCGAGGTGAGGCAAACAGTGCTGCCAATGGCAGTTCAGCGCCCAGCTTTGCGACGCGGTTCATCAAGCGCATAGCGAGCAGCGAATGGCCGCCGAGCGCGAAGAAACTGTCATGGCGGCTGACGCGCTCGACACCGAGCAGCTCGACCCAGATTGTGGCAAGTACGGTCTCGACCTCGCCTTGCGGGGCTTCATACGCTTGATGAGCAAAAGCGTCATTGTTCGGTGCCGGTAGCGCCCGACGATCAAGCTTACCGTTAGGTGTCAACGGCAACGTATCCAACCGCACGAAGGCTGCTGGCATCATGTACTCCGGCAAACTGGCCGTGAGGTGCTCGCGTAGTGTATAAGCGAGTTGTTCGTCAGGTTCTGCCGTGACATAGGCAACTAGGTGTTTATTGCTGTCCTCGCCCAGCGCAAGCACGATGGCTTCGCGCACCTGTGGATGTTCGACTAGGCGCGCCTCGATCTCACCAAGTTCGATCCGGAAGCCACGAATCTTGACCTGATGGTCATTACGGCCAAGGAACTCCAAATTGCCATCAGGCAGATAGCGGACTAGGTCCCCAGTCTTGTACATGCGAGCATCTTTATCCTCACTAAATGGATCGCGGAGAAAACGCTCAATGGTTAATTTGGGGCGGTTCAAATAGCCACGTGCGACCCCGTCCCCGCCAATATATAGCTCACCCACTGCCCCTAGAGGCACTGGCTGGCCATGTGCATCCAATAAATAGAGCCGAGTGTTTGGAATTGGTCGGCCGATGGAGGACATTGCATTGTTAAGGTAACACCGTGTCGTAGCCCAAACGGTTGCCACGTGAGTTTCTGTCGGGCCATAGGCATTGAAGACGACGCCTCGGTGGATCAAGTTTTGAAGCAATGTTGTACTCGGCGCTTCACCTGTCAGAATCAGTGTCAGAGGGGTTTTTAGGCTGGGTAAATCCTTACCCTCTTGAAGCAGAGCGGGGGGTAATATCGCATGAGTGATTTCATATCTATCTAAATAATTCCACAGCGCATCCCGATCAAGGCGGACGGCAGCAGGCGGCAAATACAGGCTCGCGCCACAACTTAAGGCTGTGATGATCTCCCAGATACTCACATCGAAACTAGGGGAGGCAAACTGCAAGACCCGGCTGGAAGGGTGAATATCAAAATAGCCCGTCTGCCCTTGAGCAAGGTTCACAATGACTCGATGCTCAACCATGACACCCTTGGGTATGCCAGTGGACCCGGAGGTATAGATCACGTAAGCAAGATGACGTGAAGTCAGTTCACGGACTTGCAGATTGGTGATGGGCAATGGCGGCAAGTTATTCGGATCAAGCACCTTTAATGAGGCAAGCGTTGCCTCGCCTAGTGTAGCGCGGCCAATCGCATCAGCAAGCAGAATGGTTGGCCTTGCATCGGCGAGGATGTGCGTAAGACGCTCGCTTGGATACGCCGGATCGAGTGGCACATAAGCGCCCCCTGCTTTTAAAATCGCCAGTAGCCCGACTAGCATCGCTGGTGAGCGTTCGACACAGATCGCCACGCACGTATCTGGTTGAACACCTAATTCAATCAGCTGATGCGCAAGACGGTTCGCACGCGCATTGAGTTCGGCATAGCTCAATATTTGATCTTCGTACACTAGTGCAGTGGTCTGTGGCGTGCAAGCCACCTGCTCTTCAAACAACTGATGAATGCATTGCTGTTCCAGATACGGTGTTGCTGTTGCATTCCACGTCTCGAGTAAAAGTGCTCGCTCGCTTGGCGTGAGGATATCAACAGCGGTAACAGATCGCTTGGCATCGGTCACCATCGCTTGCAACATTGCATGCAAATAACCAACCTGCCGCTCAATCGTCTGACGATCAAACAGGGCGGTTGCATAACATAATTCCCCGGCGATCTCGTCGCTCACCTCTTGTATATGCAGTTCAAGATCAAACCGAATAACGTCATTGCTCAATGCGACTGATATCGCTTCTAGTGCAGGCAGGCACCATTCGCCCACCTCGTTGTTTTGCCAAGCGAACATGACCTGGAATAGAGGGGTATGATCCAGCCTGCGCGGCGGTTGTACAATTTCCACCACTTGCTCAAAAGGCAAATCCTGATGGGCTTGAGCGGCAAGTGCGCTACGCTTTACTTGCTCAAGTAATTCAACTGTATTCGGCTCGCCGGCCAGATCGATACGCAGTGCGAGCGTGTTAACGAAAAAGCCAATCAAGGGCTCGATCTCAGGGTGGTTGCGATTGGCGCTGGGTGTGCCGATGACAATGTCGTCTTGGCCGGAAAGACGGGACAGGACCGCGCCCCAGGCGGCCAATACGGTCATAAAAAGGGTCACGCCGTGCTCTTGACTCAGGCGTTTGAGCGAGCGCGTCATCTGTGTATCAAGGCGAATTGGCACTTGAGCCCCGGCAAAGGATTGCTGAGGCGGACGGGGCCGGTCGGTGGGCAGATCGAGCAGCACCGGCGCATCGGCCAGCGTTGCGCGCCAGTAAGCACTCTGAGTCCGAAGCCGCTCACCTGAGAGCCATTGTCTTTGCCAGGCCGCGTAGTCTGGATATTGGATAGTAAGCGGTGGCAATGGATCAGGCTCACTAGCTTGGTAAGCCGCATACAGCGCACTCAATTCCTGTAGGAACACCCCCTGCGACCATCCATCTGAAACGATATGGTGCTGCGTCAATAGGAACACGTGTTCATCGTCAGCGAGTTGGATCAAACACGCTCGAATCAGCGGACCCTTTGCCAGATCGAACGATGCCTGCGTTTCTTCGGCGCTCAAACGCGCTAGCTGCACATCAGCATCTGGGGCTTTACGCAGGTCATGCCAGCGCGTTGGCAGGCACGACTTGGGGGTCAGTAGTTGGACCTGGGGTTGGCCATCGACGGTGATGAAGATCGAGCGCAGCGCCTCGTGGCGCGCAAACAAGCTATTCAATGCGTGCTGCCAAGCAGCCCGATCCAGAGCCCCGCGCAAGCGAATGGCCAGGGACATATGGTAGGTGTCGCTAACGCCATCGAGCTGGGCCAGAAACCACAGGCGTTGCTGGGCGAACGACAGTGGCAGGGCGTCCTCGCGGGATACAGGTGTGATCGCCGGGAGCGTATTGTGTCCTTGGGTTAGACGCTGGTTAACCAGCGCGGCGAACGCGGCGAGGCTGGGTGAGGCAAACAGTGCTGCCAATGGCAGTTCAGCGCCCAGCGTTGCGACGCGATTCATCAGGCGCACGGCGAGCAGCGAATGGCCACCGAGTGCGAAGAAACTGTCGTGACGGCCGACGCGCTCGACACCGAGCAGCTCAGTCCAGATCGCGGCAAGTGCGCTCTCAATCTCGCCTTGTGGCGCTTCATACGCTTGACGGGCAAAGGCTTCATCGGCTGGTGCTGGCAGTGCGCGGCGGTCGAGCTTGCCATTGGGCGTGAGCGGGAATGCATCGAGGCGCACAAAAGCAGCAGGCACCATATACTCAGGCAACTCAGCCGCGAGGTGTGCGCGTAGTGTATGGGCAAGCTGTTCGTCGGGTTCAGCCACCACATAGGCGACGAGCCGCTTGTCGCTGTGCTCACCCAGCGCGAGCACGACGGCTTCACGCACCAGCGGATGTTCGACGAGGTACGTCTCGATTTCGCCAGGCTCAATCCGAAAGCCCCGAATTTTAATCTGATAGTCGATTCGACCTAGGTACTCGAGCTGGCCATCTGGGCGCCATCTTGCCAAATCGCCCGTTCTGTAGAGCCGCTCACTTTGCCCAAACGGGTTCGCTATAAAACGCTCGGCGCTCAACATAGGTCGGTTGAAATAGCCGCGCGCCAGGCCTGCGCCAGCAATATACAGTTCGCCTATTGCGCCCCGTGGCACGGGCTCCAGATGTCGATCGAGCACATACACCCGTGCATTTGACAGAGGTTGGCCGATCGGCACAATACCGTTTGCTTGAGGCACTGCCGTGAACCACGTTGAAGTCATGGTGCATTCGGTCGGACCGTATTGATTGACTACGGTTACCTGAGCACCGAGCGTCTTTTGCACTTGAGCGCACAAATCCGCCTCTAGTGGTTCACCGCTCGTCAAAATGGTGCGTAAGGTATGGCCCATTGACTGGTTCTCGGCAGCCTGGCATAAGCTGCGCAGAAAACTCGGCGTGATACTGAGTAATTTCGTGACGGACCGTGCGTTAATCACGGACACATAGGTGTACGGTTCTTTGGCTTGCGCAGTTGGCACCAGCACTGTTCGTCCACCTGCTGCAAGTGGGCCGAGTAGATCACGCACGGAAGCGTCAAAGGCAAGGCTCGCGACATTCAAGACCACATCGGTCGCCGTAAGGTCGTAATGGCGGATTAGAAAGTTCAAATAGTTAGCCGCGCCGCCATGTCGGGTCATGACGCCTTTGGGCTTGCCCGTTGAACCCGATGTAAATGTGATATAGGCGAGATTGTCAGGCGTCACGCCGCTTATTGGTAGGGTCTCGGGCTGAGTTGTGATTTGAGCCCAGTCTGTATCCAGACACACGTACTGAGCATGGGTTTGCGGCAGTTTCCCCTCAAGGTGTGACTGGCCAACTAACACCGTGACGCGAGCATCTTCCAATATGTAAGCGATGCGCTCAGGCGGATAACTCGGGTCCAGCGGCAAATAAGCGCCGCCCGCCTTCAAGATACCCAATAATCCCACCACCATTTCGAAGGAGCGCTCGGCGCACAACCCCACCACCTCTTCTGGCCCAATCCCCAATGCGCGAAGATGATGCGCCAGTTGATTGGCGCGTGCATTGAGTTCGGCATAACTCAATACTTGATCCTCATATATGATCGCGGTGGCTTCTGGCGTACGTGCAACCTGTTCTTCGAATAACTGGTGGAGACACGAGTGCTCTGGATACAACGTCACCGTCGCGTTCCAGGTATTCAGCAGCAACTCCCGCTCTGCGGGCGGCAACAGGTCCAATTTCCATGCTGGCGTAGTGGTTCCATCCACATTCAACGACGCCCGGCCTAACTCCTGTAAATGCTCACTCATGCGCTGGACTTGGTCCGCAGCTAAGCGCTTGGCATCATAGACCCAGCGAAAAGCCCCGCTGGCGTTGACTTGAAGAGTGAGCAGCGCCCCCACTGCGTCAGTGCAGGAGACGAGATGCGATTGTGTGTCATCGGATAACACAGACACAGCCACCTGCCAAGGGCGAGCCGCCCGTAGCTCCGGTAGGCTACTCAAAGTTGGGTGCCTGGCAATCAAATCCGGTACGAATGTGTGGTGCTGCCCAAGTCGGGCGTATTCTGCTTCGATAGCGTCAGAGACCGCTGCGTAAGGCTGATCCAAGTCAACGGTGATTTCCATTGGCACTACAGACGCTAAGCCGGCGAGCACTTTCAACTCGTCTTCGGCGTTATCTACATGCCAACCGATTTGGAATTGAGCGTGTTCTGTGAGGCGAGACAGATAAATGGCTAACGCACTCAATAGCACCGTCAGTGGCTGACTCGATTGATTTTTTGCTCGCAGTGGCGCACACCATGCACTGGCCAACCATTCAGGTTCGGCACCGCTCTCGCGCTGCTCAAAGGGGAGTTGCAAAGGCTGTAGGCGCGCCAAGCGGTTTTGCCAGAACGATTCGCTCGGTGCTAGCGTCTTATGAATCTCAGTGATGTCCTTAGACTGCTTCTTTGTGAGCTTAGGCAGGCGCTTGCTCGGGTGAAGCCCGGCTTGTGTCGCCACAGCTTCGGCAAGTAGCTGTCCATTTTGCTTCTCGTATACAGGTGAATAAACCTCATCCTCCTCGACGAGGTTTTCAAGTTCAGCTATTTGATCGTTCACATCAGCTCCTTGCGCTCAATGAGCGAGTTTTATGTTGTTCTGTCTTTAACTGTCTTTAATATAGAGTTATCTATTATTGATTGCGCTTGCTATCAACATAAATGGATTGCTTCATGCGAGTGAGCCAACGGCTAGATTATTCACGGCAGACATGTTCGGCATAGGAGCGTCATTGCTGTCTATCTGTGCATTAGCAACTGCATTAAAAACAATGTGGCCATCTTCCAGTTTGACTAAACGATCTGCCAGATGAAAATATCGATCATCGTGACTGATGACAATGAGCGTTTTTCCTTGCTGTTTAAGCTGTGGCAGCAAGGTAAGATAGAAATGTTCTCGAAAGCGTGGATCTTGGTCCGCAGCCCACTCGTCGAACAGACAAATCTCTCGATCTTCGGCGTAACATTGCAGGAGCGCTAAACGTTTACGCTGTCCCGTCGAAAGATTCGTGTGCGAAAGCTTGCCATGCTCCACATGCAATTGCTTCTCTAATTTTAAGTCACGCAATAGCGCGCGAGTCCGAATATCAGGTAAGACATTGCCTTTTGAGTCGAGCACATGAGAAAAAAGGAAAAAATCACCAAAAACACTGGAGAAGCGCTCTCTGTATGCGCTCGATCCGTATGGAACAGTATCTTCGTCAAGACAGAGTCGCCCTGAGCTGGGGGGCAATAAACCACACAACAAATGCATCAGAGTGGATTTACCACTGCCATTACTACCCACGATGAATACCATTTCACCACGGCAGATACTTAGATTGACGGGGCCGACTCCTTGGCCCATTTCGCTTTCTGGGTAGCGATAGGATAGATCTCTGGCGTGAATAAACTGCCAATCAATATTCACTTGTGGCTCTGCAAATGGATTGGCGGCAGCAAGTTCAGAGCGTAGGTCTAGACCAACGCGCTTAATATGGCGCAAACTGCTCAGGCCGACCCCCACCGGTTGGCCCGCGTGGATCACAAAAATTAAAGGACCCACCATAAACAGCGCGCCGATGACAAAGCGCACAATGACGTCGGAGGGCAGCGCGAATGCTGCGTATCCTAGATAGACAACGATAAACACGATAGCGTATGACGCCGCGGAGGTCCATGCTTCATTAATATTCCAGCGCAGATGGACTTGCCTCATGAAGGTTTGCGCTTGTGCAATGGCTGGCTGCAAAAGCACCTTATGAAAGTGTTCGGCACGTGCCTGACTCAAGAGCATTTCTTTCTTGCCATCAGCAATCGTGCGGAAATGCTCAAATAGCGCTTCTTCACTACGCCGCATTGCATCGAATTGCACGCGACTTGATTTAACCAAAAAGAATGAAAGTCCGAGAGGAAGACTTAAGCCCGCTATCAAAGTGAGGAAAAGCGGGCTTGACAGCGTGAGCAGATAAATCCCGCAGACCAGAGCAAGGGCGATATTGTAGGCAAGATGTGGCGCGAGTAAGACCAGTGGACCGATACGGTTAATGTCTTCAATCAAAACGCCGAAGATTGATGATTTATGATTGGCCAGCTTGTGATATTCAACTCTAATGAATTCTTTGGATAAATCTTTACGTAGCTGAGCCACAAATTCACTACCAAGCTGCGCTAGGATAATCTGCGCGATGCCATTGACTAGACACAGCGCAACGAACCATCCCAACCCCACCGCAAGGCAATTCCAATGTGCTTGTGGCAATCCTTCCGTCGCCAGTCGATTGATATAGGCAAGTAGGCCGATGGTTAACATGGCGCCGATACAAGAAAGGGTCGCCGTCACCAACAAAGGCCGAAAATATTGCTTTAAGTATTGCGCCATTAACATCCGCTCCTCCTCTCTAATCAGTCAGCGTTATTTTTTTGTAACCGCTCTGACTTAACTCAGTTGGCGCTGCTCACGATCGTGGGCAGCGCTTTGATGCAGGTCGCTATACCCCCAATGGGGTGGACCACGTTTCATATACTTTCTGCGCGTTTATTTCGGTAATGCGGCCATGTCTGCCCTTCTTATATTTCAATATGAGCATATGCAAATGAGTCACGCCATCATCAGATGCGGTCTTTTTCATATGGTTTATTAACTCATCGTCATGGCCGAAAATATTCTTAAATCTATCGACAAAATCCGCGTAAAGAATGGGCTGTAGATCTAGCACGATCTCGACCGAACAGCCCGGAAGATATTTTTCTATGGACTCGTACAATTTGAATGGTTTTTTTGCGTTTCCGGGCGCCATCGTAACCAATTGGAGGAGGCCATCATCAAGCAAATGTCGATCAACATTAGCCAAGATATCATCTACAAAATCCAAGCCATAAATCCCTGCGGCTGAATTTACGTAATAATCAATCCCTGGCGGCGTTGGCTCAAACGGTGGATTAGAGCAGATAAAGCCAAATTTTTTGCCATCGACTGATCGGAAAATGTCAGCAGCATCGCCATCCTTGATATGAAAATTTTTATCAATATTATTAATGACAGCATTGTATCCGGCCAACATCTTTGCTCTTGAGTTGATGTCGAGCCCGACGCAAGATGCGGCTCCATTTAACAAAGAAAAAATACTCAATACGCCTGATCCAAGACCGATATCTAGAACATCCGTGTTTTCCAAGTCTTTTTTGGATGTGTAGTCCATAAAAAATAATTGTTCTGGCTGAATCGGGAGAACTTGGTCTTCATGAGTATAGTTAAAAGGATCGGTGACAATTCTCATGGAACGAGTTGACGGCACACAAATGGTGTCTTTATCCGCCTCTCTAAGATAATGATGTAATTGTTCTTGTTGGGTTATAGGTAAGCCATTGTCCACTTCATAAAAACTCCTCCCTTGATCGTTTTTTTCCGTTATGGAGAAAAGAACTTTTTCCTTTTTTGTATTGTACATATCTAACGCTCCTGTTCCGTAAACTGCCATTATTTTCTATGAAAGGGGGGCTTCTTTATCTGACGACAAACATATCGCCAATAAATAAAGCATCAATCGCCGTACCCTGGAAGGTTTTAATCGCATCAGATGGGGAGCACACAATCGGCTCGCTGTCGTTAAACGATGTATTGAGCACCAACGGTACGCCAGTCATGTCGGAGAAATGTGTGATCAGCGCATGGAAATCGGGGTTGCTATCTCGGCTCACCATTTGGACTCGAGCAGAGTGGTCTTTATGTAATACCGCTGGGATTGAGGTGAGGCGGTCTTGCTTTGCCGGACATGCAAAGAGCATAGAGTGGTGGCTCAAAGAGGCCTCCCCTAAATCGAACCAGTGAGATGCTTGCTCGGCCAGCACGCTCGGTGCGAAAGGACGAAACTCCTCGCGGTGTTTAACCTTCACATTGAGCAGTTCGCGCGCTGACGCATTGCGTGGATCCGCCAGCAAAGAGCGATTACCCAGCGCCCGCGGCCCAAACTCCATCCGGCCTTGAAACCAAGCAACGACCTTGCCATCAGCGATCATGGTCGCTGCGTCATAGGCAGGATCAGTGGATCGTTGCGCTTGCAGGCCGGCCTCCTGGAATGCAGTCATAATATCGGCATCTGAAAACTCCGGGCCGAGATAGGGATTATTATCCGCAAACAATGAGCGCTGGCCAGAACGGGAATAATAAAGGTGAAGCGCCGCCCCAACCGCTGTTCCAGCATCATGCGGAGCCGTAGGGATATATATTTTTGAGAATATGCGACTCTCTTTAATCACTGAGTTGCTTACACAATTCAGTGCTACACCACCCGCGCAGCATAAATTATCTGATTTTGTGAGTGTACGGAGTTCACGAACTAGGCCAAGTAAAGCCTCATCGGTGGCTTCTTGAAGGGCCGCAGCGACATTGTGGTGATGTTCTAAGATCGGACCATTATCCGCTCGAACTGGACCAAATAAGGCTTCAATTTGATCGAAATTCGGCAGACGGAAACGTGCAACAGACGGATCTACCGCATATCGACTTTCTCCAAGCTGCAACAGTCTTTGAAAATCCTTCCTAAAAACAGCTGGATCGCCATAGGCTGCTAAGCCCATGAGTTTGCAAGCGTCATATTCTGAAAACCCCAAATACTTACTGAGCTTTTCCCAGATAAACCCAATTGAATGCGGGTAATGTATTTCGTCCAGCGAGGTTATATTGGGTCCGTTGCCGCAGGCAAGTAAGGTGCACCCTGATTCGCCAATTCCGTCCACTACGAGGATGGCAGCATCATCGAAGCCAGAGGGATAGAATGTGGAGGCTGCATGGGCTATGTGATGTGGAATAAATGAAAATTTATCACCGAATTTCCGGCCCAAAAATTTATCGACTGCATCAGGGATCTGACTGAGCTTGGAGAGAAATATTTTTTCGCCCTCGGCACTTCCCCAATCACCCGGTTGGCTTAGAGAGTCAAGCTTAAATTTGCTTTTCCTAAGAGATGGATCAAACGAGTAAGCAACCCCGTCTAGATCCGCGGCCGTCAAGCCGGCATAAGAAAGGCAAAAACGGATACTGTGTTCAGGCAGCTCATTTGGATTAGCGACACTCGCTTCCTTCGCATGTTTTCTTCGTGTGAACCTTTCCTCTTCGACAGCCGCTACAATTTTACCGTCTACAATAATTGATGCTGATGATTCATGATAGGCGGAGTTAATACCGAGAATGCGCATATTATTATTCCTTTGTTAAGACATAACAAGAACAGCACGATTACACATCACACAAACCAGCCAGGCGTGCCAAACAAACACCTTCACCTTAGAGCGAAGTGTGCCAATTATTAGCTACCTATGGCGTCAATCAGACTTTGGGGGCGCATATCGGCCCAGTTCGTTTCGATATAGTCAAGACATGCTTGGCGCGCATCGGGTCCATGCACGGTTTGCCAGCCTGCGGGTACTTCAGCAAAGTTAGGCCATAGCGAGTGCTGGTTTTCGGCATTAACCAATACCAAAAAAACACCATTGGGGTCATCAAACGGATTGCTCATTCTAAAAGTCTCCTTTTGCTTTTTAATGCGGTGCTGGATTTAATCATTCATCCAGCTTCCAAGCCAGAATTTAACCAATCATGGTTGTTAATTCCGGTCCATCCATTTCATCATGTTTTTTATAACGGACATCAAAAACTTCTATTATTTTTATATTGCTTAACAACGTATAGTTTCCCCCAACGGGAGGGAGCCTATTGCATTGAATTCAGCTTTTTGAAAAGCATACACGAAAAAAAAGTATGCTTCTACTATAAATTGAAACACAGGGGGAATGTAAGGCAACGATTGCGGGCTTTGCTGGTTTTGTCGATTCAATCTTGAACCTTATTAGAATGGATGCGGCGCTTAGCCAGAAAAGTGAGAGGACAGCCTGCCAGTGAGTTGTCTGGCAGGCGTGGTACTTAATGCTGAGAGCAGATTTAATGAGTGAGCAGCGAACGCAGCACAAACGGCAAAATACCGCCATGCTGGTAGTAATCCACTTCAATCGGCGTATCGATGCGCAGCAATAAAGGCACGCGTTGCAGCATGCCATTGGTGCGGTGGATGGTGAGCGTAACGTGCTGCTGTGGCTTGATGTGCTCAAAGCCCTCAAGATCAAAGCTTTCATCGCCCTGTAGATTTAACGTTTGCGCGCTTACGCCACTCATAAATTGCAGCGGCAAAACCCCCATCCCGACTAAATTCGAGCGATGAATTCGCTCAAAGCTGCAGGCAATCACAGCTTTTACGCCGAGCAATTGGGTTCCTTTGGCCGCCCAGTCGCGCGAGGAGCCTGTGCCGTATTCTTCACCACCAAAAACAATGGTTGGCACGCCTTCATCAATGTAGCGCATGGCCGCATCATAAATGGATAGTAATTCTCCGCTGGGTTGATGCAGGGTAATTCCGCCCTCAACGCGCATACCGTCTGCCTGCAGCGGTACCATCAAATTTTTGATGCGGACATTGGCAAAGGTTCCGCGCATCATAATTTCGTGGTTGCCGCGGCGTGAACCATAGCTGTTGAAATCGGCTTTAAGCACGCCATTTTTTTGCAGCCATAAGCCAGCAGGGGAGGTTTCTTTGATCGCGCCGGCTGGACTGATGTGGTCAGTCGTGACTGAATCGCCAAAAATACCGAGTGCGCGCGCGCCTTTGACGCTAGTCTGATGAGCCGCAGGCTGCATCCTAAAATCAGTAAAAAAGGGTGGCTGTGCGATGTAAGTCGATTTTGGCCAGTTATAAGTTTGGCCTTCAGTGCCTTCAATCTTGCTCCACAAATCGCCTTTTTGGGTAAGCTGCGCGTAGTTTTTTTTGAATACTTCTGCATTCAGCGCGACCTTGAGCAATTGATGGATTTCATGGCTTGATGGCCAGATATCACCGAGATAAATATCTCGTACTTTTCCATCCTTGCCTTTACCCTGGCCAAGCGGTTCAGTCATTAAATCGCGCATGACCGTACCGGCGATTGCATATGCTACTACCAGCGGCGGCGAGGCCAGAAAATTGGCCCGCAGATTCGGGTGAATCCGTGCCTCGAAGTTGCGATTACCCGATAACACGGCAGCGGCTACGAGATCGTGCTGGATGATTGCTTCGTTAAGGGCTGGCGTGAGGTCGCCTGCATTGCCAATACATGTTGTACAGCCATAGGCGGCGAGTGTAAAACCGAGCTTCTCAAGATAAGGCGTGAGGCCGGTTGCATTTAAATATTCGGTAACAACGCGTGAGCCAGGCGCAAGAGAAGTCTTAATATGCGGGGCGACACTAAGGCCCATTTCAACCGCTTTCTTGGCAAGTAAGCCAGCAGCAAGCAGCACGCTTGGATTGGATGTGTTGGTACAGGACGTAATCGCCGCAATCAAGATGTCGCCATTTTTAATTGGCAGGCCATCACGGGTCTTATAGGCTTGATCGAGCGCGCTGTTGTCTTTAGAAAAACCGTTTTCAGTGACTGGCTTTGAGAAGAGTTCAGTGAAAGTTTGCTTCATCTGACCAAGCTCGATGCGGTCTTGCGGCCGCTTAGGGCCAGCCAGTGAGGGAGTTACGGTAGCTAGATCCAGCGTGACGATCCGGGTATAGTCGATTTGACCGGCCGCGGGCATGCCATAGAGGTGCTGCGCTTTAAAGTAATTACGGAACGCGTCAATTTCTTGTGGGGTACGGCCGGTATTTTCAAAATATTCGATAGTCTTATCATCTACTGGGAAAAAACCCATCGTAGCCCCATATTCGGGCGCCATATTGCTGATGGTTGCCCGGTCCGGTACGGCGATTGAAGCGGCCCCCTCGCCGAAGAATTCAACAAATGTGCCGACGACTTTTTCTTTGCGCAAGAGTTCAGTCACTGTCAGTACCAGGTCGGTGGCAGTGAGCCCTTCACGTAGTTGGCCTTTTAACTCAAAGCCAATCACATCAGGGGTCAGCAAATATACCGGCTGGCCGAGCATGGCTGCTTCCGCTTCAATACCACCGACTCCCCAGCCAATCACGCCAATACCGTTAATCATGGTTGTATGGCTATCCGTACCAACTAGCGTATCGGGGTAGTAAATGGCGTTGTGGCGAGGATCCGTTAGATCCTTCTTCTGGTGCACCCCCCGTGCAAAATATTCAAGATTGACTTGGTGGACAATGCCAATGCCAGGCGGCACCACGCGGAATGTATCAAACGCTTGCATGCCCCATTTCATGAACTGGTAGCGCTCTTGGTTGCGCTGAAACTCCAGCTTCATATTTAAATCGAGCGCATCTTCGCGGCGAAAATAATCGACCTGAACTGAGTGATCCACCACTAAATCAACCGGCACCAGTGGCTCAATCGATTTTGGATCCTGACCCATTTGTTTAGCCACATCGCGCATGGCTGCAATATCGGCCAGTAGCGGCACACCTGTGAAATCTTGTAAAACGACGCGCGCGACAACAAACGGAATTTCTTCAGTGCGAATTGCATTGGGCTTCCAGTTTGCGAGTTGCTCGATATGCGTACGAGTGATTTTGAGGTCGTCATAGTTACGCAAGACCGACTCAAGTATGAGCCTGATTGAAACGGGCAGGCGCTCAAGCTTAAGGTTAAGCGCCTGACCTAGCTGCGGCAGCGAGTAAAATGCACCGGTGCCAGTACCGCTATCAAATTCTTTGAGTGTGTTGTAAAGAGTGTGAACCATTTTGTCCTTATGGGCAGAAATCGCAAATCCTATGCGCCGCTTTTTCCCACTTATGCTTATGCATTGCGTTTATAGCAATGTGCGTCAGTACGAGAAAGCGTCTGCGCTATGATTTGCGAACGACCGTTCGTTAGTGAGCTTTGCGGATTGCCTCTGCTTGGGTTGGAGCGGGAGTATCCTTAGCAATCATTGCGGGTGACTTACATTCATCGGCAAGGCGTCTTTTATGCTGGCCTTTATCATTGAATAGCATTGCTTTGGACGGAATAACAATCCAATTCATACCGCTGGCCGGATCATAGAAACGATCAGCACCAGTGGTAGTTCGGACGCGCGGCAGTTGGTAGTTTTTACGGCCCCAACGCATGGTGAGGATTTGGTCGCGCTGCATATCGCCGGTGATCCAGAGTGTTTCTTTGCCTTTACACGACCATTTCACTGGCTTAGCAGCCGTTTTTTTGTGTGCGGCATGCTTGATACGCAAGCGCTCGGCCTTAGCAGATGCTTTTGAGGAGGTGGCGGTTTGTGCTGTGTGCGCCACAGCATTGCTCGCTAGCACCCCCGGTACGATAACTAATAGATAAGTGAGGACAGCGATAACTAGGTTTCTCATACAAGTCTCCTTATATATCGTAACTCCAAGCAAAAACAATCGCGACTACCCAAGCAGATGCTTTACACCGTTCTGTTCTTCGAGCAATTCTTGCAGCGCCAGATCCATCCGCTCGCGTGAAAACGCATCGATCTCAAGATCTGACACCAAAGTGTACTCTCCGTTTGCTGTTGTCACTGGAAAACCATAGAGCAAGTCTTTAGGAATGCCATAGGCTCCATTGGATGGAATGCCCATGGTAACCCAGCGCCCGTTGCTGCCCAGTACCCAGTCGCGCATATGATCAATCGCTGCATTGGCTGCGGAGGCTGCTGACGACAAGCCACGCGCCTCGATCACGGCGGTTCCGCGTTTAGCAACAGTTGGAATAAAAACCTCGCGATTCCAGGTCTCGTCATTGATCATCTGCTTTAAGCTAGCGCCGTTAACCGTGGCGAAACGGAAATCGGGATACATCGTAGGCGAATGATTGCCCCACACAATGATCTTCTCAATGTCTGTGATTGACTTACCCGATTGAGCGGCGAGTTGCGACAAAGCGCGATTATGGTCAAGGCGCATCATTGACGTGAAATTTTTCTGCGGTAAATCGGGCGCAGATTTCATCGCGATGTAGGCATTTGTGTTAGCGGGGTTGCCGACTACTAGTATTTTGACATTGCGGCTGGCTACTTCGTTTAAAGCGCGGCCTTGCACGGTAAAGATTTCAGCATTGGCGCTGAGTAGATCTTTGCGCTCCATCCCTTTTGAACGCGGTCGTGCGCCAACTAACAAAACAAAATCGGCGTCCTTAAAAGCAATTTTAGGATCATCTGTAATAATAATGTCTTGCAGCAGTCCAAAGGCGCAATCCTCAAGTTCCATCACCACCCCTTTCACGGCTGCTTGAGCTTGCGGCAGATCCAGCAGTTGCAAAATTATAGGCTGATCTTTACCAAGTAGATCGCCATTGGCAATACGAAAGAGCAGCGAGTAAGCAATTTGCCCGGCAGCACCGGAGATGGCGATACGCTTTGCAGGTTTAGACATAATTATTTCCTGAATGAGTCATTGAACAATCCGCGTGTAGGCGGCGCAGCGCCTAATCGATCCCAAGTCTAAAAGCCACTGTCTTGAAAGTCAACATTATCATGTATCTTATATAAGACATATAAATTAAAGCAGCGGGTAGACGGTATGAGTGCGCTGTGATCCAATACTACAATGAATACTCGTTCTGCCACTTTGTCGAAGGCGACTACTGAAATTGAGCGCAGCGCACAGGTAGAGTTGCCGCTTTCTCCTACCTTTAGCCCTCTCTATCAACAAATAAAAGCTCTCATTACACAGAGTTTAGAGGTTGGTGAGTGGAAGCCAGGTGAACCGATTCCGAGTGAAGTTGAGCTTGCCACGCGCTATAAAGTCAGTCAAGGAACCGTACGCAAAGCAATCAGTGTGCTGGCTGCTGAAAATTTGCTTATCCGCCGACAAGGCAAAGGCACTTTTGTTGCGACGCATAGTGAAGCGCGTGCGCAATTTCGTTTTTTGCGCTTACTGCCGGAAGCGGGCGTGCCGAACGTATACGAAAGTCATTTGCTTGAGTGCCGGCGCCTACGTGCACCGGTTGAGATTGCTCGGCCGCTCGAGCTTCAACCCAATGAGCCAGTTGTACTCATCAAACGTACTCTGCAGTTTAGTGGAGTTGTTGCCGTCTTCGATGAAATTTGGTTGCCAGGCAATTTATTTAGGGGCCTGACACTAGAGCGGTTGGCTGCGTATCATGGACCGCTTTATGTACTATTTGAAACAGAATTTGGTACGCGGATGATTCGTGCTTCGGAAAAAATTCGTGCGCTAGCCGCGGCTGATGAGGTTGCAGCAATGCTTGGTGTTGAACCAGGTCACCCGCTATTAAGTGTTGATCGAGTGTCTTATACCTATGGCGACCGGCCGGTTGAAGTTCGGCGCGGTTGGTATGTAACTGACGCGTTTTATTATCAGAATGATTTAAGTTAATTTAATGCAGTTTGCGCCGACGTTGGCGGAGCTGATGTAATGCCACTTATTACCCGTTAAAAAAATTCCGGCATTTAATCTGCTATTTGGTTGAAGAAAGTCGAGATGATGATAAGTGGTTTTTGCAGTTCTTGATGGAAAACGTAAATTTAAATTTTTTTTAACCAGCCTTATAACTTGCTTAACTCATCTATTTGCAAGGGGTCTGCGCGCGCAGGTTTGAGTTATGCGAAGTCTCTATAGTGTCAGACAAGCAGAAAAAGCGTTAAAATCTCGGGCTGTGTGATTCAATGAGGTTTAACCGTATGGCTGAAGCTAGCAAAAAACCAAGGCCGGAATTTCGTAATATTGGAATTAGGCAGATACTCAGTTACCGGCTTCCGTTAGCAGGGATGGTGTCAATTTTGCATCGTATTAGCGGGGCGCTGCTTTTTCTTTCCTTACCGTTTGCTTTGTATTTGTTCGAGCAAAGCCTGGCTTCGGCAACGAGCTTCGAGGTGCTAAAGGGGTTCGCGAGCGGTGTGCTGGTCAAGTTAAGCCTTTTGTTGGTTATTTGGGCATTTGCATTTCATTTTTTTGCAGGTCTTCGTCACTTGCTGATGGATATGCATTATGGGGTGGCTAAAGCCGCCAGTAAGAAGACAGCTGCTGTTGTATTCGTCCTTTCGTCAATAGTCACGTTTGCTATTGCGCTCAAACTATTCGGGGTTTTTTAAATGGCAAGCCAAAATAATCTTGGCCCAAAGCGCCTTGTGGTGGGCGCACATTACGGTTTGCGCGACTGGCTGGCGCAACGGGTGAGCGCCGTGGTGATGGCGATTTATACCCTTATTTTGCTCGTCTGGTTTTTTGCTGCGCAAGCTTTTTCATATGACGGTTGGGCATCGATTTTTGCTGCGCAATGGATGAAGGCAGCTACTTTTGTTGCATTGCTGGCGCTTTTTTATCATGCTTGGGTTGGCCTGCGTGATATTTGGATGGATTACGTGAAGCCGCTTAGTGTGCGGCTTACGTTGCAAGTGTTGACGATCGTATGGCTGCTTGTATGTGCAGGTTATGCCGTGCAGATTCTGTGGAGAGTATAAGAATGGCCGCAATTAAGAGTACGCTACCCCGCCGGCGTTTTGATGTAGTGATTGTCGGTGCGGGAGGCTCGGGCATGCGTGCCTCTTTGCAATTGGCGCAAGCGGGTTTGTCGGTCGCCGTATTATCTAAGGTGTTCCCAACTCGCTCACATACCGTTGCAGCTCAAGGCGGTATTGGCGCCTCGCTGGGCAATATGAGTGAAGATAATTGGCATTATCATTTTTATGACACGATTAAAGGCTCAGATTGGCTCGGTGACCAAGACGCGATTGAATTCATGTGTCGTGAGGCGCCACGTGCAGTTTATGAGCTTGAGCATTTTGGCATGCCGTTTGATCGTAACCCTGATGGTACGATTTATCAACGTCCGTTTGGCGGGCATACTGCAAATTATGGCGAGAAACCCGTACAGCGCGCTTGTGCCGCGGCGGATCGAACCGGTCATGCATTACTGCATACGCTTTATCAACAAAATGTTAAAGCAAAAACTCACTTCTTCGTTGAGTGGATGGCGCTTGATCTGATCCGCGATCAAGAGGGCAACGTGCTTGGCGTGACTGCGCTCGAAATGGAAACGGGTGAGGTTTATATTTTGGAAGCCAAGTGCACACTCTTTGCAACGGGTGGCGCTGGCCGTATTTATGCGGCTTCAACCAATGCATTTATCAATACGGGCGATGGTCTTGGCATGGCTGCACGAGCCGGTATTCCTCTCCAAGATATGGAGTTTTGGCAGTTTCATCCAACTGGGGTAGCAGGCGCTGGCGTCTTGATTACAGAAGGGGTGCGTGGCGAAGGTGGAATTTTACGCAATGCCCATGGCGAACGTTTTATGGAGCGTTATGCGCCAACTCTGAAAGATCTTGCCCCGCGCGATTTTGTTTCCCGCGCGATGGACCAAGAAATCAAGGAAGGCCGCGGCTGTGGGCCACAGCGAGACCATGTGCTATTGGATTTATCGCATATTGGGGCTGAAACCATTGTTAAACGACTGCCGTCAATCCGTGAAATCGCACTTAAATTTGCCAATGTGGATTGTATTTTAGAGGCGATTCCAGTGGTGCCTACAATTCATTATCAAATGGGCGGCATCCCGACCAACATTAATGGTCAGGTGGTTGGCAAAGAGGGTAATAGTCAAACCCCAGTCAGTGGTTTTTACGCTGTTGGCGAATGTTCGTGCGTATCGGTGCATGGCGCTAATCGTCTCGGCACTAATTCATTGCTGGATTTGGTTGTATTTGGCCGGGCTGCAGGTAACCATATTATTCAGCAAGTGAAGGCTCAAGCGGAGCATAAACCGTTGCCAGCCGATGCTGCCGAACGTACGTTGGCGCGGTTAGCTGAGCTTGAGGTAAGCACGACTGGTGAGTATACACAGCATATTGCGGGCGATATTCGTCAGGCCATGCAAGCTCATGCAGGCGTTTTTCGGACCAGTGAATTACTCGCAGCAGGCGTTGCAAAAATGAGCGAGTTGACTGAGCGCGTTAAACATGTGCACTTGCGAGATAAATCAAAAGTATTTAATACGGCGCGGGTCGAAGCACTGGAATTGGCTAATTTGATTGAAGTTGCACGTGCCACGATGACTTCAGCCGAAGCGCGTAAAGAAAGCCGTGGCGCACATGCGCACCGCGATTATCCAGAGCGCGACGACGGAGATTGGCTGCACCATACTCTTTGGTATAGCGCGGATAATCGTTTGGAATATAAGCCAGTGCAAATGAAGCCGCTGACAGTTGAAACGATACCGCCAAAGGCTCGCACCTTTTAAGCGCTGCCTATTTTTGCTAGATATGTCTGACAAAAGCATCAAGCGCAATCAGTTGATACAGTGTGCCTGCATGCTAGGTTAGGCCAACGGAAGTTCGAGATGACAAAACGTATTTTTGAGATTTATCGCTATGATCCAGACCAGGACGCAGCACCACGCATGCAAACTTACGAGCTTGAGCTCGACGCGCATGACAAAATGCTGCTCGATGTATTGATCAAGCTGAAATCGATGGATGAATCGATCGCCTTTCGCCGCTCATGTCGCGAAGGCGTATGCGGCTCGGATGCGATGAATATTAATGGTAAAAATGGGCTTGCCTGCCTAACCAATATGAATGAGCTGCCGCAGCGAATTACGCTAAGGCCGCTGCCAGGGTTGCCCGTAGTACGTGATTTGATTTGCGATTTTACGCATTTTTTTGATCAATATTATTCAATCAAGCCCTATTTGATTAATGATGAGCCACTACCAGAAAAAGAGCGTTTACAATCTCCACAAGAACGTAATGAGCTGGATGGATTGTATGAATGTATTTTATGCGCTAGCTGCTCGACTTCTTGCCCGAGTTTTTGGTGGAACCCAGACAAATTTGTTGGCCCCGCTGGTTTATTGCAAGCGTATCGTTTTATTGCTGACAGTCGGGATCGTGCGACCGGCGAGCGCCTAGATAACCTGGAAGACCCTTATCGCTTGTTCCGTTGCCACACGATTATGAATTGCGTTGATGTCTGCCCGAAGGGGCTGAATCCAACTAAGGCAATTGGTAAAATCAAAGAACTCATGGTGCGCCGTGCAATTTAAGCATAGACGTTGAAGCGGGCATTTAAAATGGAAACTGTTTCTCATCAAGCAGACCCCGTGCAACGGGCCCGATTGCGTTGGCGCGCGCGGCGCGGGCTGCTGGAAAACGATCTCATCATTGAACGTTTTTTTAGTCGTTATGAGCATACGCTGAGCGATGCTGACGTAGGGGCGCTGACTCAGCTGTTGGAGCTTAGCGATAACGATTTGTTAGACTTACTTCTTGCTCGATCGCAGCCGCAAGGCGAACTCGCCAGCGCGGATGGATTACGTGTATTGGCGCTGTTACGCGCCAGTTAAATGAACAATCCATTTTAATTTTACCGCAGAATCTAAACAGGTTCACGGCCTGCTTTTTTTGGCAACACCCGCTATGCCATTTTTTAACTTGAGGACGCTTATGACTCCATCCGATGTAAAAGCGACGCTTTCTTTTAGTGATGGCTCGCCCAGCGTTGAACTGCCAATCTACCAGGGCACCCAGGGCCCCGATGCGATTGATATTCGCAAGCTATATGGACAAACCGGTAAATTTACCTATGACCCAGGTTTTATGTCCACGGCAGCGTGCAATTCGGCCATTACCTATATTGACGGTGACAACGGCGAACTCTTGCATCGCGGCTATCCGATTGAGCAACTTGCAGTGCATGGCGATTTTTTGGACGTTTGCTATTTACTCTTAAAAGGCGATTTACCCAAGATCGAACAGAAACGGGAATTTAACGAGCTGGTCACTAAGCATACGATGGTGCACGAGCAGATGCAGTTTTTTTTCCGGGGTTTTCGGCGGGACTCGCATCCAATGGCAGTATTAACGGGGTGTGTCGGCGCTCTCTCCGCGTTTTATCACGACTCATTGAATATTAACGATGCCCGTCATCGCGAAGTATCGGCCATCCGGTTAATTGCTAAGCTGCCGACGTTGGTTGCAATGGCGTATAAATATAATATTGGCATGCCGTTTGTGTACCCACTCAACGAATTGTCATATAGCGCTAACTTTATGCGCATGATGTTTGCCAATCCATGCGAAGAGTATAAGGTTAACGAGGTATTGGTGCGTGCTCTTGACCGCATTTTGATCTTACATGCTGACCATGAGCAGAACGCTTCAACGTCAACGGTACGGCTTGCCGGGTCATCGGGCGCTAACCCATTTGCTTGCGTGGCGGCAGGCATTGCCTGTCTATGGGGACCGGCGCATGGCGGAGCGAATGAAGCTGCACTCAATATGCTAGAAGAAATTGGCTCGCCAGAGCGGATTCCAGAATTTATCAAGCAGGTCAAGGATAAGCACTCAAGTGTAAAGTTAATGGGCTTTGGCCATCGCGTCTATAAGAATTATGACCCACGCGCTAAACTCATGCGCGAGACGTGCCATGATGTGCTTGAAGAGTTGGGCTTGCAGAACGAACCACTCTTCAAATTGGCGATGGAGCTAGAAAAAATTGCGCTGGAAGATGAATATTTCGTCTCGCGCAAACTCTATCCTAATGTTGATTTTTATTCAGGCATTGTGCAGCGCGCGTTGGGTATTCCGACTTCGATGTTTACCTGTATTTTTGCGATGGCGCGCACGGTTGGCTGGATTGCGCAATGGAATGAAATGATTTCCGAGCCGGATCAAAAAATTGGCCGGCCACGCCAGCTTTTCGTTGGGCAGACACCGCGCGAAGCAAAACCGATCGAGCAACGATAGCCATATAGGATGCTCTCGCAGTGACGGGAGCGGATTTTTAAATGAGTAAAAAGATGAAAACAGTTGGCTTTGTCGGCTGGCGCGGCATGGTGGGTTCAGTTTTATTGCAGCGCATGTGCGAAGAAAACGATTTTGCCTTGATCGAGCCGTTATTTTTTAGTACGAGTAATGTTGGCGCAGCGGCGCCACCTTTCGCTAAAAATGAAATCAAGCTGAAAGATGCGTATGAGTTGCAGGCGCTCAAGCAGTGCGACATTATCATAACTTGCCAAGGTGGCGACTACACAGCTGAGATATTCCCTAAGCTGCGTGCGGCTGGCTGGGATGGCTATTGGATTGACGCTGCTTCTTCGCTGCGCATGAAAGAGGATGCGGTGATTATCCTAGACCCGGTGAATGCGGACGTTATTCAAGATGCACTAGGCCGTGGCATTAAAAATTACATCGGCGGCAATTGTACGGTCAGTCTCATGCTGATGGCGCTCGGTGGTCTTTTTCATGCGGGCTTAATCGAATGGGTCAGTGCGATGACCTATCAGGCCGCTTCTGGCGCCGGCGCGCAGAATATGCGCGAATTGCTGCAACAAATGGGCGTGCTATATGGCGCAGCCAATCAAAGCCTGGCTGATCCGGCCGCCGCAATCTTGGACATTGATCGCTGTGTGCTGGCTGCAATGAACAGTGAGCAGATGCCGGTGGCTCAGTTTGGCGCGCCGCTGGCGGGTTCACTGCTGCCATGGATTGACCAGGATCTAGGACAGGGTGTGTCGCGCGAAGAATGGAAAGGGGCGGCTGAAACCAATAAGATTCTTGGCAAGCCCTCACTGGGCATGGTCGGTTCAATACCCGTTGATGGTATTTGCGTGCGCATTGGTGCGATGCGTTGTCATGCACAGGCAATGACGATTAAGCTCACGCAAGATGTGCCGCTGGCCGAGATCGAAAATATATTGGCCGCGGCAAATGACTGGGTGAAGGTGGTGCCGAATGAACGCGTTGCATCGCTTAGCCAGCTTACGCCGGCTGCTGTAACGGGTAAGTTATCCGTACCGGTTGGCCGGTTGCGTAAGCCCGCGATGGGCGCTCAATATCTCTGCGCCTTTACAGTAGGCGACCAGTTACTTTGGGGCGCGGCTGAACCTTTGCGGCGGATGCTGCGAATTTTGTTGGCCGCAGCATGAAGTTTAACCTGCACTGCGGCTTTAGACCGTAAACTGCGATGCGCATTGCTTTAGGCTTGCAGTACGATGGTGCGACGTTCTCCGGCTGGCAGTCGCAGCAGCACCGCAACACGGTGCAAGATGCGCTTGAACGCGCATTGGCGTTATTTGCTACCCGTCCGCTGAAGACCGTGGCGGCGGGTCGTACAGATGCAGGCGTGCACGCGTTGGGCCAAGTGGTGCATTTTGACACCGAAGCGCAGCGCCCGATATTTGCATGGGTGCGCGGGGTCAATGCTTTTTTGCCGGCTAGCATTGCCGTGCAGTGGGCGCAGCATGTACCTGCAGAGTTTCATGCGCGTTTTAGCGCATATGAGCGTACTTATTACTATATGCTGTACTCGCATCCTATTCGCTCACCTCTATTGGCTGGCCGTGCCGGTTGGGTGTATCAGGCAGAACTTGACCTGACAGCCATGCGCGCCGCTGCATGCGTGCTGCTTGGCGAGCATGATTTCTCCGCCTTTCGTTCCTCTGAATGTCAGGCCAAATCGCCTTGTAAGCACCTCTATGCGCTGGATATCGAAGCGCGTGGCCATTTTATTTATTTTCGTTTTCGTGCTAATGCTTTTTTGCACCATATGGTGCGAAATATCATGGGCTGTCTGATTGAAATTGGCCGTCACCGGCAGTCGGTGAGCTGGTTGCAAACGGTGCTTGAGGCGCGTGAGCGACGTCAGGCAGCGCCAACTTTTATGGCGGATGGCCTATATCTTGCTCAGATTGGCTATCTGCCCACTTTCAAGGTGCCACTGCCGGACTTGACTAGTCAGCCTTGGGGAGAGCTATGGGCAAGCCACAGCTAGCTGCGGTGGTAATCGGTAGACGTATTGTGCAGCTTCTGGCCGAGGCGCCGCCCACAGACGCGGTACAATTGCTGATTAATTTTATTACGCAAATGCGACAGGCGCTCGATACAGCCGTAAAGTTAGAGCGTAACCAAGAAACTAAGGATAGATGATGAGCTGGCTTGATAAACTACTGCCACCTAAAATTAAACCGACTGATCCGGCAAGCCGCAAAAGCATGCCTGAAGGGCTATGGATTAAATGTCCATCATGTGAGGCCGTACTCTATCGCAATGATCTAGAGAGTAATCTGCACGTTTGCCCTAAGTGTGATTACCATATGCGGATTGGCGCGCGCGCGCGGCTAGATAGCTTGCTTGATGCAGAGGGCCGTTATGAAATTGGCCAGGAAATTGTGCCGGTCGATTCGCTTAAATTTAAAGACAGTCGCAAATATACCGAACGCATTAAAGAAGCGATGGAAGATACCGGGGAAACCGATGCGATGGTCGTACAGGGCGGCGCCATCCATACCTTGCCAGTGGTCGCGGCTTGTTTTGAATTTTCTTTTATGGGCGGGTCAATGGGCTCGGTCGTTGGCGAGCGTTTTGCGCGCGGCGTGAAAGTTGCGCTTGAGCAACGTACGCCATTTATTTGCGTGACAGCTTCGGGTGGCGCGCGCATGCAAGAAAGTTTGTTGTCGCTGATGCAAATGGCCAAAACGACGGCGATGTTGACCAAACTTTCCGAAGCTAAACTACCGTTTATTTCCGTCTTAACTGATCCAACCATGGGGGGGGTTTCAGCGAGTTTCGCATTTCTAGGCGATGTTGTGATTGCTGAGCCTAAAGCATTAATCGGTTTTGCCGGGCCACGCGTGATTGAGCAGACAGTACGTGAGAAACTACCGGAAGGTTTTCAACGCTCTGAGTTTTTGCTGCAAAAAGGCGCGATTGATATGATCGTTGACCGTCGTCAACTGCGCGCAAAAATTGCGCATTTGCTGGCCATACTTACGCTACAACCGCATGATGCCGTTGTTTCTTAGAGAGCATAGGCCGCTATGGTGCACTGATATGAGCGTTTTTATGACGGTGTTTTTTCATCACGAACCCTTTAATCTCAGTACCTATTCAGCAGTACATATCAGCTAAATGATCACTTTTCCAACCCTAACCGCTTGGCTTGCTCATCTCGAAACAGCCCATCCGATTGGTATTGATTTTGGCCTTGAGCGGGTGAGCAAAGTGAAAGATGCGCTCGCGCTGGATTTCAAGTGTCCAGTGATTACTGTCGGAGGGACAAACGGTAAGGGCTCGACCTGTGCGCTACTCGAATCTATTTTGTTACATGCCAGTTATCGTGTTGGTTGTCATACTTCACCGCATTTACTGTCATTTAACGAGCGTGCGCGTATCAATGGTGAGATGGCCTCTGATGCCGCTTTATTGCCTCACTTTAAAGCGGTCGAACATGCACGCCATAGTTTTGCCGAGCCGATCTCGCTGACTTACTTTGAATTTACGCTGCTGGCGATTGCGCATTGGTTTGCCGCCAGTAAACTTGATGTCGTGATTCTTGAAGTAGGCTTAGGCGGGCGGCTAGATGCAGTCAATAGTATCGATCCAGATTGCGCGGTGATTACGAGCATTGATCTCGATCATACTCATTACCTTGGTGACACGCGCGAGAAAATTGGCTTTGAAAAGGCGGGTATCTTCCGCCCTGGCAAACCGGCAATTTGCGGCGATCCATTACCGCCGCGCAGTTTAATTGACCACGCTCAGCGCATCGGCGCAGATTTATGGCTGGTTGGCCGTGATTTTGGTTATCAGGCGCAAGCGGGTAATGAGCGCCAGCAGTGGTGTTATACCGGCCGTACCTTATCGCGGGCGGCGCTTGCTTATCCGGCATTGCGAGGCGCGAATCAATTGCTCAATAGCTCAGCGGCGTTGGCGGCGCTTGAAGCACTGCGCGACAGACTGCCGGTCGCCGCGCAAGAGATTCGGCTTGGCCTAGCCAGGGTTGAATTAGCCGGCCGCTTCCAGGTACTGCCTGGCAAGCCGGCAGTGGTGTTGGATGTTGCACATAATCCGCATGCCGTGGCGGCACTCGCAGAAAATATAAGTAATATGGGATTTTTTCCGTATACCTATGCAGTATTTGGCGCCATGGAGGATAAAGATATTGCTGCCGTCCTTCAGCGGATTAAGGGCGAAATTGATTACTGGTATATCACTGATCTGCCCACGCCACGCGCAGCGCCAGCAGCCATGATCGAGGCGCTATTGCATGAAATACAGGCGGTTGATCAGAATCGTACCGCGGCCACCAATGTGCCTCGCCGCATCGAATGTTTTGCTACACCGGCGCAAGCTTACGCAAAGGCATTAGCGAATGCCGCGGAGAATGATAGAATTATCGTTTTTGGATCTTTCTACACGGTGGCTGATGTCATTGCATATCGACAACGCCAGCTATAAACCGGTCGACCTTCCAAAATTTTACGATACAAGTAAGGCGGTTTAAGCCATTTATGGGACTTTTCTCGTTCGGTAACAAAGAGAATAGCCGCCGCAGTGCGGGCGACGAATATGATACGCGCGACGCATCTAGCGGGCGGGTGAGCCGCGCGGATAAGGCCGCATTGGCTCGCGAGAAAGCTGCGCAGCGTGAACGCAGTGCTCGCCGCACTGGGCAAGAGGCTCTACTAGATCCGCTGCTGCTAGAAAAGCGGCGAGCGCGTCGTCGTTTGCTGGGAGCGGTAGTCCTGGTAGCTGTCGCCATTGTGGTTTTGTCTAAAGTGCTCGAGCCGGGCCCTAGGCCACACGTTGATGACATCGCAATTCACGTGGCTGCGCCGACTAAAATAACACCGGCGACAGCGTTGGGCATAGATACGGCTGTATCTGGTGTTCGTTCGCGCTTGCCTGAGTCGCTTCCCACTGCCCAAAAATCTATTCCTAATACAACGAGTCTAGCGGCCAAGGCTGCACCGAATATGCCGTCCGTTGCGTCTAGCCAGCCCGCTCAGCCAACTCGTAAGCCAGCTTCGCCCCCTACGGTAACGAATATGCCGCTGGTTACGGCGACTCATTCTTCAAAGGCTGTCAATGCGACGGACGCAAGGCGTGCCGCCACGGCGCCTTCTGCACCTGTTAACCCGCGTATAAAAGCCAGCCCTCAGACCACAAATGGAGTTGCCGGCAGTGCGCCTAGCAATCGCTTCGCGGTTCAGTTAGGCACTTTATATGATGAGCCGCGCGCCCGCGCATGGATTGCGCGCTTAAAAGCAGCTAACATACCCGCTTATCTGGAGCGTAAAAAGCTGGCTAACGGCAGCCAACAACTGCTCGTGCGAGCTGGGCCATTTAATGATCGCGTGAGTGCTGAGGCAGCTAGCAAGCGCATCCGTGAGCTAGGTCTGGCGCAGATGAAGGTCAAAACTGGTAAACCAACACTTAAATAGAGGTGCTCATGCTAACCATATTCGACTTTACCGTGTTGCTCGTGCTTGGCCTTTCGGCCTTGCGTGGTCTATGGCGGGGTTTAGTTGCTGAAATCTTTGGTTTAATTGGCTGGATTGCTGCTTTTATCATTGCTGCTAAGTGTGTAAACGGGATTGCGCCTTATCTGCCGGCGCATTTGCCGGGTGGTGAGACAACCCAGTATTTGTTGGCATTTGTTCTGCTGGTGATGGCTGTACTGCTCGCCGCCAATGTGCTCAATGCCTTATCAAACCGGTTAGTCGGCGCGATTGGACTAGGCTCGCTCAATGCATCATTGGGCGTACTATTTGGTTTATTGCGCGGCTTTGTACTGGTGGTGGTGTTGGCGGCGATAGCCAGCATGACCGATTTACCACAGCAACGGTTTTGGCGCGAGGCGTTGCTACGGCCTTATGTGCAATCAGGCGTGTCCCTCATGAAGCACCTGCTGCCTGATTCGCTAGCACGTTATGTGCGCGCCTACCCCGAATGAAGTAAAATGACTATATGGTTGCTAAAAGTTGCTAAGAAAGCAACTTTTAGCAAGCCAGGGTAGGTGTTCTAAAGCAAGAACGCAGTAATAATTTGTGTCATTTGAAGGACCCGCCATGTGTGGCATTGTAGGTGTAGTTTCAAAATCTCCTGTTAACCAGTTGCTGTATGACAGTTTGCTCTTGTTGCAGCATCGTGGTCAGGATGCGGCTGGGATTGCCACGGCAAATGGCAATACTTTCTATATGCATAAAGCCAATGGGATGGTGCGCGACGCTTTTCGCACGCGCAATATGCGTGCCTTGCCTGGCACCTGCGGCATTGGTCAGGTGCGCTATCCAACGGCAGGTTCGGCTAGCAGCCAAGAAGAGGCGCAGCCTTTTTATGTCAATGCGCCATACGGTATTATTTTGGCCCATAACGGCAATTTGACGAATTCCCGGCAATTAAAAGACGAACTGTTTCGGGTTGACCGGCGTCATATTAATACCCATTCTGATACAGAAGTTTTGCTCAATGTGCTCGCGCATGAATTGCAAATGGCGAGCGCGGGCTACTCGTTGGATCCTGCTATGCTGTTTAAAGCAGTCAGCGGGGTACACCGGCGCGTACGTGGCTCATATGCGATTGTTGCACTTATCGCGGGTTATGGCTTGTTGGTATTTCGTGATCCTTACGGCATTCGTCCGCTCTGTATCGGTAAGCGTGAAACTGAGCAGGGCACCGAATGGATGAGCGCATCTGAATCGGTTGCGCTTGAAGGTATTGGCTTTGAGTTGGTGCGCGATGTGGCGCCGGGCGAAGCGATTTTTATTGGCCTTGACGGCGATTTTTATAATCATCAGTGCGCGCTTGAGGCCAGCCTTAATCCTTGTATTTTCGAGTATGTGTATTTGGCGCGGCCGGATTCTTGTCTGGATGGAGTGCCTGTCTATAATGCTCGGTTGCGCATGGGCGATTATCTAGCGAAAAAAATTGCGCGGGTGATATCGGCAGGGGATATTGATGTGGTGATGCCGATTCCTGATTCAAGCCGGCCGGCGGCGATGCAAGTGGCAAATCGGCTTGGCATTGAATACCGTGAAGGGTTTTTTAAAAACCGTTACGTAGGCCGCACTTTTATCATGCCAGGCCAGGCAGTGCGCAAAAAGTCGGTGCGCCAAAAGCTAAATGCAATGCCGGTTGAGTTTAAAGGACGTAACGTGCTGATTGTCGATGACTCAATTGTACGCGGCACGACCAGTCATGAAATCGTACAAATGGCGCGCGATGCGGGCGCCAACAAGGTTATCTTTGCCTCTGCGGCGCCCCCGGTTAAATTTCCAAATGTCTATGGCATTGATATGCCAACCCGAGGTGAGCTTGTTGCCCATGGCCGTAGCGATGAAGAAGTGGCGCGCATCATTGGCGCAGACCAACTCATTTATCAGGACGTGACGGCGATGAAACAAGCTGTGCGCGACTTGAACCCGGCGCTCACGTCTTTTGAAGCAGCCTGTTTTGATGGTCATTATCTAACCGATGATATTACGCCGGATTACTTGAACAGCCTCGAATTGGCGCGACTTGCCCCCGCGGCACTGAGTGAGCGCGATGCCGGTTCCGATGGTGAAAAAGCGTTTTCGCAATTACATTTGCAATTGTCAGTGGAATAAGAGGCGCTTTTTTTTGACCTCAAGCTTCTGTTTTGCTAGCGCTGCCGAAGCAGTTGAAAGCTTTGCTAACTCGACTGAGGGGCAATACACCTACTCGCGTTTTTCAAACCCGAGTGTCGATATGTTTCAGAATTGGCTGGCAGCGCTTGAAGGCGGAGAAATTTGTGTGGCGACTGCATCTGGCATGAGCGCCATTATGTCGGTGGTTATGAGCGTGTTGCAGGTAGGCGATCACCTGGTGAGTTCGCGCAGTATTTTTGGCTCATGCATAGCCGTATTTCGCCGCAAGCGCGCGCGGCGGCCAGGGATTACTGGAGGTTTGATCAGGCTTGCGGTTGGCCTTGAGAGTAGCAATGATCTGCGCCAGGATTGAGCGCGTGGTTTAGGCAAATAACAGGCAAAAAAGCTTATCTGAATAGTCGCCGAGCAAATAGACAATGAAGCCCGGTTAAAGCGTGCTAAGAGTATTTAATGCTGGGGTGCTATTTTTTGGATATCCTCGTCAAAAAGGTCGGTCACTTTTTTAACAAAAGCAAATTCTGATCCCTCGGCTAGCATTTTTTTAGCAATAGCGAGCGCTTTCTGGTGCTCACCTTCTTGCCTACCTTCTTGTCGACCTTCTTGTCGACCTTCCTGCCGCAATTGTTCGTTAAAAGTCATGATACTCTCCCGCTTCTCAGGTAATGCTGTGTAGTCGCTGAGCAAATAGACAATGAATCCTAGTTAAAGTGTGCTGAGGGTATTTAATATTGGGCCGCTATTTTTTTGATATCCTCGTCAAAAAGGCCGGTCACTTTTTTAACAAAAGCAAATTCTGATCCCTCGGCTAGCATTTTTTTAGCAATAGCGAGCGCTTTCTGGTGTTCACCTTCTTGTCTACCCTCCTGCCGACCTTCTTGTCTACCTTCTTGTCTACCTTCCTGCCGACCTTCTTGTCTACCTTCCTGCCGACCCTCTTGCCGCAATTGTTCGTTAAAAGTCATGATACTCTCCCGCTTCTCAGGTAATACTGTGCTTAGTAGCTTAAATAAATCTTCCGCTTTTTGCGGTTGCTCCCCTTGTTCATTTGAACCAATATACTCTAGCATAGCAAAAAAATATGAATCTGTCGTATGAGATACTGCCACCTTCAAGATGCCTTGGTCTGCAAGCTGCCGAATTTTTTCGATAAAATCACGTTCCCGATAGTGCTTAAAAAGCAATTCCATCAGTGCTGCTACCCCATGCTGTTTCAAGGTATCGACAGGCAGCGTCGTCAAATCAATAAGCTGAAATTGTTTGAAGACTAGCGCTCTTGCCATCTCAACATCATCAAAGTCTTCAAAGATATCTGTTGAATACGGATAGGGAGATACGGTGCCATGATAAAGGCATATCGGCAAGACTAATGGGAGCGAGTTATGCCCAGCTTTTAAATGATCTCCCATCAAATTTACAGTGTACTGCAGCAGTCTAAAAGCCATATGTTTGCTGGCGGTAGATTGATGCTCAAGCAGCAGTAAGATGGGGATATAGCCTGCTTTGCCATTGATTTGGCAAGCATAGACCATGTCGCTATGCACTTCGCGTAGCTCAGCACTAACATAGCTTTTATCAATGGCTCGCAGAGTGCTGAGGTCAAGCTGTTGATAGATATCAGCAGGTAAATGGGCTTTTAGAAAATCGAGAGCAATTTGTTTTTCTTTGAGGCTTCCCTTAAAAAATTTATCATGGGGGTGGGAAATAATGGACATAGAAGTCCCCGGAGAGCTGAGTTTAAATGCTAAAGAAAAAATTATACCAGTTTAACTAGTATAAATCGACGTGTTATGAGCAATTCTGAGAAACGTATGAGAGACCTATGCGGACTATCATGATTTTGCTATCAAGCTAAACGGTGTCAGGGTATGGCTGAAGGCCTTGGCTATTAGCTTTTAAGATGGAGGTAGCTACGGTTAAGCGCGTAGGTTCGGTAAATAACACAGTTTGGCTAATCTTTCGAGCAACTTAATTTAAGCCCTTATATAGTTTTTACTCAGGCTACAACAGCAAATGTACTGAGCTCGCCAAAATGCAAATTTTACTAGTAAAATGCAGCGGCAACTTAGTTGAACGTTATAATTTCTGTAGAGGCTGTTTTAATACATCTGCAGCATGTGCTGAATCGCTATCGATTCCTATGTATGTGGTCGATGCAACGGGTACGGGTAAGCAATTAGGCAAGGGCCCGAAAGGACTTGCCGCTAGCATGGCTGCCGGAAGGGAGAGCAGGGACCCGCAGCAGACAAAGCGTCACGCGGGTCCCTATAGACCAGGAGGCTCTTGAATCAAAGCATTTCGTGGTGATAACGCGTCACACGGTCAACTTCATTTTTTGATCCAAGGAAAACGGCTACCCGTTCGTGTAGTTGGGTTGGGGTGATCTCAAGAATGCGCTGCTGACCATTGGTTGCAGCGCCTTGTGCCTGTTCCACGATAAAAGCGATCGGGTTAGCTTCATACATCAGGCGCAGCCTGCCAGGTTTGGCAGGATCGCGCTGGTCGGCCGGATACATAAAAATACCGCCGCGATTCAAAATACGGTGCACATCAGCCACCATCGAAGCGACCCAGCGCATATTAAAGTCTTGCTCGCGCACCCCGGTTTTGCCCATCAGTAGCTCATTGACATAGCGCTGTACCGGCGGATACCAATGCCGTGCATTTGAGGCATTGATGGCGTATTCATGAGTTGTTTGCGGAATACGCATATTGCTTTGCGTAAGGACCCATGAACCCAGTTCGCGATCAAGCGTAAAGCAGTGTACGCCGTGACCTGTGGTGAGCACAAACACAGTTTGCGGGCCATACACAACGTAACCCGCAGCAACTTGCTGCGTACCTGCTTGTAAGAATGATTGCTCGGTAGGCGGCTGGGTTTTATCTGTGCAACGCAAGACCGAGAAAATTGTGCCAATTGACACATTGACATCGATGTTCGATGAGCCATCAAGTGGATCAAACAACAGCAAGTATTCACCTTTAGGGTAATGGTGCGGAATCAGGTGAATATGCTCAAGCTCCTCGGATGCCATGGCGGCGAGACTGCCCCCCCATTTATTGGCTTCGAGCAGAATATCATTTGAAATCACATCGAGCTTTTTTTGCACTTCGCCCTGCACATTCTCGCTGCCGGCGCTGCCTAGTACACTGCCTAACGCACCTTTCCCGACATAATGGCCGATCATCTTGCACGCTCGTGCAACGACCTCGATTAAGAGCCGTAAATCAGCGGGGAGACTATTGTGTTGGCGTTGTTGTTCAATTAAAAATTGAGTAAGCGTGGTACGGTCTTGCATGAGGATGACTCCAAAAAGCGTTCAAATCGCCGCGATGTTACCAGTTTGCGCAAAAAGTGCGTGAATCTTTATCAATAACAAGACGCGATCTGCGTTAATTCCTATTCTGCACTCTATAATTTTGTATTACGAGCAGGATGGGGGTGGATGTAAACAGAGATATGCGCATGAGGGATATTTTATTGTCCGCGTCAGATAAGGCCGTGTAGGCTGCTTTTGCGAAGCTCCTTTTGGAGCAATCCTTCTTTGGAAGAGGCAGCGCGTTGCCTCATTAAAAAAGGTTACCGAAGGGGACTAACGTTGCCTCATAACATAGGTTACCGAACAAGTTTAAAAATAGCGTTAAGTTTTTTCTGAATAATAGAGCGCAAAACGAAAGGGTTAAGATTATTGTAGATGTTTTTCAGAGCTGTTTTTTGTTGAGAGTTGACGGCTGGATTTGCCAATAAACGTTGAACAGGGGTTTCTGGTTTGGCATGTTTTTTGATAATTTTTGCACCGACTCGCTTTTTCTCAAAGAGCTTCATGGTTGGGCAAAAGAAATTATTGAGCAAGCTGAATTCATTGGTATACAGGTCATTCATCATGGTAACGAGCTCGGGATTGGCAAAGCGCTCATAGCCCAAAAGCTGACGGACACAAGACCAATTTTTTTGCTCAACATGCGCATTATCATTTGAGTGATAAGGGCGAGAACGGGTAAATTGAATTGGCTGTGGATGGTTCTGGAAATAGCGTAGTAGATGCCAATTTAAGAATTCGGAGCCATTATCACAATCAAACCCTTGCACCACAAAGGGTAACGCTTTCTGCACAGCTTGAATTTGTTTCATGGCACCCTTAGCGCCTTTGCCCCAGGTAGCACGACATTCGGTCCACACGGAGTAAAGGTCAGTCATGGTTAGGCTCCAGACAAAATCCCCTGCTAAGCTTGTGCCGCAATGTGCCGCCGTATCGGCCTCGATAAAACTCGGTAGCCATCTCACCACGCATACGCATAGCCTCATAGTGCGGTAGCCAGAGCGGTATGGCAACTTTTAGGCGTTTGGAGGCCATTTGATCGGTAGCAAGCCAAATGGCGCGTAACGGCACCCTCACCTCGGCGCAATCGTAGCGCGATGGCTTGCCTGGCTTTTTTCTGGTAGCTTGTTTTTTCGGCTCGTTTAAGCGCTGCAGCGCATATTTGCGATGGTAGCCGCAAATCACACAAAATTACTGACACCCTCCGTAATAGGCGCGTATAAAGACCGCTGCCACAGCCAAAATCTAATGGTCCAAAGATATCGAAAAGGATATGCCTTTCGACATGTTTGCGAAAAAGTAAATCAGTGATGGTGTGCTCGAAAGCTTCTGCCAAGGTATCGAAGTGACGGGTTTGAGTGATCATCTTACTCTCCTTTCATTTATTAGTAATTTCGGCCGCTAAGCGTTTTTCGATAGTAGATGCTTAATGACGACATCATATAATTTTTCACATTAATGCCATGTTCGCGTTAATCCATGGCTCACGTTTTTTACGAGATGAACCACCAAGAAGCAGACGGCCCCTTCAATCGACAACTTCGGTATAACACTCTTTCTATGCTTCGAGTAGGAGGCCGGCCCGCAAGTAAATGAGGCGGCACCGAGGTGCCTGGTACATTATTAAATGCCGATGACGCTTAAGCTAAATATTCCTTTGTATAAAGCGGAAAATAACAAGTCTGACATCAAAACAATGCTAAACTTCACAGCATTTGAGCGATCCAATTCTGGAAAAAAGAGCCCCAACATACTCCCCATTAAATAATAAACTGATTGGCATGTGACTGTTTAATTTATATTATTTTTTCGTGTTGCCTCTTTGCTTGGCGCACTAATATTTGCTTACCTGTTTTAACTTTTTCTATGGGTATCTTATGTCTGTTTGCGTCAATCCAGTAACTTATCCCTTATCTGTTGCGCAAAGGGAGATTTGGCTCGCCCAGAAAATTAACCCCGACAGCCCTGCCTACAACATTTGCCAGTTCACGGAAATCCAGGGTGCCGTTGATTCGACCTTGTTTGAGGCTGCCTTGCGACAGGTGATCGCGGAAGCAGAAAGCTTGCGTCTTCAATTCATTGAAAGTAACGATGGCCCGCGACAATTTGTCGGCTCATCAGATTGGTCGCTACCTTTGATCGATGTTAGCGCGGACGTCAATCCTCAGGCTGCCGCCGAGGCTTGGATGAGAGCCGACTACGAGCAGCCAATCGATTTTCTGCGCAATCCGCTGTTTGGCTATGCGCTGTTCAAGACCGCACCTAACCGATTTTTTTGGTATCAACGCTATCACCATATTGTGATGGATGGAGCGGGAGGCGTCCTCATCGCGCAACGTATGGCGCAGGTGTATAGCGCACTAGTTAAGGGCGTGACAGCGAAAGAGTGCTTATTTGGGCCGCTATCGCTGTTGTTGGAGAATGATGACAGCTACCGCGCCTCAGCGCAATTTACTAAAGATCAGGCCTATTGGCTTAAGCATTGCGCTGATTGGCCAGAACCGGTGACGCTGGCAGGTCGGCAAGCCCCCGCTTTGCATCACCGTCTTCGACAGACAACTTACCTCTCTTCTCAATCAGTACGCATTCACGCTTCTGACGCAAGTCGTTTGGTGCAGCTCATGATTGCTGCCATGGCAGCGTATCTCCACCGTTTGACCGGTGCTCAAGACGTGGTATTGGGCTTTCCAGTGACAGCCCGCTTCGGCGAAGTTCGGCGCATCCCCGGCATGGTGTCTAATATCGTGCCAATCCGATTAACTGTGCAATCGGACATGTGTCTGTCATTATTAATAAAACAGGTGGCGCAAGAAATTCAACGCGGGTTTCGGCATCAACGCTACCGTTGTGAAGAGTTACGGCGAGAGCTCGGGCTGGAGCAAAGCCAAACATTATTTGGTCCTGTGATTAATCTCATGCCATTTGATTATGACCTATCTTTTGGCGAATATTCGTCGACCAATCATAATCTCGGTAATGGGCCGGTCGAAGATCTGATGATTGCTGTCTATACGCTATCCGACGACAATCCGCTACGGATTGACTTTGACGCGAATCCCGCGCTATATACGGCAGATGAACTGATTGCACATCAACGCCGTTTTTTAAAGTTCCTTGATGCTCTCGCCACTGGGCCCGCACAACCGATTAGCGACATTGACCTGCTCGATGCGGCGGAGCGACGGCAGTTGCTGGTTGAGTGGAATGCTACGGAGTCTGAGTATCCGGAACACCAGTGCATCCACCAATTGTTCGAAGAGCAGGTCGAGCGCACGCCAGAAGCCACTGCGCTCGTGTACGAGGATCAAGTATTGAGTTATGCTGAACTGAATGCACGCGCCAACCGTCTCGCGCATCAGCTTATTGAGTTAGGCGTTCAACCGGATGCGTGTGTAGCGATCTGTGTGGAGCGTTCACCGGCGATGGTGGTGGGGCTCTTGGCAACTCTGAAAGCGGGTGGTGCCTACGTGCCGCTCGATCCAGCATATCCGAGCGAGCGTCTTATCCATATTCTCGCCGATGCCGCACCGGAGATTCTGCTGGCTGATGCCGCTGGCCGCACTGCATTGGGCGATGCTGCCTGTGCTTCGTTGACGGTGCTCGATCCGAATCAGCTGCTGGAGTCAGGCACCACCAATCCGTATGTTCCTGAGCTGAGCTCAAGTCACCTGGCTTATGTAATCTACACCTCCGGCTCCACCGGCGCCCCCAAGGGTGTGATGGTGGAGCATCAAAGCGTTGCGAATCTCGCTCAGGCGCATCCGGTTTATTTTGAGATGGATCCATCCAGTCGGGTCTTACAATTTGCTTCACCCAGTTTCGACGCGAGTATCTGGGAAATCGTCATGGCCTTAAGTTGCGGCGCATGCTTATCTCTTCCGCCCGATATGGCTCGTCATGATCTGGATGCACTATGGGATTACTTGGAGAGATATGCGATCACTCATGCGATATTACCCCCTTCTTTGCTTCAGAATGGCACGACTTTCCCTAGCCTGAAGACACCCCTGACGCTGATTCTGGGAGGTGAAGCACCCAGTGCAACATTGCTTCGAACTTTGGACCACCAAGGCGTGGTCTTCAATGCCTACGGTCCAACGGAAACAACAGTTTGCGCCACTGCATGGCGTTGTCCGCATCATTTCAACGGAGAAGTCGTCCCTATCGGGCGACCGCTCACGAACACCCAGCTCTACTTGCTCGATATGCACGGCCAGCTGGTGCCGTTAGGTACAGTCGGCGAACTGTACATTGGCGGAGCTGGTGTTGCGCGTGGCTATCTGAACCGTCCTGAATTGACCACTGAGCGCTTCCTCCCTGATCCGTTTAGCGACGATGAAGAGGCTCGTATGTATAAGACGGGCGACCTAGCCCGTTACCTGCCCGACGGTAATTTGGAGTTTTTAGGCCGCAATGATCATCAGATCAAGATCCGCGGGTTTAGGATCGAACCTGGCGAGATCGAGACACGCCTGATCGAACATCCGCAGGTGCGTGAAGCTGCCGTGCTCGCATTGGGTGAGGGGAGTGATAAGCGCCTGGTGGCGTATGTGGTGGCTGAGGCTGACGAGCAACTGGCCTCTACCTTGCGCGAGCACCTTGCGGCCAAGTTGCCTGACTATATGATGCTCGCGGCCTTCGTACGCCTGGATGCGTTGCCGCTGACACCGAATGGTAAGCTGGATCGGCGAGCTCTGCCGGCACCGTCTGACGAGGCTTTTGCTCGTCAAGCGTATGAAGCGCCGCAGGGGGAGATCGAAATTACGCTGGCAAACATCTGGGCTGAGCTACTTCAGCTCGAAAAGGTTAGTCGCCATGATAATTTCTTCGCACTGGGTGGCCACTCGCTGCTTGCAATGCAGATGATCAGCCGTATTCGCAACATGCTAGGTATAGAGATATCCTTGGGCATGCTGTTCGAGGCACCTACTATTACGGGACTAGCAAAACGCTTACTTAAGTCGGATGGCGCGCTAGTCAATTTATTTGATGTCTTACTTCCTATTAAATCAACAGGCAGTCGCCCTCCTCTTTTTTGCATTCATCACGGTGGCGGGCTGAGCTGGAGTTATTTTAGTCTGTCCCAACATTTAGACGCAGACCAACCTGTTTATGGTCTTCAGGCCAGTGGATTCGATGGTGTATCGCCGCTAGCAGAAACAATCGATGCTATGGTAGCTGACTATATTAAGCAGATTCGCCGCGTTCAACCTAATGGACCTTATTATCTGCTCGGGTGGTCCTTTGGCGGTAGTATCGCTCACAGCATTGCAGTACAACTCGAGCAACAAGGCGAAAGAGTAGCATTGCTTGCTTTATTAGATGCTCAGTTAACTTATTCGATCGATTCAATCGATTTGCAAGAGGAGCTAAAAGCCCTCTATGGCGAAGCTATTGCTCGCTATGGTGATGAAAATATGCCAACTGAGGAAAAATCTTTCTGGGAAAGAACGCTAAATGTCCACAAAAACAATGCCCGCCTTGCAAAAACTCTTTCCCCGCTTATTTATTGCGGTGACATGCTCTACTTTTGTGCAACGATACCGCAAGGGGAGTCTGACCTACTTACCCCTCTTGATTTATGGAAGCCCCATGTCCTCGGGGATATCGAGGTTTGTGATATTCACAGCACACATAATGACATGGATGAGCCTGCACCGATGGCTGAAATTGGCCGCATTCTGGCCCAGAGGCTTGATAAATTACTGGTACAACCGCCGCTTGATGTTGCCCCCCTCTCGCGGACAGAAAATGGTTTCCCTTAATCAATTGGAAATGGATATGAAATTATTTTGTTATCCGGCCTGAACACAAGGCAAAACAGAATCCATCCTGCCAAACTTGAAGCAGTCCAACTCATGTAGAGAGTCATTAGGTTGAGTGTCGTTTTTTTGCAAATATTTCCTTTCAAAATTAATCGGTGATACATAGGCAAGAGCAGAATGCCTACGTTTAAGGTTGTACCAAGCTTCGATCCACGTAAATACAACGTCAATTGCCATGGATGGAAAATTTGACTTGATTTTTATTACAGATGCTGACGTTACCATAAGTCTCATCTGACTCAGCGTGAATCGTGCGAATGTCCTCTATCAGTTGCGCATTCTCTTGCTCACGAGCACTCGGTACACGTTTATGCCAGCCATAATATGCACTGCGCGAAACGTTTAGAATTCGGCACAATGCCTGCACTGGGAAGTCGGCCTGATTCACCATCACGAGTTCGAAGACGGAGTGAACATCTTCTCGCCTTTGGCGGCAAACCAGGCCGTAGCCTTTGCCAAGATATCGCGTTCCATCTGCAACTGGCGTACTTGACGGCGTAAGCGACTAAGCTCTTCACGCTCTGCAGCACTTAGGCCCGCCTTGATCGATGATTTGGGTTCTTGAGCTATTGACGCTTGGGCTACCCAATTCAGGATTGTCTTAGTGCAGCATCCGAACTCTTTGGATAGCTCCTTAGCGCTCTTACCCGCTTGCACTAGCTCTATTATTTGTTGACGAAAGGCCGCTGGATACGGCGCTCTAGATTGGTTCATTACAGACTCCTTTTAGGTAGTTTAAAAGTGTCCGCAAAAATGAGTCAACTCCAGTTAACGAGTAAAGGCCTTCACCGCACACTACGCCGGCGCAACCGATCCGCACATCCAATAATAATCGCCACGAAGAAAAACAGGCAAGTTGAAACGGCTGCAATTGTCGGAGAGACGTTTAATGTAATCTCGTCCCAAAACTGCTTAGGCAGCGTTGCACTGAGACCACCCGTGACAAAAAGTGCAATCGTCAATTCATCAAATGAAGTGGCAAAGGCAAACAAAAACGCTGAGGCTAAGCCAGCGGATAAAATCGGAAAAGTGATATAACGTAAAGTCTTAAACCGGTTAGCCCCCAGGCTTTGAGCTGCCGCATCAAGCTGGGTATCATAATTTTTAAGAACCGCCATGATTGTGATGACGACATAGGGAAGCGCAATGGCCGTGTGGCCTAACACCAAGCCAAACATGGAGCCTACCAAGCCTAGCTTAGCGAAAAGATAAAAGAAACCAATCGCTAGAATCATCCTTGGCACAATCATCGGCGTTAGAATAAAACCCAGCAGTGCTATTTTCCAGCGAAAGCCTGAGCGAGAGAGCAAAAAAGCGGCAGGTGCGCCAATCAGCATCGATAAAAATCCCGTGCTTATGCCAATCAAGATGGAACGTATAGCGGCATGGCTCCAATTGGGCGAATGAAAGATGGCTTCATACCACTGTAAGGAAAACCCTCGAGGGGGCCAATCGATTGCTCGGCTTTCAGTGAAAGAGATTGGAATCATCACGAGTATCGGAGCCATCAAGAATGCCAGCATAGCCAGCGCAGCGATCCGCAGCGCCCATCCTTGTTTGCCGGAGAGATGCCGGTTTTTTGCAGGATTTTTGACGTAAGTTTGTGTTCTCCAAGAAACCGTATGGCGCCACAGACTACCCAAACCATCAAAAATATCGGCCAAACGTTCAAGGATCCAGTAGCCAGCAAGTCGTATCCTGAGATGGGTGGGGCTAGCCGCTTGCTGAGTGGTCGTGGTCCTTTCTCCGGCTAAACTTGAAAGCCCGATGAGCCGACTATATAAGAAAAAAACGGCTAACACTGCCACCAGCAGCAGCATTGAAACAGCACCAGCAAATCCCCAATTGAGCGTACTCTGAATTTGGTCCATGATAATTTGCGTCATCATGATTTCTTTACGCCCACCTAACAGCGCTGGCGTGATAAAAAAGCCAATCGACGTGACAAATACCATCAGCGCTGCTGCCGCTACGCCTGGCAAAGAAAGTGGAAAATACACGGTCCAGAATGCTCTAGCGGGTTTTGCGCCCAGTGTTAATGCAGCACGAGGCAGGGTGCGGTCAATATTTTTCATGACCGACAGCATGGTCAAAATGGCCAGCGGCATCATTGCATGCACCATGCCAGTTAGGACGGCTGGAAAGTGATAGAGTAAATTGAGTGGGGTGTCTGTCATCTTGGTGAGGGCCAGCATCTGATTGAGCATACCATTGCGGCCAAGCAGTACCATCCAACCAAAAGTGCGCACGAGAAAGCTTGTCCAAAATGGCAACAGGACCCAAAACAGCAACGAACTCTTAAACTTTGGGGGCGCAAAAGTAATCAGATAGGCAACTGGATATCCTCCCACGACAGCAAGCAAAGTGGTATAGGCGGCTGTTTTGAAGGTGATGGCAAGCACTTGCAGGTAGACTGGCGACAAAAAGAGCCGGCTGTAATGGGTCAGCCCTAATTCTCCTTCAGGCAGAAAGCTTAGACTGAACAACTGGGTGATGGGTAACACCAGCGTCACCAGCAGATAAATGATAATGGGCGCGCCGAGATAAAATTTTGGGCTACTCAATAGTCTAAATAGATTGGGCCAATACTGTGCGGTGAGTAGCCTGGGGGTTGCTCGAACTTGCCAGGAAGAATCTTTTTGTTTCATTAGACCTCAATGCCCATTGGGTCTTGTGGAATTGCGATCGCATCCGCTGCATTCCAGGTCAACGTAAGTTTCTCACCTTGAAGGCGATGTGAGCGGTGGCCCTGGGTTAGCTCTGCAATGATGAGTTGCGTGTCCCTTGGGGCCGATAGGTACGATTTGCTGGTGGCGCCAGTGACCACGAAATCAGTGAGCATAGCTTCAATTCGGTTTTCGTTTAAGTCGCTCTCTGTGCTGACGCGCAAATGTTGCGGCCTAATCATGACCTCAATGTGGCTGCCAGGCGTGACCGGCTTGCCATTGGAGGTGGCAATGCCGCCCCCACTCATACCGTTGAAGCTGAAATGCACGGCTTCACCAGCGACTTGGCTGACGCGTGCTGGCAATAAATTGGACTCGCCAATAAAATCTGCTACGAAAGCGGTCTGTGGGCAAAAATAAAGCTCAATAGGCGTACCCAATTGCTCGATCTTGCCCCCGTTCATTAAGCAAATGCGATCCGACATGGTCATCGCTTCCTCTTGATCATGCGTGACATAAAGGATCGTTGTGCCAAGCTCGCGATGGATGCGTTTAATCTCCAACTGCATTTGGTTGCGCAATTTTTTATCTAATGCGCCGAGAGGTTCATCCATCAAAATAATCGACGGGCGATACACCATACAGCGAGCGAGTGCGATGCGCTGTTGCTGACCACCGGATAATTCACGCGGGAAGCGCTCAGCAACATGCGGCAGCTCGACAAGCTCAAGTATGCGTGCAACGGCTTGCTGAATCTCGCGCGCGCTCACTTTGCGCATTTTAAGAGGAAAGGCAATATTTTCCGTCACGGTCATATGCGGGAATAACGCATAGTTTTGAAAAACTACACCAATATCTCTTTCATATGGCGCCTTGTTAGTGACGTCGATACCAGCGATATGAATACTGCCGTCATCGGGCTGTAATAATCCTGCAATCAAGCTCAGTAGTGTTGTTTTACCTGAGCCCGAAGGGCCGAGTAAGGTTAGAAATTCCCCTTGCGATACCGTCAAATCAGTTGCAGCTAATGCAACAACATGGCCGTACTGCTTACAAAGCTGATTGGTTTGTAATAATTTTGATGGTTCAGGCATTAGAAAATTTTCTTTCCTTAGTTGTGCGCAATCTTTTGTGCAGGATTGATGCTGCTTGGCGGTAACGCTGCAATCCGCGTACGGCTGCTAAGTGCAAGCATGAAGACAACTGCTGCGGCAAAAAGCCAAGTGTCCGAGCCAACTTCCTCGCCAAAAAAGCAGGCAGAAAAAGCCAGCGTGAAAAATACCTGTAACTGTTGCACTTGGCTAACACGCGCAATACCGCCTAACGCAAGGCCCGCGTACCATATAAAAAGACCAAAAAACTGCGAAATAAGCGCAGCATAGCCAAAAGCCAGCCAGGATTTAAGAGAAATTGGGCCCGTATGGTGCCAAGCCAGCAAAGTAACCGGTATGACTAGCACTGGAGCGGCGATAACCAAGGCCCAACAAATTACTCGCCAGCCACCCATTTGCTTAGCCAGGCGCCCCCCTTCTGTATAGCCGAGCGCGCCAAAAACAACGGCAATCAACATGAAGATATCCCCAGCCATTAACGTGCCGCCACTTGCGCGCATTGCATAGGTGATAATGAGTGTGCTGCCTATGATTGAGCATAGCCAAAATGTACGGGAGGGTTTTTCACGGGCGAACCACACTGCATAGATGGCAACGCATAAGGGTTGTAGTCCATTGACAATCGCGCCGTGCGAGGCGGGCAGGGTACGCATAGCCCAGGCAGTACATACCGGAAACACTATAATTGCGCCTAAGGCGACAACGGCTAGCCCCTTCATTTGTTGTTTAGTCGGCCATTTTTCCCGGCGCCAGGCCAGTAAGATGGCTGCAGGTATCGCCGCTATGAATGAACGCCCAAGCCCATTGAGTAATGGATGAATTTCCATAATGGTAATGCGTGTCATCGGTAACGTTATGCTGAAAAGAATAACGCTTAGCAAGCCAAGCAGCATGCCTTGAATTTCACGTGGACTCATCAAAGAATATCCGATAATGTTGAATTTGGCCGACAGCGCCGAGATAATAAGTATAGGCGAATGTGATGGAATAATTGTACGACAATGTGGCAAGAGCCATTAAAATAGGCCAACTAACGCAAAAACGTTATTGCAGTAGCCCACCAACCTGGCTTGCTGCTTGTGCTGGCATTTCATGTGTGCGCTTATCTAATCTCTCTCTTGAAATACGGAAAAGCGCCTCCACTATTTGGCACGATCAATTAATATCAATTTAACAGCCCTTAAGGATTTTGACAATGACGCAAGAAACCCTAAGCTTTCAGGCAGAAGTAAAGCAGCTTCTGCAGTTGATGATTCACTCACTCTATAGCAATAAAGAAATTTTTCTGCGCGAATTGGTCTCAAATGCGTCAGATGCTGCGGACAAACTACGCTTTGAAGCCATTGCAGATGCGTCACTTTATGAGAGTGATGCGGATTTACGTATTCGCATTTCATATGATGCCGCTGCGCGCACCATCACAATTGACGATAATGGGATTGGCATGAGTCGCGAGGAGGCAATTGCCAACCTTGGCACGATTGCTCGCTCCGGTACCAAAGAGTTTTTTGCCAAACTCTCTGGCGATGAGCAAAAAGATGCGGCGCTGATTGGTCAATTTGGCGTGGGTTTTTATTCCGGTTTTATCGTTGCTGACCAGATCACAGTCGAATCGCGCCGCGCTGGCTTGCCAGCTGCTGAAGGACTCCGCTGGCAAAGTACAGGAGATGGCGAGTTTAGTATAGAAGCGATTGAACGGACCGCACGTGGTACGTCCATTACCTTGCATCTGCGCGCAGGCGAAGATGATTTTCTGTCTGCGTGGCGCTTGAAATCGATCATCAGAAAATATTCGGATCATATTGCCCTGCCGATTCTGATGGCCAAGGAAGAATGGGATCAAGAAAAGCAAGAAACCGTACGCCGTGACGAGGATGAAACGATCAACCAGGCAAGCGCTCTATGGGCACGCGCAAAAAGCGATATTGATGAAACCCAGTATAAGAATTTTTATCAGCATCTGTCGCATGATCAACAAGAGCCGTTGATCTGGACACATAATCGCGTTGAGGGCCGTAATGAATATACGCAGCTCTTATATGTCCCTGCTCAAGCGCCTTTCGATCTAGGGGACCGTAATCAGCGTGGTGGGTTAAAACTGTATATCAAGCGCGTCTTCGTGATGGACGATGCAGAGCAATTATTGCCTACATATTTACGTTTTATTCGCGGGGTGGTCGATTCAAACGACTTACCATTGAATGTCTCACGTGAAATTTTGCAGGAGAGCCGTGACGTTAAGGCAATTCGAGATGGTGTGACTAAGCGCGCGTTATCCATGCTTGAAGAGCTCGCTGAGACAGATGTGGAAAAATATACGGTGTTCTGGCAGCAATTTGGTCAGGTATTGAAAGAAGGAATGGGCGAAGATCATGCCAATCGCGATCGAATTGCACAACTTTTGCGGTTTGCCAGCACAGCCACTGATACAGCAGCTCAGACGGTCACTTTGGCAGAATATGTGGCACGCATGAAAGAAGGCCAGAGCAAAATTTATTATGTCACGGCAGATAGCTGGCAGGCGGCGCGCAATAGCCCACACCTTGAGGTATTTCGCAACAAAGGAGTCGAAGTATTATTGCTGACGGACCGGGTAGATGAATGGATGCTCTCTTTCTTAAACGACTTCCAAGATAAGCCACTGAGCAGCGTAGCGCGCGGCGATCTTGATCTAGGCACGTTAAGCGATGATGAGAAAAAAGAGCAAGAAAAAACCAGCGAGTCATTGCAGCCGGTGGTCGAAAAAATGAAAGAGGCCTTGAAAGACAAGGCAAAAGATGTGCGTGTTACATTCAGGCTGACTGACTCACCCTCTTGCTTAATTGCCGATGCAAACGAGATGAGTGGCTATTTGCAACGCCTATTAAAATCGGCGGGCCAAAAAGCACCTGAATCCAGGCCAATTCTAGAAATTAATCCAGAGCATGCATTGATTAAGCGTTTGAATGCTGAACAAGCCAGCTTTGATGCCTGGTGTCATTTGCTTTTCGACCAAGCAATGTTGGCCGAAGGGGGCGCGCTAAACGATCCGGCGGACTATGTAAAACGCGCTAACACGTTGTTATTGGAAGGGCTGGAGCGCGGCTAAACAGTTTTATCCGTTTGATGCCCATGCCTTTTAATGTGTCCAATGCACACTGGCGAGTGCTGCCGCGCCCGGCTTTTTCTGCTAATCAGAAAGATTGGCTGACGCGCGGTGGCTCGTTGACGCGTCGTTTGCAAACATTGGGCAGGGTAGACGTGCAGGTCGTGCGCGAAACAGTTGATTTTGTTTGGGCGAGTGAAGCGCATTGTTTAAAGACACGTGCCCGTCAACGTGTATGGGCGCGCGAGGTGCTACTGCTGGTAGAAGGAGAACCTTTTATTGCCGCGCGTAGTATTGTGCCGTTGGTCGCAAGCCGTAGTGTTTGGGGCGGGATTCGCCAGTTACATACGCGCTCACTGTCTGAGCTATTGTACGGTGGCGTGATTCAACGCTCGGCGCTGGCCAGCCGGCCAGTTGGAAGGCGCGATCCACTCCAGCGTTTTGTTAGGCGGTGCCTTGCTCAACCGGCGCTAGATTTATTACCGATCGACGCGCAGCCATGTGTTGCGCGCCGTTCGATTTTTATGCATGCTGGCGAGCCTTTGCTCGTCACTGAATGCATGCTGGCAGCATTATGGACACGTCTTGCTACGCATAATAGGTGAAACCGGATAATGTTATATGGTTTTCCACCTGTGCTCGCAAACGATACACGCATCCTTATTTTGGGGAGCTTTCCTGGCGAAGCATCACTGCTGGCAACACAATACTATGCACATCCACGCAATCAATTTTGGCGTTTATTGAGTGAATTGCTCAATGAACCACTCACAGAACTGACTTATCCGGCTCGTCTTGAGCGCCTGCTAACTTATCGGATCGGTCTTTGGGATGTACTGGCGGCTTGTCAGCGCAAGGGTAGCCTCGATACCGCGATCCGCCAGGCGGCGCCTAATGATTTTGCTGGTTTGCAGCAGTTGGCTCCGGCCCTTGAGAAAATCTGCTTTAATGGCAAAACCGCGGGTCGCTTTGCGCCAGTGCTGCGGGCGGCGGGTTATCAGACATTGGCTTTGCCCTCTTCAAGCCCAGCTTATGCTGTGCTCTCATTTGAACAAAAACTGCGCGCCTGGCGTGAAATTTTGCATGACAACTTCTAATAAACGTAGCTTACGTTACCCGCAAACTCCGCGTTTTGCACCCGTTACTTTTTCTGAGGAAGGGGGCGTGCGTTATTTGCATTTTGGCACTCAATGGGTGCAGGGCGCGATGCGATTGCGTGCTCCAACGCGGATTGAACTCGAATATGCGCAGCAGATGATGGCGTGGCTGCTCTTTCTTGATCCGCCTGCGCATATTGTGCAACTGGGTTTAGGGGCGGCAACATTAACCAAATTTTGCTACCGATACTGCCAAGCTTCACGGGTCACGGCAGTTGAATTGAATCCGGCTGTTGTGCTTGCCGCGCGTACCATGTTCGAGCTACCTGCTAACGATGAGCGCTTATCGGTGATTGAATCTGATGCTTGGGATTTTGTTCATGATTCATCTCACTATGGTGCCATCGGTGTTTTGCAAGTCGATTTATATGACGCAACTGCACATGGCCCTGTACTTGAGAGTACAGCATTTTACCGTGCTTGCCGTTCTTGTTTGGCGGCGCCTGGCATCTTAACCGTCAATTTGTTCGGCGACCATCCTAGCTTTGCGCGCAATATGCGTAGTTTACGTGAAGCTTTTGAGGGGCGCGTGGTGGCTTTGCCTATAGTTCATGACGGTAATCGGGTAGCGCTCGCTTTTAGTGGTCCACCGCTGGCCTTTGATTGGGATGCGCTGGCCGCCCATGCGCGTGTGCTTGAAAAGAAATGGCGGCTGCCAGCGCGTGCATGGCTGTCAGCGTTATCTGAAGTGATGGATATGGATGCCCAGCATCAATTGTTAATTTAGCAGAAAGGCAAAATATCCGCCTGAGCTTCGCTCTGCAATTTGTCCAATATCCGTCGTACTGGTGCGGGCAAACCATAAGCTTGGACGTCATCTGCTGAGACCCAAGCTTGGTTGGCGTCGGCCACTGCTGCTGCAGTTGCAGTAGAGGATGAAAGTGCCGCCAGCCTAGGTTCTATGGTGAGCTGAAAATGCGTAAAGGTGTGGATGATCGAAGGCAGCGCGGTCAAAGGGCCAAGCACGCCGAAGCGCGCTGCATAAGCGGCCAGAGTGGCATCATCCGTGGCTTCTGGCAGGCTCCATAAACCACCCCAGATGCCTGCGGGAGGGCGGCGCTCAAGCAGTACGGCATCACCGTTACATAGAATGAGCATTAGCGTGCGCCGCATAGGTTTGATTTTTTTGGGCCGGGCCGTTGGCAAGGTTTTTTCACGGCCGCTAAGATAAGCTACGCAACCGCTTTGAAAGGGACAGCGAGCACAAGCAGGACGACCACGTACACATAAAGTAGCGCCAAAGTCCATTAAACCTTGGGTATACGCTTTGATTGCGACGTTGTTGCTGGCTTTATCTTGGCCAGAGTAGAGCGGCAATAGCGACTCTGCTAATTTCCACATTGCGTTCTCAACCTGTTTTTCGCCAGGAAAGCCTTCAATTCCAAAAACGCGGGCCAGTACGCGCTTCACATTGCCGTCCAAAATGGTTTCGCGCGCGCCAAAGGCAAAAACAGCAATGGCTGCCGCCGTTGAACGGCCAATACCCGGTAATGTGATGAGTGTATTGACATCGTTTGGGAAATGACCATCATGTTCGGCCACCAGCTGTTGTGCGCAACGATGCAGATTGCGGGCGCGCGAGTAATAACCTAGTCCGCTCCATAAGGCCATCACTTCATCAAGCGGCGCATTGGCTAATGCCGTCAGATTAGGAAAACGCTCAATAAACCGTAGATAATAGGCAATCACAGTTGACACTTGCGTCTGTTGCAGCATGATTTCAGATAGCCAAATACAATAAGGGTCGTCGTGCTGCCACGGCAAATCGTGGCGTCCAGATTGACGTTGCCAAGTAATCAGGCGAGGAGCGAATTCTGCAATCGAAATCATTGAGGGAGTGGATGAATTGTAAAAAAATCAAATGAAGGGCTTGGATACTACCCGCTGCTGGATCATTTATCGTTTAATGCTGGCAGCGCGGACAATAATAAGTGGAGCGCTGCTGTTGCATAATTTGGCGAATGGGCGCGCCACAGTTGCGGCACGGCTCACCGCTACGGCCGTAAACGAAATAGTCCAACTGAAAATAACCTCGCGCGCCGTCGCTACCAACGAAATCGCGCAACGTGCTGCCGCCTTTTTCAATGGCTTCGGCCAATGTTGCACGGATCTCGGTGACGAGTTTTTCATAACGCTTAACTGAAATACGTCCAGCCGCAGTTGCTGGATGAATGCCCGCGCGGAATAAACTCTCTGAGGCATAGATATTACCCACCCCCACGACAATCTGACCCGCTAGCAAGATCTGCTTGATAGGCGTGCTGCGCGCGCGTGTTAGGCGATGAAAAAGCGCGCTATTAAAATCAGCCGATAGTGGCTCAATACCTAACTTGGCTAATAATGGGTGTAGCAAGACGGGTCCAGCATTGTGCGGATGCCACAAAACCGCGCCAAAACGCCGTGGGTCCCGAAAACGCAGCATACATTTATCGAAGATCCAATCGATATGATCGTGTCGGTCCGTTGGCAAGAGCTGGCTCTCGCCGGCCGTGCCACGCGACAGGATACGCAAAGTCCCGGTCATGCCGAGATGAATCAATAGCCAGCCGCTTTCTAGCTCAAGCAATAAATATTTGCCACGCCGCTCAACATGCTTAATTAAGCCATCGTTAAGCAAGGTGCCAAGCTGCGTTGGCACGGGCCAGCGCAGCTTGGCAGTACGCACCACGACGCGTTGAATTCGTTGATTCGTTATATATGGCATGATGCCGCGGCGGGTAACTTCTACTTCTGGTAATTCTGGCATAGTGCAAGATGGATTAGGTTAAGCCAAATTTTATCCGATTCTTGTCGGTTGATCGCGTTACAATTCTTCAATCAGATTGCCGCTGGAGACTCATGAATATTTTTCTTACACAGTTGTTGATGTATCGATCTGAGCGTACGGCTCTGACGCGCGTGGCGTATTTGATTGGCGTAGTGGTGCTGGCAACCGCCGTATGGGCGGCTCCCTTCAGCGTAAATGCGCGTGCAACCGCCATCTCAGGCGAAGAGAGCGTCGTCGCTGGCTTGCCAGCGCCGCTTGACGCGTACAGAACACTGCCGGCAGTTAAGCTGACAAGCCAGATTATGTTCTTGGTCCTGGCGGCTGAGATTGCGCTACAGCGCGGGCAGCCTGCGCCTGCTTATCAGACTTATCTTGAACTGACGCGTACCACCCATGATCCTCGCATGGCTCAGCGAGCGGCAGAAATCGCATTGGGCGCGCAGAGCCCATCCGATGCGCTGGTGGCCGCCCGTCTATGGCGCCAATATGAGCCAAATTCTGGGCGTGCCGCACAATTTGAAGCTGCTTTGCTGGTGCTAAGCGGTAAGTTTAATGAAGCGCGGCCTATTTTGGCTGCTGAATTGGCCAAAGTCCCGGCAGACGATAAAGGGGAGGCGATGTTGGCGCTGCAGTTACTGTTAGCACGCAGCCCAGCCCCGGCGAGTGGCTTGAACTTACTGCAGACGCTACTCAAAAGCGAGTTGGCGCGTCCTGAAGCGCACCTTGCGCTGGCGCGGCAGCAGCTTTTGTTAAATGACTCAGCCAAAGCTTGGCAATCATTGCGCCAGGCGCTTACTCTTAAGCCAGACTATGAAGCCGCCGCCTTATTGTTGGGGCAACTTGGGCCCCTCCAGCGGCAGCAGGCGATTGAGTTGATGCGGGCTTTTGCTCAGAAAAATCCAAAATCGCGTAATGCGCATATTGCGCTAGCGCAGCTCTATCTGGCCGATCAGGAGTTTGATCAGGCCCGTAGAGAATTCCAAGTAATGCGCGCGCAAAATCCGGCTGATCTTGCCCCGTTAATGGCTTTGGCCCTGATTCATATCCAGCAAAAGCACTATGACGATGCGCAGCAGTATTTGCAACAATACGTGCATGCCGTAGAAAAGCGCAAAACCAAGCCAGAATTGGATGCCGGGCAGGCCTATATTTACTTAGCGCAGATTGCCAGCGAAAAAAAGAATGATGTGCTCGCCATGCAATGGCTAAGCAAAATTAATGCCGCCAGCGGCCAATACATTCCGGCGTTGTTTGCCCGCGTACAGCTCTTAGCTAAAGCTGGCAAAGTCGATGAAGCACGCAAATTGCTTGCTGATTTGCAAAGCAATGAGCCGCGCGTCAAAATGTTGGCCGCGCGCACCGATAGCGCCTTGCTGGCTGAGGCGCAGCATTATGTCGAGGCTGAAGCAAGTCTAGCGCGGGCGCATAAAGCGTATCCAGATGAGCCGGAGTTGCTTTACGAGTACGCCATGATGGCTGAAAAAAATCGCCATTACACGCTGATGGAAAATCTCCTGCGTCGTTTGATGACGTTACAGCCCGATAATCCCAATGCGTATAATGCTCTTGGTTATTCATTGGCAGATCGTGGTCAACGGCTTAATGAGGCAGACAAGCTGATTGAGAAAGCTTCTTCTTTGGCGCCAGACGATGCTTTCATTATCGATAGTTTAGGTTGGGTCAAGTACCGACTTGGCAATCCACTGCAAGCAGCTAAATTACTGCGTCGCGCTTATCAGCTACAGCCTAATGCCGAAATTGGCGCTCATTTGGGTGAAGTCCTGTGGATACAAGGTTTGCAGGAAGAGGCCAAACAAATCTGGAAAAAAGCCAGAAAACTTGAAGAAAACAACGATATTTTGCTGCGAACGCTAAAACGTTTTTCGATCAAACGGTAATGGGACAGTAAAGAGCAAAAATAGATATGCGATATCCAATCAAATCTCAACTCAAAAAGTTTACGGTACTGGCTATTTTGTTAGGGTGGCTGGCGGGTTGCGCGTTGCCACCGCTTGCGCCCCCTGCACCCACATCGTTTGCATGCAATGGCCGTTTTTCAGTGCGCTACCAAGAGGTCAAGGGCGTTCATAGCCGAACCCGCAATATTTATGGGCATTTTGCCTGGCGCGACAATGGCAAAGCAGTGACCTTGCGTTTACTGAGCCCGCTTGGTCAGACGTTGGCTATGGTCCAATTATCGGCTTTGGGCGCAGTGCTTGAACTGCCTAATCGGCCGACACAGGTTGCTGACAATGCGGACGAGTTGATGAAAACCGCACTAGGTTTTTCCTTGCCGGTGACAGGTTTGCGCAATTGGCTGCGGGTACCGGAAGGTTGGGAGCGCCCGGTGCAGATTCGGCAAGATGGGTGGACGATTGACTATCTCTCTTATACAGAGGCGCCTGTAGTGCGGGTGCAACGCATGAATTTAACGCGTGATGATTCATCGATTGAGGTTAAACTTGTGCTTGATCGTTGAAACTCAACTGAGCACTAGGCTGTTATCAGGCAAGCAAAATCTAAGCAGATAAGGCCTGTTAACAGAAATTGAATGATTTAATGATATAAAACATATGCCTGATTTTTCATGTTTGGCGCCTGCCAAGCTGAATCTTTTTTTGCACATCACCGGTCGCCGGGCGGATGGATATCACTTTTTACAAACGGTATTTCAGCTGCTCGACTACGGCGATACGCTACATTTTAAGGTGCGCGCTGATTCACTCATCACGCGCGCGGCGCCTGTGCCGGGCGTGTCTGAGGCGTCCGATCTGACCTTGCGCGCAGCGCGCGCGCTGCAGGCGCATGCGCGTTGTCCCCTGGGGGTTGAGATTGGGCTTGAAAAGCAGATACCGATTGGCGCCGGCCTAGGCGGCGGCAGTTCAGATGCGGCCAGCGTCTTACTTGCGCTGAACCGGTTATGGGAGCTCAATTTATCACGTGCACAACTACAGGAATTGGCTGTATCATTAGGCGCAGATGTGCCATTTTTTGTATTTGGCTACAATGCATTTGCACAAGGAATTGGAGAGCAGTTACAGGCTCTTGAGCTACCGCAGCGCCATTTTTTGGTCGTGACGCCGGCCGTGCAAGTGTCGACTGTTGAAATTTTCTCTACGCGGGAATTGACACGGGATACGAAAGTCATCAAAATAGCGGACTTTCTAGCGCAACGAAGTGACGCGTTAGGGTCTGGCGGTTTTGGGCGTAACGATATGCAAGCTGTAGTCGCCGGAAAATACGCAGAAGTAGCGCAAGTGTTGGATTGGTTTAAAGCTGTTGCGCCAGCTCGCATGACGGGGTCAGGTGCAAGTGTTTTTGCTGTATTTCTTAGCAAAGATGAAGCCCTCTCGGTGCAAGCGGCGTTGCCTGCTGGCTGGCATAGTCAGGTAGCGACAAGTCTTGACAGCCACCCGTTGCTTGCTTTTGCGTCGTAAAAAGTTAAAGATAAGGTTTAAGCGATTTAGAAGTTGTTGTTTGTAGGGGAGTCGCCAAGTTGGTCAAGGCACCGGATTTTGATTCCGGCATGCGAGGGTTCGAGTCCTTCCTCCCCTGCCAAAATTTCGCGAAGAGCCGTCCTGAATAGGTATATATGAGTAGTGACGGCTTAATGGTGTTCACTGGCAATGCTAATCCTAAGCTTGCTCACGATGTAGTTAAGATCCTTGGTATTCCGCTCGGTAAAGCAATGGTCAGCCGCTTTTCCGATGGCGAGATTCAAGTCGAGATTCAGGAAAACGTGCGTGGCAAAGAAGTTTTTGTCCTCCAGCCTACATGCGCGCCAACTAACGATAACCTAATGGAATTAATGATCATGGTCGATGCGCTAAAACGCGCTTCCGCCGGCCGGATCACTGCTGCTATTCCTTATTTTGGCTATGCCCGCCAAGATCGTCGACCCCGCTCAGCCCGGGTTGCGATTTCCGCTAAGCTGGTTGCCAATATGCTGCAAATTGCTGGCGTTGGCCGGATCATTACGATGGATTTGCACGCGGACCAAATTCAAGGTTTTTTCGACATCCCGGTTGATAATATTTATGCGACGCCAATTCTGCTAGGGGATTTGCGTAAGCAAAACCACAAAGATTTGCTCGTTGTGTCGCCCGATGTAGGCGGAGTGGTGCGTGCCCGCGCATTAGCTAAGCAACTCAACACTGACCTTGCAATTATCGATAAGCGGCGCCCTAAAGCGAATGTTGCGGAAGTCATGCATGTGATCGGCGAGGTAGAGGGTCGCACCTGCGTGATCATGGATGATATGGTGGATACCGCTGGCACTTTATGTAAGGCGGCGCAAGTATTAAAGACACGGGGTGCGCGGCAGGTTTTTGCGTATACGACTCACCCAGTTTTGTCAGGTGAGGCCGTCAAACGAGTTGCCGAATCTGAGCTAGACGAGCTTGTGGTTGCCGATACCATTCCGTTACGCGATGACGCCCGTGCGTGTGCAAAAATTCGACAGCTATCAAGCGCAAGCCTGCTGGCTGAGACATTCTCGCGGATTCGCCGCGGTGATTCAGTCATGTCGCTTTTTGCAGATAGTTAAACATTGAATTACCCCATTTTTTAGCGCATAAAATGCGCTAAAGAGCGATGCGGAATGAATCGAAATTCGCTTGCATCGTTTTTTTATGAGAAGCGCGCCGATTAAAAATGTAATGGGCGCGATTTCTTTTTCTGCCTGGTCGTGGGCGGTTTTTTAGGAGAAGTATATGAAAATAGTCGCTTTTGAGCGCAACCTGCAGGGTACGGGTGCGAGCCGCCGTCTGCGTAATGCTGGCAAAACACCCGCTATTGTTTATGGCGCGGATAGCCAGCCACAATTAATCGAGCTAGATCATAATGTGATCTTCCATGCACTGAAGAAAGAAGCGTTTCATTCTTCGATTCTGGAGCTTGAAATTGGTAGTACCTCGCAGCCAGTATTATTGCGCGATGTGCAATATCATCCATTCAAACCTTTAGTGCTGCACGTTGATTTTCAACGTATTGATGCCAGCAAAAAGCTCCACAAAAAAGTGCCTCTGCATTTCTTGAATCAAGATATCTCTAAAGCGGTCAAGCTAGATGGTGCGATTCTTTCCCATGTAATGAATGAACTCGAAGTGACCTGTTTACCTGCCAATCTGCCCGAATTTATCGAGCTTGATCTGGCCGATATGGGGGTCGGTCAGTCACTACATGCAAAAGACGTGAAATTGCCAGAAGGGGTTGAACTGATGCAATACCTAGAGCAAGAAAACCCAGTGATCGTCTCGGCCACAATCCCTGCAGCCGCGTCGGCAGCTGAAAATGCGTCTGCTGCTGTTGAAGGAGGCGAAGCGCCAGCAGCTTCTTAAGGCATTCTTCTATGATTAAGCTCATTGCCGGCCTTGGCAATCCGGGTGCGGAATATAGTGCAACCCGGCACAATGCCGGCTTTTGGGCGGTTGATGCGATTGCCCGCGCGACGCAAACAACGCTACGTCATGAAGCGCGTTTTCATGGCTTAGCGGCGCGGGCGCGTTTGCATGGTAGTGAAGTATGGCTACTACAGCCAGAGACCTTTATGAACCGCTCAGGCCAGTCAGTTGCTGCGCTTGCCCGCTTTCATAAAATTCTTCCTGCTGAAATTCTAGTTGTGCATGATGAACTTGATTTGCCGCCTGGCGCTGCTAAATTAAAATTTAGTGGCGGCAGTGGCGGGCACAATGGTTTAAAAGATATTGGTGCGCATTTGGCAACTCCGCAATACTGGCGATTGCGTTTAGGGATTGGTCATCCGCGGGATTGTGCGATAGACGAAAAAAAATCTGACGTAGTTAATTACGTACTCAAGCCGCCGCGTAAAGAGGAGCAGGCATTAGTTGACGATGCTATTCGCCGCAGTCTTGCAGTGATGCAATGGGTGGTACAAGGCGAAATGGAGCGTGCAATGATGCAGTTACATGGTCAGTCGCGCTGATTCCAAACAAAATTCCAGACTAAACTCCACACAAGAAAGTACACGCTCTGCAAGAGCTCGGTTTCATTGCCGCCCTACTATTTTGCACAGTTATTCACAAATTTCTGGCTCGCCTTGAGCCGTCACGCGTTCCACGCGCGAGAGCACAAGGCAAACACCTGCTTAGTGCGCTTAAACTGTTTCATCCGAGCGATTGGCAGAGGGATTATTTAGAATTTCATCCGCAAGCCAGTCGTGATCGCTATTTGTCTGTTAGTGCTGGAGTATTTGAAGCCATTGATATTGGTAAGGCTTAACTGGCTATCCCGTACTTGAGATTGCTGAGCGACCGCTGAAATAAAAACATTCGTGCGTTTTGATAGAGCGTAGCTGGTGAGCAGGCTAGCTTGATGCCATTTCGCCTTCAAAGCGCTAGTATCTTGAGAAAGGGAGAATTTTCCCGTGCTGAATGTGTACGCGCCATTTACGCTCCATGCTGGCGTTATGCGATAGCGGGCATTGAGTTCGTAGTTATTAAAATTGGCATAATTGCCAAGCAATGAGCGGTCCGGAATGTTTAATTTATCTCCAATCTCATCATTCGACGGACGGTCAAATTTTGCTTGGGTAAATACGAAACCTACTGTGGTTGGGCCAAATATATAACTTGCCCCAGCTCCCCATATGCGCTGACGGTCAGCTGCAAAATTGGACTCATCCGCCATCTCTGCGCCGGTGTTATTCGCGCCAATGTTGTGAGCTTGCAGATACCCTACTGCGGCGCCGAACGGGCCATAATTATAGGCAGCGCCAAGGCTGTAATTACGGTTATTGGCGAACTTGCCTGCTTCATTCGAAAAACCATATAAACCACCGAACGTAAAGCCGTTATAGTCGATACTTGAGAATTTAATTGAGTTGTTGACACTAAACGTGCTATTCAAATTATCGTTATCGAAGGGATGCGAGAATTGTCCGCCCCCTAGACTGCTGCCTGCTAAGCTGAATGTCGCAAGGTAATCGGTCAGAGAGTCATATTGGCGGCCCAGTGTGATTGTGCCAGTTCCTGAGTCGGACAAACCGATAAAGGATTGGCGGTCAAAGCCCACGCCCTTTAATGGAAAGCGGCCATTGTTAATTTTAAAGCCGCTTTCTAGCAGAAAAATTGCTTTTGTGCCTGCACCTAGATCTTCTGTGCCGCGCAATCCCCAGTAGTTGCTACCTGCACCCCCGCTGCCGATTTGCCAGCTTGGGCCAGTTTGGTCTTTTCCTATTTGGTTGTTGGTATAAATAATCGCAGCCCCTAGTGAGCCATAGAGCGTTAAACTGCTCTGAGCATAGACAGGAGTGGCAACTGCGCTAGCGAGAACAATGCTTAAAAGAGCTTTCTTCATCTTTACACCCCGCAATATAATAGTGGTCAAATCTTTTAATAAAAAATAAAAAAGCCGTACGAGCATTGTGCTTGTACGGCTTAGTCTGTATTTCTTATCGCAACACCGACTGAGTGATTGCTAAGCGAACATTTAATTCCGATTCCCGCCAAAAACGCCGAGCAGTGCTAACAGATTAGCGAACACATTGTAGATATTTAGATAGATAGCCAGTGCTGCGGTAATGTAATTGGTTTCTCCTCCGTTCACTACACGCTGCACATCAAACAGCATATAAGCGGAGAAAATCACAATCGCCAGCACAGATACGGTCAGCATCAAAGCGGGTAGCTTGAGCCAAATATTAGCGACTGACGCGATGAGCAGCACAACTACGCCCATGAATAGCCATTTGCCAAGACCGGAAAAATCCCGTTTTGAAACAGTTGCGATCGATGCCATCACGGTAAAAATAACGGCCGTGCCGCCAAACGCGAGCATGATTAACGACGCGCCATTTGAAAAACCCAGCACAAAACTTAATAGGCGTGAGAGCATCAAGCCCATAAAGAATGTAAAGCCCAGCAGCAAGGCGACGCCGACGCCACTGTTTTTAAACCGCTGAATCGCAAACATAAAGCCAAATGCAATCGCCATAAAGAGCATTAAGCCGATACCTGGACTGGTTGCGCTGAGCAGCGAAAAGCCGGCGCTCACGCCAAGCCAAGCGCCGAAGACACTTGGAATCATCGATAGGGCTAGCAGCCAATATGTATTACGCAATACCCGGTTGCGAGTCTCAACCGTGGTGATGCTTCCATTACGGCCGAAGCTGTAAGTTTGAAAATCGTTTTTCATATACTCTCTCCTGAAAATACGGGGGCTTGGCAACGTACCCCACCCATAAGAAAGGACGCCGCCCAAATAGAACGCCCGCACAGCGTTTATATAGCACATTTATAGAGCTATGGATAGCCCCTTGGTTTGTGTGCTTATGCTTTGGCCTTTTGGCTAGCTGGTGGAGGCAAGGATAAAAACCTACAATATTATTAATTACGCAAAGAGCCGCGCCTATTTTTCTCCTGTAACGAAGATATTTAGCATGGCTAGCATATAGACGGTATCCTCGTATTTGGCTACATGTTAGAATATCAAGCTTGCTTTAGATGTTGCCAAGCTGACTGACGCTTACTGGTAAGGGGTTTTGGCTGAGTAGAATTTATGATGCTAATACTTTATTCATTTCGCATAAACATCATCCTTTAGGGGGATGAATGAGAGCGAGGTCATCGCTTGTGCGCCTGTAGAGAAAAGAATGCAGTCAGGCCGTTCTGTGAAACAGGAATCCACCGAAGCGGCTCAAGTGATTATGGCTTGAATGTTGTCGGGGTCCCCCCACTGTCATCAGGAAGGGGAGAGGGCTGATTAAGTAATATTAAATAAACATTTATTGAGTGGAGTTTTTTATGGCGTTTGAACGCACTTTGTCAATTATTAAACCTGATGCTGTAGTCAAGAATGTAATTGGCAAGATTTATAGCCGTTTTGAAGATGCTGGCCTGAAAATCGTGGCCGCTCGCATGACTCATTTGTCGCGTGAGCAAGCGGAGCAATTTTATAGCGTTCATAAGGAGCGTCCGTTTTTTAAAGCGCTCGTTGATTTCATGGTATCGGGGCCGGTTATGATTCAAGTGCTCGAAGGCGAGGGCGCAATTGCAAAAAACCGTGATTTAATGGGCGCGACTGATCCGCAAAAAGCAGATAAAGGCACAATCCGTGCAGATTTTGCTGATAGCATTGATGCGAATGCTGTCCATGGTTCTGATAGTTCAGATAACGCGCGCATTGAGATCGGTTTTTTCTTTCCAGAAATCAATATTTATTCGCGTTAAACTTATAGGCCACTAAAAAATGGCAACCGCCGAAGCCGTAAATTTGCTCGATTTCGATGGGCCTGGGCTGAGCGCTTATTGCGCCAACAGCCTGGGCGAGAAGCCATTTCGTGCAAAGCAATTACAACGCTGGATTCACCAATATGGCGTAGCCGATTTTGATCAGATGACCGATCTGGCAAAATCATTGCGTGCAAAACTTAAAGCACATGCAACGATCCAGCCTCCTGGAATTGCGAGCGACCACCTATCGGCCGATGGCACCCGTAAATGGCTGATCGATGTAGGAAATGGCAATGCGGTTGAGACCGTATTCATTCCCGAAACGGCGCGCGGCACCCTCTGCATTTCATCTCAGGCCGGATGTGCCGTGAACTGCCGCTTTTGCTCGACGGGCAAGCAAGGCTTTAGCCGGAATTTAAGCGCAAGCGAAATCATTGGCCAACTCTGGCTGGCAGAATTTGCCTTGCGCAATTCTTTGCCGCCAGGCGATCTTGGCGCTAATCGCCCAAATCGGGTGATTACTAATGTGGTCATGATGGGAATGGGCGAGCCGCTACTTAATTTTAATCCAGTAGTCAGTGCGATGCGCCTGATGCTGGATGATAATGCTTATGGGCTTTCGCGCCGGCGCGTGACTTTGTCGACTTCCGGAGTTGTGCCGATGATGGATCGGTTGGCGGCAGAGTTGCCAGTCGCCCTCGCTGTCTCGTTGCATGCGCCTAACGATAAACTGCGCGATGAACTGGTGCCGCTGAATAAAAAATACCCGTTGCACGAATTAATGAGTGCATGTCAGCGTTATTTGAAAGCTGCGCCCCGTGATTTCATTACGTTTGAATATTGCATGCTGGATGGGGTCAACGATGAAGTTGCACATGCGCATGAATTGGTTGCGCTGGTGCGTGATGTGCATTGTAAATTCAATTTGATTCCTTTTAACCCGTTTCCTGAGTCTGGACTGAAGCGTTCCAGCGCTGAGCGGATTAAGCGCTTTGCGCAAGTTTTGTTGGCCGCTGGCATTGTCACGACCATTCGCAAAACGCGTGGCGATGATATTGACGCAGCATGCGGCCAGTTGGCGGGGGATGTGATTGACCGCACCCGCCTTGCCGAACGTAGTCAAAGCATGAAAGGCGCCGTCGCGGCAGATACCACGGCTCAAAATAAAGGGCGAGCAATGATCGAGATTCATTCGGCATGATGCTAAGGCGCCTCTTCGTTTTATGTGCAGCATGCTTTTTAAGTGGGGCCTGTTCAGCGCCATCGTCAGTAGTCGTTAGCCCTGGTCCGGCGAAGCAAGCGGCGTTGCGTTACCGGGCGGATTTACATGCGGAACTTGCGCTGGCTTATCTGGACAAAGAACAATTTGAGGTTGCCCGCCGCGAAGCTGCGTTGGCGCTACAACTCACTGCGGATCACCGTGATGCGCTACACGCGCTAGCGCTGATTGAGCGTGCTGCCGGTAATGTGCAAGCAGCAGGGCAATATTTTCAGCAGGCGTTAGCAGTCAAAAGCGGTAAGGACGACCCGTTGTTACGATTAAATTATGCGAGATTTTTAGATGAGCAAGCACGACGAACAGTCTTTGATGACTGATAGCAAGGAACCATTGCCCGCTACTTCGGCAGCGGCTGTTAGCACGGTATGGACTGCCGATGATGGTTCAGCGCGTGTTGCAGGCGAGCAACTTGCTCAATTACGTCAAGCTAAAGGTTGGCTGATTGAAGATGTTTCTGCCCGGCTTAAGGTGCCGGTGGCCAAAATGCGCGCGCTTGAAGCGGGCGAGCTTGAGCATTTACCAGAAGTCACTTTTGCGATTGGCATTATGCGTAGCTATGCAAAAATCCTCGGCACTGATCCGCAGCCTTTAGTCGATGCTTTGCGTCGCACCAGTGGCCAAGGTCCCTCTAACCTTTCAACCTTGAGCTTGCGCGATCCAATTCAGCCACCAAAGCGCAGCGGCTTGACTGCTTGGCAGGGTAAGCGCAGACGTTATCCATGGCTATGGGGCGCGAGCCTACTTGCTTTAATCGTGGCGGTGCTTTTGACATACCGGCATGGCAGCACAACAGCGCAATGGCTTGAGCAGCAGTTCTCTGACCCAGCGCCGGCAGCGTCCACCAGCGAGGCGCCTGTGGGCGCTGTCGAAGAGCGCTCGGTTCTAGCTAGCCAAGCCAATTGGATCACTGCAACTCAAGAAACAAGCTCGGATGTGGTGCCAGCAAGTACGGTGCCGGCTATTTCATCGACTGCATCGGCTTCAGAAAGCCAGCTGAATACGCCAAACGCATACTCAACCCTGCATATCAAAGTTTCGCAAGACAACTGGATTAGCGTAAACCAGCACGATGGCCAACAAGTGTATGCAAATACTCTGCGGGCAGGCGATCAACACACCCTGAAAGGGGCGCCACCATTCAAGGTGGTGGTTGGCAATGTAGTTGGGCTGAGTGCGCTAGAATTGAATGGCAAGCAGGTAGATTCAGCTAAATATATGGGTGCGCGCCAAAATGTTGCACGTTTTGAGTTACCGTAGCCAGATGAATGTGAATGGATAGAAGCGGGATGCAAACGCACAACAAACCAGCGTTACAGGACGTGCCTGTTACTGCTGCTATGGCATGTCGCCGTCTGTCGCAGCCGGTACTCGTGCGCTGGGGGGAGCATCAAGTCACGATTGGCGGGGCGGCCCCAGTTTGCGTCCAGTCAATGACCAACACGGATACAGCAGATGCGATTGCGACTGCAATCCAGATCAAAGAGCTAGCGCAAGCGGGCTCTGAGTTGGTCCGGATTACCGTCAATACGCCACAGGCGGCCCAGGCGGTGCCTATTATCCGTGAGCAGCTTGATCGGATGGACGTGCCCGTGCCGCTGATTGGTGATTTTCATTACAACGGTCATATATTGTTGCGCGATTACCCTGCGTGCGCGCAGGCTTTGTCAAAGTATCGGATTAATCCGGGCAATGTTGGCCAAGGCGCTAAGCGCGATCTTCAATTTGCGCAGATGATCGAAGTAGCATGTCGTTATAATAAGCCCGTGCGTATCGGCGTTAACTGGGGTAGCCTTGACCAGACTGTCTTAATGCGCATCATGGACAACAATGCGCAGCGTGCCGAGCCTATCTCGGCGCAAAGCGTGATGGTTGAGGCATTGATTGAATCTGCACTAAGTAGCGCCGAGCGAGCACTTGAGCTCGGGCTTACGGCTAAGCAGATTGTGCTGTCATGCAAAGTCAGTAGTGTGCAGGATTTGATTGCCGTGTATCGTGAACTCGGGCAGCGTTGCGACTATGCTCTTCACCTCGGATTGACTGAGGCTGGCATGGGCTCAAGAGGTATTGTGGCATCCACTGCTGCGCTGGCTATTTTATTGCAAACTGGCATTGGTGACACCATTCGTATTTCACTAACGCCTGAACCTGGCGCTACGCGTACGGGCGAGGTGATCGTCGCCCGAGACATTTTGCAAGCTCTAGGTTTACGCGCATTTTCGCCAGTGGTGATTGCTTGCCCGGGGTGTGGACGGACGACGAGCACTTCTTTTCAAACGCTGGCCGCCCAGATCCAAGATTATTTGCATCTGAACATGCCGGTATGGCGCAAACGCTACCCAGGCGTTGAAAAAATGAAGGTTGCGGTGATGGGCTGTATTGTGAATGGGCCGGGCGAATCGAAGTATGCTGATATTGGCATCAGCTTGCCAGGTTCTGGCGAAAACCCGGCAGCTCCGGTTTTTATTGATGGTGAAAAATCAGTGACCTTGCGTGGCGAGCGAATTGCTGAAGAATTTCAGCAAATTATCAGCCACTATATTGAGCGCCGTTTCGGCAGTGCGCTTGCAGTAAACTAAAAAAAGATTCAACAAAATAGAGTCAATTAAAATCCATGATAGAGCAACGTAAGAAGGTTGAAAAACTGACCGGAATCAAAGGGATGAATGACATCCTGCCGCAGGACGCAGCCCTATGGGAGTTTTTTGAAAATACTGCGAAAGCAGCACTAAGCGCATACGGCTATCATAATATCCGTACTCCAATTGTTGAGCAAACGCAGCTTTTTACGCGCGGTATCGGTGAAGTGACGGATATCGTTGAAAAAGAAATGTATAGTTTTGTGGATGCGCTAAATGGCGAATGCTTGACGTTGCGTCCAGAAAATACTGCTGCCGTTGTGCGGGCAACCATTGAACATAGCTTGTTATACGATGGTCCTAAGCGTTTATGGTATAACGGGCCGATGTTTAGGCACGAACGCCCACAGCGCGGCCGCTATCGGCAGTTTCACCAGCTTGGTGTTGAAGCATTGGGTTTTGCTGGCCCAGATGCGGATGCTGAAATTATTTTGCTGTCTCAGCGTTTATGGGATGAGCTTGGTTTGACTGGTATCCGGCTTGAGCTTAACTCGTTAGGCCAGCCTGCTGAGCGTGCCGAACATCGCAAAGCGTTAGTCGCTTACTTAGAGCAGCATATGGAGTTACTTGATGACGAAGCGAAGCGGCGCCTATATGCTAATCCGCTACGTGTGCTGGATACTAAACAGCCAGCGTTGCAAGAACTGGTGCAGCAGGCACCTAAGCTAATGGATTTTTTAGGGGAAGCATCGCTGGCCCACTTTGATGCGTTAAGTCAGTTGCTAAAAGCAAATAATATTCCATTTACCCTGAATCCACGCCTTGTGCGCGGGCTTGACTATTACAATTTGACGGTCTTTGAATGGGTCACGGACCGACTTGGGGCGCAGGGTACAGTTGCTGGGGGCGGGCGCTATGATTTGTTGTTTGAGCAGCTTGGTGGCAAGCCCGTGCCAGCGTGTGGCTGGGCCGTAGGTATTGAGCGGGTTCTTGAACTGCTTAAAGAAGATCAACTCACGCCGCAGCCGCAGGGCTGCGATATCTATCTTGTTCATCAGGGTGACGCTGCGCGCACGCAGGCTTTTATTATCGCAGAACGGCTGCGCGACGCAAGCTTTGACGTTATTTTGCACTGTAGCGCCAATGGCGCTCCCGCAAATTTTAAAACACAAATGAAGCGTGCGGATGCGAGTGGCGCACAATATGCGGTTATCATTGGCGAGGACGAAGTTGCACAAGGCTCGGTCACCGTCAAAGCTTTGCGCAAGACCCATGAAGCAGGTAGCGATGTAACGCAGCACAGCATCTCTAACGAGCGTTTACTAGACTATCTAATCGATGCAATGGTTGCCGCCTAGCAGCGCAACCCGTTTCTAAAAGGAAGCAATGGTATGAGTTATCACGACGAACAAGAAACACTCGATAATATGAAAACATGGTGGACTCGGTGGGGTAATACCCTCATCCGATCATTAACCATAGTGCTATTGGTCGGGGCTGCCTGGAGCGGCTGGAATTACTGGCAAAGCCGGCAGGTAGCGCAAGCAGCGGTCCTTTACGAACAGCTGCAACAAGTTGCGCAGGCATCTGCCCAGGAGCTCGATAAAGAGCGGCTTGCTCGTATCATAAGCGATATGCAAAGTAAATTTAAGCGTACGCCGTATGCACAGATGAGCGCACTGATTGGCGCCAAAGCCTTCTACCAAGCAGCCGATAGCGCGGCCGCTAAAACCCAATTGCAATGGGCTATTGAGCATGCGCGCGATACTGAATATCAGCAAATCGCAAGATTGCGCTTAGCTTCAATCTTGCTTGATGAAAAAGCCTACGATCAGGGTTTAAGCTTGCTTGCCCAGCCACCGATGGATACATTTAAAGCGCTCTATGCGGATCGCCGCGGCGATTTATTGGCGGCCCAAGGCAAACGTGATGACGCGCGGCAAGCGTATCAAGACGCATTGCAGTGGTTGGCGACGGATAATGCAAACAATGGCCCGGTACGTCGCCTGGTCCAGCTCAAGCTTGATGCGTTGGGTGGCTAAGATAATATTTTTATGATTTATTCACCTCGCTCTCTGTTTTATCCGCTTGCCTGTATCTTGGCTGTGCTGCTATTCGCCGCTTGCTCATCATCGAAGGATTTGCGGCGCGTTCCTACCCCTCTCGCCGACATTTCCCCAGTGCTTGGCGTCGAGCAAATCTGGACTGCAAATGTCGGTAAGGGCGGCCGTTATTTATTTCAGCCAATTGCTTTCGATGATGCAGTTTATGCTGCCGGGGCCAACGGTACGGTAGCAAAATTTGATGCCAGCAGTGGCCAGACGCTCTGGCGCACCAAGCTTGATACTGACTTATCCGCTGGGGTTGGCAGCGACGGCACAGTGGTGGCCGTTGCTAGCTTAAACGGCACTGTCTATTTACTTGATGCCAACGGCAAATTGTTATGGCAGGCTAATGCAAACGGTGAAATCTTAACCTCCCCTTTAGTTGGCCAGGGTAAGGTTCTAGTGCGCACAACAGATAGCCGCATTATTGCATTTGATCTGCAAACAGGCGAACAAAAATGGGTGTTTTATAATCGTGCGCCGTTGCTGAATTTGCGTACCAGCGCTGAGATGATATTTGCGGGTATGGGCGCGTTTCTCGCTGGCTTTCCAGATGGTTCATTGGCAGCGATTAATCTTTCAAACGGCGTGCCTTATTGGCAAACGCCAGTGGCCTATCCAAGGGGCGTGACCGAGGTCGAGCGCTTAAACGATGTGGCCGGCGCTCCGACGTTGGTAGATGACCAAACTTGTGCCGTGACTTTTCAAGGTGGCCTGGGCTGTTTTAATGTGCATAATGGGCAACCTTTATGGGAGCAGCCATTCTCAAGCTACCATGGGATTGCACAGGATAAAAGCGCATTGGTTGCAAGCGATGATTGGTCAGTGATTTCGCTCTATGATGCTGTCAATGGCAGGCTGCTTTGGCAAAATGCCAAGCTTAAAAGCCGTCGACTAGGAACCCCGATCATCGCTGGCCAAACAATTGCGGTTGGCGATTATCGTGGTTTCGTACATTTTTTCTCACGTGAGCAAGGCGATTTGGTTGCGCGAATGGCAACAGACGGCAGTGCAATTAGCGCGCAGCCGGTGTTAGCCAAGCGTACCCTCGTTGTGCAAACGAGCAATGGTAGTTTATACGCATTCCGCCCCAAATGAAGCCAGTAATTGCCCTAGTAGGGCGCCCCAATGTCGGCAAATCAACTTTATTTAATCGCCTGACGCGCTCGCGTGATGCGCTAGTTGCCAATTTACCTGGCTTAACGCGAGATCGCCATTACGGTGAGGGCCGTTTAGGTGAGCGACCCTATTTAGTGGTGGATACGGGGGGCTTCGAGCCAGTCGTCAAAGAGGGCATCGTCCACCAAATGGCGCGTCAGACACAGCAAGCCATAGATGAGGCAGATGTAGTTGTTTTCATCGTAGATGCCCGCCAAGGAATGACGCCGCAGGATAGTTTGATTGCTGATCATCTACGTAAGACCGGACGGCCATTGAGTTTAGTGGTGAATAAAGCCGAAGGAATGAAGCATAGCGCGGTAGTTGCTGATTTCTATGAGCTTGGTTTAGGTGAGCCCTGTGCGATTTCATCGGCACATGGGGAAGGCGTGCGCGACATGATAGAGCATGCCCTCGAACTTGCTTATGCTGGGCGTGCGGATGAAAGTGAGGCCGATAATGCAGCGCATGGTGTTAAAATTGCAATTGTCGGCCGTCCTAATGTAGGTAAATCAACGTTGGTGAATACGTTGCTTGGCGAAGAACGCGTTATTGCGTTTGATATGCCGGGGACAACTCGCGATTCAATCTATATTGATTTTGAGCGGCAAGGACGGCCTTACACGCTGATTGATACAGCGGGCTTGCGTCGTCGTGGTAAAGTGTTTGAAGCAGTTGAAAAATTTTCGGTAGTTAAAACCCTGCAAGCTATTTCTGATGCAAATGTTGTTGTGCTTTTGCTTGACGCATGTCAGGATATCAGCGAGCAAGACGCGCATATTGCGGGTTTTGTGATTGAACAGGGGCGGGCATTAGTCGTTGGCGTTAATAAATGGGATGGGCTTGATGCTCATACGCGCGAGCGTTTTAAAACTGAGTTAACACGACAATTACAATTTCTCGATTTCGCGAAGTTTCACTTTATTTCGGCGACAAAAAAAATCGGCATCGATCCGTTGGTACATTCGGTTGACGACGCATATGCAGCGGCAATGGCAGATTTGCCAACACCGAAGTTGACGCGGGCGTTGATCGAGGCAGTTGAGTTTCAGCAGCCACGTCGCAAGGGGCCGGTACGACCAAAGTTGCGCTATGCGCATCAGGGCGGTCAGAATCCGCCGATTATTATTATCCATGGGAATGCGCTTGACGCGATAACAGATTCTTATCGGCGTTACCTTGAACGAAGATTTCGCGAAACATTTGCGTTGACGGGTACTCCATTAAGAGTAGAGTTCCGATCAGGGCGCAATCCTTACGTTGACAGAAAGTAGGGCATAATTTTTTAAATTAATTTTTTAAATTAATTAGAAATGAATTTTGCTTCACTTAGTAAATTGGCTGTAGTTATAATAGCTGGCTGAAATTAGAATTTTTTAATATTTTGATTTATTAATCCAATCGCAAAAAGCAAAATGGAGTTTACTATGAGTAATAAAGGGCAACTATTACAAGACCCGTTTCTGAACGCACTGCGTAAAGAACATGTGCCGGTGTCAATTTATCTTGTTAACGGCATTAAATTGCAAGGTAATGTTGAATCTTTTGACCAATATGTAGTATTGCTAAAAAATACCGTAACCCAGATGGTATATAAACACGCAATCTCTACCGTGGTACCTGCTCGTCCAGTCAATTTCTCTACAGATGCTGACGCAGCTCAGGACTAAAACGCTGTCTGGAAACGGGTGGTTTTCGGTTGTGCATAAACGGGCCCGGTTAGGCTTTGATCGTTTGCAAGGGCAAAGATTGGAAATCAACGGGGCCGTTAATAGCCGCAATAATCCACCCGATTTGGATGAGCTTTGGCGCGACTTCAACCGCCGTTTAAGCCGCTTGTTTGGACTAAAAGAGGCGGCTAATGGCGGGCGTGGTCCATTTGGCGGGGGCAAAAATAACCGTTACTATGGCATTGGGATTGGGTGTGCCCTCCTGCTGGCTATTTGGCTGGGCAGTGGTGCCTATATTGTAGGAGAGGGTCAGGCAGGCGTGATTACGCAGCTTGGAAGCTATAAATATACGACCACCTCGACTGGCATCCGGTGGCATTTGCCCTATCCATTCCAGTCATGTACATTGGTTGATCTGATCCCGGCGCAGCCGGTTGAAATCGGCGGCAATAAAAGCAATGAGTTGGCTGGCGTTAAAGCTTCGCCAATGCTGACGCGAGATGGCAAGCTCGTCGATGCGCGTTTTACTATACGCTATCAGATCAAAGATGCTCATGCCTTTCTCTTTAATAATGTCGATGCGCAGGCTAGCATTGCGCAGGCAGGCGAAGCCGCTGCTCGCGCGGTTTTGGGCAAACTCAAACTAGACGATCTGCTCTCTCACAGTCGTGAAACGGCGGTGTTTGAACTCAAGCAAAAGCTGCAAAATAGGCTGGATCTGTACCACACAGGCATTCTCATTAAAGATGTGACAATGCAAACGATACGGTGGCCCGCGCAGATACAGGCGGCATTTGATGATGCGCTTAAGGCAACGCAAGAGAACGAACGTCAAAAGAAGCAGGCCAACGCGCATAGCGATGCACTCCTAGCGCGCGCGCGCGCGGACGTTGCACAGATGATTAATGAGGCTGAGGGTCATAAGGCACGTGTGATCGCTCAGGCGCAAGGGGATGCAGAGCGTTTTAAGCAAGTCTTTGCTGAATATTTAAAAGCGCCGGCGGTCATTCGCGAGCACCTGTACTTGGAAACGATGCAGCAAGTCTATGGCAATGCAACTAAAGTGTTGGTAGATAACAAAATGACTAGCGCTCTAATCCATCTGCCGCTTGATAAGCTATTGGCAAACAGCGCAGTGCCTCAGACTGCAACGCCTGATGCAAGTCCAAGCAAAGGGCCTGCGGCTACAGCAAAGGGAGCGGCAGGCGCGGCTCATGTGGCTGGACAGTCGCCGGCGCCGTCGGCCGATCGTCAGCAAGCAACTGGCCCTACTACGCCAGCGAGCGCTAATCCGGCGAGTCTACGCGACATGCTGCGCACTCGGGACCGTAACGATGATGGACGTTAATGCGGTGAAAGGACAAAAATTCAAGATGAACCGAATCGCCCTATTGATTGCCTTTTTCTTTGCACTGACCTTGGGGGCCTCAACGTTGTTGGTGGTGGACCAGCGTCAATATGCTGTGGTCGTTTCTGGGCTGGGTAGCCTCAAGCGAGTGATTAGCGCTCCCGGTCTTTACTGGAAATTGCCGCTGCCATTTGACCGAGTCATGTTATTGGATAAACGGACGCAAACTGTGACGGCTCAGAATCCAGAGCATTATTTGACGGCCGATAAAAAACAAGTATTAGTCAGGCTATATATTAAATGGCGCATTACTGATCCAGATAAATACTTTAGTCACTTTCGTCACGAATTGGCGCCTGCGCAGAGTCAATTATTGCAATTGGCACACACGGCACTCAATGCAGAATTCGGGCAACACTCGGTAGCTGAGTTGGTCGCCAACAACGACAATCGGATAATGCACGCCGTGCAGACACAAATCGCGCGTGAAACAAGCATGTTGGGCATTGAGATTGCCGATATATCCATGACTCACCTGGATTTTCCGGCAGAGTTGAATGATGCGATATACAAACAGATGGGAGTCGAGCGCACAGAGGCCGCTCACCAATTACGTTCGGCGGGCATGGTTGAGGCTGCTGAAGAGCGTTCCTATGCCGACCGTCAGCGTGAAATGATCTTGGCGCAAGGTTATAAACGAGCGCAGATGGTGAAGGGCAACGGCGATGCGCAAGCCATTGCAATTTATGCAAGCGCGTTCGGACGTGATCCACAATTCTATCGTTTTTACAAAAGTCTTGATGCTTATCGGCAGACTTTTCGTGAACGTGATGTGATCGTGGTTGACCCAACGAGCGACTTCTTCCGCTTTATGCATAGTTCGGCAGGAATGCCAAGTAGCAAGCGCTAAAATTGAACGAATCGATCGTATCCTAGTTAAACGCGGCGATCAGTGGCCGGTCGAAGCGAAAGAGTAACATTCATTTTTAATCCAACTAAAGATTCCAATATGTCTGGCAGCGCAGTAACCCAAGGACGCAATGTCGTCGTGGTCGGCACCCAATGGGGTGATGAAGGTAAAGGAAAAATTGTTGACTGGTTGACTGACCATGCGCAAGGAGTCGTGCGTTTTCAGGGTGGGCACAATGCTGGCCATACACTGATCATCGGCGGCCAAAAAACCATCCTGCGCTTGATTCCATCAGGCATTATGCGCGCGGGAGTGAAGTGCTATATCGGCAATGGCGTGGTTCTTTCGCCTGAGGCGCTGTTTAAGGAAATTGGCGAACTTGAAGCGGCAGGTCTTGCGGTGCGAGATCGACTCTTTATTTCTGAGGCGGCCACCTTAATTCTGCCCTATCACGTGGCGATTGATCAGGCGCGTGAAGCATGGCGCGGTGGCACATGCAAGATTGGCACGACTAAGCGCGGCATTGGCCCAGCGTATGAAGACAAAGTGGGCCGGCGCGCGTTACGGGTGCAAGATCTATTCGATCCAGCAAGCTTTAGTGAACGGCTGCGAGACACGCTAGATTTTCATAATTTCGTACTGAGCCAGTATCTGGGTGGCCACCCTGTGGATTATCAGCAAACGCTAGACACGATGTTAGCTTTTGCTGAGCCACTTGCACCGATGGTCGCTGATGTTTCTGCTGCTTTATATGAACAAAACCGCGCCGGCAAAAATCTGCTGTTTGAGGGCGCACAAGGCACCCTGCTCGATATTGACCATGGCACCTATCCATTTGTCACCAGCAGCAATTGTATCGCGGGTGCGGCGACCTCAGGCGCCGGGGTCGGGCCGCAACAGTTGCACTATATTCTCGGGATTACTAAAGCCTACTGCACTCGTGTCGGTGCCGGGCCTTTTCCTAGCGAACTCTATGATGCGGACAATCCGCAACGGCAAGAGCTAAGCGGCTTGGCGCTGGCTAAAGCAGGGAATGAATTTGGCTCAGTGACGGGGCGGCCGCGCCGGACTGGCTGGCTTGATGCTGCGGCCTTGAAACGCTCGTTGCAAATCAACGGTGTTAGCGGTTTATGCATTACTAAGCTCGATGTGCTCGATAAATTCGATACCATCAAGCTATGCGTCGGCTACAAAATGAATGGTCACTTGCTTGAGTTGTTGCCACCTGGCGCGACTGCTGCTGCCAAGTGTGAACCCATCTATGAAAGCTTTGCCGGCTGGCGGCAAAGTACAGCAGGTATCCGTACTTGGGATGATTTACCACTGAACGCGCGCCAATATCTGCAGCGCATTGAGGCCATTACGGGCGTGCCGATTGATATGATCTCGACAGGCCCAGATCGTGACGAAACGATTCTGCTGCGCCATCCATTTAACGCATAATACAAAAATGCATGCAGCAAATGCATGCTAACTTCACCGGGGTAATCTAGATCAAGTAAAGTTAAAGGAATGGTTTGATGACTCAGAAAAATCAAGCTGAGTGTTGATACATCATACCCGCGGCCCTTTCAGTTTTGCAAAAGCCGTGGCCATCGCACCAGCAGGTTCTGGTTTGCGCTCATGTCGTTGCGGATTACGAGGCGGCTGCGCGACGCTTTTAGTCGCCGGCGCCTCATCATCAAGCCGCATTGTCAAAGCAATCCGTTGTCGTTTTAAATCAACTTCAAGCACCTTAACGCGTACTACTTGGCCCGCTTTGACGATCTCGTGCGGATCTTTGATAAAGCGGCTCGACAGCGCAGAGACATGCACTAAGCCATCTTGATGCACACCAATGTCAACAAAAGCGCCAAAGGCAGCGACATTGGTGACCACTCCTTCAAGCACCATACCCGGTGTTAAGTCGCTTAATTTTTCAACGCCCTCACGAAAACTCGCTGTTTTAAATTCAGGACGCGGGTCCCGCCCTGGTTTTTCAAGTTCAACCAGAATATCGCGCACGGTTGGCAGCCCAAAGCGTTCATTAACGAATTCACTTGGCGAGAGGGGGGCTAATACTTCGCGCTTGCCGATGATCGCCGTAATAGGCTTGCCTAGCTTTGAAAGAATACGTTCAATGATTGGGTAGGCTTCTGGGTGGACGGCCGATTGATCTAGCGGATTCTCGCCGCCATTGACGCGCAAAAACCCTGCCGCTTGCTCAAACGTCTTGTCGCCTAAACGGGGTACCTTCTTCAAATGAGCGCGCGAAGCGAACGGGCCATTGAGGTCACGGTAATCGACAATATTGCGCGCTAGCGTACTGTTTAGCCCAGATACACGCGTCAGTAACGCAGAAGATGCGGTATTTAAATCGACCCCGACAGCATTCACGCAGTCTTCAACTACGGCATCCAGGGTGCGGGCTAATTCGCGCTGGTTAACATCATGCTGATATTGGCCAACGCCGATTGCTTTGGGTTCTATTTTTACTAATTCAGCGAGAGGATCTTGCAAACGTCGTGCGATAGAGACCGCACCTCGTAACGAAACGTCGAGCTCGGGGAATTCATGAGCGGCAAATTCAGACGCAGAATAAACCGACGCGCCCGCTTCTGAGACGATAAGCTTTTGCAGTTTTAATTCAGGATGGCGCTGGATTAATTCGCTCGCTAGCTTATCCGTTTCACGCGAAGCCGTGCCATTGCCAATGCTAATTAGGCTCGCTTGGGTTGTTTGAGCAAGGCGCGCGAGTTTGGCAATCGAGCCATGCCAATCCCGCCGGGGCTCATGTGGATAAATGGTATCTGTTGCAAGTAATTTGCCGGTACGGTCAACAATCGCAACTTTGACACCGGTACGTAGTCCCGGATCGAGACCCATCACTGCCAGCGGACCGGCCGGCGCGGCTAACAGTAAATCTTTCAAATTGCGGGCGAAGACCAGGATTGCATCATGCTCAGCCTGCTCGCGCAATTGCGTGAGAAGCTCATTTTCTAGCTGAGGCTGAACTTTTACGCGCCAACACCAGCGGCAGACACTGGCAAGCCAGATATCGGCAGCCCGGTTGCGCTGCACAATACCGACATGCTCCGCAATCATCGCTTCACCTGGATGAGGCATTTGCGTTTCAAGTATCTCCTCTAGGGTCAGCTTGAGCTGCAACACTCCGGTGCCACGTCCACGAAAAAGCGCCAGCGCGCGGTGTGACGGTATCAGACGGATGCTTTGTGCATAATTGTAGTAATCGCGGAATTTCTCGCCCTCATCCTGCGTATTGCCAGCAATCACGGTCGATGACACGATACCTTGCTGCCATAAATAATCGCGTAACTTACTGAGCAACTCTGCCGTTTCAGCGAATTGCTCAGATAAAATATCTCGTGCGCCATCAAGCGCAGCTTTAACATCTGGAATGTTATGTTCGGCATTCACAAAGCGTTCTGCTTCATGCTGCGGCTCAAGCGACGGGTCTGATAGCAGGGCGTGTGCGAGTGGTTCAAGCCCCGCCTCGCGGGCAATTTGAGCGCGTGTTCTACGTTTGGGCTTATACGGTAAATAAAGATCTTCTAATAGTTGCTTACTCTCCGCGGCGTTAATTGCGTTACGCAAAGTCTCTGTCAGTTTGCCTTGTTCTTCGATACTGTTCAGGATGGTTGCGCGCCGCGCTTCGAGTTCACGCAAATATACCAGCCGCGTATCCAATGTGCGCAATTGGGTATCGTCAAGGTTACCGGTTGCCTCCTTGCGATAGCGTGCAATAAAAGGAACGGTAGCACCGCCATCTAATAATTGCACTGCCGCCGCAATTTGCTGTGGCGCAACGGCAAGTTCAGTGGCAATGCGTTGGATAAGGGCAAGAGTGATGTTATCCGTCATAAGTCAAACTTCGATCGATTGAAGAGCCAGTTGGCTGCAAATTTGTCATTTTGCCATAGGCCGCTCCTAGGTTTTAAAACATTCATTGTTTTCGAAGAGTTTATGCAGCCCTAACCCAGAAAGCCATATCTGGCAATAGATGAAAGTTGATTGCTATAAATGAGCTAAGCAACTAAGAACGCGTTAGAATCCTCTCTATGTTCTATTCATTTCTTGCCATTCTTTTTTTGGCGCTCTCTTTAGGCGTACGCGCTGATGATGGTGTGCAGGCTATGCTTGATGCACGCCAAGCAGCGCTTGATGAGCGTGCCGCGGCACTCGATTACGGCTACGCATTCGAGCAGCATCATTGCTATTCTCGTTTTTTTGTTAATTATTGCTTAAATAAAACTCGTGCCAAGATGCATGACGATAGCGCTGCGCTGCGTAGAGAGCAGTTAGCACTTGATCGTGAATGGCGCGCGCTGCGCGCACAGCAGTATGCTGAACATTTAGCGCAACGGCGGGCGCAAGAAGCGGCTTCTTTGCCGCAGCGCAAAGCGCAAGAGCGACGCAACCAGGCGCGTTACCAAGATAAACAGGCTGACCATCGGCGTAAGCTAGAGCAAGCGCGTTTGCGTTCTGCACGTAGCGCCCAGCAAGTGGCGCGTTATGACGCCAAGCAACAAGCCGCGAAACGGCGTCAAGCAGCTCGCTCGGCGCAGCGTCAGCACAAGCCGGATTCAGATGCCGCTCAATGAATCGGAGCTAGCAAGCGGCTTGGATGCGCAACACACCGCTCAGCTTGAGCACCTCTTTGCGACAGATGGCCCGCTCGCGCGAAAGCTAGCGGGGTATCGTCCGCGCGCAGCCCAGCTTACGATGGCGCGGGCAGTTGCTGCGACCATTGAGATAGGGGCTCGTAGCGACAGCACATTGCTGGTTGAGGCCGGCACTGGCACAGGTAAAACCTTCGCCTATCTGATCCCTGCTATTTTGTGGGGCGGCAAAGTCATTATCTCGACCGGCACTAAGCATTTGCAGGATCAGCTCTTTGCGCGCGATATCCCGATGGTGCGTGATGCTTTGACGGCGCCGGTATCGGTTGCGATGCTCAAAGGCCGGGCCAACTATATTTGCCATCACTATTTGCAGCGCACCGCCAGTAGCGGTAGATTGCCCTCGCCACAAGACGCTGCCCAGTTACGCGACATTATCCGTTTTGCCAAAATCACGCAAAGCGGCGACAAAGCAGAGCTTGCGACGGTGCCTGAAGCAGCTCCAGTCTGGGGACTGGTGACGTCAACGCGGGAGAATTGTCTCGGCCAGGAATGTTCGCACTATAAAGAGTGTTTTGTGATGCGCGCCCGCCGCGAAGCGCAGCAGGCCGATATAGTGGTGGTCAATCATCATCTCTTTTTTGCAGATATCATGCTGCGGGATAGCGGCGTAGCTGAGTTATTACCCAGCGCTAATACGGTTATCTTTGACGAAGCGCATCAATTACCCGCCACCGCCACGCTTTTTTTTGGCGATGCCATTTCTACCAGTCAGTTTCTGGAGTTGGCGCGAGATATCACTGCTGAAGGGCTTCAGTCCGCACGCGATGCGGCTGACTGGGTCGATCTAGGGGCCATGCTTGGCCAAGCTGCACGTGATGTACGGCTTGCGTTTGAGACGCAAAGCGCCAAATTTCCGCTGGCTCAGCTCACCCCCGATCATCCTTTGCATGAGGCGCTTGCCGATTTAACGGCTCAGCTTGCCACCTTGATGGTGACGCTTGCAGCTCAAGCTGAGCGGGCCGAGCCCCTGCTTGCTTGTTTGCGGCGCACGCGTGAGTTGCATGATGCGCTGGAATATTTTCAGACAACTGCGCCGGCTCAAACAGATCAGGTCTGCTGGATCGAAGTTTTTTCACATACGGTGCAATTGCATATCACGCCACTGTCGATTGCCGAGATTTTTGAGAAGCAGCGCGCGGATACCCCACGTGCTTGGATTTTCACTTCAGCGACGTTATCGGTTAAAGGTAATTTTAAGCACTATGCAGCGCAAATGGGGCTTGATGCAGACCGCTCAATGAGTTTACCCAGTCCATTCGATTATGCTCAGCAAGCTTTGTTATATGTGCCGCAAGGATTGCCGCAACCCGCTTCGCCCCATTTTATCGATGCGCTTTGGGAGGCTGTTTTACCCGTGCTTGAGGCCGCGGGTGGACGCGCTTTTGTTTTATGCACGACGTTGCGCGCTGTCAACCAAATTGCGCAGCGCTTACGCGCAGTCAGTCAAACGCGCACATGGAATTTTCCATTATTGGTGCAAGGGGAAGCGAGCCGAGGAGAATTGCTTGAGCGTTTTCAACAAGCCGGCAATGCCATCTTAGTGGGAAGTCAAAGCTTTTGGGAAGGCGTGGATGTCCGTGGCGGTGCTTTGTCACTGGTCATCATTGATAAATTGCCGTTCGCGCCACCCGATGATCCGGTGCTTGCGGCACGGCTTGCATTGCTTGAGAAGCAAGGGCTGAGTCCGTTTGTTGATTATCAATTACCGCAAGCGGTGATTGCCTTAAAGCAAGGTGCTGGCCGGTTGATTCGGGCTGAAACGGATCGAGGCGTATTGATGATTTGTGATTCGCGCTTGATTGATAAGCCGTATGGACGGCGGATTTGGCAAAGTTTGCCAGCGTTTAAACGTACGCGTGATTTGAGTGAAGTGCAGGCGTTTTTCGATGAAGCACAGCATGTGTGAAGATGATTCGCGTGCGTATTCATTCGTTCGCGAAGAAGCGGCGAAGTCCGCTTCGTATCGTTAAACGCCCCTGAAGAGCGGCTGTATTATTGGCGAGCGGTACGCATATTATTGGGTAGCGATAGATTGAAATTCGCTCTGAAAGGGTTAATATCAAGCCCGCCACGCCGCGTATAGCGCGCATAGACGGCGAGTTTGTCCGGCCGGCAAATCTGCATGAGGTCCATAAAAATACGCTCAACGCATTGCTCGTGAAAGCCAGTATGCAGCCGATAAGAGATCAGATAGCGCAATAATCCGGCATGGTCAATTGGCGCGCCAGTATAGCGGATCTGAATGCTTGCCCAGTCAGGTTGGCCGGTGACTGGGCAGTTTGATTTGAGTAAATTAGAGACGAGCGTTTCTTCTATGTCAGCCTCGTTAAAGTGTGCTGATAATAATTCAGGCGCGATCTCATACTGATTGATATCAAGGTCAAGCCGGTCAAGCAGCAAGCCATCAAGTTCTTGCCAGTGCACGGTGGCGAAAGCTGCGGGTTGAGTCAAAATAATGGACGCTGGCATGCCACATAGTGCAGACAAATCATCACTGATCAGGGTGCGGACTTGATCTGCTGAGGCAAATTGTGTTTGGGCAAATGAGCCTAGATATAACTTGAGCGATTTTGATTCGACCAGGTTGGGTGATTCTGCTGGAATGACGATGCGCGCTAGCGCGATCTGAGGCTTGCCTCGTTCATTAAGCCATGATAGTTCATAGGCATTCCAAATATCGGCTCCCAAAAAAGGCAAAGCCGCTGAAATGCCAATTTGCTCGCGCAGCGGCTGGCGTGCAATCGGAAAAAGCAAGTTAGGGTCGTATGGTGTACTGTATTCAGTCGCTTGACCAAGCGGGGACAGGTGCGGATGCATTGATTCTTAACCTAAAAATAACGGGTAGACTGGGGCGGCGCTCTCATCCCAGTGCGGTAGTCCAAGGGTAACTAAAAACTGTTGGAGTGCTGATGAAAAACAGCAATCATAGCGCTAAATTCCCTAAATATTCGGATAGTGCAACCTTATAGTAAAATTAGCCGGAACAGATGATTCAATGAATTGAACAAAATTAAGGGGAAAGCCTGTCAATTTGGTCCTTATCGACTTGATGGGCTTAGGTTGGTTAAATACTTATTAAGGAGGCAGTTAAAAAATATGAAAGAGAAATTTAATGAAGTCATTGATTGTTACGGTAATTCTAAGCTTAAGTGTGGTTGCTTGTGGAGGGGGAGATGAGAATAGTCCTTCTCTTGCGAGCCTTTCCAGTGAGTCAGTAACACCTCCTGTCACACCTCGGCCTGACTTTATAAATAAATTTCCAGCGGGTGAGAATTTCGTAGAGCCGCTTGAGATGCTAATTGGAAAGCACCAAGGCTTATCACAGCCTTCGAAGGAGAGTGATTCCGTACCGTGGCCCTCGTCTGAGCTTTATAACTCCATTAGGGGGAGTCGTGCAGGCCAAAAGAAAGACCCTCTTGTTAGGCGTTATTCTTCCCCTATTCATTCGAGATCAATCGTATCATCCCCTACCTCACCCGTTTCTAATTCTGCGCTTAATATGGTTCAGTTTTCGACAAGGGAGGGCTCCGGAAATTCTATTGAGAGTAATCGCGCAGGCCAGCAGGTAGAGCCTCTTATTAGGCGCTGTCCTCTCCCTTCTAATCCAAGATCAATCCCATCATCTCCTGTCTCGCCTCCTTCTAATTTTAGGCATAGTATGGATCAGTCTTTGATGAAGAGAAATTCCGCATCATGGCCTTCGGAGGTTTATATTCCTCTTGCGAAGAATTATGCATGCCCAAAAAAAGAAGCTCTTGTTAAGCGTTACTCTCTTCCTGTTTCTGTTGCCGCGGCATCCTCCATCTCGTCTACTCTTGCTATTGTGACTGATATAAACCAACTTTCGATGAGTGAAAATTGGGTGGAGTCGCCGAAGTCTAGTTCAAATAGATTAGAACATAAGATTTCTAATTTAGGTATTTCATATAACGATTTGAAATCAAAGGTTTTTTCTGGGCTTTCTAGTGATTTTTCTCTCTTTTTATGTTTGGATACGTATTGCTTGTATGCTGATGATTCCAACGAAGAAGTAAAATTAAAGATATATTTTAATCGGCTATCCGAATCAGATTTTTGTGAGAAAAAATTTCTTAGGCTGAGTGAAGATAATATTACAAAAGATGAAATAATAAATACTGAAAGAGTAGTGTTATTAACTAATTTCGATATTGCATCTGAGAATCTTGAAAATTTTCAAAAAAAAGAGGATGAATCTTATTTCCTGATAGTATTTCGCCGTTTTGAAGGAAATAAAAAATGGTATAAATATGCCATAGTAGGTGATCAACCCTCATGGGAAGAGATCGAAGATAACCATTTTGAGCATTGGTTTGAGACGGGCGCGCAATTTGTTTACTTTACTTCAGATGAGCTTAAAACAGTGAGGGAAGAGGAACAGGCGCCTCATTTGGAAAAAGTACAAGAGGAAGGAATGGAGTAAGGTCTCTTTTAAGCAGCGTGAGCGATACAGTACAATTCGATCTCGCGCCAATTATTGCCGGCAAGGCCGCTGGCTCGCTATAAGTAGACATGAACGCATCATCTCAGACTTTTGAAGCACAACAACCCGCTGCGCGCTTGCGCGAAATTCCGTATAACTACACCTCCTTTGCTGATCGAGAAATCGTCATCCGGCTGCTGGGCGAAGAAGCTTGGCATGCGCTCGACGAATTGCGCGGGCAACGCCGTACAGGTCGCTCCGCTCGGATGCTCTATGAAGTGCTAGGGGATATTTGGGCGGTACGCCGTAATCCCTATTTACAAGACGATCTGCTTGATAATCCAAAGCGCCGGACCCTGCTTATCAAAGCACTGAACCACCGCTTAGCTGAAATCGAAAAGCGGCGACGCCTTGATTTAGATGCGTGTGCTGATGAAGTGAGCCGTGCGCGCACGGCTCGAGTGCAGCAATTACTCGTCGCCGCTCATGGGGCCGTGGCAGCGTTTAGCGCTGAGTTTGAGCGCATACGTGCGCTGCGCCAGCGTACGCTAAAAGTGCTAAGCCACTATACGCATAAAGATAATGTGAAATTCGATGGTCTCTCGCGCGTCTCGCATGTGACCGATGCAACCGATTGGCGTATTGAATTTCCGTTTGTCGTCCTGACCCCGGATCATGAAGCCGAAACGGCTGGTTTAGTTAAAGGCTGCATAGAACTTGGGTTGACGGTGATTCCGCGCGGTGGTGGCACCGGCTATACCGGCGGCGCTGTGCCGCTAACGCCCTGGTCAGCTGTCCTGAATACAGAAAAACTTGAGCAACTTGGCGCGGTTGAATTGATTGAACTGCCTGGTCACACAAGAGAGTGTCAAGCGGCCACGATTTTAAGCGGCGCGGGGGTCGTGACGCGGCGCGTAACTGAGGCGGCTGAGCAAGCAGGTTATGTCTTTGCGGTTGATCCCACTTCGCTCGATGCATCATGCATTGGTGGCAATATTGCTATGAATGCAGGTGGCAAGAAAGCAGTTTTGTGGGGTACGGCGCTTGATAATCTGATCTGGTGGCGGATGGTCGATCCAGATGGAAATTGGCTTGAAGTGACGCGCCTTGAGCATCATCAGGGTAAAATTCATGAGGTGCCGCTGACCCGCTTTGAATTGAAATGGTTCGATGGTAAACGCGCGCCAGGCGAAGCGTTGCTGCGCACAGAGACACTCGTGATAGAGGGTTGGCGTTTTCGTAAAGAAGGGCTTGGTAAAGATGTCACGGATAAATTTCTAGCTGGCTTGCCAGGGGTGCAAAAAGAAGGCTGCGATGGGCTGATTACAAGTGCGCGCTGGCTTTTACACAAAATGCCGGCGCATATCCGTACCGTTTGCCTTGAGTTTTTCGGTCAGGCGCGCGATGCGATTCCAGGCATTGTTGAGATTAAGCAATATTTATTTGAAGCCTCTGCAGCGGGCCGTGCGACCTTAGCAGGCCTTGAGCATTTAGATCAACGCTATCTACGCGCTGTAGGCTATGCGGCTAAATCGAAGCAGCATGGCGTGGACGCTACTTTGCCCAAAATGGTGCTGATTGGCGACATTGTTGGCGATGATGCAGACGCAGTGGCGGCGGCGGCCTCCGAAGTCGTACGCATAGCCAATAGCAAAAATGGCGAAGGCTTTGTTGCCGTGAGTGCGGAAGCGCGTAAGCGTTTTTGGCTGGATCGCTCGCGCACAGCTGCCATTGCGAAACACACCAATGCGTTTAAAATCAATGAAGATGTAGTGATTCCACTCCATCGCATGGGTGAATATACGGATCATATCGAGCGGATTAATATTGAGTTGTCACTCAAGAATAAGCTGCAGTTGGTGAGCGCGCTTGAAACTTTTTTTAAGAGCCGGGCCCTGCCACTCGGTAAGAGCGGCGAAGCCAACGACATTCCAAATGCTGAATGGCTTGAAGGCCGGCTACAGCATGTTCTCGAGGTGCTAGACAAGGTCCACGTGCGCTGGGAATATGTGCGCGCAGAACTCGCTACACCACTCGCTAGTGCCTATACTCAATTGCTGCAACTTGGCTATGCGCCGCTTGAATCCGCCTTTGAGCAACGCCTTAGCGCTCAGCCACAGGCCAGCCTATTCGATATAGTGCAAGACCATACCATCCGAATTTCATGGAAAAACGAAATTCTTAAGCCATTGCAACAGATTTTTAATGGCGCTGCATTTAAGCCGATTCTCGATGAAGTGCAGGCGATTCACCAGCGCGTACTGCGTGGGCGGCTGTTTATCGCCCTGCATATGCATGCAGGCGATGGTAATGTGCATACCAATATTCCCGTCAACTCAGACAATTATGAGATGTTGCAAGAGGCGCATCAGGCCGTTGCACGCATTATGCAGCTTGCACGTTCGCTTGATGGCGTGATTTCTGGCGAGCACGGCATTGGCATCACTAAACTTGAGTTTCTGAGCGAGTCGGAGTTGGCTGACTTCCGGGCGTATAAGCGGCGGGTTGATCCTAATGGGCATTTTAATCAAGGCAAATTGCTTGAAAATGCAGATTTACGTCATGCGTATACGCCTAGTTTTGGGCTGATGGGCTATGAATCGCTTTTAATGCAGCAATCTGACATTGGGGCGATTGCCGATAGTATTAAAGACTGCTTGCGCTGTGGTAAATGCAAGCCAGTGTGCGCCACCCATGTGCCGCGAGCGAATCTATTATATAGCCCGCGCAATAAAATTCTGGCTACTTCGCTGTTGATTGAGGCTTTCTTATATGAGGAGCAGACGCGCCGTGGCATATCGCTGAAACATTGGGATGAATTTAACGATGTGGCTGACCATTGCACGGTGTGCCATAAGTGTTTGTCGCCCTGTCCCGTCAATATTGATTTTGGCGATGTGTCGATGAATATGCGCAATTTATTGCGCAAAATGGGTAAGAAAAAATTTAATCCAGGAACGGCGGCCAGTTTATTTTTTCTGAATGCGACGGCACCGGGAACGATTCGTTTCGCTCGTCAGGCAATGATTGGCTGGGGCTATAAAATGCAACGGCTAGGTCACGTCGTGCTGAAAAGATTCGCCAAAAAGCAAACGGCGCGGCCCCCTACAAGTGTGGGTAGGGCTAAGGTTGTGGAGCAGGTGATTCACTTCGTTAACAAGAAAATGCCGGGTAATTTGCCGAAAAAAACCGCGCGCGCGTTGCTTGATATTGAAGACAATAAAATTGTGCCGATCATTCGTAATCCGCACACCACGACGGTCGATTCAGATGCCGTGTTTTATTTTCCCGGTTGTGGCTCCGAGCGGCTTTTTTCGCAAGTCGGGCTAGCGACGCAAGCGATGTTATGGCATGTGGGCGTGCAAACCGTACTGCCTCCTGGTTATTTGTGCTGTGGCTATCCGCAACGCGGTGCCGGGCAAGAGGACAAGGCAGGAAAAATCGTCACGGATAACCGCGTGCTATTTCACCGAGTGGCCAATACCTTGAATTACCTGGATATTAAGACCGTTGTTGTCTCGTGTGGAACGTGCTATGACCAGCTGGCAGGCTATGAGTTCGACAAAATTTTTCCAGGTTGCCGGTTAATTGATATTCACGAATTCCTCCTCGAAAAAGGGGTTAAACTGGAAGGCGTAGCGGGGGTGCGCTATATGTACCATGATCCTTGCCATACGCCAATTAAAACCATGAATCCGACGCAACTGGTCAACCAGTTAATGGGTACCGAGGCGGGTCCAAGCCAAATTGAAAAAAGCGACCGTTGTTGTGGTGAGGCGGGTACATTTGCGATTACGCGCCCGGATATCTCGACGCAAGTGCGTTTTCGTAAAGAGGAAGAGCTTAAGAAAGGTGCAGCGCGCGTGCGCGCGGATGGTTTTGCTGGCGAAGTTAAGGTGTTAACAAGCTGCCCATCTTGCTTGCAAGGGCTAGCGCGCTATCATGACGATGCTAATATTGATGCAGATTATATTGTGGTTGAAATGGCGCGTCACCTGCTAGGTGAAAATTGGTTGCCCGATTATGTGCAGCAGGCCAATGCGGGAGGGATTGAACGGGTGCTAGTATGACAAACTGTGTGTTATGCGAAACTGCTGGGGGCGATTTACTTTGGCATGACGATAAAGTGCGGGTTGTGGCTATCGATGAAGCCGATTACCCGGGTTTTTGCCGGGTTATATGGAATAACCATATGACTGAGTTCTCGGAGCTTGAGCCTCGGCAACGGGAATATTTAATCGATATCGTCAGTCAAGTTGAGCAGATTATCCGGCGGGTGATGCAGCCCGTAAAAATGAACCTGGCTAGCCTTGGTAATCAAGTGCCGCATTTGCACTGGCATCTGATTCCGCGCTATGCTGATGACGCCCATTTCCCAGCGCCGATCTGGGGGCAGCGCGTGCGCGCCACAGCCGAAGCGGTTTTACAGCTACGCCGCAGCCGTGCGCTTGAATTGCGAGCAGCCATCATGAGTGGTCTTGCAAGTCAGCCGGTGGTGGCGCCTCACTGATGATTTATTATGGAAGGTTGATCTAATGAGTAAAACGCACTTTGGCTTTCAGACGGTTGCTGAAAACGAGAAGGCGCGCAAAGTGGCAAACGTATTCGATTCGGTTGCCGCAAAATACGACTTAATGAATGATTTAATGTCGGTCGGCCTCCATCGGGCATGGAAAGCATTCACTGTTGCGCAAGCCGGTGTAAGGCCAGGTTTTAAGGTGCTTGACTTGGCTAGCGGCACCGGAGATTTGGCTAAAACTTTTGCCAAACAAGTGGGTGACTTGAATCAAGGTGGCGAGGTTTGGCTCACTGATATTAATGAATCGATGTTGCGCGTGGGCAGGGACCGCTTGCTCGATCAAGGTTTGATCACGCCTACACTCTTATGTGACGCGGAGCGAATTCCGTTTCCTGCTGGCTATTTTGATGTGGTGACGGTGGCTTTTGGTTTACGTAATATGACGCATAAAGAGGTGGCACTCGCTGAAATGCGGCGCGTGCTCAAACCGGGTGGCAAATTATTAGTGCTTGAATTCTCAAAGATCTGGGCGCCCTTGGCTAAGCTGTATGATTTTTATTCATTTAAAATATTGCCATGGCTTGGCCACAAGGTTACGCGTGATGCGCAGAGTTACCGCTATCTAGCTGAATCGATCCGGGTCCACCCTGATCAAAACGTTTTGCAGGCGATGATGGAACAAGCAGGTTTCGATCAGGTCAATTATCATAATTTGGCGGTAGGGGCGGTTGCCCTGCATATTGGCATAAAGTATTAATTTTCTAACTGAGGTCTATCCAATGTTTTCTTTATCAGCTATACAGTTTGCTGATTTCTCTCTAAGTTCATCGGCTCGTGCTGGCCGGAATTTCCTGGCGCGGCGGATGGCCAGGCTGACTTTAAAGCGCGTTGTTGTGCTGATGCTAGCCAGTGTGCTCGCGCTGGGACTGATGATGCAAGAGGCTGAGGCTAAACGCATGGGCGGCGGCCGTAGCAGTGGTCGCCAAGCGCAGATGTTTAAGCGCCAGCAAGCCGCTCCTAATCCGCGCCCAAGTCGGCCCCATGCGGCTGCCCAGCCAACGCGTAATCGCTGGCTCGGTCCGCTGGCCGGGATTGCTGCTGGGCTAGGGATTGGCGCTCTTTTGTCTCACCTGGGTTTAGGTGGAGCGTTAGGTGGCTTGCTCTCTAACCTAATTATCATTGGCGGAATTGCTCTACTTGGTTATTGGTTGGTGCGTTGGCTTGCCGCGCGACGGGCGCGTAATAGCGCGGCGGCTTCGCCAGCGTTTATGCGTGGTGCGCATGAGCCGGCAATGGCTTCAAACGCTGGCTCGAATTTCGATATGCGTGCGGGTTTTGCGCAAGATCAGAAAGGTATGGCGTCGCAATTTAGCGGCGGTATGGCGTCTGCTCATACAGCAGTACAGCCTGTAAACGCTGTGCCAGCCCATTTTGATACGACGCTTTTTTTGCGTAACGCCAAAGTTCTTTTCGTCCGCCTACAGGCCGCTTGGGATGCCGGCGATGCGGCCGATATTCGTGAATTCACAACCCCGGCCATGTTTGCTGAGATCAAACTCGATCTAGCTGAGCGCGGTATGGCGTTGAATCAAACAGAAATTGTGCAACTTGAAGCCGCGCTAATTGGCCTTGAAGAGCAAGCAGGCGAGACTTTAGCGAGCGTACAATTCTCAGGATTGATTCGGGAAGAGCAGGGGACCCATGCTCAGCCGTTTTCTGAACAATGGAATCTCACTAAACGAGGCCATGAAGGTTGGTTACTGGCTGGCATTGAGCAAGATATTTCACCTAGCGGCGCGCCATTACTTTCTTAGTGCGTGTGATTTAACTAAAAACATTTTTGGGGCGCTTCTTGTAGGCGCCCTTTATTATGCTAGGGCTTGCATTGTATCGCCCATTGCTAGCTAAATGCTATGTCTACTCCTGCTTTAACTGTTATGCTGCTTGACGACCATCCGGTAGTACTGGATGGATTTAAGACGCAATTATGCGCAGCGCCGGATATTAAGATCGTTGGTACCTTCATTACCAGCCGTGCGTTGCTAGCTGCGCTTAGAATTCATACTTGTGATGTTTTACTGATAGATTATTCATTGGGTGAGCGCGATCTTGATGGCGTTAATTTGGTCCGCTATCTAAGCGTGCGTTATGAAAGGATTAAAGTCCTTGTGGCCTCAGCGCATCATGATCCAGCCACCATGATGTTAGTGATGCGCGCGGGTGCGCGCGGTTTTTTTAGTAAGCGCCAGAATTTAGCCGAGCTACCGCAGGCGATTCGTATTGTTGCCTCCGGGCAGGCTTACTTAGGCGTGCAGTTGGCAGAACAACTTTCTGGTCCATCTTATGCGCTAAGCGAAGTGGTCACTTTGGGGCATACGGGGCAGGATTTACGTACGGATTACGATATCTTATCTCCCCGTGAACGTGAAGTTTTACGTTGTTGTCTTGAGGGCCTGACATTGACGCAAATTTCAGAAAAATTCTCACGCAGTATAAAAACAGTGAGTGCTCAAAAGAGGGCCGCTTACCGTAAATTGGGTATTCAGAATGACTGCCAACTCTTTAAAATTGGCCCTTCTTTGAAAGCCAAGGTAAATCAAGGCTAGCCCTTTTAGCTAAATGACTGACTGCCTAGGGTAGTTGGTATGCTATCGGCTTTGCAGCATTCACTTCCCCATCAAGCTAAAAACCACATGCATAACCCAGTAGACCATGACAAAGCTGAACGTGCTGCAGCGCTGCGCGCGCAAATCGAGCAGCACAATGATGCCTATTACGTACAGGATGCTCCGGCAATACCTGATGCTGAATACGACCAATTGTTTGCCGAGTTGGTAGACATTGAAACAGAAAATCCTCATTTGCTGACACCAGACTCGCCTACGCAACGCGTAGGCGGCCAGGTTGCCGAGGGTTTTAAGCCGGTTGTGCATACGGTGCCGATGCTGTCGCTGAACAATGGTTTTAGCGATGAAGAGATTGAAGCATTTGATAAACGTTGCGCGCAAGGGCTGAATAAAACAGAGTTGGATACAGGCCTAAACTATGCTTGCGAACTCAAGTTTGATGGGCTTGCCGTTTCATTGCGCTACCTCGACGGGGTACTAACGCAGGCGGCAACTCGGGGCGATGGCGTGCGTGGAGAGGATATTACGGCCAATATCCGCACGCTACGCTCGATTCCGCTGCGTTTGCATGGGTCCTCTATCCCTGAGCTGCTTGAAGTACGTGGCGAAGTGTTTATGCTCAAAAGTGCTTTTGACGCATTAAATGAGCGTCAGCGCGCAGCGGGTCAGCGAGAGTTTGCTAATCCGCGTAATGCAGCGGCAGGCAGCTTGCGCCAGCTCAATCCAAAAATCACCGCCAGCCGGCCACTGTCATTTTTTGCTTATGGGATAGGTGCGCTTGCCGGCGTTGCCATGCCACCCACACACCAAGCTTTGCTGGATTGGTATCTGGAGCTGGGCCTCCCAGTCTGTGAAATGCGTGCGGTCGTGCAAGGAGCAGTGGGGTTACTTGGCTTTTTTAAGGCAATGAGCGAGCAACGCAATAGTTTGCCTTATGAAATCGACGGTGTCGTATACAAATTGAACCAGTTGGAAGATCAATTGCGGCTTGGTTTTGTTGCGCGTGCGCCGCGCTTTGCGCTGGCGCATAAATTCCCTGCACAAGAGGCCTTGACCAAGTTGATTGCAATCGAGGTTAATGTGGGCCGCACCGGTGCGGTTACGCCAATCGCACGGCTTGAACCCGTGTTTGTGGGGGGCGCAATGGTGACCAATGCGACCCTGCACAATGAAGATGAAGTGCGGCGCAAAGATATTTTGATTGGCGATACGGTGATTGTGCGGCGGGCTGGCGATGTGATTCCAGAAGTGGTGAGCGCATTAATTGAACGCCGGCCCACCGATGCGCACCGTTTTGAGATGCCAACTGAGTGTCCAGTATGCGGATCTGCAATTGAACGCTTGCCCGGTGAGGCGGTGGCTCGTTGCACGGGGGCCCTGGCTTGTGCCGCACAGCGTAAGCAAGCACTTTGGCACTTTGCTCAGCGGCGCGCGCTGGAGATTGATGGTCTGGGAGAAAAAATTATCGATCAACTGGTCGAACAAGAGCTGGTGCGTACGCCTGCCGATTTGTTTAAGCTAGACGTTGCAACGCTGGTTGCGCTTGAACGTTTTGCTGACAAGTCCGCCCAAAACCTGCTTGCTGCATTGCAGCATGCTAAGCAGACTACGTTGGCTCGCTTTATCTATGCACTTGGTATACGCCACGTTGGCGAGTCAACTGCGCTTGGTTTAGCGCGTTATTTCGGTGCGCTTGATTCGCTGATACAAGCGTCCCGCGAAGGATTGCTCGAAGTCGATGAGGTCGGGCCGGTGGTGGCGGAATCCATCCTCCAATTTTTTGCCCAAGCGCATAATCTCGAGGTGATTGAACAATTGCGCGCAGCCGGTGTAACTTGGCCTGAAGGGCCACCTGCTGCGCGCCCTAGTGCTGGACCATTGGCCGGTAAGACGGTCGTCCTAACGGGCAGTTTACCTAACTTAACCCGCGAGCAAGCAAAGGCGCAACTGGAAGCCGCGGGCGCCAAAGTTGCGGCTTCAGTCTCCAGCAAAACCCATTATGTGATAGCTGGGGCAGATGCTGGTAGCAAACTCGCGAAAGCGGAGGCGCTAGGGATTGAGGTGCTTGATGAAGAGGGCTTGCGCCAGTTGTTGGCAAGCGTAGAGCCGCCGCAAGATCTTTAGTGCCGGTGGGTCAAAATCTCAGACTGCAATGGCGCGGAGTAATTCGGTTTCAAGCTGAATCTGTTGCCGGTGGTTAGCGAGTTTTGCCCCGGCGAGCAAAAACATGTCTTCAACGCGCTCTCCTAGCGTATTGATGCGTGCTGCATATAGGCTGATTTGGTGTGCCGCGAGTATATAGGCAATTGCATAGAGGAGCCCTGGCCGGTCATTGGCTGAGAGTGACAGGATGTAATATTGGCCACGTTCATCGGCGCGTAAATTAACCCGTGGCGTGCTCGGAAAAGTACGTGATTGCCTTGACAGCCGGCCTGGAGAGGGGCTGCGTAGTGGTTTGGCGGCCGCCAGATGGAGCGCTAATTGCCGCTCAATGCGCGTGGTGATTTCATCGTAGTCGTGCAGCGTCTCATTTGCCGTTCTATGCGGATTGTCGTCTAGGCTGTAATAAGCGTGAGTTACAAAGAAACTATCCAGCGCATAGCCATGGCGGGTGGTGTGGATGCGCGCATCTAATACGGAGAGAGCATGACGGTCGAAGTAACTACAAATACCGGCAAACAAATCGGCTTGATCTTTCATATAGACCAGCACTTGCACCCCTTCCCCAAGCGGTGAGCGACGAGCTCGGACAATCGGCTGAGGGGTTTCGAGATATAAATAAAGCGCATGCGTTTGCCAGGCAATATCGGGGGCGTCATGGCGTAAAAAGTAAGCAATATCTAGCTGCTCCCAAAAAGCTTGGGAGGCACCCTCCGGGATCAAGTGCTGCTGCAGCAGCACAAGCGCTTGCTCTTTACGGAGCGCCAGCGCCGAATGCGTATTGGGTTGCATACCGCCGAGCGTATTTAGGGTGAGCCGGTACAAGTCTTCAAGTAATTTGCCTTTCCAGGCATTCCAAACCTTCGGACTCGTGCCGCGAATATCGGCCACCGTCAGTAAATAAAGCGCGGTGAGTTGGCGCTCGGTTTGTACTTGATCTGCAAAACGCTTGACGACGTGCGCATCGCTGGTATCTTGTTTTTGTGCGACTCGGCTCATGGTTAAATGGTGCTCGACTAGCCAGACAATCAAGTGAGCATCTGCAGCCGCTAGCTTGTGCTCGCGGCAAAAGCGCTGTGTTTCGGCCATGCCAAGGATTGAATGGTCGCCTCCCCGTCCCTTGGCAATGTCATGAAAAAGCGCAGCAATCATGAGTACCCATGGCTGTTCAAAATTCATCATCAATTGGCTGCAGAATGGATATTCATGAGCATGTTCTGCAACGCCAAAGCGGTGTAAATTGCGCAACACCATTAAGATATGTTGATCTACTGTATAGGCATGATAAAGATCGTGCTGCATTTGCCCCACGATCCGCCAAAAGCTTAATAAGTAGCGACCCAGCACACTCGTTTGGTTCATCAGTCCCAGGGCGTGGGCGGTGCCTGAGCTCTCTGTAGAGTTCTGCGATAGCTGCAAAATCTCAAGAAAGTGTTGGCGGTTTTGTGGCGAGCGGCGCCACTCTTGGTTCATCATGTTGCGCGCATTGTATAAGGCACGCAACGTGCGAGTCGATAAGCCCTTAACTCCGGGAGTGCGCTCGCACAGCAAAAAAGTTTCAAGAATCGCGTCAGGTTCGCGCTGATACAGATCATCTTGCAGAATTTCGATCATGCCTTGTTTTTCAGCGAAGCGCTCGGACAGTCTATGCGTAATGCCGCTTGTCTCTGGAAAAAAGTGCGCTTCAATCGTTTGCAGCAAAATCGTGGTGAGCTGGGTGACAGCCTTAGCCGCCCAGTAATAGCGGCGCATCATTTGCTCGCTAGCACGCTTAGCAGGCGTTGCGCGATAGCCGAAGTTTTCAGCCAGCTGTGTTTGAAAATCAAAAGCAATCACATCTTGCCGCCGGCCAGCCAAGATATGCAGCCGGGCGCGCAGCGTTTTTAAAAAGAGTTCGTTGCGGCGCAATTCACGAGCTTCGCGCACGGTGAGTTGGCCGCCTAGCTCAAGTTCGTGCCAGCTATGGCCAAAGCCGGCTGTACGCGTCAACCATAGAATAAGCTGCAAATCGCGTAACCCGCCTGGGCTTTCCTTGCAATTAGGTTCAAGGCTATAGGGAGAATCCTGAAACTTCGCATGGCGTTGTTGCATTTCAAGCAGCTTTGCCTGGAAGAATGCGCGCGTATCCAGGGCTTGATTAAAGCCGCTTATAAACTGACTAAAGAGCGCTAAGTCGCCGCCGATACGGCGCGCTTCGAGGAGGGCAGTTTGCACCGTAATATCTTGGCTCGCCGCCTCTATACACTGTGCGATGGTGCGTACGCTGCTGCTAATTTCCAGGCCAAGGTCCCAAGCCATACCAATAAAGGATTCGAGCTTAGCGGTTAAGTTGGCATCGGGTTCAGCAGGCAACAAAATGAGAATATCGAGGTCAGAGTGGGGCGCCAGTTCGCCCCGGCCAAAACCACCTACTGCCGCTAGCACAAAAGATGACGGTAGCTGACATAGATGCCACGCATTTAAAAGCGCGTGATCGGCAGTGCGTGCTAGCGCACGCATGAATGTATCAATTTTGCCGATGGCGTTAAACTTTTCAATGAGTGCGGCTTTGCTGGTTTTAAAGCTGGCGGCTTGAGCCGTAGGGTTGCCAGGCAAACGCTTACTGTGCATCGCACTCATTGTCAATTTGCATCGAGTACAAAATAGTTAATCATAAAGTAACGGCTTAAACGGCGACGCTGATTGTTGGGCGTGCTGGGGAACCCGCCGATACGGTGAGAATTTCATGGCCCGTTTCTGTGACCAGTACCGTATGTTCCCACTGAGCAGAAAGGCTGCGATCCCGCGTTTTCACGGTCCAAAGATCAGGCATCGTGCGAATCTCACGGCGCCCGGCGTTAATCATCGGCTCAATCGTAAAGATCATCCCAGCCGTGAGTTTAAGACCGGTGCCTGGCCGGCCGTAATGAAGCACTTGTGGCTCTTCATGAAAGACTTGCCCAATACCGTGTCCGCAATATTCGCGCACGATGCTATAGCCTTGTGCCTGCGCATGTCGCTGAATGGCATAGCCAATATCGCCTAGCTGCGCGCCGGGGCGCACTTGATCGATGCCTAGCCACATGCATTCATAGGTTGTTTGCACGAGCCGCTTGGCAAGGATTGACCCTTCGCCCACAATAAACATGCGGCTTGTATCCCCAAAATACCCATCTTTAATCACGGTAATATCAATATTTAAGGCATCGCCATTTTTGAGCACCTTGTCACCCGGAATGCCGTGACAAACGACATCATTCACTGAAATGCAGGTTGCTTTCGGATAGGGTGGGTAGCCATCAGGCTGATAATTCAGTGGGGCTGGAATCGTTTTTTGCTCGTCGAGCATATATTGGTGGCACAGGCGATCAAGTTCGCCGGTCGTGATGCCGGCCGCGACAAACGGCTTAATGTAATCCAACACTTCGCTCGCTAGTCGGCAAGCAATACGCATCTGCGCGATATCTTTTTCATTTTTAATGGTAATACTCATATTTTTGTCCAATTGTCTTAGCTGCGCTCATTTGTATTATGACCGCATGAGAGTATCGAGTGCAAGCGCCTAGCAGCGAAGGCTGGGCCTGCTGACGAATGGATTTGAATCGTTGAGAATTAAAAGACGTTTCTTTAAGTGCCGATTTGTGGAATAATCTGGATACCACGGGGCCGACTTGGTTTCGACGTGGGTTGCAAAGCAATGTAGGGCATACCGAGGACCCGTTACCTCGTTAATCAATGGGAAAAAAAGTAACTGCAAACGACAAAACGTTCGCTGTAGCCGCTTAATTGCGGCTCGCCTCGCACTCGCTCTCTGACGGGTTAGGGTCGCAAGACCGCGCGAGGTCATTTACGTCAGACCGTAGTAGGTGATGTCACGGCGTCTACTATTAAATCTAGTGAATCGCTGTAGTAGAGCGTGTTCGTCCGCGCTGCTGCAGTTAAATTAAATGATTGAACTAAGTATGTAGAACTGCTTGTAGAGTGCTTGCGGACGCGGGTTCGATTCCCGCCGGCTCCACCATTGAATCCTTTAAAATCAATGGGTTAGGTTTTTTGAGATATCGTTTTTTACCCCTGATTACCCCTCATTTCTGATCGGAATGACAGCATTCCGACAGCATTTTTTTAGCAAAAATCGCGACAGCTTTTTTTCCTGCTTCTTTATCTGCTGAGGGCATCCATCGGCCGTAGCGACGCGCTATCATTGTCCAATCCGAATGCCCCATCTGCTGCGCGACCCACATTGGATGCTCGCCAGCCGATAACATCATTGATGCATAGGTGTGCCGTGTCTGATATGGACGACGGTAGCGGGCCTCGGCGTGCTTCACCGCGGATTTCCATGTACGTCGTATTTGTTCGTCACCGTCCCATCGTTTGTGCGTGCTTGGGTTATGAAATATGGCACTGCTTTCAAGTAAAAAAGTATACTTCTTTTGCGCGTTTAGCGCGGCAAGTGCTGGCGCAAGAATCTTTACTTCCCTTCGGCTGGCACGTGTTTTCGTGTCTTCTGCTTTACCGCGTGCTGCGCTGGTCATAGCCTTATATACCTTAACGCATTCACGCGAAAAATCAATGTCTGCCCAATCAAGCGCTATGAGTTCGCTTGTACGTAGGCCTGTCCAAAATGCGAATTGAATAAGATTACGTGCCTGATCGGGTAGTTTTTTAAGGATCGCTTGTCAAACAGCGTCCAAAATTTGCCAGTAAACAGCGCCGAAAAGTTTCCAGTTAAGGCACTAAATGAGAGGGGATATTTCGATGTTTGAAACGGTAAGATTGATTGCCAGTTTCAAGGATATGGCAATGATGTGTAATACGGTCCAACAAAGCGGTGGTCATTTTTGCGTCTCCGAAGACCTGTACCCATTCGCTAAATGAGAGATTGGTAGTGATAATTAAAGAGGTTTTCTCATAAAGCTGTCTTCTCAATTTGCCCTTTCTCCCAGCCTGCTGCTGGCGTACAGGCGACCGGCTCGAATCAGTAATGATTGGCTAGAGTCAGAAAACGCCGATTAAATTGACGCTCCTTACCGACTAATATGGTGTCCACCACCGTCTTGAGATTATCGTAGATGATTCGGTTGGGCACACCACCTAGAAAAGCAAAAGCCCGCCTATGTGCATCGAATACCATCTCTTGGGTTTCGCGCAGATAGGCTACAACAAAGAGCTGAAGGCTATACGCCAGCCGAAAATGTGCTACCTTGACTGTTTGCCCAACGCCCCCTAATTCGACATGCTCATGGCTCCAATCAAATTGGCAAGCGTCAGCAGGCTCAAATACGAGCGGCACAAAAACCTGTGTGACTCGCGGCCCTTGAGCCTTTAGTTTCCAATCCTTAACAAAGCGTTGCACGCTGTCATAAGCACCCTGGTACCCCACTTCCTGTAACCCTTCAAACAATCTACGGGCGGTACGACGACGGCTACGGGGAAACTTTGCTTCTTGTTCTAACCATTGCTCTAGTTATTCTTCATAAGCGCCCAATTGGGGCCGCATCGGCTGTACTCGTTCGTACTTGGGCTTCCTCTACCGTCTCCACATGTTTGCGCACTGTCGGGCGCGATAGACCCATCTCTCGCGCTATCGCGCTGATGCTCTGCTTTTGTACTTTGTATCGACGTCTTATCTCGTAAATCATATCCATGTAAAACACTCCAGTTACCCCGGCAAATTCGCCGGATCATTGCATAAATAGGTAGGAAACTTTTGGACGCTGTTTCCTCTCCTAAACTGGAAAGTTTTGCACGCTGATTAACACGAATCGGATTTGAATGAGATCCGCACGATGGTGAGTGCTACGGGCATGTCGGCACAGGACTTTGCGCAAACACTAGAATATGGCCGTCTAGCAATGTCGAATAATCCTGATGATTGGCGTGTTGCGCTGCAAATGGCGAATGCGCAGCGGGATACGCTGTGCAAACGCTTAGGCATGGAAGCGCCTGGGGTAGATACGTTAAGTGATTTTCCTGATTTGGCGCAAGCGGTTACTGGCGGGGAAATCCAGCGCGAGCGGGCCGTAGAGATGGCGATGCTACGGCGTGAACGCCATGTTATGCAGCAACGCCAACAGGCTGAATTTGCTGCGCAGCAAGAACAGCAACAATTTACGTCATCCGTTGAGGAAGGAAAAGCTTCGATGGCACAGTATTTGCAAAGCCGTAGCCATGAAATGGATCATTCTGCACGGATGAAAGTGGTTGAGTCGTATTTTGCTGATCCGAGCAAGCTTCAAGAATTTGCTTCAACCTATCAGCCGCATTAGTGGGCTTCAGCGGTTCGCATGCTCTACGATTCAATACAAATTGCTGCGACGCAACCAAGGTCCCCCTCGCCGATTAGCTCTCGTCCTTCCACCTTAGGTCGGCCTGCTGTCAACTCTGCGCAAGAACCTGAAAAGCGGATAGAGCAGATTATGAATAGTATGGGACTGTGACATTAAAAGAGCACAGCGGACAAATAGAAAGGGGGCGAAAACTTCGCCCCTCTCGTGCTTTGAGTTAACCAAAAATGTGAAATTAAAAGTTTAATTGGCTACTTAACTAGCAAAAAGTACGTTTAACTATTTAGCATTGATTGCATCTTTAAATGCTTTACCAGCAGTGAACTTCACCGTTCTAGCAGCAGCAATTTCGAGAGGCTCGCCGGTTTTGGGGTTGCGGCCTGAACGTGCAGCTCTTTCACCGACACTAAAGGCACCAAAACCAATCAACTGTATCGAATCTCCCTCAGCGACAGCATTTTTAATAGTTTGTAGCACTGCATCCAAGACCTTGTTAACACTACTCCTACTCGTTTCAACTTCTTCCGAAACAAGGTCAATCAGTTCCTGTTTATTCATAAAGCTCTCCTTTGGGTAGAAATGAATGCTATAAATTTGCTGACTAAATCTTGTAGCCTGCGCTAGCTAAATACTTACAACCTTTAATTGCCACCGAAACACATTAAAAAATTTTACCACAGTTATGATTTTTATCAGTACCTGGAAAATCTGTCAAGCTCCTGTATTATTTCTGTAAAGGGTTGAGGTAATCGGGACATAGCGATAAGCTCAGCCCAACCAACCTTTTACAAGTTTCCCTAACAGTATTGCACTTTGCAGTAAGTACGAGTTATAGTCGAAAAAAAAGCTCTCCTCGTCCCTGAATTGGGTAGATCTTCCATAGATGTTTTTTGGCTATTGGCTGGAACGAGAGTTGGATAAACCTGCTAATATGAACATATTAAATTTATTAAACTACCTTGGAGGGAATGATGAATAGTGTTGAAAAGATGGTGAAATTGCTCGTGGCTGAAGGGTTTGAAATTCCTTTAGAAGAAATTAAAAGTGACGCTTCATTCATGAATGACCTTGGTATTGACCCGGAAGATTTTTATGAATTGATAGGGGATTTCGAAGATACGTTCGGAATCGAAATTCCTGATGAAGATGTCGAAAAACTCCAGACAGTGCAGCAGGCAGTGGATTATATTCAGGAAGCTGAAAAGAATAGCGAAATTGAGGACGATAGTGAAGATGAGGATAGCGCCGAATAATAGCGCTGGAACCTCTGCATAAATCAAAAGCGATGTTATATTTCTTTGCTATGAGGCTATGCGGAGGTTCTTTAAATCTCTATTCAAAGTTTGATGAAAACTTTTACTGAGAGGTCCAGTTAGCTAATAGCAAAGGAGTCTCAATTCGCTCGAAGTGGCGAATATTGTTTGTGACTAACAGCGCGCCAGCCGACAAAGAGTGGGCGGCAATCATCATATCCATTTCCCCAATAGGTTCGCCCGTTGTTACGAGTTGGTGCCGAATATCGGCGTAGTAATCGGCTGCGTCGGTATTTGGTAAAACAGAAAGCAAGCTTATTTGGAGAGCTACGACCACAGGGTAAAGCGAACATCCTTGACTAATTTTTAAGTTAGTTCGCTTTCCCATTGTTCTCCATAGCCCATGCGTAAAACAGGAATTTTGATAATAAGAAGTTCTTAATCTATTCAACCCCTAGTACATTTTGTTGCTGCGTGCTCTTAATGCGAGTCCCGTCGGTGCTAATGAGCGTCACATCGCTACAACTGAAGAAAGTCTCGTGGGCTGGATCTTGGCGTTGCCAGTAGCTATAAAGAATAGCAGCACCTGAGCGACCGGAGGGGATAGTAACATCAAGATCGTAAGATGCGTTCCCTGGACCCGGTGAGTTCAGTACAACTTTATTGATAATCAGTTCTTCCAGGTCTGACCAGTGTAACGAACTGGTTGTTGGATCGTATGATTCTTTGGTGATAAACACACGCCACAGGCTAGGATCGTGATGAACTTGAGTGGCATCCCAGCGTAGCATGATACGGCCATCCTTTGACACAATGATACTGGTTTTGGACCACTCTGAGTTCGGAATATCTAATCCTCTTTTTTCCGAATGTCCTCCCGCACACAATAGCCCATCAGGTATGAGTTCTACGATTGCCTCAGGATTCGGTATGTTCTGGGAAACCGTGTTCCAGTTAGTAAATAGTGAAGGACGCTCCCAGTCTGGAAGATCGCCTGCTAGAAAGGCTGCTCGACACGCCGCGTTCGGAATACCTGAGCCGTCAGACGGATAATAAAAGCCTCCGTCTCGGTAGCATTTATACTGCCTGGCGATTGGAGAGCTTGCCGCGCCTTGCGCGCTTGCTGTCTGTAACATGCCGCCTATCCCGCTAGCTATTCCTGCTAAGGATAGCCAAGCTACACCCCGGCTCTTTTTAACATTTACGTTAAGTTTGGAATAAAGGAAAGATTGAATCCGCTCGAATTTATCGTCGCTATTATTTTCCTTTGATAGATTAATACCTTCTTCAGGATTCGAATTAGACGGGATATCATAAGCCGACTTTTGCTCGTTACCAAAAATAGGGGCTTCTTTAAATAAGTTATAGACTGATATTTTGACATTTGTTACGCTGCTGACTGCATCCCAATTACCCATTGTTTTCTCCTTGTTCATAGGCTGTGATGAATTTATTCCAGTAGGTACATCGTTGATTATTGAGTTTCTATTCTATCCTCCTTTGAAATGGCTTGTTTGAAACCGCTGTTTTTACCGAGCAACTTCATAGAGTAAAGGTATTGCGCCTGACTCGAGTATCTGTCGGGTCCTGGGGAAATTTCAACAGCTGGATTTTCTAATGACGTAAACAACGCTTTTCTCTTTTCCTTAGAATGTGAAAATTTTTTCAAGTTTGCAAGGAAATTTTTACTAGGGATTTTATATGAAGCGCTTGATAGCAAAGGCAAGAATCGAATCGTGCATGTCCGAATCCGGCGCAGCAAGGCTAGCTAGTGTGCTGGCATACTATTTTACTGAGAAGCGCTATTTCCGTTGAACAATACTTGGATGATGTCAATGAATGCGAAAAACGGATACTTCCTTTTTCTACTTACCGACAGTGGTTCCGTTATCCATTTCTTGATGTCGGACTTGATTCGATGGAGGGAAGAAGTATTGAAAAAGCGGTTGAGTGTGCTTTGGCGTTAAAAAGTCTTGGATTTCGCCATGCGTATGTCTCAATAGATAGTTTAGACCATATCCTTATACACAACTCAAAATATCTGGTTTTGGCGCGCCCAGCGTAGACCCTGAGCAAAGGCAGTAACCTGCTGTAATCCTTGCCAGATGGTTTTTACGCCGGGCTCGCCATCCCCTTTTCGGCCTAAGAATCCACCCAACATCGCAATAAGCCGCACTACTTCATTGAGTCGAGGCGTCTTTTTTGGCACAGGTTTTTTCATGAGAAGATACGCGGCTTGCCATTCCTCTGGCTCAAACAGCAGTTCTGCTTCCAGATCAGGGCAAGTACGGCCTAGTCTCATCAAGCGAGCGATTCGCCAAGCCACCACCATATAGACCGCCAGCGCCCTCTCTAACTTTTCGATAGCCCCTAGTTGCAGCGCCTCGACGCGACAGCCGTTTTTGAGAACGTGGAAGAACATCTCAATCTCCCAGCGAGCCCGATACCAGTCAATCAACTCCACTGCTGCGTCGAAATCAAGTACCACGCGATTAGTGAGCAAGCGCCACTCCACAGGCTTACAGCCAGACGGTACCTCCACTTCTTGGGCTATTACGCAGGTCACTTCTAACGGGGAGCCCTTTCTATCATCAAGGACAACGCGTTTCATTCTGACTTGCTGACGTACCGCTCGAGCCTTTTGGCCATGCCGTGAGGGCATCATAAAATGCAATTCGCCTACCGCTGCCTGCGCACCGACTGCCTCCCACAGGCGAGCACCATCTGGTAGCACCCGGTTGTGACACGAGCGAATTAACCAATCCACCGGATTCCCCAGTTCGGAGGCTTTGCATATCAGTTCTAGCATGTCGGATTCACGGTCTGCCATATACACCAAACGTGTCTCGGGTAACTCGGCTGAGAGTTCTGCCAGTCGGCTATACCCTTCGATCCAGCGTATACTTTCCTTGATCCCAGACCGATTCTCTACGTCTTCTTTGGATGCACGTGCCCACATCCACGCATCTAATACGCCTAACGGTTCACGCTCCAACGATACCGCATACGTCGGGTGCAGGTACATACCTCGTTGCGCTTCGTAACACAGGGGACCCAAGCCTTCTATCGATTGTCCGTTGAAGTTCAGTTCCGTGGTGTCTTGGATGCACAAAACGGTACGCTGCTCTTGTAAGCGCGCACGCGAACAGGACCAGTGCGGCTCTAAAATAGACTCCCAACCTATATCCTCTTGAGATAAAAATCGATACGCCCCCTGGGTTTCCGCCCACCCTTTACATGCCCCAGGCAGACTCGCCGTCGGCTTTTCCCCAAGACGCTCTGCAAGCAACATCAGCCTCTTGTTTAACCGCTTGTCACCTAAATCTACTGTCTTAAATTCTTTCGCTGCCCAGCTCATCTCTGCCTGTCATCTCTTTCTTTTAAAGGTTTATTGTACTTGGCTGTTTATAGTTGTGTGTAAGGACATGAGTTTAGACTGGTTTATTGATATGCTCTTTTTACAAGCTATAAAAGAAGGAAAAGAAATAGACATGGAAGGCTTGGAGAATTTTTATCTTGAGCATATTCGATTGACGATTAAAAAGTATCTCAGCAAGAAGACAGATGAAGAAAAAAATCTTTTTTCGACTCAAATCTTCCTTTTTCATGCCAATGACCTAAATGCTCTATTCCTGCCGAAAATTATCACTATGTTACGCGAAGATGGATGGCGCATCGGCACTCCAGATGAAATGGTTGACAACCCAGATAACCAGCTTGTTGACTTTAAAACTTTTATTGATCTCAAAGTTTGGCTTGATTCAAAAAATATTAGCCGTTTTCATGATACCGATAAAATTACTCAGGACTTCAACAAACAAGTTCTCCGTCTCGGAAATTAATGGTTATTAAAGGTGCTAGCCGATGCTATGATGTCAATCAATGAGTTAACCCTCTCTCACGGGCAGAAAATGGTTGCCATTAAGCAATTGTATTGCGTAATTCGATTCTCGGTCTTCGCTAACAAGAGGCTTCATGCGGAAGCCCTGCTTCTCCAGCGATGGAGTGATCAAACAGGCCACTTTTATGCTATGGTGTCTATGGGATCGGGAATGCTCGATCGGCGGGCGCTACCTGGTGTAACCGGGGGTGCCCGTTTTCATTGTGGGAACACCTTTAGGCTATTCACACTCGACATAGGCCACCATGAGATTGGCCGATAATGTGCTAAATGGTAGTGCGAGAAAGAGGCTATTGAGCTTGAGCCCAAGGCCTCATCGCAGGAGCCCAGCCAGCGTGGAGCCGAGGGCAATAGCCGCAACCGCTTGCCACATGGTTAGAGCGAGCTTGGGCTTGCCGTGTGTTGCCGGGTTGGCCCTAAGACGGCAATGGCAAGTCCACCCGCCAACACTAAGCCCGCTATAATAAATAATCCCATTTGCAGGCTACCTGTGACCTCTTTCAACCAGCCGATAATAACGGGACTTAAAAAGCAGCCTGCTAAACCAATGACATCCAAAATCGCAATGCTGCCTGCGGCGAGTTTGCCTTTTAAATAATCCGAAGCCATTGCCCAGAATACAACAGACACCGTAAATAGACCGGCAGTGGTAATCGTGATGCTAATCAATGCGATGATAAGGTTATTGCTGGTCATAGCACAGAGCCCGAGCGCGCTAATGAGCATTAAGAGCGTGGTATGCCAGCGCCGCTCAAGATAGCGGTCGGAAGTGCGCCCAAACACAATCATTGTAATGATCGAGACCGCATATGGAATGGCTGACAATAGGCCAATTTGGGTCAAACTGACTGAGTTGGCTGAACTGGCTTCTCTTAAGATGGTTGGCATCCAGAAATTGACCGCGTAAATACCCGCCAGAAAGCTTAAGTAGCACAGCGCCATTGCATAGAAGTGTTTGTCTTTGAAGACATGGTGCATCCGCTGGTAAGAGGGACGCACGACATGACGTTGTGCAAGGTCGGCATTGAGTAGGCGCTTTTCTTCAGCGGACAGCCATTTTGCTTGTGCTGGCGTATCCTCTAAGTAGAAAAAGATGATCAGTCCAAGCGCGATGCACGGTAAGCTCTCAATCAGAAACATCCACTGCCACCCTTTTAAAATCCAGATGTTCGTCATATGCGTCATCAGCCAAGTGGAAAGCGGGCCAGCAGTAATGCCTGCGAGTGCGGCAGCGCACATGATGAAAGAAATGGCGCGGGCGGTACGGGCTTCTGAGTACCAATAAGTAAGGTAAAAAATTACGCCAGGAAAGTACCCGGCCTCAAACGCGCCGAGCAAAAAGCGCAACACATAAAAGCTATAGGCGTCATGCACGAACAGCATGGCCGCCGAAGTGAACCCCCATAAAATCATGATCCGGCTAAAAGTCTTACGCGCGCCTATTTTTAAAAGCAATAGATTACTCGGTACCGCAAATAACATCAGGCCGAGAAATAGGATACCCGCGGCTAAGCCATAGACGGCCTCGCTAATGCCAATATCTTGTTGCATTTGCAGTTTTGCAAATGCAATATTGACACGGTCCATATAAGCTAGGACATAACCTAATGTCAGTAATGATAGGATGCGCCAGTTGATTTTGCGGTATATCGTTGCTAGCTCATGCGAGGGGGTAGCTAAGGTGGTGCTCATCTCTTTTGCTCCTTCAAGTGTCGTGTTTTTAATGCACTCGTCGTTTCCCGTTTAAAAAAATTTCAATTTAACATTAGACTCTGTAGGGGTTCTTCAAAAGAGGATGATTGAAAGGTGGATTAGCGGGCAGCAAGTACCGCTTCGATCGCGCGGGCTATGTGGATAATCCGCGCGTCGCTATGTGCGAAACCGCAAACGGACAGTCCGACCGGTAGCTCTCCGGCTTGCTGGCAGGGTAGAGTGAGCGCGCAGCCGTCCAAGATGTTGGTGATGCGTGCATTGCGCAAGGCCAGTGTATTGGTTGAAAAAAATAAAGCGTCGTCATGGATGAGCGGCGCTAACGGTGGCGGCACGATAGCCGCTGTGGGCATCAGCCATGCATCCGCATCCTCTAAACGCTGCCGAGCTGCTGCTTGTAAACGCTGGTGTCCGGCGAGTACATCAAGGTAGTCGGCCGCTGTATGGGTTTCGCCTTTGCGGATGTTGGCGGCAACTCGCGGGTCATAGCTTGCGCCAGCACGCTTAAAGAGTGGCCGGTGCCAAGCCCAGGCTTCGGCTGCAACGAGACCCCCTTTGGCATTAATTTGGCTAAGCTCAAATAACTCGGGAAAAGAAAATTGTACGATATGCGCGCCTGCTTGGCCTAATGCCTCAAGCGCTGCTTGAAAAGCTGTGTTGACGGCATCGTCTAGATCGGCACTGACGTAATCGTCGGTGACGTAAAAGCGTAAGCCGTTAATATTGGCTGCGCTAGTCTCAATTGATGGGGGGGATTGGCCGGCTAATACAGCATCGAAAATTGCACAGCAGTCAACCGACTGGGCGAGCGGTCCAGCTGAATCAAGCGATGGAGAAAGCGGTATGGCGCCCGCCATAGGAATGCGCTTGGCGGTTGGCTTAAAGCCAGTCAGTCCGCAAAATGCTGCGGGCACTCGAATCGAGCCGCCGGTATCGGTGCCTAGGGCAGCAACCGCCATTTCGCCCGCCACAGAAACGGCAGCGCCGGCACTCGACCCTCCCGCTACGCGGTTTGGGTGATGAGGGGTGCAGGGGTTGCCATAATGTGGATTGAGGCCGAGTCCTGAATAAGCAAATTCGCTCATATTCGTACGGCCAAGCAAAATGGCGCCCGCGGCTCGCAGGCGGGCGACTGCGGGAGCATCTGAGGTGGCCGGCGGCGCATCCATTAACGCGCGCGAACCGGCTGTCGTAATTTGCCCGGCGATATCAAACAGATCTTTAATCGAAACTGGTAAGCCGGCCAACAGCGATGGCGCATAACCGACAGTGCGCGCAGCATCGGCTGCGTGTGCCGCGGCTAATGCATTCTCTGCGTTGACGTTGATCCAAGCACAGCCTCCGCCACGACGGTGGGCATCGATGCGCGTGAGGGCGTCTTCAATCAGGCGTACGCTCGTAGTACGTCCGCTTTGCAATTCAGTAGCCAGATTCCGAATCGTCTTCATTTGTGCTCTTTTACTGTATTAAAGCCATTCAATCGCAGGTAGATTCACGAGGCTCGTTTCGCGCATGATTGACGCAAATTCGCGCCTATATGGTTGTGCCGAAAGCGCTGGCAGTTGCTGTATAAAGCTCGCCAGCCAGTAATTTACCATTATGCGCGACGATTGGCCGTGCGCTAACGTGGCGTTTTTCTAGATAAGCTGCCACTGCTCACCAGGGTAACGCAGCAATCCCGCGTCGGCTAGCAATCAGTTGCAAGATAGCAACGGTCAATTCAGAAGTACGGCGTTTAGGTTCGATGCAGGGTTGAAGAAACTCGTGCTGATCTAAAAGAATAGTCAATTAAAAAGAAATAATAGTTGCTTTTTATAAAGAAAAGAGTAGCTATTATTTCTATGTCTAGACAATCTACTGCCGCTTCTATGCTCCCTGCACCGGTTGCTCGTAGCTTGGGTGAATTGGGCCAAAATTTGCGCATTGCGCGTAAACGCCGCAAAGAGACGCTTGCTTCGTTTGCAGAGAGAATGCAAGTGTCAATACCGACTTTACGCAACATGGATCGAGGCGACCCGACTGTTTCTATCGCGATTTATGCAATGGCGTTGTGGTTCATTGGGCGGCTTGCATTTCTGAGCGAGATCGCTGATCCATTCAATGATGAAACAGCTTTATTGCTCGAGTTACGTAGGTTAGAACCTAAAGTCAACGGAAGTGCGCGATGAATAATCGGCTTTTTGTTTGGGTATATGTTGAGGGCGCAAGTGCTCCTATACCTTGCCAATTAGAACGCTGGCCGCAAATTTTTGCCCAATCTCATGTATCAGCAAACGATATTGAGCTTTGCCGGCGGTTTATTTCGCTGGAGCAGATATCAGCGCTTTGTCAATGATTTCGCGGACGTCTTTTGATTGTACTGAAGCCAATACTGTTGCAAGCGCCTCGTGCATTTGCTCGCGTAGTGCTGGGGTAAATTTACGCCAGCGCTCAAGTAGGCGGGCAAGCCGCGCAGCAAGCTGAGGGTTGAGCGTATCAAGCGCCAGCACCTGTTCAGCCCAGAGTGCGTAGCCTGTGCCATTCGTCGCGTGAAATTGCGCAGGGTTGCCGCTGATAAAGCTAAAAATGAGCGCGCGTACGCGGTTCGGGTTTTTTAATGTGAAGGCAGGATGGTGCATCAAAGTGCGTACAACCTTGATCAGGTCCATCTCTGTGCGCTGTTGAGTGGCTTGTAATGCAAACCACTTATCAATTGCCAGCGGTTCGTTTTCAAACCGTTGGTAAAAATCGGCAAGCGCTGCTTGCGCGGGCTGGCCACCTAGATGTATCAAAGCGGCAAGGGCTGCACTACGATCGCTCATATTATCGGCGCGAGCATATTGTGTTTGCGCTAGATGTAGCGCGTGCGCGCTTTGCTTGCTGTTGGTTAAATAGCTAAGCGCTAGGTTCTTTAGAGCACGTTGTCCCATATCGGCAGGTGTTGGCTGGTATGGGCCGGGCGTTTGGTGACGTGCATAAATAGCGGACCAGTCGTGACTCAGAGCGTTAGCCAGCTGGGTGCGTAGATATTGCCGTGCAGTATAGATTGCCGCTGGGTCTGCCTGGTCCATTTGCTCCGCCAGGTAAATCTCGGTCGGTAAGGTCAGTACCTGTTCTCGAAAGGCAGGGGTCAGTGTTTCGTCACGCAAGATGCGGCCAAAAGCATCGATGATCGACTGGTTAAGTTCATTGCCAGTGAGTTGGGTACGCCCGGCTTGGCGGGCGAGGGCAAGCAAAGTGCGGGTTACAAGCCGTTGACCAGCCGCCCAGCGATTAAATGGATCACTGTCATGGGCCAGTAAAAAGATGAGCTCATCGTCAGTGTAATCGTATTCGACAATCACCGGCGCCGAGAAGTCGCGTAGCAGTGATGGCACGGGTTGAGTTTGCACGTTGATAAAGCGAAACGTTTGTTCAGCTTGGCTTAATTCAAGCACGCGTGTTGCAGTGCCTGGTGCGTCTTCGCCATCCAGTTGTAATGCAAAGTCCTGCCCATTTGCATCGACCAGCCCAATGGCAAACGGAATCAGGAGTGGCGCGCGTACTGTATGAGGTGCATTCAGCACAGGTTTATAGTGCTGTGCTAGTGTCACCGTATAAGTTCGGGCCGCTTCGTCATATTGGCTGCGCACTAAAATATAAGGCGTACCTAGCTGGCTGTACCAATGTTCAAATTGCGCCAGGTCGCGCTGATTCGCCTCGGCCATTGCTTGCCGGAAATCATCACAACTCACCGCTTGCCCATCATGGCGCTGAAAGTACAAATCCATGCCTTGGCGAAAACCGTCGCGGCCTAGCAGCGTTTGATACATGCGGACGACTTCAGCGCCTTTCTCGTAGATCGTAGCGGTATAAAAATTATTAATTTCAACGTAACTTTCTGGGCGCACAGGGTGCGCCATTGGGCCCGCATCCTCAGCAAATTGCACTTGCTGCAAAATACGCACATTCTCGATCCGTTGGCTTGCCCGTGCGGCCGCAGCATTGACCGCGCCTGCCGCCGCTATATCGGCTGAGAATTCTTGGTCGCGAAATACGGTAAGTCCCTCTTTTAAGCTGAGTTGGAACCAATCGCGGCAAGTTACGCGGTTGCCCGTCCAATTATGGAAATATTCATGGCCGACGACGGCCTCAATATTGGCGTAATCACTATCGGTAGCGGTTTGAGGATTGGCTAACACGTATTTAGTATTGAAAATATTGAGCCCTTTATTTTCCATGGCCCCCATATTGAAATCGCTGACCGCAACAATCATAAAACGTTCAAGATCAAGCTCAAGGCCAAAGCGTGCTTCATCCCAGTGGATGGCATGAATGAGTGCGTCCATGGCATGACGCGTTTTATCGAGATCATGCGCTTCAACCCAGACTTGTAACAGTTTCTGAGCGCCTGAGCGGGTTACGATGTGCTCTTCAAGGGCCACCAATTGGCCCGCAACCAGGGCAAACAAATAGCTCGGTTTGGCAAAGGGGTCGTGCCATTTGGCATAATGTTTGCCGTTAGGTAAATCACCCGCCTCAATCAAATTGCCGTTGGATAACAAGATGGGATAAGCCGCTTTGTTGGCGCGCAGAGTCACCGTATAACGCGCCATCACGTCTGGGCGATCAAGGAAATAAGTGATTTTCCGAAAACCTTGCGCTTCGCATTGAGTAAAAAAATGGCCGTTTGATAAATATAAGCCCATGAGAGAAGTATTGCTGGCAGGCTCGCAAGAATTGACGATAGTGAGTTCAAAAGCATCGGGGACATCATAGAGGGTGAGTCTTGCCTCATCTATTTGCCGGTTGGTGCAGGGAACGCCATCAAGGTGGATGCTAATCAGCTGAAGGGCTTCGCCGTTTAGCTGTAATTCAGGACAGTAGGCGGCCTGCGGGTTGCGGCGCAGCTGCATCTTACTGGTGACGGTGGTGCACTCAGCTTCAAGCTCAAATTCCAGTTCGATTGTATCGATCAGAAAAGGGGGCGGAGTGTAGTCAGTACGATGAATGGTGCTCGGGGAGGCGGGATTTGGCATTGTCAAGTGAGTGCGGAAAAAGGATTGTTTGCTCTATTGTACAAAAACGGGGTGGTCTGGTACAAAATGAATCGATTCATCAGCCACAAAATTAGCCATCCGGCTAGGTGTTCATCCGAGTCCGATCGAGTCAGAATAAGCCGACTCATTACACGGCGAGGGCAGAATGAATACACTATCGATGCCACATGATGCATTGTTCAAACTTTTTTTGATGGATGTGGATATCGCCCGAGAATTTTTGCAAATCCACTTGCCTTCTTCTTTGCAACAACAGTTTGATTTTAATACGCTGGCTCTTGCACCCGGCGCATTTGTTGAGGCTGATTTAAGCCAGCATTATTGCGATATCGTTTATTCAATCCGTGTGCTCAAAGGCCAAGGAGCGGCATATATTTTGCTCGAGCATGAAAGTGCTGTGGGGAAGCTGACGCCTTTTAAGCTGTGGCGCTATCAAAGCGCGATCATGAAGCAGCATCTTAATCAAGGTGACACGCTATTACCGGCTGTATTTCCGATTATCTTTTATCGAGGCACAACTGCTTATCGAGGCCCGCTTAGTCTTTTGGATTGCTTTCGAGATAAACCATTGGCACAAGAAATGTTTGTATTAATCAAGCCCATCCAACTGATCGATTTGTCGGCAATAGCAGACAATATCTTGATGACACATAAGCGTTGCGCGGTATTGAAATTAGCTCAAAAGTATATTCATAGTTTGGATTTACAGCAACTCGCGCCTAAAATTTTTGAGCTTTTTGAACGCTATCCATTATCCATTGAAAAGAGAAAAGGATTGCTATATTATCTAGCAAAAGAAGGCCGGGGATTGGACGAACATTTTGTCCAATCTATGATCAGCATTGCACCAAATTATCAGGAGGACATTATGTCTGCTGCACAATATTTAATTGAGGAAGGACGGCAAAAGGGCTTGCAAGAAGGCTTGCAAAAGGGCTTGCAAAAAGGTGAGCGTCAAATGGCTCTCACCATTGCTGAAAATATGTTGAAATCAGGCGCTGCCCTAAATTTCATCAAACAAGTCACCCAACTTTCTGATGAGAAAATTGCAACATTAAAGCTAAAGCAGTTAAGCCACTAAGGCTTGCATTTGCTGTGATTTTTAATGTGTTGGGGCAGGCAGTTGAATCGCGCCTGCATCTTTACAGATTAATTGCGATACAGTAACCATCTGTTTGCACTGGAGTGCAAGCAGCTTTAATTCTTGTACGATTTCATTAGGCTCAGTATTCGCTTGTTCGGCCTCGATGACCATTGCATCCAATCTGTGCGTTAGCTCTTTTTTGATCTGCGCAAAATCACTTTCTACCTGCGCGCCTGCTTCTGCTTGCATCAGATTTTCGCGTATTGCACTCAGTGCATGGGCGAGCGCAGGGTTGTCAGCTGTGCCGTCTGCCGCTAATAAAGGTGCAGCTGCCGCCATTTGTGAGGCAAGTGTATGGCTTTGGATTAATAAGTCGTTTATTTCAGCTACGAATTTTTGTTGTGCCTTAGGTTCTAACATCATGCGAGCAAATGCATTGCCTAGATTGGCAAAGGCGATCTGTGTATTTTTACGCGCCAACCGACAGCGGAAGTCGTTGCTGATGGCGGGTGAAGCCGGTAGAGCGTTAGTCGTGGCTGTTTTGCCGGCGCCCATGCAGATGGCGTCGAAATATTGCCGCATTGAAGCAATCATTTCTTTGACCAGCGGTTTCATTACGCGATATTCCCAGTATGGAAATAGGTGGCTAATGCCAAGCGCAATGGCGCCGCCAATAGCGGTATCGAGTGCGCGCTCACCAATCAGTCTCATGCCTTCTGGTGCGAGTAGATGATATAAAAGTAAGACATAAGAAGACGTAAAAACCACGCTTGCAGTATAGTTAAAAAGCACCAGGCTATAGCTCATGACCATGCACGTGAACATCACGAGTAGTAGAGTGACAGGGGATTTCACTAGCAAAATCAAAGCAACGCTCGCAGCACAGCCAATGACTGTGCCAATCAACCGTTGCGTATTGCGTTGTTTAGTGAGAGAAAACCCCGGTTTCATAATGATCACGATGGTTAAGCAGATCCAATACGCATTAGTCAGAGGCAGTAGTGTGCCGATCCACAGTCCGAGTGCCACGGCGATGCTCACGCGTAGCGCATGCCTAAAGCTGGGTGAGGCGATTTTCAAATTTGAAAAAATCTGCCGTAGTGGCACATGCTGGCGCTGTAAGAAATGCTGCAAGGCTTTATCAAGTTGTAATTCAGTGGTGGGCTGAGGATTATCGCTGCGCGTATTGCGATGCATTTTATTGAGCAGCCTTGAGACACTCCAGACGCGCCGGAAAGCGGCGACGAGCATTGCATAAGCTTCAGGTTCTTGTGCCGGGAAGGCTTTTTTGCGCTTAACGTCAATTTCAAATTCAAGGGCGCGCAGTTCAGTTTTGAGGGTGACAAGTTGTTGCGAAGCGCTGTTTTGCGATACGGCAAGCCCAATATTTTCAAGATCGCGGGCGCATTTTCGTAGAAAATCGTGGAAAAAAATAAGCACATCTGAATCTGCAAATACAGTGCGCATTAAAGTGTAATCTACGTGTGCGGCAACCACGGTTTCATGCAGATCTACAATATTGATAAACAGATTAAAAAGCATGGTGCGCCGTACATCGAGGTGTCCTGCGCGCAGCACAGGCAGATTGCGCAGTACAATGCCTCGCGCGACGTCGTGTTTGTCGATGGCGGCAATTTGTTTAAGCACGAGTTGCTGGTGGCACTCGTCAAGATCGTTATTCAGTTTGTAAAAATTGGCGCGGGCGCGCAGATATTCGGCTGTCGCAAACATGCTTTCGGCAATCGATTGCTGTTCAATACGCTCGGCTTGCCAGCGGTTAACTAAAGTACTCCAATAGGTATACCAAAGTCCGCCAAGCAATAACCAAGCGGCATTCATTAGTGCCTCTAAGACAGTGAAATGGTTGCCCAGGGTGGCAATCATCATAAAGAGCGTGGCAAAGCTAATTTGCAGCCATTTATCGCCATACACCACTAACATTGACAGAGCAAAGCTCAGGGGCGCAATGGTCACCCATAGCGGCAGCGGGGCGCCGGTGGCAAGGCCGGTCGCAAATGCCGCAAAAAAACCAAGCAGCGAGCAGAGCAGCATATCGTTATGTTTATGCTTAAGCGGTCCTGGTTTATCCACTGCGCAGACGCCAAGCGCGCCGGTGGCGATGGTAAAACCTAGCGCTCGGTCGTGAAATAGCGCAAGCATTAACACCGCCGGCAACGAAATGCCAAACGCGATGCGTAGCCCTCCATAAAAATATTGGCTATATAAGAACTTTTTAATTTGTGTTGAGTAGCGCATGGAGATAAAAAAGCCGGTACGCCTCCACCAGGCGGAGGGTAAGAGTCTAGCGTATTTTTGTGAAAGTGGTATTCTGTTATTCGGGTTGTTTTTCGGAGAACGCTATGCCTTATAGAGAGATCAATGATTTACCCGAAAGTGTACAAGCGCATCTCCCTCAGCATGCACAGGAAATTTACAAAGAAGCTTTCAATCATGCGTGGGACGAATACCGTGATGAGAAAGACCGTAGAGATAACGCTTCACAAGAGGAAACTGCTCACAAAGTAGCGTGGGCAGCTGTCAAGCGCTTCTATCAAAAAGACGCTAACAGCGGTCAATGGGTGCCAAAGCAAAAATCGAATGCTTAAGCTGTTTTATTCAAATCGCTATGAAGCGCTGACGGATGCTTTGCTGGATAACCTGGCCGATGATAAGTCCGATCCTTGGTGTGCCACTTCTATTATTGTGCCTAGCGTTGCCCTGCGCCGCCGCCTCGAATTAGATATTGCTACGCGCTTTGGCATCTGCATGAATGTCGACTTTGCTTATTTAGCACAATGGCTATGGGCACAAATCGGCCGCATCTATGAGATTCCTAAGCATTCTCCCTTTGCGCCAGAGCGGTTGGTATGGCATTGCTACCATTGGTTGGATGCGCGCACATGGCCGCATGAGGATAAGGAGAGACTTGGTGCTTATTTGCAGGCGGCCGACGATACCATGCGCTATGAGTTTGCCGAGCGTGTTGCAGTGCTCTTTGATCAATATCTAACCTACCGCCCAGACTGGCTTACCGCCTGGTACGAAGGTCGCTCGCTGATGGCTCGGCGCTCGATGGCGCCAGGCCAGACGCCAAATGATATTGGCATAGGTGCTACCTGGCAAAGCGATGAGCGCTGGCAAGCACAATTATGGCGTTTAATCTTTGCTGAGCTTGCAATGTCAGGCGAGAGCGCACCCGGCGCCTATCGCTTTCTCAATGAAGCCTCTACGCTGAGTTCAGAGAGCGTGGCGCGTGCCGGCTGGCCTAAATCTGTGAGTATCTTCGCTTTACCCGCAATGCCGCCATTGCATATTGCTCTATTGCGTGAGCTGGCGCGCTGGATCGAGGTGCGCCTATATGTGATGAATCCTTGCCGTGAATATTGGTATGACATCGTCGATGCGGCTCGGGTGACTGAACTGGCATTAGGCAACAAGGCTGATTATCACGAAACAGGCAATCTGCTACTGGCTGAATGGGGCCGGCAAACACAGGCGCAGTTACATTTATTGCAAGAGCTAAGCGAAGGCACAGTCAGTAGCGAGACTGCGCACTATATTGAAAACGATGCCTCGACTTGGCTCGCAGCGTTACAAAATGCTGTACTCAATTTGCAACAGTGGCCAGTGCCGCCAGCGGTAGGCGAGGAGGCTGCGACCGGCATCGAAGTGCATGTTTGCCATAGCCTAGTGCGCCAGCTTGAAGTGTTGCATGACCGGCTACTCGCGCTATTGGATGAAAATCTTTCATGGACGTCGTCCGATGTGCTGGTGGTGTTGCCTAATTTGGCCGCCGCCGCCCCGCTGATTGATGCGGTGTTCGGCGCGACTGATGGCAAGCGCCGTATTCCTTATAGCATTACAGGGTTGCCGCTTTTGCACACCAACCCGATGGCGCGCGTTTTGTACGAAATGCTCGACCTACCGGCACGCAACATTGGCGTAGCAAATTTAATCGAATGGCTACGCACTGACGCACTGGCCGCGCGTTATGACATTTGCCAAGCGGACAAAACTCAGATCGATGCTGTCGCCTCTATGCACACCCAGGACGGGAGTGATGCAGCTGTCTTCGAAACGCTCCGGCTATGGCTTGCCACAGCGCTTGCCCGGCGCGGTCTGGCGCCATCCAATGACACCCTGAGCAGTCATGACAGCCTCAGTGCGCCAGAACGCCACACTTTTGCCGACGCCTTAATGCGGCTCTATCTTGGCTATGCTTTGCCCGCTGGGGCGCTGCCGATTGAAGGTTATTTGCCTATACTCTCTGTCAGTGGCGCTCAGGCTAGCCTGTTAGGTTCTTTGTCACGGTTCATTGATGATCTGGCTGCCTTGGCGGATGAATGCGCGTTGGCTCGCCCGGCAGCCGCCTGGCGCATTGTTTTGCTCAATGCCATCGAGCGTTTTTTCGTAACAGATGCTGAATCAGCCCAACCAATCGCTGATCTACGCGCTACGATTATAGAGCTCACTGAGGCGATGGAAGCTGGGGGCGCAAAGCAGCCTTTATCAGCAGCCGTACTGCGCTTGGCGCTTGGCCGCGTGCTTAATCAGCCAGTGCGGGGTGGTGTGCCAACGGGGGGCGTGACCTTCTCTGCGCTGACGAGCTTGCGGGGTCTGCCCTATCGTGTCGTCTGTCTGCTTGATATGGGGGAGGGTGTGTTGCCGGGTAAGGTGCGGACAGATGAGTTTGACCTGATGGCTAGCTTCAGCCAGCCGGGAGATCGCCAACGGCGCGATGATGAACGTACTTTGTTTCTTGATTTGGTGCTTGCTGCGCGCGATTGTTTATTGCTGGCTTATACTGGCCGTAGTATTCGTGATAACACCCCACTGCCCAGTGCTGCTGTGGTGAGTGAATTATTGGATTATCTAAGCCAGGCGTTGGCGGGGCCGGATGCTACGCAGACTGAAATGGCGGCGGCGCGCAGGCGCTTTGTGATTGAGCATCCGTTGCAATCTTTCTCCGCCGAATATCTAAGCAATGATGGCGCGCTTTTTACTTATGATTCAGATCGCGCGGAAATTGCCACAGCGCTTAACTCACTCAATGCGCCTTCCGCTGAGAGGAGTGCAGCGGCGTTTTTTAGTGCACCGCTGCCGCTAGAGGAAAGTCAGGAAATCATCTTTGATGATTTCGAGCGCTTCTGGCAACATCCAGTGCGGGCATTATTGCGCGATAGACTGGGTCTCGCCCTGGCTCGTGCTCAGCACGAGCTATCCGATTTTGAGCCGTTCACCCTTGAGTATGCTGGGCGTGATGCATTGGCAAAACGTCTGTTGCCTCTGTTGCTGGCCATAGGAGAGCAACCCGAAGACATCGGGGCCAATCAAACTCAGGGGGTGCCGCCTGTTTTATTCGAGCACGCGCGCTGTATTGCGCAAGCAAGCCCCGAGCTACCGAATGGCGCAACCGGCGCATTTGTGTGCACGCGCGAATTGGATGCACTGGCAGCACTTGCTGCGCGCATTCGTCTGGCCCGTACGGCTGGAGTGGCGAGCTATCCGTTCACGCTTGAACTGGAGCCAAAATGGCCTGATGTCCCATGCTTGTTAGGTGAGCACAGTGCCGCGGCTGGCGGAGGTAGCCGGCTTCAGTTGATGGGTGTATTGCATGATGTCAGTCAAGACGGGTTGATTCTGTATCGCCATGGGCGGCCTGGCGCACGTGATTATCTTGGCGCATGGCTGCGTCATCTAGTTTTATGTGTGATGGCTCCGGCGGGGGTGAAGCTGCGCACAGTATGGCTAGGCAACTCGATGAGTTTTACTTTAAACACGGTTAATGACGCTCAGACCTATTTGGCTGAATTAATTGCGCTTTATCGTGCAGGCCGCTGTGCGCCGCTGCATTTTTTCCCCAAAAGCGCATGGGCTTTTATCAATGATGGAGAGGAAGCCGCTCGTAGAATGTGGGCTGGCAATCAAACAGCGCGGCAAACCGTGGCTGAAATGGATGATGCATGGCTGCAGCTTATGCTGCGCGGTGAACCGCCGGAAGGGGCCTTGGATGCGCGCTTTAAGGCGCTTGCGCGAGCAGTATTGATGCCGCTGAACGAGCATCTTGAGCGAACTGGCAGCTAATCGCGAGTAAAGCTTTAAATTGTCCTATACAGATAGAAATAGGTCCCCCTTTTTTGAGGAAATGGGTGAGTACTTTAGAACCATTTTGGAAAAAGCATATGTACGCAAGACGGCGGATTTGTGGACAGTATTTCGTTTGAGCGTGCGCGCATCGGAGCAAATGCGGTGAGCGCTACGGAGCAGCACAACCATAGTGATGGCGGTGAATTTGATGCGTTCAAGTGCCCGCTTGATGGAGTCAATCTGATTGAGGCATCCGCTGGCACGGGTAAGACCTGGAATATTTGCGCTCTATATGTGCGTCTTTTAGTTGAGAGAGCGCTCGATGTTGAGCAAATTCTTGTCGTTACGTTTACTAAAGCGGCGACCGCTGAACTTCATGAGCGGATTCGTAGCCGTTTGACTGAGCTCGTCCACGTACTGACAAAAGTGGCCGCGTGCGACGATCCTTTTATGACCGGCTTACTGGCTGTGATAGAGCAGAGCAAGATGACGCGCGCTCAAGCAAAGCTCAGGCTTGAATACGCACTACACCGTTTTGACCAAGCGGCAATTTATACGGTCCATGCGTTTTGCCAGCGCGCGCTGCAAGAAGCGCCGTTTGCGGCCGGCATGCCATTTGAATGCGAGCTGCAAACGGATGACGAAATAGTGCGTTTTGAGTTAGCCGTTGAATTTTGGCGTACGCGGATTGAGCCGGCCGCTGCTGCCCATACCGAGTTTGCAGCTTGGCTGGTTGAGCATGGGGCTGGACCTGCAACGCTGGCTGAAGAGTTTGCGCGGTGCGCACAAAAACCGTTAGCACGGCTGATGTTCGGCGCAAATCATCTTAACAATATAGATCAATCCTGCTGGCACAATGATACTGTGTCATCACCGCCGCTGATGACTTTGTTTGCCGCTGCCCGTAGCCTATGGCAAATGCAGCAGAGCGAGATTAAGCAGCAGTTAGATGAAGCATTGCCCGCTCTTAATGCAAATACTTATAAACCCACGACAGTCGCACTGGCGCTAAGCTCCTGGGCACGGTATTTCGATGAGGGCAATCCGTCTATTGCGCTGGGTGAAAAAGCCGAACTCCTCACCGCATCAGTCCTCGAAAAGCGCACTAAAAAAGGGTGTGCCGTACCGAGCCATCCATTTTTCAAGCTAGCGGATGAACTCGTTAGTGCATTACACACGGCCGCTACGCTTAACCGCGCCCACTGGTTATCACTCTTATCTGCCTGGTTAAGCTGGGCAGGAGGCGCTTTACGTGAGAAAAAACGCACCCAGCGTGTGATGTCCTTCAATGACTTGCTCACTCATTTACACGGTGCGCTCAATCAGCATCCCGGACTCGTGCGCGCGCTTAGGCGGCGTTATGCCGCGGCCTTGATCGACGAATTCCAAGACACTGATCCAGTGCAGTTTGAGATCTTAAGCCAGATCTTTGCGCCGCATGGCCCGCTCTTTCTAGTTGGAGACCCTAAGCAAGCCATTTATAGTTTCCGAGCGGCCGATCTATATACCTATTTACTGGCGCGTAAAGAAGCGTATGCATGCTATACGCTGACCGTGAATCAACGCTCAAGTGCAGCGTTAATTGCTGCCTGCAATCGGATTTTTAGCGCGAATCCGGCGGCTTTTGTGTTGCCTGGTCTTGATTATCGGTCGGTACGTGCGCATACGCGTGCACGCGACCTTTTTATCGAACCGCCGCGCTTAAGGTTAGCTTCCGCGGAGCAGCTTGAACCAGAGACCAAGGCGCAGACACCGGATTGCCGCGTTTGGTTATTGCCGCATGGCGACGCCATACTCACTAAGCCACAAGCGCTCAAAGCGGCGGCGAATGCCTGCGCAGCTGAGATTGCTCGCCTGCTTTCGATCGGTGCGCCCATGTCAGAAGGGGCAACGTATATCGGTGCTGTCCCGCTTAGCGCGGGTCAAATCGCCGTATTGGTGCAAACCCACCGGCAAGGAAGCCTGATGAAGCAGGCGCTGGCTGAGTGGGGAGTGGGTAGCGTTGAACTGGCGCAAGTCTCGGTGTTTGAGACTCAAGACGCGGCTCACCTTGAGCATATACTGCTGGCGATTGATGCGCCAGGCGACTTACGCCGCTTGCGTACAGCGCTTGCCACTGACTGGATTGGCCTAGATGCGCTGGCGCTCAATGCAATGGATGCCAATGAGCAGGCGCTGCTAGAGCCTAATCTTCACCTATGGGCGCAAGGGCAAATCGAGGGCTGGGCAGAGTGGATTGATCGATTCGCGCATTACCGTATGCTATGGCATGAACGGGGCTTTGCCTTTATGTGGCGCACGCTCCTGCGCGCTTTGCGTATCGCCCAACGTATCGCAGTTGGCCCCAATGGCGAGCGGCGCTTAACGGATTTAAGCCACTTGGCGGAACTGGTGCAAGCTCATGCGGCTCAGCAAGCGGGAATTGAGCCAGTGCTGCGCTGGCTTGCTACACAGCGTGCCGCGCGCAAGGGCGGCGATGAAGCGCAGTTGCGGCTTGAATCCGATCGCGATCTGGTGCAGATTGTGACGGTGCATAAGGCCAAAGGCTTGGAATATGCGGTGGTATTTTGTCCATTTTTAAATGATGGTGCAATTCGTACAGCGCCCTCAAACAAATTACCTAGTGCGCGCGAATATCATGATGAGCAGGGTCATGCGGTGATTCACTATGGCGCTGACCAAGCTGACGAAGACCGGGCCAAGGAAGCCGCTAGTTTTGAGCACTCAGCTGAGCGTGTGCGCTTAATCTATGTTGCGCTGACGCGCGCAGTTTACCGCTGCTATATAGTGGCTGGCTTGTATATAAGCGGGCCACAACGATCAACTAAGCAAGCGCGGCAAAGTATGCTGAACTGGCTGGTGGCAGGTGCCGGGTATGATTTTTCAAGCTGGTTAGTTAAACCGCCAACAGAGGACGAAATATCCGCCTGCTGGCATGCATTGGCTAATGAATATTCTGTTTTGGACACAACTGAACTGGATGCGCTCAATTCTAAAAAACGTATTGAGGGGAAGTTCATTACGATTGAACCGTTGCCGATGCTGCACCAGCGTGCGCTAAAGCCCTTGCCCGTAGCGCCGCCGGCAGTGTTGCGCGCGCGCGTGCTGCGGCGGCCATCCTTTGTCAGCTGGCGGCTCGCCAGTTTTAGCTCGCTCTTAAGCCATGCACGCCCTGTTGAACCGGCAGAAATCTTATCCGCTGCCAGTCCGTCTGCTGGGGCAGACGATATTGTTCATTTTCCGCGTGGTGCAGCTGCCGGCGAGTATCTGCACCGGTTATTTGAGCTAACAGATTTCACTACGTCAGCGAGCTGGCCTGCAGCGATTGAGCGCGTGTTGCAAGAGCGCATGTTGCCAGCAGGGGCAGAGCCTACTGTGTCAGTCGCCATGATGACGCGTTTATTAAGCGATCTAGCCGTGACAGAGCTGGTGCCTGGTCTGAGGCTTGCTACGGTGGCTGAAAACCGTATTTTCCGTGAATTGGAGTTTACTTTTACCGCTCATGCTCTAGATTTATCCGCCCTGCGCGCACTCTTGAAAACGCACGGCTATCTAGACATTGACTTTGAGGCAAGCGAGCTAACAGGCTATATGAAAGGCATAATCGATCTCGTGTTTGAGCACGACGGCCGTTTCTGGATTGCAGACTGGAAATCGAACCATCTTGGCAATACTGCCGTTCACTATAATCAAGTCGCATTGCATACTGCTATGGCTGCCCATGGCTACCATTTACAGGCGCTTCTCTATACGCTTGCGCTACATCGTTATTTACGCATTAAACAGCCCGCTTATGACTACACCACGCATTGCGGCGGGTACTTATATTTATTTGTGCGAGGCGTGCGTCCAGACTGGCAGGTAGAAGGGCAGGCGGCTGGTGTTTATCATCATAAACCTACAGCGGCGATGATCGATGCGCTGGATCGCCTCATGCATGGAGAGCGCTCATGAGGTCGGGGTGGTTAACGGATAGCTTTCCGCCGACATCAGTTCATGCAAATAATGCAGCTATACTTACGCAGCAGCCACCAGCTGCATCTCTATTTTTAGCGGAGGGTTTTGCGCAGCGCATCAATGCCCTGGCCCTGCAGCTTGGCGCCAGCGCCCAGGCCGCACGTGTTACTGCCCTGGCGGCGGCCGAAGTAAGCCGTGCGGGTTCGTCTGGACATGTTTGCATCGCACTCGATGCCTTCGCTGAGCGCCTCGGTGAAACATCACAGGCGGTGCAGCGGTGGCTATTCTCAAGTGGTCTGGTCAGTGACGGCCAGGCCGCAGATATCGAATTGCTGCCGCTGGTACTGGATGAGGGTGGGCGGCTTTACCTGGCGCGTTATTATGCCTATGAGCGGCGGATTGCACAGGTGCTTGCCGCGTGCGCCTGCTCGGGTCGACTCACTGTAGTCAGCGGCGGGCCAGGCACAGGTAAGACCACGGCAATGGTCGGTCAGCTGGTTCGTCTACTTGAAGCTAACCCGGCACTTCGTATCGTGCTTGCGGCACCTACCGGTAAAGCTGCTCAGCGCATGCTTAGCGCGCTCGCCGAACGTGCCAGCGCTCTACCTGCAGCTATTAAACAGCGCTTACCTAAACACTCTTTCACCTTACACCGATTGCTTGGCACGGGTTTAAAGGCTAACGCTCAGCTTCCTGTGCCGCTGCCCTATGATGTTGTTGTGATTGACGAGGCGTCGATGATCGACGTTGCACTGGCAGCACAACTGGTCGCGGCCCTCGCACCGCATAGTTGGCTTATTTTGTTAGGTGATAAAGATCAGCTGGCGGCGGTTGAGGCAGGGGCAGTATTTGCTGAGCTGAATGTCAGCAAAGGATTGGCCGAGTGTGTTAGCCGCCTCGAACATAATTACCGTTTTGGGCTTGAGTCAGCCATCGGACGGCTATCGCTAGCGATTCGTGCTGGCTCGCCAAAGGATGCATTAGCGGCATTAGTCCTACAGCCGCCAACGTTGCCAGCACAAGCAGACCTCCTATCTGATTCAACAGGGGCTGCAGTCTTGATCGACGATCACGGTGAGACACTTGCAGCGAGTTCGTTAAACCTGATGGCAGACGGTTTCGCACCGTATGCAAAGGCGTTAAAAGACCTGCTATATGCGCTGACTGAACTGCAGGCGAGTCCTGATCTAGGCCCTCTATTTGAGGCCTTAAACCACTATCGGGTATTAAGTGCCGTACGCGCAGGCCCGCGCGGGGTTGAGAAGCTCAATGCGTTGTTAGCGACTCGTGTATGCGCTATGGCCGGCATTCAGGTGGCGAGCGGGGCAGCATGGTTTGCTGGCCGGCCGGTGATGATTACACGCAACGATTATGCGCTTGGCCTTTTTAACGGCGATATGGGCATTGCATTACCCGTTGCGGGAAATAAATTTCGCATTGTTTTTCCAACCACGGATGGCGGTTGGCGTGTGTTATCTTCTGCTGTATTGCCACCTCATGAAACTGCGTTTGCTTTAACTGTGCATAAATCGCAAGGCTCGGAATTTAACCAGTTGGCTTTTGTCTTGCCTGCAATAGCCCATGGCGGGCTCACGCGTGAACTGGTCTATACCGCCATTACGCGTGCTCGGCAAACTCTGACAATATTGGGTAGTCCCAGTGTATTTGGGCAAGCAGTTGCAACCCCAACCATCCGTGCAGCAGGATTATCCGTTCGTCTAGAAGAGGCGATCATGGCGCTCTCATGATCCTGCGCTCATTTGCAAGCGCTGCTTAACTTGCTGGCCAAGCTGGTAGACGCTTAGCGCATAAAAAAAACTGCGGTTATAGTGTGTGATCACAGCAAAATTGCGTAGGCCCAGTTTATATTCGGTTGGCTGCTTAGGAGTGGGTAAATCGATAATATTAACCAATGTGTTCGACTCAGCCTCTAGGTTGAGAGTTTCATTGAGTAATAGGCCTGCTTTATGAAGTTCGCCTAGCGTTCGGCGAGGTTCAATTTTCCCATCTGCGCCGGCTTGCGCAAGGCCTAGGCTACCGCTATCAGAGGCAATTTCCCAAATCACCGGCCGGCCAGCTTCCCAGCCGTGTTGGCGCAGATAATTGGCAACACTGCCAATTGCATCAGCAACGCTCGTACTTAAATCGACCTTCTGATCACCATCATAATCAATGGCGTACTGTATAACGCTGCTTGGCATAAATTGCGCAATACCCACGGCTCCGTTATAGGAGCCTAAAATGCGAGTTGGATCAAGACCCGCAGCACGGGTCCAGAGTAGAAAGGCTTCTAAATTTTTGCGAAATAGCGCTGCACGTTGCAACTGATTTGGCTTCGTTGGATAGTCAAAAGTTAAGGTCGTCAGGACATCCAATACAGGGTGACGGCCCATATTACGGCCATAAAAAGTCTCAACGCCAATGATCCCAACAATAATCTCAGGTGGCACACCAAATTCTTGCTGCGCGCGCTGTAAAATTGCTTGATGAGTGCGCCAGAACTGCACGCCAGCATTAATGCGCTCTGCATTAAGAAACCGTGACTGATAAGTACGCCAATCGCGAGGCGATGCTGCAAGGGACGGCTGTTCAAGTTTAACAACCGCGGCTGAGTATTTAGCTTGCGTGAAAAGCGCGCGTAGCACGCTAGGCTCAAAGTGATGGCGTATCACTAGATCACTGATGAAAGTCTCGACAGCTGGATTGTTTTGATAGCGTTTTGAAACGTTTTCTTTTTCGGAATTTTGCTGTGCCGGTGTGCAACCCGCTACGAGCGTACTCCCTACAGCCAATATTCCGACCCCGCTCAGAAACAGGCAGGAGAGAAATATACGGCGGGCAGCAGAAATAGCTAAAATGTGCGTCGCAGTCATCATGAATAAATAAAATAATATGAATTTGGATCAATATATAGCACGAATGTCCTGTTTTCGCTATAACTCGCCTCTTGTTAGGCGTGCTGAGCAGGATGTTGACAAGCGACCTCTCTGAAGACTGCCGAGCAATACACCAATGCAATGCCACTGGCCGCCCATGTCGAGCAATAATTATTTCACGCTCTTTGCAAAAATTACAGATGCAAAACTGTGACAACAGTCGTAACTACATGTGTTAATACGAAGACCGTTAATAAAGCCAGCCACGCCATAAGCATTCTTCATTTGAAACTCTAGCGAGTAGGTGACAGTCCCCGCAAAGTATAGATATACTCCTTGCACGTGCTGGAACGACAGACCAAGAGGCTCGCGTATCATCATCTAGTGCCAATCATGCTCCTAGCGCACTTGACCCTAGCGGAAGCCAGCGGACGAAACATCGAGGCAGGTTTGCCCAAGTGGGCGCTGCGTTGAAACACTTAATAGAAAATAACAGGGGGGACATGATGTGTTAGGCAATATCTTTTCGTCATCACGGAGCGCGCTCTCACCACAGAAAACACTAGACCTTGCTAACTGTTATTTAGAGAATGCCCGCAAGGCCAAGGACCTCGAAATAGCTTTAGTGTTATGCGACGACGCGGAAGCCTCGTTATCTCAGATGAAAAGAGCTTTGAGAAAAGCGCATACTCCTGAGACCCTAGCAGATCAAACCCTGCGGACTAAAATCGGTACCGTTTATTTCGAGCACGGCAAAGTGTTAGAAAACTTAGGTCACTCCGATAAGGCGCAGGTCAGCTATAAAAAAGCAGAAAAGTGGGGATATGTCCAGGAGCAAGCCAGGCCGATTGTTTCCTCTCGTCCCAGCAGCACGTTTGAGTCGATTAAAGGCGGATTCCATTCTCACCCCGCTTCAGCCACGCCCCAACACGCCTCCACAGCAGATAATAAGGGCAGTCTGGGCCGCAATATCGCCCAGATTCCTGCCCATATTTTTGCGCAGAATGTGTCTGCACCGGTTGAGCGCTATGACTTACCGCAAGCAGATGACCACTTCACCAGCACCCCCCAACTTGTGTACTGCTTGAGCCTGTTACCCAGTGTCTCGTTAGAGCATAGATCCCTCAATGAAAAAGAAAGTGACTGGTCACAGGCCCTAGCAAAAGATGAAGTAGAACAAAAAAGGCTCCGTAGCCTGGCAACCAATTTGATCCGGGAATTCATCGAGGATCCACTCCAAGAGGCCACCACCGTAGCCGAAATGGTGTACCTGGCCCCAGTTCTCGAGCAGGAGCACTTTAAAAAGCTCATAGCACAGTGTGTAGATGGCATAAATCAATCAGTCTTGTTGGATTCTCCTTTACTGGAAGGACTGGCTCAACTGATTCAACATACGACTCCTGGTTATTTAACGGAAGATGATTTAGCAAAAATATTAAAACTCTTAGATGCACGTTTAGAAGATACCCATGGGCAGTCTACGGACCCTATTTATCAATTAACGCGCACGGTATCGCACGTATTGGATGCGATGGCCGATAGCCACGTCATGGGCGTAAAACGCGAAGCCCTCCATGCTCCGCTCTCTGCGTATCTAGAAGGGTTAAAGAGTAGCGATGACCCATATCTCGTCTACCAAGCCGCCTATGCCGCTCAAGCTTTGCTATACGTGCCCAATGATGAAATGCTATTGGACGCGGTGCAACGAATCGGAGGAAAAATATTGGGGGGTGCCGCAGAGATAGTGAGTGCCATCAAAGGCTTTGACCTGAATGGTTTCATAGACGGCTTAAAGAGTATTCAAGAGGGAGTAGGCGGGATCGTAATCGCCGCTAAAACCCTCAAGGAAGGCTATGACACGGTGATGTCATTGAAGGAGAGCGGGCAAAGTTTTCTTGAAAGCCTGCAAGAAGGATACAGTTTTGACCGTAAAAGTGCATGGTATCCCGCCTTGCAAGTCGCCGATCAGTTGCTACAAAAAGGGCGGCTCGCAGACTTCAAAGAGTTGGTGTGCGCAGCACCCTGTCGGCGCGCTTCTGCTTTTCAGTGGGGGGTATGCGAACGCTTAGCGCAACTGGCTGCTAATCCGCTGTGGGATGCGGGCATACGGCAAAGCGCGTTGGACTTTTTAGGTGCGCTGTATAAAGACGATGCGACGTGGGGGCACCACGCCAACGTCAAGCAATGGATTATTAAGATTCTAATGCACCTAGCCGATTCGTCTGAGCGTACGCTAAAGAGCAAAATTTCCCTTAAAGCCTCGGAAAAGTCGTTTGAGATAGCAGTAGCGGCCAAAACTCTGCTTAAAGCGTTGAAAAAGAGTGAGGATGCTAAGAAACAAAAGCTTTATGAAGACTGTATAAAAGAGGGCAAAGGCCGATGTCCCTATACCCTGAATGTAGGACCACCGCTGCTCGCTTCGCCATCCTTGTTAGACCGCATTCAGAATAAGCCTGACGTCGAGACTGACTTGCGCAAGCTCAAACGTCAGCGCTTAAAAGAACGGAGTGGCGGCGTGTATGTCTCCCCACAAGCCAAGCATAGCCTAAAAGCGCGCGATACAGCACTGTTTGATCTAACCCAAAAGGTCAACGACTTTCTGGATAATAATCAAAAGGTGATGTTGCTCTTAGGCGATTCCGGTGCGGGTAAATCGACCTTTAATCGGGCGCTCGAAACCGCCCTCTGGGACGTCTATGAGACAGCGGAAGACCCGAGCATCCCCCTCTTTATTAACTTGCCTGCGATTGACAAGCCAGAACAGGATCTGATCCCCAAACAATTACGCAAGGCAGGCTTTACCGAACCGCAGATTAGAGCGTTAAAGGAGCATCACAAATTTGTCTTGATTTGTGACGGCTATGATGAGAGCCAACAAACCCATAATCTGTATACCAATAACCTGCTAAATCAGCCAGGAGAATGGCAGGCGCAGATGGTGATCAGCTGCCGTAGCGAATATATTGGCCTCGATTATCGGGATCTCTTTCAGCCGACGGACGGCCATTACCAGGATGAATCGACGCTTTTTCAGGAAGCGGTCATCACCCCATTTTCCGAGGGGCAAATTAAAGATTACGTCAGGCAATATGTGTCCGTGATTAGACCGCTCTGGCAGGAGAGTGACTACCTACAGGCACTTAAGGGTATCCCCCATTTACAAGATTTGGTGAAAAATCCCTTTCTTTTAACCCTATCCCTAGAGGTGCTCCCTCGCTTGGTGGATCTAAGAAAAGAGTTTTCTACGGTCCGCTTAAGCCGCGTTGCGCTCTATGACCAGTTCGTGGAGCAATGGCTGGAGCGTGGTAAAAAACGATTAGGCAAAAAAGAATTAACCGGTCCAGAAAAAAAAGCCTTTGAAAGTTTAGCAGATGAAGGGTTTACGCAGAACGGCATCGTTTTTTTGAAAAACTTGTCGGCCGCTATTTATGAGCATCAAGCGGGGCATCCGGTGGTCGAGTATTCGCACTTTAGAGATCAAGAAACGTGGAAAGAGGCCTTTTTTAGCCGAGAAGATGAAAAACACCTGCTGCGTGAAGCCCTGCCGTTAAACCGCAGTGGCAATCAGTATCGATTTATCCATCGGTCGTTACTGGAATACGGGGTGGCCCGCGCGGTGTTTGAACCGCAAAATAAGGAGCACGCAAAGAAAGTTGCCTTTAAGCCAGCTCTGGCCCGTCGAGGCAGCGTGAGTTCCATCTTAAGTTTTGAAAGCCAAACCGCTTCGAAAGAAGCCACTATAGCCGTTGAGCAGCCGGTGCTCGATTCGCCTTTGGCGAAGAAGAATTTCGTCGGTGAGCCGTCCGTTCTGCAATTTTTAGTGGAGCGCGTTCAACAAGAGCCTTTGTTCAAGCAACAGTTGCTCGCAGTGATTGAACGTTCAAAAATAGAAAGAACAGACAACCCGCTACGCAACGCAGTGCGTAAGGCCGCGGCCAATGCGATCACGATCTTGGTGAGAGCGGGTGTGCCATTTAATGGCGCGGATTTACGGGGCATCCAGATTCCCGGGGCGGATCTGAGTGAGGGCGAGTTCGATTCTGCGCAGTTGCAAGGGGCCGATTTAAGAAAGGTCAATCTTCGCGCTATCTGGCTGCGCCAAGCGAATTTGAGTGGCGCGCAGATGACCGGCGTGCAGTTTGGCGAATGGCCTTTTATCCAAGAAGAGGCCGGCGTGCTGGCCTATGCATATTCACCTGATGGCGATGCTTGTGCCATCGGTCTGAGTAACGGAAACATCAATCTTTATGATACAGCAAGTCAGGCAAAAATCTATGCCTTACGCGGCCATGCCGACGCCGTTAGGAGTGTCGCGTATTCATCGCAAGGTGGGCAGTTCGCTTCTGGCAGTCGGGATACTACCGTGCGGCTGTGGGACGTAACAACAGGCACTGTGCGCCACACCTTACGCGGCCATACGGATGAGGTAAATAGCGTAGCCTATTCACCGTCAGGGGATCAACTCGCCTCTGGCAGTTGGGACAATACTGTCAGGCTGTGGGATGTGAAAACGGGTACCTGCCTGCGCACTTTAGACAAACATGGTGATAGAGTCTTGAGCGTAGCGTATTCACCGCAAGGGGGGCAACTTGCCTCTGGGAGTTGGGACGATACCGTCAGGCTGTGGGATGTGAAAACCGGCACTTTGCTCCACACCTTACGCGGACATACTCATGGGATCAATAGCGTAGCATATTCGCCGAAAGGGGATCAACTCGCCTCTGCGAGTGCTGACAGTACAGTGATGCTGTGGAATGTAGAAGGCGGCACTTGGCTTCGCACCTTAAGCGTCGAGGGCCATGCCCTTGTCGTTAATAGCGTAGCGTATTCGCCGCGAGGAGATCAACTCGCCTCAGGGAGTTGGGACAATACCGTCAGGCTGTGGGACGTAGAAACGGGCACTTGCCTACGCATCTTAAGCGGGCATAGTCGTAACGTTACGATCGTAGCCTATACACCGAAAGGGGGACTAATCGCTTCTGGTAGTGCAGATGAAACAGTCCGGTTGTGGGATATAGAAACGGCCGTTTGGCGCTCCATCTCAAACGGCCATACTGATTGGGTTAACAGTGTGGCGTATGCATCCCAAGGGGATCTGATCGCCTCTGGCAGTGATGACGAGACCGTGCGACTGTGGGATAGGGAAACGGGCGCTTTACGCCACACCTTACGTGGACATGCTAAGTGGGTAAATAGCGTAGCGTTTGCACCGCAAGGCGGGCAGATCGCCTCTGGCAGCTGGGATAATACCGTGCGGCTGTGGGACGTAGAAACGGATTCTTTGCCTCGTATCTTAAGCGAACATACGGATAGAGTTAGGAGCGTAGCGTATTCACCGCAAGGGGATCAACTCGCCTCTGGAAGCCACGACTGCACCGTGCGGCTGTGGGACGTAAAAACCGGTACTTTGCGCGCCACCTTAAGCGGCCATACGGATAGAGTTATGAGTCTAGCCTATTCACCGCAAGGGGATTTGATCGTCTCTGGCAGTGATGACCAGACCGTACGGCTGTGGAACGTAACCACGGGCACTGTGCGCCACGTCTTACACCAACATACGAGTTGGCTTAGGGGCGTGGCCTATTCACCGCAAGGCAATCAAATTGCTTCTGGCAGTAATGACCAGACCGTGCGGCTGTGGGACGTAGAAACCGGCGCTGTGCTCCACATCTTAAAAGGACATACTAATTGTGTTAGAAGCGTAGCCTATTCACCGCAAGGAGATTTGATCGCCTCTGGCAGCGATGACCATACCGTGCGGCTGTGGGACGTAAAAACGGGCCAGTGTCAGGGGGAGGTCAAATGTTTTACCGGGCCAGTCATGAGTGTCGCTTGGAATGCGAGTATCAATGGGACGTATTTAGTGACCGGCGGTGCCGATCACTCGGTCCGCCGGTGGGAGATAAAAAAAGAGGCGGAAAAAGATAAGGTGATTTTGTGCTGGAGTTCGACACATCACGTGCTTACCGTGACGGATACATCCATCGAAGGTGCACACGGCTTAAGTGGGATAAAAAAGCAACTCTTAAAGCAGCGCGGGGCAATGGGTGAGCCGGCTTTACGCTTCCACCAGACAACTAGGCAACTAAGCGGCGTGCTATCCGCGGCAGCTAAATTCAAGCAGCTGGCAAAACCTAAAACGTTGGATGCCCTCCCTGCAGCACTATCCAGTCCATCGATCGGAGAGTCAGTCAGGTCAGGACAATCGGTAAACGCGCAGTCCGTACCTTCTAATCTTGCATGAGGCTATCATCGCTAGCGGATCAATATTGACTATTTGGCTTTCTCTGTCGGCAACCTTGAAAAATCGACTGCGAACGCGCAACCCTCCGAATTTAGCGGAAGGTTGCGCGGAGCAAAAATAGCCAAAAAATTAAATAGGCATATGCCGCACATCCTTTATTTATGGTACTATGCGCCCCATTGCCCAGGTGGTGAAATAGGTAGACGCAGGGGACTCAAAATCCCCCGCCGCAAGGCGTGCCGGTTCGATTCCGGCCCTGGGCACCAAGTAAACATAAGGGTTTCAGCCCGATAGAGCTTTTTTAGCTTATTCTACAAAATTTTATTTTGTAGGCGTCACCATCCTTCCTCTTTTGCGCACGTAGTGCTCTGTCATCACCACGCTACTATGTCCTAATAAAGCCTGCGCTTCCCGAATACGTGTTATTACCAGTTCCGCATGTCCGAGTAGGGAACAGCTGATGAAGCAACCGGTTTCATCGGGTTCGATTTCTCCCGTGGAACAGAGATTCAAGCAACTTCTGGTCGCCCCCACCAAATCGATACTAGCTCATCAAATTTTAAGCATTGCCATCACACCAAGCACACCAAATATGCCTGCAGCAATCGCATGTACCCAACGCTGTGGCAGCCGGTGTGCAAAGCGGTCACCTAGTAAAATAGCCGGGACGTTCGCCAGCATCATGCCAACCGTTGTGCCTAGCACGACGCCCCAAAAATCATGGAAGCGGGCGGCCAGAGCGATCGTCGCCAGTTGTGTTTTATCCCCTATCTCAGCAATGAAAAAAGCGATTAACGTGATGCCAAAGATGCCGAGCTTGCCTGCCTTATATTCTTTTTGCGGGCCGAGTTTATCAGGCACAAGCATCCATACGCTCATGCCAATAAACGAGATGGCCAGCGCCCAGCGCATTAATTCAGGCGTAAGCCGAGCGCCTAGCCAAGCGCCTAGCGCGCCGGCTAGGGTATGATTGACCAGGGTCGCAGCCAGTACGCCGAGAATAATCGGCCACGGTTTACGGTAGCGGGCAGCAAGAACCAGGGAGAGTAATTGCGTCTTATCGCCTATTTCGGCTAGCGCCACGGTGCCAGTCGAAATTAAAAAAGCAGTTATCACAGTGGTTCCTAAGCCTTGTGTTGATTTCAAAAATGATGCGCGGCTTGCCAGCGCCTAGTTATAAAACTTAAACTAGTAGGGTTTTTCATCTTTAGCTTGCTTAAGCTTAAGCAGGCTGCCATTATCGTGTAGATCAAATATGTTAACACTTTCGCCGTTCTGGTTATGATTGAGCTTCACCACATTACACAGCGCTTTGCGGGTCCCAAGGGCCCAATTGAGGCCTTACATGACGTCAACCTAACGATTGCTGCCGGTGAGATATTCGGCATTATCGGGCGTAGCGGTGCGGGTAAGAGCACACTGATTCGGATTCTTAATCTACTCAGTCGCCCCGCAGAAGGGCGCGTTATCGTTGCCGGGCGCGATTTAACGGTGCTTACGCCAGATGCATTGCGCACGGCTCGCCGCGATATTGGGATGATCTTTCAGCATTTCAATTTATTATCCTCGCGCACCGTGTTTGACAATGTTGCGCTGCCGCTTGAACTTGCGGGTATGCGTCGTACCGCAATCGAGGCAACGGTACTGCCTTTGCTCGAATTAGTTGGCTTGAGTGCGCAAAAAGACCGTTACCCGACACAGATTAGCGGTGGACAAAAGCAAAGAGTAGGGATTGCACGCGCACTGGCAAACCGGCCGCGCGTGCTTTTATGCGACGAAGCAACTTCCGCCCTTGACCCTGAAACAACGCGTTCTATTTTAGATTTACTTAAGCAGATTAACGACGAGCTGAAACTGACGATTGTGTTAATTACGCATCAGATGGATGTCATCAAGGCAGTCTGTGACCGCGTAGCGGTGTTGGATGCTGGCCGCATCCTTGAGGTAGGGCCAGTGCGAGAGGTGTTTTTGCAACCACAACACGAAGTCACTCGCTTATTATTGGGTGAAACGATCGGGCATGAATTGCCGCCGGCACTGAAAGCGCGTTTGCGCGCGCAAATGAATGAGCGTAACCAGGGCGAGCAGCGCCATCATCTATTTAGACTGGCCTTTGCGAGCAGCGGTGTCGATCAACCCGTGCTCTCAGAAACGATGCGGCATTATGCGATGGTCGATTTTAATATCTTGCATGGCCGGATTGACGAGGTCCAGGGGCAGCCCTTTGGATCTTTAGCTGTGCTTGCGAGTGGCGCTCCAGTCAAAGTCGCTGAGGCCGTTGCATTTTTACGGCAGCGCGGGGTGCTTGTCGAGGAACTATTGGATCTAGAATAAAATGTTCAGCTTATTGGTTTTATCATTTGAAGAAACGCTACTGATGGTCGGTGTATCGGGTGTGCTGGGCGCGCTGTTGGGGGTCCCGCTCGGCGTTCTCCTTTACCTGAGCGCGCGTGATGGTGTGCTGCCAAACGTTCTGTTAAATCGTATAATTGGGCTGACGGTGAATGCCGTGCGTTCAACGCCGTTTATTATTTTGCTGGTGGCGGTCATCCCTGTCACCCGCTTGCTGGTCGGTTCTTCGATTGGCACCATGGCGGCCATCGTGCCATTAACAATTGCGGCCGCGCCATTTGTGGCGCGCTTGGTCGAAGTGGCGTTACGTGAAGTGGATGCCGGCTTGATTGAAGCTGCGCAGGCAATGGGCGCCAGTACCTGGCAGATTATCTGCAAAGTACTCCTACCCGAAGCATTGCCTGGGATTGTGGCGGGTTTGACGGTAACTTTTGTGAGTCTGGTTGGCTATTCAGCGATGGCTGGCGCAGTAGGCGGCGGCGGGCTGGGTGACGTTGGTATTCGCTACGGTTATCAGCGTTTTCTACCTGAAGTCATGTTGGCTGTCGTATTGATATTGGTGGTTTTTGTGCAGTTGGTGCAGTCGTTTGGAGATTGGCTTGTGCGCAGGTTGAGTCACAAATAAAAGGGAGCAATTAATGATAAAATTTCGTGCTTTATTCCGGTTTTCCGTGGTTCTGGGGGGCCTGTTTCTTTCGCCGCTGTTGGCGTGTGCTGCAGACAAAATTAAAGTAGGCGTAACGACCGGCCCACATGCGCAAATGCTGGCGGTGGTGCAACAAGTTGCGGCCAAAGAACCTAATGGACTGGCCATCCAGATCATCGAATTCTCTGATTTTGTGCAGCCTAATGCCGCACTTGCTGCGGGTGACCTAAATGCAAATAGTTTTCAGCATCTGCCTTATCTGATTGCGCAGAACAAAGATCGCAACTACTCGTTGATCAGTGTGGCAAATACCGTAACGTTCCCGCTGGGGATTTACTCGGCGCGGCTTAAATCCTTATCTGAACTGAAGCCCGGCGCCAAAATTGCGTTGCCGAACGATCCGAGCAATGGCAGCCGCGCGTTATTGCTTTTGCAAAAACAGGGGTTGATTAAACTGCGTGCTGGCGTGGAGTTAGTCACACCGCTTGATATCACGGATAATCCTAAAAAACTGAAATTCATTGAATTGGATGCAGCGCAGATTCCACGGGTATTAAAAGATGTGGATGCAGCGGCGATCAATACAGATTTTGCAATGCAAGCGAAGTTGACTCCGACCCGTGATGCAATTGCCATTGAAGACCCGAAAGGACCGTATGCAAACATCATTGCCGTGCGTGCGAGCGACCAAAACAAGCCTTGGGTCGCCAAGCTGATAAGTGCGTATCACTCGCCCGAAGTGAAGCAATATATTGAAAGCCACTTTAAAGGGGAAGCGCTGGTTGCCTGGTGACAGGTAGGCTCGTGACGCTCGCTATAATATCGCTCAATTAATAGTTAGAAGGGAGTAGGTGGATGAAGGTCCTGGTAGCAGTCAAGCGGGTGGTCGACTACAACGTAAAGGTGCGTATCAAGCCTGATCATACCGGTGTTGATACTGCGCACGTGAAAATGTCGATGAACCCGTTCGATGAAATCGCCGTTGAGGAAGCCGTGCGGTTGAAAGAAGCGGGGCTAGTGACGGAAATTATTGCCGTCTCATGCGGTGTGGCGCTGTGTCAAGAAACGTTGCGCAGCGCGTTAGCAATCGGCGCGGACCGTGCAATTTTGGTTGAAACGAATGCAGAGTTGCAACCGTTAGCAGTCGCTAAAATCTTACAAGCGCTGGTCACTAAAGAAGCGCCGCAATTAATTATCCTGGGTAAGCAAGCGATTGACGATGACGCGAATCAAACGGGTCAGATGCTGGCTGCCTTAGCCGATTTACCACAAGCCACCTTTGTTTCAAAAGTGAATATTGTCGATGGCCGCGCGCAGATTACGCGTGAAATCGACGGTGGGATAGAAATGCTTTCCTTAACGCTGCCAGCAGTGATTACAACTGACTTGCGTTTAAACGAGCCGCGTTATGTGACGCTGCCAAGCATCATGAAGGCGAAGAAAAAGCCGCTTGAGATTATTTCTCCAGATGCGCTTGGCGTGGATGTAACGCCACGGCTAAAAACACTCAAAGTGGCTGAACCAGCGCCGCGCTCGGCCGGCATTAAAGTACCGGATGTAAAAACTTTAGTCGACAAACTAAAAAACGAAGCAAAGGTTCTGTAGCCGTTTAGAGCCAGGCAGTTTTTTAGATCGCGAAAAAGAGGTGACATGACAATTTTATTCATTGCAGAACACGATAATCATAAATTGAAGGCAGGCATGCTCAATGCAGTGAGTGTGGCCTCCAAGCTAGCCAACCTCACAGGGCAAGAACTCCATCTGTTGGTCGCTGGCCACCAGGCGCAAAGTGTAGCAAACGAGGCGGCGCAGATTGCTGGCGTTGCAAAAGTGCTGCTAGCGGATGCTGTGCAACTTGCTGATGGCTTAGCTGAAAATGTAAGCACGACGGCACTTAAGATCGCCGCGTCTTATTCGCACATTGTGCTATTAGCGAGCGCGTATGGTAAAAATATTGCGCCACGTATCGCCGCCAAGCTGGATGTTGCCCAGATTTCCGAGGTGATTGCCGTACTGGACGCAGATACTTTCGAGCGACCTATTTATGCCGGCAATGCCATTGCCACGGTGCACTCTAATGACTCGATAAAGGTTCTCACTGTGCGTGGCACAGCCTTTGACGCCGTGGCAGTGCAGAGCCAAAACGCCCCGATTGAAACGCTCGAGGCGGCCCCTGATCAAGGCCTCTCTCAATTTATTGGCCGCGAACTCACTGAGCTTGAGCGCCCGGAACTGACGGCTGCAAAAGTCGTGGTCGCGGGCGGGCGTGGGCTGGGTTCTGCAGAAAATTACACCAAACTGCTAGAGCCGCTGGCCAATAAATTGGGCGCTGCCTTGGGCGCCTCGCGTGCAGCCGTTGATGCGGGCTTTGTTCCTAATGACTATCAAGTTGGGCAGACCGGTAAAATTGTTGCTCCGCAGCTGTATTTGGCGGTAGGCATTTCGGGGGCGATCCAGCATTTGGCTGGGATGAAAGACGCTAAGGTGATTGTTGCGATTAATCAAGACCCTGACGCGCCAATCTTTGATGTCGCAGATTATGGTCTAGTGGGCGATCTTTTTGAGCTTGTGCCGGAGTTGGTGGCTGAATTACCCTAATAGATGACTCGCGCTCTGCTCGTCGCACAAGAGTAGCATGCGCTAGTTGAATAAAAGTTGCGTTAAACTAATACCTAAATGGGTTGGGACTACCCCGGCCGGCGTTGGGCTCTTAGGACTTTCTAAGGGCCTTTCGCTTTTCTACACTCTGGAAATATCTTCCTGCCCCTGTTTAAAATGCCTTTATAGTACTTTTCTTTAATTATTTCGTACGCTCTGTTTGCTAGATAAACTAGATAAAACCCGTTAGTGGTGGGTACACCATAAAGATTTGTTGATATAGATCATTAAATGTATTTATAATTAAGTGTCAAATTATTAAATGACACAATATTATATGTCTTATAAAGAGCTTTTTCAGCATCTGCGAACCATGCGTAAGCAAGCGGGCATCAAGACAGCGCAGATCATCGCTAACACAGGATGGTCTCGCCAGCGCTTGTCACAGCTTGAGCGCGGTGAAGTGGACGCGCAATTGTCCACCTTGATTGCGTTAGCTAATGCAGTAGGGGCAGAAGTGATGCTGGTACCTAAAGCTTTGGCGCCGTTGACTCGGGATTTCATCGCTAGCGAGGGAGCGTTATCACCGCGTACAACCAAAACGGGCATTGAGTTCTTGCTTGAGAAACCTCGCTCATGAAATTCCTGGCCATCTACCTTAACGAAACTCGAGTTGGCTTTTTGTCGCAATTTGGGGATATTTATCAATTTTTGGCAGACGATAGCTATTTAGCGGAACCGAATCGGCCCACTTTATCGCTGGCTTACACGGTTCTTGGCAACGATCAACTTACGCGTCAATTACTCACCGAACCTGCAACGATTTTAACCCGCGGTTTTGGCCGTTTGCCCCCTTTTTTTGATAATTTATTGCCGGAAGGGGTATTGCGAGAGTGGCTGGCCGCCGAGCGTCATATCGCCCTCAATGACGGTCTAGAATTATTGGCTGCAGCTGGCAATAATTTACCTGGCGCGGTCATTGTACGCCCTGAATTGCCAGCGGAAAGTGTCAAACTAAAACACTATACAAATAAAAAAAATGCCTTGCAATCTCAGGGCGTCGAAGCGCCGCTTGTAGATGCTTTTTCGCTCGCTGGCGTGCAATTCAAGCTCGCCTTATCCGCGCTTGACGGGAATCAGCGTTATACGATGCATTTCGAAGAGGGGATTGACGGTGAGCCGATTATCGGTAAATTTCCCGCGGCACAACGTAGCGATATGGTCTATACTGAGTTTTCTGGAATGGAGCTGACTCGTGTGGCTGGGATCGAAACGGCGGATTGCTGGCTAGCTCCGATCACCGCGCTAGATAAAAGGTCGCAAGTTAAAACACAGTCATCACTAGGAAAAGAGTTTTTGGCTGTCAGGCGCTTTGACCGAAAAGCGGGCGGAGGCCGTGTTCATATCGAAGATTTCTGTCAGGTGTTGAGTATGGCGCCTGAACGTAAATACGGTAAACCGGCTGATTATGAAACACTGGCCGCTATACTGCTACGTGCCGCCGCAGATGGAGAGCAACAAGTTGAAGCTTATATACGTCGGCAGGTCGTCAATACACTGCTAGGCAATACGGATGCACATTTAAAAAATTTTTCACTCATCTACCGTAATGGCTGCAGTCCGGAATTGGCGCCAGCCTATGATCAAGTTCCTGTGTTTCTGTATTTTGATGAGACTCCAACTCTCGCCATCAACAAAAAAATCGATGCAATACTCACCGCACAGACTCTGAAGACTTACCGTGAACTCTTCAAGCAACTGGGTTTAAGTCCGGCTTTAGCGGCGCAGATTGTCAAAGATACGGTTGAGCGGTGCCTAGCATTATGGCCAGAGGCAATGCGCCATTTGCCGCTGACTGTTAAGCAACGCCATAAAATTGAACATCGGATAAACCATTTGCCGTTAGTGCTAGAGATTCTCAGGCGTCGCTCATTTAAATAACGCAGAATTGAAAGATCTTCTGCCCAAATGCGGCACCCATCCTGCCACCTCCCAGAATGGCAATGTGCATAGATAGCCTTCTAGAAAAATATACTGTATATTTATACAGTATGTAATGACTAGGAACAGAGCTGCCATGAATTCTGTTAAACCGCTTATCTCGCCGCTTGCTTGGTATAAGGGGCGTGGCGCAATCACCCATCTGCCCGGGCGCTTTGAAGTAGATCAGCGCGAACCATTTGACGATGGTTGGCCATCTAATGATGCGCCAGCCCCGCTCTTACATACCAAAGTGTTCAGCGAGCAAGCAAAAAGTATCTTAACGCATAATACTTCGCCCGATCTCCCATTCAATGTCTCGCTCAATCCTTATCGCGGCTGTGAGCACGGTTGTATTTATTGTTTTGCTCGGCCTACGCATAGTTATCTAGGATTATCGCCTGGGCTTGACTTCGAGAGCCGCCTATACGCAAAAGTTAATGCACCGCAATTGCTTGAGCGCGAGCTTGCCCGGCCAGCGTATCTACCGCAACCGATTGCCCTTGGGGTCAATACGGATGCCTATCAACCCATCGAGCGTGAGCTACGCATTACGCGCCGCATACTTGAAGTGCTGCACGCTTGCGCCCACCCAGTTGGGCTGATTACTAAATCATCATTAATCGAGCGCGATATTGACTTGCTGGCGCCTATGGCGGAACGCCAGCAAGCCATGGTGGCGATCACCATTACCACACTTGATGCGGCGCTGGCGCGCATCTTAGAGCCGCGTGCCGCGGCGCCAGAGCGGCGGCTGCGCACGGTGCGTACGCTGGCGGCAGCCGGCATCCCGGTTGCGGTATCGATTGCGCCAGTGATTCCATTTGTGACCGAGCCGGAGCTTGAGCGTGTCTTAGAAGCGTGTGCAAGCGCAGGTGCTACAAGTGCGCACTATATTGCGCTGCGTTTGCCATGGGAGGTGGCTCCGTTGTTTCGGCAGTGGCTTGAAGCTCATTTTCCAGACCGTAGCCAGCGCGTCATGAACCGGGTGCAAGAGATGCATGGGGGTAAAGAATATAACGCGGAGTTTGGGCAGCGCATGAAAGGTCAGGGGCTGTGGGCAAATCTGCTGCGACAGCGTTTTGCAAAAGCAACCCGCCGGCTTGGACTGAATGGCCGCCAATATGAACAGTTAGACAGTTCGCGTTTCATCCGGCCGGTCATCAAACCTATCGCGCACGGTGATAGTTCGCAGCTATCTTTATTCGATCATGAATAGCAGATGATTTGCGATTATGGGATCCACATGGACCTAGCTCATATAAAGCTGGGTGCAAATAACCAATCTTTTTGAAACTTCGGCTATAATTACGCCCTTTGCCATTCGCGCACATCTGGTTTTTAAGGATTCTAATATGGTTATTATTCGCTTGGCACGCGGTGGCGCAAAGAAGCGCCCATTTTATAACATCGTTGTTACCGATTCGCGTAACCGCCGCGATGGCCGTTTCATTGAGCGTATTGGTTTCTACAATCCGCTCCAAACTAAAGGCGAAAGCCTGCGCTTGTCGCAAGAGCGTCTAGCGTACTGGCAGGGGACTGGCGCCCAGTTGTCGGCAGCCGTGGCACGCCTTGCAGTGCAGGCCGCTAAGCAAGTTGTTGCTTAAAAATTGTTTAGCTTGAACTGCGGCTTATACGCTCGCTGTAAAGTTTCATAATGGCGGATGCACCTGTACCGGTAAGCGCTATACCTGATGACTGTGTTGAAGTAGGCATAGTCGGAGGGGCTTATGGCGTGGGCGGCTGGATCAAAATTTATCCGCATGCACAGCGTAATCAAGGCGGCGAAGCACTTTGCAGCGCACAGCGCTGGTGGTTGGCTGAGCCTCCCGCCGGTGCCAATGGTAGCAAACCCAATCGTCAAGCAGATCGCCAGCAGGGTGTCACGGTGCTGGCGGCCAAGGTGCACAGCGGCGCAGTCGTTGCACAGCTTGCCGGCTGTAATGAGCGTGAGGCGGCGCAAGCCCTAAAAGGGCTGCGGGTATGGATTAGTCGCGCCGATTTTCCAGCGCTGACTAACGATGAATATTATTGGGTAGATTTAATTGGGCTTGAGGTTGTTAATCAGGCGGGGGTGATGCTGGGTACGGTTAGCGATCTGATCGATAACAGTGCTCATGCGATCCTGCGTATCGCTGACTTAACTTCGGACCAAGCGGGTGAGCCGGTTAACCATGAACTACTTATCCCGTTCGTTGGAGCCTATATTCATCAGGTCGATCTGGCTGGTGGCAAGATTTTTGTCAATTGGGACTTGGATTACTTAAACTAGAAATTCTAGGTTGCAGTAGCTGGTGGCACAAAGGCTGTGTGGATTAGAGGGTGCAATGCAATTTGATGCGATTACGCTTTTTCCTGAGATGTTTCGCGCCCTTACTGATTGGGGCATTACAGGGCGGGCGGCAAAGCAACAGCGTTATGTGTTGCGTACCTGGAATCCGCGTGATTTCACCACCGATCGTCATCGGACCGTTGATGATCGTCCATACGGTGGCGGCCCTGGCATGGTGATGTTGGCGCGGCCACTGTCGGCGGCGATTGCCGCGGCAAAAGCGCAGCAGGCTAAAATAGGCGTGACCCCTCGCGTGATCCTGCTGTCGCCGCAAGGAACACCGTTAACGCATGTCGGCGTAATGCGGCTGGCGGCTGAAGCGGGTTTGGTGTTTTTATGCGGGCGCTACGAAGGCATTGACCAAAGATTAATCGACACTGAAGTCGATGAAGAAATTAGCGTCGGTGATTTTGTACTGTCTGGTGGCGAATTGCCTGCGATGGCGCTGATGGATGCTGTGATCCGTCAGTTGCCCGGTGTTTTGAGCGATGCGCAGTCTGCGATCCAAGATAGTTTTGTGGATGGTTTGCTCGATTGTCCGCATTACACGCGTCCAGAAGAATATAATGGCATGCATGTACCTGAGGTATTATTAGGGGGCGATCATGCGGCCATTGAAAAGTGGCGGCATAAGCAAGCCTTAGCGAGCACGCTCACAAAACGGCCTGATTTAATTGAGGCTGCGCGTTTGCAACAAACGCTCACTGAAACGGATCAAACCTGGCTGGCCGATGCGCATTTTCATCTGCGTGTGCCTGAGTCTTTAGGGTAACAAATAACGTATCTCTAATGCTTGATTCAGCATTAGAGAAGCGATAGGCGGTGTCACATTTGATGTGGCGCCATTTTTTAGCGTCATCCTCTGCCAAGGCCATACTTAATTTTAAGGTGTGCATACAACGTTGGTACGATGATTTTGGAGTGAGTAATGCATTTAATTGAACAGCTCGAGAAAGAAGAAATCGAGCGTGTGATGGTCGGTAAGACGATCCCGGATTTTGCCCCGGGTGACACTATTATTGTCAATGTCAATGTGGTTGAAGGTAGCCGCAAGCGTGTCCAAGCTTACGAGGGCGTGGTGATTGCCAAGCGTAATCGTGGCCTGAATTCATCGTTTATTGTCCGCAAAGTTTCATCGGGCGAAGGCGTTGAGCGGACTTTTCAGACTTACTCGCCTTTGTTGGCAAGCATCGTTGTTAAGCGCCGTGGTGCGGTGCGTCGCGCGAAGCTATACTATCTGCGCGAGCGTTCTGGCAAATCTGCTCGGATTAAAGAAAAGCTCACCTTCAGAAATCGTTCGGCGGCACCTGCAGCCTAGAGCGAAGTTTCGGCTTATCGGAAAAAGCACCCATAGCTCAACACTCTGGGTGCTTTTTCTATTTCATGGCATTTGTAGAATTTAACTCGAGGCGTGGTTTTTGGCATGACTTTTTTCTCCATATTGCTCGCTCTTATGCTTGAACAGGCACGCGCATTGTCGCTGCAAAACCCTGTTTCTAGGTTGCTGCGTTACCATGCAACTACCATTAAACACAGCTTTGATGCAGAAGGTGCAACCAAGCGGAGTGCGCTCGCCTGGCTCGCGGTTGTGTTACCGTGGACGCTCGCTGTTGGCTTGGTGTATTACGTGTTGTATAACATCCACTTTGTGTTTGCCTTTGCCTGGAATATCGCGGTTGTCTATTTCACCCTCGGCTTTAGGCAATTTAGCCATTACTTTACAGACATCCAGCTGGCCTTAAATAACCATGACATCGTGCGGGCCCGTGAGATCCTCAATCAATGGACAGGTATTGACACGACCGCTATGCCGGCGAGTGAAATTGCTCGCCATACGTTGAGTCATGCAGTGATTGCGTCTCATCGACATGTATTTGGCGTTTTCTTTTGGTTTTTGATCCCGTTTGGACCTGCCGGCGCCGTTTTATATCGAGTGAGTGAATACCTAGCACGGCTATGGGCCGAATCCTCTACGGTAGATCAGCACCATGCGCCACTTGCCCGCTTTGCGCAGCAAGCTTTCTTTATTATTGATTGGATTCCAGCTAGGCTGACTGCACTTGGTTTTGCGATTGTCGGTAATTTTGAGGATGCGCTTTATGCCTGGCGCAACGAGGTGCGGCGGCCTGCTGAGACCAACGATGCTGTTTTGTTAGCGGCCGGTAGTGGTGCACTAGGCGCTTGCCTAAGAGGACCCAGTGCTGAACCGTCGAGCATAGATGTACTCTCTACCGATGAGCCGCCAATCTCCGTGGGTGAGGAGTGTACGCCGGCGATGTTGCAATCGGCGATTGGGCTTGGCTGGCGGGCAATGGTACTGTGGATGTTACTGCTGCTGATGCTCACGATTGCGGTTTGGTTGGGGTGATTTCCTCACCGCTCTTTTTCAGCCAGCAATTGCATATAAAGCGAATGCCGTGCAGGCGCAATTTCCCCTCTTTTTAGCGCAGCCAACACTGCACAACCCGGTTCATGCAAGTGGCGGCAGTTATAAAAACGGCAGCCCGCAAGAAACGGTTGGAACTCTCCAAATGCGCGCTCAAGCATCCCTTCGGATAAATGATGCAAGCCAAATTCTTGAAAACCTGGCGAATCAATCAAAGCGCCGCCGTCAGGCAATCGATAGAGCCGGGTAAGCGTTGTCGTGTGCTTGCCAGTCTTTAACGCAGTCGAAATCTCACGCGTTGCGGCTTGGGCTTCAGGCACCAATAAATTCACCAATGATGATTTACCCATGCCTGATTGGCCTAACAAGAGTGTTGCTCGGCCTGCAAGCCGGCCCGCAAGGTGTTCATGGGTGGCTTGTGGTTGCGCATGAACGGAAACTTCAAGCACCTCGAACCCCAACTTTTGATACAAGTGTAGTCGCGCGCGTGCGCTGGCTAGCATAGTGGTTAAGTCGGTTTTATTTAATACAATAAGCGTAGTCAGTTCGTGCGTTTGTGCGGCCAGCAATGCGCGACCGAGCATTTCTTCACTAAAGTACGGCTCGGTGGCTAGCACAATCAGCAACTGATCAAGATTAGCCGCTAAATATTTTGATTTAAATGCATCCGAGCGATACAGTAAATTACGACGCGGCAGGATTTCAAGAATCACGCCTTGATTATTTGAGCGGCGTTCGCAGATGACCTTATCGCCGACTGCCGCGTCATTTTTTTTGCCGCGCGGAAACCCTTGTAATAGGCCACCATTATTTTCTAACTCAATTAAATAATGGCGGCCATAGGCCGCAGTAATTACGCCACTTTCGAGGGGAGCGCTCATGTCGTTGCCAAGAGCCGTTCGATACGCTGTGCTGCTGGCGGGTGTGAGTAATAGAAAGTGCTATAGATCGGGTCTGGAGTTAACGTCGATGCATTATCCTCATAGAGCTTAACCAGTGCGCTCACCAGTTCATGAGGATTGGTTTGTTGGGCTGCAAACGCATCTGCCTCAAATTCATGCCGGCGAGAAAGCAGGCTGTTCAGTGGACCTAAGAAAAAAAGAAAAACTGGCATCATCAAAAAGAACAAAATAAGCGCTGCGCCATGATTGTTGCCAGTAGTGAGCACGGGCGTCACGCCCAGGCTGCTATAAAACCAGCTGTGCTGCACCAGCCAGCCAAATAATGCCAGTAATCCAAAGCTGATGGCAAAGGTGATGACAAGTCGTTGTGTCACATGGCGCCGTTTAAAATGCCCTAATTCATGCGCTAGCACTGCCTCCACTTCATTGCCCGATAAGCGGGCCAGCAGAGTATCGAAAAAAACAATCCGTTTAGCTCTACCAAAGCCGGTGAAATACGCATTGCCGTGAGCTGAACGGCGGCTGCCATCCATCACAAATAAGCCTCGTGCGGCAAAGCCACAGCGTTTGAGCAGCGCCTCAATCCGGCGGCGCATGGTTTCGTCGCGCAAGGGCTCGAATTTATTAAACAGGGGCGCGATCAGCGTCGGGTAAATAATCAGCGCTAGCAGGCTAAATGTAGCCCAAACTCCCCAGGCCCACAGCCACCAAAAACGACCTGCTTGCTCCATCAGCCACAGCACAATAAAAAGCAGCGGCAAGCCAAAAACAGCGCTCAGTACGAAGCCTTTGAGCGAATCGACAACAAACAGTGTTTTTGTCATCCGATTAAAACCAAAGCGTTGCTCAATCGAAAAATGACGAATATAGTCAAAAGGCAAGTCAATTAAGCTAAGGAGTACGATCACGCTGGCTACCAGGGCAATTTGTCCGGCGTAACCATGGCCAAGCAAGCCGGCAAGGGTTGTGCTTAATGCTTGCAGCCCGCCGAGTAGGGTGAGCGCAATGAGAACGATTGCACCGGTCACGGCTTCAGCGCTGGCAAGATGGGTGCGTGCCACGGTATAGTCAGCCGCGCGCTGATGGGCAGTCAGTGAAATAGTCGGCTCGAACTGCCTAGGAACTGCGCTGCGATGGAATGCGACATAACGAATTTGGCGCGCAGCAAGCCATAATTTCGTACTGACCATCGCAATTAACGCTAGCATAAAAAATATAGTCAGCATATAGGGGCTATCCGTTAGATTGAGTGTGCGAAAATGGTAAGTTGAGATTTTCGCCGATTTGGCGCTGCTCTGCCTAAAAACTTTAAGAGAACGATACCGATCATGCTTAACCCCAATGTCTCTAAGAATACTCAGGCTGATACGACAGGCCTTGCGCGTAGTGAGTTTAACCTTATCTGGCTTGATATGGAAATGACGGGTTTGCAACCTTCAACCGATCATATTCTTGAGATCGCGGTGGTGGTTACCGATTCAAATCTAACGACGGCGATAGATGGACCGGTGCTGGCGATTCATCAAACGGATCTGATCTTAAGCGCGATGAATCAATGGAATCAAAAGACTCATGGCGGTTCAGGTCTAATCGAGCGTGTGCGTGCTTCCACCATCGACGAGTCTGAAGCGGCTAGACAGATCAGTGAGTTTATAAATAATTATGTGCCGCCAGGCAAATCGCCGATGTGTGGTAATTCGATCTGCCAAGATCGTCGCTTTATGGCGCAATGGATGCCTGAGCTTGAGGCGCTTTTTCATTACCGTAATCTTGATGTGAGCACCGTGAAGGAACTCTGCCGCCGTTGGCAGCCGGCAATTTATAAGGGTTTTCATAAACGTGGGCTGCATACGGCACTGGCTGATATTCATGAATCAATTGATGAACTGAAATATTACCGGGAGCATTTTATCCGGTTGTCAGCCGCAAATTAAAAAATGTAAAATCGCAGAATAGTATTCCATTTCATTCTTCACCCCGAGCTGAGTTGTATTCAATATGGTCGCCAAAACACATTTTTTCCCGCGTACGCAAGAACAATTAAAAGAAATCGCTTCGGATATTTTGCACTACGCTAAACAGCTGGGGGCGTCTGATGCGGTTGCAAGCGTTTCCGAAGGCGACGGTTTATCCGTGACGGTACGCTGTGGCGAAGTCGAAACAATTGAGCATAACCGTGACAAAGGTGTGGCTGTTTCTGTGTTTATCGGTAAAAAATCTGGCCAGGCGAGTACCTCGGATTTTATGCCGCAGGCGCTGCGTGACACCGTAGCTGCAGCCTATAATATTGCGCGCTTTACGGCTGAGGATGAATGCGCTGGGCTGGCAGAGCAGGAGCTACTTGAGCATTCACCGCTGGCGCTTGATCTATATCACCCATGGCAACTCGGCGCAGATGAAGCGGCGGCAATCGCGCGGCGGGCCGAGCAAGCAGCCTTTGCTACGGATGCTCGGATTAGCAACTCGGAAGGGGCCAGCGTATCTGCGCAACACGAGCATTCTGTGTTGGCGACCAGCCAGGGTTTTTTAGCGGGCTATCCGACTTCCCGCCATTTTATTTCATGTGCGCCGATTGCCGACCGCGCTCAGCATATGCAGCGGGATAGTTGGTATACCTCAAAGCGTAGCGCGAGCGATCTGGCGGCTCCTGAAGAGGTCGGCCAATATGCGGCTCAGCGTGCGCTGTCAAGGCTTAGAGCGCGCTCCCTTAGCACGCGTCAATGCCCGGTGTTGTTTGATGCGCCGCTGGCAGCAGGCCTGATCGGCGCCTTTGTGCAGGCGGTGAGTGGTGGTGCACTGTATCGTAAGATGACATTTCTAGTCGATAGTCTCGGCCGTCAGGTTTTTGCGCCACATATTCGCTTGCTGGAAGACCCCCATCTGCCGCGGGCAATCGGGAGCAGTCCATTTGATGCGGATGGAGTGCGTACGCACCGGCGTGAAATAGTGCAAAACGGTATTGTGCAAGGCTATTTTTTATCGACGTATTCGGCGCGTAAATTAGGGATGCAGACTACGGGCAATGCGGGCGGCTCGCATAATCTTGCGCTCCAAAGTACGCTGACCCAGCCAGCAGATAATTTGCCGGCGATGTTAAAAAAACTGGATACAGGGCTTTTTCTCACCGAATTGATGGGACAAGGCGTGAATTATGTGACGGGCGATTATTCGCGAGGTGCGGCTGGATTTTGGGTTGAAGGTGGGGAGATTCAATATCCGGTTGAGGAAATTACCGTGGCGAGTACCTTGCAACAGATGTTTCAGCAGATCGTGGCGATTGGTGCGGATACCTTTATATATGGCGCTAAGGAGACAGGCTCAGTGTTGCTTGAGCAGATGACGGTTGCTGGGCATTGAGGGGTAGCAAAGGTTTTACAGGGTGCGCTGCGGCACTCTGAGTTGGCCTTTTATTGCATCTATATGCGCTCATAAATAACAAACGCATACGCAAAATCGTTCGGCGGTAAGCTGTGATGCTGACTCTGGGTGATTTGTTTCCAGACCAGAGGGTCGGGTTTAGGAAAGAAGGCATCCCCGTCAAAATCCTTGTCGATTTCGGTAATGATCAGCTGATCGGCATAGTTTAGTCCTTCCGCATAAAGCTGCGCTCCGCCAATTAAAAATGCTTGCGGCACCGATGCGCTGGCGCAAAGCTCAAGGGCATGAGCTAAGTTGCTGACTGTTTCGCAGCCAGCGAAGACTCGCTTAGGATCACGTGTGACAACAAGATTACGCCGCCCAGGCAGGGGGCGTCCGATTGATTCATGCGTTTTGCGGCCCATAATGATGGGCGCGCCCAAGGTGGTGCGCTTAAAAAAAGCCAGATCCTCGGGTAGATGCCAGGGCAGTTGATTATGACGGCCAATGACGCCATTGCGGGCGCGAGCGACAATAATTGAAAGCGAAGTCATATATTTTAGATAGCAATGGGCGCTTTGATGGCGGGGTGGCATTGATAATCGGCCAGAATAAAATCTTCAAAGCGGTAGCTGAATATATCGTTGGGCTTACTGGCAAGCTTTAATTGTGGCAATGGATAGGGGGCGCGAGCGAGGAGTTGCTTAACTTGCTCTAAATGATTGGTATAAAGATGACAATCGCCTCCGGTCCAAATCAACTCGCCCACGGTTAGCCCGCATTGCTGAGCAAGCATATGGGTCAGTAGCGCGTAACTAGCAAGGTTAAAGGGCGTTCCTAAAAAGACGTCTTGGCTGCGGCAGTAAAGTAAACAGCTGAGTTTGTTATCGTTGACGTAAAATTGAGTTAAACAGTGGCATGGCGCGAGCGCCATGCGGCCCGCCTGGACATTTTCGATGGGGGTTTGCGATTCGTCTGGAAAATCCGCGATATTTAATGCCGTCAGCAATAAGCGACGTGAGTGAGGCCGTTCTTTGAGTTGCTTGACGAGCTGAGCAATCTGATCGACTGTGCTGCCATCCGGCTTAGGCCAGAAGCGCCATTGATGGCCGTAGACAGGACCCAAGTCGCCGTTTTCATCCGCCCATTCATCCCAGATGCTTACGCCATGATCGTTTAAATATTTGATATTGGTGTCACCGTTTAAAAACCAAAGTAATTCGTGAATCACGCTTTTAAGATGAATTTTCTTGGTGGTGAGAAGCGGAAAGCCAGCGGCAAGATCAAAACGCAGTTGGCGGCCGAATACGCTGATGGTGCCTGTGCCTGTGCGGTCTGCTTTTGGCGTGCCGTGGCTAAGAATATCTTGTAGCAGTTCGTGATAGAGTTGCATGCTGTGTCAAATGATTGGGGAAAGTCCATGATTGCGCGCTTCATCGAAGATGCGTAAATCACCTGTGGCAAGTTTGTGGTGATCGGATAGTACGCGTCGCCAGCTGCGAGCGCCAGGCACCTCATGATACAAACCCAGTATATGACGTGTCATTGCGCCTAAATATGTCCCGCGCTCAAGTTCTTGCGCAGCATAGGCGATAAATGCCGTTTCAATTTCCGCGCGCTGCAGTATCGGTGTTGCAGCTTGGTAAAAGTGCTGATCAACACTGGCTAACAGCCAAGGCTGATGATAGGCCTGGCGACCTAGCATCACGCCATCTACATGAGCGAGTTGCTCTTCCATTTGTTCAATGGTTTGAATCCCGCCGTTCAGGATGATTTCAAGCTCAGGAAAATCGCACTTTAAACGATGAACATAATCGTATCGAAGGGGTGGAATAGTCCGGTTTTCTTTTGGGCTGAGCCCGCCAAGGATGGCATTGCGCGCATGTACAATGAAAGTGCGACAGCCCGCATTGGCTACCGTGCCAATAAAATCGCGCACAAACGCATAGTCAGTCCGGTCGTTAATGCCAATGCGATGTTTAACCGTGACTGGGATCGAGACGGCATCGCACATCGCGCGCACGCAATCGGCGACCAATTCTGGCTCAGCCATTAAACATGCGCCAAATGCACCGCGTTGCACACGCTCAGATGGACAGCCGCAGTTCAGATTGATCTCATCATAATTGGCTGCCGCAGCGAGCTTAGCGCAACGTGCAAGCTCAGCGGGGTCACTGCCGCCAAGTTGTAGCGCAAGCGGGTGCTCCTCTTCATTAAATGCGAGGTGCTGAGCGGCGTTGCCATGTAATAGGGCGCCGGTGGTGACCATTTCGGTATAGAGCCAGGTATGGCGCGTCAAGAGCCGATGAAAATAGCGGCAGTGACGATCAGTCCAATCCATCATAGGCGCCACGCAAACGCGCCGGCTACCTTTTACCGCAAGCGGGTAGGGTTCACTTAAAACTTCGTCCGGATGGCCTGGAGGTATCGTATTTTGGGACATGCCACGGTTTTTCATCACAACCACAATCTTTATTCAAATCCTGAAATCACAGTAAATAGAGCGCTCACTTAAAGCCAACTTTGTACTAAGTTGTGGCGAAAGCGCAGTGCCGCTCATTATAGCGCCAAGCGTCTAATCTAGAGATAGAGGTTAGGTCTAACTTGGCTGATATTAGGATAATGGATGAGGCGGGCTCATTTTTAATTAAAATGCACCGGGTCGAATGAGACCTACGACGATCCCTTCAAGGGCAAAATCCACCTGCTCGGGCTCAATGGTCAAATTAGGATAATCTGGGTTCTCAGCAATTAATTCTACTTTTTTGCCACGCTGTCTGAAGCGTTTAACGGTTACTTCATGATCGAGTCGTGCGATGATAATCTGACCGTTTTGGGCTTGGTCCTGACGCCGTACAGCGAGTAAATCGCCATCTAGGATCCCTGCATCGCGCATCGATAGGCCGCGCACATGCAATAAATAGTCAGGCCGGCTGGCAAACAGGGATGGATCGCAATGATAATGTTGAACAATATGTTCTTGCGCGAGGATTGGGCTGCCGGCTGCGACGCGGCCAACCAGCGGCAGCGATAATTGCATGAGGCGAGCGTCAGGCAGCGTGAGTTGGCGAGGCCTGCTCTGGGTTGCGGCCATTTTAAGTTTAATGCCACGCGAGGTCCCCGCCGTGAGCTCAATCGCGCCTTTGCGGGCTAGCGCCCGTAAATGTTCTTCAGCGGAATTTGCTGAGCTAAAACCAAGCTGGGCGGCAATTTCTGCCCGAGTTGGGGGAAAGCCGCTGTGTTCAATCGCGTGGCGGATCAAATTGAAAACTTGCTGTTGCCGTGTGGTCAGTTTGAGCATAGTGTCGTTGTGTGTTTGATCAAATACCCCTGTTTTTTTATACAGTATAAAGTGTTTTGCTAGTGAATGAAAGCAGGATTTTCTGCCATCTAATGCAAGCCAGCCATGCTTTTTTTTATCTGGCAGGACCTGGCGTTTGGCCCAATCGTAGAGTGCGCCCTGTTTGCTGATATCAAGTGGGCATATTAGATAGTGCTAGCCTGCTGACAGCGTTGCCGGTGGGCTGGCTACAAAGTATCTCCGATACTTATTAAATCAGTGTTAAAATCCTAATTGGTTCTGCTTTACTCTTGTCATTTGGCTCAAAAATTGGGCGCGATGCGCAAGGGGTCAGCGTAAACCAAATTATCAAACCAGCGCACCCAGGGTGCTTTTAGTTTTATTTAATACGCTAAATAGTATCGCGACTGGTTTTAGACCTAACCCTTACGGAGAATTCTCATGTCTATTACGATGCGGCAAATGTTAGAAGCGGGTGTCCACTTTGGTCACCAAACGCGTTTTTGGCACCCTAAAATGGCCCCTTATATCTTTGGCCACCGCAACAAAATCCATATTATCAACCTCGAAAAAACCTTGCCTATGTTTCAAGACGCGCTGAAATATACGCGTCAAGTAGCGGCTAATCGGGGCACCATCCTATTTGTCGGAACTAAGCGCCAGTCGCGCGATATTATTGCTGAAGAAGCGACCCGCGCTGGCATGCCTTATGTCAATAGTCGTTGGCTGGGCGGCATGTTGACCAATTTCAAAACGTTGAAATCATCGATCAAAAAGCTTAAAGAAATGGAAGCGATGGTCGAGGCGGGTGAACTTGAGCGCATGAGCAAAAAAGAAGCGTTGATGTTTGAACGGAATATGGCGAAGCTGGACAAATCGCTCGGCGGTGTCAAGGATATGAACGGCATGCCAGAGGCAATTTTCGTGGTCGATGTGGGATACCACAAAATTGCGCTGACTGAAGCGAAAAAACTCGGCGTACCCGTCATCGCGGTAGTGGATACCAATCATTCGCCAGAAGGCATTGAGCACGTGATTCCAGGTAATGACGATTCTAGTAAAGCAGTCGCACTTTATGTGCGCGGTATGGCTGACGCTATTCTTGAGGGCCGGGAAAAAGCCCTGCAGGGTTTGGTTGAGGCAGTCCGTAGCAGCGATACCCCTGAAGATGAATTTGTTGAAGTTGACGAAGAAGCGTAAGCCGTTTTTTGTCATTTGAAAAAGCTGGTTTGCACATTTTGTGTGTGCTAACCAGAGCTATTGTGTGGCCTGCCGCCTTACCCAACTGAATACTATGTGGGTGAGCCGTGGAGCAGGCCCAATCAACCCGTTTGACAGGAGTGAAGAATGGCGGAAATTACCGCAAGTATGGTAGCTAAATTGCGCGCCAAAACAGATGCGCCAATGATGGAATGTAAAAAAGCATTGACCGAAGCTAACGGCGATTTGACGCGCGCTGAAGAGTTGTTACGCATAAAATTGGGCACTAAAGCGGACAAGGTTGCTGCGCGTGTAACGGCGGAAGGCATCGTGGCTACATATATTGATGCCGCGACCCAGGTCGGAGCGCTGGTTGAGCTCAATTGCGAAACAGATTTTGTGGCAAAAAATGATGATTTTCTAGCCTTTGCAAAAACCGTGGCTGAGTTGGTGGCAGCTCAAAAACCTGCCGATGTGGCGGCTCTATTAGCTTTGCCTTTGATGGACAAGACTGTAGATGAAGTGAGACGGACTTTGATTGGCAAGCTTGGCGAAAGTTTAACCATCCGCCGTTTTGTCTGCTACCCAAGCACACATAAGCTGGCTGCCTATTTGCACGGTACTCGGATTGGCGTGCTGGTTGAATACGAGGGCGCTAATGAGCAGGTGGGTAAAGACCTTGCGATGCATATTGCCGCAATGAAACCGATCACGCTTTCGGCCGATGCAGTCCCTGCTGAGTTGATTGAAACAGAACGTAAAATCGCCGCACAAAAAGCGAGTGAATCTGGTAAACCAGCCGAGATTGTTGCCAGAATGGTTGAAGGCAGCGTGCAAAAATATCTGAAAGAAGTGTCGCTGCTCGATCAGCCATTTGTCAAAGACGATAAGCAAACTATCGGGCAGATGCTGAAAGCGGCTCAGGCTTCGGTTAAGCGCTTTACAATTTACGTTGCAGGCGAGGGTATTGAGAAGCACCAAGGCGATTTTGCAGCTGAAGTGGCGGCGCAAGTTGCTGCTGCCCAGTCGGTATAAAAAGCCATTACACAACTTTGTGCAGCTCGCTAGATTAAGCTGCGCAAAGTTGCCCGGTAAGTTCAAGAATTTTGATGTCAACTTCTATGCCAGTTTCTACCCCCAGTCGCTATAAGCGAGTATTGTTAAAGTTATCTGGCGAAGCCTTAATGGGCGAAGATGCTTTTGGTATCAATCGGACAACGATTGAGCGTATGGTGGCCGATATTGCAGAAGCTGTTCAGCTTGGCACGCAACTCGCGATTGTGATTGGCGGCGGCAATATTTTTCGTGGCGTCGCTGGCGGCGCTGCCGGGATGGATCGGGCGACAGCTGACTATATGGGGATGCTTGCCACGATGATGAATGCGCTGGCCCTGCAAGATGCGATGCGTCATGCTGGGATTGAGGGTCGGGTGCAATCGGCATTGCGCATGGATCAAGTGGTCGAGCCTTATATTCGACCCCGCGCCATTCGTCAACTTGAAGAAGGTAAGGTCGTCATCTTCGCCGCAGGTACGGGCAATCCCTTTTTTACCACTGATACTGCAGCTGCATTGCGCGGCGCTGAGATTGGGGCTGAAGTGGTGCTTAAGGCAACCAAGGTAGATGGCGTTTATTCAGCCGATCCACGTAAAGAGCCGACCGCAACCCGTTACACGACAATCAGCTTTGATGAAGCGATCAGTCGTAACCTACAGGTGATGGATGCCACTGCATTTGCGCTTTGCCGTGACCAAAAATTGCCTATTCGCGTATTTTCGATTGTCAAGCCGGGCGCCTTAAAGCGTGTTGTGCTTGGTGAGAACGAGGGAACGCTAGTCCATGTGTAGGCGTTCCGTGTGTGTAGATTCGTGGCCCTTGTGTCAGATATTGCCGCACAGCGGCGATTTGGAGTTTTAAATGAGTGTAGCTGAGGTTAAAAAAAACGTTGAGCAAAGGATGCAACGCTCGATTGACGCGTTTAAGAATGATCTTGCAAAAATCCGTACTGGCCGCGCGCATACGGGATTCCTTGAGCATATTCAGGTGGATTACTATGGTTCTCATGTGCCGCTTTCGCAGGTGGCCAATTTGACTCTTATCGATGCGCGCACAATCGGCGTTCAGCCATGGGAAAAAAAGATGGTGTCGGTGGTTGAAAAAGCCATTCGTGAATCTGACCTAGGTTTGAATCCAGCTACGCATGGTGAATTATTGCGAGTGCCGATGCCGGCTTTGACCGAAGAGCGCCGCCGTGACCTTACGAAAGTGGTTAAAAGCGAAGGCGAAACTGCCAAAATCGCGGTCCGAGGATTGCGCCGGGATGCAAAAGAACAATTGGATAAATTGGTTAAAGACGAAGGTGTGCCAGAAGACAGCGGACGTCGCGCGCAGGACGACGTGCAAAAATTAACCGATAAATTTGTTGCTGAAATCGACGAATTGGTGCAAACCAAATCGAGCGAAATTATGAAGGTTTAAAGCGTAGCACCTGCAGGTCTGCGAAACAGCTATGGCCTATACGAGCTCTACTATGGGTGTGCCTGTTGCGGTTGAGATGCCGCGGCATATTGCCGTTATTATGGATGGCAATGGCCGTTGGGCGACACAACGGCGACTGCCACGCGTCGCGGGCCATACTAAAGGCGTTGAAGCCGTGCGCGCAATGGTTGAAGCCTGCGCGCGGCGGAATATTTCATATTTGACTCTGTTTGCTTTTAGCTCTGAAAACTGGCGCCGACCTACGGATGAAATTTCATTTTTGATGCGCCTTTTTGTGAGTGTGCTTGAGCGTGAAATTGGCAAGATGCATAGTAATGGCATTCGGCTGCGCGTGATTGGCGATTTGACTAAGTTTGAGCCGCGTATTCAAGAACTGGTGCGCGGCGCTGAGGCAAAAACAGCCAATAATCAACGGATGACGCTGACCATTGCCGCTAATTACGGCGGCCGTTGGGATCTCACGCAAGCGGCTTATAAGCTGGCTGAGCAAGCCGTCGCTGAAAAAGGCATGCAATCTATAGGCGAGGCGGATTTCTCAAAATATCTTGCCATGGCGTATGCACCAGAACCCGATCTGTTTATTCGTACCGGCGGTGAGCAGCGTTTAAGCAATTTCCTGTTATGGCAATGTGCCTATACTGAACTCTATTTCACCGATATTTTTTGGCCTGATTTTGATGCGTCGGCGCTTGATCTTGCGCTTGATTGGTATTGTCAGCGCGAGCGCCGGTTTGGTCGAATTAGCGCGCAACTTGAATCCGAAGAAAAGCAGATCTCATGTTAAAAACCCGCATTCTGACGGCTGTAATATTGTTGGCAGTGTTACTGCCGGTGATTTTTTGTACCGCCTGCACATTCAATCTATTCAATGCGCTGGTGGTTGGCATACTGACGCTCGCGGCCTGGGAGTGGGCGCGTTTATTGAAGCTCACGCCGAAGAAGTGTATCAGCTATGCAGTGCTAGTGGGTTTGATGTTATGCCTGCTTGCGCTCTGGCAATGGCAGCTTAACGGTACGTTGCAGAGCGCGTCGCAGGTGCTTTTCGGGGATGGATTATTTTGGCCGATTCTATATTGGATTGCCGCTTTTTTCTGGGTCGCGGTGGTGCCATTTATCTTAATGCGGCAACCTACTTTAGCGGTTGGCCTATGGCGTGTGCTTTTGCTGGTCGCGGGTTTAGTTATTTTTGCAGTGTGTTGGGATGCGTTGATTGCAGCGCATAGAGTAGGGCCGGCTTTTCTCTTATCTGTTTTGCTTGTTGTATGGCTAGCCGATAGTGGTGCTTATTTTGCCGGAAAACGATTTGGTCGGCATAAATTGGCGCCCCTAATTAGCCCCGGCAAGACGTGGGAAGGTGTGTTGGGCGGCTGGTTGCTGGTGCTTGCAATAACCGCCGTTGTAGCAGGTACAATCCGGCTTTTCGGCGTCTCACCATTGGCGGTTGAGGTTGACTCAGTCAGTGGCTGGTTGGGTATGTTAGCGGTACTGACCTTACTGGTTGGCGTCGGCGTTGTGGGTGATTTGTTTGAATCATTGATGAAGCGGCAAGCAGGATTTAAAGATTCGAGTATGCTCTTGCCCGGCCATGGTGGCGTATTAGATCGTTTAGATGCGTTGTTACCAATGCTTACGCTGGCGGTTGGCCTGTACGGGAGCCTTTTGCGTTTTATCCCTATCTAAGAGCGTGAAACCCGCAGCGATATGCAACAACGTCTAACTATACTTGGTTCAACCGGCTCAATCGGCGATAGTACGCTTGATATTGTTGCGCGCCACCCAGAGCGTTTTTCTGTGTTTGGGCTGAGCGCGCACCGCAATATCGATAAATTGCTTAAGCAGTGCTTACGCTTTACCCCTAGGTTTGCGGTTGTAAGAGATGCGACATTAGCCGCTCAGCTGCAAACTCGGTTAAAGGCTGCTGGCAGCCGTACCGAAGTGGCGTATGGCGAGGCGGCGCTGATTGCCTTGGCGAATGCCGCGGAGTGCGACACGGTGGTGGCGGCGATTGTAGGCGCGGCAGGGCTTGCGCCAACGCTCGCTGCAGCCTGTGCTAGCAAGCGTATCTTATTAGCCAATAAAGAAGCGTTGGTAATGTCGGGCCGATTGTTTATGGAGGCAGTTTGCCAGCATAATGCACAGCTCTTTCCTGTGGACAGTGAGCACAATGCGATCTATCAATGCTTATCTGCCCGTGCTGGCGTCGAGAAAATTATTCTGACTGCGTCGGGCGGTCCATTTCGTACGCGCGAGCTTGCTTCACTGGCGCATGTTACCCCTGATGAAGCGTGTGCTCATCCAAACTGGCGGATGGGCCGAAAAATCTCGGTCGATTCCGCCACGATGATGAACAAGGGGCTTGAGGTGATTGAGGCACACTGGTTATTCGATGTGCCGATTAACCAGATTGAAGTGCTGATTCATCCACAAAGCGTGATTCACTCGATGGTCAGTTATGTCGATGGCTCTGTGCTGGCACAACTTGGCAATCCAGATATGCGGACCCCAATTGCCCATGCACTGGCCTTTCCAGATCGTATTGCAGCTGGGGTCGCACCGTTAGATTTAGCTTTAATTGCCACCTTGAGTTTTGAGCGACCTGAGCTTGAGCGTTTCCCCTGTTTAACGCTTGCCATCGAAGCTTTACGGCAGGGCGGCGTAGCGAGCGCTGTACTGAACGCTGCCAATGAAGTGGCGGTTGAGGCCTTTTTGCAGGGTGCTACATGTTTTACCTCGATTGCCGCTATTGTCGCGAATGTGCTTGAACGTATTGAGCCGAGCGCAGTCCATACGCTAGATGACGTGCTCGCAGCAGATGCACAGGCGCGCCGGCTGGCCTTTGAAGAAATTTCGGCGCTAGCTGTATAAATTGGATGGCGCCTAAGTGCTCCGTTATAAATAATCTGGGCCGTGAGCAGAGTGATGCTGGGTGAGGTTGTGTTAATGGACAGATGCTTATGAGATCATCGCTGTAAGGAAGAAGCAGCATGTCTCTGTTATGATTATTAGCTAAATTCTTTATTAAGGATAGAAGTTGTTGCCATTTCGTTTTGCATTTAGGATGGGTATTGTCGCTCTTTTCTCAGCGTATGCTACGCTGACGCACGCGGTCGCACCCTTCGTGGTAAAAGACATTCGCATTGAAGGTCTGCGCCAGCTTGACGCGGGTACGGTGTTTGCGTATTTGCCTCTTAAGTCAGGCCAATCATTTACCGATGATAAAGGTTCGCAAGCGATTCGCGCGCTTTACGCAACTGGGTTTTTTAGTGATGTGCGCGTGTTATCACAAGGTAACGTGGTGGTGGTTCAGGTGCAAGAACGGCCGCTTGTCTCGTCGATTGATTTTGTCGGACTGCGTGAGTTTGATAAAGAAAATCTATACAAATTGCTGCGTGGCGCAATTGCTTTGTCGCCGGGTCGCTATTACGATAAAAATTTGATTGACAAAGCTGAGCAAGAACTTAAGCGCCGTTATCTAACGCGTGGTTACTACGCGGCTGAAGTCACTACTACAGTCACTCCGTTTGAGCGCAACCGAGTCAATATTTTATTCTCCGTCACAGAGGGTCCAGTTGCGCGTATCCGGCAAGTCAATTTCATTGGCAATAAGGCGTTTAAGACCAGCACCTTGCAAGACGAAATGCAACTCTCAACGCCTAACTGGTTCTCCTGGTACAGCAAAAATGATTTGTATGCGCGTGAAAAACTGGCCAATGATCTTGATAATGTCCGTTCCTACTATCTTGATCGGGGTTATCTGGAATTTAATTTTGAATCGACGCAAGTCTCAATTTCACCTGACAAAAAAGACATCTATCTGACGTTTAGCTTGCATGAAGGTGAGCCGTACACCATCGCTAATTTTGAACTGAGCGGGGAGTTGCTCGATAAAAAAGAAGAGTTACTTAAGTTGGTCAAAATCCGCTCCGGCGAGCGTTTTTCAGCAGCTAAGCTACAAGCTGCGAGCAAAGCGATCACTGACAAACTGGGTGAATACGGCTATGCTTTCGCGACGGTTGCCCCGCAGCAGGCGCTTGACCAGCAGCGGCATACGGCAGCGATTAGCTTGCAAGTCACGCTGGGCCGGCGTGTATATGTGCGGCGCGTGAATGTGATCGGTAATAATCGTACGCGCGATGAAGTGATTCGCCGTGAAATGCGCCAATTTGAGAGCGCTTGGTTCGACGGACAACGGCTAAAGCTGTCGCAAGACCGGATTAACCGCCTGGGCTATTTTACGGATGTTAATGTCGCCATGGCGCCGGTCGAAGGAACCAACGACCAAGTTGATGTTGACGTGAAAGTAGCGGAAAAGCCGACTGGTGCCGTGACCGTGGGCGCAGGATTTTCATCGACAGATAAGGTGGTGCTGTCAGCAGGGGTGTCGCAAGACAATGTATTTGGTTCTGGCACTAGCCTTGCGGTCAATATAAATACGGCCAAAACGTATCGCACACTTTCTGTCACGCAGGTCGATCCTTATTTTACGATCGATGGTATCAAACGGATTACTGAAGCCTATTATCGGACCTATCAGCCGCTTTTATATGGTGGCTCAAGCTTTATGCCGGGCTCAAATTCAAGTAATTTCACAATCGTCAGTATGGGCGGCAATTTGAAATTTGGTATCCCGTTTTCTGAGTTTGATACAGTTTATCTAGGCGCCGGTTTTGAGCAGGACCGGATGAAAGCGGATGAAACAGCGCCGAAAGCTTACCGGAACTACATTGATCAATTTGGCCGGGTGGTGAATAATGTGCCGCTGACCATTGGCTGGTCCCGTGATAGTCGTGATAGCGCCTTGGTGCCAAGTCGTGGTTATTACACGCAGGCAAATGGCGAGCTAGGTACGCCTGCCGGTGACACCCAATATTACAAAATCGATTTACAGCAACAATATTATTATTCGTTTGCGCGTGGCTTTGTGCTTGGTTTGAATGGGCAGTTCGGTTATGGGCGGGGGCTTGCTGGCAAACCGTATCCGATTTTTAAAAACTACTACGCGGGCGGAATTGGATCAGTACGCAGCTATGAACCTAGTTCGTTGGGTCCTAAAGATGCAGAGAGCGCTGATGCAATCGGGGGTTCTAAGCTTTTGATTGGCAATATTGAACTGACTTTTCCGTTGCCCAAAACGGGTTACGATCGTACGCTACGTTTATTTACTTTCATTGACGGAGGTAATGTGTGGGGTCCGGATCAGAAGATCGCTCTGGGCAGCTTGCGTTATGGCTATGGGCTGGGGATCGCATGGATTTCGCCAGTCGGTCCGTTAAAATTTAGTTTGGGTTTCCCGCTGACCAAAAAGCTAGGCGATACTTACCAAAAATTTCAATTTCAGCTTGGCACAGCCTTCTGAAGATTCATCTATCAAAATATGCAGACACCCAATATAGAGGCGTATCGTGTTAAATAATCTATCCAAACAGCGTTATATGTGCTGGTTTGCATGCGCCTTGTTCGCTAGCTCGGCGAATGTATGCGCTAGCCCAGCGAATGCGTCTACCCATGAAGTGCATATTGCCGCTGTCAATTCAGATCGCATTCTGCGTGAATCGACACTGGCTAAGGCGGCACAAGACAAGCTCAAGCAAGAATTTTTAAAGCGCGATCAGGAACTACAGGCCATCGCCAAGGATTTAAAAACGAAATCTAATAAGCTTGATAAGAATGCAGCCACTATGTCCGATCTTGAGCGTAAGAAAGCGCAAGCGGAGCTGACGCAACTGGATGCCGACTTTCAGCGTAAGCAACGTGAATTTAGTGAAGATCTCAATCAACGCCGTAATGAAGAGTTGGCGGCTGTGCTTGAACGTGCGAATAAAGCGATTAAGCAGATCGCAGAGGCAAAAAATTACGACTTGATTGTGCAAGAAGCCGTCTACGTGAATCCGCGCATTGATATTACCGATGAGGTGTTAAAAGCGCTGGCTAAACCCAATGGCAGCTTCTGAGTTGAACATGCAATTGGCTTGCGACAAGCATAAAGGATTTACCCTCGAGCAACTCGCGCAACGGTTTGGTGGCGAAGTTGTGGGCGATGGCGCTTGCTCTATTCACGGTTTAGCGCCACTTGATCGTGCACAGCCGCAGCAGTTGAGCTTTTTGGCTAACCCCAAATATCTCGCTCAGCTTGAAGCGACGCGGGCAGGAGCCGTATTGATCACCTGCGCTGACTTATTGAAAGTTAAAAACCGTAGCGCCTGCTCGTTTCTTGTCACACCTAATCCTTATGCCTATTTTGCGCGTGTTGCGCAATGCTTTGCGGCCGCGAGCATACCGCAGGTGTTGCCCGGCATCCATGCCAGCGCAGTGATTGACCCTAGCGCGCGAGTGGCGGCTACAGCATCGATCGGACCGCAGGTTGTGATTGAGGCCAATGCGGTGATTGGTGAGCGCGCGCGTCTTGATGCTCATGCGTATATTGGGCGAGGTGTTACGATCGGCGACGATGTACATTTATTTGCACAGGTTACCGTTTATCATGGCTGTACCTTAGGCCCGCGCGTGTTGGTGCATGCCGGCGCTGTCATTGGCGCGGATGGTTTTGGTTTTGCTCCCGATTTTAACGGCGATGCTGGAGAGTGGGTCAAAATTCCACAAACCGGCGCTGTCATGATTGGCGAAGATGTTGAGATTGGTGCCAATACCACGATTGACCGTGGCACAATGACTGACACCCTAATTGAGGACGGCGTAAAAATTGATAATCTGGTTCAAATTGCCCATAATTGCCGAATTGGCGCTTACACGGTGATTGCTGCTTGTGCGGGCATTGCAGGCAGTACGGTGATTGGCCGTCATTGTATGATAGGAGGCGCCGTGGGTATCGCCGGCCATTTGACGTTAGCTGATCGAGTGATCGTTACCGCCAAATCCGGTGTTTCAAAATCTTTATCTAAACCTGGCGTTTATACTAGCTCATTTCCTGCCATTGAAAATACTCACTGGAACCGCAATGCTGCTTTGATGCGCAATCTCGATAAAATGAATGCGCGCCTCAAGCAGCTTGAAGCTGTTATATTAGCTAGTCAAAATAAGCAGTCATCATTGTGACTGAAGCAAATCATTCTACGTAGAAAATCGATGAGTACACAAGACATTAAACTCGATATCCATCGGATCCTTACTTTACTGCCGCATCGCTATCCGATTTTGCTGGTTGATCGAGTACTGGAGCTTGAACCGCATAAGCGGATTAAAGCGCTGAAAAATGTATCCATTAATGAGCCTTATTTCACGGGTCATTTTCCGGCTTGTCCGGTCATGCCTGGGGTATTAATACTTGAGGCATTAGCGCAGACCGCAGGGCTTTTAACCTTTGCTGAAGAAGAGTATGACCCCGCTAAGTCGCTTTACTATTTTGTGGGAATTGATAACGCGCGCTTTAAACGGCCGGTTGAACCGGGCGATCAGCTGATTTTGAATGTGAGTTTTGAGCGCTATTTGCGTGGGATTTGGAAATTTAGCGCATTTGCTGAGGTAGATGGCGTTGTGGCGGCTGAAGCGAATTTGATGTGTACGGTTAGACCGGCGCGTCAGAGTGATGCGCAAACATCAAACGTTTAATAAGACAACAACTCAGAGCATGACAAAAATTCATAGCAGTGCAGTGATTGAGCCGGGCGCCGAGCTCGATGAGACAGTCGAGATTGGCCCCTATGCGGTGATTGGCGCGCACGTAAAAATTGGCGCAGGCACAAAGATCGGTTCCCATAGCGTGCTTGAAGGCCATACTACGCTGGGCAAAGATAACCGGATTGGCCATTATGCCGCGCTGGGCGGTGCCCCCCAAGATATGAAATACAGAGGTGAGCCAACCCAGCTAGAGATTGGTGACCGCAATACCATTCGTGAATTCGCCACGATTCATACCGGTACGGTACAAGATACGGGCCTGACTCGCATCGGTGATGACAACTGGATCATGGCTTATGTGCATATCGCACATGACTGTATCGTAGGTAGCCATACTATTTTCGCTAGCAATGCGCAAATCGCTGGGCATGTGCAGGTTGGCGATTGGGCTATCCTGGGCGGTATGGCGGGGGTGCACCAATTCGTGCGCATTGGCGCACACTCAATGTTAGGCGGCGCTACCGTTTTAATCCAGGATATCCCGCCGTTTATCATGGCCGCGGGCGACAAGGCTAAGCCGCATGGTATCAATCTTGAAGGCTTGCGCCGGCGAGGCTTTACATCGGCTGCGATTACGACGCTGCGCGCTGCTTATCGGACGCTGTATAAAGCAGGCCTTTCGCTTGAGCAAGCCAAAATCCAACTGGCTGAGTTGGCGGCTCAAGCGGACGATGGCAACGCGCATGTGCAGGAACTGCTTAGCTTTATCGCCGACACGCAGCGCGGCATTATCCGCTAGGCAGCAAAGGTGCTAAGTACACATCCAACTGGTGATACTGCGCCGGCCAGTTTGGCAATGGTGGCGGGCGAAGCGTCCGGGGATTTACTCGCCGCAGCCCTTATCCAGCAGCTTACAATCCGTTTACCGGCGGCGAGCATGTACTTCGGCATTGGCGGGCCAAAGATGACTGCGCTCGGCTTTAATGCGCGCTGGCCGAGTGAAAAATTAGCCGTGCGTGGCTATGTTGAAGCCTTGCGCAATATTCCCGAAATCTTACGTATCCGTAGCGCGTTAAAGCGCCAACTGTTAGCTGCGCCCCCAACCGTCTTTGTGGGTATCGATGCGCCTGATTTTAATCTCGGCCTTGAAGCACAACTGCGTCGCGCTGGCATTCCCACCGTTCATTTCATTAGCCCATCGATTTGGGCGTGGCGCGGCGCCCGCATTAAAAAAATCCAACGGGCCACAGATCTCATGTTGTGCCTATTTCCCTTTGAGCCGGAAATTTACGCGCGCGCCGGAGTTGCCGCACGCTATGTTGGCCACCCATTAGCGGATGTGATCCCGCTGGTACCTAATCCAGTGGCTGCCCGGTGTCGTCTGGAGTTACCCGTACAGGGTCCGATCATCGCTGTCTTGCCGGGTAGCCGGCGCTCGGAAATCGCCTTGATTGCGCCCACTTTTTTAGCTGCGATGGCGCTGATGCAAGCCTCTGAACCTGGGCTACGGTTTATCTTGCCAGCGGCGTCGGCAGCAATTAGGGCGCAGTTGCAGCCGTTGATTGCCAAGTATCCACAGCTTTCTCTGACGGTGCTTGAGGGCGACTCGCATAGTGCACTAGAAGCTGCTGATGCCGTGCTGATTGCCAGCGGCACCGCAACCTTAGAAGCCGCCCTATATAAAAAGCCGATGGTGATTTCGTATCAAGTCCCTTGGCTGACGGCCCAAATTATGAAAAGGCAAGGTTATTTACCTTATGTTGGGCTGCCTAATATTCTCGCTGGCCGATTTGTGGTACCCGAATTGCTGCAGCATCTTGCCACGCCTGATGCACTCGCGCGCGCGATGATGGATCAATTGAATGATCATGCAAATCGCGATAAGCTCAATCAAATTTTTACGCAAATGCACCACACCTTAAAGTGTGATTCAGCCGCTGTTGCAGCGGATGCGATTGCCGAGTTAATTGAAACTTCACAGCGCCAGGCATCGAAGTTCGTTTCACCTTTAAAGTAGTTTATATCAATCTATTCGGATGTCGCAGCTCAAGTCTTCAATAGCATTAATGAGTGCCAAGCGACACGCCTAAAATTTCGCGTGACTGACTTCATGGATCCATCCTTTTCTACCCCTTATAACGTGCTATTAGACGATCCAAGCAGGCTAACCTGCGGCGTTGACGAAGCGGGCCGAGGCCCGTTAGCTGGCCCAGTGGTCGCGGCGGCGGTGATGCTTGATGCAACACGACCGATTGAGGGCCTCGCTGATTCAAAGACGTTGAGTGCCAAAAAGCGCGCGCTACTCTTTGATCTGATCTGTGAACGTGCGCTCGCTTTTAGTATTGCGTCGGCCTCAGTGGATGAAATTGATCGCTTAAATATCTTGCACGCAACGATGCTGGCGATGCAGCGTGCGGTTGAAACACTGCCGGTTACTCCAAGCTTGGCAAAGATTGATGGTAACCGTTGTCCATCCTTAAAGATGCAAGCGCTAGCCATTGTGCGTGGCGATGCATTGCTACCAGAAATTTCAGCCGCCTCGATTCTCGCTAAAGTGACACGCGATCGAATGCTGCTTGAATTACATGTCGCTCATCCCGAATATGGTTTTGATGCACACGCAGGTTATGGCACACCACAACATCTTGCTGCGCTTAAGCAGCATGGTCCCTGTATTCACCATCGCCGCTCATTTGCCCCGGTGCGCCAAGCACTAGGTGGCGACTCTAGATTGCTTCGTTCGATTCATTCACTATGATGCGCGTAGACCTACATAATGAAAACCATTACTGCGCGCGATAACCCTTTTTTTAAGAGGCTCAAGCAACTCGCCGGCACCCTCACTCGTGAACGCCGGGCCGGCCAAGCTCTTGCTGAAGGGCTGCATTTAGCCAGTACCTATCTCGATACGCTAGGACAACCACGTTTCTGTATTATTGCCGAGAGCACGCTGTCTGATCATAAAATGCAGCAAAGCCTGCAGCCAATCATGTCACGCATTGAGCCAGCGCGTATGGTGGTGTTATCAGATACGCTCTTTGCACAATTGTCGACGTTAGCGCGAGCAGCGCAGGGTGGCAACGTGATATTTTTGGTTGATATCCCGGCCCCTGAATTGCCGCAGAAAATTACCCGTGATTGCATCATTCTTGACGGTGTGCAAGATGCAGGTAACGCCGGCTCTATCTTGCGTAGCGCCGCTGCCGCCGGCATTCAATATGTATTTTGCGCACCCGGTACGGCGTGTGCCTGGTCTCCTAAAGTACTAAGGGCGGGGATGGGGGCGCATTTTCTACTGCATATTTTTGAAGGAATTGAGGTAGACCAACTCTTGCCACACCTTGCCGTGCCATTGCTCGTTACAGATTCGCACAACGCCACTTCGATCTACCAGCAGGATTTGACCAAACCTTTTGCCTGGATCTGGGGCAACGAAGGTGCTGGCGTCTCTGCGACATGGCGCGAACACGCCGCACACGCGGTCACCATCCCCCAGCCTGGTGGGATGGAATCCATTAATGTCGCAGCTGCCGCGGCTGTTTGTTTATTCGAGCAATGTCGCCAGCGCAACACTTAGTTGCTTGCACGATTTTCAAAAGATTGTGCACCCAAATTGTTGCGTAGTAAAAAAATATCAGGGAGAATAGAAGAGGCCATTTCACTATATTATTTTGTTGAATAGGTCTTTCTCTAGCGTGCGCGCTCATGAGCCGATAATAAGCTCAATACGACTGTAGCCAATGAGCAACATTTCTATGTTTTAAGCCCATTATGGGTGAAAAACTTTGCCCATATTGCTGCAGGCAAACCGGTGCTCAATATAAGCATTTCGGGAACAATCAAGGTTCGTTCATAACCATGACGGCAACCGCCGTTTTTTATTAAAGATCGATCCGATGAAAAGTTCCTTGTCTATTCCTCATGATGCATTGTTTAAAAAATTTTTATCCAATGTAACCCTTGCTAAAGCTTTTTTAGAAGTTTATTTGCCAACTTCTGTAAAACAATATTGCGATTTAAACACGCTGCAGATTGCCAATGGCTCGTTTGTAGACGCCCATCTGAGACAACATTTTTCAGATATTGTCTATTCATTGAAGATTGCTGGCGCCCCTGGATATATTTATGCTGTTATTGAGCACGAGAGCGTTGTAGGTCAATTAATGCCTTTTAAGCTTTTGCGTTATCAAACTGCAATCATGCAGCAGCACCTTGAGCAAGGTAATGAATTATTACCTGTAGTAGTGCCTATGCTTTTTTATCGAGGGCGGCGCAGCCCTTATCCGGGGCCGCTAGATCTACTGAGTTGTTTTGAAAACCAGGAGCTTGCGGAGAAAATTTTCCTAAAGCCGATTAAGCTCATCGATCTTTCTGTCATTCCAGACGAAGAAATTCAAACGCATAAAAGCATTGCTGCGTTTGAACTCCTACAAAAGCACATCCGAACCAGAGATTTGCTACAGTTGGCGCAACCTGTTTTAAAAATACTCAGCACTGATCCGCCCCCCGGGGAACTCCTGCATAGCGCGCTAAAATATCTTGTGGAAGGGGGGAAATGTACCAATTACCAGCAGTTCATCCAGTTGGTGACTGAAACTGCGCCGAACTATCGTGAGGAAATTATGACTCTTGCTCAACAGTTAGAACTCGCAGGTTGGAAAAAAGGCCACCAAGAAGGTGAGCAGGAAGGCGAACGCAAAAAAACTCTTGAAATTGTGAACAATATGTTAGCTACGGGAATGCAACTCGATAAGATTAAAGAGCTCACAAAGCTTTCTGATCAAGATCTCGCAGCGCTAACTGAAGTAGCTCAATAGATGATTGAAACCGCGATGAACTTAAGTGAGGAAATTATGACTCTTGCGCAACAGTTAGAACTCGCAGGTTGGAAAAAAGGCCATCAAGAAGGTGAGCGCAAAAGAACTCTTGAAATTGTGAACAATATGTCAGCTACGGGAATGCAGCTCGATAAGATTAAAGAGCTCACAAAGCTTTCTGATCAAGATTTCGCAGAGCTAGCTGAAGTAGCTCAATAGATGATTGAAACCGCAATGAACTTAAGTGAGGAAATTATGACTCTTGCTCAACACTTAGAACTCGAAGGTTGGAAAAAAGGCTGGGAAGAGGGTTGGGATAAAGGCTGGCAGAAGGGCTGGCAAAAAGCTAAACGAGAAACAATTGTTGAAACGGCTAACAATATGTTAGCCGCGGGCATCTTGCAGCCCGGTAAGATTAAAGAGATTATGAAGCTCTCTGATCGAGATTCTGCAGAGTTAATCGGAATGCCTAGGTAAGCGCTTAATACGATGGCTTATCAAGCCTGATTTCTTGCAAAATAGTGGCGGCGATCTCTTCTATTGATTTATGCGTGGAGGACAGCCACTTAATATTTTCGCGTCGCATCAGAGCTTGAGCCTCATTGACCTCATAGCGGCAATTTTCAAGGGAAGCGTATTTACTACCAGGGCGCCGTTCATTGCGGATTTCCGCAAGCCGGCTGGGGTCGATCGACAAACCAAAAATTTTCGACTTATGAGTGAGCAGCGGTGTAGGCAGTTTGCCCCGCTCAAAATCTTCTGGAATTAGCGGATAATTGGCAGCCTTTACGCCATACTGCATTGCTAAATAGAGCGTGGTCGGTGTTTTGCCGCTGCGTGAGACCCCTACTAAGATAACATCGGCTTCTTTAAGGTTAAGATGAGACTGGCCATCGTCATGTGTCAGTGAAAAATTGATCGCTTCAATCCGGTTCTTATAAGCCTCGGTATCTGCTGCTTGATGCCCCCGTCCCATGGCATGACTGGACTTCATCTTAAGTTCTTGCTCAAGGGGCTCGATGAAGGTCTGGAACATATCCAACACAAGGGCATTCGAACGCTTCACAATCTCGTTTGACTCACTATTGACAAGCGTTGTAAAGACAATCGGCCGGCTGTCACCTAGTTCTGCGGCATGATTGATATCATTGAGCGTGGTATAAGCTTTGTCGAGCGAATCAACAAAAGGCACGCGAATCAAGCGGAATTTCAGATCAAATTGTGAAAGAATTGAATGAGCGAAAGTTTCGGCAGTAATGCCGGTTCCATCAGAAACAATAAAGGCAATAGGTTGCATGGTGTTGTATCGGTGTCAATATAAAGCACATATAGAGTAGCGGCGCCATAGGCCCCGTTGGGTGATAGCCCAGAGCACGGTAGAATAGCGGTTTTTAAGCGTCAATACAGATTTTTTACACTTTAGGGACTGTGATGAATAGGGCAGTGGACAGCAACGCTTACGTAGTGCCGTTTGAGCAACTGCGAATGACGGACGTTGAGATCGTCGGCGGTAAAAATGCATCGCTTGGTGAAATGATTAGCCAGCTTACCCGCGCTAGCGTGAGTGTGCCGGCTGGCTTTGCGACAACGGCACAGGCATTTCGTGATTTTCTGCAACTCAATCATTTGAGCGCGCGAATCGCGCAGCGGTTGCAAGATTTAGACATTGAAGATGTCAAGGCGTTAGCCGTTGCTGGCAGCGAAATTCGCCAATGGATTATTGACGCGCCGTTGCCGCCAAGGTTAGTCGCTGAGATTCGAGCGCATTTTGAGCTCTTGCAAAAAGACGCAGCTGAACTATCGTTTGCCGTGCGCTCATCAGCAACCGCTGAAGATTTGCCTGATGCCTCATTTGCCGGCCAGCAGGAAAGCTACCTTAATGTGGTTGGCATTGACCAAATCCTAGACCGCGTCAAACACGTCTTTGCTTCGCTCTACAATGACCGCGCGATTTCATACCGGGTTCATAAGGGCTTTACGCACGCAGAGGTTGCATTATCGGTAGGGGTGCAGCGCATGGTGCGCTCAGATGTGGGCGCGGCTGGCGTGATGTTTACGCTAGATACGGAATCCGGCTTTAAGGGCGTGGTATTTATTACCTCGAGCTATGGCTTAGGAGAAACCGTCGTACAAGGTGCGGTCAACCCTGACGAATTTTATGTTTTTAAGCCAACGCTGGCAAGCGGTCATTACCCGATCATCCGCCGTTCGCTGGGCTCAAAATTAGTCAAAATGGAATTTGCTCCACCAGATGATGTGGAGCGAGTCAAAACGGTTGACGTGGAAAGCGCGCAACGCAACTGCTATTCGATTACCGATGAAGATGTGATCCAGCTCGCCAAATACGCCGTGATCATCGAGCAGCACTATGGCCGCCCAATGGATATTGAATGGGGTAAGGATGGTCGCGATGGCAAGCTTTATATCTTGCAAGCGCGGCCTGAAACGGTCAAAAGTCAAGCCAGCGGCAAACTTGAGCAGCGCTTTAAGCTTAAAAATATTGCCCCGGTACTGGCCACGGGCCGAGCCATTGGCCAAAAAATTGGCGCGGGTCCAGTCCGCGTGATTCGTGATGTGAGCGAGATTGAGCGCGTGCAGCCTGGCGATGTGCTGGTCGCTGATATGACGGACCCGAATTGGGAGCCAGTCATGAAGCGTGCTGCTGCCATCGTCACTAACCGGGGTGGCCGCACTTGCCATGCGGCCATCATCGCGCGCGAGTTGGGTGTACCTGCCGTTGTCGGTTGTGGTGAAGTGACCGACCTATTACGAGAAGGCGCACTTGTTACCGTTTCATGTGCGGAAGGTGACGAAGGCAAAATCTATGATGGCTTGCTTGAAATGGAAGTGACCGAGATTGAACGCGGTGATTTGCCTGCCTTGCCAGTTAAGATCATGATGAACGTCGGCAGCCCACAGCTGGCCTTTGATTTTTGTCAGCTGCCTAATGCTGGCGTGGGTTTGGCGCGGCTCGAATTCATTATTAATAATAATATTGGGGTGCATCCTAAAGCCGTGCTTGACTATCCAGAGGTTGGCCCGGATCTCAAAAAAGCGGTTGAGAGCATTGCCCGCGGCCATGCCTCGCCACGCGCATTTTATGTCGATAAATTGACCGAAGGGATTGCCACGATTGCCGCTGCATTTTATCCAAAGCCCGTGATCGTGCGGCTGTCTGACTTTAAGTCAAATGAATATAAAAAGTTGATCGGCGGTTCGCGCTATGAGCCCGATGAAGAAAACCCAATGTTAGGGTTTCGTGGCGCGGCGCGCTATATTTCCGAGGATTTTGCGCCTGCGTTTGAGATGGAATGCATTGCGCTCAAACGGGTGCGTGAAGAGATGGGGCTGACCAATGTTGAGGTCATGGTGCCATTTGTGCGTACGCTGGCGCAAGCCGAGCGAGTGGTGGCGCTATTGGAGAAATTTGGTTTAAAACGCGGCGAGCATGGTCTGCGCTTGATTATGATGTGTGAAGTCCCATCCAATGCGATTCTTGCCGCTGAATTTTTGCAGTATTTTGATGGTTTTTCAATTGGCTCAAACGACTTGACCCAACTCACGCTTGGACTTGATCGAGATTCTGGCATGCCCTTGCTAGCGCAAGATTTCGATGAGCGCGACTTGGCGCTACGTTTCTTGTTAAGCCGCGTGATTGACGAGTGCAAACGCCAAAACAAATATGTGGGTATTTGCGGGCAAGGACCCTCCGATCATTTGGACTTTGCGCAGTGGCTCACAGAAGCCGGAATTATGTCAATGTCGCTCAATCCGGACACAATCATTGATACTTGGCGCACGCTTGCAAAAATGAGTTAAAGTGTTCTAGTCGAGGCACTTTCGTGGCCTCAACTGACACCTAATATTCAGGAGTATTTATGATAGAAACAGGCCTCTTCTGGTGGGTTCTGGCCGGAGGGCTCGTGATTGCCGAGTTGCTAAGCGGCACCTTTTATTTATTAATGATCGCACTGGGCTGCGTGGCCGGCGGAGTGGTTACGCTTTTTGGGCTCTCCGTGAGCTTACAGTTGGTCGTTGCCGCCGCAATTGCACTCAGTGCGTTGATACTGTTGCGCCGTTCACGTGTTGACTTAGCTAAGGGGCGCCATGCTAATCCGAATAACAACCTTGATTTAGGTGCATTATTGCAGATTGATGCTTGGCAAGGACGCCGCGCGCGTGCCCTTTATCGCGGCGCGCAGTGGGATGTTGAACTGCTTGCTGGCGAAGATATAGATGGCCAATGGTATGAAATTAAAGAGATGCGCGGCAATCTTTTGGTTGTTGCAGCCAAGCGCAGTTAATCAATGACGGGCTAAAAACGGCTCACTCATAAGGAAAATTATGTTAGTAGATACAAGTCTTATTGCGTTGATTATATTTATCGTCGCCGTTGTCATTGCGGCGCAAGCCGTGAAGATTGTGCCTCAGCAACATGCTTGGGTGCTTGAGCGGCTTGGCCGTTATCATGCAACGCTGACGCCGGGCGCGAATATTGTGTTGCCCTTTATCGACCGCGTTGCATATCGGCATATTTTGAAAGAAATCCCGCTCGATGTGCCTAGCCAAATTTGCATCACGCGCGACAACACGCAATTGCAAGTGGATGGCGTTCTATACTTTCAAGTGACTGACCCGATGAAAGCCTCCTATGGCTCAAGCAACTATATCGTTGCTATCACTCAGCTCGCGCAAACCACCTTGCGCTCGGTCATCGGCAGGCTTGAGCTCGACAAAACCTTTGAAGAGCGTGCCTTGATCAACCACGGCATTGTTGAGGCGCTAGATGAGGCAGCAGCAAACTGGGGCGTTAAAGTACTGCGTTATGAAATCAAAGATCTCACCCCTCCTAAAGAGATCTTACATGCAATGCAATCACAAATTACCGCCGAGCGTGAAAAGCGTGCATTGATTGCAGCTTCCGAGGGTAAGCGGCAAGAGCAAATTAACTTAGCCACGGGTGCACGCGAAGCGGCAATTCAAAAATCAGAAGGTGAAAGACAAGCGGCGATTAACCAGTCACAAGGGCAAGCATCAGCCATTCTTGCCGTAGCCGAAGCCAATGCGCAAGCGATTGCAAAAATTGGACAATCGATTCAATCGTCTGGCGGTATGGAGGCGGTTAATCTTAAAGTGGCGGAGCAATATGTGAATGCGTTTAGTAATCTTGCTAAGTCGGGTAACACACTCATCGTGCCAGCTAATTTAAGTGAAGTGAGCTCGATGATTGGGACGGCGTTATCGATTATTAAGCAGGGCAAGTAATCTCAGATTTATAGTAGATATTTAGTAAAAACTAAATAGATGTTAGATCATTGTAAGTCTGACATAGACACACTATCCTAGCGTAAAAGTGCTAGATGGAGTGCCTATAAATTTGTTTGCTTACACTATGGTATTTGCTTTTATAGCAGTTTTTTAGAATAATTACTCCTGTTCAAACGGAGTAAAAATTAAGACTGACGGGGAAAACATGAAGAAATTAGTTTTGATAAGCCTACTGGCGATGGGAAGCGGGGTTGCGGGTTGCTGTGGCGATGGTAGTGGCGATCATGCTGGGCACTCTAATGCGTTGAATACTGCAGGCGTTGCGTCTACTGGTAGTGGAGTTCATGCTGGACATTCTAGTGCATTGAGCACTGCAGGCGTTCCTTCTATTGCTAGTGAGGATGAAGGAAGGTGGGTTTGGAAGGAGCAACATCATACAGAGCAGCAGATGCTTCGCTCCAAAGGTGGCTTTGCTGTGTTAAGTTTTAAATTGCCTAAATCAGAAAATCTCCCATATTTCGAGATCTCTTTGATTCAGTCTGGAGCTAATGAATATAAAATTAGCACAACGGATAAGGATAGCTATGGAAAACTGCGCTCCCTTAAGTTGAAAGTCGCGGCTCCGACAGAAGAACTGCGAGCAAGCTTACCTCGATTGGAAGGACTTCGCGTAGGGCAAAAAAAAGAGTTAGAAGAAATTCGAAAAATTCTAAAGAGCAGCATAGAATATGTTTGGACTGGTGAAGAGGGGCAAGAGTGTAAGTCTGACGATCAAGAGGTGAAGGAGAAGCTTTTAAATAAGCATGGCCCAGGAGATGAGTTTTTACAGCATTATCAAGGAGGTGACAGACCACATTGGATTGTTATTAGAAAAGCAGAATTTGTAGGTAAATATGGCTGGCAGATAACGGAGCAGATAGAACATAGTGATGCTCATCACTCCTCTGAGTCTGTCGATGAGGATCGTAGAGATGAGGTCGCGGATACTTATTATTCCACTCTACCTGCAAGCAGTACTACGGGGTCACCAGCTTCGTTATCATCATCCTGGGATATGGCAGGGAACAGCGACGCTCTCGATCAACACCATACGGATGAAGCCAAGGGTGCATTATCAAGTGGGTATGAGCAAATACAAACACAAACAGATTCAGTCGTGAGTGAGACGGGCTCGACTAAAGGGCAAATCAGCACTACTACCCATACAACGACGACTAGTACGGTTCGAAGCCAACACGGGGCACATATGACGCGTACCGTCGCGAGCGGAGTTCACAGTGAACAACGAGAAGTGTCTGGCGAACAGGCATCACCTTCTCAAGTGCGCTCGATCAAGAACAAGAGCAAACAAACTGATAAAAATAAGTCATAAAACATAAAAGCTAAGAATAAAGCAAAAATAAAGGCTAAAAAGCAATATAGAGTAAAAGGCGGGAAGAGCAATATTGCCACCGCTTAATTGTAGCTGTATCTACTTGAGATTGCCGAGAAAACGGCAATCTCAAGCTTTATTTTGGGATCCACCGCAAGCCGGCTGAGGCCCATAACACCTTGTCCACAAACGCCCTGCCTTATAAGATTGACTAGCCTTAATTGGTTCCGGTCTAATTTAATTTCCCCGAAGGAAATTGGCCTTATATCTTTGACCCCACAACATACTTAATTTAGAGCCAGTGTTTCTCAGATTAAATTTTCACTAGGGCAAGTAATGCCATACCTGCTCAGCAAGCGCGTATTCATAGAATCTAAACCCTGGGCATCTTGAATAGACATGTTGGTTAAGGTCAGTTCATTCTGATATGAGTTCCAATATAAACTCACCTTCCAGCCGTTGCTTCCTAAGCTCGTCGAGTTGATCTTGCAACTGCCATCCTTGCAGTGCCCGAAGCTGGTTACAAAGATTGGAGAGACGATTCAATTGTGAGTACGATGATTTGACGGCGTGATCACTCGTTAATCAAGGGGAGTGGTGTCAGTTTATAGATAATTATTTGGAACAACTTAAGACGACAAAGCTATTAAATGATTGTAAATCTGGTGTGGATGCCAGGCTAAATTCTAGAAAAAATGAAGGAAAAATATTTTTTTCCAATTTATTAGAAATATGATATTTTTCTTTTTTAAAAAGATTTTTTGAGTAATTGTCTCTGGCCAAAATAGGCCTAATTTTACGGGGGAAATATGAAGAAAATGGTACTAATAAGTTTGCTGGTTACGGGAGGTTGGATCGCGGGCTGTGGTTGTGATGACTCTATCCGCTTGAACTCTGCGTCAGAGGCAGAATTGGGTTGTCCTGAAGGTTATGAATTTTGGACTAAGGCAGAGGGTTCTGAGCAAGAGCTTTTTTCTGACGATGGCGCGGCTCGGTTGACTTTTAAATTGCCTAACTCAGACGTATCAAATCTCCAAATCTGTTTGGGTCGACCGCAAGACTACCAATATGAACTTAGGACAATGGGTGATTACGATAAAGTAATCGAGCCTCAATTGGCCTTTTATTTTCCCATGACCGATTTGGAAGTAGTTATACCTAAATTGAAGGAGCTTGGGCCGCAGTTCGTCGAGGCTGATGTGAAGAAAGTTCTGAACGCTAGTGCAAAATATTTTTTTGCTAATGCAGTTCCTGGGAGTAAACGGAAATATAGTGATATAAAATGGTTGAAACAGGCAGAAAATGAGCTTGACTCATATTGGGGCGTAACCAGAAGAGCAAAACAAGTCGGTATATATGGCTTCGAGATAGGTCACTATGAGTAAGAATTTTAGCTAGTTTTTAATCACAACGACTATCTACTTTAAGGTTGCCATCAATTCCATATTGGCAACCTTAAAGTTTTCGCAACGCAGTCAAATAAATTTTTGATGAAGGGGGTATGCGTAGTCTAGTATTTATTTTTCCTTAGGAAAGTCATACACCACTACGCATCAACCGAGCCTTCTCCCGCTCCCAATCCCGCTGCTTCTCAGTCTCCCGCTTATCATGCTCCTTCTTACCTTTAGCCAAACCAATTTCACATTTAACCCGTCCCTTCGTATAATGCAAATCTAACGGCACAAGCGTATAGCCACGCTGCTCAACTTTACCGATGAGGCGTTTGATTTGTGTGGCATGCATCAGCAGTTTACGGGTGCGCACCGGATCTGGCCGGATATGGGTCGAGGCGCTTAAGAGTGGGCTAATATGCGCGCCGATTAGAAATAACTCAGCATTGCGGATGACGACATAGCCTTCTCTAATCTGTGAGCGGCCAGCGCGAATAGCCTTAACCTCCCACCCTTCGAGTACGAGGCCGGCTTCGTAGCGATCTTCAATAAAGTAATCGAAGAGTGCTTTTTTATTGTTACTAATACTCATGATGAGAGAGAACGTATACTTCGGCTAAAATAATCATTCTAACAAAGCCGCTTGCCTTATGCTGTCGATTTTGCGCAAACTGCGCATCCTTTTTACCTAAACCTTATGCCGGATGTTCAAAAAACCGTTTTGGTCCGCTACGCGGCCGAACAAATGTTCGATCTTGTCAACGATGTTGCCGATTATCCAAATTTCCTACCATGGTGTGGAGGGGTTGAGATTTTTGAACAAAACCCCACCGAGATGAAAGCCAAGATTGATATTACATTCAAAGGGATCAAGCTACATTTTACAACCCGTAATACCCAACAGCGGCCAAACCGCATCGATATGGTATTTGCGGATGGTCCGTTTAAAAAATTCACTGGCTACTGGTGCTTTACGCCGTTACGTGCTGACGCGTGTAAGGTCGAATTTTCATTGCACTATGAATTTGCAAGTATGATCTTAGGTAAACTCATAGGACCCGTGTTCCATCATATTGCGAACACTTTTGTTGAATCTTTTGTGAAGCGCGCACAAACCAAATATGCTTGCTAAGATTGAAATCGAAGTTTGTTATGCTTTGCCGGAGCGGCAAACAGTGCTGAAAATGACACTGCCAGCAGACGCGACAGTGCATCAAGCCATTATTGCATCGGGTATTTTGCAACTCTATCCAGAGCTTGATTTAGCAACGCAGGCGGTGGGGATATGGGGCAAACTTAAATCATTAGAGACCGCCTTAGCGGCAGATGATCGAGTTGAAATTTACCGGCCTTTAAAAGTAGACCCCAAGCTTGCGCGGCAACGGCGTGTGGAAAAAGGGCGCATGGGACGGCCTGAGGGTCGTAGATGGCACGCATAAATCAGAAAAATATTAAGTCAATGCCTGGCAGGCGCTAGGTTAGCACTGAAGAATCGCGTATAATCCGTTTTTGCGCCTCCAGGATATCTTATGCGCCTCCTCCAAAAAGCACTGACCTTTGACGACGTATTACTCGTGCCCGCATTTTCCAATGTACTGCCACGAGAAACCTCCCTTAAAACCAAATTCACCCGCCGCATCACGCTAAATATGCCGCTTGTGTCCGCGGCCATGGACACCGTGACCGAAGGCAGGCTTGCCATTGCTATGGCTCAGCTAGGCGGGATTGGTATCATTCACAAAAATTTGCTAGCGGCTGAACAAGCCCGTGAAGTGGCCAAGGTTAAGCGCTTCGAGTCTGGCATTGTGCGTGATCCGATCACGGTGCCGCCTCATCTCAAAGTGCGCGATGCCATTGCGTTGTCGCAGCAGCATGGTATTTCCGGCTTCCCTGTCGTTGAAGGCAAGCAACTCATTGGCATTGTAACTAATCGTGATTTGCGTTTTGAAACTCGGTTGGATGAACCTGTGCGCGCCATCATGACCCCTCGAGAGCGTTTGATCACGGTGCCGGAAGGAACGCCGCTTGCTAAAGCTAAGGAGTTGATGCATTGCCATCGGCTTGAGCGGGTATTGGTGGTGAATGATACGTTTGAATTGCGCGGCTTAATGACCGTTAAAGACATTTTAAAAGCGACTGAACATCCAGATGCATGCAAGGATGAGCAGGGCAAGCTCCGGGTTGGCGCCGCCGTTGGGGTTGGCCCAGAAAACGACGAGCGCATTGAGTTGCTGGTGCAAGCCGGCGTGGATGTGATTGTGGTGGATACGGCTCATGGCCATAGCCTAGGCGTGCTTGAACGCGTGCAGTGGGTTAAAAAGCATTTTCCGCAAATTGAAGTGGTTGGTGGCAATATTGCCACGGCCGATGCGGCGCGTGCTTTGGTTGAATATGGCGCCGACGGAGTCAAAGTGGGCATCGGCCCAGGCTCAATTTGCACGACCCGGATTATTGCCGGGGTTGGGGTGCCGCAGATTTCTGCGATTGCGAATGTGTCTGCAGCGCTGGCGGGTACCGGCGTGCCGGTGATTGCCGATGGCGGAGTACGTTATTCGGGAGATGTTTCCAAGGCGTTAGCAGCGGGGGCGCACAGTGTCATGATGGGAAGTATGTTCGCCGGTACTGAAGAAGCGCCAGGCGAAGAGTTTCTATATCAGGGCCGTTCCTATAAATCGTATCGCGGCATGGGTTCGGTGGGAGCCATGAAAGATGGCGCCGCTGATCGTTATTTTCAGGACAATTCGGTCAATATCGATAAACTTGTGCCGGAAGGCATTGAGGGCCGCGTTGCATATAAAGGGAGCGTGAGCGCCATTTTATATCAGCTCGTGGGTGGCGTACGCGCAAGTATGGGCTATTGTGGTTGCCGCACTATTGAAGAAATGCACGAACAGGCTGGTTTTGTTGAAATTACTTCGGCTGGCATTCGTGAGTCGCATGTGCATGATGTACAGATTATGAAAGAAGCTCCGAACTATCACGTGGAATAAATGCAGATGCATGACAAAATTTTAATCCTTGACTTTGGTTCACAGTTTACTCAGCTGATCGCCCGCCGTGTGCGTGAGGCCCATGTATGTGCTGAGATTTACCCTTCTGATGTGGATGAGGCTTTCATTCGTGATTTTGCCCCGAAGGGCATTATTTTATCGGGTGGTCCAAATTCAGTGACGGGTGCTGATACGCCACGCGCACCACAAGTTGTGTTTGAGCTTGGCGTACCCGTGCTGGGGATTTGCTATGGTATGCAGACCATGGCCGAGCAACTGGGTGGCAAGGTTGAGCATGGTCATGTGGGTGAATTTGGTTACGCCGAAATCTTAGCGCATGGTCATGCAAAATTCCTGCACGGAATTGAAGATTTTCATACGGATGCAGGCCAGAGCGTGCTCAAAGTCTGGATGAGCCATGGCGATAAAGTGAGTGCAGTGCCGCCTGGCTTTACGCTGATTGCGTCGACGGATGCGTGTCCAGTGGCAGCTATGGCGGATGACGCAAGGCGCTTTTACGGCGTTCAGTTTCATCCAGAAGTCACCCATACACTACAGGGTAAGGCTCTTCTGACACGTTTTGTGCATGAGGTATGTGGCGCGCGCGCAGATTGGATTATGGGCGACTATGTTGATGAAGCCGTCAAATCGATTCGTCAGCAGGTCGGCAACGAGCGGGTGATTTTAGCCATTTCAGGTGGCGTAGATTCCTCGGTGGCGGCAGCTTTGCTGCATAAGGCAATTGGTCCGCAGCTGACTTGCGTGTTTGTGGATCATGGGTTACTGCGACTTAATGAAGCAGAGCAGGTCATGGAAACTTTCGCTAATCATCTAGGGGTGAATGTTATCCATGTCGATGCAAGCGGCCCCTTCCTTGAGAAGCTTGCCGGCGTGGCCGACCCAGAGCAAAAGCGAAAAATTATTGGCGCGGAGTTTGTTGAGGTATTCCAGCACGAAGCACGTAAGTTGGTCGATGCGAAATGGCTTGCGCAAGGTACAATCTATCCAGATGTCATCGAATCAGCAGGCAGCAATAAGCCAGGTGCCGCTAAAATTAAAAGTCATCACAATGTAGGTGGCTTACCAGAAACCTTGCATTTAAAGTTGCTTGAACCTTTGCGCGAACTGTTCAAAGATGAAGTGCGCGAATTAGGCATCGAACTAGGTTTGCCGGCTGCGATGGTGTATCGTCATCCGTTCCCAGGCCCAGGCTTAGGGGTGCGGATTCTAGGCGAAGTTAAGCGCGAATATGCTGCTTTGCTGGCCCGTGCCGATGCGATCTTTATCGATGCGTTACGCAATACGATCGATCCGCACACAGGCAAGTCGTGGTATGAGCTTACCAGCCAGGCGTTTGCGGTTTTTCTGCCGGTTAAAAGTGTTGGCGTTATGGGCGATGCGCGCACCTATGAGTATGTGGTTGCGCTGCGCGCGGTGCAAACACAAGACTTTATGACCGCACATTGGGCTCATCTGCCGCATGAGTTGTTAGGCCAGATCTCGAACCGGATCATCAATGAAGTGCGTGGCATTAATCGTGTGGTCTACGATATTTCAGGAAAGCCGCCTGCGACTATTGAATGGGAATGATTTGATGTCCGGCAAAGGCTGGCACTGAGCAGCATGAAATACCCCGCAAACCCGCATCACTGCGGGTTTTTTTACGTCTGCGTCTAGCATTTTCTGGCATAACGTAGCAGCTTCAAGCATGATTTTTTCATGGTATTAAACATGGTATTAATTGGGACGGTGCCATGACCAATGCTTGATACCATGCCACGATTTTTCAGTGGATCATGGTATCAAAATCAATAAAACCCTTTATTTATAAGGGTTTGAAGGGTGAAAAAGCAGATATTTGAATTATGGTATTTTTAACCAGAATAAGCATGAAAATCATGCTTAACGTACCATATTGAAATCAATCAAAGCCTTTATTCATAAGGATTTGAGCGGCGATCATGGTATCGTGAATTCTAATATGATAGATACTATGTTGACTGATACCAAGCTGCGTAATCTCAAACCAAAGGACAAGCTCTACAAGGTGAACGACCGCGATGGCCTTTATGTGGCTGTCATCTCTACCGGTTCGATTTCATTCCGGTACAACTATTTGATCAACGGCAGACAGGAGACTATTACTTTTGGGTGCTACGGCGTCGGCGGCCTCACCCTAGCGGAGGCCAGAGAGCAATTGAGTGAGGCCAAGAAGATGGTCAATGCCGGGAAGTCACCGGCCAAGGAAAAGGCACGGAACAAAGCCCGAATCAAGGGTGTCGAGACGTTCGGTGCCTGGGCTGAAAAGTGGCTGCGTGGCTGCCAGATGGCTGACTCCACTCGTGATATGCGCCGAGCAACCTATGAACGCGAGTTGAAGCCCAAGTTTGGTAACCTGAAGCTGGTTGAAATTACTGACGAGAATTTACGAGCGCAGACTGATGCCATTGTGGCGCGCGGCGCGCCGGCCACAGCAGTACATGTCCGCGAGGTGGTGTTGATGGTTTATCGATGGGCCATTGAGCGAGGCCAGAAGGTCGAAAATCCGGCGGAAAAGGTATCTCCGGCCACCATTGCCAGGTTCGAGCCACGCGACCGGGCACTGACGCCAGAAGAGATAGAGTTGATGTATCAGTACATCGAACGTATTGGCACGACGCCATCAATACGGGCGGCTGCTGCTGACAATGGTTCGTAAGAGCGAACTGACTAACGCCACGTGGAGCGAAATTAATTTCAGTGGGGCGATTTGGACAATACCTAAAGAGCGCATGAAGCGGCGCAACCCGCACCTAGTATTCCTGTCCAGGCAGGTGTTGGACATTTTGATCGCACTAAAAACTTTCGCGGGTGGGTCTGACTATGTGTTGCCGTCACGGTACGATTCAAGCCAACCGATGAGTAGTGCGACGCTGAATCAGGTGCTGACGCTGACGTACAAGCTAGCGCAGAAAGAGGGGAGGTGCCTCGCCAAGTTCGGGCCGCACGATCTGCGCAGAACTGCTAGTACGTTGCTGCACGAGGCTGGGTACAACAGCGATTGGATCGAAAAGAGCCTCGCGCATGAGCAAAAAGGCGTGAGAGCTGTTTACAATAAGGCAGAGTACCGAGAGCAGCGTGCAAGATTGGGCTGATATGATTGACGAGTGGACGCTCAAGCGGTCACGGCCATCGGAATGCGGCCGGACGCATGGGCTTGCCGCCTGACGACTTTCGTGTTTTGATCCATTCATCGATCTCGGCTAAGTCTCAGGCGACCTTTCGGGGTGAAAGTACGATTCGGCGCGGGAATTCCCCGTGCTGCTCCATATCGAAGATCGTGCGCTCTGACAACGGGACTTTCTTCAACTGTACGATTTACATACATCGTTTCACTTTTCTGAAAACCATTTTTAATGTTTTTTAGGGTAAAAATGAGTGAGATGATTAGTTCAGTAGGGTTATTGCAAAGTAAGAACGCCATGAACCCCAGACTTGTGGCTTGAAGTTGGAGTCCTCATACTTTCTCACATCTAAATTCAGATGGAGCAATAGAACAAAGATGAGATTGGGAGAAAAATTTTGGTCAGCCCATTTGGAGGCAGCCAAACACAAAGGTAGCTCATTGAGTAGCTATGCGAAGCGGCATGGTGTATCTGTGAAAGGCCTATATTATTGGCAGAACAAATTAAAGGCGACAGATGAAAGTATCGAATCGAGGCAGGCAAGCAAATTTGTAGCGCTGCGGGTGAGGGAGGCGGTTGACGAGCCACGCGCTTGCGGTTGCAGCTTAGTATTGCCCTCAGGAATGCGGCTAGAGCTATCTGACCTGCCGTCGCCAGAATGGCTGGTGGCCCTTGGTCGTGCGGCGCAAGGAGAGCACTGATGCATCCGGGCTGTGAGATTGAGCAGGTTTACTTGTGCCAGGAGCCAGTTGATTTTAGGAAAGCGATCAACGGCTTGAGTGCGCTGGTCGAGCAAGAATTGGGACTAAACCCGTTCGGCAGTGCACTGTATGTTTTTATCAATCGCCAGCGCAATAAGCTCAAGGTATTGTACTGGCATCGCAATGGTTTTTGCCTGTGGCTCAAGCGCCTTGAATCGGAGAAATTTGCCTGGCCTAAGGGTGCCCAAGAGGCCACGCAGACGTTGAGCTTACAGGAATTTGAATGGCTTCTGGAAGGGTTTGATTTATGGAGAAACAAACCGCATAAAACACTGTATTTTAATACTGTTTCATAGAGAGATTTGATAAAATATGGCATGTTTGAAAGTGCCGAAAAAGAATTCATTTTACCCATAGACTTCGCTCTGCCAGAGGTCACGCTACCGGCCGTTTTGTCAACCGATGTGGCTGCGCTCACAGCGCTGTTGCATACGCAACAGCAAGCGTATGAGGCGTCCCAGATGGCAGCACGCAATGTGATCAGTCAGGCACGCGACGAGATCAGTCAGGCACACAACGAGATTAGCCAAGCACACAATGAGATCAGCCAAGCACGCGATGAGATTAGGCGCCTGATCGAACAAATTATACTGGCGCGGCGGCGCCAGTTTGGCCCGAGTTCAGAGCAGATGAGTGGCCAGGGCCGTTTGTTCGATGAAGCGGAAGTATTGGCCGAAGCCACAACCGAGGTAGAGGATATCGCACCACTGGCCCCCAAGTCGGAAGGCCAAGAGAAACCTGCGCGCGGCAAGCGGAGCCCATTACCAGCAGAGTTGAAACGAGTTGAGATCGTGTACGATGTTCCCGAAGCCGAACGCACCTGTGCCTGTGGGACACCGATGGTGGTCATCGGACAGGATGTGAGCGAGCAACTCGACATCGTGCCCATGCAGATACGTGTACTACGCCACATTCGTATGCGCTATGGCTGCCCCAGCAGTGTTCATGCTCCAGTCACAGCACCATTGCCGCCGCAGCCTCTGCCTAAGAGTAACGCGAGCGCCAACTTCCTGGCCATGCTGTTGACGGTTAAGTTCGTCGATGGCTTGCCTCTCACCCGTTTCGCCAAGGTACTGGATCGCCACGGCATGTCCGTGCCCACCCAGACATTGGCGCGCTGGGTAATCAGCTGTGGTTCTGTGTTGCAGCCCTTGCACAATCTGATACGCGACACCTTGCTTGAGAGCTCTGTGCTGCATATCGATGAAACGGTGGTGCAAGTGCTTAAAGAGCCGAACAAAACGCCTACCTCCAATTCGTATATGTGGGTACAAACCGGCGGACCGCCAGGCAAACCGGTTGTCATTTACGACTATGATCCTAGCCGTGGCAGGGAGGTGCCCGTGCGCTTATTGCACGACTATCGCGGTTATCTGATGACCGACGGATATGATGCATATAACAAATTAACTGAGATCGAGGGCATCGAGCATCTCATGTGCTGGGCACACGTGAGACGGCGCTACATCGAGGCGGTCAATGTTCAGCCCAAAGGCAAGAGTGGGCATGCCGACGAGGCTATCAAGATGATAAGACAGTTATACCGCATCGAACGTGATCATAAAGACGCCGACGACGAAGCACGCCTGAAGGCGCGCAAGAAGCTGAGCATACCGATCCTGGATAAACTGTACGCTTGGATGGAAAAGTTGCGGCCTGGCGTTACGCCGAAAAGCGCTCTTGGTGGAGCACTGAAGTATATGCACGATAACTGGAGCATGCTCAAGCGCTATACCGAGCGCGGCGATCTGCCGATCGATAACAACCGCTGTGAGAATGCGATCCGCCCGTTTGTGATCGGCCGCAAGGCGTGGCTATTCAGTAATACGACAGCCGGCGCTCATGCTAGCGCCGTCATTTACTCGCTGGTCGAAACAGCTAAGGCCAATGGCCTGGAGCCCTACACCTGGTTGCGTTGTGCTCTGCGTGACTTGCCAGCAGCAAAGACCGTCGAGGAGGTTGAGGCGCTGTTGCCTTGGAATTTTAATACCGTGCCCAATATCAATTAGCTCGCGTTTATTCCCATAGAATTTGGCTACCCCTACATGGGACGGCTGGAATTCTGTTTCCATCTCTATGTTCGCTCCATCAATATTTAGATCAGGGCAAGTATGAGTATTACTGCTTAAAGCCACAAGTCTGGGGTTCATGGAGTTCTTACATTGCAAATCCATAGCAGCGATAGCTAAATCGACTTTCCAATTGCTATAACGGATGCGTTCTTTGCGTAAGTCATAAGCAGAAGTAATGTCTTCAGAAAGCGGGATCTGTGCGCCTACTTCTGCAAGCTTGCCAACGGGAGTCTTTCCAGAAAGAGAGCCGTGTGGGCGTCGCCAATTGTATTCAAACTGCCATTCTTCAATACGCTGATCAATGCCTTGTTCTTTATGTGAATAGCGTGACCAAAACTCAATTTTATCGGTGAGTTGAGAACGCTCGACTTTGCCATTGAGATGGGGTGAACGAGGTGGAATTGGACGAAATTTAATGCAATTGCTCATCAAATATCTTTGTACGCTTTCAGCGAAAAATTCGGTTCCACGATCCGTTTGAATCCGTTGAATCGGAAAGGGCATTTCTTCTATCACGCGATCAAGGAAAAGCAAGGTGTGGCGGGCATCGCGGCGTGGATGAACTGCCAACACGCGAAATCGCGAACAGTCATCCACCGCCGTATATTGATACACCCCTGGTGCGACTTTCATGGTGTCTATTTGTACGCGTTCACCTGGAATGAGAAGACTATATCGCTTAGACGGAATTGACCGTTTGGGTTTGACCAGCGGATTGACTTTTGCCGCGACCAAAACTTTATGAATGGTCCGCAGTGACAATTCTTTTTGTTCATATAGACGAAGTTCATTTTGTATGCGGCGTGCGCCCTTATTCTCACCACGCATACGCAAAATATTGTCCTGGTCAGTCTGCGTGACCTTGCGATTAGGGCTGTGGTGTGGACGGCGGCTCATTGAATCCAGGCCCACTTCGCCCTCTTGTTGATAGCGTTTAACCCACTTGCGTAATGTCGGCCGGGAGATGCCACAACGTCGACATACCACGCCTGCATCTCCCAGCTCTTCGTATAGTTTGACCCATTTAAGTCGACAGCGTATTTGTGCGTTCATCCGCCTATTTTAATTGAAACGATATATGTAAATCGCACAGCTAATCTGGTCGAGCTCAATGACTGGCTGGCTATACGCTGCCGAGAACTCGCTCAACGCAAACACCCCTGCCATGCTGAGCGCACCATCAGCGAATGTTTCCAAGAAGAGCAACGATTGTTACGCCCAATCGTCGCACCGTTTGATGGTTACGTTGAACAGATGATGCGAGTCTCAAACACCAGCTTAGTGCGCGTGGATAGAAATCGTTATAGTGTGCCGGCCCGCTTTGCGGGACAAGCCGTGTCCGTACGTATGAGCGCTAACCAAATCCAGGTGGTGGCCCAGGCTCAGGTCGTTGCGGCTCACCGGCGAGTCTTTGGGCGTGACCAACTTATCTGCGATCCTTGGCATTATCTGCCTGTATTAGAGAGGAAACCCGGTGCTTTACGCAATGGTGCACCTTTTGTTGAGTGGGATTTACCGCTTCCCATTCAAGCGGTACGGAAATGCCTTCTGAAGCGCCCTCAGGGGGATCGTGCCTTTGTAGAACTGCTCCTGTTGGCTGAGAAAGTTGACCTGGATGCCTTAACCGTGGCGTGTGAATGTGCTTTGGAAGCGGGTACAGTGACGGCCCCCGTGATTATGAACGAAATGCGCAGACTGACCGACCCAAGCCCACCCACTCCGCTTGAATGGCCCGATGGTATCGCCTTAACGCTAGAACCCCTAGCAGATTGCCATCGCTATGACCACCTGCTCGGAGAAACCCATGCCCACTGACATCCACGCCACTCTTACGGCATTGCAACTGCATGGAATGGCCACGGCCTGGAGCGAATTACAAGCCGAAAAGCCAAAGCTCGTTAACCGCCCTGAAATTTGGATAGAACGCCTGATCGCCGCTGAGCAAACAGATCGAGCATTACGCCGTTTACGCTATCAGCTTAAAGCCGCGCGCTTTCCTATCCATCGAGATTTACTCAGCTTCAATTGGCAAGAAACGCCTCTGTCACAAGTTGTCATCGAGCAACTCGCCAGTGCCGACTTCACCGATACCGCACATAACTTGATTCTCGTGGGCGGCTGTGGAACCGGCAAAACTCATCTTGCCACTGCTCTGGGCGTGGCCACCATTCATGCCGGAAAACGTGTCCGTTTCTTCAATGGCGTCGAATTGGTCAACGCTCTCGAACACGAAAAGCAATTCGGTAAAACAGGCAACCTAGCCAAACGCCTTACACAGATTGACGCCCTCATCATTGACGAACTCGGCTATTTGCCTTTCCCTGCCTCCAGTGGCGCACTGCTATTCCAGCTCATCGGACAGCTTTATGAGAAAACCTCTTTAATTATCACTACCAATCTCTCATTTAGCGAATGGGTACAGGTCTTCGGAGACGCAAAAATGACCACCGCTTTGTTGGACCGGATTACACATCATTGCCATATCCTTGAAACTGGCAATCAATCTTACCGTTTCAAACATCGAAATATCTCCTCTCATTTAGTGCCTTAACTGGAAACTTTTCGGCGCTGTTTACTGGCAAATTTTGGACGCTGTTTGACAGCCGTCTATGTTACGCAAGCTGATGCTGCCAATTTTGGCGTTAACGTTGGTTTCGTGCGCCACTACAACGCCGCTTTTACCGGCGAGCCTGCCGGACCTTCCGCCAAGTCTGACCGAGAACCCGCCAACATTTCGCTTGCTGAAATTGCGAAAACCCATGCCCACAACATTAGCGCCTGCTTGCAGTGGCGCGAACAGACGCTTGGATTAAGGGCATTCTATCAACAGTTGCAGCAAACGCAGCAATCCACTATAGCAGAGGATCAGCGCTCCACTTCAAGCTGGCAAAATAGCACCCGTTGAAATTGAGATATTTATAACTTTCCCTGTAAACATTTCGGTCAGTGAAAGTATCCCCTGTTCATCATTAATAACCCAATCTGTAACAATGCCTGTGGAAACATCCCATACCTCTGTCAATTCTCTCGTAACAACTTGCGCACCTATTTCATGAATAATGCAAAGATTTCCATTTTTCAATAGGAGCAGGTCAAAAAAGACTCCATTTAGTCGAAATAGTCGGTTTTCGATAGTTGAAGATGGTTGGATAATGGAGACCGCTGCTATGTAAGAATCAAATCCTACATACACAGTTTGATAACTTTCGACGAGTAGCGCTTTAGGTGTAACCCCTCTGCTTGCAACTGCTATACCCAGCCCAAAATCAAGCTCATTTGAGTCAGATTCAAGTGAACGGCATTCATAAATTGCTTCGTGATTGGAACCGAGGATTAGCCACTTTTTATATTTATCCTGGAACCAATATTTCATTTCTCTTACAGAATCATAGCTCTCAGTAAACGTGATCATTATTACTCCCAGTGTTTTGGTTTATGGGTGAACCGACCGGTAGGCCCGAATGCTTCTCCTGATTCTAGGAGATTACCATTCCAATATGTTTCTAGCTTTATGCCACCTCTAGGCCCCATTAGCAAAGAGTGACGTACTACAATGCCCTTTTTTCCAATACCAACAAAACTTGCGGGATTAGCATAAATTTCTGAAAAATGCCGAGAAAGATACTGCCGGGCAGCAGGGGTATCATATAGCCCAATCTGTTCGAGTTGGCGGAGCATTCCTATAGAGCGATCAGTGCTGTGCTTTCTTCCCGTTGCTTTCCCAAAGAAATACTGTAACTTTTCCTCGATTTTTGAGACATTTGCTGGCTGGCTAACCGTCGTCAGCAGCTTACCATCAGCGGCAGAAGCGCCACTCGCTTTCGCCAAGTGTTCAAACTTCGAGAGGCTAGAAAATTCTTCCAGTGTTTTCTTACCCACATGAATTCCAGCCTTGCCCAGCGATGCAGTGAACTGGGTTACCCCAACTGCCGCTATCGTTATCAAGCCTACTTGCCAAATTAAATTGCCTAAATCCCGACCCAGTTGCACGGCATTCTGGTCGCCGCCTTTCTCCACCGCGACCTGCATCCGGCTAATTTTGGCATCTAACTCAGCAACAATCGCTTCGCCTACTTGCTGTCGTACTTCCTTGTTAGCAACAAGAGCCGCTAATCCTTTTAGGCTCTTGGGCAAGTCCGAAAAAAATTCAACTAACCCTTCTGCATCCTCCCAACCCGCTTCAGCCAAACCGCTGACAAGACCTGACATCGTCAATGCGTCTTGCTTTGCCGAAATGCCCGTCCATTTAATCATTGTCCCTGCTTTGCAGGCGAGACTATCTTCACAGGCTTCTAATTCTTTTTGGGTCTGCGCCTTTTGCTCTGTAGCCAGCCAGTTGTTTTCTATCGCTATACTCGCACTCGTCAGCGCTGAGGATGGATCCTGCCCAACGGCTGCGGCAATACCCGTGACTAAACCCGCCAATAGATTGCGTTTCGCTTCTTGCTCTTGTTGCGTTGCATCAGAATCGGTTTTGAATAAGTTCGTCAATAAACTGGAAGTGGCTCCTCCTATCGCGCTAGCGCTTATGCTTTGATTGCTCGCGACTGCTCCGCCAGCTGCCACTAAGGCATGTAGTGTCGCATGCGCTGGACTGCCTTCTTCTAGAGCCTTAGCTTGCACCAACTGACCGATATAGCTTGTGCCTTGCTGCTGGATTAAGTTCACCACGCCGCTTTGCACGAACTGTGCGGTTGTCCCCGTTACATTGCCAGAGGCTGCCGCTGTTAACGCAGTCAATACCCGCCGGTTGAGGCCACCTGGACCCCACTTATTATTTAACGCTTTCGCTTGCACACGCAACTCAGCTGCGTCTTCCTTTAACTGCTGCCGCCGCTCCTCAGGGATCAACGCGTTTTCATTGGCGAGCGTCTCTTTATTTTTAGCTTGCTGAATTTTACGATCCGCATCTTTGGCTCTATGTTGAATGAACGTATTCACTTCCCGGCCCAAGGCCTGCACGATCTCAAAGCCCGCTTCAATCTCAGCTTGATTAAAAATGGGCGCGAGCGCCGAATGGTTGAGCGCTGGATCGCGGTTTAGGCTGGCGAGGGTGTCCTCTGAACTTTGCCCTGTTAATGCCTTGTGCCGAGTCTCATCCGTAATCACGATCTGAGCGCCACTGAGGGTGCTCTTTGTCGTAGACGATGCGGTGCCTGAAGCACTCATTGCAATGGGTATCGAGGGGCTGATCCCTTTCCGACTCGCCAGCTGATTGCCGCTATGCGCAGGAGTGACGGCTTCGCCAGACTGGCTCGAGCCCACGTTTTTTCCACTTGAGCTATACCCTATGCCTAAACTTAGGCTGTGTGCATCGTACTTAGCCTGATTGATAATGTCATTGGCAACCAGAGTCGCCGTTACAAATTGATTCTTACCTTCTGCGATTGCTCGATCTGTACTTGCAATCACCCCGCCAACAAGCTTTGTATCGCCTTCAACCTCAATTTGAAAACCTCCGTCACCGGCTTGTATGCCTGTTTGCTCCGCTACGCTCCGATAAGTACTGTCTATTTTTTGTTGCGAGAAGTTAATGCTGACCGCAGAAGTGGGTCCTGCCGTGGCGCTGCCACTGATACTTTGATAGTGGCTGTTATAGCTATTTGTGTTCTGCACGCTTTCAATTTCAAGATCACCCTCGATTCTGGCTTCGACTTGCTGACCAGAGAGCTGAGCGCCTTTTAAGTGGACATCGCTTTGCGCGTTTAACATCAGTGTGCGACCCGCTTTGATCTGAGCCGGTGTATGGCTGACTTCAATGCCATCTGTGTGGCCACGCCCAAGACTGAGTGTGGCGGATGCCCCCACTGAGTTCTGGGTGCCGAATGTGGCTGCCATTCCTACCGCGCTACTCTGGTTATGGCGTTCACTGTGCTGGCTAAAGGTATTCAGCGCTGCCTCAACATTCAGTGGACCTTCTATGTTGAGTTCGACATCGTGCTTGGCTTCAATCTGAGAGCCGATGACAGCGAGGGTTGACTCTTCACCTAAACCTTTCATATCCAAGCGCACAGTGCCGCCAGCTTTGATCGCACTGCCTAACGCTGTGGTGCTCAGCTGGGTTTGCTGGAACTCCTGATGACTCTCACCTATCATCGCGCTGACGGTAACGCCGCCGGCGGCTTTAGGATCCGCTTGGATCGCATCGTAGGCGTTTTTAGCCGCGAGCGCGCCAGCGCCAGCGGCTAACGCATGCATGCGTGGGTCACTCACTTGCGTGCTGGCTTGAAGCATTTGCTGGCCTGTTTGCGCTGCTGCAATCACGGGTGCGCTGACTGAGACGGTCAAACCGGATTGATGCCATTCGTTATGCTGCCAGCGTCGGCCTTGTTCATAGACCGGAACGACGGTGCCTTTGAGTGCTTTCCCCTCGATATTGCCCTCAGGTGCTACCAGCTGGCTGCCGCTTTGGTGATATTCGCGGCCCGCGATGGCCTGGATGTAACCCGAGACACTGCCAATAACGGTGCCTATATGCGGAGTGCTTTCGCCTTCAAATTCATCTTTTTGTTGGCGCTCGCCAATGGTAAAACCCAAACTGCCGCTGTCCAATAAGCCAGAACGCTCTTTGACTGAATAATGGCTCGCTTTCTCAATCTGCTGGGCAGCGTTTAGGTTGATGTCATTGTCAGCGTACAAACCCACAGCGCGCATGCCAATGATATTTGAGCCCGTCACACTGAGATCATGCCCAGCCTCCATCTTGACGGTATCGCCCGAAAAAGTACTGCTCAATGCTTGTTTTCTATATAGTTTGTTTTGCGTTAATTCACTCGAAGAAGAGAAAAAATTGTCCGATTCATAGTGGTGAGATTCAGCAAAATCGAGTTCTTCGTGGGCTGCCGTCACCTTAATATCCCGATCAGCTTTGACGGAAAGTGCTTCCCCTACATTCACATGAGCGCCAACCGCATGAATATCTCGACCTGCCTTGAGTTCAAGTGCTCCACCGGTTTGAATGAGAGAGCCTACTTCTGTTTTTTTGCTTACGCTTAACCAATTACGCTCATCCCAGGTTAGCTGGTGCTGAGCGCCTACCGTGGCTGTGCCTAACGTTAGGTCACCTCTGGCTTCTAAGCTAGCATTTTCATCCATCTTGATTTGAGTCGCCGCCAGATGGATGTCGGACTCGGCATACGCTTGCAGTTGCTCTGTTCGAACTTCGGTGATGCCATCTAGAGATGTCTGGCTGCCGCTGACGGCATGGGTCGTTTGGGTTTGGCTCTGGAGATGGATATCATGGCCGGCTTTTAGGGTGATTTTTTTGACGGCAATCAGCTGGCCAGCACGGCTATCGATATTATGGCTCGCCTGCATCGATAGGGTGTCCAAGCTGACGATTGCGCCGCGCTGGTTATCAATATGGCGTGCATTGAGATTCACATTACCTCGGCTGATCATCGTGCCAGCATTTTTTAGGGGATGATCGCTATGCAGTTCAATGGCGTTAGCTGAAATCAGCGAGCCGCTCAGAGGGACCGGGCTGGCGTCGTTTTTAGCCAGATAGAGTTTGGGCATCATGACCGTCTGTTCTGAGCCATCGGGTAATTTGACGCTTTGATTCACCATCCAGACTGGGCTCGCGGTTAAAGCGGCAATTTGCTGTGGCGTGGGTTCTATACCTAGCGTCAGATTATGCTGCTTGGCCCAGTTTGCGCCTCTATGCATTAACGCTTTGAATTCAGTAATCGGGTTTCGATAGCCGGATAGATAGTAGTGACCCGTCAAGCCAATGATCTGATCGCGAATCAATTGCTGTTCATAAAACCCATCCCCTAAGCGCTTGGGCACAAGTTTGGGATCGAGGTTGAGTAATTGCAGCAATAAATCGCTGGAAACGCTGTCGCTGCTGCGTGCAAAACGGGGATCGGTTTGAATCAGAGGTTGATTAGGATCGAGGTTAAGGCGATGCAAGCCGCTGTTGAAGAACAGTTGGAAGCCCGTTAGGTTAGGAGGACTCACTTTTACTGTTATGGATGGCTGTTCAATGAGCACCGTCCCCGCATCCTGCCGCCAGGACGCGATATTCAAATTGTACTTTTCTGCATTGCTCATATGGTAGGGCGTAAGTCCATGAGTACTGCGCTTCCAGCCCCGACTGAACATTCCGCCATGCCAATCTAGTCTTGAGTATTGACTTGTACCTTGATCGTTGGTGACCCGTTGGCCCACCGCATCATGGTTTTCAATCTGACCCGGTCTATCTTCCAAATCAAAAGTGCTGAGCAGGCCAGCCGCGATAATCTGGCTTTTATTGTTGATCACCTTTCCTGACAATCGCATCGCCTCGCCCGCTTGAATTTTGCCGGGTTCGCTATGTGTGACCTTCGTCTTCGTCACCGTGCGTTCATAGTTAAAGTGCGTAAAATCAGCGAATTTGGTCTCATCCGGGTTCGTGCCTCGCAGAGCGAGGCGCCATCCATCAGCGTCCACCCATTCGACATTCTCTTTACTATGGCGAATGGATTGATTCTCCGGTTGATATTCGTCGACTTTTTGCTGATCAATCACTTCTTCTTCAATCTCGAATCTCCCGTTTTCATTTCTCAGCTCTTGTGCATCGATTGAGAGATCGTCGCATGCCTCAATCCTCGAACCTTTATTGAGGATATGTTCACTAATGCCCTGTACTTTGAATTGCGCATTCAGTTCACCCCCAATAGTCAAGTTGCTGAAGCTATAGAGCGAGCCATGTTGCAGATTGGTAAGGTTCTTGATACCGAGCCAAAGATTTTTTTGCGCAAAGATCCAGCCATTATCATTGATCAAAGAAGCGCCGAGCTGATCACGTGCACCAATTGAAACCGTATCGCCAGTAATTACGGCCTTATTTTGTTGAAGTGAATTTGTCGGAGGAAGCCAATTTGTCTCGTTTATTAGCTCGTTACCCTCGATCAAGGCCTGGCCCTTGGCGTGTATGCGGCCTTCGTTGTTCAAAGAATGAACTAAAACGCGGAGATCTCCCTCACTGTCTAAAATGCCATTCTCCGAATTTTCAAAATGCCCTGCTGCTATGGACAAGGTATCACTTGCGGATATCGTACCATCCCCATTTTGGAAAAAATCTCTTGTTTTCAGAGTCACGCTCTTGCCTACAATTGCACCTCCACTATTGTAGATCTCTAGCCTTCCCAGCAAGTTCCGGTATTCATTACTGATCAGACCGCCTTGTGAACCATATTCATCGCTACTGGTTCCGCCTGAGAAAATCTTTATTTCACCGGCTCCAGTCTGAAGGATTTGCCCCGCTTCGTTTATCACTCTTTGCGCATGCATTTCAAGCATACTCTGGTGATGAGCAGCGTGAATGGGGCTGTGTGTGTTGCTTGGAGTCTGTGCGTTGGGTTTTTCATCCCCCCCTACGATAATGAACCCTTTGCTGTTATTTAGATGATAGGTGTCAATCTCGATTTTCTGGCTCGCCGATAACGTTCCAGAGGTATTATTGATTAATTTAGAGGCTTCTATTTTGAGCGCTTGATTCGATAGAATGCTCCCCTTTTCATGATTCAATATTTCAGAAGCGTTGACGGTAATAGAGCCTTTGCCACTGATTATTCCTGCCCCTTTCGCCCTGTCAGGATTGCGGTTCACTATGGATTTGTGAGCAACAATTTGGATTGCTCCTGCGCCAGTATGAATTATGCGGCCTGCACTATTGTCAATGGTGTTGGCCTTCATATCCAATACGCTTTGATCTCCTTCAATTTCTATATGTCCCAAAGTATTGTTCAGTTCTTTACTCTCTAGGACAAGATTTGCACTCGCGGTGATTTGCCCATTTTGATTATTCAAATGATCGGCTTGGATCGATAGCTTATCTATTGATTCAATGGTAGAAGAGGTGGCATTGGTTAGGCGCTGTGCGGAACCTTTTACTTTGTGTTGGGCATTGAGGGGACTGCCGATTGTCAATTCGCCATCGCTATGCACTAAGCCATGTTCTTGGTTGTGTAGGGTCTGCGCTCCGATGGTAAGCTGGTGGCGCGCCATGATCACCCCGGCTTGATGTTCATCCGTATCCTCGGTGCCATCATTGATCAGGCTCTGTGCACTAATAGCCACGGTGCTGCCTTGGATCACCCCGCGGTTTTTGAGCTGATCGTGTAGGGTGAGCGTCAGACCTCGCCCGTCGATCAAAGCGTTTGCTTGATTCTCCAGTTTTTTTCCTAACAACGAGAGATCGCGCTGAGCACGGAGTGTGCCGGCATTGTCTAAGCGATCAGCTTCTAGTGTTACATCACCGCTTGATTGAATCTGATGACTCGAGTTGTATAAGAGAGCCGCTTTAATTCTTAGGTGTTCATTAGTGTGTACTTTGGCGTTCTTTGTGAATTTCAGCCACCCCGCGCTGACCTGGTCTAATTTAGGCAGATTTTGCCCAATCTGAATGCTCGCTGCTGGCTGAGTGGCAATCACCGGGACGCCTAACTTCGTATAATTGACTTGATGCTTGCCAGTGCTAATGTTGATTGTATTAGCCTGCAACTCTCCATCTATTTTGACGGAATAGGCGATGAGATCAATTTGATCAAACTGCTTAAGCTTTGCGACACTTTTGATTGTAATGTGGCCTTTTTTGCTCACGAGAAATGCGTCAAGATTGCCATCGCTGCCGATAATAGGCTCACCCGTCGCAAATATGATGCGGCTGGTATTGAGGAAATTGCATCCCCATAAATGCATGCCATTCGCATTGGAGAAGGCTAGTTGGGCTCGTTGTCCTGCGATTTTTACAGTGCCATCGAACTTAGAGGGTTTGTACCCTATGGTCTTATTCAAGATCATCCGCGTAGCAGGGCCATTCTGTAGGACTATGCCTGAGGAGGTAACTTCGAACTCTTGATACGAGTTATACGAGATGCCCGCTGAATTGGGCTGGGCAATATCAACAGTGAGAGGATGCGTCGCCGTATGAGTATCCGTTGTGGTGTGCCTCTGCTCATTGGATGAAGTGGAGGCGGTGGGAACCTGTTGGGCCGATATCGCGTTAACTACTTTCAACATCATTAATACCCCCATTCAGAACTGGCAAACCCGTTTGAATGCTGTTCTGAGTCAGTCATTTAACCAAATACGAGCAATGCTCGCGGCGGAACATCAGAGGCCATGAATACAGCCCAAATAAGTTAAGCGTTGAGTGTCGAGTAAAAGCGAAGCATTGCTACTTCGCTCTCCTCCAAGAACCGTGCATGCGAATCACTCCGCACACGGCTCAAGCAATTCGTCAGCCCCAGACTCTGGAACCGGGCAGTATTACAGAGATTGAGTTTGGCGTCGGTTAAAGTAGGAAGACCAGACCGGATCAAAGGGATTCGCGGCGCTTTGTATTTTGACGTGCCTACGAATAGGGACGGTGTTAGCCTGGAAGAGTTCGGTAAGGTGCAAACCCTGACCGGAGCAACTCTTCGTAGCAAATACCCAGCTACGGTTCCCGATGGTCTGGAAATACTTCTTTATAATCCATTTGACTGCTTTGTTAGGATGTCGGCGTTTTGCCCATTTCCATAGGATTTGCCAAATGTGAGCGTCTATCCGTGAGAAGGTGTGCTTGGACACTACGTGGCGATGATACATTGCCCAGCCCCGAATGATCGGGTTCAGTATCATGATCATCACCTCTTGCGTGGCGCTGCGGCACCTTCTAACGATTTCTCGGACCTTATCCAGAAGTGATTTAACACTTTTCTTTGCGGGTTTGATGAGTAACTTGCCCGAGTACTTGCGTACATTTTGGCCGAGGAAGTCGAACCCATCCGAGATGTGAGTGATCTTGGTTTTCTCTTCTGAGAGTTCCAGTCCACGCGCAGCCATAAATTGCCTGATCGCAGGGAGTATTTTGTGTTGTAGAATCTCTTGCGAGATTCCGGTGACCACGAAGTCATCTGCATAACGGATGACGTTGAGTTTTGCTTGTCGGCGGGCGTATTCGGATAGACCTACGCTTGCGTAAACAGCTGCCTCTAAACCATCCAACGTCATATTCGCTAGTACGGGTGAGAGGATACCGCCTTGCGGAACTCCATCCGTGCTATTGAACAGGGTATCTTCACTGATATATCCGGCTTGAAGCCACTTACGCAGGAGCTGCTTGTCCATTGGGATGTTTTCTAAAAGCCACGATTTGCTGATGTTATCGAAACAGCCGCGGATATCGCCTTCTAGAATCCACTCTGCCGAGGATTGCCTAGCGAGAGCGATGAAACAGTGTTCTATGGCGTCTGCAGTCGAGCGATAGGGCCGAAACCCATATGAGTTTGGGTCTGCTGTGCACTCTGCAATAGGTTCCAGAGCGAGCTTCCATAAAGCTTGCATCGCTCGGCACCGCATGCAGGGAATGCTCAGCGGACGCTTCAGGCCGTTGCTCTTGGGAATGTAAATACGCCGTAGTGGCATGGCACGATATCCGTGGTGCCGCAACAAGCCCATTCCTTTCCATTTGGCCGCTGAAGTTGACCAAATCTTGCCGTCAACTCCTGGCGTCCTTTTACCTCTGTTTTCCGTCACTCGTTTCACGGCGAGCATCTTGCCGCTGTACGAGCGGGTCAGCAGATGTTGTAGTGCTTTTGCTTTACCCCATCTGCCTTCCAATACTGCCTTAGCGATACGCGCCTGAAGTCGCTTCACTTCCGCCATAATGTGGGGCCAATTGGCTTGTTCCCACTTCAAGGCTTCGCGCACAGGCGCACCATTGCCGACGCCTTTCGCTTGCGCTGAGGTGTCGAGCTCTGTCATCTGCATTCCTGTGTGTAACGATTGGTCAAGTTATCTCGCTATGAATTGCTAAGCGGAAGTTGGCTCACTTTCGTGCCGGACTATATTGCAGTCCGTATCCAACCCATTACAGATTGGCATGCTTTTTTCCGCTATCCTCTGCCCGCAGCGCCAACAGCTTTCCTTGCGGTTTGCCTGCCGTTTCCGGCAGCGTTACGGGTTTACCCTGTTTCGTTTGAACTTCAGTGCGTGTCGGACCCCTCCTATATGCCGACGGTTGTACGTCCATGTTGATCGAAAGTTAAGCGACCAATCCTAACCGCTTACCTTGTTGGTTCAGGCCCAGCACTTTTGGCCTGTTGGATGTTACGGCACTTGCAGAGGTTCACTTATGTTGGTCGTATTCACACATCCCTAGCCCCTCTCCGCTTTAGTGCTAGCAGATTCGGCTTTGCTTCACAGCGCGGCCTACCGATATCTCGGTGGTTACATTGTCTTCGGAGCTTCACACCGGACCGTTGCCAGCCCCGCATGTCCGAGTAGGGAACGGTTGATGGAGCAGCCGGTCTCGTCCAGTTGTACTATTACTGTGAGACAGAGGTTCAAACGACTTTCAGGTCGCACTAACTTAGCATCCACTGATTAAAGCGTTCAATAACAGTTTCTTTATTCTTAAGCCAGTACGAAGCATCAATATATAAGCCCCGTTTAAGATTATCCGGGTAAGTTTGCAGTAGCTTGGCCCGTTCTGGGTCGATCAGTTTTTTTAATAGCTCGTAAGGCTGAGTCGGTCCAATCGCATACTGAGCAAGAAGCGCCTGTTGTTTTGGCTCTGAGGCAAATAGGATGAACTGGCGGCAGGCATCAGCATTCGGTGTTCCCTTCAAAATCGCCCAACTCTCGCATCCGTAGATATGCTGCTCCCACGTCATTGCGACCGGCGCACCGGCGTCTATCGCTGCCTGCACGCGGGAAATATAAGTGGGTATCAAGCTGACCTCGCCAGACTTCAGCAGTTGTTCGACCTGCGCCCCGTGCATCCACCAGAGAGCGACGTGTGGTTTAATTTTGTTGAGACTGCGAAACGCCCTCTCGAGATCGCAAGGGTAGACCTTGTTCGTTGGTACATGATCAGCCATCAGCGCTGCTTCGATAGTGCCAAAAGGATGTTTGCGCAAACTACGGCGACCTGGGAAATGCTCCACATCCCATAGATCCTGCCATGATTGTGGCGCTCGATGCCCTTTAAAGGCATCCGTTCGATACGCAAGCACGGTTGTAGAAACATTCGTTCCTACGCCGTAAGGCGACATAAACTGTGGCAAAATCGATGAGACAACCGAGTCATGCTCAAGTTCATGACGCTCCAAATAAACCTTGCCAGTTGTCAAAGACATGATGGTGGATTGGCTAATCACGGCCATATCCCATAGATAACGTTGGGTTTCAACCATCGTTCGAATTTCTGTAGTAGGTTCGTATCCTGACGTAGCACTGATCACTTGAATGCCAGTCTTTTGCGTGAAGGGTTGATAGAGTATGTCTTTATATATCTGGCTATAAATTCCCCCCGCATCGCGCACGATGATTTGCTTCGGGGCAGTCCGGGAGCGCGTTAAAACGAATGGCGCGATGGCAGCCACCGCTCCAAACGCTGCGATTTTAATGGCTGTTCGGCGGTTAATAGGGTGAGGTCGATGATTATCCATAGTCACGGTTCGTCAGCTTAGTAGCCAATGATTAAATCGTTCAATCGTTGCTTCCTGGTGCTTGGACCAATATGAAGCGTCGATATGCAGTCCCTTTCTCAGATTATCCGGATAAGTTGGAATGAGCTTGAGCTGTTTTGGGGCAATATATTTAAAGGTATCAGAATGAGTAGGGCCATACCAACTCTCCTGGGCGAAATGCGCCTGCCGTTTTGGCTCCGAGGCAAATTGAATGAATTGGCGACACAGATCAGCGTTAGGGGTTCCTTTTAAGATCGCCCAATTGTCATATGCATAGAGATGCTGCTCCCACGAAAACCCGACTGGCATATTGGCGTCGATAAGCGACTTCGCCACCGGAGTCCAGACTGGGAGTAAATCCACTTCGCTTGACCTCAACAAAGTTTCAGTTTGAGGTCCACTCGTCCACCAGACAGCAACCGATGGTTTAATTTTGCCAAGGCTCTTAAATGCCTGGTCGAGAGCACAAGGGTAGACGTTGTCTGCCGGTATGCCAGCGGCCATTAGGGCAATTTCGATCGTTTCGTTAGGTAGCTTGCGTAGGGCACGGCGGCCAGGAAACTGTTCGACATCCCAGAAGTCTTGCCATGATTCCGGATGGCGCCCTTTAAAGGTATCCCGCCGATAGGCAAGCACTGTGCTATACACGCTCTTGCCAACGCCATACGGCGACATAAACTGCGGCTCGATTGCCGAGATCACCGGGTCATGCTCGAGTCCATGCGGTTCAAGATAGGCCTTGCCAACTGTCAAAAGGCGGACGTACAGTTGATTGATGACGGCCATATCCCACGCGTAATTACGCGATTCAACCATGGTCCGAATTTCTGGAGTGGGAATGGCTGCTGTCGTAGCGCTAATAACTTCAATGCCATGTTTCTGAGCGAAGGGTTTATAGAACACATCGTCTAGGATTTGAGAGAATATACCTCCTCTGTCACCTATGACAATTCGCTTCGGAGCAGTGCGAGAAGGCGTCAAAACGAATGGTGTGGCAAACGCAACCCCACTTGAGGCGATCATCTTGATGGCGCTGCGGCGCTGTAAAGTTGAGTTATGCACAGTATTCACTCCTTTCGTTACTATAAACAGACCTTATTCGCGCACACAAGCAATTTTATTTCAAGCAACTCAAGCAATTGATTGATCGCTGGAGAACGCGGCCTGCCCGCCTTGACGATTAAGCAAAACTCTAAAGAAGAGTTGAACGTTGGATGATCAATTGTAAGCGCAACCAGTTGACCAGCCTTAATCTCTTGCTGTGCTGCGAGGGGTGACATTAGAGTTCCGCCAGGTCCGATACTGGCAAATTTTTTCCGAGCAGCAAGGGAATCACTAATAATACCTGGGATGAGCTGTATTTTTTCAGCGGACTCTACTGAGCGAATAATGTTCCACAAAATAAATGGAGGAGGCGGTAACGCAATTGGATAGCGCGCTACTTCCGTGAAGGTTACTATTCGCTTGCCAACAAGCGGGTGACTTTTATTCACTAACATGCATATTGGTATTGATTTACGCATACGGTAACTAATCTCCGGGTCAGTTAGGCAATGGTGACTCATAATCCCTATATGCGTCCCATCTTCGAGAATTTCAGTAACGACTTGATCAGAGGTATTAAATTCCTTAACGGATACATTTAAATGAGCGTATTTTGAACAGAAATCGCTTAGCGCATCCTCGACTAAAAGATCGCTATATGCCTTAAGGGTGGCAATATAAATACTACCGCGTTGCATCCCGCGCAACTCTTGTAAGCCAGCCTCGAAATCTGCTTGTAACATGCGGTTTCGGCGGTAATATTCGAGCAATAGTTCAGCTGCCTCAGTGGGCGTTACGCCATGCCGGTGTCGCTCGAACGGCTTGACCCCTACCTCCTTTTCCAGCAGTCTGATTTGGCGCGTAATCACCGACGAATCCGTATTCAAATTATCCGCTGCTGCCCGAATTTTTCCGCGTGCGCAGACTTCGTAAAAGTAACGCAATCGCCGTTGATTGATTTCTTATACCATTTACCACGCCACTCGCTCTTTAAGTATTACTCACTTTATTACAATAATAGGCTTAGATTTACAAACGGGAAAGCACGAATATTTTATTTGGTGCTGCTCAATAAGCACCATCATAGTCCGCCACGGTTGTTCAAATAGCCTTACAACAAGTCAATAATCCAGCGTTAGAGACTTGACATTATTATCGGTGCCTTCGAATTGTTCCATGATCGTGCGCGATGAGAAGGGAAGTTTTACATATCTAAATATTCTCCTGACTGGAATAAAGGTAAAAATGCTAATGGAGGCATTTAAATGCAACAGGATTCATCGCTTATAGACGCTGCGGCGTTGTCCTTATTATCCACATTTGATTCAAAATTAGTGGTTGTTCGCTGGTGGCAGTTGATGGATAAACGCATCGGCGTTATCCCGCTACCAGTGTATTGTTTTGCGCTCGTTTGCCTGGGCTTTCTTCTGGCTTTTGAAAAAGTCTCTGGCGATATCTCAATTATGTTTGCGCTACTTGCTGTATTCGGCTTTACCTGTGCCGAGTTAGGAGAGCGTATTCCAGGTCTACGCCAGATTGGTGGGTCTGTTATCGTGACAATTTTTCTCCCCGCCTGCTTGGTTCATTACACACTCTTACCTAATGAATTAGTTCAATCCATTAACGATTTTTGGCAATTGACAAAGATTTTGTATCTCTTTATTGCGTGTGTGATCGTTGGCAGTATCCTTAGTATGGACCGTCAGACGCTTATTACAGGCATCGTAAAGATTTTCATCCCTCTTGCTGCAGGCTCTGTACTCGCAACTATTGTTGGTACACTTACCGGTATCGCTTTGGGCTTGGGCGCCCACCATACTTTTTTCTATATCATCATCCCCATTATGGCGGGAGGTATCGGCGAAGGGGCCATTCCTCTTACCCTTAGCTATGCCGACATTCTCAACTTACCGCAAAACCAACTATTCGCTCAAATCGTACCAACTATTGTGCTTGGCAATTTGGTGGCGATTATTTGCGCGAGCTTGCTTAATCAATTCGGGAAGTGCCATGTCCGCTATAGTGGACAGGGTCGTTTATATGCCGCTGACGATGATGCACTCGCAAAACCTACCGATGCTTCCTCAGTCACGGTTGAGCATATTGCTGCCGCTGGTATGGTGGCAATTTGTTTATATATGCTTGGAGTACTCGTACAGAAACTGATTGGCTTGCCTGCTCCTGTGGCAATGCTATTTTTTACTGTATTTGCTAAGCTTACTGATGCGATTTCGCCCAAATTAGAAAATGGCGCTCGCACTATCTATCATTTTTTCTCGACAGCGGTCACCTACCCTTTACTCTTTGCTATCGGCATTACCATCACCTCTTGGAGTGACTTAATGGCCGCTTTCACTGTAGCCAACATCATTACTATTGTAGTAACCGTTTTAACCCTTACTACGGTGGGCTTTTTTGTGGGCAAATGGGTAGGTTTATATCCGATCGAAAGCGCAATCATTAATGCCTGCCATAGCGGGATGGGCGGTATTGGTGATGTTGCGATACTCACTTCTGCCCATCGACTACAGTTAATGCCTTTTGCGCAGATGGCAACTCGCCTGGGAGGAGCGCTCACTATTACGGTTGCCCTTATCCTACTAGGACTTGTCTCGTAGAGGCTGATGGCCTTATACCTCCCTTTGGGAACATAAGATGTGTCCTTATAAAAGGCAAGATAGCCCAGAGATATCCACAGATACTGTGCATAACTACGTTGAAAAGTGTCTCATATCTTTCTCAAAGTCAGGCGGGACAAGGCTATGCTCGGATTGACTAAATTTTAGCAACGGCGCTTATTTGCCGGGAGAATTTTAGGTTTTCTATTTCTTCTAGGGTACGTGGTACCTTAGTTTTTGCAATCAAGGCCGCCGCCTTGGCTGGTATCATTACTGCTTTCGATGACATACAGAGAAAGAGACTGTAACGCAGGAGCTTGCGATGAGGGTGCCTGACACCGAACGAGATACGCATTTTATGGCGCTGGCTCTAGCCGCGGCACGCGAAGCGCAAGCCGCAGGTGAAGTGCCAGTGGGAGCGGTGGTGGTACGAGATAACCAAGTGATTGCGACAGGGTTTAATCAACCTATCAGCAAACATGATCCATCTGCCCATGCTGAGATGAATGCGCTACGCACAGCAGCCCATATACTTAGTAATTACCGATTACCTGGGTGTGAACTCTATGTCACACTTGAACCTTGTCTGATGTGCGCGGGGGCCATGATGCATGCGCGCATTGCGCGCGTGGTGTTTGGCGCATACGATCCTAAAACAGGGGTAGGTGGGAGTGTATTCAATGCATTTTCTAATCCGCAACTAAATCACCATACGCAAATTAGCGGGGGCGTACGGAGTACGGAATGCGCGCAATTATTGAGTGGTTTTTTTGCGGATAAGCGCCGCGCATTACGGGATGCGCGACCATCAAAATCATGAGCAAAAATTATAATCTGACGTTGGTCGCACCCTCTGGCTATCCGTTAGAGGCGAGTATGGTAGATCGTGGACTTGAGCGGTTGCGTGTATATGGCTGTCAAATTGACAATGAAGAGGCGGCGCAGCGGCATTGCCAACGCTTCGCCGGCACAGATGATGAACGGGCGGCTGATTTTAATCGACTGATTGACCCGGCGTGTGCGCGCCCGGATATTGTGCTTGCGGTACGAGGGGGGTATGGCGCTACACGGATTTTACCTAGACTGGATTATGCAGGGTTGCGGCGTCGCTTTAAGGGTAGGCCGACAGCCTTTGTTGGGCATAGTGATTTTACGGCAATCCAGATGGCGTTGCTGGCTCAGGCTGGGTTAGTGACATTTGGCGGCCCGACTTTATGCAGTCACTTTGGCGCTGAAACAATAGATGAATTTACTCTGCATCATTTTTGGCAAGCACTTGAATTTCCGCAAATTCATTTAAATAGCAATGTGCGTCAGGCGCAGTCGGTTGCAGTAAGCGGTACGCTATGGGGCGGTAATCTAGCGATTATTGCGTCGTTGATTGGCACGCCTTATCTACCGCAAATAGAGAACGGCATATTGTTTATTGAAGATGTCAACGAACATCCGTTTCGGTTGGAGCGAATGATTTATCAGTTACATTTTTCTGGTGTGCTGGCTCGTCAGCGCGCGCTTGTGTTGGGTGATTTTAGTGGGATTCGGCTTGCTCCTCATGATAATGGCTATGACTTGTTGGCGATGGTCGAGCAGATGCGCGCAGTGATTGGCATCCCAATTGTGACAGGTTTGCCGTTTGGACACTGCGATAAACTTGTCACGCTGCCGGTGGGTGCAAATGCACAGCTAGTCGCAGATGAGCAGGGTTTTACGCTGACGGTGGACGGCTATCCGCACCTAATGAGAAATTAAAGTGTGTCAAGCGGATTATTTTTTCTAATTATTAGAACACAGCGATCGCAGCAATGGTAAAATCCGCGACTCACTCCTTGCCGGGGTGATGAAATTTGGTAAACATAGCGGACTTAAAATTTGAGTGCCTGGCTGGAAACGGCCAGCGTAGAACCCTTCAAATTCGGTGAACCCCCTGGTGCCACGCGCCGAGGCAACGCCGAGCCAAGCTTTTTGTAGCCGGGCAGTACCGGTGCAAAAAGAAGGTGTAGAGACTAGACGGAGGGCACCTACTGCGCATTAGCGCTAGGGTGAAGGCATAGTCCAGCGCACAAACAGCGGCAACGCTGGCGTTTAAAGACGTAGTGTGAAGAAAATCCGCCGCCTAAAGGCTTGCCGGTTCGAGTCCGGTCCCCGGCACCAGTCCGCTTTTTGATCGCGCAGACGATCAACGAACATTTTGTAGTTTTTCCTTAAAAATCCTTGGCTTAAGCTAGATTTTCTCGCCGTGTCATTGCATTTATTGTGACATCTTTAATCATATTTGATGTTATAAGTTACGCCATTTTTACGCCAAGGTGGGAAATGGCTACACTCAGAAAACGAGGATAATCCTGGCGGGCAGAGGTAACGCGTAAAGATGTGCGCTTGTCTGCTACTTTTGATACGAAAGCGCAAGCATGGGCAGCTAAAGTCGAAGCTGAGATTTTAGCTGGCAAACGTACCTCAGAAGCTGCGGTGGTCAAAGTCAAAGTGTCCAAAATGTCTAAGAGTCACCAGGCAGTAAGATCTAGTACTCAGCACGTAGGTTGGGGTGAGGAACAAACCCCAACCTACGAGTCGGTGAGAAGAAATTTTGCTGCCTTTTCATTTAATTTTCACTTTCTTCATCATTGAGTTTTATTTTTTTATTGAACAAGATATCTATGTTGAATTCTATTTCGAGCCTTCCCAAGCTGAGTTATCCGGCAACACAAAAATCCCCCGAATCCAGTTTTCTTTCGCTGCCGCAAGAAGTGCGAGAAGAAGTAGAAAAGCATCTGAATTTTTCAAGCCAAGAGGCTTTATTTAAAGCCTTAACGACAGTGACTCGTGACGGCGATCTCATCGATTCTCCTGCGCTGAAATTACATTTAATTAAAGAGTGGATTCGAACTGAATATCAGCGGGATTTAATTCGCTCAGATGAAGGGTTCAAGCAATTTGCGTTGAGTCAATTGCAAAACCTATTAGAGGCAAAACAGCTCGAGCAGGTAGTCGAAAAAGCCAGACTTTTTGAATTAGTATGTCTTGTTAATGATCCAAATATATTTACGTTTTTAAGAGAGCAAGTCCACCAAGATGCGCAGTTAAAAGAGAAGTTATTGAACTGGGTAGAACGATCCAAAACAGAAGAGGTGCAGGCTATTGCAGCTAACGCGCTGACGTTGTTGGTGAAAGCCGGTGTGTCCTTGAGTCATAAAGACCTTAAAGGAATCCGCGTGCCAGGCGCGGATTTAAGTTATGGGATATTTGATTCGGCCCAATTACAAAGCTCGGATTTGAGGGGAGCCAATCTAAGTGGAAGTTGGCTGCGTCAGGTGGATTTAAGTGGGGCCAAGATGGAAGGGGTACGGTTTGGTGAAGGACCCTATCTTCAAGAAGAAAGCGAAGTCAATTCCTGCGCGTGTTCTCCCGATGGTAAGGCGTGTGCAGTGGGTCTTAAAAACGGCACGATTAACATCTATAACACCTCGAGCTGGGAGAAAATCTGCACCTTACAAGGACATACCGGCAATGTTTTGAGCTTAGCGTATTCGCCTAGTGGTCATCAGATCGCCTCCGGCGGTGATGACCAAACGGTGCGTTTGTGGGATGCATATAGCGGAAAACTCAGCCATACCTTAACAGAGCATGAGGACGACGTTTTGAGCGTGGTGTATTCGCCCGACGGCCATCAGATTGCGGCAGGCGGCAGTAACTGGGGTGTGCAAGTATGGGACGCGCACAGCGGAGAACTCAGCGATACCTTATACCTGGAAGCTGGCAAAGTGATTAGCGTAGCGTATTCGTCCGATGGTTATCAGATTGCCACCGGCAGTGCGGGCGGGGACGTGCAATTATGGGACGCGCGCAGCGAAGAACTTGAACATACTTTAATAGACGAAGAAGAGTATGTCGGGGAAGTGACTAGCGTGGTGTATTCACCCAGCGGTCGGCAGATTGCTTCGGGCAGTGATGACGGTAGCGTGCGACTGTGGGACAGGCATAGCGGAGAACTCCAACGCGTCTTACTAAGGCATGACGGCAGGGTTTTAAGCGTAGCGTATTCACCCAATGGTCGTCAGATCGTCTCGGGCGGTGCTGACAAAACAGTGCGGTTGTGGGATGTGGACAGCGGGAAGAGCCAGACCATCAGAGAGCATACCGGCTTTGTTTCGAGCGTGGCGTATTTATCGAACGGTCGTCAGATCGTCTCTGCTAGTGGCGACAAGACGGTGCGGCTGTGGGATGCGTACAGTGGGGAGACCAGTCACACCTCAGAAGGGCGTGTCATGGCTGTTACAAGTGTAGCGTATTCGCCGAGCGGTCATCAGATCGCCTCGGGCAGTCAGGACACGACGATACGTTTGTGGGACGCGCACAGTGGGCAGACTAATTACATCTTAAAAGGGCATTTTAGCGTTCTTGCTAGTGTAGTGTATTCGCCCAGCGGCCAGCAGATCGCTTCGGGCAGCGCGGACGCGACGGTTCGCTTGTGGAATGTGGACAGCGGGGAGGTCGATCAATGCTTAAAAGGGCATGTCGGCATGGTTACTAGCGTAGTGTATTCGCCCAGCGGCCAGCAGCTCGCTTCGGGTAGCGGGGATAAGACGGTTCGTTTGTGGAATGTGGGTAGTGGGAAGGTTGAGCAAATCTTAAAAGGGCATATCAACAATGTTACTAGCGTAGCGTATTCGCCTAGCGGTCAACAGATTGCCTCGGGCAGTTTAGACAAGACGGTACGGTTGTGGGATGCGGACAGTGGGGAGGCCATCCACTCTTTACAAGGACATACCAAACCGGTTCGTGGCGTGACGTATTCGCCTGGTGGTTATCAGATTGCCTCCGGCAGTGATGACCATACGGTACGACTGTGGGACGTGCGCAGTGGGAAGGCCGTTCACATCTTGGAAGGGCATACCGGCTGGGTTAAGAAGGTGGTATATACATCAAGTGGTCAGCAGATCGTCTCGAGTAGTGATGACCAGACGGTACGGCTATGGAACGCGAGCTTGGGTCAATGTCTAACGGTGTTGCGAGGTTTTGATGGACCAATTCATGGGCTTGCTTGGAAAGAGATGGCCGATAGCGTCCATTTGTCAACCACTAGTAACCGCGAAGTAGTCCGTGTCTGGCAGGTCAGCGAAAAAGAGGGACGCTATCAAGCAAGCCTTTCTTGGAGTTCGATGCGTGTCAAACTGACTTTGACAGACGCCAATATTCAAGATGCGAGAGGCTTAAGTCAGATGAATAAACAGCTCTTACAGCAGCGCGGAGCTGTGGGAGAAGCGAATCGTTTTGCTTAAGTGAGAGCAACAAATCAGCAATAAGCGTTAGCTGCGGGATTAAATTCAAAGCGTCATTAAGCGGTAAAACTTTGGATCTCGTAGCTAACGCTTAATTTGTATTGGTTCTGATCTGACAGTTATCCGGTTCAATTTCTTCCGGCTCCCTTGGCTCTAGCAGACAATAATAAGGGAACAATATGTTGGGTAGCATCTTATCGTCACCACGGAGTGCGCTCTCTGCGGAGCAAGCACTTGACCTCGCCAACGCCTATTTAAAAAGCGCCAGAAATACCCAGGATATCCATCTCGCTTCAATCTTCTGTGACGATGGAGAGTGATCCAAACTGGGGGCTGACGTAATCAACTGATTTTTTTTGATTGTCGAGTGTGGTCCGGCTTTTCTGACGGCTGTTCGACAATGCCAAAGCGCTCGTTTCCACGGGCTCGGCCGTTAGCCCCCAGAATGAAACGCTCTCCTAAATCAACACCACACCCAAATAGCTTAGGTAGACGTTTTTCAGGTTGCTAGAGCGTTACTTCACTCAAGCGTTGATCCCACAGCACCCGTCATTCGGCTTTTTTCAGGCCACTTGAGGGTAAGAACGCCATGAACCCCAGACTTGTGGCTTGAAGTTGGAGTCCTCATACTTTCTCACATCTAAATTCAGATGGAGCAATAGAACAAAGATGAGATTGGGAGAAAAATTTTGGTCAGCCCATTTGGAGGCAGCCAAACACAAAGGTAGCTCATTGAGTAGCTATGCGAAGCGGCATGGTGTATCTGTGAAAGGCCTATATTATTGGCAGAACAAATTAAAGGCGACAGATGAAAGTGTCGAATCGAGGCAGGCAAGCAAATTTGTAGCGCTGCGGGTGAGGGAGGCGGTTGACGAGCCACGCGCTTGCGGTTGCAGCTTAGTATTGCCCTCAGGAATGCGGCTAGAGCTATCTGACCTGCCGTCGCCAGAATGGCTGGTGGCCCTTGGTCGTGCGGCGCAAGGAGAGCACTGATGCATCCGGGCTGTGAGATTGAGCAGGTTTACTTGTGCCAGGAGCCAGTTGATTTTAGGAAAGCGATCAACGGCTTGAGTGCGCTGGTCGAGCAAGAATTGGGACTAAACCCGTTCGGCAGTGCACTGTATGTTTTTATCAATCGCCAGCGCAATAAGCTCAAGGTATTGTACTGGCATCGCAATGGTTTTTGCCTGTGGCTCAAGCGCCTTGAATCGGAGAAATTTGCCTGGCCTAAGGGTGCCCAAGAGGCCACGCAGACGTTGAGCTTACAGGAATTTGAATGGCTTCTGGAAGGGTTTGATTTATGGAGAAACAAACCGCATAAAACACTGTATTTTAATACTGTTTCATAGAGAGATTTGATAAAATATGGCATGTTTGAAAGTGCCGAAAAAGAATTCATTTTACCCATAGACTTCGCTCTGCCAGAGGTCACGCTACCGGCCGTTTTGTCAACCGATGTGGCTGCGCTCACAGCGCTGTTGCATACGCAACAGCAAGCGTATGAGGCGTCCCAGATGGCAGCACGCAATGTGATCAGTCAGGCACGCGACGAGATCAGTCAGGCACACAACGAGATTAGCCAAGCACACAATGAGATCAGCCAAGCACGCGATGAGATTAGGCGCCTGATCGAACAAATTATACTGGCGCGGCGGCGCCAGTTTGGCCCGAGTTCAGAGCAGATGAGTGGCCAGGGCCGTTTGTTCGATGAAGCGGAAGTATTGGCCGAAGCCACAACCGAGGTAGAGGATATCGCACCACTGGCCCCCAAGTCGGAAGGCCAAGAGAAACCTGCGCGCGGCAAGCGGAGCCCATTACCAGCAGAGTTGAAACGAGTTGAGATCGTGTACGATGTTCCCGAAGCCGAACGCACCTGTGCCTGTGGGACACCGATGGTGGTCATCGGACAGGATGTGAGCGAGCAACTCGACATCGTGCCCATGCAGATACGTGTACTACGCCACATTCGTATGCGCTATGGCTGCCCCAGCAGTGTTCATGCTCCAGTCACAGCACCATTGCCGCCGCAGCCTCTGCCTAAGAGTAACGCGAGCGCCAACTTCCTGGCCATGCTGTTGACGGTTAAGTTCGTCGATGGCTTGCCTCTCACCCGTTTCGCCAAGGTACTGGATCGCCACGGCATGTCCGTGCCCACCCAGACATTGGCGCGCTGGGTAATCAGCTGTGGTTCTGTGTTGCAGCCCTTGCACAATCTGATACGCGACACCTTGCTTGAGAGCTCTGTGCTGCATATCGATGAAACGGTGGTGCAAGTGCTTAAAGAGCCGAACAAAACGCCTACCTCCAATTCGTATATGTGGGTACAAACCGGCGGACCGCCAGGCAAACCGGTTGTCATTTACGACTATGATCCTAGCCGTGGCAGGGAGGTGCCCGTGCGCTTATTGCACGACTATCGCGGTTATCTGATGACCGACGGATATGATGCATATAACAAATTAACTGAGATCGAGGGCATCGAGCATCTCATGTGCTGGGCACACGTGAGACGGCGCTACATCGAGGCGGTCAATGTTCAGCCCAAAGGCAAGAGTGGGCATGCCGACGAGGCTATCAAGATGATAAGACAGTTATACCGCATCGAACGTGATCATAAAGACGCCGACGACGAAGCACGCCTGAAGGCGCGCAAGAAGCTGAGCATACCGATCCTGGATAAACTGTACGCTTGGATGGAAAAGTTGCGGCCTGGCGTTACGCCGAAAAGCGCTCTTGGTGGAGCACTGAAGTATATGCACGATAACTGGAGCATGCTCAAGCGCTATACCGAGCGCGGCGATCTGCCGATCGATAACAACCGCTGTGAGAATGCGATCCGCCCGTTCGTGGTAGGTCGCAAGGCCTGGCTGTTCAGTAATACGACAGCGGGTGCCCATGCTAGTGCCGTCATCTATTCGCTGGTCGAAACGGCCAAGGCCAATGGCCTGGAACCCTATCTCTGGCTGCGCTATGTCCTGCATGAGTTGCCAGCAGCAAAGACTGTCGAGGATGTCGAGGCGCTGTTGCCATGGAATTTTAACCCCCTGACCAATATCAGTTAGCGGTCCCTTATCCCTATCTAATTTGGCTACTCCCACATGCTGCTCTGGACAAAATTCCGCTCCCATCCTTAACTCTGCTCCATCGCTTCTGTTTTATCTAGAGGAATTCAGTATGCCTTCTTCTCTCCCAAGCGCCAAGTCTGGGGATCGTGGAGTGCTTACTTAACAAGAATCCAGTTCTGTTAACGTCGCTGCTCGAACAGAAGATGAGGCATAGCGATGTTAAAGAAAGAGCGAGCTGAAGATAGATCGGGAGTAACGTGTCAAGCGCATGCATGGCCTGAAGAAGAAATTTGCCAGAGCAGGTTCCGTGATGAACGCCTTGGCAAGAGATTTAAGCTTGTGCTGGAACGCTTATGGTCCTCCATGGGGCAGAGTATACCCACGGCCGTTCAGGACTGGTGCAGCACAAAAGCAGCCTATCGATTTTTTAGCAATCCCAAGGTGAGCGAGCAAGAAATCCTGAGCGGACATTTTGAAGCGACCCGAAAGCGGTTTGGTGTATCGAAAGGTCCCATGTTGATATTGCAAGATACAACGGAATTTTCATACAAACGTGAGCGGCCTGAGTCGATTGGCTTAACGCACAAGATTGCTGGGCGCAAGGACAAAACAGGACGATGCCTAATGCACACGGCTTGTGGAATTTTGATGCATTCAAGTCTGGTCGTGACCACGCAAGGCGTCCCACTGGGGCTGGCGGCAATCAAATTTTGGACGCGCAAGAAATTTAAAGGAGGCTGAGCACTTAAGCGCAAAATTAATCCAACGCGCGTTCCGATCGAAGAGAAATAAAGTTATCGGTGGCTCGAGAACTTGCATCCTCCGCCTTTCTATTTTAACCTCAATTCGGGTTAAGCCAACGCATTCTGGCAAGGTCCCAAAGGGAGTTTAGGCTTATTTGGCATAAGGCAGTAAGCGATGATGCCGCTGAGTAAGTTGACGGCAAAATTAATAGGAGAGCGATGTCGAGTATGCTCAATCTGGCAAAGATTTTTCAGTTCATCAAAGACGGTTTCGATAATTGAACGGCGGCACAATAAAGCTTGATCGAAAGCAGACAAGGTAACGCGCTTCATATTGCGTCGAACCTTGGTAATCAGATCAATGCCGAATTCTTTTAAGGTCTGCGAGAGTTTTTTTGAAAGATATCCTTTATCCGCATAAAGTGTGCCGAACAGTGAGTGCGCTAGTTCAGGCAAAGGCTTACGATCATCGACATTACCCGGCGTGAGTCGAATACTCAGCAGTTCACCCTGGTGATTAATGATTGCATGCAGCTTGAAGCCAAAGAACCATCCTGTGGAACTCTTACCACGCGCTGCCATGCCGTCAAATACACGGTGGCGACTAATACGCAGATTGTCGCACACTGCAATAGGCGTAGAGTCTGCAATAGAAATCCCTGAACATTGCCCTTTGAGGGTTTCAAACAGAGCGGCCAAAGTGCGTATTTCAGACCATCGTGACCGCCTATTTCAGCACCGTGACCGGTCATTATAGATTTATCGTGACCGCTGATTACAGAATTGTCGTGACCGATTTTGGGTAAAATTTTTGAAATCGGAAAGCTAGAAATGATCGGCGATTTGATAAGTCTGTAGGCAAGTGAAGGTAATTTGAACAACCCGGTATCGTGATGCGCTTTTTAGGTATGCGATGCCAAGTCGACGAATTACCATGCGCAAAATCAAAGAAATATTACGATTGCGGTCTGAGTGCTGCTTATCGCTTGAAGCCATTTCCAGGGCCCTGTCGCTCTCTAAAGGCGTTGTCGCCAAGTACATTAAGCTTGCTAGCCAAGCGGGTTTAGCCTGGGAAGAGGCGCAAACGCTAGACGAAACGGCACTGTCATCCAGACTGAAGCCCAAATCTGAGACACCTGTGGTGCGCGCGTCTCAGTTCATGCCACCGGATTATGCCTGGCTCCATCAAGAACTCAAACGCAAAGGCGTCACGCTGCAGTTGCTGTGGGAGGAGTATTGCGCGCAATGTCCTGGTCGGCCCTATAGCTACACAAGCGTGTGCGTACATTACCGCGCCTGGGCCAAGACACTCAAGCGCTCGATGCGCCAGATTCATCGAGCGGGCGAGAAGTTGTTTGTCGACTATGCTGGCCAGACCATTGCCGTGGCCAACCCGCATACCGGTGAAACCCGTCAAGCCCAACTGTTTGTAGCGGTACTAGGCGCTTCTAACTATACATTTGCGATAGCGACTGCTGGCCAGACCTCGGCAGACTGGATCGAGGCGCACACCCAGGCGCTCGCCTATATCGGGGGCAGCCCCGAAGTCATCGTTTGTGACAATGCTCGCGCCTTAATTGCTAACCCTGATCGGTATGAACCTCAGGTGGGGCGTCTGTATGCTGAGTTCGCTGCCCATTACAGCTGCGCAGTACTGCCTGCACGGCCTTATAAGCCGCAGGACAAAGGCAAAGTGGAAGTCGGTGTGCAAATCGCTGAACGCTGGATTCTCGCACGCTTGCGTAACCTGCGTTTCTTCAGCTTGTCTGAATTGAACCGCGCTATCGCGACTCTGCTGATCGACCTCAACGCCCGGCCATTCAAGAAATTGCCTGGCAATCGCATCCAAGCGTTCGAGACCATTGACCGTCCAGCGCTGCGGCCACTGCCAGCACAACCGTTTGAACTGGCGCGTTGGAAGAAGGCGCGGGTGTCAATTGATTACCACATCGACGTCGATCGTCATTATTACAGCGTGCCTCACCAATGGGTGGGGCGTGAGGTTGAGGTGCGCATCACGGTTGGCACCATTGAATGCTTCCATCAAGGCAAGAGGGCGGCCTCCCACCCCAACGTAGCAAGTCACCTAATACCCTGCGTGAACGGCCATCACACGACCTTGGTCGAGCACATGCCCAAATCACACCAAGCTCACCGGCAATGGTCACCCGGACGATTATTAAATTGGGGCGAATCGATCGGAGAGGCCACACACCAAATCGTGCAACATCTGCTGGAATCTAAGCCTCATCCTGAAATGGGCTATCGCTCCTGTTTAGGCTTGATGCATTTGTTGCGCACCTTCGGCAAAGAGCGCTTGGAAGCGGCGTGTACACGCGCCGCCGCCTTAGATGCAATGACCTATAAAAGCGTCTCCAATATCCTGAAATCAGGCCTGGACCGTATCGAGCCATCCCCACCGGCGACACCCGCCGCCCAAACCGAACTTCGCTTCACCACGCATGACAACGTGCGTGGACCGGGGTACTACCACTAATCTCATCACTCACCTAAAAGGAAATCTATGTTGAATCAGTACACCCTCAACCAACTTAAGACTCTCAAGCTCGATGGCATGGCCATCGCATTGAGCGAGCAGTTTGATCAACGCGCTACCGATGATCTATCGTTTGAAGAACGTTTCGGCATGTTGGTTGACCGCGAATGCTCGCACCGTGACAACCGTCGCATCGCACGCTTACTAAAGCAAGCACGCCTGAAAGTGTCCTCAGCTTGCTTGGAGGATATCGACTACCGTACTGGGCGAGGCTTGGACAAGCGGCAAATCGCCAGCTTCGCATCCTGTGATTGGATCCGGCGCGCACAAAGCATCCTACTCACCGGTCCCACTGGCGTCGGCAAGACCTGGCTGGCTTGTGCATTGGGGCAGCAGGCTTGTCGCTGTGGCTTCTCGGTGCTGTATGTGCGCATACCCCGGTTATTTGAAGAGCTGCGTATTGCTCATGGCGACGGTAGTTTCACTCGCAAACTGCAAGCTATCGCTAAAACCGATTTGCTCATATTGGACGATTGGGGCTTACATCAACTCACTCAAGACCAACGCGCCGATCTGTTAGAAATTATTGATGACCGGGTCGCCTCGCGCTCAACCCTGATTACCAGTCAGCTACCGATAGAGCATTGGCATGAATATTTGAACGATCCGACTCTCGCCGATGCCATCCTCGATCGCATTGTGCATCAAAGCCATAAGCTTAAACTCAAAGGTGAATCGTTGCGCAAACAGGAAGTTCGTACCGAGTACGCGGCACAGTCACAACGATCTGACCTACAGCCTTCACCTTAGCCATGGCGCTAATCGCATCCTCTTTAGGGCGACCGTTTCTGTGCGCCTAAATTTATTCTTATTACTACTGCGTAACATACTAGGGTCAAAAAATGACAGTCAATAACAATGCTCAACGTCAACGAACATATCGAGATCGCCACCTCCGTGAGGGCCTAGCCAAGCGGCTAAACATCATTATCGAGCCTGATTCTAAATGGACGCTCGAGCTATTGGCTAAATGTTACGGCGTAACGCAACGAATGATCATTGAGAAGCTGCTGCTTCAGGCTGAGATAGATATAACCGCCAGAATCATCCGAGAGGAGGCAGACTACGATATCGCAAAAAGTCGTGTGCGTGACTATTACGGCGGACGACTGCGCCTCAAATCAGAGCTTTTTACACCCTCACTCAATTCTGACTCTCAACCTATCTCCGTTACTGCGTAACGCATTCTTGATGTTAAAAAGCAAACTATGAGGTCTGTGATTGAGCACAAAAGTAGATTTTTTAATTCGAATTTGACACTCATCGTGACCGATTTATGTACAATCTCAACACCTTCACTTGCCTCAATTTATCGGTCACGATAAATCTGAAACAGGCGGTCACGATCGCTGAAATACGCACCCAAAGCAAGGTTACAGCGTGGTAGCAGTTCAATACAGCGATTATACGAAGGCAGATTCGGAAAGGCTTCACGCAGATGCTGGCAAACATGATTGCTGTAGAATGACTTGAATTGCCGATAGCAAATTTGATGAAAAAGCACGACTAGCGTCATCAGTTCTGCTAAAGATAGGCTTGTAGCACGCAAGCGTTTGCGTTTTCCGCTAGATAACAACTTTTTGTTGAGCTCCGGCTCAAATTCTTTGCAAAAATCATCCATCAAGCAATAAAGTTCTGTAAGATTATCCACGGGCGCTCCGTTTTTTCTTAGAGGTTTCTGTTCGCAAAACTTATATTCTCTTCGAAATACTCAGTGCCCGCTTCATTTTCTAGAAAAATTTCTTCCCTTACCTCTGCATTTCCTTATCCCGAATTCAGGTTATTTTAGCTCGCATATTTCCTTCCTGAGCACGGGCAGTTCCTCCTTTTTCCCCTGGAGGTAGCAGTGCGAGCTTTTCCAATTACCCTCTACGATAACTTGAGTACGGCGCTCCTCTAGCTCGAGTGCAGGATTAGCAGCATATTTAGCAGAATATAGTGAGTTGTCGTGGGCAATCGCTGATCCCTCTTCCTCAGTACGTATACAACCGTGTGATGCTGGATAATCTGGTAGGGGACCAGAATGTATAGCAATGTTTCTGCCGCCGAAATAGATCGGATTCTTAGCCCAGCTATAATCATTTAGCACAGCAGCCTTACCGTGCACAATGAATTTACCCCTGGGAGTGCATAATGTATCTACGGTATTATTGACAGTCTCGTCATCGCAGTCATTGCAACAGCGACCAGCTCCCGCAGAAATTTTGTAGGTGCGGGTAGGTAAAAGCAAGTTGCGCGGGTTATTCCATGTCAGCGACATTTTCGCCGTGCTGAGATTTATCGTGATACGGCTGACATGCGTATTGGGGAAGTCAATATTTTCTCGATTAGGGCGCTTGCAGCCTTCTCCACAGTCTCGCTTTCCGCTTTTCCATGGGCCTTTCTTTTCATCTTCTTCTGATTGGACATCCATATCTTCCGCCCCTGGCCGCTGCACTCTGGTAATTGGCGGAGTAACTGCATGGATAGAGCTCAAACGGAATGCTCCATCAATCGCATCTGAGCGCATAATTTCGTCGGTGATACGATCCGCTTCCTGGGCATAGTGATAATAGGGTTCGTTCGCCTTGAGTTTAGGGTGTACACCGATCGCATTGCCGCGCTTGCACTCCTCACTCTCGTTAGGACGAGTTGACATTGCACATAGGCAACCATAAGAAAGCGCAAGCCATAGCAACCAAACTCTCATTTCGGTAACGTGCCGATCAGATCAGGTGCCGCCGTGCAGTCATTAATCTGGCCACCTGTAATACTAAATTCAATTGGTTTTCCAATAGAATAGACTGCCAAATGGATTTTGGTGGTGCGGCCCGCATAATTCTTCCCGATGGCTTCATCTTGTTCTACTTTGTTCATACTCTTCCCTTTAAATAAGAGATAGGCAAGGGAGCCTCATCTGTGAGTCGCTCTCCCAACTTCAGACAACTGGTTCAACGCTTCACGTCACGATAGAAATTCTTGTATCATTTTGGAAGGAAATTTTAGTATGAATTACGCCATTTTTACGCCAAATTACAGAAATTCTATTATTTTTAATGGTTATTGGGTGCCGGTCCCCGGCACCAGTCCGCTTTTGGATCGCGTAGACGATCAACGAACATTGTGTGATGTTAACGTTATTCGCGCCGACATCATTTCCCCCACATTTATGCCCCTTCCCACAATGTGGTGCGTAGTGCGACGCGAATGGGGGTGTTTGGGTGAGAATCATTGTAGCGATATTAGGAGGCCGTCGGCACCAGTTCACCGTGATAGCGGAGATTAGAGCAATAGATTTAAAAAAATATTCTATAGTGAAAGAGTAATAAGGGAGTATTAAAGAAGGGAGTATTAAAGAAGTAAGGAGGTAATATGTTTTCAAGAATCGTTTCGAAATCTACTGAGCTTGGGAAGCCGTTGGGCAATACTTTTGACCGTGGCAAGATTGCTTTGAAGCGAGCCAATGAATATTTAAGAAAAGAAAGAAATTTAAGCTGGCGCAAGGCTCCGATGCGGCGAAATTTGCCCTGAAATGTGCTCTCTCACTAGAGAAAAAATGCTATGAGGCTACGTAGTTGTATGCCTCATAGGATAGGGCAAGCCACGCAGGCCCGAAGCTGTGGCCAACGGCTTAGCAGGTTCCGTTAAATATACAAAAATCAAAGGGTTAGCCGAGAATCCGCTCCGTAATCAATAGAAAGGTATAGCCCGAAACCCTTATCTCTTTTAGGGGCTTCTAGTTTTGCCGAACCACATTCGGGGGCAGCAGGGCTTTCAATCAATACTTCGGCGGGAATATGCAGCCCGTGATGCAGCCGCTGAAAAATGAGGCTAAAACTTGTATCTCAAGTTAAAATATGTACAATTATTATTTTTCTCCTGCTTTCAGTAAAAAATCAACCTATGACCAGAACAAACAATTGGTCTGTCAGTATTTCATCTGATCAAAACAACCTTGCACTGTCGAAAGAACAAAAAGCGTTCAACTCTCTGATCAAACAGATTGATAAGCGACGCAAGCGGCTTGGCGCTTGGGAAACCGTGGCATCCGCATTCCAACAACAATACGTCAACGATCTCTTGCCTCTTGAACAGGCCTCGACCGCTTTGCAAATCCAGATGGTACATTGCCTCGATCGGGCTTATGGCCAAAAGGGGCTCACCCAAGCAGAACGTCGTAAGACCGCAGCCGTCATTGTCGATTGGGCGCGTGATCTGATCGACGAAGAGGAGAGTTTGAAAACCATTTACAACAAATACAACCCGATTGACTACGACAGCGAAACTGCCACCGAAGTCGACGATATGAAGTCGATGTTGGAGGCGATGCTCGGTGTCGATCTAGGCGATGAGGACATAAGCTCCCCTGAAGATTTATTGCAACACGCTCAAGCGCATATCGAGCAACAACAAGTGCAAGCAGAAGCCGAGGCTACAGCGCGGGAAGCACGCCGGGCGGCAAGAAAAAAATCACCCAAACAACTTGCGGCAGAAGCTCGCGCACACGAAGAGCAGGCGCAGATTAGCCTTTCGATCCGTGAGGTCTATCGCAAACTAGCCAGTGCCCTGCACCCCGATCGCGAAGCTGATCCGCAAGAACGTGATCGGAAAACCAAGCTGATGCAACGCGTCAATGCCGCTTATACCAAGAACAACCTATTACAGTTGTTGGAGTTGCAACTGGAACTGGAGCATATTGATCAGCATTCGATCAACGGCATCAGCGAAAACCGGCTGAAACACTACAACAGGGTCTTGAAAGAGCAAGTTCGCGAACTGGATCAAGAAATCCTGCATGTCGAAGCCACATTTCGGCATACTTATGGAATAAGGTCTTTTGAGGAACTGTCTCCAGATATTGCTTTACGAAATCTTGCTATTGAAATCAAAAATTTCCGGCAAAACATCCGAGTTCTTGAGCGTGATCTTGTTGCGTTCGAAGACATCAAGAATTTGAAGCGCTGGCTTAAGACCTTCAAGCTCGCGTCGGCTAGATCTATATCATTCGTATAGAGGGGCGGCCGGGTTGGCGAGTCAGAGCAAGTCAGGTCTGGGAGGGACGCTATAAGTGCCGATCCCTGCTGGGCCCTCTGCCTTAGAATATGCCTATCACTTGCCTAATACCTTAATTCAAGCGTTAGGCTTATGAAATGAACCTATCTGCAACGTGTGGATTGGTTTTGCGCTCTTGCCCAAAAGTAGAGGTGCGGCCATGCCCAGGAATAAAAGTCACATCGTCTCCAAGAGGCCATAAGCGGCTCCGAATAGAATGAATCAACTCGGCATGATTGCCGCGAGGAAAATCGGTGCGGCCGATGGAGTGAGCAAACAATACATCGCCTACCATGGCCAAGCGATGCGCTCGGCTAAAAAAGATAATATGCCCCGGTGTGTGGCCTGGGCAATGATAGACCTCTAGCATTTCTTCCCCGAAATACACACGATCTTCGTTTTCTAGCCAGCGGTCAGGTTCAAATACGCTGGCGGCTGGAAAGCCAAAGCGTACGCTTTGCTCTGGCAATAAATCTAGCCAAAAACGTTCTTCTTTCTGAGGCCCCTCAATGGGGACATGATATTTGCGCGCCAGTGCTTGTGCGCCGCCGCAATGATCAAGATGGCCATGCGTTAGAAACACTTTCTCTAAAGTGGCGCCTTCTTTATCGATTTGCTCCTCGATACGCTCTAAATCTCCACCAGGGTCTACTGCTGCTGCGCGATTGCTCGCCTCACAGATGAGTAGAGTGCAGTTTTGCTTAAAAGGCGTGACGGGGATGATTTTAGTTTTCATGGCAAAGCACAGGTTGGTTAGGGCGCGCTGGTTTTTTGCGATTTTTTATTCTGAAATGCTTGACGCAGTTCCAGATATACGCCTAAAACGCTATCAAGTGCGGCCACTACGTTATTTGGCAAGGCTCCCACTTTATCCGCATCGATCAATTTTTGGATCAACTGACGTACGGTAAGCGTTAGATTTTCATGATGACTAATTAATTTTTGTTCAAACGCTAAGAGTGGTTTGTCTTTCTTGGCCCGTTTTCGGGCAGAAATAGCTTCGTCCCCAAATTGCAGCCATTCTGGCGATACCCCTAGCGCTTCAGCGACAGCCGGCAGCCGGGTTCTATGCGGCGCTGTACCGCCTTTATTTTCTGCCCGTTCCCAATGCTGAACGGCTTGCCAACTTTTAACTCCTACTTTCTGGGCAAGCTCTTCTAGCGAAAACTTTTTTTCTAGGCGCTTTTGTTTGATTCGTGCATGTATGTCCATGTCATACAATGTACCTGCCAGAAAAAGTAGCGTCACTGCAAATTTTTCTTGTTAAACAAAAATAACTGGCATATATTGATACATAAAGATGGTTTTAGAGTGATTGCTTTAACCATTTTTTAACCTAAGTCACTGAAAATAAAGTGAAAAAGGAAAGAGTTGGATTTCCCAAGAGGGGCGATAGTGCGGGAGGTCAGTGTGTTAAACCATTTATAGCGAATCAAGGGAAGCGCCGATGTCGACGATTAGCTCACCGGTTTTGATCAGGAGCGGGCTAGGGAGTTTATGTGACCTCTTGCCTTATCATCTATTTTATAACCCAATAATCGCAGTGCAGCAGGCTTTTTGCGGGCAGGAATGCGTATGAGCCAGCTCGCGCGTAAATTTAGTGCTAAGGACATTAAAGCCAAGCTTGCCTCATGCGTGAATGCCCAAAATCCTGTCAGTCAATTGTCAGAGGGTAATGTAAGCGCTGATAATTCAACTGAAAATAAAAATATTCAACCCAAAAATACATTGCCCTGCTTGGCGCAAGGTTGCCGCCTGGATGATCGGTTGATTGAATTGAATTCAAACGATCTGCGCCGGTCTGCGTTACTTGAATTAATCACCTCTATTAGAGCTCATGCCAAGCTGGAAGGGCTCTCCAGCGCTACTTTGCAGATCTTGCGCGATCCGGATATTGAAGGCTTGATGAATCGACTGTTGGCAATGAATTCGGTGCGCGTGTTAATTCATGCTCATACATTGAATTTTCGGTGCGAGCATATTGAGTCGATGGAGTGGGAGGACGCGGCGCTCCAGTATTTTGTACGAGCGCAAGCTAGCCTAGCGTTGCTCAGAAGTATCTTCCCCCAAGTGACGCGCGCACAGGTGGGCCGATTACGCAAAGCGTTGGCAGTCGTGCCGCCGGCTAAAGCGGTTAATCTGCCGTTGCAACAAATTCATCAAATTTACCGCATCTGGCAAAAAATTTGCCAAGAGCGTCAAGACAATCGCGAGCGTTACATTGCGCTCCATGGCGAATTTCCGCAGTTCACGTTGACCACGTTATTTGCTGCGTTGAATGTGAAAATGAGAAAGTGATGAGCTGGAAGCCTCGTACAGATATATTACTGAGCGAAATGGGCGACTTTGAGCGGCAATTCAATCGTTTTTGGATGCGTTCGGATGGACTGTATTTTTTCTATCTTGTATGGTTTGCCTATTATCTTAAGATTGTTGCGTGGCTTGTGCTGCTAATGGTTGAGTTTATTCAATGGAGAGTGCGTTGTTCAGCGGCTCATCAGGCGCGTACGGAGTATCGTGATGGTCACTAAAGTACCATTACGGCCCAGGCGGTGGAGCTCTGCTCTTAATGCGTTTGCGACTTCGGCGGATTCGCCTTTTCCAGACCATTATGATCTGGAGGCCGAGCGTAAAATTGTGTGGCACTTACTACAATCGGATATGCCTGATCCGGCCGATCCGTTTTTTGCCCGTTATGAGCTTTTTTGTGAGCGCGAACAAAGCCTGAAACACATGCAGGCAACGTATGCTGCGCGGCAAAGTGCAGATGCACTTGTACCCATTAGCGATGCGCGCAAAATTAAATCGTTGGGGCAGCTTGCTGCTCAAGTGGAAGATACGATGGAGTTGCATACGGTGCATGCGATGCGGCTTTTCCTCGGTTTGGCAATTCGGCCTGGAGAATCAGGCTCTCCGAGCGCCGGGGGCAAGCGCGTGGCCGCTGCGTTGCGCGCCCTTTGGTCGTTATCAGGTAATGATAATCCTTATGCCGACTGGGCTTTGATTGAAGTTTCGAACCGTATTGCCGAAGTGCGTAAGCTCATTAGCGCAGAACAAAAGCGCATGCTAGGCAAACTTGACGGATTGAAGCAAAAAGGGCTTTCTTATTCGATCTTACAAGCTCGGGAGCCTGCTAAGGTTCGCCTTGGTTTTGCTTCTCCATACGGTTTTATGATTGCGTTACTGTTGGTTGAAGTCGACGGCTATGCTCGGATTGTCAAATCTGCGCAGTATCGGGATTTGATTTCATCGCACGAAGGCCATCAAGCGTTGCAAGCAGTCAAGCATAAATGTCGCAGCATCTTTGAGCGCGCTGTGTATTGGCAAAAATATTTAACGCAGGATGCTCTGATTCAGCTGACGCGGCTTGATTTTTTGCCAACAGCCCAGGCGTTGGCGAAAGCGCGTGTGAACGCCATCAAAAAACTATTTGGTGCGGTTCCTAAAGATATTTTTATGGGCCTGAAACAACCTCGCCATACTAAGCGGCATCTCAATTTAAGCGAAGCGGAATACCGTTTGCTTGAATCGATATAAATAAAATAATACGGCCTGTCGTTATCAAAAAGAGAAGCTGCCTGCACTCCTTTCAACTGTAATGATTGGCGTAAAAGGGAGCGTTTATGGAATCTCAATCCAAAATGCATTGGGCGCATAGGTGTCGTGCATATCTAATGCGTTCTAAGCTATTTCGCGGGCGGACAAAAGTTGTTTTATACAAAGGTTTGCCGGTCTCTAAAAGCTATTTTTATGCGTTACGGTCACGCGCTTGGTCAGCTAGGTGGCGGCAGCTGCTACAGTTTCGTATCGGCATTGTGCCACTGCCTCTGTATTGCGCCATTTTTGCTTGCTTAGGCGCTTTTTTAATTTGGGGTACGCTGCCTGGCGAAATTTCCGTGATGTTTGCCACGCTTGCCGTGCTTGGTTTTACCTGCTCAGAGTTGGGCGCACGTCTGCCTGGCTTAAGGTGCATTGGCGGGCCGGTGCTTGTGACGCTCTTATTGCCCTCATGCTTAGTACATTATCAGTGGATACCCGCTGATTTAGTTCGCTCGATTGGCGAGTTTTGGCATGCAACTCAGATTCTTTACCTGTTTACCGCTGCCATTGTTGTTGGCAGCTTGCTGAGTATGGATCGACAGGTGTTGATTCAAGGTTGCGCTAAAATTTTTATCCCATTGGCGGCAGGCTCGATTGCCGCAGCGTTAGTCGGTACTTTGACGGGTCTAGCGTTTGGCCGTAGCGCATATGATACTTTTTTCTATTTAGTGATTCCAATTATGGCCGGCGGCCTCGGTGAGGGGGCGATTCCGCTGACATTCGGCTATGCGGCAATTTTACAGTTGCCGCAACCTCAGCTCTTTGCACAGGTCGTACCATCAGTGGTGCTGGGTAATTTGACGGCGATTATCTGTGCCGCTTTATATCATCAGTTTGGTAAGCGTTATCCGTGCTATCGCGGAGAAGGTTGTGGGTTATTGATGAGCGCCCCAGCTCGAGAAAATAATCTGCCGCCGATGACAATGGAGCCGTTAGCAGGGGCCGGCATGGTCGCATTGGGTTTCTATATGATTGGACTATTGGTGCATCAATGCACGGCATGGCCGGCGCCGATCGTGATGCTGTGCCTGGCGGTGCTGGTTAAATTGACGCGCACTGTCTCGCCTAAATTGGAATATGGTGCGCAGATGATGCATCATTTTTTCTGTAGCGCCGTGGCGTATCCGTTATTGTTTGGCATTGGCTTGACGCTGACGCCATGGGAGGGGCTGTTAGCCGCTTTTACGCTGGCGAATTGCGTCACGATTATTGCGACTGTGTTGACATTAACAACAGTGGGCTTTGCGGTTGGGCGTTGGGTTGGTTTGCATCCGGTCGAAAGTGCGGTGATCAATGCCTGTCATAGCGGTATGGGCGGGATTGGCGATATGGCGATTCTCACGGCGGCTAACAGCATGCGGTTAATGCCGTTTGCGCAATTGGCGACGCGTATTGGCGGGGCGTTAACGGTGATTTTGGCGCTTATTTTGTTGGCCCGAGTAGGGTGATTTTTAGCGGGGAAAATTGCAGCTTCCGCGTCAAGATAAGAGTAATCGCAGCCGTTCGGGCTGCGACGAGTAGCTCAGCCCCCAGGCTTGGAAGCGCCACGTTTGCAGCAACCTGGAGGTGAGGGTGAAGTACACTGCTTTTTTCACCCGACCTTCCGGCAGCCGAATCGGGTATCAGTGCGTATTTATCAAGCGATATACGCAAACGCTCGAACATCCCGAGCTAGTTGGTATATTGCCATGCTTTCTTGCAGGCGTCTATGTCTGGGTCTATTAAAATGAGCGAGTCGTACAGCTAGACCCAAAAGTTTGGGCGTTATATTAAGTGGTCAATTTTTTCGTGAAAAAGCTTTAGCGCATAAAAGAAAATCCCGCCGATATGACAGGATTTTCAGAGCTTAAGCGTTTTGCTTAAAAATAATGTAGTTAATATTGATCTAAGGGGTCGATGATGTCATCTATTTCAACCAATGCTTCATCAAGCAAGCGTGGCTGAGCGTCGCTGCTCACAATCTTAACCCATCTTAGTTGGAGTAAACGTTTTGGGGATATCCAGTCCAGACTCAACCAACGAATACCTTTGGCTTTGCCACGAACAACTGAAAAAAACCAGGTTAAAAAGGGCTGGGTGGATTGGCCAAATTGGCTTACTTTGAGCGGTTTTTTGTATGTAGAAGCTAAGTAGTGAATACCGGTGATTTGATATTCAGATACTTGGGCTTCATCGAACTGAGTCATTTGATTCATGATGGTTCTCCTCAAATAAAAAAAGGAACTCACCATGCACCCTATCAGGGGAAGGATAAGTTCCCCATTAGGGTTAAAAGCTCTAAGTCAGAGAGACCCGCGGCCATTCAAAAATGAACAGAGCCAAACCGCGAACATTTCATTAGCACTGACCTGTGCTAATGAGGTTTGTTTTATCTTATACGATTGGAGTGACAATGCAAGTCAATCCACGCCTTAGAATGAATAATTAGCCAATTAGTAGGGGGGTGATCAGCGATTAGTCGAGCGCACGATTGGAACCCTAACCAGTCGAGCCAGGGAATGGATGCTTTGTTGTTGCATCTCGGCTACGGGCAAATCGCTGTTAAACCATTGGTTTGCCACGCTAATGAGGATCTCCGGTGGCGCGAAGAATAGGCGCCAATGCGGCCACCATAAAAAATCTTCATAGCAGATCGAAAGCGCGGCTTGAAGGCCGCCAAGTTTGAGGTAAGGTTGTCTGAGTTTTCCGGCTACTGCGCTGATTGCGCTGCCTGGGCGCCAGAGGCCGGCTGGCATCGGCATACGGCTATCTAAGCGAGCCGGGTAGTGGCCAAATGCCAATACGCTATTGGTGTAACGTAGCGGAATTTCCTGCTTAAGGAGATCGGCGCCAAGTAAAAAAGTTTGACCCTGACGCGCCGCTTGGCGTATCTGTCCTTGCCACCAAAAAGCCAAAGCTGGCCGCCAGAGTCCTATAATTTCTTCTGGTAATACAACCACTGTGGTGGCAGGTTGGGCGAGTGCTTGTGAGAGCGCGCTTTGCACTTGCTCGGTGCGCTTAAATAATGCAGGTAGCGTGCTTTGATCAAGCCGGCCAAGTTGTAAATCAAGTGCTAGCCAGCCGGCGGGTATGGCCGGGCGAGTTTCATTTTTATGTGCGGTTAGAGCCAGGCCAGCTAAGCATAAGGTAAGCCATATCGTTTTACGGTTGCCGGGGCGTACAGCTGCAAGGCAAAGTGTCCCGATGCCAAGGAGTAAACCTAAACCTCCCCAAGCTGGAAAGAGTGCGCTGCTGATATGCAGCGGAGACAGCCAGCCAATGATGCCAAGCGGTGGCAGATTGGTGCAGAAGAGGGCGATGAATACCCGGATGATGGTTTTTGCTGCAGGTGTTTTGGACGTGGGGTGTAATAGAGACCAGGGTATTGCAAGTAAGACAGCTTGCGCTAACCAAAAACCGATGCCTAGCATATAGCCCAAGCCGGCAGATAGCTCATCGTGGCCGCTGAAAAAGCGTGCGCATATCAGCAGAATATCGCGTGCCCCAGTCAGGTAATAGGCCAGCCAAAGTGCCGTCGCTTGCCAGTGTGTATGTGCTTTGCACCAGAGCCAGGGTAGGAGCGCTAAACTGACTAGCCAGTGGCCAGGAAACCAGGCTATAAGGGCAATGGCTGTGCCGGCAAGGCTGTAATAAATTAAGCTAGGCAGCTGCATGCGGTTTGGCGCATGGGTTGGCTTTGGAAGAGGGCTCACAAGCAGGCAGCTGAGCAGGTGCGAACGCTTCACATGCCCATAAACCAGACTCTTTCTGCGCCGTGGATTTCGAAGCATTCCCCTTGCATGATTGGCATCAATGCACTGTTTTTGCCCTGCCCATATTTGTCGCGTTTATAGTCTTCAAAGCGCAAAATGCCAGAGGTGTAGCCCACCATATGCGTATTAAAGTGTGAGGTGGCGAGTAACAAGCCGTTTTGCTGCACGCATCCGGACGCTGCCAGAGACTGCCAGCCAGTGAAACTTTGTGCGCTGGATGAGCGCCAAATACCGGCTTGACAGGTCAACAGAAAACCAGAGCTATCGATGGCAATCGCGCCATGTCCTTCATCGCAACTCACACCTGCTTGCGCCAAGCGGGTTAATTGTAAATTGTGAGTGGTGAGTTTTTTTTGAACCATGGCGTGATTTGCCGCCATCCATTCTGTCGCCATGGTTTTGGCATGGAGGATATCTTGTCCACCGGCGTTCATTGAGCCGGTTAATGGGCGTGAGCCATCTAGCTTGTAAAGCTGTTGCAGTTGCCAAGTTAAATTACCTGTCACGGCGCCTACTCGTGCGGCAAGCGTGCCGGCTACGTCGCCTAGCGGGTTAGCTTGCCACCATTTGTTATCCAGGCCAACCAGTTGGCCGCCATTGGCCGCGGTGGAGAGGGCGGCATCTGCACCCGCAGCCAATCTGGCCTGAGATAACAAATCGATGCGCAGTGTGCCTTCTTGATCACGATAAGTTTGTTTAGAATAAATCAGTCCCGTGATTGAACAGGCTAGGCCTGGACAGTTTTCTGGCTTGAGTCGGGTGGCAAAAGAGAGTCCAAGTGGGCTGGTATCGGCAAATGTGGGGAGCAGGAATTTGAGTGCGCGCAATTCGGCGACGGTTGGCTCAAGCGAATTTTCTATACGCGTAATCGCTTCGCCATTGGAGAGCGTGTCATAGTGAGTTTGCACATATTTATTGACGCCAGTTTGTAAGGTGTAGAGATACTGCCCGGTCGATTTTGCAAAAATCTGCGCAATCTCAGTGTGTACTTTGTAGACCGCAGCAACCATGCTAATTGTCGAAAGTGTCATGGCTAATGCTATATCGATGGTGATAAAACCACGTTGGCATTTTCTGCGCCAGCCGAGATTGGGTGATCGTCCAGCGTGCTTTGGCGATAGCCCAGCGTGCTGGTGATAAGGGGGCCAGCGCAGATGGGTTAAATAGTCGATGTTAGTGAAGGTTTTCATGGGGCTTCTCGGAGTGAGTACTGTTAGCCAAACACCAGGGTGAGTGTGTTCGCGTCACCTGAACAGCGGATCTGAGAGGGGTCGGGTTGGCCGCCAGGCGCTTTAACTTCGCTGGCATTGATCGTGAGTCGTGCAGCGCTGCGCGCCAGGATCGTGGCAAGCGGTAAACAGGCTATATCGGGTAGGTTAGTGATTTGGTATTGAACGGCGTCGCTGGCTGTGTTGATTTGGCCAGGGGTCACAATCAGTACGCCATTGCCTGGTGAGACGGTTACCGTGCCGTGATTATCTTTGAGTGACGGCATAGAGCGGAAAAAACCGCCTTGATGCAAGGCGGTATTGCTAATTGCCCCGTAATTGCCGGAATACGCGGTACGTACTGTACCAATTAGAGTGTTGAGATCCATCGCCAGTGTGTTGGCGTGTGTGACATGGCTATTGGTGGAAAAATAAACCAGTGTGCCGACTAGCCCAAAGGAGACCAGCAAGAGCATTAAGCCATATTCAGCCATGACAGAGCCGCGCTGACGGCGATCTTTAGGGGTGTGAGCATTGTGCACAGTGCTTACCAATGTGCTGGATTGTTGTAGCGGATTTTTCTTCATCGTGGTCTGCCAAATCGGGTGAGTGAAATAAGGGGGTAGATTTTGCTGCTAACCAGAAGCCAATCTGCGGCCGCCTAGGGGCTCAGGATGATGTTTTGCATGGCGGCAGATGCTTGGAATTCGTTAATCATCCCAAGTAGTCCAAAATACAGGCCCATCATGATCGCTACGGTTGAGAATGAGAGGCTATAGCGGATCAGCGTAGCGGTTCGTTGAATCCGGTTTGGTGTTTCGCGCAGAATATATTGGGCGACGCTTAGGAGCGCGCTATCAAGTTTCTGGTATTCGCTAATGTCTTGCAGGCGATACTGGAATTCCCGCTGAAGAATGCCGGTGGCAAATGCTTCTCCGCCCGCATTGGGCATTTCTTCAAAATTGAGCAAAATCCGCTCAATGTGCGCAGCAAGCCAAGGGGACGCGTGGGGTTTAATGCGTAACAAGGCTTCGTGGATGCTGATTGCACGTGCGCCAATTTTCTGGGTGATGGAAGCGATTGTCGCTAGGAAAAGCGCACCGGCAAAATCTCGGTGCACGCTGTAAAAGATGACGTGTTGGTCAAGCCATGCTCGCCAATGCCCGGTATAGTTTTTGATTGACCAAGAGCCCCATATCAAGGCGGCCATGAGTAGGGCCAGCCAACATGGGCCAACCATGCGGATTGCGGTGGCAAATATATGATAGGTTTGCGCAATGGGTCCATAAAGGTTGCTATCGAGGTTCATCGCAGATTCGATTTTTGGCACGATCCAATAGCCAATTAGGCCTAAAAAAATATGCAAAATGGCTAGGCCGACGAGCGCGCTGGCATTGATTAAAAGGAATAAATGCTTGGTGGTTTCAAGGGCATCGATATTGGTCGCTAAGGTGCGTAGCCCTATTTTAAGATCACCTGATTCTTCAGCAACGGCAAGCACGGTAACCTCTTCGGGAGGAAGCGTATGGGTGACGGCTCGCGAGAAGCGGGCCGTTTCTTCGAAGCGCATGAGCCAGTGAGCGCAAACAATGCCGACAGGTTCGCCTGGGTAACGTAGGGCATATTTTTGTAAAAATATGGCAAGTGTTTGCCCTGGCTGTGCTTCGATTTGACTCGCAAGATCAATATAGAATTCAGCGCGTTTTTGGTAGAAGCGCCGCTGGGCCCAGCGCAAGCGCCGCTTGAAACTGGGCCTGTATCTGCTACTCATGACTTGCCATAGTTGCTGCAGTTTGGTCAGGGGTGGCGAATGCATCGCGTGCTCCTATGCAGCTTTAACTGTTGTTCATAGTGTAGAAATGAGCCGAATTTTGCTTCGATATCAAGTAAATCGATCTCACCTTGCAAGGCTTTATAAAGAGCAATTTCCAGGACAGATTTACCGCTAGTCGACGCCGCGTCGAGCGGGGCTTTATGCAAGTTGTAAAGATATTGGTGCAGTTCTAGATTTTTATGGGCGCGGATTAATTGGAGCATCGATCGGTCTAACTCGAACATTTCAGCGACCACCGTTCGATGATGTAAGCCATTTAACTCAGGTAGCCCTGCGCGCTGGCAGTGCCCACAGCCATTTGGGTTACGGCAAAAAAGACCAGGCATTTGAGGGTGATCGAAGCGTTCGATTTTAAAGCAGCGGACAATGCGTGCAAGATAGGCAGTCAGCCCTTCGGCTAGGGTAAACAGGTCTGAGTCTGGAAACAGGTCGGCGAGCTGGGCCAAGTGATGCGTTCGAGCGTTTGCGGGACGCATCAGTTCAGCCAGAGGTATTTTGCAATGCTGGCAGAGTGTGGGCAGCAGGGTTTGGTAGATCAGTAGATTGAGAAAGCCAGGTGTCGCGAGTACTTCGCGTGGGATGCCGAGCTCGTGATCGGAGAGACGATCTACAATGCCAATGGCAGAAGGAGTATGCAGTGTGGTGAAAGCACGATGGCCGGATTCGGCAATGTCGCGCAACAAAGCAGCGCTCTGCCGGTCTCGAACCTCACCGATAAAGCAGACGTCTAAATCGCCGCGTTTGAGCTGCCGTTTGATGGTCAGAAACGGGTCGCTGTGATGGCCTTGCTCGCTGAGCGAGCGGGCTATCGAGATTTGAGAAACCCCCGGGATTAGATACTCAACAGGATCTTCAATGGAAAACTTTTTATGCCAAACCGGCATACGTGCTAGCACGGTTTGCATGGTGGTCGATTTGCCAGAATTGACCACGCCGGCGACAATCGTAGCGCCGCTTAAGCGGGCTATGGCGCGTTGCCACAGTGCTACTTGGTCAGGTAGATAACCTAAGTCTGCCAGCGAGCGAATGGTTTGGGCGTCGTCTTGAAACAGCAAACGCAATACCACATCGGTACCGCTGACCAGTGGAAAGGTGGCTAAGCGGAACAGAATCTTCTGGTTATCGATGGTGGCTGGTACTTGGCATTGCTGGGCATAATTTTCGTTAAAGATTGATTCGGAAACTGAGTTGCCGCGAGAATAGATAATTGCGGCCATATCGGTCAAATGCGCTGTGAACATATGGAAGGCTGAGGGGCGGACCAGGCGGCCAGCCACCCGAAAACCGATTGGCGAGCGTTCTTGCGTGCGCCGAATTTCCAGATGAATATCGGAAGCGCTGTGAGCGATTGCAAAGCGTGCTGCGGTTAAAAAATGAGCCCACAATGCACTATCATCCGGCTTTTTTGCGGCGCTGCCCTCTAGCTGAAGGTTGCCGTGCGGCTCGCTACGAGCGCGGCATAATTCAATCATTAAGGTTGGCGCTGCAACATAATAGAATGGTTCGGCCGGGACGTAGCGGGTGCTTAATTGCCGCACAATCTCCTCGGTGATATCTGAGCGCAGCATGGCATCAAGCATAATCAGAGCGAAACGGCCACGCTGCATTTTTTCTGTTGCAGGTTCAATCAGGATCGGGCAAATTTGGTTTCGTAGCGAGGCTTGTAGAGAGATTTCTTCATACAGTGTGCGCACGAAATAGGGCAGCTCATTGGGTAAGTTGATCACCGTATTGGCTTGCGTGAGCCGAGGGGTAGTAGAGTTCGCTTGAGAGGCTGGGGCAGTCCGGCTGGCGCGACGAAAACGCAGCGCTTCACTGGTGCTGTGCTGGTTAGAGCGATTCGGTTTGGGGATCAATTTGGAGAGCATGGGCAGCTACTTTTGATGAAGGGCTAGTGGAGACTTGGTTTAAGGCTCGACCGAAGGGCGCAATGGTTTGATGGCTGCTGGCAACGGTGGGAGATCCGGTGGCGTTGAGGGCGCTGTGGCGATAGGCCGTGCAATGCGAGTATCGAAAGCGAATGGAATTGAGCGAATCCGGCCGTTTGGATGGCGCAATTTCACGTTTTGGGGGGTGAGTTCGATCACTTTAGAGTGACGGACTATTGCCCCGGGATAGAGAGGATAGATTTGTTCCCCCCAAGTGAGATAGCCGCGATAATCGGGGGCAATGCCAAAAGCGGCAATGTAACGAGGGTGTTCTGCGGATTTAGCAAGAGCCGAGTCAAGCGGTGGCATGTTTGTCATCATCAGTCTACTGTTAAGTTGCCCTGGAGGTGTGGGGTTAGTCTGAGTCAGCTCATTTTTCAGTTTTTGTAGTTTGAGCTGGCTTTCTAGTTGCATGAGCTCGCCTACTGTAGGGACTGTTTGAGCGCTAGCGATGCTGAAAATGCTCAGTAAATACAGCACTATTGGTATGAGTCCCAGCCTCATAGGGTGCGGGGGGAAGCGATTAATCGCGGGCATAAATCTCTCCTTTAACGTGTAACATCAAGCTCGATGCTTTGAGTGAAGCCACTGGCTGAGGGTCTTTAATGGTGAGGGCGAGCCGAGTGACACTGGTCATGGCTGGAAATGCTTCAAACAAAGCCATCGTGTGCAATGGCCCGTTGACTTCCCACGCTGCGTGTTTAATTGGATGGGGAATCGCCATGGCGGGTACGCCCGCGGGTATGCCATACACGTGAAAATCCTCAAGCTTGGTATGGGCGATTTGTTGCATGCGCTGTAACTGTGAAATGAAATTTAAGCGGATTTCACGCTCATTTGGCAAGTTAGGCAGAGAGTGCCGTAGGCTCATCGTCGCAGCGCTGGGCATAGCTAAATTGACCTGTAGGCGTTTGTCGTCGACCGCATCGATGTGCTCGGCCCAGTCATGTACTGTCGCTGCCACAAAAGTCTGTTGCGTGGCTTGCGGCAATGTGCGCTCATAATTCAGTAAGCATTTTGAGGGAGACGGTTGTACCGTACAGTCGATGCTTTTTAGGTGCCAGCCGCCGACTGTCAGCGGCAGTGCTGTAGCCCATTTGAACCAGGCGGTGATCACCGCAGAGGCATTCAGCAGTGGCTGGTGGCGTGCGTTGATTGACTGTTCATACTGCTGTTCAAAGGATAATTTGGGGGCTGCAGTGGCGCCACGTTTGCTCTCCCAGTGTGCGTAAAGTGCATAGCTGACAGTGGCGACGCAAATCCCCATGAGCAGCCATACTATGAAGCTGCGCCACACTCTGCGACGCGGCTGATACATGCGGGAAGCCGGGCTAGTAAAGCGCGCTAGCTCAGTTAATGTAAATGGGTTGCATTCTGCGAGCGTTATATTTCCGAGTAGCGTATAGTCATCGTTGCCGCATAATTCGGCAAACTGTCTGATGAGGTGCATTAACTCTTCGTTAGATAGCCCGACTTGATCGAAATTTTTGCCGCTTGCGGTGGCACTTCCCCACGGTCGGCCTTGGAAAATCCCGCATAGTGAATGCGTCCCTGCTGGGTCGCCGAGGGCTAATAGTACGTTTGGCCCACAACCGGGTATGGCCGCTAGCATATGCGCTGCAGCATAAATGGGTTGATGGTTAAGCTGAGTGGATCGTATGCCGTTATAAGCGCCGAGCAGCGGTGTTTTCCCATCTTGCCAGATCAGGCTTGCATTGAGCTTATCCGCTTCGGTTAGAGCCCGCGACTCGTAAGATTCTTGAGCGCTGATCAGGGGCTTCCAGCGCAAGCCAAAAGCCAGGTGTTTGCCGTCGATCTCAATGATGCGCATTAGATATCGTCCTGAATCACCGCAGAAATCACAATTAGGGTCGTGGTGCGCTGGCGACTTGCTGCGATTGAACCTCCGCTGAGCAACGGCATGCGCTCACCTAATGTTCTGCGTCGAAATTGATCATCGAATCGTTCAAAGCCAGTCAGTACAATGGTCGAGCCACTGCGTACAGTGGTTTGTAAGGTGGTACCCTGGCGATCGATACTCGGTAGTTGCACGGATTGGGCTTGCTGGCCTGTGCCGGCATCGAATCGATCAAGGCTTTTAAGCATCGAATCTTCAATCGAGAAAGTCAGATCGACCGTATCTTTGCTGGTTGCATTGGGATAGATCAGGAGCTTTAAGCCGGTTGAAATTTGACTGGTTTTAAGACCCGGCACGCCGCCGGTGCCACCCACCGTAGAGGTGGCGGGCAGGGCTGCTGAGACATAGGAAAAGGCATTGCCAATGTCATAACTCATGGGTTGGCGGTTGCGAATGGTCATCGGTAGCTCGGTGGAGGATTGCACACGTCCGATCTCGCTTAAAGCAGTGATGAGCGCGCTTGAGTTATTCAGTGTGCCAGCTAAGAGATTGAGGTTAAACCCAGCAGCATGAGAGCCGGCCAACGAAGCAGGTGAGTGTGCGGCCAGCTTGAAATCGGGCAGCTTAGACAGAGCCGTAGTGAGCGCCATATTCCAATCGATGCCAGCTTGGCCTGTGTCATGGGTGAGCACCTGTATTTTTTGTAATTTAAGCAGCACGCGCCGCGAGAGGATATGAATCTCGCGGGTGATGATCTCGTCTGCGCACTCTACTGCCTCTTTGGTGTCAGTGAGCGTGATCGTGCCTGTAGCGGCATTGGTTGCAATCGAGCCCGCTCGGGTCATCAGGGTTTCGATGCTCTGACGAATTGAGTTCAATTCATTGACATGCGTGGCTTCACGCTTAGCGGCAGAGTTGGCGTAAGTATTTTGCGGCAGGAGCGTAGCGTTGGCGTTACTGGATTGAACAGTACTGCCTTGAAAGGCCGTCGTAAAAGACATTTCGCCTGCGGCGCCAGGGAGCTGCCAGATTTTGGTGAGCATCCGATAAAAGCGAATGGCGCCCCTGACCTCATCATATAGCCAGTTAATGGATAAGCGCGTGGCGATCAGATCGAGCATTTGATTGAGCGGTATTTCACCAGGCTGAAATTCAACCTGGGCCAGCGCATTGAACGGGGTTACTGCATGCAGGCTGGCGAACCCTGGCGGGATATGCTGTAGCAATGGATTGGGTGCGGCCGAGGTCAGCGGTGCGTCTACTTTGCCACCCGTTACATGTGTCGCATTCAGTGCGGCGTCATTGCTTTGTGCGCGGGGCAATAGTGCTGAGGCAGATAAATAGACATCTGGGTCGATCTTAACCGGAATGCCCGTAGCTAATGTGATGCGTTCGGCGGCCAAATTTAGAGGAACGGTTTTTTCTGGGAACATCACAGCCGTTTTGACCCCCTTGCGTAGTGCATAGGGTAGGGTGATTTCACGCGCGAGGGGGACGGGTTTACCGGCTAAATAGGGTAGATCGACTTCGTCGTTGATGGCTTCCTGTGGTTTGCTGCCCTCCATCTGTGTGAGCAGTCTCGTACGCAGTCGCTGAGCATCGGCTTGGGCGCGATCAATATTTGCGCGGGTTTGTTGTACCAACTGAGGCGAGATACAGCTGCTTAACGCTAGCGCCGTGATCACCGCAAAAAGTGGATGGCAGAGAGTGTGCATAGCGGCTTTGGAAAGCTTATTGGTGCGGGTTGCAGACGGTCGTTTGACGCACCACGCGCACGACACGGTTCGTATAGAAGCATGGCTTAACCTGGTATTCGGTTAACGCTGTGGCGCCCAACACGCGGCGCACGGCTTCTTTGAAATTGCCTTGGCTTTGATCCTCGGCTTGAATCGGGATGTCATGGTCTACATCCCAGATTAAATGCCAATCATCAAGCTGTGCCCAGCGTGTCAGCAGTTGCCGTAAATTCTCGTCGGCGCGTTTGACCTGCCACTGGGTGGTGGCTGATTTTTTCTGCGCCTGTTGTATTGTTGGTGGTATTTTTTGGGGGGCTGCGGGCAGAAATAGTGCATTCGGAGAGACAGTTTTTACTATTTTTGCAGGCCAAGCGGTGGCGCTTTGCTGTTTGGAAGGTTTGCGCCAGGCCTGCGCGAGCTGTTTACCAAGACGAAAATGCAAGCGTGATTCAAATTGGTTGAGCACAATATAGGGCGGTTCTGCTTGCCAGTTAAGCAGAACCTGTCCGTCAGGCTTTTCGGCCAGAATCGCTGGTGTAGGTGAGCCGGCGCGAAACTGTACATACAGCTTATGACCGTTATCGAAGACCTGGATTGGCGCGACTTCTGGCGCCCCTGATATATGCCAGTCAAAGTGATACGTCGTAGGCGTGCGCGTTTGGGGTGAGGTTATTTGAGGCACAGCGGCTGGGGGCCTAAGTTCTTGAACAAGGTTAGACCTAGGTGCTTGAACAAAGTCAGAGGCGTAGAGTATTTCGCTTGAACCGCACAACAAGCTGAGCAGCGCAGGCATGAGCAAGAGCCGGGTGGGTGCATGTTTCATAGAGTACTCTCGTAATTTGAGACCACAGCAGGAGGCAGCACCATATCGCGCGCCACGATAATGGTGATTTTCTCGCCAGCTGGCAAAGTGAGCGTAGGCTTAATGTTTTGGTGACGATCCAGCATGCGCCGCACGACCTCTGAAAGTGTTTGCGCGGCGGCTTGTGAAAATGTTGCAGGCAAGGCTGTACCCGTGAGGTTGATGGTCATATTAGGCGGTGCAGATTGCTGGCGGCCGGCCCAAGTGGCAATCCCTGCCACTAAAAACGCCTGGCCGAATTGGCGCAAGAAATGGTTATTCACATGGGCGTCTAAGCCGGCTGACCCGCTCCGTTCAGTGGCGGGGACGCCGCTGATATCTAGATGCGCTCCGCTTGGAAAGTTGATGCGGTTAAAGGCAATCAGCAGGCGGCTTTGACCGACTGAGACATCGGTGTTACTCATGCCGATTAAAATTGTGCCGCGGGGAATCACTTTGAAGCGGCCGCGGATGCTGTCATACATATCGCGCGTTACCATTGCGCGTACGGTCCCTGGCAAGTCGCTGTTGATTTTTTGTAGGGTGACGGCGGGGATGGGTTCGCCCATCATCAATAGATAGGGTGAGCTGGCGACCGTAGGGAAAAGAGGTTGGCTACTGGTGTATTCACTTTGGCGTTGCAACCAGCGTTCATCATGACTGACCGCTGGGAAAGAGGTGTTGGATTGGCTCATCAGTTGCTGTAGAGCGGTGTGATGGTGCGTATCGGTAGGCGCTGCTGCCGTGGCGATGGGCAATTGCGTGAGATTAGGCAGATACAGCTTGTCACCGGTGTGAGTGCTTAGATGATTTTCTAACGCACGATGATCTTCGATCTCATAGACCGCCATCTCAGTGTCATCACTGAGTGTTGTTCTGGCGCGCTCGAGCGAGAGCTTTTGTTCATCGCTTAATTGTCCCAAAGGACGGCTGGTGGTCAACAATCTGCTGTATTCGGGCGGTAGAGGCGGTGCCATGGCGAGAGGCGTTGCTGGCTCGCTTGGCGTTTTGGCTTTTTCTTGCTGGGTCAGTTGATGGGCGTGTTCGGCTTGTTGCCGCAGGGCTAAGCGGATATCCGCGGCATGCCCAGCCGCTTGCGCCCTATATTCAGTGCTGCGCTCTATAGCCTCTCGTTGTGTCGGTGTTTGAGCCGCACCGCTGAAGCGGCGTGTGAGCACGATAGCCAACATAGAAATCATCAATACCGTGAGTAAGACTTGGACAATATTACGTTTGACGCGCGGTGCGGTTGGCCTTGAAAGGGGGGTAGACGCCATTTAGTGTTCCCACAGATTAGTGATTGGTTGATTCGAGCAGCCCCAAAAACCGCAGTTCTGGCTTCGGTTGTTATAGATTCGGACTTCGTCTTTGCCGAGTTTGAGCAAAGCGCCGTGGTCAAGTATTTGCCGGATGACGAAATAATCGCCCTGGACAATGAAGTTAGCCAGTTCAGCTGTGCCATCTTGAGCGAGGATTAAGACAGCTGGGATTTCCTGAATAGGTGGCATTTTTAGCCAAGTGAAGCGGCTATCGTCAAAGACCGCGATGGGCTTGAATGGCGTTTTGCCTTTGACGGTATAGTCAAAGTTAGCGTGTGCTAGGTCTATCGGTAGATGAGCGCTTGCTTGATTAGGCTCGCGGCTTTTTGTCTGCTTAGACGACGGCGGGAGCGTGGGTCGTGTTGGTGGCGTAGGGGTGCTCTCTGGGTTACCCGTGACCTCAGGAATAAATCCATCTAGGTGATCGCTGGCGTTATGTTGCCAAGATACCCGCTGGTAATATTGATTGGCGGCGGGTGTTAGCATCAATTCATAGCGGCGTTTGTTGGTGATGATGGTCGCTGTGTTGGTAAGCCCTGATAGCTTGGGCTGAATAAAAAAATCACGTCGCGTGATGGCGGTTTTACGATACCAGCTTTTGGGGTCAGCCAAATAGATGCCGATGATTAATTCGTCTTCTTCAAATTCAAGATGCGTCAGCCGCCCGGTTTGCGTCAAAACCGGATAGGTGTAATCTGGATCATAGGTATACACGACCAACTTGGGATCGAGCGCGGTGGGTTCAGCGTGCATGGTCGCAGGTGCTGGCCTGGGGGCGGGCGGGTTGAGCTTAGCGGCTTGCGCTGTGCTGAGGAGCAAAACCGTTAATAACGCGGTCCCAAGCTGATTCAGCTGTAGCCAGTCACTACGGAGCAATTTCATGAGGCAGCATGGGTTGGGGAAGTGGGGCCGTAATAGGGGGTGAGCGTAAAGTGAGTCACTCCTAGGCCAATCGGGTTAGTTCGACGCTGCTGTTCGTTAAAGCGTTCGGGAGCAAGAACGAAATTGGCGGTTAATATTTTTTGTGTGCGATTTGTCTCGATGCCATTGAGGCGTTCAATCAGGGTGAAGACCATATAGGCCACTTTACCGTCAGCCGCATAGGAGGTTGAATTTTCGACGACTTCACGCGTTAGGCCGGGTTGCTTGGCGATGCGCTCGGCAATCCGGTCAGTTTGCTCGAAATATTCGGTAAATGCCTGAGCTGCGGCGCCCATAGTCCAGGCTGCTGCCGCTGGGATGTCATTTTCTTGAGTTTGCCTTGGATCTGGTTTGATCGAGAGCATATGGGTTGCCCAAATACGCAGAAAATAGGTGATGTTGGCAGCGCTTGGCGTAAATTGCTGTGCCACCCGAGATGATAAATAGACCGCTCCAGAGTGTTCATCATGCTCGATAAAATAAGGCTGCGGACCCGCGCTTTTGAGGAGTTGGATCAGCGCTATCGCTTCAATCATGGCGAGCGTGAAAAATCCGGCTGCCGCTAGGCGCGCCCATCGGGCATTCAGGAGTGGCTTCTGAAAATAAGCAAACCAGGTATTGATGGCTTCTAGCGTTGTGCCAGGAGGCGGTGAATTTTCTGTTTGCGGGGAGCGTTTTAAAAATGGCATGGCGGTGAGTCTCTGACTATTTAGCGCTTGCTGTTGGTACGCAAATGCCCAGCAATATTGCTGTTGCCAAAGCCGCGCAGAGTGAGAGCGCTATGGCCTGAAACAATTCCTTGGGCAATGTGGGGGACTTGCCACATCATGCAAGCCCCTACGCTACAGGTGAAAGCAAGCCCAAGCATGGTGAGGCAATTAAAATCTAGTGGGGAACTGACATGACTACTCACGTTAGCATTCAATTGCAGAACTAATTTCTGCGTGGCGGGAGTGATCCCAGCTTGGACAATGGTGAGCATGAGCCAAGCGACTACTTTGTACAAGCCGGCGACAATGATGAATCGTAGCCAGCCGTTAAATAGAAACTCAGTGGCTGGCAAGAGGTACCAGGGCAGCATAATGGGCCCCAAGCAAAAGCCAATGGCGAGCAAGAAAGATGACATTTGAGCGACTAGCATGAAGGCAATCGCCATTTGGGCAATCGCTAGCACCGCAATGACTTTGAATACAAATGACAGTAATACAAACGATAAATTGCGTAAGGTATCGATCCAGCCGCTTTGATGGTTCTTGCCGTGGCTGAGGTAGCACGTTTTTTGGGTGCCGGGCAACGGTGTGCCATCGTCGGCGAGCTTGGGTAATTCCTCGCAGACACTCGCCGCGTTGGCGCGGGTGAGCGAGAAAATCGTCTGGGCAGCACTCCATAGGGTGCGCACTGTCTCGACTGGATCCGTGCTATGTGCACTAATCTGCTGGACGGTTCGCTCCATATTGCCGACCAAAAAATCGCGCACGGTGTCGGTCCAGCCAGTTAGCATCAATAAAATGATGGCAACCTTAACGAGCAAGCTCAACTGGTTAATGAAATAGTCGACAGTAGAGTCGGCTAGCATCCACATCAATGTATGCCAAGTCGCCATGATGAGCCCCAGCACGAATAGCAATTCAATCCCTTCACCAATGAATTTTCCGTATAGCCCAAGCCCAATTTTCTGCATGAGCCGGAAGAGCTCGTTCACAATGGCAACTGGATCGTTCGCATTCATCGAGCTACCCTATGCTCGCAATGAGATGCAAGACGATGAAAAAAAGCAGGCCAGCGAGCGCTAACATGCCAGCAGGCAATACTGTGGGCTGTTCTAGGGTTAAGCGGCAGCAAGCCCAAGCCAGCGACAAACGCGGTTTACCGAACTCCTGTGGGGTGCGCAAATGATCTAGGGTTGCCTGCTGCGGGGCACTCGCATAGCGGTGATAAGCGCGCTGCAACTGAAAAATTTCGTGTCGGTTGTGGCAGAGTCGATGGGCTAAGCAGCGCAAAAATAGGGGCATGGTGCGTCTCCTCAATGACCTATGGTTGATCTTGTAAGACATAGAATGGGCCGTGGTTGATCAGTTGGCGCTCGTGCGTATCGAGTTGCTGTGCGTGCGCTTGACGTGCCCGGAGCAGATCGAAGAGGGCGCTGTTCGCCCATTCTTGCTCCAACCGATCTTGCGTTTGCAGCGCTAACTGGCGCTGCATCAAAGCACGTAATTCGAGCATTTCAGCAGCTAAGATCGAGGCTTGTTGGTTGAGAAGCTGCAGGCCTTGGATCGTGCTCGCGATGCCTGGAATTTGATGCGATAGAGTGTGGACACTGCGTGCGCGACTCGCGAGCGTATCGAGGGCGACTAGATCCTGTTGCCATTGTTGCTGATACAGGCTGTCTCGGTTTTTAGCTAAATTGCTATAGGCTGATAGCCATTGTTGGGGGGCTAGGTTAAGCTGAGTGATTTCGCTTAGGCTGCGCTTAAATAAAGCGCGTGTTTGCTGGGTGGCGTCTAATAGTGCGTCAACTGAATGGGCAAGTTGCATAAACGCTTGCAACTGATGTTGCCAGGGCGCCATAATTTGTTCTAAAACATGGGCCGGCAGTTGCGCAAGATTTTGCAGCATCGCCATATATTGCTGCGCGCGCGTAATGTGTGCGGTGATATTTTGGGTGACCATGGTGCTTTGTTGGCTGACGCTGGCTAGCAACTCGGCGTGATTCATGATCTGGGTTAATTCGGTGGCGCCTCCTATGGGCGTTCCTACGCCACCGCCTGCTAGGGTAGGCGTAACCGAGCAGAGTCCGATGAGGCACCAAAGCGTGTGCCAAGAATGCTTATGCAGCTTAGCTAACATGGGTCATTTCTTCAAAGTAACGCGCTTGCCAAGCGGCGTGGCCCGAGCGGTAATGGCGCTCGAAAATTGCTTGTGCACTCAGTTCGCTGCGTAGTATGGCAAGTGTCCGGCGATCCAATGTAAGCGAGAGGCGTCGCGCAAAGCCGTTTTTTTGGGTAATGAAATAATCGCGTTTGCGCGTGCCTTTTTCGATGCCGTGGATTTGGCCCGCATGTAAACCGAAGCCAGTTTCTAGTGCCTCGCGTTGCGAAGGGGTGAGGTTGCCGCTAGGCGGCAAGAAAATGCAGGTTGGCACATTATCACGCAGGCTTGGATAAACCGGTGAATCAAGGTAGCTTTCGGGGGACTGCGTATCCATCCAGACGCAGCCGAGCTTTTTGCGCAATGTGCTGACCCAATCCACGATTTTGTTGGCAAAGCGCGGGTTATCAAGCAGGTGCCATACTTCTGGCAAGCCGATGAAGGTCGGGGCTATTTTGCCATTTAGCCGGTTTCTGGTGAGCGTATCGTCAATCTGATAAAAGCATAGATCGAGCAGCGCCGGGGCCACCAGTGAATTGTGGATAATCTTGCCTAACTCAATGCCCATAATGCTGGTGCTGGCAAAGCTATCTTCAAGATTGTCAAAATAATGAGCGTAAACGCCACTCCCCACCCACGCCGCCAGTTGTTGTTTGAAGGACCCATCGGGCAGCTGACTATAAATCGCGTGAAGTTGCCAAAGTTTGCGATCGATATGGCGCGTTGCACGGAGGGCGTTGACGAGTTGCGCGTCATCTTGTGCATTAGGGGTGTAGCCGCGTAAGCTGCCTAAAAATAGAATCCAGTCTTTGAGCCATTCAAAGTGACGTTCATGCGCCAGCAAGGCGACTGGATTGAAGCGGGCACTATGCTCGTTTTCGGGCCGGATATCTAGATAAGTCCCCCCTTGCATCAGCACCGGAATGCGGGAAGAATAATCTTTGTCGAATAAGTAAATCATGGCCCCTGGATATTTGCGAAAAAGCGTCCAACTAAGATTGAGAAACGCAGTTTTGCCGGAGCCGGAGTCGCCACATAGCAGCACATGTCCGACATCATTAAAGTATCCGGTGAAATGAAAAGGGGTGCCGTATTCGGTTGGAAAGGTCGCTAAGGCAGGGCAATCGATGCCCATTTCCTGGCTCAGGTGTGGGTTATAGCGTTCCCCTTGAGCGACCGTGCGTAGGGGCGCAAGCCGCGCGAGTACCTGGGCATCAATAAAGGCCCAGCGCGCGCACTCACTCCACATGCCAGGAATGGTCACGGTAAAAGCTGACAGGGCATGAAGTTTTTCGCGCACCGGCATAAAATGGGCGGCGCGCATGATTTCTTCAGCGGCTTTACAGGTGGCGCTCGCTTGCGTGTAGGCGGAGTGCGCGGCGCTTGCGGCCTGCGCAGCATCAGGCCCACCGGCTTCAAATACCGGTGACCAGGCAAGAATCGTGAGGTTGTACCAGCCGTATGCTTCTTGGCCCATTGATACCTCGCCGCGCAGGGTATCTGCTTCGTTTGCGGCTTGGGCGCGTGCTTGGTTCTGCCGTACTTGTTCGGTGTCGCCTTTTTTTAAGGCAGCACTGAGCAGTCCACGTATATCTAGCCGTCGGTTATCGTGATATTTGCGCATACTATCGATAAAACGTTCTGCCCGAGCTCGACTGGCGAGGCGGAAAACATGGCTGAGGGTGAGTTCCCCATTAATCTTGAGTAAGTCGTCAAGGGTCGTGGGTGCGATCTGGTCGGGCCAGTTCTCGCGAGCTACCGGGACGCTGAGCGCCAGCGCGTAACGTTTGCAGCCATTGCCTTCAAAAGACAAAAAATCGTGGCCGGGGATCACTTCCGTATCGGGTAGCGCGACATCTAGAAAGGGGTGGTCGGAGATGCCCGTGGTGGTTTTATCTTCGGCGCAGGGTGAACAAGCGGCGTGCAAGAAAGCGCCAAGTCGATCGCCGCTTAAGCGCGTGCATTTGAGGTTGGGCAAGCCAGCCAGCAAGGCGCTTAATAATGCTTCAAAGTCCTCTACTTGATGGTGTAACTCATCAGCAGTATAGGCAAATGCGTACTGATCGGAGAAGGTGCCGCGCACCGCTTGCCAGAGTGCTTTGTAAAGCGGTAGGCCATCATGCGATAAAGCATGGGAAAGTCTGCCGGAGAAGCGGTCTAGGCCTGCCTCAGGTGGCCGGGCGATGGTCAGATAGTGGTGGTTTAGGTAACTACCGCTTTGTTCAAAGGCGCGCCGCCGTTCGTCGTCAACCATCTGAGCGTACAGGTCTGGTAGCGGTAGCGTGTCATAGCCGCTGATTTGCCGGCGATAGACAGTCCACCAGAGAGTGATCGGTTGATGGCTTAGACTCACTAGAGATTGCGTTAAATCTTCAATTAATTTGAGCATACTGCCAGCCGTGATGCTGTCAGTATCTGGACCGCTATACTCGAAGGCCGCAAGCAAGGAAGAATCTTTACATACTAGAGTCTGCTGATTGCAAGCAAAAAGCCACGGCACGAGTTCGGCGCACGTGCGTATCCCTGCGTTATGGCGCTGGCCGATTGCGGCCAGTGATTCATGCTCAAAAGGGCTGGCACTGGGGTGCTTAAGTTTTAACATAGGTGTTTGCGAGCAAAGCCTAATGGACGCTGATGGCGTGTTTGCCGGAGTTGTTGACGGGGCTCGTAATGGTCTGCTTGGTGTCGGTATTTGAGGTAGATATCAAGCAGATCAGGGTCTCGTCGGCTGGCGAGCCACATGCCGCTGTAACCTGGCAGGGCAGCGAGCAAAACCCAATAATTGTGCAAGGTAGCAGCCACCAGAAATACGCTAACCACCAGCACCACTATCATGCGCTTGTCCACCGCCAGTAAGCGCTTACGCTCAATCAGCACTTTTTTGACTTGGGCATGAAGGGTAGGATGTGGGTTAGACATACATGCTCTCGCGCTATTTTTGAGTTTAACCGCACACTGGCGAGCGACCAAAGATGGTCGTCCAGAAAATGGGGAGATTGAAGATCATGAGCGTTGCCGCCACGATCCGCAGAATCCATAATTTAATGGCTGACGATTTGTCATCTAGCATCCATAAAATAATGGCGAGCGCACATGAACCGATGCTCACAAAGGCGATCAGTTCGTCATCGACGACCTGTTTATAAAAGCGGCATAAACCGCCGCCCCAGATGCCCGCATAAGCATAAGATGACCAGGTGCATAACAGCCAGATAAGTATTGTCATGTGCGCTCCAAATTTGAGCTTATTGAACAGTGTCATAAGCCGTTGCTGCTTGTCGGATTTTGGAAAATAGCAAGCGGGTTTGATAGCGCTTGCCGGCGACTCCGAGGATTTCTCGAATCTCCCAAGGACCTCGTAGAGAACCGATACGCTGTGCCTGCACCACATAGCGGAAAGTGGCGGCGATCTGCTGACGCAGATCGGCCAAAGGCCAGTTTTGGGCTTCAGGCGCCATACAGATTAAGGATTCAAGGCGCGTGAGGGCTAATTCGGCAGAATTAGCATGAAATGAAACGACCGAGCCAGGGTGGCCCGTATTGAGTGCATCCATCAGGTCAAAGGCCTCTGCGCCGCGGATTTCACCTACGATGATGCGTGTCGGCCGGCAACGTAGGGACAGTCGGACCAGCTCGCGCAGATTGACGCCTCGGGCGGGGTGGGCTTCAAACGATACGTAATTAGGGGCGCGTACTTGGAGTTCGCTAGTGTCCTCGATGGTGATCAGTCGGTCATCGTTAGGGATCACTTCAATTAATGCATTCAGCAGCGTTGTTTTACCTGATGAAGTCGAACCGCAGACAATCAGATTTTGGCGGGAATGAATGGCCCATTCAAAAAACTGTTGCAAGGCTTGGCCGCCGGTTTGCATTGCCTGGCGTAAAGACGCACTGAGGGAGGTCGCCAGGGGGGCATCTTGAGGCGAGTTCTGGGGTGGGTGCGGCAAGGTATTAAACGCGCCACTCGCCACATAATTTGGCAAGCTAAGGTGGTGTGCCATATGCTTTCGGATACAGAGCATTGGACCGTGGATGGCCACTGGCCGGCGTGCGCTGGCGATGCGCAAATCAGGTAACTGGCAATCCATAATCAATGTATCGGGCTTGCCATTTAAATTGGCGAGTAAGGTAATCGATGCTTCAAGACTCGCTTTAGCCAGTTGTATGTCGGCCAAATAAATCATCTTGCCGTTGCGTTCAAACCAAATATTGTCATGGCGATTGATCATGACTTCTTGCACGTCGAGATCATCTAGCAACGGGCGAATGGGCCGTAAATGCTCATCTAGAACTTGCTTGGCCATGGTGGCGGCGGACTTATCCATGTCTTGCATTTTTTTGAGATTGAAAAAAACCCCGCCAGGCGGGGATCACACCCGGCGGGAAAGACCTGTCGGCGCAAGAGGAAGCGACCGACAAAACGTACTTTAGAAAATGTATTGGTGGCTGTCTGTAATTTGCTTGCACTGTGTGTGGGTACACTGCGCAGTCATTTTATGAGGTTTATTTTTATTTTAATAATTAAAAGTAATAAATTGAACAAGAAAATATAATTTTTATTTTTTTAAAAAGTAATGTAAAACAATAAGTTAGATAATTTTTTGAATTCGGTTAAATAAGAATAAAGATTTTTAGAACAAAGCAAAAATGATTAAGAGAAAGCAAGAAAACTTTATAGTTTAATAGCGTAAAGTAGCTTTGTCATGTAGTTGGGTGCACGACGTGATGGCGTTGCGTGCACTCAAATTTTCGGCCGAGCCGGCTTTTTGCTTAAAGTGATATTTTTCACTGTGTTGCAATCGATGCGGACTGTCTATGTTGCTCGCTTGGTTTGAACGTGATTGGCTATATGGGTTAGCCGTGGTGTGCGGGCTGGCTGTTTGTGGGTTGCGTTATGGCCAATCTTTAAGGCGTCGCTTGCCTGTGATGGCTACCGCAACGACCCAAGCGCCAAGCACACGTCATTTGGCGATACTGCCATATGAAGAATTGATCGAGCATACAGGAGCACGCCGTGTACTGGATAGGCTTCGCCAGCAACTGGCTTTTACGCCAGAAAATTTCAGCCGCGATGTTGAGCCGTTGTTACAGCGGTGCGGTGAATTTGTGCAATTATTGCCCGCTACGCAAACCGCCCAGCCGAGCCAAGACCGCAGTTTGTTTATGCATATCATGTCGCTTGCTCGAGATGCGCTGCATTATCGAAATGCCTATGCCCTGCCAGTCGGGAGGGGCGCTGAAGAGCAAGCGCGGTTAGCTGCCCGTTACAGCTATGCGGTGCTGGCGATGGCTGTGCTGAAGGGTGTGGCGCAAGGCTTGGCGGCTTTTGGGGTTGAGATCTGCGATGCCCAAGGGGGCCAACGCCGGCCCTGGATCGTGCTCGGTGGCACGATGTGCGAGCAAGGCGGTGCATGGCACACCTTCGAGCCGGTTCAGCCTCATCCGTCATCGCAGCGCTTGGATCATCGTCAAGCGGGCCAGTTAGCCTTGATTTTGCTGCAACGGTTCATTCCGCGGCCAGTGTTAGCTTGGTTAGGCGAACATCCGCCTGTGCTGAATGAGTTGCTCGACGCGTTGAGTCGTGAATCTCAAGGTAACCCTATGGCCTGCATCGTGGCGCGTGCTCGCCAACCAGTTAGGGCCAAGACTGGATTAGTGATGCCTGCGTCTGAGGGCGTATCCAATTCATCTGCAACCGTAACCGAAGTCTCAACCGAAACTCAGCTTGCTTTTCCTGCATACCTTGAGGCGCAGGATAGCGCGCTGAGCTTGTGGACGAGCCGCCCGCAGGCGGACTAGTCTTAACGTAACGTGCGAACGAAGCCCTGTATGAACAATCTGTTCCGTAAACCGGTTGAATTGGTTTCATCTATCTCTGCACTGATCGCTTGCGGCATCGTGTGGTTTTGGCATAAAACATTTCTAGTGACGCCGACATTAGGTTTAATTTTTACGCTGGGTATGCTGTTGTTAGCATTCATTCGAGCGTATCAGGCAAGCTGTATTATTCGCTTTCAGCGTAACCTAAGACGGTTGCCAAGCTATGAAATAAAGGCGCGAGATATTCCAGTTTCCACTCAAGAACAATTTCTTGGGCGAGGTTTTCGTTGGACAGCAGAGCATACACAGCGGCTATATTGGGCTAGATTGCCCCAAAACCGGCATTTATGTGCGGGTGATGAGCGTCAGTATTTTAGTGCTTGGTTGAGCAAATTCATGCGCATAGGGGGCCTGCGGCCTGCCATTGCGCGTTTGCCGCCAGCCGGTGGTGAACCGGCGCTACATGGTGTCGAAGTGCATGAGCGCGACATTTATACGGATCTGCGTGAGCGGGTCGGCCATACCTTAGTGCTTGGTACCACCAGGGTGGGTAAAACCCGCTATGTGGAGATTCAGGTCAGCCAGGATATTCGACGTGGCGATGTGGTGATTGTCTTCGACCCCAAAGGTGACGTGGATTTACTGTTGCGTATGTACACCGAAGCTAAGCGAGCACAGCGCGAAGATCTATTTTATGTGTTTCATTTGGGTTATCCAGAGGCTTCTGCACGCTATAGCCCGATCAGCACTTTTTCAAGGATTACCGAGGTTGCCACGCGAGTTAGCAACCAACTGCCAAGCGCAGGCCAAAGTGCGGTGTTCAAGGAATTTGTCTGGCGTTTTGTGAATGTCATGGCGCGTGCGCTGTCCGCACTGGGCATGAAACCGACCTATGAGTTAGTGTATCAGCACGCGGTTAATATCGACGATTTGTGTATTCAGTATTTTGAATTTTGGCTGAATCAGGCGCACCCGGTCTGGCGAGAAAAAATCAAAGAGCCGGGTAAATCGCTACAAGAACAGGCTCGTAAAACGGGTCGCGCATTATCTGCATTGCAAATGCTTGCGCTGATGAAAGAGCAGGGCTGGCATGATCCAATTGCCGATGCGCTTTCATCCATATTAGCCAATGATCGCAGTTACTTTGAAAAATTGGTTTCGTCGTTATATCCGCTACTAGAAAAACTCACTACAGGTAAAATTTCTGAGCTTCTTTCCCCCCAATACGATAACCCGCATGATCCACGCGCCATTTTTGATTGGGCGCAGGTGATTGATCAAGGCGGGATTGTGTATATTGGTTTAGATGCGCTGTCTGACTTTGAAGTCGCAGCAGCAGTGGGCAATGCAATGTTTGCGGATCTTACGTCCACCGCCGGGCGTATGTATAAATACGGCACGGGCTTTGGCCAAAGCCGCTCTGGTATGCGTCGTGATGTGAGTCTATATGCCGATGAATTTAATGAACTGTGCGGCGATGAATTTATTCCGCTGCTTAACAAGGCTGGAGGGGCTGGCCTACGTGTCACCGCATTGACTCAAACGGATGCAGATATTGAAGCAAAAATCGGTTCTAGAGCAAAAGCCCAACAGATGTTTGGCAACTTCAACACGTTAATCATGCTGCGGGTAAAAAATCCTAGCACAGCAGCTATTTTGATTGACCAGTTGCCTACCGTTGAAATCTGGTCGCGCAGTACCGACTCGAGTACGCGCGACATTGATGAGCCGGGAGAGTTTGCAGATTTCTCTGCCGCTACACAAGACACATGGACTGCCCGCGAGATCCCTATGCTGCAGCCGGCAGATTTAACGCAATTGCCCAAAGGTCAGGCATTTGCTTTAATCGATGGCGGGCAATTGGTTAAATTGCGTTTACCTTTGGTGACGGAAGAACATGACCAGGCGAGCCAGCAGCGGGTTTTAGAAGCGGTGTTTGAGGCGCTGCGTGAGCGCATCTCAGGACCACGTGATGCGCTCTAAATCTCAAGCGGATGACGAGAGCATACGAGAGTTTTTTTGGGTGCTGCGAGCAACCCTGAATCTAGTGCTGTGGATCGTCGTTATTTCAGTGCTCGCGGTGTTTGCTTGCTGGTTTGCAGGGTATTACAGTTGGCGCGCGGACTCGATTGCGGCAATGCAGGCTTTGCTGCACTATTATTTAGTGCAGTGTACAAATTTAGAGTTAGCTCAACACGCTGCCGGCTGGGCTTATTGGAGTTGGTTTGGTTGGAATAGGATTGAACTTGCGATACAGTCGCCTGTGGCAGATTATCGAAATTTACCCTTGAGCAATTTGCGCGAGCCTATTTTGATTGCCATGTATGCTCTGAAGTTATTCGGTGTACGGCTTGCGATGCTCATCCTGGTGGCGCCTAAGTTTGGCCTGATTATCGGCTTGGCTCTGATCGATGGCTTGGTCGCGCGAGTGATTCGCCGAGAAAACGGGGGCCATGAATCAGCCACTCGTTACCATCGGGCGAAGCGTTTGCTAAAATTTGGCTTGTTGCCACTGGCGGCAACTGGGTGGCTGGTGGCGCCCGTCAAACTCCCGTTTGAGATTTTGTGTTTACCTGTCGTGAGCTTTTGCGCGTTGCTGGTATGGACCATGGCTAAGTATTATAAGAAATATTGTTAAGCAAGTTGCAATCAAGCGATATCGTTTTGATTACCCGAGGTGGCGTAAAAGTCGCATATCGAGTGTAAATGGGGTCGCTCGACCAAACTCGATCTTAACAAAATCAGGATGGTGTGGGTTGAGTAAGTAATTCAATTCGGTTGGGATAATTACACTGGGAACGGCAAGTACTGCACTGCATCCTGTTTTAACCCAGGTGGCGCCAATCATTTGTAGCGTACTACGCACAGCGGGGTCTCGCCAGTTAGGGGGGAGCTGTTGTAAATTGTAGTATTCAATTAGCTGTTTGGGGACTTTGGCTGGCATGATCACATAGCGAGCGCGTAGCGGTATATCTTGAGCCAGCATTTCTAGCGCCGCGAGTGACTGACTCTGCGCGGTGTAAATCAGGGCAATGCCTTTGGGATTCCAGCGTCCGCCATATAAACGCGCGCCTTCACCGGAAAAAGCCGTAGCGGCGTGTTGCTCAGTCACAATCCGCCAAACCGTGAGCATCAATTAAGCCCTCCATGCCCCGGGTGATGTGCAGACTGACTCAAGGTGCGTCAATGGCATACCCCTCATGCAGCGTTTGCTCAATTTCTTTGCGGTTCAAACTAGGGGACAGCAGCTCAATCAAAGCATTCATATAGCGGCGTAGATAAGTGCCTTGCTTGAGTACGATATGCGTCAGATGGTTGCCAAATACATGCTCTAAGGGGAGTGCGCGCAAGGTACCGTTCAACGGAGTGTCCAAGGTTATATTGGGCATGATGCCTACGCCTAAACCCAGTTCCACATAGGTTTTAATGGTGTCTGCATCGATGGCTCTGAGCAAAATTTCTGGCGTTAATGACTGTAAGGCAAACGTCTGCACAAGCTTAGTGTGGCCAGCGCAGGCCGTGTCGTAGATGATTAACGGATAGTTGGCCAGTTCTGCGAGCGTTAAGCGCTCATTCGCCGTCAGCGGATGATGGCTAGGCAGGAGCGCGACATAATGCCATGGCAAAGAGGGCAATAAATTGAGTTCTTGGTGGCCGGTCACGGCTTCAGCGATTAGTCCAAGATCGGCTTGTTCACTCTCTACCATCTCGGCCACTTGACTGGGAGTGCCTGGCAAAATGGACAAGAGAACTCTTGGAAATTTTTTCTTGAATTCCGTAACAATCGGGGGCAGCGTGTAGCGGATGTGTGCTTGCACCGCTGCAATCACGAGCTTGCCTTGGTCTTGCTCAGTATATTCTTTGCCGACACGTTTAATATTATCGATTTCTTGCAGGATTTTTTCGACCGAGATTAAAATGGCGCGCCCAGGCTCGGTGAGTGAGCGTACTCGCTTGCCGTGCCGCCTGAAGATATCGACCCCCAACTCATCCTCAAGTTCGATGATCGCTTTTGACACGCCGGGTTGCGATGTCGCCAGCGCCTTAGCCGCTTCGGTTAAATTGTAATTCTGCCGAACTGCTTCGCGCACAAAGCGAAACTGATGGAGGTTCATATCTAGATAATGGCCACAGGCGGTTAGAAAAATACCCCTTGCTCGATCCGGCCTAAGGTGTCTAATACACTGTCAGCACCGATATCGGTGTCGACCAGACTCAGCGGAGTCATACCGCCAAAAGCGGGGGCCGGAGATTTAAGCCAATTGGTAGCAATCGTTAGGTCTTCAAAAACCTGCGTGGCGCGCACGACGATGCGGGCGAGTCTCAGGAGTTTGGCTGACTCTTCGCTGCTCAGGATGCCTTCTCGTTTACGTCGAGCAAGCGTACGCTCTGGAATAGCCAGGGCGGAGGCAAGTTCTGCTTGTGACAGACCGATGGATTTCAGCATTGAGTCGACCGCACCGGATGAAATCCCCCGCCGAATCATGTTCACCCATTCTAGCGCTGAACCAGGCAATTGGCTCAGCACCGCGACGCCGCCTAGTAAAGTCCCAGTCGAAATATTCGCTGCCACAGGTTTCATGATGCACTCCTTCTATGCCACTATGGATATAGTGTACGCAATTTTGGCATAAATAGCGAGTGCTCTGAGGCGCGCTTCAAAGTTGAGCTTTTTCAAGTATGGGGGGCGTTTAGTGCCGGTCAACCCGACGCAATGCGATTAAGCCAAACGCAATATAAATCAGGCTAGGCGTGGCCGCGGTCAGCGCAGCTGGCCATGTATTTAGGATGCCAATATGCGAGAACAGTGTATTGATGAGCTGAAAACTCATGCCTAGCATGATGCCGCCAAATACTTTAATGCCGACCACACCAGCACGGGTATGCAAATAGGCAAAAGGTAAGGAGAGCGCAAGCATGACCCAGACGGTGAATGGATAGAAAAATTTGCGCCATAAGGCAATTTCATAACGCTGCGTATCTTGGTGATTTTCTTGTAGGTGGCGAATATATGAAAATAAATCCAGCATTGACATCCGGTCGGGGGACACCAGCAGCACCGACAGAATCTGTGGGGTCAGCTGCGAGCGCATTAAGTATTCCGGCAGAGCCGCTTGCTCAGCGTGGTACAGCGGTTGTAGCAGGTCTACTTGTTGATTGGGAGCATTGCTTGGCGGCGGCAACGTCGCAGCTTTAAATAAGTGAGTTGCCGTTACCTCAGTGAGCTGCCAATGATCTGGCGCTATAAACTGCCCACGCTCGGCAACGCGCACATCGGTTAACTGGAATTGATGGTCGAATTCATAAATCCGTACATCGCGAATCGTGGTATCTGGCATGAGCTTGCCAACATTCACAAAGCGCATCACTGGACGACCTTCACCGTCATTGTTGAGCGTATCTTTGACCCAGACCCCAGACTGAAAATTCGATGAGACAGAGGCGCCCAATGCCTCGAGCCGTACACGCTCGGATAATTGGTCTGCATAAGGGCTGATCACTTCACCAAATAAAAATGTGGCGGTGACAAGTGGCACGCCGATTTTCATGAGGGAGCCGAGCGCGCGCCGGGTTGAGAGGCCGCAAATGCGAAAGATAGTGAATTCCGAATTGGCGGCCATGGTGGCAAAGACATAAATCGCGCTAATCAGTGCCGCCACGGGAATAATCTCGTACAAGCGAGATGGGGCGAGTAAGGCTACGCGTATAACGGCATAACCAAATTTATAATTGTGCTGCCCAATCGAGTTTAATTCGCTAATCAGATCAAAAAAGAAGAAGAGCCCAGAAAATGCAAATAGCACAAAGCCGAACGCCAAATATATCTGGCGCGCGAAATAACTTTCATACACCAACAGAGCAGTTGGCATTGACGGAGCAGACATGATTTATTTCTCTTTAGATCTAGCCAGGGACAGATAGCTCAGCAATGGCCGGTGGCGTGTGCGTAACCAAAAAAGCAGCACGACTACGGCGGCGGCGATGAGGTGCAAAATGCATAGACCCACACTGAATGAGATCTTTCCTTGTTCAATCCATGATTGCATTAAATTCAGAAAATTAGAATAGGTCAGGTAAATTAACACCGCCATCACGAGATTAATGGTGCGGCTGCGGCGGGGATTTTGATACGCCAACGGAATGGCGAGTAGCATCAGATTGATGGCAATCAAAGGCAACCCCGCGCGCCATGCGAGTTCTGCTAGATTCACTAAACTGGGTTGGCGGATGAGCTGCGGGGTTGAAGTACTGGTCGAGGTTGGCGTGTTGACAAAGCGCTGTTCGCCAATGCGTACGCCATAGCGTTCAAACGACATAATGCGGTAATCAGGCTGGCCAGGTTGACCATCGTAGCGCCGGCCGTTTTCAAGGACGACAAAGCGCTCGCCGTCGGGTTGGGTCAGAATATGTCCCTGGCTTGAAACGACAATACTGACTTTGCCATTTTCGGTACTGCTGACAAAAACATTGCGTACCTGGGTGGCATCAGGCGAGATGCTTTCAATAAAAAAAACCCGTTGGTTGGACGGAGATTCCCGAAACTGGCCTGGGGCGAGTAATGATACCTCGTCGCGCTGCGCGAAATGCTCGCGCAAGAGCTTGCTTTGTTCGTTTGACCAGGGCCAGCCGACAAAAGCGAAAAACGCAATGGCGGCAATCAGCGGCGCAGAAAAAACCGCAATCGGCTTGACCAAATGCGTCAGGCTAACCCCCGATGACATCCAGACAACCATTTCCGAATCTCGGTACCAACGGGTGAGTACAAACAAGATTGAGACAAACAGCGTCACAATCAGCATGACCGCTAGGTAGCCAATCACGGTAAGACCAATCAGCGACAGTACGTCGCGCGGATCGACTTGGCCTGAAGCGGCAAAGCCGACAATGCGAATCATCATGGTGGCTAACATAATCGTTAGTAGCACCATAAATACCGCAAGAGCCGTATATGCAAGCTCGCGTTGCAGGGAACGTTCGAAAATCATGTCTATTGCAGCTGCTCTGCAGGCAGCGACGAAGGAAAATAGCGGATAATTACGGTTTAATTCAAATCAAACTGAAATTTATCCAAGGGGAGCGCGATGGACTTTAGCATAAAAGCCTGCAACTGGAATAGTGTTGCTCAAACTGAAATGCTGCGCGCGCAGTCTAGCTGTATTGTAATTGGAATCTTTGAGGGCAGTCCTTTGCTCGGCGTGGCGCAACAAATCGATCAAGCCATGAAGGGTTCAATTGGTCAGCTGGTGAAGGCCGGAGAGATCAACGGTAAGTGCGGCAAGGCGTGGATGTTGCACGAGACAGTCGGTGTCAGCGCGGCCCGCGTATTAGTCGTAGGCCTTGGTCAACGTGAGAACTTTAACGCCAAAATTTTTGCGCAAGCAGTGCGGGCAGCTGCGCGCGTACTTTTGGCTAGCCCCCTGTTTGTGCCACAAGTAAAAACCCTACTTTGGACGCTCGTCCAAGAATGTAGCAGCGAAGTTGATGTGGCTAGGGGGGTACGTTTGTCTATTTGCTTAACGCGTGAAATAGTCTACCAATTTACTCAGCTAAAAAGCCAAGCTGAAGCAAGTCAGCCTAGGCCCCAGAAAATCATCATCACGGTGAACGCGGCCGACGAAAAAAGCGCAAAGGCTTCGGCTAAACAAGGTGTTGCGCTTGCCAGTGGCATGGATTTTGCGCGTGATTTAGCCAACTTGCCGGGTAATATCTGCACCCCCACTTACTTGGCGCAGACGGCCAAAGAGCTCGCCCACGAGTTTGCATTAAAAGCCGAGGTACTGGGGCAAAAACAGTTGGAAACCCTGAAAATGGGCGCTTTCTTATCGGTTGCCAAAGGTTCAACTGAACCACCGAAATTGATCGTGCTGCATTATCAAGGCGCTGCCGCAAAAACCAAGCCGATCGTGCTGGTGGGCAAAGGTATTACTTTCGATGCGGGTGGGATTTCGCTGAAACCAGGCGAAGGCATGGATGAAATGAAGTACGATATGTGTGGTGCTGCCGCCGCCCTGGGCACGTTGCGTGCCGTTGCCGAAATGGGGTTGAAGTTAAATCTGATCGTGGTGATTCCGAGTTGCGAAAACATGCCGGCAGGCAATGCCTATAAACCCGGCGATATTGTGACCAGCATGTCAGGACAGACCATTGAAGTCTTGAATACGGATGCTGAAGGGCGCCTGATTTTGTGTGACGCGCTGACTTATGTTGAACGCTTTAAACCGGCGCTGGTGATCGACATTGCGACGTTAACCGGTGCTTGCGTGATTGCGCTGGGCCATCATCATAGTGGCTTATATGCAAAAGAAGATGCGCTCGCCAATGAATTGTTGGCGGCCGCTGCCACCTCGGTTGACCCGATCTGGCGTATGCCGCTTGATGACGAATATCAAGAACAGCTGAAATCAAATTTCGCCGATATGGCAAACATTGGTGGGCGTCCTGCCGGTAGTGTGACGGCTGCCTGCTTTTTAGCTCGCTTCACGCAAGCGTACTCTTGGGCGCACTTGGATATTGCTGGCACGGCATGGAAAAGTGGCGCAGCTAAGGGCGCCACTGGGCGGCCCGTGCCGCTCTTGACGCAATTTTTGATTGAGCGCGCAACCCGCTAATTGTTTAGCCACTATGATACAAATTGATTTTCATACGCATGTGGGCGACCAGCTTGACTATGCGTGTCGGCTGGCGCGCAAAGTCTATGCAGCAGGACAGCAATTATTGGTGATTGCTGAGCCGGCGCTTTTGCGTACTTTTGACACTCGCTTGTGGACGTTCGCCGCGCTTGAGTTCATCCCGCATTGTATGGATGATGATGCCCGCTGTCTAGCCACCCCGATTGTGTTGGCAAGCGAGGTGAAGCCGGCATTATATGGCCGGCTGCTGCTCAATCTTGGGACTGTTGTGCCGCCTCATTTTGCTCATTTTACGCGCGTGCTTGAAGTCGTCGGCAGCGGCGCTAACGAGCTCGCCGCTGCGCGTAAACGTTATCGCTTTTATCGTGAGCACGGCTATCAGCCTAACAATTACAAGCGAGGAGATTAAGAGGCATAAGCTGAAATTTAGCCCGTGACAGCGCCTCGATTGGCGGGTAGTGCGAGGGTCGCGTATTTTGCCAGTACGCCGCGCGTATAGCGCGGTGCGGGTTGTTGCCACGCAGCCCGTCGGCGCTTCAGTTCAGCCTCATCAAGATTGAGTTGTAGCAGTAACTGATGGGCATCGATGGTAATTGAGTCGCCTTCTTGGGCGAGGCCGATCACACCGCCAACAAATGCTTCAGGCGCCACGTGTCCAACCACCAGGCCCCAGGTCCCGCCAGAAAAGCGGCCATCGGTGATTAAGCCGACTGACTCACCTAAGCCTTTGCCGATGAGAGCAGAAGTGGGGCTGAGCATTTCCGGCATACCGGGACCCCCTTGCGGACCAAGATAGCGTAACACCAGGATATCGCCCGCTTGAATACGGTCGGCCAGGATTGCCGCCAGCGCGCTTTGTTCGTCATCAAACACACGAGCCGGGCCCGTGATCACAGGATTTTTGAGGCCGCTGATTTTCGCGACAGCGCCATCCGGCGCTAAATTGCCTTTTAAGATCGCCAGATGACCTTTCTGATACAAGGCTTTTTCAAGTGGGAAGATCACCTTTTGTTCGGCACGAGGCGTATCCGGTACAGCGGCCAATTCTTCAGCGAGTGTAGCGCCGGTAATGGTGATGCAATCGCCATGCAATAAGCCCGCGTTTAATAAAATCTTCATGACTTGCGGAATACCGCCTGCTTGATGCAAATCGGTTGCCACATACTGACCAGACGGTTTGAGGTTACAAATCACGGGAACGCGCTGACGGATACGCTCAAAATCATCTATGCTCCAGTCAATTTCGGCGGCATGGGCAATCGCCAAGTAATGCAGGACAGCGTTGCTTGAGCCACCCGTTGCCATGACCACAGAGACGGCATTTTCGATCGATTTTTTGGTGATAATGTCGCGCGGCTTTAAATCGCGTTTGACGGCTTCAACCAAGACTCGTGCCGAGGCCGCGGCGGACTCTATTTTTTCTTGATCTGGGTTAGCCATGGTTGAGGAGTACAGCAATGACATGCCTAAGGCCTCAAAGGATGAACTCATGGTATTCGCGGTATACATCCCGCCACATGAGCCAGTGCTGGGACAAGCATTACGCTCAATTCCCTCAAAATCTTCTTGGTTGATGCGGCCAGCCATAAATTCACCCACCGCTTCAAACGACGAAATGATGGTTAAATCTTGACCATGCCAATGGCCAGGCTTGATCGTGCCGCCATAGACATAAATTCCGGGAACATTGATCCGCGCCAGTGCGATCATCCCGCCTGGCATATTTTTATCACAGCCGCCAATCACCACGACGCCATCCATCCATTGGCCTTGCACCGCTGTCTCAATACAGTCGGCAATCACTTCGCGCGAGACCAACGAATATTTCATGCCTTCGGTTCCCATCGACATGCCATCGGAAATGGTCGGTGTGCCAAAAATTTGCGCATTGGCGCTGGCCGCTTGAATGGCATTAACGGCCGCATCTGCTAGAGGTTGCAAGCCGGCATTACAAGGCGTGATCGTAGAATGGCCATTGGCTACGCCAATCATCGGTTTATCGAAATCTTCTTTTTGATAGCCAAGCGCGTAATACATCGACCGGTTTGGCGCGCGCTCGATACCTTGCGTTATATGGCGTGAGCGTGGATTGTGAGGCATGGATTTTCCTTTCAGAAAAAGAATCGGCAAAAACAAGACCAACGGCGCTAAACAGTAGGCGCGCCGTGATGAACTTGCGATTACTCCGTAATAAATAGGGCCAGCATAAGAATGAAGACTCTTTTTATCGATGTCAAATACTATAATGCGCTTTTTTAATGGTTTAGAGGTCAAGTTATGCTGATCCATCCACAATTCGACCCGATTGCGCTGCAGCTGGGGCCACTTGCTATACGCTGGTATGGCTTGATGTATTTGCTGGCTTTTATGGCCGCGATTGGGCTTGGCCGCTGGCGCTTACGCTTGCCGCAGGTTGCCGCCCAAGGCTGGAGTGCGAAGGCGCTAGATGACCTGATGTTTTACGCCGTGCTAGGCACTATTGTGGGTGGTCGACTTGGCTACGTTTTGTTTTATAAGGCCAGCTTTTATCTAGCCCACCCACTGGATATTTTTAAAGTGTGGGAAGGCGGCATGTCATTTCATGGCGGTTTTATTGGCGTTAGCTTCGCCCTGTTTCTTTTTGCGCGCCAATCTCAGCGCCGCTGGTTGGAGGTGACTGATTTTATGGCGCCGCTGGTACCCGCTGGGCTGGCGGCTGGTCGTTTCGGTAATTTTATTAATGGTGAATTGTGGGGCCGGGTCAGCGCACCTGATGCGCCTTGGGCCATGCTATTCCCACAGGCAGCGCACGCAGATCGTAGTTGGTTGTTGAGTCATCCGCAACAAGCCGTGGCCGGCGGGTTACAGGTCATCTTTGACCACTACCAGGCATTACCGCGTCATCCATCCCAGTTGTATGAGGTGGCGCTTGAAGGGCTCGCACTGTTTGTGATGGTTTGGCTGTTTGCACGCAAAACCAGGCCGGTTGGGGCGATCTCGGCGGTATTCTTGATTGGCTATGGCTGCGCGCGTTTTCTGGTTGAGTTTATGCGTGAGCCAGATGACTTTCTAGGTTTATTAACGCTTGGTTGGTCATTGGGGCAGTGGCTATCCGTACCGATGATCGTCGTTGGCATTGGTGTCTTGGCTTACGTGTATCGGGGTGGGCAACGCACGCCCCCAGTTGCCAGGCAGTGAAATTGAGAGGATAAAAAAAACGGCACCGAGGATTCGGTGCCGTGCTATAAAATCCCCGCCTTAGCCGCTAGACCGGCATCCTGAACCTGGGTTCAAGATGGTCGCAGTTAGTGACACTTTGAGCGCATCAAACGAGTGATGCGCACGCCCATGTCACAAATTTCCGCAACCGTTGCGTATCGCATTGGTTCAAAGAGTATAGGGTCTTCGCAAACCAGGCAGGGAAAAACTTTAAATTATGTCATTTAACCTTTAAGCACATTAAAAAGCGGCTCTCTCGTATATGATGCCTACCTCTACTGCGGGGTTCAGATCACGTTGGGTCAGTGTTGAGCAGTGGCGTGCTTAGCTCATGCTGCTCAATCGTGGCCGTAATCCGTTGATTCATACGTTGCATTGTACGTCGAATTTCCTCTGTAGGGAATGCCTCACTTTGGCGTACGCTACGTTGCAGTAATAAAAGCTCGGAGGCGAGCGAGATCGCTGCCATGACGGCAATTCGGTCAGTGCCGCGCGCAGCACTATGAGTGCGCACCTTTGTCATTTCTGCATCAACCCGTGTAGCGGCCTCCAATAAGGCCGCTTCGTTCTCTGCTGAACAGGCGAGTCGGTATGGCTGACCTAATATTTGGACTTCGATTTGCTTGTTTGTCATGAGCACTTACTGGTGTTTATCTAGAAAGATGAGATTAAATCTCAGAGGTTAGGGCAGGCGGTAACTTTGTAAGGATAGCATTGAGTTGAAGCTGAGCCTCTTCGATTTTGCTGGTGAGCGCATCGCGTTCACTGCAGGTTTGTTCAAGTGTTAAGCGCGTGGCGGCGAGTGCCGCTTGGGTTTGTTCCAATTGTTGTGTTAAATCTTGCCATTGTTGGCGGTAGCGGTCGATCAACATGATCAGCCGACCAATATTTTGTCGTAAAGAGTCTATTTCGTTAAGCATGAGCTGCATCCTTGGAAGTCGGAATATTTTAACCGCATCAAATCGTATTGAGGCAATTTGCACGAAGAGAAACAGCGTTAGCTATAAAATAGCGTATGCTCATTCTATGCTAGCAGCGATAGCAGTATCGCTGATTTGTGTCATCTTAATGGCGTGGCCACAGTTGGTGTGCGCCAATACAACTCAATTGAATGTCGAGAAAATGGGCACCGTTACCGTGGCTGCCGGCCAACCACAGCCGGTCAAGCGCCCTTGGTTGGCCCAAGTGGTGGTGACGGCCGCGCGTATTGCGCCACCGTTGACTCATACGCTGGCGTCGACGACATCATTCAGTCAGCAGGATCTAGTCGATAGTGGCGCGCTTGATTTGCCCGCATTATTGCCTGCTGTCGCGGGGGCCCAGGTGGTGAGAAATGGTGGGCCTGGTGCGACCAGTAGCCTTTTTTTGCGTGGTGCCGCTGCAACGCAAACTCTGGTCCTGATCGATGGGGTGCGGGTTGATTCAGCTAGCCTGGGTAGCACGCAGCTAGCGCAGTTGATGTTGGCTCAGTTTGAGCGGGTCGAAGTGGTGAGTGGCAATGTCTCAGCGCTTTATGGCTCCAATGCAATTGGCGGCGTGGTACACATTTTCACCAAAGCAGGCGGTCAGCAGCCACCCAAATTAAATTTTTTGGCGGAAATGGGGAGTCATCATACCCAGCATCAGCAAGCAGGCATCAGTGGCGTACTGGATACGGCCGGTGCTACCACCTTTAGTCTTCATGGCTCGCGCTTGAAAACAGAAGGCTTGGCATCGCCTAACACAAAACGACTGCAGCCGGCTCATCCGAATGCCTATGATTTTTTTGATGAAAGTATAACGGCGGCGCTTAAGCATCGCTTTAACCCAGCTTGGCTAGCCGGGATACGATTTTATCAATCACACGGGACGGTGGGTTCTGACCAGGCCTATGGCTACCCCACGGACTTCAATTTAGCCAATAACCGGGTGCGGGCTTTATCGGTCTTTGTTGCCGGCCAGTTGAGCGAATCTTGGCGCACTTCGCTGATGATGGCCAACGGTCACGAGCAAAACCTGAATTGGCTAAATGGCATATTCGATAACCGCTTTAGCACAACCAATCGCCAGCTTACCTGGCAAAATGAACTGACTCTGCGGCCAAGGCAGCGGCTACAGTTTGGCTATGAATACCTGCAGCAAAACCTGGATGCAAGTCTTTATGCAGCTGCTAGCCGGCATGTGCACGCCACTTTTGCGGGTTATCAGGCTGGCTTTGGCGCGCATCAACTCCAATTGAATGTGCGGCGTGATCACTATACAAATTTTGGGGGCGCAGATAGTTATTATGCCGGTTACGGCTATTACTTTAATCCCCATTGGAAATTCACAACCAGTTATTCCAGTGCTTTTCGCGTCCCCTCTTTTAATGATTTATATTACCCGCACTATGGCAATCTCAAACTTCAGCCTGAATCTAGTCATTCGGTGGAGGCGGGCATCGAACATAGTTCAGATCAATGGGGCATGGCACGCGTGAACGTATTTCAGACACGCTATGATGACTTGATTGAAGCGGCGCCAATCAAACCCGCTACGATACAGTTGCCTAAGCTGGCCAACCTGTACCAAGCTCAAAATATTGGCCGCGCGCGGGTGCAAGGACTTGAAGCATCGTGGTCCGGACGTGTGCGAGGCACGCGCATACGCGCCTCGCTGACCACGCAACGCGCCATTGATGAAGTGCATAAACGGGATCTGCCACGCCGGGCGCGGCATTTTGCGAGCCTTCTCGCGACTCGTCAACTGGGTGATTGGCGAGTGGGCGGCATGTGGTTGACCAGCAGCCGGCGTTATGACAACGGCGCTGTGCTGGGCGGCTATGGGGTAGTGAACTTAAACGCGCGTTATGATTTGTCTCGCTCATGGTACGCGGCAACTCGGATTGAGAATGTATTAAATAAAGACCATGAACTGGCTTACGCGTATCGAGCAGTACCCCGTGGGATATATTTTACGTTGGGTTGGCAGCAACGTTAAGCGCGCTATACGTTTAAGCAAGCTCCGATTGTTGCCGCTGAGGCTAGGCTTGACAAGGATTTGGGGGCATGACCTTGACGCAGACTGTGCACCCACTTTGTTGCATAAATTGTAAAAATATGCATTAAAAAAATGATCAAAACTATGACATTACGACGTGCAGTAATCATCTGGTCTGTACTCTTATTGCTTGCCGTTACTGTATTTTTGGCTTCGCTGGCAACCGGCAGTGTCACTTTGTCTGTGGCGCAATTGTTGCGCGTTTGTTTCGGCGATGAAGATAGTGTCGCGGCACAAATTGTGCATACTGTGCGTATACCTCGTGCCGTAGCAGGTTTTGCTTGTGGCGCATTATTGTCGGTGGCGGGCGCGTTGTTGCAAATCCTGTTGCGTAATCCCCTGGCTGATCCTTACGTGTTAGGCGTATCGGGTGGCGCGGCCAGTTTTGCTTTGGGCGCGATGATGCTGTCGTTGCCTACTCTTTATATCAATCTTTGTGCGTTTGCTGGAGCGCTTGCCGCGATTATGATGCTACTGTTTGCTACGCGGCGTACGTGGTTGCAGCGCGCATCGCATGTTGCCTCGTCGCGCTTACTGTTAACGGGGGTTGTGCTAGCAACGGGTTGGGGCGCATTGATTATCCTTTTAATGACGCTTGCACCGGAGCGTGCCTTGCGTGGCATGGTGTTCTGGCTGGTCGGAGATTTGAGTAGCGCCGCTCATGGCTGGTTTGCACTAATCGTGCTAGCGGGGGTGCTAGTGGTGAGTTTAAGTGTCGCCACCCAATTGAATGTATTGTTGCGTGGCGAAGCTACGGCGTATGCGCTAGGGGTTGCCGTTGTGCCCTTGCGGCGGCGCATTTATTGGCTGGCGTCGCTGGCTACCGCGGCGGCAGTCAGTACGGCGGGGAGCGTTGGATTTATTGGCCTGGTGGTGCCGCATGGAGTGCGGCTCTTATTGGGCAATGATCAGCGCATGTTGCTGCCGGCTGCGGCCCTAGCGGGTGGGGCATTGACGATGATGGCAGATCTAGTTGCTCGTACCGTGGTGGCTCCAGTTCAATTGCCGTTGGGTGCGATCACGGCACTGATTGGGGTACCGGTCTTTTTATGGTTGCTAGCCAGCGAGCGGCGATGAATGATCAACGGCAAGAGGGCGCGGCTGTTGGTGCGGCGACTGCGCCCGAGGCACAGGCGAGTTCTCTAGTGAAAGGTGCTTTGACGGTGCGTGATCTTACGCTGGCACGAGGTTCTCGCACGCTTGTTGCCGGCTTAGGGCAAGGCTTTTTGCCGGGTCAAATATGGTGCATTGCCGGACCTAATGGCGCAGGCAAAACGACTTTAATCGAAAGTTTGGCGGGTTTGCATCAAGCTTGGCAGGGCATGATTGAGCTCGACGGTCGTGCACTCTCTTTATGGCCAGCCGCGGCGCTTGCGCGGCGGCGGGCATGGTTGCCGCAAACCCAGCAAGATATATTTAGCGCCAGGGTATTGGAAATCGTGTTACTGGGTCGTTATCCTCACCTGGTGGGTTGGGGTTGGGAGACGGCTGAAGATCACTTGGCCGCGTGGGCGGCACTCGATATCTTCGGTTTAGCGCCGCTGGCTACGCGTGATGTGATGTCACTCTCGGGGGGCGAACGGCAGCGGGTTGCATTAGCTGCCGTGCTTTGCCAGGAGGCGCCATTGCTGTTGCTGGATGAGCCGCTGGCGCATTTAGATCTACCTTACCAAATCGATTGCCTACAACACTTACGGAGTTGGGTGGGGGGTGCGCCACGCACAGTCATATTCTCATGCCATGACTTAAATTTGGCTCGTCGTTTTGCAACCCATGCCCTTTTACTCGACGGCAAAGGATCTGCATATAGCGGCCTAGTGCAGGACATTCTCTCACCCAGGCTAGTTAGCCGCGTGTTTAATCATCCCTTTAGGCTGTTGCGAGACGCTGAGCAAGAAGCGCTGGTACCCGTTTAATCTTCAGAGAGCAATCACATATTGGGATAATTGGGTCCGCCGCCGCCTTCTGGCGTGATCCATACAATATTTTGCGTAGGGTCTTTAATATCGCAAGTCTTGCAATGCACGCAATTTTGCGCATTGATTTGTAAATGCTGCTCGCCATCGCTGCCTGTCACAAATTCGTATACAGCAGCAGGGCAATAGCGGGCTTCTGGCCCTGCATAGCGCGGTAAATTCACGTTGCTTGGCACCGTCGGATCTTTCAACGTCAGGTGAGCGGGCTGGTTTTCTGCGTGATTGGTGTTCGAAATAAAAACCGAAGAAAGCCGATCAAAGGTCAGCTTACCGTCTGGCTTGGGATAATCGATGGGCTTGCATTGTGACGCGGGCTTTAGGCAAGTATGATCAGCGTGCCGATGGTGTAGGGTCCAAGGTACTTTGCCGCCGAGTAGTTTGTGTTCAAGACCGGTCATGACGGTCCCTAACGTGAGTCCTTTGCTCATCCATTGCTTGAAATTGCGGGCGCGGTGCAGTTCTTGGTAAAGCCAAGAACGTTTAAAGGCCTGTGGATAGTCCTCTAAGATATCAGATTGCCGACCGCTGGCGATCGCCTCGAAGGTCGCGACCGCTAGCAGCATGGCACTTTTAATCGCAGCATGGCTGCCTTTAATGCGCGCTGCATTCAAAAAACCTGCCTCGCAGCCAGCCAGCGCCCCACCTGGAAAGACCAACTGTGGTAAAGACATTAGCCCGCCGGCAGCGATCGCACGGGCGCCATATGAAATACGTTTGCCACCAGCCAGAAAGGCACGAATCGCTGGGTGTGTTTTATAGCGCTGAAACTCTTCAAAGGGCGAAAGATAAGGATTTTCATAGCCTAATCCAACCACTAGGCCGATGGCAATTTGCCGATTTGCCATATGGTAAAGAAAAGAGCCGCCGTAAGTCGTGTGATCAAGCGGCCAGCCGGCTGTATGGATGACGAGTCCAGGTTGATGCTGTGCGGCCGGGACTTCCCATAATTCTTTAATACCCAGCCCATAGACTTGCGGGTCACTATGGGCGTTGAGCCGGTATTTTTCTTGTAATTGGCGGCCAAGATGCCCACGTGCGCCCTCGCAAAAAAGCGTGTACTTGGCATGGAGCTCCATGCCAAGCTGGAATTGCTCATTAGGTTTGCCATCACGGCCAACGCCCAGATTGCCTGTTGCTACACCTTTGACAGCGCCATCGTCGCCATATAAAATTTCGGCAGCAGCGAAACCTGGGAAAATTTCAACGCCGAGCGCTTCAGCCTGGCGGCCGAGCCAGCGTACAACATTGGCCAGGCTAATCAGATAGTTGCCATGGTTTTTAAACGTTGCAGGCAGCATCCAGTTAGGTACTTGATAAGCCCGTTGGCTGGTCAAAAATAGAAAACGGTCTTCCGTGACGGGCGTTTCGAGTGGCGCCCCCCGTTCTTTCCAATCGGCAAATAATTCGCTCAGCGCGCGCGGATCCATCACTGCGCCGGACACAATATGGGCGCCGATTTCTGAGCCTTTTTCAAGTACGCACACGCTAATTTCAGTGCCTTTTTGCTGCGCGAGTTGTTTCAGATGAATGGCTGCCGTGAGTCCTGCTGGACCGCCGCCAACAATGACTACATCATATTCCATCGATTCGCGCTGGCCGTATTGTTCAGTAAAGGGGGTAGATGACATAGCTTTCCACGGCGAATAGTGATTCGTTTTTGCGAACAATATTGTGCTGGAAGTAGCCTTCTACCGCAAGCAATCAGTAAGCTGTGACACAGTAATATTCTGTTAATCTGGCTTTTTTGGGCGAGGAAAGTTATGTTTATCCTCCTGTTTCACGATGAATAACGAGATTTTTTTTCAGCCGGCAGCGGACGCTGCTGAGCTTGATGATGCGCTGGCCTTCGTACAGGAACACGCGGGTGCATTTAGAGTGCACTCGGGAGAGTCGGTGCTTGATCATGCACGGGGTACCGTGCGTATTATCGAAACGCTCAATGTAGATCGGCCAACTTTGATTGCGTCGGTGATCTTTAATGCAATCGCTTATATAAAAGAGCCTGGCACGCTCCTTGAAACTCGCTTTGGCTCGGAGATTGCACAGCTTGCGATGGATGTGTGCAAGCTGGTGCGGCTTGGCGTAAGCAGAGGCCAAACTGCGCCTGCAGCGACGCCGCAGCGCGCTAGCCGTGATCTCGCAGCGGCTCGCCATGCACAAGTTGAAGTGGTGCGTAAAATGGTCTTAGCGTTTGCTCAAGACGTGCGAGTGGTGCTGATCCGACTGGCTTCCCGGCTGCAAACACTACGCTACTATTCTACTGTACAGCCACAGCCTGCGCTTGAAATGGCGCGTGAAATACTTGAACTTGACGCGCCGCTGGCTAACCGCTTGGGTATTTGGCAACTGAAATGGGAACTTGAAGACTTAGCTTTTCGCTTCGAGGACCCGCTGACGTATAAACACATTGCGCGCTTGCTTGACGAAAAGCGCATTGAGCGTAATACCTATATCACGGCAGGGGTCGCTCAGCTACAGCTTGAGTTATCTAAAGCCGACATCCAGGCCGAAGTCACTGGCCGGCCAAAGCATATCTATAGTATTTGGCGCAAAATGCGCAGTAAGCAACTCGACTTTTCTGAGCTCTATGATGTGCGTGCATTACGTGTGATCGTCAACGACATTAAAGATTGCTATAGCGTATTGGGTATTGTGCATAACCTTTGGCAGCCGATTCCAAAAGAGTTTGATGATTACATTTCGCGGCCTAAACCGAATGGATATAAGTCATTGCATACCGTCGTGCTAGATGCGAGCGGCCGCGCTCTGGAAGTTCAAATTCGCACTCATGAGATGCATCGCTTTGCCGAATATGGGATTGCAGCGCACTGGCGCTATAAAGAAACTGGGGCTCAGAGCCATCATGGGCAAACTCTGGCCCAGAGCCGCTACGATGAAAAGCTCGCCTGGTTGCGGCAATTACTCGCTTGGAAGGATGATATAACGCATCGCGATGCCGATCTACATTCACTGGCTGAAAAAGAACCCTGGCAGCAATTAAAACAAGCAGCGCTAGATGATCACATTTACGTACTCACGCCGCAGGCACATGTAGTGGCGTTACCGCAAGGGGCAAGCGCCATCGATTTTGCTTATTATTTGCATACTGAACTGGGCCATCGTTGCCGCGGCGCGCGCGTTGATGGAGCCATGGTGCCACTGAATACCCCTCTGCAAAACGGGCAGACGGTTGAGATTATCACGGTAAAACAAGGTGGCCCATCGCGTGATTGGCTCAATCCGCAATTAGCGTATCTAAGCAGCGCGCGGGCTAAGCAAAAAGTGCGCTCTTGGTTTAATGCAATTGACTTGCAGCAAGCTATCGCGGGTGGACGCGCTCTGGTTGAAAAGACCTTACAGCGTGAAGGAAAAACCTCTATTAACCTAGACGAATTAGCCGCTAAAATCGGCCTTAAGTCAGCCGAAGAATTATTTGTTGCAATGGGCAAAGAAGAGTTGAGTCCACGCAGCATTGAGCAGGCGCTAGCTGGCCCAGATACTGAGCACAGTACTAGCACACCTGCTCTGGCGACCAGAAAAAGCAGTGATTTAAGCGTCTTGCAAGGTGCCTCAAGCGGTGTGTTAGTAGTGGGAGTGAGCGCATTGATGACGCAATTTTCACGCTGTTGTCGACCTGCTCCGCCCGATGCAATTGTAGGTTTTGTGACGCGGGCTAGGGGCATATCCATTCATCGTGCTCAATGTGCAAGTTTTCTTCATCTGGCGCAACGTATGCCTGAGCGAGTGATGCAAACGACTTGGCCAAATGGTATACAGAGCCGCTCAGGAGCGACGGTTTATCCGGTTGATCTGGTGATAGCAGCGAATGACCGCCAAGGATTACTGCGTGATATTTCGGAAGTTTTCGCGCGAGAAAAGATCAATGTGATTAACGTGAAAACTGTTCGCCAGCGTACTATTGCATTAATGCACTTCACGGTTGAAGTGGCAAGCACCGCAGAGGTTTCTCGGGCAGCCGCATTATTGCGTGAAGTAGTCGGCGTGTTGCGCGCTACGCGTAAAAGCTAAATGGTTTGTATCTTCTACCGAATGAGTCGTCTATGAATAATACAGTCATCCTTATCCTCACTACCTTACCCTCGACCGAGATAGCGAATACACTTAGTCGCCAGGTACTCGATGCGCAGTTAGCGGCTTGTGTCACGCAATTTGCGCCAATGCATTCTCGTTATTTTTGGCAAGGAAAATTTGAGGACACAGAAGAAATCATGCTGCTTTTTAAAACCACTGCAGAAATAGCGCCAGCGCTCAAAGAATGGATTGCTCGCCATCATCCTTACCAAACTCCTGAAATTCTCAGCTGGTCTACTTCTGCTAACCCTGCTTATGCTCAATGGGTGGCAGCAGCAACTCAAACTTTAGAGACCTAGATTTCTGCTCCGCAATGCTGTAGTTAATGAATCATGCCAGTAATATTTAAATGGAGAGTGACTGACATGGTAGAGTTGGCAAAGCGTTGGCTAGTGATTTCACCCCACCTCGATGATGGCGTATTTAGCTGCGGACGTCTGCTCGCCATGACACCTGGTTCCATTGTAGTAACAGTATTTGCGGGCATTCCTCCATGCGGTACCCCAGCGCCATCTTGGGATCAAAGTGCTGGTTTTGTTACTGCGAATGAAGCGGTACGCGCGCGTCGCAAAGAAGACCAGCGCGCCCTCGATATATTGGGTGCGAAAGCCGTATGGCTTGATTTTTTTGATGATCAGTACAACGCGCCGTGCACTTCGGATGATATTGCTGTACGACTAGCTGCCGTGCTTGAAACTTATGCTGATGCTGGTGTAGTTGCCCCATTTGGCCTGTCTCATAGTGATCATGTATTAGTACAGGATGCAGTACTAAAATTGTTCCAGCGTGAAAAAGGTCAGCGGCCATGGTTTTTTTTCGAGGATGCGCTTTATCGATGCACTAGCCACCTTGTTGCTGAGCGACTGTCTAACTGGCGTGCACAAGGTCTGCTAGCACGACAGGTCAATTTGCTTGGTGACGCATCAGCAGGGGCTGAAGCCAAATCTGCTGCCACACGTGCCTATGCCAGCCAAATTGCCTTGTTCAAGGCTGATCTTCTCTCCGACCTTCATGCGCCAGAATCCTATTGGCAGCTCCATTGTCAACGTACTCTATGTCGAGCGACCGCGTGGCGTCCCTCATGTAGCGTGAGCGATGTGATGAGGCACAAATGAAAATTGATCGCCAAGTTGTTTGCCCAAGAGTCGATCTACTGCTTTAGGAATTTTGCTAAATTCGGCAAGAAATCAAGGGGCTCGCGTCTCCTAGCGCACTTGACCCTAACGGGAAGCTAGCAGAAAAGCATCGCTGTAAGCTTACTTAAGTGAGCATCTCGTTGTAACATTGAATAATAGAAAATAACAGGAGCATGATATGTTAGGCAGCATTTTCTCGTCATCACGCAGCGCGCTCTCGGCAGAGCAAACGCTTGACCTCGTCAATGCTTATTTAAAGACCGCCCGCGAAACTCACGATATCCATATCGCTTCCATCTTATGCGACGATGCAGAAATCTCGTTATTTCAGGCAAAAAAATCCTTCAAAAGAGCACTGACCCCTGAGACGCTGGCAGATCAAACGCTACGCAATAAAATTGGCATGGCCTATTTCGAGCGCGGCGAACTGTTAAAAAAAATAGGTAACCATGACAAAGCCGAAGCCAGTTATAAAAAAGCAGAAAAATGGGGATATGTGCAGGAGCCGGACAAATCGACCTCCGCCTCGCGCCCCAGCAGCACGTTTAGTTCCATTCACAGCGCCTTACTTCCGCGCGCAGCTTTATTGGTTGCGTCTCAACACGCCTCCCCAGCGGCTAATAAAGGCAGTCTGGGCACCAACCTCGCACAGCTTCCTCCCCATATTTTTGCGCAGAACGTGTCTGCACCTGTTGCTCGGTATGATTTACCGCAAGCAGATGACCCCCTCACCAGCACCCCTCAGCTTGTGTACTGCCTGAGTCTGTTGCCAGGTGACTGGTTAGCCGATAAAGTCCTCAACCAAAAAGAAAAAGACTGGTCCCAAACCATAGCCAAAGATGAAATAGAACAAAAAAGGCTCCGTACCCTGGCAACGGATGTAATCCGAGAATTCACCACCGATGAACTCCAAGAGGCGACCGCGGTCACCGAGGTAGTGTGCTTGGCTCCGGTCCTCGAGCAAGCACACTTTAAAGAGCTGATAGCGCAGTTTGTAGATGGCATTGACAAGCAGCGCTTGCTGGATTTCGCTTTACTGGAAGGGCTGGCTGAACTGATTCAACGCACAACTTCCGGTTACTTAACGGAAGATGATCTCATCAAAATATTAGGACTCTTAGACACCCGTTTAGAAAGCACCCATGGGCAATCTACAGAGGCTATTTATCAATTAACGCGCACGGTATCGCACGTGTTGGATGCGATGGCCGATAGCCAGGTCAAGGGCGTCAAGCGCGAAGCACTGCACGAACCCCTTTCTGCGTATCTAAAAGGGTTAAAGAGTAGCGCCGACCCGTATCTTGTCTACCAAGCGGCCTATGCTTCTCAGGCTTTGCTATATGTTCCCAATAATGAAAAGTTATTGGACACGGTCATGCGCATCGGCGGAAAGATGTTTGGAGGCGCTGCAAGTATAGTGAAGGCCGTCAAAGGCTTTGATCTGAATGGCTTTGTAGAAGGCTTGAAGAGTATTCAGGAGGGCTTCGACGGGGTGGTAGCTGCCGCTAAAACGCTCAAAGAAGGTTATGACACCGTGATGTCATTGAAGGAGAGCGGGCAAAGTTTTCTCGACAGTCTGCAAGAAGGCTACAACTTTGACCGCAAAAGCGCGTGGTATCCCGCCTTGCAAATTGCTGATCAACTGATACAAAAAGGGCAACTTGCTGATTTTAAGGAGTTAGTGTGTGCAGCGCCCTGTCGGCGCGATCCTGTTTTTCAGTGGGGGGTGTGCGAACGCTTAGGGCAACTGGCGGCCAATCCGCTGTGGGAGGCTAATACACGCCAAAGCGCGTTGGATTTTTTAAGCACGCTGTATAAAGAAGATGCGACGTGGGGTCATCACGCGAACGTGAAGCAATGGATTATTAAGATTCTGATGCACCTAGCCGATTCACCTGAGCGTGCAGCGGCAACCGACGTTAAAGCGTCAGAAAAGCCATTTGAGAGTGCACCAGCAGCCAAAACCCTGTTGGAAGCGTTGGCAAAGAATGGTGATGCGCAGAAACAAGCGCTCTATGCAGAGTGTATTCAAGAGGGTAAAGGCCGTTGCCCTTATACGAACGTCGGCGCACCGCTGCTCGCTTCGCCTTCCTTATTAGAGCGCGCTCAGAATAAGCCGGACGTCGAGACCGACTTGCGCAAGCTCAAACGCCAGCGCTTAAAAGAACAGGGCAATGCTGTCTATATCGCCCCACAAGCCAAGCCCAGCCTCAAAGCATCCGATGAGACGCTGTTTAACTTAACAGAGGCAGTCCAAGCATTTCTGCAGAGTGAGCAAAAGGTGATGTTGCTCTTAGGGGATTCTGGGTCGGGTAAATCGACCTTTAACCGGATGCTTGAAAAGGACCTCTGGCACGCCTATAAGGAAGAGAAAGGCCAGCGCATCCCCCTCTTTATTACTTTGCCCGCGATTGACAAGCCTGAACAGGATCTGATCCCCAAACAATTACGCAAGTTGGGCTTTACCGAGCCGCAGATTAGAGAGCTTAAGGATACGCGTGAATTTATTGTCATTTGCGATGGGTACGATGAGAGTCAGCAAACCCATAATCTGTATATGAGCAACCAGCTCCAACGCGGTCAAAAGGGAGAGTGGAGCGCGCAGATGGTGATCAGCTGTCGCAGCGAATACCTTGGCTTGGATTATCGGGATCGCTTTCAGCCGATGGATCAGCATCACCAGGCCGAATCATCGCTGTTTCAGAAAGCGGTACTCACCCCGTTTTCTGACGCTCAGATTACAGAGTACGTCAAGAAATATGTCTCCCTACATAAACCGCTCTGGAAGACGAAAAGTTACGACGATGCGCTTAATCAGATTCCTCATTTAAAAGAATTAGTGAAAAACCCCTTTCTTTTAACCTTGTCCTTAGAAGTGCTGCCCCGTCTAGTGCTGGACCCCAAACAAGATCTCTCTACCGCCCGGATAACCCGTGTGGCGCTGTATGATGAGTTCGTCGAGCAATGGCTAGAGCGTGGCAAAAAACGCCTAGGAGAGAAGGACTTAAGCCGTCAAGAAAAGAAAGCATTTGAGAGTTTGGCCGATGAAGGCTTTACGCAGAACGGTATCGACTTTTTGAAAAACTTGTCGGCTGCGATCTATGAAGAGCAAGGGGGAAACCCGGTCGTCGAGTATTCGCACTTTAAAGATCAAAAGACCTGGAAAGAAGCCTTTTTTAGCCGAGACGACGACAAGTATCTGCTGCGCGAAGCCAGTCCGCTTAGTCGTAGTGGTAATCAGTTTCGGTTTATCCATCGGTCGTTGCTCGAATATGGAGTCGCCCGTGCGGTATTCGATCCGCAAGACGGGGAGCGCGCCCGCAAAGCGGCCCTCACGCAAGCCCTGACCACCCGTCGAGGGAGCACCAGTTCTGTTTGGAGTTTTAGAAGCCAAACTGCGGTGGAAGACGACGCTGTAGCGATTGAGCAACCCTTACTTGCCTCGCCTTTGGCGAAGAAAGATTTTGTCAGCGAGCCGTCAGTTCTGCAATTTCTCGCGGAGCGGGTGCAACAGGAGCCCCTGTTCAAGGAACAACTGCACGCGGTTATCGAACGGTCTAAAACCGACAAGTCGGTGCGCAGGGCCGCGGCCAATGCGATCACGATATTAGTCAGAGCGGGCGTACAGTTTCATGGAGCAGATTTAAAGGGTATCCAAATACCCGGGGCGGATCTGAGTGGGGGCATATTTGATTCTGCTCAGCTGCAAGGGGCGGATTTAAGAAAGGTCAAACTTCAGAATAGCTGGCTGCGCCAGACCAATTTAAGTGGTGCGCAGATGGCGGGCGTGCAGTTTGGCGAATGGCCTTATCTCCAAGAAGAGAGCGGGGTGCGGTCCTGTGCGTATGCACCAGATGGGAAAGCCTGCGCCATTGGCCTTGGTGACGTGATCCGCGTGTATGACACGTCAAGCTGGGAAAATATCCACACCTTACGCGGACATAGAGGCGATGTTAATAGCGTGGTGTACTCGCCGAGCGGCGCGCAGATCGCCTCGGGCAGTGATGACAAGACGGTGCGGCTGTGGGACGCGCGAAGCGGAGTCCCTGGGCACACCTTAGAAGGACATACCGATGCTGTTAATAGCGTGGCGTATTCGCCAAGCAACGCGCAGATCGCCTCGGGCAGTCACGACCAGACAGTGCGGCTATGGGACGCGCAAAGCGGAGCCGCTGAGCACACCTTAGAAGGACATGCCGACGTTGTTAATAGCGTGGTGTATTCGCCGAACAGCGCGCAGATCGCTTCAGGCAGTGATGACAAGACGGTGCGGCTGTGGGACGCGCGAAGTGGAGCCCCTGGGCATACCTTAGAAGGACATACCGGCTGGGTTAAGAGTGTAGTGTATTCACCGAACGGCGCGCAGATCGCCTCGGGCAGTTCTGACAATACGGTGCGGCTGTGGGACGCGCAAAGCGGAGCCCCTGGGCACACCTTACAAGGACATACCTCCTATGTTTGGAGCGTGGTGTACTCGCCGAGCGGCGCGCAGATCGCCTCGGGCAGTTGGGACAATACGATCCGTCTGTGGGATACGCAAAGCGGAGCCGCTGGGCACACCTTAGAAGGACATACCAGAGAGGTGACTAGCTTGGTGTATGCGCCGAGCGGCACGCAGATCGCCTCGGGCAGTGGTGACAAAACGGTGCGGCTGTGGGACGCGCAAAGCGGAACCCCCGGGTACACCTTAGAAGGACATACCGACGTTGTTAGTAGCGTGGTGTATTCGCCGAGCGGCGCGCAGATCGCCTCGGGCAGTGATGACAAGACGGTGCGGCTGTGGGACGCGCAAAACGGAATCCCCGGGCACGCCTTAAAAGGACATCTCTCCGCTGTTATGAGCGTGGTGTATTCGCCGAACGGCGCGCAGATCGCCTCGGGCAGTTATGACAAAACGGTGCGGCTGTGGGATGCGCAAAGCGGAACTCCTGGGCACACCTTAGAAGGACATGCCGACGCTGTTTATAGCGTGGTGTATTCGCCGAGCGGTGCGCAACTCGCCTCGAGCAGTCATGACAAGACGGTCCGGTTGTGGGACGCCGAAAGCGGAGCCGCTGGGTACACCTTAGAAGGACATACCAGAGAGATTAGAAGCGTGGTGTACTCGCCGAGCGGCGCGCAACTCGCCTCGGGCAGTTCTGACAAGACGGTGCGGCTGTGGGACGCGCACAGCGGAGCAGCTGGACACACCTTAGAAGGACATACCGACGCTGTTTATAGCGTGGCGTATTCGCCGAGCGACGCGCAGATCGCTTCGGGCAGTCGCGACAAGACGGTGCGGCTGTGGGACGCGCACAGCGGAGCCGCTGGGCACACCTTAGAAGGACATGCCGATGTTGTTAATAGCGTAGTGTATTCGCCGAGCGGCGCGCAGATTGCTTCAGGCAGTGATGACCAGACGGTGCGGTTGTGGGATGTTGCTTCGGGTCAGTGTCGGGCGGTGATTGAAGGTTTTGACGGAAGCATTTTGAGCCTTGCCTGGAAAACGACCCCCGACAGTACCTATTTGGTAACTGGCAGTATAGATAGGTTAGTTTGCCAGTGGCAGGTGATAGAAGAAGGGGATGAAATTCAGGCGCGTCTAAGCTGGATATCACCGCATGGGGAGTTGAACGTGAAGAATACGTTACTTGAAGGGGTACGGGGCTTAAGTGGGATGAATACGGCCCTTTTGAAGCAGCGGGGGGCCGTGGGTGAGCCGACTCCGCCTTTAGACTTCCAGCAGGCGAGTCAGCAGTTAAGCGTCGTGAGCGCTGCGGCAGCCAAATTCAAGCAGCTGCCAAAACGCAAGACGTTGGATGCCCTTCCTGTAGCACAGCCCGCTGAGCAGTCAGTAAGTCCAGTACCCTCGTTAAACATCTCTCAGTTTGCCTAAAAGAGGATGTGGGTCCCAACACGGTAGGCGAGGGCGAATTGCGGAGCAAGCACAGGTGTTAAAAATCTGCTAGAATCCATGCCGCATAAGGCAAAGCGGGCGTCGTATAATGGCTATTACCTCAGCTTCCCAAGCTGAAGACGTGGGTTCGATCCCCATCGCCCGCTCCAATTTGCTGCTTTTTGAATGATCCTCCCTGTAGTTCAATGGATAGAACGAGTGCCTCCTAAGCGCTAGATACAGGTTCGATTCCTGTCGGGGGGACCATGGTTATGTCTCTCCTATTACCCCCCAATCATATGAATTGACCTATACCCTATTATTACTATAGTGTAAGTCAATCAGGGTATAGTGGTTTGGATACATGCAATCGAAGTTGTTTGCGGCAAGTTCGCCCTAACTAGGAGACTACGATGAGAAAAGGTGCTCTTCCGCGTATCGTTTGGGTGTTAGGGGCGGTGAGCTTTTTCATGTCGCTCTCTTTCGAGTTAGGCCATGTTTTATTGCCGGCCTTACTGGTTGGCACAATGGGCATGAGTGTGACTGCGCTGGGCTTAGTTGAAGGCATTGCCGATGCAATGAGCTTTATGATTAAAGTCTTGTCTGGCGCACTCAGTGATTATCTAGGGCGGCGTAAATGGTTTATTTTAGTGGGTTATGGCTTGGCCGCTTTGAGTAAGCCATTTTTCCCGTTGGCTACTGGGCCCGCCATGTTGGTGAGCGCGCGTTTGTTTGAGAGCTTTGGCAGAGGTGTGCGCAGCGCGCCGAGAGATGCACTGATTGCTGATATGTGTTCACCTGCGGTTCATGGCGCCTGTTTTGGTTTGCGTCAATCAGCCAGTACTTTTGGTGCGGTGATTGGGGCATTACTGGCGATGGGGCTGATGTTTTGGTCGGCGGAGAATATTCGGCTGATTCTTTGGGTTCCTGTTATTCCAGCATGTATTGCAGTTGTTTTGCTGATTTTTGGTATTCATGAAACTGGGCGGGCGCCTAGCAAGTCTTCTTTAAAAAGATTCCCTTTGCATTGGCGGGCATTGCGTGAATTTTCAGTGCATTATTGGTTAATTGTGGTGATTGTGGCGCTCTTCTCAATGGTGCAATTGAGGACCGCATTTATCTTATTACGTGCTCAACAAGTTGGCCTTGAACCGAGGTGGATTCCTGGTGTCGTCGTTGTCATGTATTTAGCTTACTCGCTGTCCGCTTATCCAATAGGTAAAATTTCAGACCAAATGGATCGCCGTTTTTTATTTGCGTTTGGCCTGGTATTGATGATTCTGGCGAATGTGCTATTTGGTTTAGGTTATTCGATCGCGCTTTTATTGCTGGGTGTTATCTTATGGGGGCTGCATATGGGATTTATCCATGGTTTATTAGCTGCGATGCTGGCTGAGGCAGCGCCAGAGGCGCTACGTGGTACAGCGTTTGGTATTGCTAATCTAGCCAGTGGTGTGTGCATGGTAATAGGCAGTGTGGCAGCCGGATGGCTATGGGACTACCTGGGGTCATCAGCTAGCTTCTTGACGGCGGCTTGGTTGGCGCTGATTCCTTTATTGTTATGCGTGTTGGTGCTCCGCCCAGCAACGTTTTATCGTCAATAGCAGACGGTGAGGTTAGCGTTGCGCTAAACCGAATGAGTTGCCAGGTTATCGCTTGCGTACACGTTCGCTACGCACATACAGCCGAAAACGTTCATCACGGTCGGCCGGCCGGTGGCCTTCCCAGACGAGCTTCCAAACAAAAGGCGAAAGTGAGGCGGGGGCACCGTAATCCCACGTGTCTTGACGCAGCAATACATCACAATCTTCGTTATCAAAGGCAAAACGCATTGCGCCAAAATAAGCAAAAGAAGCGATTTGTGCGTCGCCTAGCCGTACCGGGCTAATACATTGATAATCGGTGGGTAAATGATGTGCAATTTGAGCGGCAACGTCACGATAGGTTCGGCTGTAATTGACCAACGGTAACCATAAAGTCATCAATAATACCCACATCAGGGTTGTGCCTGCGCTGGATAGAATAACACTGCGCCATAGTACTTTGGGGTGACGCGCCAGTCGCCAATGAACGAGGGCAATCCAGCAGCCGGTGACAAGTAAGGCAATAATAAATGCGGGTAGCCTGAATTCAGCTTGGAAACCAGGCGCGAGCCGTGCTAGATTGTGGGCGATTTGAGCTGGGAAGCCCGTTTGCTGTGCGATCCAGACGATCCAGACGAACGAGCCCAGAATGGTAAAACTAAGTAGCGCGAACCAATCGATCGCATTGATCGTGCCGCGCTTAAGTGTGGGTAAAGCGAATGTTGCTAGGATGGAAAGTGCCGGCAGTAATAGTAGAAAAAGCCGGTTAGTCTCATTAGTTTGCAGGGCAATCAAGATCAGTAGCGCGCTGATGACGGACAGCGCAATCGTCACATGGGGCGCGCGCCGCAGACCTGCCCAGCTATACCAGGACCATGCGGCAAGCGGCCATGCCGGCCAGGTATAGAGGGGTAAGTTTTTTAGAGCGTAAAAAAGCGCGCTGGCCGGTGAGCCGGAGAAGGTGTGGATATTGCCAAAGATCCAGGCATGTAAATAAGCTCTAGCTTCGTCGCTTAAAGCAATATAGGCAGTCAGCGGCCAGGCAATCGCGATCAGCGCTAGCACAGGCAAGCCAATGGTGAGTAAGGCTGTGCTACGCAGCTCACGCGTCACCAGCGTTAATACGGCAGTACTGACCAGGAGCGCAACCAGTAAAGCTGGGTTCGCAGCAAGCAATAGCAGGCCCAGGGCAAATCCCCACCAGAGTGCGCCTTGCTTGGGTTTATCAATGCTGCGGATCAGGCCATAGAGCATGATCGCAATACAGGCAAGTTGCGTGATTTCAGGTGTGGTTTCATGGCTGCGCTCGGCCATTCCAAAGCAGCCCAGCAGGATCAATAGTGCACCATCGGCAAGGGTGCGACCATAATCACGTGAAGAAGGTTCGCCGCCGAACGCATATTTGAAAGGCTGCACTTCAGCGCGGCGACCTAATAGGTAGCTGCTATACCAAACAAAGGCGCAGCTAATGCACAATAAGCACGCGGTGACAATATGCGTAGCGCCAATTGGATTAAGCCAAGGTCCAAAGATGCGCAGGCTGATCGCGCCGAGCCAATAAGAGAGGGGGCCGCTGCTGGTGATGGCTTTACCCGCAAGATTGGGCAGCAGCCAATCTTGCCAACTGCCATTGGCCAGTGTCCACATGATACCGAAGCCGGCCGCATCTTCGTTTTTCCATGGGTCGCGCCCAAACAGGCCCGTCACCGCATACACCATGCAAATGGCAAGTAATAACCAGCGTGGCAATGTGCGAGTAGCGGAAGTGGTCAGACGAACAACAGCAGACTTCATGCGTGGTGGTTAGCGTAACTTGATGATGAGCTTGGCGTGACTCAAGCACACAATAAATAAAAAAAGGGCAGCTAATAGGCTGCCCGGGTTGCCTCGGTGCGAAGCGATGGCATCTTACGCTCGCTTGCTACACCGATGCCAATGCTGACTTGAACCTTACGCTGGGTCTGAGCTTTGAGCCTCTGGGCTTTGAGTCGCTTTAGTGTAATTCGCGTATTTGCGCTTGAATTTCTCAACCGTTCCTTCGGTGTCAACAATTTTGTTTTGGCCGGTATAGAAAGGGTGGGAGGCTGATGAAATTTCCATTTTTGCAAGCGGATATTCTTTGCCTTCGTGTTGGATCGTTTCGCGTGTATTGACTGTCGAGCGCGTCACAATTTTGTCGCTAGACGACATATCCATAAAAACGACTTCGCGGTATTGTGGATGTATATTTTCTTTCATATTTCATTCCTTGCGTGGATGCAGTCACTTTTGTCCGCGTCTAATCGAGTCGACGCGGACTTCTTTGCTGCGCTAAAGCTATTTTCAAAGCAGAAAACGCATTATTATGCCAGAAAATTGCTGGCTAATAGATTAGATTAAAAACTTGCTTTTGAGAAGCCATGTGTGCCGTGTCTGATATAGGCTGATTAAAACTATCCGCCGCGGCGCATCATATCGAAAAATTCAGCGTTGTTCTTTGTTTGTTTGAACTTATCCATTAAAAATTCTAACGCTTCGACTTCATCCATGTCATGAATGAATTTGCGCAGGACCCAGATCTTTTGCAGGATTTCCGGTTTAATCAGTAACTCTTCGCGGCGGGTGCCTGATTTATTGAGATTGATAGCGGGGTAGATCCGTTTTTCAGCCATGCGCCGCTCAAGGTGTACTTCCATATTGCCGGTACCCTTAAATTCTTCGTAAATCACATCGTCCATCCGGCTGCCGGTTTCGATCAAGGCAGTACCGATGATGGTCAGTGAGCCACCTTCTTCGACATTACGGGCTGCCCCAAAGATGCGTTTTGGACGCTGTAGTGCATTCGCATCGACCCCGCCGGTTAAAACCTTGCCTGAGGTTGGCACCACGGTGTTATAGGCGCGCGCTAGGCGGGTAATTGAATCAAGCAAAATCACCACGTCTTGCTTCATTTCGACCAAACGTTTTGCTTTTTCAAGCACCATTTCAGCAACTTGCACATGGCGCGAAGCAGGCTCGTCGAAGGTTGAGGCAATCACTTCGCCGGCGACTGAGCGCTGCATTTCAGTGACTTCCTCGGGGCGTTCGTCAATCAGTAAGACGAACAGCTTGATATCGGGGTGATTGGCTTTAATCGCATGTGCGATATGTTGTTGAATCACCGTTTTGCCTGATTTGGGCGAGGCCACGAGTAAACCGCGTTGGCCTTTACCAATCGGCGCGATCATATCAATGATCCGGCCCGTAATGTTTTCTTCGCCACGTATGTCTCGCTCGAGCAGAAGTGGTTTATTCGGGTGTAGCGGGGTCAGGTTCTCAAACATAATTTTATGCTTTGAGGCCTCAGGGGGCTCGCAATTGACCTTATCTACTTTCACCAGGGCAAAGTAGCGCTCACCGTCTTTGGGGGTGCGGACTTCGCCTTCAATCGTATCGCCAGTGTGTAGATTAAAGCGCCGAATTTGCGATGGACTGATATAAATATCATCCGGGCTCGCTAGATAGGAAGTTTCTGGCGAGCGTAAAAAACCGAAACCGTCAGGCAAGACCTCTAGCGTGCCATCACCAAAGATGGTTTCGCCCGTCTTGGCGCGTTTTTTTAAGATCGCAAACATTAGCTCCTGTTTGCGCAGGCGGTTTGCGTTTTCGATTTCTAGGCCATTGGCCATTTCAATGAGGGCGGATACGTGTAAAGATTTGAGCTCAGATAAGTGCATACGGAATCCCGCTAGGGAAAAAGGTTGTCGCTAAGGACTAAAGGAATGGGAGAGCGAACGCTCAGGAAATTAAACGATATGAATTTTTTTGTATTCTAGCACAGCGTGCACGGCTAATCGAGTTTTTTCAGAAACTTTTGTAACCGGCACGATTTTGAGTGGGCGCTAGGGTTAAAGGTGGCTATCGAGAAACGAGGTGAGTTGGTGTTTCGATAAAGCGCCGACCTTTTGCGCAGCAACCGCGCCATTTTTAAAGAGAATCAAGGTCGGGATGCCGCGTACGCCGAATTTAGCTGGGGTTGCCTGGTTTTGATCAACATTGATTTTGGCAATATGCAAGCGGTCGCTGTAAGTTTGCGCAAGTTCATCCAGGATAGGCGCAATCTGCTTGCATGGGCCGCACCAATCAGCCCAAAAATCTAATAATACGGGCCGCTCGGCCTTGAGAACTTCTTCTTCAAAGGACGCGTCGTTAATAATCTTGATGAGTGAATTCATTGTGAATGTACCTCTTCCAACCGGGGGGAAATTGTAGCGAATCTATAAACAGGCGTTATCTTAGCCTAAATTGTTTAAGTTGTGAGAGGGTTTGACAAGTAGGCTAGGCCGTTACACAAGTTAGATAAAACATAAAAATGCTTCTTATGTCGCACTGACGGCGCAGGTATCTGCAGCTTTGGCGGACATGCATGTGGATACCTTTTCTTGAATGGTGCAATTTTTCAATAATTCACCTGATCGATCGTATACTGCAACTTGCCAACTCCAAGTCTTGCTGTCAGCGTTGGCGGGGTCGACACGTTTCATGACCATATAGCCATATTGCTGATGCAAAATGTCGATGGCTTGGATCTCTACTTTGGGGTCGGCGTGAGGAACAATGTCAATACCTTTGTTTTGCAAATAGTGTATCCGTTCTGCTTGAGATGTGTAACGCAATAAATCTTCTAGCAAGCCTGAATTATCCAAGGCTGCGCCGGAAAATCCAACAATAAAATGCGAGGGATGCGAAGAAAACTTAATATGCTGCCAGATATGAAAGTCGCTCGCCAAGACCAGCTTGATTCCTTCTGGAAAAAGCTTTTTATTTTTGTTTAAAAAGACTGATTTGATTGCCGTTCCTATATACGGTTTTTCAATGCTGCCCGCTAGCGCTAATACGGGGGTATGCATGAGTAAAATGTTGTGAGTCGCTTTTTGCGCGAGTTTTTCCATTTCCGTATACTTTTGCAGGTATTGGGAATAAGCATAGTGATCGGGGTGCAAATTTCCAAAACGTGACCGGGCTGTATCAAAAACAATAAATTGCTCACTGACTCCGAGCGGGATAGCATAAGGAGAACTATAGTCGCCGGCATAGTCGCGTGGTTTGCCTGCTGCAAGCGGCTGGATGCAATCTTGCTCCTTGTGTTGCCACGGCCGCGGATCTAAAAATCGCCACCACCCCTGTCCAGCAAATTGGCAGCTCTCACGATTACCGCGCACCATGATCCAAGGCGCTACCTTTAATAAGTCATCGGCGGGCTCAAAAAAATCCAGATTCCAAGTATCAAAATCTGCATGTTCTCGCTCTTTCTTTCTTGCTTGTCGGTAATGATAATCGCCAAGATGAATGACTAAGTCTAAATCAGGGGTTTGCGCTGCAGTTTGGGCAATCTTCTTAAATGGAGTTTCACCATCGCATGATTGTCCTTCAGGCACTCGGCAGCCCGTATCCCCAATAACGACAATAGTCTGGGGAAATTTTTTTCCTAAGCTTAATTCTCTGCCACTAATAGAGATGGTTTTTGCCTCTTGTGTGAGCGGCTTTTCGCAGGTAAGCGGTAAATTATCCAAATTAGGCAGGCCCTGCGCATCGCGGTCGCTTCTTTCCTGCCGCACGGTCATATCGTGCTCCACTCCATTAATCTTAATCTTGGGGCATGCATCTCCCTTAGCGATTGCTCGGGCGATGCGTTCGCCTTCTTGACCTAATACGACGAAGGCTGAATGCACGTCAGTGTGCGCCACTGCTGTGGCGTTGGGGGTGTGCGGATCTTGATCGCTACTGCCGTTGCCGCAAGCGGATAACGCGGCGATGAGTGAAAATCTGATTAAAGCGAGCGGGATAAATGGGTAGCAAATGTGCAGGTGCATGATAAAACCACTTCCTAAATGAAATTCCAGGGTGAAGGTCTCTTCGAGATGTATGAAGTATTTTAGGTAGCGGGGAATATTTGATAGAATGACGACGTTCAGTCGCACTTTCCATATTAGGCTACTTATTCCATTATTTTTAGTACAAAACCTCTAACTCTCTAGATGCGCAGACTTAGATTGGTATGGCTGCGGCAGGAGGGTATTGGAAGAAGCATGATTAGCAGAACCTTGAGCATACTCATACTCACGCACTTGGCTGAGTGTTTTTATTAGGACAATTTGATTTTATGACCCAGAACATTAATATAGAAAACCTTGGTAAGCTTGAACGGAGTATTCGCCTTCCTTTACAGAAGGACGGTATACATCAAGAGGTCGATGTGCGTATCCGTAAGATCGCAAAAAATTTCAAACACCCTGGTTTTAGGCCTGGTAAAGCACCGCTCAAAATGGTTGCACAACAGCATCAGGAACGACTTCGGACTGAAGTGCTGTATGACAAAGCAGGCCAGGAATTATTGACCATTAGTCAAGCCCAAAATTTCAGAATCGCAGGCTTGCCAAGCTTAGACATAAAGAGTGATTTAGCGGATGCGGATACTTATGTAGTGGACGCCACCTTCGAGGTATTTCCCGAGGTGACAATTGGTGATTTGTCCGCTGCAGAAATTACGCGTACGACGACCCTGATTGGTGCCGAGCAAATTGATGTCACCCTTGACATGCTGCGCAAGCAGCGCGTCCACTATCATGTGCGTGGTGAGGCTGGCGCCCATGGCGATGGCAATGGTGGGTTGGCTGCGCAAGCTGGGGATCGAGTGCAAGTGGATTGGACTGGCACGATAGATGGCAAGCCATTTAATGGCAGTGTTGCAGAAAATGCTGAACTGGTTTTGAGTGAAAAAAAACCAGATCAAGAGAGCCAAAAAAATCATCAGCGGATGATTCTGGAGCAGTTTGAAAATGCAGTGCTTGGCCTTGAGGTAGGGAACAGCCGAGAATTTGAATTGAGCTTCCCAGACGACTATCAAGACAGCGAAATGGCCGGTAAAACAGCTCAGATTGCACTGACCCTCAAAAAAGTCGAATGGCCGCATTACCCGGAAATCGATGCAGATTTTGCGCGCTCAATGGGGATTGAAGACGGTGACGTGGCAAAGCTACGCGAAGCCATTCAGGCAAGTCTCGAGCGCGAAGCGAAAAAGCGCACGCAATCACTCCTAACTCAGCAAGTAATGGATGCGCTGATTGCCACCACAGAGCTTGACGTGCCAAGCGTACTGGTCGCAGAAGCGCAACAGCATCTGCTTGAGAGGATGCACGCAGATCTCGAACGACGGGGCCTGACAAAGGCAAAACGGCCTTCGATTCCGGCCGAAATCTTTAAAGATCAAGCTGAGCGCCGCGTAAAATTGGGCTTAGTGATCAATGAATTGGTGCGCGCGCACAGTTTGCAGGTAAAACCTGAGCAGGTTCGAGCTGAGGTTGAAGAGCGCGCGCAAAGTTATGCTGACCCGCAAGCAGCCGTGCGCTGGTATTATGCAGAACGTAAGCATTTGGCTGAAATAGAAAATGATCTGGCTGAAGGCAATATCGTTGACTTTGTACTCGGTCAAGCCAAGATAACCGATAAGGAGGTGAGCTTTGAAGAATTAGCGCAAGCAGCAACGGCGCAGTAAAATAAATTCAGATAAGTTCATGGTGTTAAAAACCGCGGCATGCGGATGGGGCTATACGTTAGCTGATCCGCTGTGGCTATTTAAAAATTTAATAAGGATAAGCGTATGATGTCTTACGTTGATTTAGCTGCGCAGCGGTTCCCCCACCCTTCTGAGGGGCTTAATACGCAAGCACTGGGCCTGGTGCCGATGGTCGTTGAAACCAGTGGCCGCGGTGAGCGTGCTTATGATATCTACTCGCGTTTACTGAAAGAGCGCGTGATTTTTCTGATTGGCGAGGTCAATGATCAGACCGCCAATCTTATCGTGGCTCAGTTACTCTTTCTTGAAAGCGAGAATCCAGACAAAGATATTAGTCTGTATATTAATAGTCCTGGCGGCTCGGTCTCAGCGGGTATGGCGATCTACGATACATTGCAATTTATCAAGCCGGAAGTTTCAACCCTATGTATGGGACTGGCGGCTAGCATGGGCGCCTTTTTGTTGGCGGCTGGCGCGAAGAATAAGCGTTTTGCGTTACCCAATGCTCGTATTATGATTCATCAACCACTAGGTGGTGCGCGCGGCCAAGCATCCGATATTGAAATTCAGGCGCGCGAAATTCTCTATCTGAAAGAGCGGCTGAACCAATTGCTTAGCACTCATACTGGGCAGCCGGTCGAACGTATTGCGCGTGATACTGATCGTGACAATTTCATGTCAGCCGACGATGCTAGAACATATGGTTTAGTCGATCAGGTCTTGTATAAACGTATTTAGCCCCTATTTACCTATTCATGTATTGAATAGGTAGGTAACGTGGATAATTAGAATGCTGGCAAACATAGCCAAGCATTTTTTCTTACTGTCCGGAGGGATTCGTCGATGGCGGACAAAAAAATTTCTAGCAACGAGAAAGTTCTTTACTGCTCGTTTTGCGGCAAAGGCCAGCATGAAGTCAAAAAACTGATTGCCGGCCCATCAGTCTTTATTTGTGATGAATGTATTGATTTATGCAACGATATCATTCGTGAGGAGCTGGCTGGGGCGATTAGCGAAGCTGGCTTGTCTAAATCGGACTTGCCAAGCCCGAAAGAAATCAGTGAAATACTTGATCAATATGTGATTGGACAAGTGCGCGCGAAAAAAATTCTCGCGGTGGCCGTCTACAATCACTATAAAAGACTGAAACATATTGATAAAAAAGACGAAGTTGAGCTTGCCAAGAGCAATATTTTGCTGGTCGGTCCGACTGGCTCAGGCAAAACTTTGTTGGCCCAAACGCTGGCGCGCTTATTGAATGTGCCGTTTGTAATGGCCGATGCAACGACGCTGACAGAAGCGGGTTATGTCGGCGAGGATGTGGAAAATATCATCCAAAAATTATTACAAAACTGTAATTACGAAGTCGAAAAAGCCCAAAAAGGTATTGTCTATATTGATGAGATCGACAAAATTAGCCGTAAATCGGCTAATCCATCGATTACCCGCGATGTATCCGGCGAGGGTGTGCAGCAGGCTTTGCTAAAACTCATTGAAGGAACGATGGCGTCGGTGCCGCCACAAGGCGGACGTAAGCATCCCAATCAGGATTTTATTCAGGTTGATACGACCAATATTTTATTTATCTGCGGTGGTGCTTTCGATGGGCTTGAAAAAGTGATTATCGACCGTACCGAAAAGACGGGGATTGGCTTTGGCGCTACCCTCAAAAGCAGCCAAGAACGTGATGCTGGCGAAGTACTGCTTGAAGTTGAACCGGAAGATTTGATTAAATTTGGCTTGATTCCAGAGTTGATTGGCCGTTTGCCGGTCGTGGCGACGCTGAGCAAACTGGATGAAGAGGCGCTTGTCAAAATTCTCGTCGAGCCGAAAAACGCGGTGATTAAGCAATATCATAAACTTTTTGCGATGGAGAATGTCGTACTCGAGATCCGGCCCGCTGCGTTACAAGCGATTGCTCGTAAAGCGATTCGCCGTAAAACAGGCGCGCGTGGACTGCGTTCGATTTTAGAACAGGTGTTACTCGATACAATGTATGAATTACCAATGACCAAAGGTGTGAGCAAAGTCATTATTGATGAAAATATGATTGCAGGTGAGGGTAAGCCTCTGTTGATTTATGAGGAGCCGCAATCCTTGGTTGCCAACCAAAGCGCCGGCTAAGACAGTCACCACGCTCTATTTGTAAAAATGGCTCAATTGATTTTACCTATAGGAAAATAAAATGCCAGGAATCCAACTCCTTTCATCGGAGCCCATCCTGTTACCGTTGCTACCATTGCGAGATGTAGTCGTGTTTCCGCATATGGTGATTCCGTTATTTGTTGGGCGTCCCAAATCCATTAAAGCGCTAGATGCTGCGATGGAAAGCGGCAAGCAGATCATGCTGGTGGCGCAAAAAACGGCAGGCAAAGATGAGCCGACAGCGCATGATATGTATGAGATTGGTTGTGTCGCGCATATTCTGCAAATGCTGAAGCTGCCCGATGGCACCGTCAAAGTGCTGGTCGAAGGGCTGCAACGCGCGAAGGTGCTGTCAATTGAAGAGCAAGATGCACAATTTTTTTGCACCCTGCAACCGCTTGAGCCGGATCAGGCCGAAAGCACGCAGACCGAGGCTTTGCGGCGTGCGTTGATCTCGCAGTTTGAGCAGTATGTGAAACTAAACAAAAAGGTGCCGCCTGAAATCCTCACGTCGCTGGCTGATATTGAGGAAGCCGGCCGCCTAGTGGATACGATTGCCGCTCATCTACCGCTTAAGCTCGAGCAAAAACAACGCACCCTCGAAATGTTTTCAGTGTTTGAGCGGCTTGAGCATTTACTGGCGCAGTTGGAAGCAGAAATCGACATCTTGCAGGTAGAAAAGCGCATTCGTGGGCGCGTCAAGCGCCAGATGGAAAAAAGCCAGCGCGAATACTACCTGAATGAACAGGTCAAAGCGATTCAAAAAGAATTAGGCGAGGGCGAAGAGGGCGCCGATCTTGAAGAAATTGATAAGCGCATTACGGCTGCGCGCATGCCCAAAGAAGCTAAAAAGAAAGCTCTGGGCGAGCTCAAAAAACTGAAGTTGATGTCGCCGATGTCGGCGGAAGCAACGGTTGTGCGTAACTATATCGATACGCTGATTAACTTACCGTGGCGTAAAAAAAGTAAAGTCGATAATAATTTGCCTCATGCTGAAAAAGTGCTTGATGAAGACCACTACGGACTTGAGAAAGTCAAAGAGCGGATTCTTGAGTATCTTGCAGTGCAACAGCGTGTTGATAAAGTGAAAGCGCCGATTCTATGCTTGGTGGGACCGCCAGGAGTCGGTAAGACTTCGCTCGGCCAATCGATCGCGCGCGCGACCAATCGCAAATTTGTCCGTATGGCTTTAGGTGGCGTGCGTGATGAAGCAGAAATTCGCGGTCACCGGCGCACGTATATTGGCTCGATGCCGGGCAAAATTTTACAAAGTTTAGCCAAGGTCGGCGTGCGTAACCCCTTATTCTTGCTAGATGAAGTTGACAAGATGGGGATGGACTTTCGGGGCGATCCTTCATCGGCGTTGCTCGAGGTGCTAGACCCTGAGCAGAATCACACCTTTGCCGATCATTACGTTGAAGTTGATTTTGATCTGTCTGATGTGATGTTTGTGGCAACCTCTAACTCGCTAAATATTCCGCCGCCGTTGCTTGACCGGATGGAAGTCATTCGCCTCTCCGGTTATACGGAAGATGAGAAAATCAACATTGCACGACGCTATCTGGTACCTAAGCAAAAACGCAATAATGGTCTACAGAACGGCGAGTTTGAGCTAGCTGAAGAAGGCGTGCGCGACATTATCCGTTACTACACTCGAGAGGCGGGCGTGCGTTCGCTCGAGCGCGAGATCTCAAAAATTTGCCGTAAGGTAGTCAAGATCTTGCTGCTACAAAAAGAGCTTGAAAAAACCGCAGGTACCATCGCGGTCGATAGCAGTAACCTCAGTACTTTCCTAGGCGTGCGCAAATATGATTTTGGCCTAGCGGCGAAAGAAAACCAAATTGGCCAAGTAACGGGCTTAGCCTGGACCGAGGTCGGTGGTGATCTGCTGACCATTGAGGCTGCGGTGATGCCTGGTAAAGGCCTGGTGTTGCGTACCGGTTCACTCGGCGACGTGATGAAAGAGTCGGTTGAGGCCGCTCGTTCAGTGGTGCGCTCGCGTGCACGGCGCCTGGGCATAACGGATGATTTTTTTGAAAAAAAAGATATTCATATTCACGTGCCTGAGGGCGCTACACCTAAGGATGGGCCATCGGCGGGGGTGGCCATGGCAACCGCACTGGTCTCGGTGCTTACGGGCATTGCGGTGCGTGCAGACGTGGCGATGACCGGTGAGATTACGCTGCGCGGTGAAGTTTTGCCGATTGGCGGGCTCAAAGAAAAACTGCTCGCAGCTCACCGTGGCGGCATTAAACTGGTGCTCATTCCAGAAGACAATGTGAAGGATTTGGCCGAGATTCCAGACAATGTGAAAAGCCACATTGAAATTGTGCCGGTACGCTGGTTTGAGAAAGTGCTTGAACTGGCGCTTGAACGTGTGCCAACGGCACGGCCGGAAGAGGAACTGAAAACTGAACCTCTAAAGGAAGTGCCGTTGCCTACGGCAGTCGCGCAAGCGGTGGTTAAGCATTAAGTTTGAAAATAACTCAAACTTCTTGTGATTTTCCTGCCTTGCGGTACTGGTCAGCGTAAACAGAATGCGGTAAACTCTTGGTTTTTAGCAAGACAGACTCAGAAACTGAGTTGCAGCACGTCTTGCTATAGTCTTAGTCACCGATGGTATTGGGTGCTTAGCTCAGTTGGTAGAGCGGAGCCCTTACAAGGCTTAGGTCGGGAGTTCGAGCCTCTCAGCACCCACCAATTCCATCGGCACTCGCATTTAGAATGACTCGCCCTGAAGTTCTTGCCGGGCAAAATTATCCCATTTTTGATCCTTGCTTCTCTACTCTTTGACTTCTATGTTCGATTTCATTCGCAATCACAAACGTCTCATGCTGCTTCTATTGGCTTTGCTTATTGTGCCGGGCCTTGGCCTGGTCGGTGTGCAGGGGTTCCGTGGGTTTTTTGACACGAGCGCGAATGTAGCCGATGTCGGTGGCTCCAGGATCACGCGGCAAGAATACGATACGCTGCTCAATGAGCAGCTCGAGCGGATGCGCGAGATGTTTGGTGGTGCGGTTGATATGGCGGCAGTCGATACGCCTGTCTTGCGTCAAATTCTGCTAGACAATCTGATTCAGCAACGTTTACTGGCTCATGAAGCACGGCGTCAGCACCTGAGTGCCTCTGATGATGCGGTGCGTCAAACGATTCTGGGCATCCCGGCGCTTGAACCACTCCGCAAACCGGATGGCTCGATCGATACCGACAAATACCGTGAACTGCTGGCGACCCAGGGGATGACGCCTGAGCAATTTGATGCTCGCGTGCGTCAGGGTTTGGCGATCGCTCAAATCGGCGATAGCATTGAAGCGAGCGCTTTAATGCCTAAGAGCTCGGCCCAACAACTGGCTAATTTGTCGATGCAGCAGCGCGAAGTGCGAGAATTGGCTTTTCATCCACTTGACTATAGTGTGAAAGTGCAGCCGACTGCGGAACAGTTAACGCAGTACTATGATGCGCATCAACAAGAATTTGCCACACCGGAAACCGCTACAGTAAACTACGCGATCTTAAGCGCCGATCTAATTGCGACAACGATTACACCGAGCGAAGACGAGCTTAAACAGGCCTATCAAGATAACCTGGCAGCGTATCAAACGCCTAAACAGGTTCGTGCAAGCCATATCCTGATCACCGTACCTAAAGAAGAAGCTAAAGCGGACGACGCCAAAGCGGATGTAAAAACGGCCGCCAGCGCTGCTGCCAAAGCACATGCCACGGCGCGCGAAAAAGCTAAAGCAAAAGCTGAAGCACTGCTGGCACAGTTACGCCAGCAGCCCGCTCAATTTGCTGATATTGCGCGTAAGGAATCTCAAGATCCGGGCTCTGCAACCAGAGGTGGGGACCTTGGGTATTTTGGCCCAGGCATGATGGTCAAACCATTTGAAGCGGCAGCGTTTAAGCTTAAGTCAAATGAAATAAGCGGTCTAGTGCAATCGGATTTTGGCTATCACATTATCCAGGTCACGGACATTAAGCCGGCATTGACTCAACCCTTTGATAAAGTCAAAGAGACGCTGTTCAACGATCTGAAAAAGCAGCAGGCTGCGCAGCGCTTTGCGGCGGCTGTTGAGCAATTTTCAAATATCGTCTATGAACAGACGGATAGCCTGACGCCCGCTGCCGAGAAGTTTAATTTAGTGGTGCAAAAGGCCACTCTGACAAAGCAAACTACGCCAGCGCTGTCAGCGGTTCCTGCCTTAGCTAATCCAAAATTTCTGGCCGCAGTCTTTGACCACGAAGTGCTCAAGGGCAAACATAATACGGCGGCGATTGATGTTGGCGACAATACCTTAATCGCGGCTCATGTGACTGAGCATAAACCTGCATCCGTGCTGCCGTTTGAGGCGGTTAAGCAGAGCGTGCAGCAAAAAGTCGTGCTGCTGCAAGCAGCAGAATTAGCTCGCAAAGCCGGAGAAGAGAAACTGGCCAGTTTGCGGCAATCGAAGTCAATAGAGGGATTTTCACCGGTGGTTAAGCTCTCACGTGCCGGCATACAAGGCTTAACGCCTACGGCCGTGAACGCCATCTTCAAGGCGGATGCTCAGCAATTGCCGCACTATGTGAGCGCCATACTAGATGGTGGTATTTATGCAATCTATCGTGTCGAGTCGCTCACTACGCCGCCGGCGATTGAGCCTCAAAGGCTGACCGCTTTGCAGCAGCAACTTGCACAGCTGACCGGGCAACTTGAACTCAACGCGTATCTTGCCTCACTGCGCACGCGCTCAAAAGTCAAAATATATGAAGTAGAAAAAGCGGCCGCTAGCGAATAGAGCGGCGGTCTCTGCGAGGAGGCTTGAAGCCTCTAACACGCAGTACTATCTTGATATGTCTGCCTTCCCTCTATGTGGGAAGGCTTTTTTTGTGCGAGATAAGATAAGCGCTAAAAGCGTGTAGGGGAGAGCGCCATCATCGTCTCTGCGTCGAGTTCGCCGGCGCGTCCCGTCAGTTTATCCGCGAGCGCTTTAGCCGTTCCACAAGCCAGCGCCCAGCCTACTGGCCCATGGGCGAGGTTCACCCAAAGTCGTGGATGAGCGGTGGCCCCCACCAGTGGGAAGCCATCGGGCGATAGCAGCCGTTTGCCATCCCAATAGCTGCCAGCAGACAATTTAATCACTCCCGGCAGCCAATCATGCACGGCATGCGCCACTTTAGCGAGTGCTTGTTGGCGCAGTTTTGGATCGGACCTCGATGGTGTTTGATGACGATGATTTCTGATCATCGCACCTGCAATCCGTAAGCGGTTATTGAACCGTACCATGGTAATGTGCCGTACCGTATCAACCATCGTCAGATGAGGGGCGCGCTCTTCATAGGCAATCGGAGCAGTGATGGCGTGCAACTGCATCAGTTGTAGCGGCAAATGCACGCCAGCGTGGGCGAGCAAGGGCAAGCTGCCGGCTCCGGCCGCCACGACAATCGCATCCGCGGTCAGGGTTTCAAGCTCATGCATAGGCCATGTGCTTGAGTCACCTTCAAAACGGCGATGCGGTGGTTCGAGTTCAACCTGCGCCCGCGTAGGGTCAATGCTTACAACGGTGCGGCCAAGCAAAAAGCGTACCCCAGCTTCCTCAAGGACTTGCTTAAGCTGCTTGGCAAAAAGAGGGCAATTTGCACTGCGATCATCGGGTAATAAGATACCCCCCGCGAGTGGCTGCTGGGGCGGGATAGAGGGCTCTGCACTGTAACATTCATCAGCCTTGAGCACCTGGTACGAATGTTCGTGTTGGGTTAAAAATGATAGCGCCGGGGCCACTCTTTTAAGCTCAGAGGCCTGACGGAATAAATGCAAAACACCGGTTCTTTGTTCAAATTCAAACGCATGGCGCGCTTCAATTTCTGCCAGCGTCATAGAGGATAGATCGATCAGTGGCTTGAGGCGAGTGTAGTGCGCTAAACGCTGCTCAGCGCTAGGTTGCTTGAAAAAGCGGCGGACCCAACTGCAGCCCAACATACTTTTAGTAACACGCATGCGCGTAGATTCTCCACCTAACCATGCGGGCCATGAGCTAAACGAAAGCGCTGGGCCAAACCAGGTATCAAGCGGTGTCGGTAAGACGACGCCGCCATGGCCAAAACTCGCTTTTTGAGCAACTGTAGTGTGTCGTTCAATCACGCAAACACGGTGGCCGGCAGCATGCAAACAATAAGCCGTTGTCATGCCGGCAATGCCAGCACCAATCACAATAATATCCATAGGTTGAGATTATAGGCGGTCCAAGCGTAGCGCGCGGGCGATTAATGCACGTGTTGATGAATCGTGTGCCGGATTCACTTTTTGAGCGATTAAATCATGTTCAATCACGGCGCTCAACTGCTTGCCAAGCTCCACGCCCCACTGATCAAATGGGTTGATCTTCCAAATCGTGGCTTGTACCAGTGTTTTATGCTCATACAGAGCAATTAATGCCCCCAACGTACGCGGAGTGAGTGCGTCAATCATCATCGTATTGCTGGGTCGATTACCCGGAAACAGCAAATGAGGCATAAATGCTGCTCTATCTGACCCTGCGCCTGGTTGTGCTGTTTGAGTGCGGCCAAGCATCAGCGCCTGGCTTTGCGCAAAGCAATTGGCGAGTAGTTGAGTATGGTGGCCGGCAAGGGTATGCTCAGCGGTGAGTGAGATGATGAAATCAACCGGTACCATCGTAGAGCCCTGATGCAACATCTGGAAAAATGCATGTTGCCCGTTGGTCCCGGTGTCGCCCCATAGTACTGGAGCCGTTTCATAATTGGCGGGGAGCCCATCTAAACACACGGACTTGCCATTACTTTCCATCTCTAGCTGTTGCAAATAAGCGGGTAAATAACGTAAGGCAATGGAATAGGGCGCAATTAAATAGCTCGGTGCGCCAAAAAAATTTCGATACCAAATACCGAGCAAAGCCAAAATAGTAGGCAAATTGTGTCTCAGCGGGGCTTCACGAAAATGCTGATCCATCTGCGCCGCGCCTGCCAGCAGTTCAGCAAAATGCATCGGTCCAAGGTAGAGCAGAGCCGACAAGCCCACGGCTGACCAGAGTGAGTAGCGGCCTCCTACCCAGTCCCAGATTTTAAAGACACATTCTGGTGCGATACCCAATTGAACGGCTCTAGCTGGGTCGGCAGAAACGCCTACCAAATGCTGTCCAAGCTTAGCTTTGGGCACACCGTGGCTGAGCAACCAACTGCGCAATGAGTGCGCGTTGGTCATGGTCTCAAGCGTGGTAAAGGTCTTTGAGACAATGATGGCAAGGGTTGTCGCCGGATCAATTTGGGCCAGTACGTGTTGTAAATCTGCTCCATCAATGTTTGAGACAAAATGCATCGATAGTTTAGGGCTGCCTAGCGGCTGCAGTGCATGACAGACCATTTTAGGCCCCAGGTCTGAACCACCAATGCCAATATTGACAATAGATTGAATCGGTTTGCCAGTATGCCCAAGCCATTGCTGGCGACGGACTTGATCGGCAAAAGCGACCATTCGATGCCACTCTTGCTGAATCTCTGCCGCATAAGGTGCATTCGAATCGGTGGCGCGTAGGGAGGTGTGTAAAGCCGCGCGTGCTTCAGTCGGATTGACGATATCACCGGCAAACATGGCGTCACGCGCCGCAGGAACCCCCGCCTCATGAGCCAGTTGCACGAGTAGTTTGAGCGTTTCATCGGTGATGCGATTTTTTGAGAAATCAAGCGTGATGCCACTGCTCTCAAGCGTAAAACGTTGTGCTCGAGTGGGGGCAAGATCGTTTGCCGCAGCAAACCAATCGCGCATTTGCTGGTTGCAAATAGTCGTGTAATGCGCTTTAAGTGAGGCCCAAGCGGCAAGTGATGTTAGGGACATTGTAATTGGATAAATGCCAGTCAAAAAATGAAGTGTTTTAGCTAAATATTCTATACCACATAGCATATAGATGTGCAAAGTCAGGCTTCGCTAAAGCCATGTCCTTATACACCACTCAAAGGGCCTGATTTTGGCGCGCCCAGCGGAGTCCGTGTACAAAGGTAGCAATCTGCTGTCTCGAATTCTGATGCTGCCCAACTCATCTCTTCACCCCCTTTCGGTTCATTAAAACCATATTAAAAATTAAGGGCAATTGAGAGAGATTTTTACAAAATATATGATAAATAATCATAAATAAAAAACATTATTTGAATAAATCAAAAAATAGCCGAATAAAGTTATCCATATTTCGCAAACCAATCCAAATGTATGATAAATCGGTACGCTATTTTAATTAATAAATTTTATTTGGCGATTTTAAAATAATCTCTTACACTTATTTATCATTCGTTACTAAACGGGGTATTAACAATGTTTAAACCCATTAATGCAGTATCGATTCAAAAAACTCAGCCTATTCAACAGGCACTCATCCCCGCCAACTCTAGCTCTAGCGAACCTACGCGAGCTACCCCTGAGACGGAAAAAGAGACTCTCCCGGCAAATACGACTCAGCCCAATTCAGCCACTGCGCCAAGCCGCCGCAAGCCGCCTCCCAACGCTCATCTATCCGACACGATCTTAAATCAAACCGTGCGCGAGGCTCTCCAAGCTCGGTTGGGCAAGACAATTCAACCCAGCCCCCAGCGACAGAGCGGCCTCACCATACGGATGATTCTCAATAAAGTCACAGGAGGGATGCCATCTCAGCCCGATCAAATTGTTAAGATCGCAGGACAGCCTGCAGAAATGGCATACGCCTATGCCAACGATACCCCCTACTGGGGGTACAGTTTTCTCAACAGTAACCGCATTGTATTGACAACGGGTACGCCTATTTTTGGCGCTGACGGCGGTCTTGAATCACTATGTGTATCCGAAGGCCAGATTACGATCCGCTATGGCACGCAGCTCAAGTCATTTAAACAACTGGATTTAATTGCCGGCACGATCAACATAGAAGGCGAAATACAAGCGAATAAAATTCACTTGCTGAGCGGAGCTAACCAAGTCAATTATACCAACGGCGCCTGGACAAATGCCTATCCAGCTGGCCCGCAGCCACTCGATCAAAAGCCCAGTCGAGGTGGGCTGACTTTGACCCAACAGGCCAAAGTATGCGCTGATAGCGAGCTCTCGCTTTCAAGCTCAGGTTGTTTACTCAATCAGGGTACATTAGAAACAAAAGGAGATATTTCACTTAAGGCGAGATCCCTAGAGAATCACGCAAGCGCTTTGATCGACGGACGATTTCTAACGCTGACACTACACGATCAGCTCAAAAACCGCGGGGTAATCCAAGGCAGCGCTGTGGTTATTGATACGCAGCACCTTATCAATGATGGCACCGAGGATACGGACGAGCATCAAGCTGGTGCAATATTGGCGCGCCGCCAGCTTACCATCGGAGCGCAGACGCTACATAACCAAGAACATGGCTTAGTGCATAGCGATGGCGAATTGGCAATCGGCGGTACCCTCAATGCCCAGGGCAAAGCAAAAGGTTCAGTACAGAGCCTAACCAATGCCACATCTTCTACGATTGAGTCTAGAGGGAAGCTCTTGATTCACGCTAAACATTTGGACAATCCAAATGGGCAAATCACAGCGAGTTCGGATCTTGTTCTGAACAATCAAACGCTCAACAATATGTGGGGCCATATAGAAGTCAATGGAGATCAAAGCGTATTGGATGTACAAGCAAATACGCTTGACAATACCTCAGGCCGACTCATTCATACCGGTACAGGGCAGGCTCAGATTGTAGCTCACGATTCGATTGTAAACCGCAATTCTGAAAGGGTAAAAGGGGCAGGTTCAATCAGTGGTAAAGGCCCTGTTACCATCACCGCTCCTCAAATATCAAATGATGAGGGGGGGACATTTTTTTCGAACCAATCGCTCAAAATAAAAGCTGCCATCCTTTTGGAAAATCAAGGCACCTTGCACGGTAGGGATCACGTCTGGATCGAGGCTGGAGGGATACGCAACGGTGTAAGTCAAGAGCCTGAGGAGTCTGAAGAACCTGAAATGGCTCTATTGAGCGCATTGACTCAATTAACTAACCAATTAAGCAGGATGATACAAGAGTCTCTTCTGCCGAATGAGTTTAAGAAACTCGAGTATTTGATTACTGGCAATACGATTTCAATAAGCGCGCATGATGGCTTGATCAATACAAATGCCGTGATCTTCGCACAAAACAGCCTCGAGATCGGTGTCAAGAGCCTTAACAATTTCGAACAAAGTGTGCTCTATAGTGGCGGTAATCTGGCTATTGGCGGTCAGCTTGATACTCAACTCAAAGTAAAGGGCGTCAGTGAACATGTTTTCAATTATGGATCAACGATAGATGCGCTAGGCGACCTTGTGATCAATTCAGAAACGTTGCTCAATGCAAACAGGAAGTTCAAGACTAAAGAACAGGTCATCGAAGAGCGAGAAATACACGAATGTCATGATCAGCATACCAACCAACGCTACGATGGATCTCAAATCGGATGGCATGGTGACGTAGGGGGCCTTTACCGAGTGCACCACTCCGGTACAGAAGTGTTTTGTTTTACTAACTATAACTTTACCCGTCGTGTGTCAACGACCGTGGTCACGCACAGCGAACCCGGTAAAATTCAAGCGGGTGGGGCGATCCGCTTATCGGGAGCGGTCATTAATGATAAAAGCCGGATTATTGCAGGGGGAGCGCTCAGTGACCCCGAAGGTGGACCAGCTCAGATTGATAACCGTGATGCCAACGGTCAGCGTGTCACGACCGATCAGGGAACATCGCAATGGTCAGACAGAGACTGGCATGGTGGCATGTTCAGTCGGGGCTGGACTCGTGATTGGAGCGGGCACGTACCCTACCATCCCGCTCCGGTGATAGAACACCACAATCTGAATGTAGCCGTCTATCAACAACACACCGCGGTTGACCAGCAAGCGCCCTCTACAGCGCTAGTGTTGAGCACCTCTGCCCTAACCAGCAGCAGCCCTTTCTTAAATAGTGGCTTACAGCACTTTCAGTTCGATCCTGATCGAGCGTATCTAATTCAAACCGATCCCCGTTTTACGCGTAACAGCGATACCGTTTCTAGCAATTTCTTGCTGAATTTACTCAATCTAGACCCCCAACGCGTCCCCAAGCGCTTAGGGGATGGCTTTTATGAACAGCAACTGATTCGCGATCAAATTATTGGTTTGACAGGTCACTATTATCTATCCGGTTATCGAAACCCAATTGCTGAATTCAAAGCGTTAATGCATAGAGGCGCGAACTGGGCCAAACAGCACCATCTAATACTGGGCATAGAGCCCACGCCGCAGCAAATTGCCGCCTTAAGCGCGAGCCCAGTCTGGCTGGTGAACCAAAGCGTTAAATTACCCGACGGCTCAGAACAGACGGTCCTGACGCCCAAAGTCTATCTCGCTAAAAGAGATGCCAGTCCAGTTCCGCTGGGCGGCTCGCTGATTTCAGCCAACGCCATTGAACTGCACAGCGATCGCCCATTTAAAAATGCCGGCACGATGATCAGCCGCGGCAAGATGGCTCTCACTGCACGCAATATTGATAACCAGCGCGGCGCAATTGTCAGCTTGGACACCCTATCGATGCAGGCGAGCCATAACATCGATAGCCGCGCTGGCCAGTTGATTGCCGTCAAAAAAATGACTTTAAAAGCCGGACAGAATCTTCACCTGCAGAGCCAAACCCATACGACCCATGCAGCCAGTGGTAGCCAGACAATGCTGGATGGCGTCACCGAAGTTCGAGCCAAGCAATTGGACGCGTATGCCGAGTCGGATATTCATTTGGCCGCGACTCAAATCAAGGTGGCTGAAAACGCCCGTTTAGAAGCTAGAGGTGACCTCACACTAGGTACCGCCACGGTAGGTGCTCAGCACCAATTAGCCTGGGACGAACGCAATGACTTAAGCCTAAGCAGAAAAACAGAAATCGGCACGCAAATTGAAACGGGCGGTTCACTTGAACTTAAGGCGGGTCGGGATATCCATGCGGCTGGCGCTTATGTGAATGCTGGAAAAGGACTTTCTGTCAAAGCGGATCGAGATATTAACGTGGAGGCAGCCTATGAAGAGACGGATTTTGAGGAATCTCATTATCATGAATCGAGCACTGTATTCTCTTCTTCGAGTGAATTAACGCAAAACAAACTGTATAGAAAACAAGCATTGAGCAGTACCTTATCCGGGGGCACGGTACAGATAGAAGCCGGACATGACCTGAATATCATGGGCTCAAACGTGATCGGGATGCACGATGTGGATCTCCATGCAGCCAACAATATCAAGCAAAAAGCTGTCGAGCAGGCTGAGAGAGGCCAGCACTATTCCGTTAAAGAACGCTCAGGCTTATTAGATAGCGGGAAATTCGGAGTGACGGTGGGCACGCGGACACAAAAAGACGCTCAAGAAAATGAGCACACGCCCCAGATGGGCTCGGTGATAGGCAGCGTATCTGGCCATGTTAGAGCCGTTGCCGGCCATGAATACGAGCAAAGCGGCAGTCAGCTGGTTGTGCCGACAGGCGATATCCAGATTCAAGCGGGCAAGGCCAAGATCGATGCGGCCTATGAGCAGGGCCGGGTCTGGCAGCGTAGTGAATGGCAGCAATCGGGTTTGACGGTTTCGGTCAGTGCGCCCGTGCTTGCAGCGGCGCAAACGAATCAGCAGATGTTGCAGGCCAGTACCCAGGTCGGTGATCCACGGATGCAGGCGTTGGCGGCAGGCGCAGGTGCACTGGCGATGAAAAATGCCTACGATGCGATCCAGGCGGATCCCAAAGCGGTGGGTGGCGCGACAGTGAGCGCCATGATTGGCGAAGATCGTTATGAAACAGAGCAGACGCAGCTGAGCAAGACGGCGCTGAACAGCACACTGGCGGCAGGTGGGAATATATCGATCCAGGTCAGTGGATTAGGAGAAGAGTCCACGCTGGATCTGATTGGTGCCCGCATAGAAGCCAAACAGGATATTACGCTTAACGTAGAAGGTCGACTGAATGTGGAAGCTGCGCCGAATAGCTTGATTGAGCAGAGTCAGCAGCAGAGCCGGAGTTTTGCAGTGGGGATGGCAACAACGCTTGGCCGCCAGAACTCAGTGGGGGCCTCGCTGGCGGTGAGCGTTGGGCATGGCCATGCAGATGGAGCGCAACTCAGCTATACGCCAACCTTGATCCAAGCGGGTGGCAAGCTGACGCTCAAGGCACAAAGCGATGTGCGCCTAAAAGGCGCGCAGATGGCTGGAGAGCAGGTTAAAGCGCAGATTGAGGGGGATCTTGAAATAGAAAGTGTGCAAAACACGGCGACTTACCATAGCCACTCTCAAAATATCAGTGGCAGCGTAACAGCAGGTCCTGTCTCAGCGGCCAGCCTGCATTTCTCGCAACGTAGGATGGACAGTCATTATCTGAGCGTGGAGGAACAGGTGGGGATTCAGGCGGGAGAGGGAGGTTTTCAGATAACCGTTAAGGGTGATACGAAGCTTGTCGGTGGCGTGATTGCAGGGGCTGAACAGGCAGTGCGGGCAGGGAGGAACACCCTGATGACAGGAACCCTGCAACAGACTGATCTGACGAATCAAGCGAGCTATGATGCAAGCAGTATCAGTTTAGGTGGAGGGTACAGTCAAAGTGGCAAAGGGGTGGGCTCGAAGCAATCAGGAGAAGTGACAACGCCTGCTCATAGCGGCAATCAGCTGGCGAGCCGGGGTGGCATGAGTGCTGCGATACCGATTGTGATGAGTGCCTCTGGTCAGGCGCAGTCCACAACCCGCAGTGCGATTAGTGGTGCGGAGATTGTGATTACGGATGAGGCCCGGCAAATGGAACTGACGGGGCACAGTGCGGCAGAGACAATTGCAGACCTAAACCGTCATCCGGCACAGAGTCATCAAACGTTAGCGCCGATTTTTAACCGGGCTGAGATTGAGGCTAGCTTTGATATCGTCAATGCATTAGGTCGGGAAGCGGGTACCTTTATCGTCAATAGAGCCCGGGAAGCGGATCATAAGATTGAGCGGGCCAAAAATATAGAGACGCTGGCCAATGATGAGTTCATGCCTGTAGCGCAGCAGCAGGAATTGCTGGAAACCGCGGCTGAGTTACGGGCGCAGGCGCAGACCTTGAATAAGCAATGGGGAGCAGGAGGCACCTACCGTCGCATCGTCACTGCGCTGACGGCAGCGGCATCGGGCAATGTGACTGGGACGACCGCGCAATTCACCCAGGCAGCAGCGCTCAACTACTTGCAAAGCCTCGGTGCCGAAAAAATCAAGTATATTGCAGATAGCCTGCATGATGAAACGGTGCGTGCCGCCCTGCATGGGGCATTGGCTTATGGCGGCGCAGTCGCACGGGGGCAATCGGGTGGCTCAGCGGCCTTGGGCGCGAGTGCAAGTGTATTGGTGAATACTCTGCTAGGTCCTGTAGAAGGCGTGTCTGAAGAGGAGAAAGACGCGCGTAAGAATATAGTCACTAGCCTAGTGGCGGGGCTTGCGGATGCAGGAGGGGTTGATGCGACATCCGCGCAGCATGCGGCGCAGATTGAAACAGAAAATAATGCCATGGTGCTGGCAGCACCGTTAGTGGTAACCCCACCTGGACTCGCTTTATTAGGCTTATTAGGCGCAGTGGCTGCAGGTGCGGTGGTGACGAAAGGAGCCATGGATTTTTATGAAGAGTATAAAAAGCGGGCAACAAATACCGAGCAGCCTGGAGAGGACGGTAATCAGTTAGTGCAACCGCCTCCGCCGCCGATGATAACGCTGATAGAACCAGAGCAGCCGCCCCATCTTCCCGGCATGGCATGGCATCAGGATGAAGAAGTGCGGCTTGAAGGCATGCCTAATCAATCTGGAGAGCATATCGTTCAGCCTTTGATAACACCAAATCAATCTGGAGAATATACGGTAACGCCTTTGATAACGCCGATTGCTGAAGCGCCGGGGAAACTCGAGAATGTGCTTTTTAGCGAAAATAATAATAGTCGAAAGAACGTTCTAGATAAACCTTTACTTAATTATGCGCCTACTCCTAAACACGATAAATTAGTTGGATGGGGAAGTAGAATGGATCTGAGTGATGCAGAAGCAAAGGAAGTGTTGGACAATTCAATTCAAAGCGGTAAGCAAAGATATGGATTGCGTAATGGGCAGATGTATGAGTTTCAGCCAGATAACGTGGGCGGATGGCATGGCTACCCTATTCAAGGAGCTGGGATTCCCGTCGATGTGCTTCGGCAATTCTCTGCCCAAGGTTTTATTAGCAAACCTGAATACAAGAAATTACTTAAAGGAAAATGATGTACAAGCTCGACTTGAAGATTACAAAGCTAGACCCTAGCCAATATATTGACCCCCCTTCTGAAGACGAAGTGTATGCAGATATTTCCCTCGACGTTTTATTAGATGAAGGGAAAATATTTAATATATTCAAAATTAGATGGGATGTAATGTGCTTATTGAAATGGATTATTGAGAACAAGGAGTCTATTATTTCTGAACCTCCATTGAATTTAATTAAGAGTGATTTTTCAATTGCATATGGAATTTGGAATTTTTATGATCTGGCCGATCTAGATAATGTGAGAGATTCAGACATGGATTTGGTATTCGATTATAAAACTCGCCACGGATTAATATTTGCTTTGCGCGGAGTTGACATAAATAATGTCTATATTGGTCAGGCAGTCAAAGGTTATGAAATATCGTACTCCAATGACAATAATCATTGGTCTTATATGGTAGATTTGCCGGAATTTATCACATCTGTTGAAAATTATTATACAAAACTAAAAAATGAACAATCATGACGGAGATCTCTAACAGCCAATGTAACACAGGGCAAATAGCGCAGAACAAATTGAAGGGAAAAATACTCAGCAAGTACAACCTGTCCGCCGCCGATGTTCACGTCCATGAAGCTGCAACAGTTGTTCCAGATTTCAGGCGGAGCGTGGCATCAGGATGAAGAAGTGCTGCTTGAAGGCATGCCTAATCAATCTGGAGCGCATATCGTTCAGCCTTTGGCAAGGCCAAGAGAGGTTCAATCAGCAGGTAATGTGATGGAGACGCCGATTGCCGAAGGGTTAGATATATTTGACACGGTTATTTTTAGTAAGGGGGTGAAAGCCAATAGAGACAAGGATTATGTGCCGAATGCAGGTTCTGTGGATAATATGGAGCAGTTTTTTAATAAAACAGAGTTTGGTAAGGAAATGAAGCGCGTGACTATTCCTACTAACGAGTTCTATCATGGAGAGAGAATATACAGAGCAACTGACGAAATTGGAGATGAAATAAAAGATGGTGATTTGATGTATTTAGATAAGCACATAAAAATCATTTAGAGGTATATACTAGGAATAGAATTTCCAGAAACGTTTTAAATCTTGATGGAACAATTAATCGAGATAAAACGCGAAAGGTAGAGGGTAGAAGATTGATAAAGTAAAGGGGATGTAATGTTGGATTTTAATAAATTTAAAGCGCGTTTAATTGAATTTCTTCAATCTCATGGTTTGACATATGCTGATCTGAAGACTACGCATAAAAGAACTGGATATGCGTCGTATATTGCTTGGAGAGCTGACTATAACAAATCTTTTAAGAGGGATTTTGAAAAAATAGAGAGAGCGATCGAGCTATATAATAAAGCACTATCAAAAAAAGATATGCTGGCAGCTAAGGCAGGCCTGATGGATGCATATTTAAGAATGGGGTCATTGGCAAGTAGTCCATTCGATGCAATTTCACACGATTTAACAAGAGTGCTTAATAATAAACGTTTCAATTGGCCTTCTTTTAAAAAAGGTTACACTATTCCAAGCAAATATTTTCATAAAGAAAAAAATGAAATTGCTCAAGAAGGATTGGTAAATTTGAATATAATTAGAAACATCTTGATGGACTTAGTTCGGTCTCATGGTGTGAAGGATGAGGAGTTAGAGCGCGTGGATAAACGAACGGGGCATTTAATATGGGGCATCAACCTAAAAAGTGACTTTAATCAAATTTTCAATGAGAAATTGTTAGCTTTGCAAATTGCCTTTGATGTATATGAAAAAGCATCTATACAAAAGGACTGGCGAGCAGTTCGAGCAATTCTTCAAAGAATTAGGTTAATAAGTTTTCAATTTTATAATTTTGCTAGTGCAATTAGAAAGGCGCTAGTAAATGCCTGCTCAGATGAACGTTTTGGGCCCGATTTCCCGGAAGATTATAAAGTGCCAGCGCACTATAACTATAAAGAATAAGCCTGATAAGGCAATGGGTAGAAGATTAAGGAAATAAAATAAAAATCATGTTAGATTTTAATAGATTCAAAGCATGTCTTATGGAATTTCTTCAAACTCATGGTTTGACATATGCTGACCTGAAGGCTTCACACAAAAAAACTGGGTTTTCAATATGGCATATAAATTGGAAAAGTGATTTGAATGATGATTTCAAAGAAGATTTGGATTTATTAAAGAACGCAATTGATTTATATGATAGAGCCTTATCAGAAAAAGATGTGTTGGCTGCTAAGGCAGGTCTTATGAGTGCTTCTATAAGAACTCTCGATTTGTCAACCAGTTCATTCTGGTCAATTTCACATGATTTAACAAAAATACTTAATAATAAGAATTTTAATTGGCCCTCTATTGGCAGAAGTTATGCTATTCCAAAGGAGTATTTGGATAAAGGAATAAGTGAAATTGATCAAAAAGAATTAGTTGATTTAAATAGAATTCAAAAAATTCTGATAGATTTAGTCAGATCTCATGGCGTGACAGATGAAGAATTAAAGCGTGTAAACAAGCGAGCAAAGCGTTTAATATGGGGTATCGACCTGAACAGCGACTTCAATAAAATCTTCTATGAAAAGCTGCTAGCTTTGCAAATAGCTTTTGATGGATATGAAAAAGCATCCATACAAAATGACCGGCGAGCCGCTCGAGCGATTCTTCAGAGGATCAGGTTGATCAACTTTCAGCTCTATCATTTCTTAAGCGCGATTAGAATAGCGTTAGTCAGGGTCTCGGTAGGTGAACGCTTTTGGCCTTCTTTCCCAGAAAATTATAAAATACCTGCGCATTATAATTATAAATAAGTCATCAAGCATAAATGGCTTGCCTTTAAAGCACGAGACCCAGAAACGCTCGAACAAGACATCAATTACGTCCTGAATCATTTCGGATCCATTTATAGATTTAATTGTGCATAATGACTTAAAGAAATTTTGAGAGAAGCACCTCGCTTGGTGGCGGAATATGGAGGAAATCCAAATTACTGGAGTAAAGTTGCAAGTAGAAGTTACCAGACCATTAATAGCGTTGATAAAACCCAGTTTGAAATTAATGCATACTGGAATAAAATTACAGGTCAATTGGTGGAGGCAAAAACAATTATAAAAAGGTAAAAAATGGATAGGTGCCAGATAAATAAAATGCCAGATGTAGAGGCACGTGGTGAATTAGTTGCATTGGCGCAAGCGATGCACCGCTTGCCGCACAACGCTCCCTTTGGTCATCTGAAGCATTAGCGCGGTTGGAGCTAGAGTTCAAAAGCGTTGAGGATTGGGCCAGATCATTTGCGTCGGAGGCGTGTAAGAACTTTATTACGCGTTTCAAAAAATTTGAAGTAAAAGCACGTTTTGAATTAGTTGCTCTGGCGCAAGCAATGCTAGACGGTAAAGTAACTTTTTTTGAAGGCTCGAAACATATGCTTGCGCTCAAGGAGCAGATAAGCGATCTTGTTGATGATGACCCCGATTTTCTTACGTTCGCGGTTATTTTGTCTCTTGCTGAGAAAGGCTCTTTTCAGTCAACTGAAGCATCAATGCATCCCCATTCGAAATTTAAAAGCGCTGAAGAGTGGGCTAAATCATTCGCGCCAAAAGCCTGTGAAAATCTTATTGTACGTTTCAAAAAGATAATCTGAGCAGGGCCTGCAGCAGATTGCTACCTTTGTACACGGACTCCGCTGGGCGCGCGAAAATCAGGCCCTTTGAGTTGTGTATAAGGACATGCGCTAAAGCCTCATTATTTCATACTGATTGATGATCTTCATGAGCTGGGAAAATCAAACTGCTCATCAGCGCTTCTTTTGCCTCCAATCTGGAAGCAGATTGAAGGTATAATAAGCGATTGTCTGCCTTGCGGCGTGCAGCACACGCCATTCTACGCATCTGCTACATGACCCATTTCTCATATTTCCCCGGCGCTTTAGCGCTTTCCAATTTCCGTTGCACGCAGTTGCTACAAATGCTGCAGGCCGTAGATCCTAATATTGTGAGTGTGCGCGCGCGCTATTTGCATTTGGTGCATAGCACTGCGCCGCTGACCTCTGATGAGTCAGCACGGATCGAGGCGCTGCTGCATTATGGTGAACTAGGGCGTGACGAAGATCCCCAAAAAGGTGAGGATTTCTTAGTCATCCCGCGTTTGGGCACAGTCTCACCGTGGGCCAGCAAAGCCACTGAAATTGCCCGTCATTGCGGCTTACAAACCGTGCACCGTATTGAGCGTGGCATTGAATATCGGGTGCTGCTTAAAGCCGGTAGCTTATGGTTTGGCGGCAACCAGACCTTATCAGAGAAAACGCGCGCGGCGATTGCGGATGTGTTGCATGATCGGATGACCCAGACCGTGGTGGCCAGCCGCGCTGACGCGCAGCACTTGTTCGATGAATTACCCGCACAACCCTTACAGAGCATTGATCTTGGCCAAGGCCGGCAAGCCCTTGAAGAGGCTAATCTAGCTCTGGGCCTAGCCCTAACGGCGGATGAAATTGATTATCTGATGGCCGCTTTTGGGCAATTGGGTCGCAATCCAACCGATGTTGAATTAATGATGTTCGCGCAAGCGAATAGTGAGCATTGCCGGCATAAAATTTTTAATGCCCGCTGGACGATTGATGGTGAGCCACAGGATCATTCCCTATTTGAGATGATCAAAAATACGCATGCCTTACACCCGCAAGGCACGATTGTCGCGTATTCGGATAATGCGGCAGTGATGGCAGGCGCTCAGGCACAACGTTGGTTTGCCCAAGGCGAGTCGCAGTGCTATCAACACAGTGAAGGGTTGGTGCATACCTTGATGAAGGTTGAAACGCACAATCATCCAACGGCAATTTCGCCATTTCAGGGCGCGGCAACCGGTGCTGGCGGTGAGATTCGAGATGAAGGCGCAACCGGCCGTGGGGCTCGACCTAAAGCTGGGCTGGCGGGTTTTTCTGTATCTAATCTCCATTTGCCCGGCGCCGTAGCGGCTTGGGAAAACACCCGCGATGGGGCGCCACCTAGCACCGGCAACGCTACCGATACACCTATGCCTTATGGTCGCCCCTCACAAATTGCTGCGCCATTACAAATTATGATCGACGGCCCGCTTGGCGCGGCTGCTTTCAATAACGAATTTGGCCGACCCAACTTGGGCGGTTATTTCCGCGTGTACGAGCAAAAGGTTGCGCAACGCATGCGTGGCTACCATAAGCCGATTATGATTGCGGGCGGAATCGGCAGTATTGCTGATGAACTCACGCATAAAATTGATTTCCCAGCAGAGACCTTGTTGGTGCAAATTGGCGGACCCGGAATGCGGATCGGCATGGGGGGCGGGGCGGCGAGTTCAATGGCAACCGGCGCGAACACCGCCGAGCTTGATTTTGATTCAGTCCAGCGTGGTAACCCCGAGATGCAACGCCGTGCGCAAGAAGTGATTAACGCGTGCTGGCAGTTGGGCGCAGATAATCCCATTCTGAGTATTCATGATGTGGGCGCAGGCGGTTTATCGAATGCCTTGCCCGAGTTAGTAGAAGGGGCAAAAAAAGGCGCGCGTTTTGAACTCAACGCGGTGCCGCTAGAAGAAAGTGGCCTATCGCCTCGTGAAATATGGAGTAATGAGGCGCAAGAGCGTTACGTCCTCGCGATCTCACCCGCTGCGCTTAAAGCCTTTGAAGCCATGTGCCTACGCGAACGCTGCCCGTTTGCAGTCGTTGGCATAGCCACCGACGAACAGCATTTGCAACTGGTCGACGTCAATCGGCCAGCGCCGGCAGCCCAGCCAGTTGATTTGCCACTCGACGTCTTGTTTGGCAAAGCGCCACAGATGCAGCGCCAAGTGAGCCGTACGCAACCGCTATTGGAGCCGCTCGAATTAACCGGACTGGTGCTAGCGGAGATTGCTGTGGCGGTTCTTAAGCATCCGAGCGTAGCGAGTAAATCATTTTTAATTACGATTGGCGACCGCACGGTTGGCGGTTTATCGGTGCGTGATCAAATGGTCGGTCCATGGCAAGTGCCGGTCGCCGACTGCGCGATTACAGCGCTAGACTACGCCGGCTACCGGGGCGAAGCGATGACCATGGCAGAGCGTGCGCCGCTCGCGGTCATCAATGCGCCTGCCTCTGGCCGGATTGCGTTAGGCGAAGCGATTACGAATCTTGCTGCCGCACCGATTGCCGCCTTGACTGAGGTTAAGCTCTCAGCCAACTGGATGGCCGCCTGTGGCAGCCCTGGCGAAGATGCGGCGCTCTACGATACGGTGCGCGCCATTGGCCTTGAACTGTGTCCAGCGCTGGGTATCAGCATTCCGGTCGGCAAAGATTCATTATCGATGCGCACCCAATGGCAAGACAATGGAATTGATAAAGAAGTGACTTCCCCGGTTTCGCTGATTATTTCTGCGTTTGCACCGGTGACAGATATACGTCATCACCTGACCCCTCAATTGCGCCGCACCGAAGAAAAAGATGACACGATATTGATCGCTATCGATCTGGGGCGGGCGCGTCACCGGCTGGGTGCCAGCATCCTAGCGCAGGTTACGCAGCAAGTCGGCGATACCACGCCGGACCTGGATGATCCGCAAGATGTGCAGCGTTTTTTTACCGCCATCCAGCAGCTGAATGCGCAACGCAAATTACTGGCCTATCATGACCGTTCGGATGGTGGCTTCTTTACCACTGTCTGCGAAATGGCCTTTGCGGGCCATATCGGCGTATCGCTGAATATCGATATGCTGATGTTGGAAGCGGCCCATGAATCCGATTATGGCGACGCCAAAAATTGGGCGCAGCAAATCACCGGCCGGCGCGAAGAGCAAACCCTGCGGGCGCTCTTTACGGAAGAACTCGGCGCGGTGATCCAAGTGCGCGCGCAAGATCGCGATGCGGTTTTTGCTCTTTTGCGCGAACACGAACTGGCTGCATGTAGTCATGTGATTGGCAAACCCAATGCAGAAGACACGATTGAGATTTGGCGCGATACCAAAAAAATATTTAGTGCATCACGAGCCGAGTTGCAGCGCGCGTGGAGCGAGCCGAGCTGGCGCATCGCGCGTTTGCGTGATAATCCGCTGTGCGCAGATAGCGAGTACGATGCATTGCTTACGACTGATGATCCCGGTTTGTCGACACAGCTGAGTTTTAATCCTAGCGACGACATTGCTGCACCATTTATTGCAACCGGCGTGCGGCCGCGAGTGGCCATTTTGCGGGAGCAGGGCGTGAATTCGCATCTCGAAATGGCCTACGCTTTTGATCGCGCCGGCTTTGCTGCGCATGATGTTCATATGAGCGATTTGCTGGCTGGCCGGGCGACGCTAGCCGAGTTCACTGGGCTAGTGGCCTGTGGTGGTTTTTCTTATGGTGATGTGTTGGGGGCGGGCGAAGGCTGGGCCAAAACCATCCAATTCAATACCGCACTGGCGGCAATGTTTGCTGAGTTCTTTACGCGCGGCGATACCTTTGCGCTTGGCGTATGCAATGGCTGTCAAATGATGAGTGCGCTGGCGGAGATGATTCCTGGCGCACACGCCTGGCCTAAATTCACCCGTAATAAATCGGAGCAATTTGAAGCGCGGCTATCGCTGGTTGAAGTTCAGCCCTCGCCATCTTTATTTTTTGCAGGCATGGCGGGTTCGCGCCTGCCGGTTGCAGTGGCGCATGGCGAAGGCTATGCTGATTTCTCGCAGCAAGGTAACATGGATGAAATTAATCATCACTTAACCGCACTCCGTTATATTGATCACGACGGTGCGCCAACTGAGCGTTACCCGTTCAATCCAAATGGCTCACCCGCCGGCCTGACTGGCGTGACGACACCCGATGGCCGTTTTACTGTATTAATGCCCCATCCAGAGCGGGTATTTAGGACGGTGCAAATGAGCTGGCATCCTGACCATTGGGCGGAAGAGAGTCCATGGCTTAGGATTTTCCGTAACGCGCGGCGCTGGCTTGGGTAAAGCGAACTACGCAAAGGGTGGGAAAAATAGCGCTATGGACCCCAAAGATACGCTCAAAAAATCTGCTCAAGAATGGCGCCAGCAGCTCTCTGATATAGCCTATAAAGTGACGCAGCAAGCGGCCACTGAACCGGCTTTCAGCGGCGCTTACTGGGATCACTGGCAAGCTGGCGTATATCAATGTGTGTGCTGCGGTACACCACTTTTTGAGTCGGCGGCCAAATTTGATGCGGCGTGTGGCTGGCCAAGTTTTGATCGGCCGGTGGCCAGTGAGACAATTGAAGAGAAGACGGACCATTCTCACCAAATGACACGAGTTGAAGTTCGCTGCCAGAAATGCGCAGCCCACCTCGGGCATGTATTTACCGATGGTCCAACTCAAACCGGGCAACGCTACTGTATTAACTCAGCTGCGTTACAATTCGACCCTAAACCTGAATAGCTTAAGACTTAAACCGGCAATTAATTGACTCTATAGACATATCAATGAAATTCTTATTCGATCTCTTTCCCGTTGCCCTTTTTTTTGTTGCTTTCAAAGTGTGGGGCATTTTTGTAGCAACGGCGGTGACAATCGTTGCAACCCTTGCGCAGATCGCCTGGGTTGCCTTCCGCCATCGTAAGGTAGAGCCTGCTTTATGGGTCAGCCTAGGGGTGATTGTTGTGCTCGGCGGCTCGACCCTTTTGTTGCGTGATGAAATGTTTATCAAATGGAAACCCACCGTCCTGTACTGGGTATTTGCATTGACCCTGCTCATTTCGCGATTTGCTTTTGATAAAAACTTAATGCAAGCGATGCTGGGCAAAAAAATCGTACTGCCGCAGCGCGCTTGGAGCGCCTTGAATTCGGCTTGGGCTGGTTTTTTTGTGGTCTTAGGCTGCTTAAATTTGGCTATTGCCTATCAGTTCTCAACCGATACTTGGGTCAACTTCAAGCTGTTCGGTGGTACTGCCTTGATGTTTATTTTTATCATTATCCAAAGTATTTGGTTAACCCGATATTTAAAGAGTGAGTAATCTATGTCTGTTTGGTCTGATAATCCGCTTGCAGTGATTGAAACGCGGCTGCGCGATGCGCTGGCGCCGCTCTATCTAACTGTAGACGATGACGGTGCGCAGCATGTAGGTCATGCCGGCGCAAAATCTGGCGGGCATTTTAGCGTAACCGTGGTGTCCACGAGCTTTGCTGGCAAAACTCGGGTAGCGCGTCATCGCTTGATTTATGATGCGCTGGACGATGCTATGCAAGGCGCGATTCACGCACTTGCCATCGCTGCCTATACGCCAGAAGAATTTGATGCGCTCTCTAGCAAAACTCAGGCTATTTCGTAGTAGAATTGCAGCCTTTGTTGCATTGACAATCAAAAAGGGCCTCTAGCTCATGCTTGGTTAGAGCAGCGGACTCATAATCCGTTGGTGCCGGGTTCGACTCCCGGGGGGCCCACCATTTGGGATTGCAACATGCGTAATTCGATTCTAGGTCTTACCTGACAAGGGGCTTCGTGCGGAAGCTCTGCGCACCCAGCTATCCAACTCCCCATAGCCAATAAAACGATCAAAATTTACTTCTTCCTCTTTATTCTTATCAATTTTTAAGTAACAAAAAACGCCCTTCGAACGTGCGGCAAACGGATTAAGAAATTTCTGGTATTTTTTGTTGGGCAGCAACCTAGTAGGGGCCGGTACGTTGTCCCTCATACTCGACGTATAACTCGCTGTCGAACAAACCCCAAAGCAGCAATACCCATTCGCCGGCAAGGTCAGGTTCTACCTCGTAAGTCCATACCTTCGACCGAGACGCGGGCATCGACGCCGCTCCGGTTCACGGGCAAAGCGGCAGAATTGCTCCCAGGCACACATTTCGCGGATGCCCTCCTTGGGTAAGTTAGCCAGCCAGTCCTCGATGCGTGAATGCGGTTCTGAATGGTGATCTTGCCGGTTATAACGTAGCAGATAGCGCATCAGCCATTCGTTGGCCTGTTTTTCAGTTTATGGCTTGTGGAAGTGATATGGCGTCTCATGCGCCTCCTTGACGGTCCGAAAGGGCCGCTCAACCTTTCCCTTAGATCGGGCCGTCACGCGCTCACCATCTTTGTTGGCCGGAATATGCGCTTTCCATTCAATTTCTAACGCTTGCATCACGTTCTAAAAAACACTGCTTTTGGCAACCTGGCCATTGTCAAGACCGCGATCACTTCGCAATAACGTTGCAGCTCTGACTCTGGCAGTACACGCGGTTTGCCGTGGTCAATACGGTATGTTGCGCGGGGCTTTAGAAAGTCCTTTAGGGCACGGTACACTGCACTGATCGAGATACCATAAAGTTCAGTTGTGGCTGATATTTGTGCAGATCGCTCAGGGCTTTTATACGGTAAGCGATCCAGCCGCTGCCGCAAACGCAACAGCGCATCTGGCGGAATCTGCTTACGCCACCCGGCTGACATGACTCTTATCCTTATCGAGATAGTTGTACAACGTTGATTTGGAAATACCCGTCATTTGGCAAATTTCATCGATAGTGTGATGGCGTATCGTGATACAGCTTGAGCGCCAGCGCTCGTTTTACAGGATCAAGGCGTTTCGGCCTATCACCCATACGGCCACGTGCGCGCGCTGCTCCCATACCCGCTTGTGTGCGTTCTCGGACGAGATTGCTCTCGAACTCAGCAAGCGCGCAGAATAGATGAAATATCAGTTTTCCACCGCTCGATGTGGTATCAATATTCTCCTGCAAGCTGCGTAATCGAGCCTTTGCGGTTTCGAGATCTTCCACCAGTTGAATCAAATTCTTCGGCGATCGGCCAAGCCGGTCCAAGCGCCAGATAACAACCGTATCACCGGCGCGTAGCGCATTCATAAGCGCAGTCAGCCCAGTACGCTCCACCTTGGCTCAGTTCACGTAAATCCAAATTATCAGACGTGCCCATATCTTTATTTTTCAGATCGTGAAATATTCTGAAGTGAAAAGAGAGGGCATGGCTCACAAAAATATCAGCCATGCTTTGCCAAAATTAGACCTTTTCCCCTACAATTCAATCCAATTGTCTATGTGGACGATAGGGTCTTTGAGAGGAATGCGCAAAATAGGCGGCGTACTCCCTATTTTTAGGCTCGACCTATTGTTAAAAATCTTAAGAAATTGGACTTTTCTACACTGCTCGTTCACTGAGCCGAACAGGGGTTAGAAAATACCCGTATAAGGAACATGATGTTACCTGTCAGTAGCATGTTTTCGAGATCCGATCCTGTTGCACGGGGGCAGCTTGCTGCCCAAACACCTCAACAGATGTTTGAGCAAGTTCAGCGCTATAAAGAAGCAGCAGATTGGTATAAAAGAGAGGATCAAGCCGTTGAGGCAGAAAAACACTATAAAGTAGCCCAAGAATTAGTTGAAGAAGTGATGAAAACAACTTCTATCGATTTTCAAACGAGCAAAGTGTTTGAGTCAATTTATTCGGAATACAGTGGGTTATTAAAGGCGCTAGGACGGACATCAGAAGCTGCCATATTAGACCAAAAGAAACGGACTCTTTTTGAGCGGGATAAGGCCAGTGGCGCTTCTTCGAGAAAGCGGGAGGTCGAGCGTGGGTCAAGTAGCGAACACTTAAATAAAAAAAACTATGCGGCTATACTCGAACTTCGATCTGCGCAAAGGGTGCCGGATACAGTTTTATCTAGCGGTCTCAACTCTGCCTCAATATCTTTACAGCATCCAGTTGCCTCGTCTGCAGAGGGAAAAAGCGCGCAGGTAGACTATCTGTTTGAAAAAGCGCTGTCAACACTGGGATCGTTAGAGGTGTCCAATAAACCCAGCCTTTTTCTGGTGTATGCCCACGACAATCCCGATCACGGAGAGGCTAAGGCTTCTACGTCTAAAGATTTAATCAAACAGTTATCTAAAATCCAAGTCATCCTGTATTCCGATCAAGCGCCGATGGCGCAACCGTATTCAAGCTCTAGAGAAGAGTTACAAGAGGACGCTCGATTAGAAAATATCTTAAGCAATCAGCTCTGTTTGTTGCCTACTCAGTTAAAAAAAGGAGTGAAACCGGTCGACAAGGTCGTCGTGTGTTGCTCTGCAGTATTAGGAAGCTACCTAAAATGGTCGGACTATAAAGAATTTCATCAAAAACTTCAAACGGCCTATCTCGAAGATCGAAAAGCCTATCTCGAAGACGATGAACAAGCGAGTGCTGTGGCCATACGTCAGGTGGTCAGAAAATTTTCGCAAGCGCCTGCCTATAAGGCCGGGTTCCATCATGTGTTGACAGAAATGGCTTTTTTGGAAATTCGAGCAGAGGAGCGGGGGGAGGATAAGCACGGCATTATTCCGGTTTCCTTAACTCCAGATAGCTATGCGCAATGCTTGGGGCGTTTTATTACATCGACCACCGTGCGCATGGAGGATATGCTCCGATTTGACAGGAATAGCAAAGCAGAACAGGACGTGCATGCGCATCAAAAAAGTCAGCACATCGTCCTTTTTAAGCTCATCGATCGGCTTTTAGCGAGCAGCGATGAGGCCAAAACGTTTCTGAGCACGTTTTGGAAGGCGTACACCGAATTTGTTTCTGAGCCTTTAACGCCGGGCGGGCTTGAGTTTACGAGGTTAGTAGACGCTATCTTCGATGACATACGGACAGCGCTGCATAGCCAACTTGCCCGGGATCTCCCCCAAATGCGCATGCTGCACACGGAGATACAAAAAAAACTGCTGACATCCAACCTCTCCTTAATAGATCTGCGCAAAGCGCTGTACCAGCATTATCAATTATCCAATCTCTCGATTCAGCGGGTATCAGGCGATAAAGCATCGCTAGATGACTGCTATATCAATCTGGCGATCGTTGAAAGCCAGGCGCAACGGGAAAAAGATAAAAAAGAGCTGGAAAAGCAAGCCGCAACTTTTGAGCGCCTACCGAGCAGTGAACGGCTTGAGGCAACCAATCCAAATAAATTGATTGAATTAGAGAAGCTTTTTGAGACACAGAAATTACGAAACGGCTCAGAAGGCGTACCCAAACGGATTCTAATTCAGGGACGAGCGGGGATAGGCAAGACCACGTTATGTAAAAAGCTGGTATACGAATATCATGAGAATGGGCTTTGGCAGGATCGGTTTGAAAGCGTGTTGTGGGTACCATTACGACAACTCAAGACGCGCGCCCCAAAATGCTTAGAAGACTTGCTCTGTAATCAGTATTTTGTGGGTTATGAAAGTAGCCAAGCGCAGGCGCTATCGAAAGTTTTGCACGCGCATCAAGGCAAAACGCTTTTTATTCTAGATGGTTTAGATGAGGTAGCTAGTGAACTGCGTGGAGAAAATCAGTTAGGAACCTTTCTCAGAGTATTACTTGCGAAGGAACATGTTGTCATTACTTCCCGACCTACCGGAGTCAATGTAAACGAACTTAATAAACTTGATTTAGAATTAGAAACGGTCGGGTTTAGTCAAGCCAATGTGCAGGCTTATATTCAAAAGTTTGCGCCTGAATTTCAGCAAACAGCTATTAAGCGGTTTATAAAAGAAATGCCGTTGATTCAGGGTTTGGTGAATATCCCAATTCAATTAGATGCGCTCTGTTATAGCTGGGATAAGCTACCCAAAGGGCAAGAAGTGACGATGGCGATGTTATATCAGGCCATAATAGATAAATTATGGCGTAAAGACAGTATACGCTTAGAGAAAAAAGAAGAGGGTCAGTTATTAGAACCTCATGAGATCGAAGATTTGTCAGAGTTTGAGCTAGAAGAAGTGATGGCGGCTGAGATCAATTATCTAAGCTACTTAGCATTTAAAGGCCTAGAGGCAGAGAAAATAGAATTTAGCCGACAGGAATTAAGTCAGCGTAAAAACGAATTGAATAAGATATCTTTTACAAGAAAAAAATTACCCCTCAATTTCACCACGAATCTGAAAAAAACCTCCTATTTACATACAGCTGATGCATCGCGCCCTGAATCCGAGCGCCACTATCACTTTTTGCATTTAACGTTTCAGGAATTTTTTGCGGCTAAATTTTTGGTGCAGCGTCTACAAGCGGAGGCAAAATTAGAAGGGACGCCTATTTTAGAAAAAGTGAATGCTACCGGCTTAGGGGCAGTGCCAAACCAAGAGGGATTTGAAGCATTTATCGCATTACATAAATATAATCCGCGTTATGAAATCGTGTGGTGGATGGTAGCAGGGCTGCTCGAAGGCGCTGAGCTAGAGTGCTTTTTTACCCTATTGAGAACAGCCCCGCGTGATTTGATCGGCATGCGTCATCAGCAGGTGATGGTGGGTTGCCTGAATGAGGCACGGGCGCGGCTCACTCAATGGAATAAAGAGATCGTCTCTAAATTAGAAAAAGAGTTAATGCAGTGGTTGCACTTCGAACTGAAGTTAAAGGATGGCCCTAGTACATTAGGTTGCCAGACGGCCTTTCCAGAACGTCTACTGTTCAAATGTCTGGATGAATCGGTAGTTCCTAAAGATAAGATCTTCAATACCTTAGGAGAACGCGTAATTTTGTCCGACGTGGCTGTTAAAACCTTGATCGATGCCCTAAAGGATCGAGAAAGAGATGTTAGGTCTTCGGCAGCTAGTGCATTAGAGAAGCAGAAAATGCTGTCCGACGCGGCTGTTGAAGCTTTGATCGATGCTTTGAAGCATAAAATTTGGTATGTCAGGACTGCGGCAGCCAATGTGTTAGGCCACCAGGCAACGCTGTCCGGCGAGGTCGTTGAAGCCTTAATCAGTGCTTTAAAAGATCAAGATAGAGATGTCAGGGCTACAGCAGCCAGCGCGTTAGAAAAGCAGAAAACGCTGTCCCAATTGGCTGTTGACGCCTTGAGCAGTGTCAGAATGACGGTAACCAATGCGCTAGAGGTGCAGGGAGGAATGCCCCAAACAACTGTTAAGGCTGAAGCCTTGAAGGACGAGAATTGGCTAACTGAAGATGCCAGGTCTGTGGCAGTCTATGCGTTAGGAAAGCAGGAAGCGCTGTCCGACGCGGACCTTGGGACCTTGAGCGGCAATTTAAAGCGTAAGGATTGGTATGCTAAGGTTAAGGCAGTCCGTGCGTTAGGAGGCCAGAGTCCGTTGTCCGAAGCCGCTGTGCAGGCCTTGATAGGTGCTTGTCAGGATAATAATCGGATTGTCAGGTCTGCGGCAGCCAGGGCGTTAGGAGGCCAGAGTCCGTTGTCCGAAGCCGCTGTGCAGGCCTTGATAGGTGCTTGTCAGGATAATAATCGGATTGTCAGGTCTGCGGCAGCCAGGGCGTTAGGACGCCAGAGTTCGTTGTCCGAAGCCGCTGTGCAGGCCTTGATAGGCGCTTTACAACATAAAAATAAGGATGTCAGGTCTACGGCAACTAGGGTGTTAGGAGGCCAGAATCCGTTGTCCGAAGCCACTGTGCAGGCCTTGATAGGCGCTTTACAACATAAAAATAAGGATGTCAGGTCTACGGCAGCTAGTGTGTTAGGAGGCCAGAGTCCGTTGTCCGAAGCCGCTGTGCAGGCCTTGATAGGTGCTTGTCAGGATAATGATCGGATTGTCAGGTCTGCGGCAGCCAGTGCGTTAGGAGGCCGGAGCACGTTGTCCGAAGCTGCCGTACGGGCCTTGATAGGCGCTTTACAGCATGAAAATGAGGATGTCAGATCTTTGGCAATTAGCGTGTTAGAGAAGCAGGAAACACTGTCCGATGCGGCCATTGAGGCCTTGAGTTGTACTTTAAAGGATCAAGCATGGTCTGTCAGGACTGCCGCAGTCCGTGTTTTAGAAAGCAAGGCAATGTTATCCGACAGGGCAGTTGAGGCTTTAATTGGCGCTTTAAAGGATCAAGCATGGTCTGTCAGGACTGCAGCAGCCAGTGCGTTAGAGAAGCATGAAACCCTATCTGACACTGCCGTTGAAGTCTTGAGCGGCGCTTTAAAGAACCAAGCGTGGGATGCCAAGATTGCGGCAGCCCGTGTATTAGGGAGGCAGAAAGCGCTGCCCGGCGCGGCCGTTGAGGCCTTAATCGGTGCTTTAAAGGATCAAGATCGGTATGTCAGAGCAACTGTAAACCGTGCGTTAAATGCGCATTTAAATCAGCTTTTCATCACATTTCCTAGCTTGGCATCTGAGCAGATAAAATCACTTTATACTCAATTTTTGTTCCCATTGAGCTGTAGAGAAACTATTTCATTGACTATACATCAGGGCAATCAACTGCGCTTATATACGGCGACTGAGCCGGGGAAATCCATTGAACTCATGAGCGAACAAATTGAAGTTATGGTTAAAGCTTTAAGAGCGGTCCGTGCGGAAGTGCAAATTCCGATATTACCGGAGGAAGAGCGATTGCTTATGGAGGAGTGAAATACACATTTAAGGCCTAATTGGTGAGTAGTCCGAGGGAATCTCACCCCCAAGACCGGGTGACCGGAGGCAGTCACCCGCCCCCGGGGTAGTGTCAGGAATTTTGTGTGAAAGAAGTCATATGATATGAAGTTAATAAAAAGGGAAGCATATGACGAAGATAGACAAAGGGATATTAGATAAATTTCTAGAGGGAGTAGATCTGTCCAATCCTCAATCGATATTTACAGAAGGTGGGTTGTTTGGTCAGCTTAAAAAGTCACTGGCAGAAAGAATATTGCAGGCTGAGTTAGAACATCATCTTGAGCAAGAGCGCAGCACAGGAGAGATAAAGAATAATCATAAAAATGGCAGTAGCAAGAAATCAGTCTTAGCATCAGAAGACAAGCTGGAGCTAGACATACCGCGAGATCGAGAGGGGAGTTTCACTCCACAATTGATAGCTAAGCATCAGAGGAGGCTGCCGGGCTTTGACGATAAAGTGGTCTCGCTTTACGCGCGAGGTTTACCGGTGCGGGAAATTCAAGCCCATTTAACAGAGCTGTATGGCTTGGAGGTATCGCCCGATCTGATCTCAAAGATCACCTCCGAAGTAATGGATGAGGTCAAGGAATGGCAGAGCCGGCCGCTAGAGCCGATGTATCCGCTGGTGTTTTTTGATGCGTTACGGGTCAAAATCCGTGATGAGGGCAGCGTTAAAAACAAAGCGGTCTATCTTGCCTTAGGTGTGCGGCCAGACGGTACCAAGGAAATTCTAGGCATTTGGATTGAACAAACTGAAGGGGCAAAATTCTGGTTGAGGGTGATGACGGAGCTTAAAAATCGAGGGCTGGCTGACGTATTAATCGCCGTAGTGGATGGACTAAAAGGTTTCCCAGAAGCCATTACAGCGGTCTTTCCACAAGCGCAAATCCAGACCTGTATTGTGCATTTAATTCGTAATAGTCTGGATTTTGTGAGCTGGAAAAACCGTAAAGCCGTCGCGGCAGAATTAAAAACAATTTATCGCGCCACAACCGAGGCCGCTCTGGCGCTTGAGGCCTTTGCTGAGGGTCCGTGGGGGCTGAAATATCCGCCGATTGCCTCAATTTGGCAGCGCCATTGGCAAGAAGTGATTCCCTTCTTTGCTTACCCGCAAGAGGTCCGTAAAATTATTTATACGACCAATGCCATCGAAAGCCTACATATGCAGGTGCGTAAGGTCATTAAAAATCGAGGTCATTTCCCGAATGACCAAGCTGCTATTAAGCTTATTTATTTGGCTTTGCGAAATATCACTAAAGATTGGAAAATGCCACCGATCACATGGCGGACTGCAAAAGTTCAATTTGCCATTTTATTTGGCGATCGTTTTACAGCCTCATTATAAGAAGCTGTAAAATTTAACCGTGACTTCGGACACACAAAAAATCTGACAGGCTCGCCCCCGGTTCCCACAGATCGTAGCGTGCGGATTTCCCGCACTACGCTCTTCAGCAGTTGATTCACAGCACCGCGATAGCTTGCAACGCCTGATAGGGAAGATGCAGCTTTGATCGCATTAATGGAAATCGCTTCTTGATCTTCTGAAATGCCTCCCAGGTAACGCCGCCTGAGCGACTCCGGCTGCTCAACATCTTGCGCCAGTAACGCTCCACCGCTCTATCTACATTCTGCAATGCCCGGAAGTTCCCGGCAATGCCATAGTAGGTATAGTGGCCACGTAATACCCGATTGAGCTTCCCGAATCGATAAATGCCTCACTTGACGCATCAGGCGTCAAACAGCGCCCAAAATTTGCCAGTCTTCGACCCTACTAACAGTAACGTCAGCTCGGGTTAAGCCAGCGCATTCTGGCAAGACTGCAAAGGGAGCTTAGGCTTGTTGGGCATAAGGCAATAAGCGATGATTCCGCTGAGTAGATTAACAGCAAAGTTAATAGGAGAGCGATGGCGAGTATGCTCGACCTGGCATAGGTTTTTCAATTCATCGAAGACGGTTTCGACAAGCGATCGTAGGCGCAATAAAGCCTGATCAAAAGGGGTGTGAACAATAGGCTTCATATTACGTCGGACCTTGGTAACAAGCTCAACGCCAAGATCCTTCAAGGATTGGGCCAGTTTCCTTGAGATATAGCCTTTGTCGGCATAAAGCTTGCCAAACAACGAGTGCACGAGATCAGGCACGGGCTTACGGTCATCGATATTACCCGGCGTGAACCTCAGCCCAAGCAGTTCACCTTGGTGATTAATCACTGCATGCAGCTTGAAGCCAAAGAACCACCCTGTGGAACTTTTACCTCGAGCGGCTAAGCCATCAAATACACGGTGACGGCTAATACGTAGATTGTCACAGACTGCAATAAGGTGTGGAATCCACAATAGAGATCCCTGTGCATTGGCCTTTGAGGGTTTCAAACAGAGCAGCTAGTGCAAGATTGCAGCGCGGTAATAGTTCAATGCAACGATTGTACGAGGGTAACCTCGGGAACTCTGAGCGCAGATGCTGGCATACATGATTCAAATAAAATGACTTGAATTGCCGATAGCGAATCTGATGAAAAAGCACGACTAGTGTCATCAATTCTGCTAAGGATAGGCTTGTAGCACGCAAGCGTTTGCGTTTTCCGCTAGATAACAACTTTTTGTTGAGTTCTGGCTCAAATTCTTTGCAAAAATCGTCCATCAGACAATAAAGTTCGGTAATATGATCCATGGGTGCTTTGGCCTTTCTTAGAGGGTTCGGTTTGCAAGACTTATATTCTCTTCGAAATACTTAGCGCCCGCCTCATTTTCCCTCATATCTTTTGCTCTTATCTCTGCACTTCCTTATCCCGAACTCAGGTTAACAGTAATCAACTCCGCTATCAGCCAAAGTAATACAAGAAGACAAAGAAAAATCGCAGGGGAAGAAGGTTGAGGCAAGAGCAGGAAAAGTAAGCCCGCGCTGGACTGACACACATATAGAATGTGTTCAACGCGGGCAGATGTCGATGAGGAGTTATATCAAGATAACTTAGGTTTTACACGCATTGGCAATCTGATTTTTAGCGTCTCGCCTGTTGAGGCAAGACCTTACTGTCTGATCAAGTCGGAACTCATGATCATACTCCTAACCATGGCAAACCTTGCCAACGCCAACCATTGATGGTGTTACGGTGTCCGCCGCGGTCTTTATCCCCTTCAAAACCTTCAAGAACATCAAATGCACGCGTAAACCCGGCCCGAGCAGCAGCCGCTGCCGCAAGTTTTGAACGACCCGCACTACGGCAGAGCAACAGGAGTGGCGTTTCCAGCGTCACCATTTCTCGTAATTGATTGATAAACGCCAGATTGGGTGCACCGCTTGGATAGCTCATCCATTCAAGATGAAGATATTGGCTAGAGTTGATGGCTGGCCGGCCCACCCAGTCAAGCTCCGCGCGTGTGCGTACATCAACAAGACGAGCGGAACGATCGCTTTGCAGCACCTCAAATGCCTCGTTAGGTGTGAGTGCGCCGGCGTAAGGCAATTCGCGATCTAGGCAGCGCTGTTGGGCCATTGTGTAAAGCTGTTCAAGACTACTCATTTAAATTTAGTAAGCAAAGATTAAATCACTATTCTAAGGCAAATCTCAAAGAAGGCGGTATTTCCCGAATCGGATATTATTGCTTTTTCTACACCACAGTTTATAATCATACTCTTCATCGATTTCAAGCATATTTGGGTCTAAATGGAGTCCTCTTGGATCAAGGCTCATTCAAATTTCGGCGTTAGCTTAACGCGAAATAGCGGGCATCTTATCGCGGCACTCTATAACATAGGGCGAATCTGTCCATCCTGCATTCATAGAGCCAAAAGAAAATTTCAGCGCCAAGGCGAGCTTGCTGGCGTTGGATATGGCTACAGGATTTTATTAGCAACAAAACTTCTTTGAAGTGAGTTAGGCCACACTGGTTTGGCTGGTTGTAGGGGTTTCCGGACTCTCTTACGTTAAATAACAGTATGTGTAGCGTAAGGGGGCGGAAGATATCAATTCTAAATTTGGGCCATTTAGCAGGAGTAATGTATGAGTAAAACCGTAGCCGATGTGATGCAACTTGTCAGCGAAGAAAACGTTAAGTTTATCGATTTTCGTTTTACCGATACGCGTGGCAAGGAACAGCATCTATCAGTACCGACATCGGCGTTTGAGGCGGATAGATTTGAAAGTGGTCAAGCGTTTGACGGCTCTTCAATTGCTGGTTGGAAGGGTATCGAAGCATCTGATATGTTGTTGATGCCAGATCCAAACACTGCCTATATTGATCCTTTTTATGAAGAGCCCACTTTAGTGTTGGTTTGCGATGTGGTTGAGCCTTCTGACGGTAAAGGCTATGAGCGTGACCCACGCTCGCTAGCCAAACGTGCGCAGGCCTATCTTAAGAGTACCGGCTTAGGCGACACGGCGTATTTTGGACCAGAACCCGAGTTCTTTATTTTTGATTCGGTGCAATGGGGCGTTGATATGTCGGGCTCCTTTGTTAAAGTCAATTCGGAAGAAGCGCCGTGGTCTTCAGGTAAGGAATATGAGCATGGCAACACTGGCCACCGCCCAAATGTGAAAGGCGGATATTTTCCAGTGGCGCCGGTCGATACGTTTCAAGATATGCGTTCTGAAATGTGTCTATTACTTGAACAGCTTGGGGTGCCAGTTGAAGTGCATCACCACGAAGTAGCGGGTGAAGGCCAGAATGAAATCGGCACCAAGTTTTCTACTTTGGTGCAACGGGCGGATTGGACTCAGATCCTAAAATATGTGGTGCACAACGTTGCCCATACGTATGGCAAAACGGCCACCTTTATGCCTAAACCGATTGTCGGCGATAATGGTTCAGGCATGCATGTTCACCAATCGATCTGGAAAGACGGCCAAAACCTCTTTGCCGGCCATGGTTATGCCGGGCTATCAGAGTTTGCGCTGTATTACATTGGCGGGATTATCAAACATGCGCGTGCGTTGAATGCGATTACCAATCCTACAACCAACTCGTACAAGCGTTTAGTCCCTGGTTTTGAGGCGCCGGTAAAATTGGCGTACTCCGCACGTAACCGGTCTGCTTCGATTCGTATTCCGCATGTTTCAAGTCCGAAGGGCCGTCGTATTGAGACGCGCTTCCCAGATCCAATGGCAAATCCGTATTTGGCTTTCTCGGCGCTGCTAATGGCAGGTTTGGACGGCGTGCAAAACAAGCTTCATCCAGGTGAAGCCGCAGACAAAAATCTCTATGATTTGCCGCCTGAAGAAGACAAAAAAATCCCAACCGTTTGTGCAAGTTTGGATGAAGCGCTGTATCACCTTGATCAAGATCGTGAGTTCTTAACTCGCGGCGGCGTCTTTACCGATAGCATGCTGGATGCCTATATCGAATTAAAAATGGCGGAGCTGACTCGTTTCAGAATGACTACGCATCCGATTGAGTTCGATATGTATTACTCACTCTAGACTAGTCTAAGAAAGCGAGTAAGCATTGAGTCGTAAAGTGTCTCAATAGCGTATAGCTGTGCTTGGCACAGCTATACGCTAGTTATATCTAATAGTCTTTTCTGGATCATTTTAAGAGAAGTTGCGCTGACGCCAGCTTCTTTTGCATATTCTTTCCACTTTGCAACAGCGGCTTTCACTTGATCAATTATTTGTAAAGCATTTGCTTTTTTGATGCCGCTCATTTCTGCAAGTCTTAACAGATGGGGCAGGGTTGGCTTTTTGCCTTCCCCCATGATCATTGTGCAATGTTCTCCAGCGGGGCCGGACGAAAAAGTCAGGTCATAAGCAGGTGACACAGACCACACCCCATTTTTATCCATTAAAAAAGAAAAATTCTTCGCATGATCATCGCGGTTGCAAGCGAATACATTAAAGACAGCCGCTCGAAACTGTTTTTCGCATTCATGTATTTTTTTAGTTAACCAAAGCGTGGCTTGCATAATGTTCTCGTAATCTAGGTTGGGAATACGGTGATCGCTATGAAATAGACCGCTCACGGTGTGCATATGTAGGCGTTGTCCATTGATACAATCAAAGCGCCGTACACCAAAATATCCAGGTCCTTTTCGAGATGCAAAAAGTTTTGCGGGTGGAACGTTCAGACCAGCCTCTTTGGCCATGAGGTGATAAGCATATTCGATGGGTCCAATATCGTTGGAATCAAATAAAGAGCGAAACTTAATGATCCATTCTTCTCCATCTATCTGTGTCAGGATTTTAGGGCGCGCACCCGCAGAAGAACCATTCATTGCAAGCAGCTCCTCGACAAACTGATCGTTATCGTTGACTTGAAATTGACATACTTCGCTCGCAATTTCATCTAAATTTTTTTGATGAGTGAGAGCTGGGTCTTCTATTCCCGGCTGGTAAACCAGAGCGCCCATGCCTGATTTGCCTACATAAGCGAGTCGATCTAAAGGTGAGAGTTGTTCTGGATGGATGCTAAGTTTCATCAGCTTTCGATCAAGCAGCAAGCGCCCCCATCCATCTGGCAAGCTATCATTAAAAATACCAAATAAGCCATCAAAAACCTGATCCCGGCACGCTATCATGCCGGCTTTAAGAGGGAGCTTAAAAGGGGAGAGTTCTAATCCTGTTTTTATAAAATCAGGATGATATTCAAAAAATATGATTCGGTCTTTTAGCGCGAGCTGCCCCATTGCGAGCGTTTCTTTCCCGCGCATAAAAGAAACTTGCACAACAGATTGATTTTTAAAGCTCATTGTCGCCCTCTTTGACGTGTTTTATCTTTCATGAGCGCATCAATCGAGACAAAACTCTCCGGATCTGCTTTTTTAAAGAGCTCTTTGAATTCTTCAAACGCATCCAAAATAACCGCAAGTTTAAGGAGTGATTCAAGGGATATTTTTCCTGTGCGCTCAAATTTTTTCAGCACTCCAAAACTCACGCCGGAACGTTCTGCCAAGCTCTTTTGACTGAAGTTCAACGCTAGCCTTTTAGCCCGCATTTGCTTTGCAATATGCTCTGCCATGCGCTGGGGAGTCATAAAAAATATAGATATCATAGTATCTTTTATATTTAAAAATTCAGTATAGTAGATATTATAATGTACTTTATTGTTTTTATTTATATTGTCTAAAAAACTCGTGCCCTGCCTAAAATACTGCACGTCGATGCCACTGGGCTCTTGGCCTCAAGCAAGGTGTGGTAGCTGTGCAGTCCGGTATTACCCAAGAATCTCTTTCACGTTTTGAACGCGGGCATGTCCCTGAATTTGGCTCGCGTAAGTTGCTGGCTGTACTCGCTGTACTTGGTATGGAGCTTTACTTTATTAAAACGGTGCCTGGGGGCTCTCTTGATGGATTGCGCAGAGAGCGGGGTGGCTTATGACGCTCTCAATTTATGTGTGTGACTCACAGACATTGATATATCCATCTTTACACATGAGGTAAAGATGGATATTTAAATAACGCTAGAAAATTGCGTTAGAGCTTTTGCTAGGGCCGACAAAATAACCGTTTTGCGGAGCACAAGGTTGCGTCGGCCCTTTGCGTTTTTACTCTTCAGTTGCAGCCATACCTGCAGCAACCGCATTAAAGCCACTGTCTACGTGCATGATTTCTGCACTCACGCCAGCTGCTAAATCGGATAATAAAAAGGCGGCGGCATTACCGACTTGTTCAATGCCGACATTGCGGCGTAAAGGCGCATGAGTTTCTACAAAATCTAAAATCTTGCCAAAACCTTTGATGCCGCTGGCGGCCAAGGTCTTAATCGGGCCAGCCGAAATAGCGTTAACCCGAATACCTTTAGGGCCGAGCGAGGAGGCCAAATAACGTACGCTGGCTTCAAGCGAGGCTTTGGCTAGGCCCATGGTGTTATAGTTGGGGACAACTTTTTCAGCGCCAAAATAAGTCAGTGTTAACAACGATGCGTCGGCTGATAAAAGAGGCAGAGCAGCTTTAGCGAGTGCTGGAAAACTATAGGCCGAAATATCGTGTGCGATCTTGAAGTTTTCACGCGTGAGGCCATCCAGAAAATCACCCGCGATGGCTTCGCGCGGTGCAAAGCCGATTGCGTGGACTAATCCATCAAGGTGGTCCCAGTGTGCTTTCAGCGCGGTGAAGGTCTCTTCAATTTGCGTATCGTCAGCCACATCGCAGGGGAAAACTAACTCACTACCAAATTCCTTGGCAAAGCCTGTGACCCGTTCTTTGAACCGTTCACCCACATAAGTGAAGGCGAGTTCAGCCCCTTCACGATGACACGCTTGCGCAATGCCGTAGGCAATCGAGCGGTTTGACAAAAGTCCGGTGAGCAAAATGCGTTTACCAGCGAGAAAGCCCATAAATACTCCGTAATATTAAGAAAGTGTAGCGTTCACTCGTGTGATGCTTGGAACGAACGGGATTTTGGGTACAATTCTCGCACATTGCAACTAAAATTGCCTATTTCATAAAAACCGGACTATGAAAGAGCACTTTTTTGCTGGTGTTAGGACAGCTTATCGTGCCGCTTCGTGTTCTTCCGAAAGCCTCTTTGTGACTTGTCATTTGGGCTATGATTGACTAGCATGGAGTGTAATAGGTTGTTTCCGCTGGTGTTTTTATTTTTCGGTTGAGTTAATAAACATTTATAATGCTAGCCGAACTTCCTTGAAATCGGCATTTTGCTGTGTATTTTTTTATTACCTATGCATCAAAAAATTCTAAATTTATTTCGTGCGCGTACCCTGCTAGGTTTCTTTACAGGCTTGCTCATATTAAATTCAAGCACAGTTTTTGCTGAAAAAAATTCATACCTCAACAACTTCAATTTTGACTCTCATGTCCTGACGGAAGGTAGAGCAGAGAGTCACCCCCGAAAATTATCGGGCGCTCCTATTCAAGAGCCACACACTTTTTTAGCGGACATGGCGACTAAGGCAAGCAACGTCGTTGCCAGCGCTTTGAACATGATTGGCGTACGGTATCGCTGGGGGGGCAACACCCCGGATTCGGGACTGGATTGCAGCGGTTTTGTTCGTTATGTGTATCAAAACACGCTTGGCTTCACGTTGCCGCGCCGCGCGGTGGACATGAGTCGGGTCGGCGAGAAAATTATTAAAGTGACTGACCTAAAGCCCGGCGATCTCGTATTTTTTAATACGATGCGCCGCACTTTCTCGCATGTAGGCATTTATATTGGCGATAACAAATTCGTTCACTCGCCTTCTACCGGCAATAACATTCGGGTTGATGCATTGAATAACCGTTATTGGGAAAAACGTTACACGGGTGCGCGCCGGATTGAAGCACTGTTGGCTGGGTAGTGCGTGTTAGTTTAGTAACTGATGTTACTGAGCAGGCCTATCTTGTGCTTGATGATATTTTAAGAACACTATGCATGGGGTTACTCCTGGGCGCTTATGCGCTGGTTTAATAAAGATTCGCACCTCTATCAAACCGGGTAACCGGACCTCTTGGCAAGGCCTTACTGTACGATTAAGTTGGAACCAATGCAGCTTAAGGCATATCCTTATACACAACTCAAAATATCTGGTTTTGGCGCGCCCAGCGTAGACCCTGAGCAAAGGCAGTAACCTGCTGTAATCCTTGCCAGATGGTTTTTACGCCGGGCTCGCCATCCCCTTTTCGGCCTAAGAATCCACCCAACATCGCAATAAGCCGCACTACTTCATTGAGTCGAGGCGTCTTTTTTGGCACAGGTTTTTTCATGAGAAGATACGCGGCTTGCCATTCCTCTGGCTCAAACAGCAGTTCTGCTTCCAGATCAGGGCAAGTACGGCCTAGTCTCATCAAGCGAGCGATTCGCCAAGCCACCACCATATAGACCGCCAGCGCCCTCTCTAACTTTTCGATAGCCCCTAGTTGCAGCGCCTCGACGCGACAGCCGTTTTTGAGAACGTGGAAGAACATCTCAATCTCCCAGCGAGCCCGATACCAGTCAATCAACTCCACTGCTGCGTCGAAATCAAGTACCACGCGATTAGTGAGCAAGCGCCACTCCACAGGCTTACAGCCAGACGGTACCTCCACTTCTTGGGCTATTACGCAGGTCACTTCTAACGGGGAGCCCTTTCTATCATCAAGGACAACGCGTTTCATTCTGACTTGCTGACGTACCGCTCGAGCCTTTTGGCCATGCCGTGAGGGCATCATAAAATGCAATTCGCCTACCGCTGCCTGCGCACCGACTGCCTCCCACAGGCGAGCACCATCTGGTAGCACCCGGTTGTGACACGAGCGAATTAACCAATCCACCGGATTCCCCAGTTCGGAGGCTTTGCATATCAGTTCTAGCATGTCGGATTCACGGTCTGCCATATACACCAAACGTGTCTCGGGTAACTCGGCTGAGAGTTCTGCCAGTCGGCTATACCCTTCGATCCAGCGTATACTTTCCTTGATCCCAGACCGATTCTCTACGTCTTCTTTGGATGCACGTGCCCACATCCACGCATCTAATACGCCTAACGGTTCACGCTCCAACGATACCGCATACGTCGGGTGCAGGTACATACCTCGTTGCGCTTCGTAACACAGGGGACCCAAGCCTTCTATCGATTGTCCGTTGAAGTTCAGTTCCGTGGTGTCTTGGATGCACAAAACGGTACGCTGCTCTTGTAAGCGCGCACGCGAACAGGACCAGTGCGGCTCTAAAATAGACTCCCAACCTATATCCTCTTGAGATAAAAATCGATACGCCCCCTGGGTTTCCGCCCACCCTTTACATGCCCCAGGCAGACTCGCCGTCGGCTTTTCCCCAAGACGCTCTGCAAGCAACATCAGCCTCTTGTTTAACCGCTTGTCACCTAAATCTACTGTCTTAAATTCTTTCGCTGCCCAGCTCATCTCTGCCTGTCATCTCTTTCTTTTAAAGGTTTATTGTACTTGGCTGTTTATAGTTGTGTGTAAGGACATGAGCTTAAGGCAGTGCCGAAATCACTAGCTGTATGTTGGATCATCATGATTTGATTACGGTGAAAGGCCAGAATTCACGGTTTGTACAAAACTAAGAAAGCGAAAATAGAAAATCCATAAACTACGCTGCTTTACACCCATTCTCTCAATTTTATGCCTGCCTAAATAGGGGGATAACGATCGTTTAATGGGGTATTGTTATACATAATTACCCCATTAGTTGGCACCAGGGACGGCATGACATCAAACCATGGCTTGATTACTTCTGGGGAGCGTTGTTGCGCGCCTATCGAGAGTTCGAAGAACGTGTTGGTACCATCGAGTATGGTCGAGGCAACAAGGGGGATCGGGTACGATCAGAAGTGCTCAAACGCATGTTGCCATTTTCCATATCGGAGGAGATCGAAGAAACCTGTCCAGGTGTGAGCAGAGACATGGTACGACTAGTACTGCGCTCATTAAAAATAAGTGTGTTGCAAAGAAAAATAATTAGACTATATTAAATATAAGCGATCTGTTATGGCAGAGAAGTTTAAATAATTAAAATAATTTGAAGATTTTGGATTCGTGATTTTGAATCGAAGATCTGCTTCTCGATTTCTTTTCTGTTGTGTAAGGAGATAATCATGGGCGCCGTAGAAAGTGTTGCGCGAGGTATTGTGCATGTCGTGGAAGATGTAGGTCGGCCTCTAGAGCATGTTGCGCGTGGCGTAGGCCGAGTGGTTGAAACAACTGGGCACGTTGCATTAGATGGGGCAGAGATCGTATTGGGTAAACCGATGGAGATATTTGTCGGCCTCGGGGAGCAGGTCATTGCAAAGCCGATAGAGCAAACTATAGATCTGATTGGAGATGTGACTGATCGGGTGGTCCAGGTGACCGAACGTGTCACGGGTTTAGTGAAGCACGTTGGAGAAAGTTTAGTTGGCATCAATAAAAAAGGTTCTGTAGAAGAACGCATACAACAGATACAAGAAGCAAAAGAGCAGTTAGTAGAGGCAAAACAAGAAGTCGGGACGATCAGTTCGGTGGTGAGCACTGAATTAAGTCGGTCGTCTGGAGAGGTAACAGAAAACCTGCACCGATTGTCAGATATGCTGGCTAATTTGTCGAATAGCATTGATAAACAAAGTAGTCATCTTGATGAGAACCTTGAGCAACTGCAAAGGGAGAAAAAAATAACTGAAGAAATGGCGCAAACAGAGCAAAAAAGGCTGGAGCTAGAGGCTCAATTAGAGAAGGCTATCACTATAAATTCTCAACAGTCTGTAACCATAGAGGAGCTCACAATCAAACAGATTAAACTGCAGGATGAATTAGATTTGACCAGAGAGAGGTTACATAAAATAGATGAGATTGATTCATTTGAATTAGTGAATCGCAGCGGCCGGGTCTCTCCAGACCAGATTGCCTAATTTTATCTGTATGGTGCGTCATTTCTTATTGAATAATGTGCCGGGTTTTCAACTCGGCCCACTCGAGTTGGTTTATTTCTTGCCGTAATATATCTAGCCTATTTTCTGCATTTTTGTTTATAACCTCAATCTGTTCTTGATATTCTTCGGATAGTTCTTCATATCGATTCTCTAATATATTAAATTCAGCGTCTCGCTGGTTTTTTAATGTATTGAATTTATCTGCATATTTTCTTTCTAGATAATGTTGCCATGCTTCATGTTCAAAAAAGAAAGTGAAGAGCTTTTCTTCTTGCTCAGCTGCTTTTAATTTTTTCTTAACTAAATCGAGTTCTTCATCCGTAAGATTGACCAATGCAGAATAAAGCATGTCTTGCCCTTGGATCAATAGATCCCATTGTTCTCTTAATTTTAGTTGATAGGCAAGATAAACTTCGACTTGAGTATTTGACGAAACGTGCTTTACTTTTTCACATACAATGGGCGCGAGTTCTCTTAAGCGAAATTGTTGTATAACCATTTTCTCTAATATTTCTGGCTCGATCTCTCCAGACTCAGCTTTTGCATTAAGGATAGTGTGCTCAATATTGTTGAGACCGATATCCACTCTATTACCACACGCTCCTAGGGCATCTTTTACGAGATCAAAACAAAAAGGCCGCAAATCCTGACGTTGCTGAAGTTCAAGGAGTACATGCTGCACTCGTTGTTTTAAGCGCTCTAAGCCGATTTGGTTTTGAGCATCTGCTGTTTCCCATAATTTTGAGAGGAAGTATCTGAGGTTCTGAGCGTCGCTTATATTAACGCCGGCTTCCCAGTTATCGAACCGTGTACGGGTTTTATCAGAAGGGGGGAGCCATGGCTGAATCGCAATAGCGAGTAGTATGCGCTCAGAAATCAATTGAAGTATTTCGTGATTATAATCAAAGATGAGTCGCTTTGGCTTATTAAATTGACGCAAGCTATATAAAAAAAGAATTGCTTCCTTGGCTTCCGCGGACAAAGGGTTATTTCGTATATCAACGAAACAATCAGGCAATTGATTGATGGCGTCAGGCAATTCATTGAACTCATTGTTTGACAAAATGATGAGCTTTAGGCTAGATAGTCGGTTAATAAATCCAGGCAAATCATGCAATTTATTGTGCGCCAAATTTAAGATCATGGATTGATTAAATTTCTGAAATAGCCCTAATGAGGGCGGCAGTTCGCGCAAGCCTAGATGACTTAAGTCTAATTTAAAACAGTTGTCGCACTCAATGATGCGCCGGATAGCTTCTGCGCGATTTTCTTCAGGTTGTCCAAGAGACTGCCACTGATATAATTCAGTAGTATCCGAACCCGCCGTATCTAGCGATTTCTCTCCACAGCCTATAATGGAAAATAATACGCCAAAAATGAATAAACGAAAAAAATGCATGGCCCTTATCTAAGTAGCGCCCCTATATTTAATATAGGATATAAGTGTAAAAAGTCTAATTTAGATTTGCGCACGCGGGTATTGTATTAATCCATGCGCCAAGTTCTCGGGTGGTATGAACCTTTGTAGCAATCAGCATAGTGTATCCAATTTTTGGGGGTGCCCGATCACTACTGATATAATTTTCAATATGGACAAAATTAAAAACTCTACGGTGCGCACCCGTTTCGCACCCAGCCCTACTGGCTTTATTCACCTCGGTAATATTCGCTCAGCCCTTTACCCATGGGCGTTCGCTCGTCGAGCGGGCGGTACGTTCATTTTGCGGATTGAAGATACAGACTTAGAGCGCTCAACGCAAGCGGCGGTGGACGTGATCCTTGAGAGCATGGCTTGGCTTGGGCTTACTCTTGATGAGGGGCCTTTTTATCAAATGCAACGCATGGATCGCTACCGCGAGGTGATAGCGCAAATGCTAGCGGCAGGTTTAGCTTATCCTTGTTATATGTCGCCAGAAGAGCTTGATAGGCTGCGTGATGCACAGCGTGAGCGCGGTGAAAAGCCGCGCTATGACGGCCGCTGGCGGCCGGAGGAGGGTAAACAATTACCGCCGCTGCCGGCTGGCGTTAAACCCGTTGTGCGTTTTAAAAACCCAACCACAGGCTCCGTCATTTGGGAGGATGCCGTTAAAGGACGGGTTGAGATTGCCAACCAAGAACTGGATGATCTGATTATTGCGCGGCCAGATGGCACGCCCACGTATAATTTTTGTGTCGTCGTTGATGATATTGATATGCGTATCACGCATGTGATCCGCGGCGATGATCATGTGAATAACACCCCCCGCCAACTTAATATCTTAAGCGCGCTCGGCCAGACCCCGCCTATTTACGCACATTTACCTACCGTGCTAGATGCGAATGGCGAGAAAATGTCAAAGCGTAATGGCGCCATGAGCGTTATCCAATATCGTGACGAGGGCTATTTACCAGAGGCGGTGCTGAATTATCTAGCTCGCTTAGGCTGGTCACATGGCGATGACGAGATTTTTTCATGCGAGCAACTGGTCGCTTGGTTTGACCTTGAGCATCTGGGCAAATCGCCAGCTCAATATGACCCGGATAAATTGAAGTGGCTCAATCAGCATTATATTAAGCATGCTGATGATGCTCGTTTGGCTCAACTCGTGCAGCCGTTTCTTACCACGCTTGAAGTCGATTGGACCCAAGGGCCGGCGTTAACTGAGGTGGTTGCGCTACTGAAAGATCGAGCCGCAACGCTAAGAGAATTGGCAGCTGCCGCAGTGATATTTTATCGAGCGCCAGACACGCCTCTAGATGAACTTGCGCAACATTTAACTGAGCCTGTGCGCCTAGCGCTGGCTGAGCTTGGACAGAATTTAAGCAATATTGAATGGCTGCGCACGACAATTAATGCCGCCCTTAAAACAGTATTAAAGGCACATGGGCTTAAGATGCCGCAGTTGGCGATGCCGTTACGCTTGTTGATAGCAGGGACCACGCATACGCCATCGATCGATGCTGTGCTTGAATTATTTGGCCGCGAAAGAGTGCTGGCAAGGCTTGCTACGGTTACTCGTTAGGTGAGTGAGATTCAATCGAGCCACCCGTTGCATTTGAGTGTCTAGAAGTGGAAATTTGGCTTATTAATGAGATAAGTATTTACAAAGTGTGATTTGCTCTTTAAAATCGCGTTTTCTTTGTGGGGGTATAGCTCAGCTGGGAGAGCGCTTGCATGGCATGCAAGAGGTCAGCGGTTCGATCCCGCTTACCTCCACCAATTAAAGCAGTAGTAAAAGTAGTAAAGAAAGCTTCACAAGTAAAGGTATTGCCGCTATAATGCAATGCTTTCGCGAATGTGAAAAAAAAGAATTTGTCCCCTTCGTCTAGAGGCCTAGGACATCACCCTTTCACGGTGAGTACAGGGGTTCGAATCCCCTAGGGGACGCCAAATCTCAAGCCGGCGTTATGCTTGGTTTGCGTCAAACAGATGATGAGTTAAGTACTTCATCTGCTTGCTTGGAGTGGTAGTTCAGTTGGTTAGAATACCGGCCTGTCACGCCGGGGGTCGCGGGTTCGAGTCCCGTCCACTCCGCCAATTACATAAAGTAGTAGTAGACATATTTCCTTGAAAAAAAAGAATTAAAAGGCCTATATATAAAGGCCTACGGGTCTTTGACCTTGCTCCTGTTTTGCGTACCCCCTAGCCGAACGAATTAGGCCGCCAGCGTAATCTGACTAGCAAGCCATTCTTTTTCAAACGTCATCAAGCTGACGTAACCCAAAGTCGAAGCGAGTAGATTCAACAAAAGACTCAAAAAGCTGCGCTGACTTGACGCTGTTCAATGACATTAGACCCAACCTGCTTATGCCAGAGGCTGGCATAAATACCGTCTTGCGCCAACAGACTGCGATGGTTACCTTGCTCAGCGATAGTGCCGTCTTTTAATACTAGGATTAAATCCGCATGCTGAATGGCTGGCAGCCGATGTGCGATGATCAGTCGAGTGGTTTGTCGATACTCTTCATGCAAATTCTTGAAAATCGTCGCCTCAGTTTGCGCGTCGAGCGCCGCCGTCGGCTCGTCTAGAAGAAGTAGGTGGCTGGGTCGTAAAAGTGCACGGGCGAGCGCTACGCGCTGCCGTTCGCCGCCGGATAGTTTGTTGCCTCGTTCGCCAATCGGCGTTTCGAGCCCAGCGCTTGCAGCGGCGACCACCGGCGTGAGTGCTGCGGTGTTGATGGCCCGCGCAATTTCTGTGTCTGCTGCCTGCGGGCAAGCAAAACAGATATTTTCACGCAGCGAACGATCTAGCAAATGCGCGTCTTGAGTCGCATAGCTGACCGACTGGCGTAGCACTTGCTCGGAAAACGATTCAATCGGTTGACCATTGATCAGAATGGCGCCGCTATCGAGCGAATACAAACGCAACAGCAGTTTCATCAAGGTAGATTTCCCGACCCCGGTCGGGCCGACAATTGCACAAAATGCCCCCGCTGGAATTGAAAAACTAGCCTCTCGTAAAACATATTTGCCAGGCACATGGCTAAAATCAGCTTGCTTGAATTCGATCGATGGCGCTCGTTCAAAAAGCGTACGGCTGGCGGGCTTGAAAAGCCATCGGGTATTGATTTTGTCCAGTAGTTCTTCAAGATTAAACAAGCCCAGCCGAGCTTCACGGATGACATAACCGAACGTGCTCAACGGCAGCGTAAATTGCAATAGGTAACTATTTAAAAGTACGAAGTCGCCCACAGTAAGCCGGTGCGCGAGGATATCGCGGCACGCCAGAGAGGTCATCGTGGTTAGCCCGATGCCAACAATTAATAACTGCAGCGCGCCGAGCACCTCCATGTGGCGTGCGATCTGGATGCTGGCTTGTTCGCGGGCTCTGAAAGTGCCCTCAAGCTGCGCTAGTTCGCTGGCTTCATTTGAAAAGGCTTTGACAGTATCTGCATGCGTCAGCGTATCAATCAGACAGGCCGAGGCACGATCCGATAGCAGATTTTTCTTGCGCTGCAATGGCGTACAGTGCGCAACTGTGAGCATGGTGGAATACAGATAAGCGGCTAAAAAGCCGATGAGCACCGCAGCATAGACCGCACCAAACAGCGAAAACACGACAATACAGGCCAAGCCGATTGCAACGCAAAGTGGCGCGATATTCCAGAAAATTCCGAACAGTGCGCGCATCACACTGTCTTGCGCTCGGCTCACTTCACTCGCGGCAGCACCGCTTTGGTGCTCACTGAGCGCTGCAGCAGAACGATCGAGTACCTGGCTGACATAGTTTAGTGTGATGAATCGCTTGATGCGCTCGTTGATTGCAATCGCAAGATATTGCTCGCCTCGCCGCAAGGCCTGCGCAAGGAACCACGCACAGCCGTAAGCTATGCATAGCATATAGGCCGTGATGGATGAAGTCGATACACTAGAAAAACCGTCGATCAGCCATTTGAGGAGCACGGGTGTCACGACGCTCAGGCCAATCACAAAAGCTGTACAGGCAATGGCGGCAGCAACTTGCACGCGCGCATAGCGCTCATTTGCCCATAAGCAACTCAGTAGAAAACCAAGCGTTTTGAAAGTTTTGGATATTTTTAGTGCTCTCACCTGCTAGCTACTGCCATCCTTGAATAAAGAGTTCAGCGGCATAAACCTGCATAAGGTCCATGAAATAGCCATTACGACCTTTGCTGCTCTCTTGGATTGCCGTGCGGGTTCGAATAGGGTCAATATAGCCTTCCTTGGCTAGGTAACCCTCAAGGCAGTGTGCCATCACATGGTCTTTATGTTGGCGTATGCCGAGCAAATTGATGCCGGATGTTTCGCCTTTATTACGCCGCCAGAGGTGCGGATAATGAGTCGCGGCGGAGACGGATTTTCTAAGGACAATGCGATTATGTGCACCCTCAAAGTGACGGTAGCTGGGTACCGACAAAGCGAATTCCACCATTGGCTGACAAAGAAATGGATAATGCGTGCCGCTTTTGAAAGGATAGGCGGGGGTTCTGACATCATCTAGTGACAAGTATGCCAGGAACAACTGGTATAACTTGCCAGGCAGGCGAACCTTGGTCTTCTGAATAAATGGATGTAAATGGGACCAGCCATCGAGTGGCTCTAGTTGAGCTGCGTCAGACAGTAGCCCAAACGTGCTCTTAAGTCCTTTAGCAGGATTTGGAGAAAATAAAGACTGGGTTGCATGCCACATAATTTGGGCGAGCGATGTTCGGCGGATCAATGCCAAATCCATCGCCATCCGAAACAGCTGCCGCCAGCGTAAGGTGAGCATTGCATCGGCTAATACACCAAAAGGCGGGGGTGCGAGAAAAAGTGCATCTCCGCCATGTCCGCTAATTAACATGCTGTTTTCACGCTCGTCGAGCGAGTTGGCAAAATGCTGATGAAAGGCGAGCAAGCAATAGCGGAGATGCGGCTTCGCGACGCGCGGGATTTGCGTGGTCGGAGCGAATGACAAAACTGGGTTATCAATCTCGTTAAGGTGGGCGCCCGTGCTGTGAGCAACGCGGCGCGCATGCTCAAGCTCATTGGACGAGCCAATCTTGGAGTTGTAATAATGGGCACAAGAAAGCCGTTGCGTAGTAGGGGCTAGCGCCCGCAAAGCCAGCAACACGGAACTCGACTCCAAGCCACCTGAAAGCTCTAAGACCGGCCGATCGTCGTCAGATACATGCAAACTCAGGTAATTTTTTAAAATATCGTATGGATTTTGAGCGAGAGGCCCATAGGCAGAACGCATGAGCGGGTCCCAAACAGGCAGCATCTCTGGCTTGCCTCCATGCGTATAGAAAATCGCACACCCTGCCGGAAGTTCTGAAATACGATCAAATGGCATCTCACCACTTTGTACCGAGCCGGTGCGTAACCAAGTGGTAAAGAACGATGTATTCCATCCCGGGCGCTCGCCTGCCTCTGTAAGCGCCTGATGCAAACAGGTCATCGTGTCTGAAAACAGTAGCCCGTGACGCTCAGACCATGACCAATAGACGGGCCACTGATTACTTGGGTCACAACAGCAAATAAATTTTTTGGCCGCCTTATCAAAGCAAACAAATAAATACGCCCCCCAAAATTTGGCGGTTAATAAAGCGGGGCCTTTTAAGGCAATTTCACGTAGGTCACTTTCATTAATTTCAGTATTGTCTTGCTTTGAAAACGCTTGTCCATAAAAGCAATAAAAATACGCTGCCTCCTCTCGACACAGGGCGCGCGTACTATGACGCTCATCTGCCTCTTGCCATAATGCACCCGCTAGCTGGCCGCTTTTATCATGGGTTAAAACCCAGTCCCGGTTTGCTGTTAAAAGCTCCTGTGTTTTGGGATAAGCGATGCCGAGAACGGTCATAGGGGAGTTTCCATTCCTTTTTGTGTAGCTGCTGTCAACAGAACGCCGAGCAAGCGTTTATGAGCGCTTGCCCGGCGTCACCTTAAGAACTTAAGCGGTTATTTAAGGTCAAACTGCGTCGTCGTCGTACTTGCCAAAACCAGCTTCATTTTTTTCTCCGACGGCGCCCATGGTCGATTCAGACGCACAAAACTCCATCAGTGCATCATCGTCCAATTGGATCTCTTGCGTATTGATTGCTTTGCTCTTGGTCATGATTTTTTCCTAATATCTATTATTAAAAACAAGCCGCCCCAAGATGCAGGCGAATGACAGTAGCTAATACACGGACAGATGTGACGAGTGAAAACCCCCCGGAACATTCCATCGCGTGTCTTATTAATCATAGTAGAAAAATGCTATTAAGCAAAAGATTTTTTATTTAAACTAAACGGGTGAATTTCTTTTCTGAATTCTAAAATAAAAGCTTAAAAACAGCCCGCTTTATGCGGGCTGTTTTTAAGCTTGATGTTGCAATGCGGCTTGCACGCCTTCATCTGTCTGCATGGCTTGCATGAAACGATGGACGTTAGGATAGTGGCGAGTCGTTTTAGGAAAATAGTCTGCCCAACGCGCCATGGTAAATGCATAAGCATCGGCAATACTGCGGTGTTGACCGAGCAGATATGGAGTTGAGTCAAGCTGACGATCCAATTCCAGCATCACCCGATCAACGCGAGCATAGCTTGCGGTTTTTACCGCCATGATACTTTCTTCATCGCTATTCACGGTATAGCGCTTTGGCGAGAAAAAAGGCCAAAAAGCTGGATGAAAATCACCGGTCAGAAAGGAAAGCTTTTCATCAAGTGCATAGTTGCCAAGAAGGGTGCCATCGCTGCCTAGCTGTGCTTGTGGATATTTATTGACGAGATATTTTAAAAGAGCGGCCGCTTGCGTCATGATAGGGCCCTCATCATCCGTCATCGCCGGCACCATGCCAAGCGGTACGAGTTTTTGATATGCCGGGTCGCCTAACTTCACTTTTTCAACTTTATGAGGCGCATCAAGCCATTTCAATACAATCAGTACAGAAAGTGCGCAGGTATGAGGGGCAAAATATAAAGTGAGCATCACGACCTCTTTAAATGAATAGGTTGAAAGGCGGGTTGCTTGACGCAACTCGCGCTAGCTTAACTCGAAATGCTTGCAATAATCGGTTTTTCTCTCGGTTTATGCCGGCCCGCGCGTGAAACGCATGGCCTGATTCTCTTGGATGATGCGCTGCCACACTAGGCGCTTTTCTTCATCACTGAAAAATACCCAGTTTGATACTTCAAATGCAGTTCGCCCACAGCCTATGCAAACTTCATCAAAAAGAGTTGAACAGATGCCGATACAAGGGCTATCAGGAAGGTCGTGCAGTGTGGATGACATCAGTTTTTGTGAATCAGGGTTACGCGTAGTGGGGATATAAAGTCGCTTTTATTTTACACAACTGGCTATTTTTACGAGTTGTGCAGTCAATTCCTTCAGCATATTTTTAGCTGATTCGTCTTTGAGTTGGCCCTGCTCATCGAATGCAATGTGAGCTTGGCCCACTGCTACCACCTGTGGCAAAACCTGGCTTTGTAGTGTCCAGGCCAATAATTGACGCAATGCTAACAGCCCGCGATAGCCTCCAAAATTGCCGGGTGAAGCACTTCCAAGGGCAAACACTGGCTGGCCGAAGGCGGTGAGTTTGCCGCCATTTTCATTGACGCGGGAGACCCAAGCAATGGCATTTAGTAACAGCGGTGGAACGCTTGCATTGTACTCTGGGCTGGCAATAAACACACCTTGATGAGACGCGATGACCGCGTGCAACTCGCGGGCAATCGTTGGCACACCGCTGGCTTGCTCTAGGTCGCCGTCATAAATTGGCAGCGGATAATCGGCTAGATCTAATCGGGTGACCTGCGCGTTTAGCGTCTCCAGTTGCTGTGCGGCTGCTTTGGCAAGTAAGCGGTTGTAGGAGCCGGTGCGCAGTGAACCAGCCAAGACCAGGATACGGGGAGCGTTCATATGCAACCTTTAAAGAGTGAGAAGAGGGCTACTGTAGCCGAGCTGTAAGTTTATTACGACGATATCGCGCATTTTTTTATAACGATGGTCGCTTTCATTGGAGTTTGGTGATATTTTTGCGTTTTTCAAGGGTAAGTTTCGCCTCGCGTTAAAACCAGGAAGCGCAAAAATGAAGATTAAAATAGCCGGCCATCTGACTTTATCTGCTGTATCGTTCTGGCTCCTGGCAGCACAACGCTGGTTGCGCTTGCCGCAAGTTTTAATCTGTGTATGGTGCGCTACGCCATTGGCGTTGGCCGGTCCAAACGAGCCGCGGCTGAATCTTTATAATTGGTCTGACTATATTGCCAAGGATACGGTTGCCGGTTTTGAAAAACAAACGGGCATTAAAGCACGGTATGACGTTTACGATAGTGCTGACACTTTGCAAGCGAAGCTGTTAACGGGACGCTCTGGTTACGATGTGGTGACCCCCCCCAGCAATTATGCTGGCCGGCTGCGTACCGCAGACATTTTTGAGCCGCTTGATCAATCAAAACTGCCTAACCTGAAAAATCTTGATCCTCAACTGATGGAGATTGTTGCCGGCGCCGATCCGGGTAACCGTTATTTTGTGCCGTGGGCCTATGGCACGACGGGTCTAGGCTATAACGTCACCAAAGTGCGTCAGGTGCTCGGTGAAGATGTGCCGCTTGATAGTTGGGATATTCTCTTTAAGCCCGAATATGTATCCAAGCTGAAAAGTTGTGGAGTGTCTATGCTGGATGCGCCAGATCAATTGTTTGCCGCAGCGCTGCATTATCTTGGTAAAGCCCCCGACAGTACAAACCCGGAAGATTATAGGGCGGCGCTCAAGGTGCTCAAGCAAATCCGGCCCTATATTACGCAATTTAATTCATCGGGGTATATCAATGATTTAGTCGGGGGCGATATCTGTTTTGCTTTTGGCTGGTCCGGCGATGTGGTGATTGCTGGGCGCCGTGCGCGTGAGGCAAAGAAAGAGTATCAGATTCAATATTTTATTCCGCGCAGTGGGGCGCCTATTTGGTTTGACGTGATGGCCATTCCCAAAGATGCACCGCATAAAGAAGCTGCGCTGCAATGGATTAACTATATTGAAACGCCACAGGTGCATGCCGCCATGACTAACCAAGTCTACTATCCCAGCGCGAATCTGGCGGCTAAGAAGTATCTTGATCCATTAGTGGCGAACGATCCGGCAATTTATCCCAGCCCCGAGATGATTAAAAAGCTATTTTTGCTTAAGCCGCTACCGCCTGAGACGGCGCGTTTAATGACGCGACTCTGGACTGAATTTAAAACGGGATTTTAGTTTTTTATGGTGGCTAAGCGTAGGCACCCATGAAGTAAATGTGAATGATCTAAATTTTTGATTGGCAGTAAGCTGCAGCATAGATAAAATCTGATTTTTTAAATAAGATGTCCGCTCTAAACCGGTGGCAAACTGTCAAATTCAACTCTCTTGAGTCAGTGGGATTAATTTTTAATGAGCAGTGATTCCTCGCATGGATTGGGATGGACCCCTTCCGTTACGCCTACTAAGCCATTTAGCCTGCTCAGCCAGGAAGGTGACTTCGTGCAAGTTATTGATGCAGTCAAAAAATTTGGGGCGACGACTGCCGTGCAAAATGTCAGTCTGTCAGTCAAAAAAGGGGAAATTTTTGCTCTGCTTGGCAGTTCAGGCTGTGGCAAATCGACTTTGCTCAGGATGCTGGCTGGTTTTGAAACCTTGACCTCGGGCCGGATTCTCATTGATGGTGAAGACCTGGCCCAAATGCCACCCTATCGGCGTCCGGTGAATATGATGTTTCAGTCGTATGCGCTGTTTCCTCATATGACGGCACAAGCTAACGTCGCGTTTGGGTTAAAACAAGAGGGCCGACCCAAAGCGGAAATTCAAGAGCGTGTAGCGAGTGCGCTTGAACTGGTGCAAATGAGCCATCTGGCTAAGCGTAAGCCGCAGCAATTGTCGGGTGGGCAACAGCAGCGTGTGGCGCTGGCGCGTAGCCTGGTGAAGCGGCCTAAGTTGCTGTTGCTGGATGAGCCGATGTCGGCGCTAGATAAACAAATCCGGCAGCGCACGCAGATTGAATTAATGGATATTCTCGATAAAGTCGGTGTGACTTGCATCATGGTCACGCATGACCAAGAAGAAGCCATGGTCATGGCAGACCGGCTGGCGGTGATGACGGATGGGCGGATTGTGCAAATTGGCACGCCGCACGAAGTCTATGAATATCCAAATAGCCGCTTTTGCGCTGAGTTTATCGGCTCGGCCAATCTATTTGCCGGCACGATTGTTGAGGACGAGGCCGATCATATCTTTGTGCATAGCCCGGAATTGTCTAAACCCCTATATGTCAGCCATGGGGTCACTGGCCAGCTTGATATGGAGGTGATGATTTCAGTGCGCCCAGAGCGGGTTGCCGTTACGCGGCAAGCACCGCCGCAAAATTACAACTGGGCGCGCGGTAAAGTCGACAATATTGCCTATCGGGGCGGCTACACGCTTTACCATGTGGTGCTTGATTCCGGCAAGATGGTGGTGGCCAATGTTTCAAGTCTAGCGCTCACTGAAATGCAAGCGCCTACTTACGAGGATGAGGTGTTTATCAGTTGGAGCCCAGAGTCGGGCGTGGTGCTGACGAAATGAAGGTATGGCTGCAACGCTTAGCCCCACAGGGCCGCGCCGCGGTCATTGCGGGTCCTTATATTTGGCTATTACTTTTTTTCTTTGTGCCCTTTTTGCTGGTCGTAAAAATCAGCTTTACGGATTTGCGGCTGGGAATTCCACCTTATACCGAGTTGACCGCGCTCAAAGATGGCGCGCTAAAAATCACTCTGCAATTATCGAATTACGCGTTCTTGCTAACAGATAGCCTGTATTTTGCGACCTATGTTAATTCATTAAAAGTGGCGGCGATTTCGACCGGGCTGTGCTTGTTGCTCGGTTATCCGATGGCGTATTACATTGCGCGCTCACATCCTGCCACGCGCAATATCTTGCTGATGGCCGTGATGCTGCCTTTTTGGACCTCGTTCTTGATTCGCATTTATGCGTGGATTGGTATTCTGAAGAATAATGGTTTATTGAATAATTTTCTGCTGTGGGCAGGTTTGATTGAAACCCCGATTGAGCTTTATCACACGAATATCGCTGTCTATATCGGTATGGTGTATTCGTATTTGCCTTTTTTAGTGATGCCGCTCTATGCGCATTTAGTCAAAATGGATTTGCGCTTATTGGAGGCGGCTCATGACTTGGGGGCGCGGCCATGGAAAGCCTTTGTGCAAATTACGCTGCCGCTCTCAAGAAACGGCATTATGGCGGGTTGTCTGCTGGTTTTTATTCCAGCGGTGGGGGAATATGTGATTCCAGAGTTGCTTGGCGGAGCGGATACTTTAATGATTGGCCGCGTTATGTGGAACGAATTTTTCAATAATGCTGATTGGCCAATGGCTTCGGCAGTGACTTGTGCGATGGTGCTACTGTTACTCGTGCCAATGGCGCTGTTTCAGCACGCCCAAGTTAAAGAACTCGCAAGCAAGTCATGATCAAACCAAACCGATCATTACGCCTCACCATGCTGGGTATGGGCTTCTTTTTTCTGTATGCGCCGATTCTAAGCTTGATTGTCTACTCGTTTAACGAGTCGACCTTAGTGACGGTCTGGACAGGTTTTTCGCTGAAATGGTACCAAGCGCTGCTCCATGACGAAGAACTGCTAGCCGCTGCGTGGTTATCGTTACGGATTGCAGCGCTGACAGCCTTTGCATCGGTGGCCATTGGCACCTGGGCGGGCTTTGTGCTCGCGCGCATGGGGCGCTTTCGCGGCTTTACGCTGTATAGTGCGATGATTAATGCGCCGTTGGTGATTCCCGAGGTGATTCAAGGAATCTCGTTATTATTGCTCTTTGTCGAATTGAGCAATTGCTTCGGTTGGCCGGCTGAGCGAGGGATCCTGACCATCTGGGCGGGTCACGTGATGCTGGGTATTTCTTATGTGGCGATTATTGTGCAGTCGCGCGTGCGCGACTTAAATCCGGCGCTAGAAGAAGCGGCGCTTGATCTTGGCGCTACCCCGATTAAGGTATTTTTTACTGTCACTTTACCTTTAATTTCACAAGCCTTGATAGCCGGCTGGTTGCTATCGTTCACGTTGTCACTCGATGATCTTGTGTTATCGTCCTTTTTGTCGGGACCGGGTTCGACAACCTTGCCGTTGGTTGTCTTCTCGCGCGTGCGCCTGGGTTTAAATCCAGAAATGAATGCACTTGCTACGATTTTTATTACAGTTGTAACAATTGGTGTTGTGATTGCAACCCATATGATGCAAGTTGCGGAGCGTAAGCATAGGATGCAAACCTTATAAGCTTCCACTTCGTTTAAGCTCACTTTGATACAGTTTGTAATGGTTATTTATTTAAGTCCTGAGTACATTAATAAACATATTTGGGTTGCTGAAATTAAACAACATGAATGAGTTCTCACCATTTTTCTTAGTTTTGGGTCATGCGAAATAGCTTTATTCGCTCTACGCTGCCACCGGCGCTGTGTTTAAGTGTGATGATGGCGCTTAGCATTCTGCCCCGGCTAGCCTCTGCGGCTCCTGCGGCGAGCTGTGCAGCTGCGCCGTTGGCGGGCGCTGTAAAGGGTTTGACCTATGCGCCGCGTAAGCCAAGCACGGTCCGCTCCAGACGGGTTGCCAGCAGCAATGTAAAAAGTAATACGGCAGCCTATAGAACTCCGGCCTACCGGCAGCGCGCACAAGTGCGGCGCACGAAGGTACGACGAGTGGCATTTAAGCCCTCCGCGCCATCGCTAGGCCGCTCCTTTGGCCTCCACCAAACGCCCGATGCGCTGGCTTTACGTTCAAGTGTGGCGTATGTGATTGATCAAAATACGAATGAGGCGCTTTTTGAAAAAAATGCCCGGGTAGTGTTGCCAATTGCTTCGATTAGTAAGCTGATGACCGCAATGGTGACGCTCGACGCCAATTTGCCGCTGACTGACACACTTGAAGTTAGCAACGAAGACCGCGATTTTGAAAAAGGCACGGGCTCGCGCTTATCCGTAGGGTCGCGCTTATCGCGCGCCGATATGCTGCATATTGCGTTGATGTCATCTGAAAACCGCGCTGCGGCTGCTTTGTCGCGCCACTATCCAGGTGGCCGGCTGGCTTTTATTACGGCGATGAACCAAAAAGCCCAAGCCTTGGGGATGAAGGATACGCATTTTTTCGACTCCACTGGACTCACCAGCCGTAATGTTTCCAGCGCGCGTGATCTGGCTAAAATGGTCAACGTGGCCTATCAGTATCCGTTGATCCGTGAGTTCTCAACCAATGCTGGCCATCATGTCTTTACCGGCAAAAAGGCCATTCAGTATAAAAGCACCAATGCGCTGGTACGCAATGCTAGCTTGGAAATCGGCCTGCAGAAAACGGGCTTTATCCGTGAAGCGGGAGAATGTTTGGTGATGCAAGTCACCATACAAAATCGCCCACTGATTATCGTTTTGCTTGACTCAACCGATAAATACTCACGACTTGGCGATGCTATGCGCATACACACTTGGGTCGGTAATGGTGGCGTGCAGCATATCAGTCGAACTGATGCTGCTGCCGCCATCTAAATAAGATCCTGTATTTTTGGGGTATCCGTAATCCGTTGCTGATTTGACCTCAGAGCTTGCCTTTTTCGATCAACTTGACCAATGTTGATATGTTGGCTCCAAAACTCACTTCCTGAATATCGCCTTTGTCAGCATAAAGCGTGCCAAACAGTCCATGCGCTAGCTCAGGTAAAGGCTTACTCAAGCAAATATCATCGATCTGAACGTCATTCTTTCAGCCGATGCATTAAACAATCAATTCAAAAAACTTCGTCAAGCGTTTGAGCGGTGAGAATACGTTTGCCCCATTGGCATAAAGTATTCATATTCGCTTTATTAAGGCGCTGCTGATAGGGTTTGGTTAAAGTACCAAACTTACTTTCTAACTGAGTTTTCAATAAAGTAGATTGGCCTTGCTGTATACCTTCTTCAAGTCCCTGCTCTCTTCCGATACGCTCGAAGCTCGTTATATATCGCACGTTATGTTCTCCTTCCAGTTGTTTCATTAAACTATTGTAGCGAATTTCAAACTCTTTGGGTAAGGTTAATACCCCATCAATAAAACTTAATAAATTAACAATGGCTTCTCGCGCTAAGCCTTTTCTATATAGCTGGCGCATTAATGCAAATTTATGCTGGTAACGCGCATTGGGATCTGTGCGTGTGTCTAATGCTGCAAGATGGGCTGCCACTATCGTGCCAAATGGGTTAGTGTGTTCTAATAAAGCCGTTCTTTGATCGCGATAGTCTAGGAGTTTGCTGGTCAAAAACCGGAAATGGTTGACCTTATGGCCACACACTTGCATCGGGTAGCTTTTAGGGCGCCAGTTAGGGCGGTCATCTGTTAAGACCACCATTGTTAGGACCGGTTGTCGATAACGATCATATAACCTGTAAAAATACTCAAAAAGTCTTTGCGCAAAGTTTATTTCGTACTGTCCCTGCACCTCAATATGCAGTAGCACGAAGCAAGTTGCTCCACTTTTTAGGCGCACTTTGATGAGTTTATCTACCAGCTTTTTACCTACTTTGCTTTTATTGCTTAGGCCTTGCAGTTCCTTATCCAGCATTTCATATTTTGCTTCCCATGCAATTTGGACTGCTATTTCCTGATAAAAGAACTGCATGAATTCCCGAAAATAAACATCTAATGCATTTTTCCATGCCTCATCGGCATAAGAAGGGGGGAGAGCGACTAAATTTGTCATCGGAATCTTTTGGAAACAGGACGAATGAATAATCCCTATACTGTATTCGCTCCGCCTTTGTTTTGATATAGACCAAAAGTCATAAGATATGGTCGTGTGCTTGGACCAGTGGTGAATATTTTAATTCTATGCACACCGTTTGAAGCCATCGGGAAAAGTCATGCTGGGCAGACCACCAAAATCCATTTAGCAGTCGATGCTTTTGGGAAACCGATTGAGTTTAGCATTATAGGCGGTCAGGTTCATGACTGCACGGCAGCCCCTGATCTGCTCGATAAGTTGCCGAAAACGGAAACACTGATAGCAGACAAGGGCTACGACAGTGAAAGACTACGGGAGCAAATTGTCCAAAAATCAAGCAAAGTTGTCATTCCTAGAAAGCGCAACTCAATCAAAGGAAATGAAGATCTGGACAGGGGCTTATATCGATATCGACACCTGGTGGAAAATGCCTTCGCGCGGTTAAAGCAGTTTCTTTATCGACATAATAAATGCTATATATGTTATTAATTTGAAAAACATGGTATGCCGATAAAATTCCGACAAATCAAGCAAAACATGCCGATAATTCATTTATTCTACATTCCGCTATCCCTCATTTAAAAACTTGAATTTCGTTCTGAACTCTGCTGAGATGGCGGTTGAAATCGCCGTGACCCACGGGTATTCCAAAGACCATCGTCCCGATTTGAAGCAAGTCGTGTTGTCTTTGGCGGTGGCCGGTGGCTCAGGCGTTCCTTTATGGATGACGCCTTGTGACGGCAACGCGTCGGACAAAACGGTGTTGCCGCAGACGATAGAAAGCATCGATGCGTTTCGCCAAGGAATCGATGACACCCGTACCCTGCGCTGAGTGGCCGATTCTGCGCTCTACACAGCGCAAAACCTCAAGAAAATGGCCCACCCCCTTGGGGGTCGCACGGTGTCGCGCGTGCCGGAAACAATCCAGGAGGCGAAGGAATTCGTGAGTACGGGTACTTATTTTTGTTGCTTGAGTACGTCGCGGATTTCCCGCAGCAGCAGGACATTCTCTGGCGGAGCAGCAGCAGGGGCTCCTGCGATAGGCGCCTGGCCATCGCGTAATTTGTTAATAAATTTCATCATTAAGAAAACCACAAAGGCCAAAATAATGAAATTAATCACCACCGTCACGAAACTGCCATAGCCAAAAAGCGCTACGCCAGCGGTCTGTAAATCTTTATAAGAGTGGGGGTTGCCCTGAAAGTTGGCGGGTATTGCGCCTAGCTTGAGAAATTTATTTGAAAAATCTAAGCCGTCTGTAAATATACTCGCCACAGGCATAATTAAATCCTTCACGGCTGAGTTAACGATGGTCGAGAAGGCGCCACCAATAATGATCCCAATGGCCAAGTCCATCACGTTGCCGCGGATGGCAAATGTTTTGAAGTCTTGAATCAATTTCATACTGAACTCCTATACTCAAATTACTCTATAAAAAGCAGGACGTTAACAGGTGGCTCGTTTACCATCCTCTATAGCGGCTATAATACTCTCCCCAACACCTATAAGGCCAGCGATAACGGCCCTAGCAGTCAGGCCAGTGATAACGGCTACCATAGTAGTGTGACCCGTGATGCTTGATGATGAAGTAACATTAAGATAAGGGCATTACACAAGAAAAATTTAAAAATTACATATTAAAACAAGTAAAATATAACCTATTCGCGAACTTTCATTATGCTCAACGCTGATCTTCATTGCCATTCAAATTTTTCAGACGGTGTCTTAACGCCGGCAGAGGTTGCTCGTTATGCCTACGAGGGCGGTGTGAAGCTATGGTCGCTGACGGATCACGATGAATTAGGCGGCCAGCACGCAGCGCATCAAGCCGCTACTGCGCTCGGCATGCAATATGTCCATGGCGTTGAAATCTCGGTCACTTGGTCTGAGCGCACCGTGCATGTGGTTGGCTTGAATGTCGATCCAGACTGTGTCGCGCTGGTTGATGGCCTAGCTGAGACCCGCCGAGGGCGAGTGGTGCGCGCGCAGGCAATGGCCGCAGGGCTGGCCAATGTGGGTATCGCGGATGCTTATGAAGGGGCGCTGCGTTATGTCTCTAACCCGGATTTGATTTCACGGACACATTTTGCACGCTATTTAGTTGCAGCGGGTTTTGCGCCATCGCTGCCGGCAGTGTTTAAACGCTATCTAACTGAAGGTCATCCTGGTTTTGTGCCGCATTGCTGGGCGCCGCTGACGGACGCAGTCAGCTGGATTAAAGCGGCCGGCGGCGTGGCCGTGATCGCGCATCCAGGCCGTTATCGATATACGCCGCCTGAATACGAGAGGTTGTTTACCACTTTCAAAGAATTGGGCGGTATGGCGATTGAGGTCATCACCGGTAGCCATACTCCTCAGCAGTATAAGGAATATGCGCAGGTTGCGCGTCACTACGGGTTTTGGGCTTCGCGTGGTTCAGATTTCCATGCGCCCAAAGAAAGCCGGACGGCGCTGGGCAGCCTGCCAGCGTTACCGGCTGATCTAACACCCGTCTGGCAAGCATGGTTGTAAGGGCTGAGCTAATGGCCGCGCTTTCCTCTATGTGTCTCGTTAGGTCTCTGAAGTAGGCGCTAGATGCATCATTCATCTTGGATTTTTAAACCTTGTGTCCGCGCTTGGTTACAATAGCGAGTTATGGACCATTTAATACAAACCGTTGCGGTATACGCCTTACCTGTTTTATTCTCAATCACTCTGCATGAAGCTGCACATGGCTATGTAGCGCGATTGTTTGGCGATAACACGGCCTATATATTAGGGCGAGTGAGCCTTAATCCACTTAAGCATATCGACCCGCTTGGGACGATTGCGATGCCGCTGTTTCTTTATTTTGCAACCAGTGGCGCTTTTTTGTTTGGTTATGCAAAACCGGTGCCGGTGGCCTTCGGTAATTTACGCAATCCGCGCTGGCATAGCCTTTGGGTCTCGCTGGCGGGACCTGGCTGCAATTTTGCGCAAGCTTTTATCTGGGCGCTGGCGGGTATTATTTTGGCGGCGATGGGCGTTGATGAGCCTTTCTTTTTACGCATGGCGATGGCCGGGGTCCTGGTGAATCTAGTGATCTGCGTGTTTAATCTATTGCCACTGCCACCGTTAGACGGCGGGCGTATACTGGTTTCGTTGCTGCCGCCTCGCCCCGCCCTGAAGTTAGCTCGGCTTGAACCTTATGGTTTTTTTATCGTGCTGGCGCTGGTTATGACGGGTGTGCTAGGCAAAGTGTGGCTGCGCCCGTTGATTGGGCTGGGCTACGATATCATCGCCTTATTGTTAACCCCTTTTGTTGCTCTTATGCGCTGAGATTATGTTGTTTCCAGATCGTATTTTTTCCGGTATGCGCCCAACTGGGGCGCTCCATCTTGGGCACTATCATGGTGTCTTAAAAAACTGGGGTCGGCTGCAATCCGAATATCCATGCCTTTTTTGCGTGGTTGACTGGCATGCATTGACCACCCACTATGAAACGCCGGACGTGATCGAGCAGCATGTTTGGGAGGTCTTGATCGATTGGCTGGCGGCTGGCATTGATCCAGCGCAGGCGACGCTGTTTATCCAAAGCCGCGTGCCTGAGCATGCAGAACTGACTCTGCTGCTTGGCATGGGTACGCCGCTAGGGTGGTTAGAGCGGGTGCCCACTTACCGTGAGCAAATTGAAAAACTCAAAGAGAAAGATCTAGCGACTTACGGTTTCCTGGGTTATCCGGTGTTGATGGCGGCTGATATTTTGCTTTATCGCGCATCGCTTGTGCCCGTTGGCGCAGACCAAATCCCTCATGTCGAAATGACGCGCGAGATCGCGCGTCGCTTTAACTATCTCTATGGCCGAGAGGTCGGTTTTGAAGAAAAAGCGTTAGCAGCTGCCAAAAAGCTCGGTGGCCGGCGCACCAAACGCTATCATGAATTACGTAATGCCTACCAGCAAGAAGGACAGAGTGAAGCGTTAGAACAAGCGCACGCGCTCTTGCAGGAATCTCAGAGCTTATCCATGAGCGACCGGGAACGGCTGTTTGGCTATCTTGAGGGAGCGTGTAAGCTCATCTTGGTTGAGCCGCAAGTGCAATTGGCTAAGGCTTCACGCATGCCAGGTCTAGATGGGCAGAAAATGTCAAAATCGTATGGCAATACGATTGGACTACGTGAAGATAAGCACTCGATTGAAAAGAAAGTGCGCACCATGCCAACCGATCCGGCCCGTGTGCGCCGCACTGACTCGGGAGATCCAGACAAATGCCCAGTATGGCAGTTGCATTTGGCCTACTCGGATGAAACGACGCAAAATTGGGTGCAAAAGGGGTGCCGTAGCGCGGGCATTGGCTGTCTTGAATGCAAACAACCCGTGATTGACGCAATTTTGCATGAGCAACAGCCGATGCTTGAGCGGGCCCAAAAATATATCGATGATCCGTCGTTATTGCGCGCGATTGTGGCAGATGGGTGCGATAAAGCACGCAAAATTGCCCAAGAGACAATGCGGGATGTGCGCGAAGCGATGGGCCTGTCTTATTCCTAATCCGATACAATCAAACTTGATTGCCTGATCTATTCATAATTCGATGACTTATTCTGTGAAAGAAACGCCTATTTTTTCTCTGCGCGGCAGTATTGTTGCGCTGGTCACGCCGATGTTCGAAGACGGCAGCCTTGATTTACCCGCCTTGCGCTCATTAATTGACTGGCATGTAGAACAAGGCACAAACGGTATTGTGATTGTCGGCACCAGCGGAGAATCGCCTACCGTTTCAATCGACGAGCATCAGCTATTAATTAAAACCGCAGTGGCCCATGCGGCCGCGCGCATTCCAGTGATTGCAGGCGCTGGCGGCAATTCGACGACTGAGGCGATTGCCCTGACTGAATATGCCAAGCAAGTCGGCGCTGATGCGACTTTGCAAGTCGTGCCTTATTACAATAAGCCAACGCAAGCGGGTATCTGCCAGCATTTTACGAAGATTGCCGAGCAGGTTGATTTGCCGCTGATTTTATATAATGTGCCAGGTCGCACGGTGGCAGATATGAGCAATCAAACGATCTTGCAACTGGCGCAAGTGCCAGGCATTGTTGGGGTTAAAGATGCAACCGGCAAGCTTGAGCGCGGCATTGAATTAATTCAATCAGCGCCTGCGCATTTTTCAATTTACAGTGGTGATGACCCGACGGCGGTGGCATTGATGTTAATGGGCGGCCACGGCAATATCTCGGTGACAGCTAATCTTGCGCCGCGTGCCATGAGCGATTTGTGTCAGGCAGCGATGGCTGGCGAGGTAGTGCGTGCCCGGGCAATCCATATGCAACTTTTAGCGTTGCACCGTGATCTTTTTATTGAATCGAATCCGATTCCAGTAAAATGGGCATTGGCGCAGTTGGGTAAGATTAAAAGCGGTATCCGCTTGCCGCTGACGCCACTGGATGAGTCTCATCATGCGGCTGTGCGTACCGCGTTACACGAAGCAGGTTTGGCGTAAAGCCCTCTTGCAACTCATCTACCTTCCGGCTGTGAACCAGTCTTGAACAACCTCCGATGAAACATATTAAGCCTTATTTTTTTGCCCAGCGCGTTGCTGCTACCTTGCTGATCAGTTCTACACTGACGGGCTGTAGCTCAGTAAATGAATGGTTCTCCCCAGACCGGGTCGACTATAAAAGCGCACACGCTGCGTCGGCTCTGTCGATACCTCGTGATTTGGCGCCGATACAACAGCATAACGAGTATTTTTCTGCGCCGACAGAGACTACGATTAAAGCGTTAGGGACGGTATCGCAACGTGCGGTAGCGACGCCCAAGCCACTTCCAGGAGCGGCAGCGCAGCCGGTGAGGCTACACGTTGAGGATGATGGTTATCAACGTTGGCTGGTCGTGTCAGGCTATACCCCCACGCAATTATGGCCATTATTGCGAGCATTCTGGACGCAGAGTGGATTCACATTAACCCTAGATCGGCCTGAGATGGGCTTAATGGAAACCGATTGGACTGAAAATCGCGCGCAAATTTCTAATGATTGGCTGCGTCGCACTCTTGGTCAAGTTGCAGATAAATTATATTCATCAGGCATGCGTGACCGCTTCCGGATGTTAGTAGAACACAATCCAAACGGAGCGACTTTGATTTCAATTACGCACCGTGGGATGGAAGAGGTGTTAATTGGACGTTTCCAAGAAAGCTCGCGCTGGCAAGATCGGGCGCGCAATCCGGGGCTTGAAATAGCGTTATTGAACCGGCTGATGGAACAATTTGGGCTGACTTCTGCGCAGGCGGAGCAGCTCAGTGCTCAGGCGCGCCCAGCTCCTAAAGTAAAATCGGAAAGCAAATAATTTTAAGCAATGAGAGTGGCGATATTCAATCGCTTCTTCTCGCACAAAATTGCTAACTAGGATTGCATCATCGCCTGGCTTTTGGATCGTTTTGGACAGTAACAATCGCCGCGATGAAACGCAAGAAAGTCAATACAGAAACGACCAAAACCCACCGCACTGTTCAGCCATCCGTTTTTTCCTGGGATGGCGATACACTGGTCCTCAATATTCTCGGTAAGCCAAGCGCAAAACAGAATGCCATTGGCAAGGTCAAAGGACATCAGCTTAAAGTGAGCGTTACGGCAGCGCCCTGTGCCGGCAAGGCAACTGACCATATGGTGCGCTTTCTAGCGGGAGAGTTTGGCGTGCCAACCTCGGCGATCGAGGTTGTGTTTGGCCGGATGAGTGTCAATAAGCAATTGCGTATTAAAGCGCCTAAGCAGCTGCCCGCGGTGATTGGGCAGCAGGAATTGTGTTGAGCCTGCAGGAGCGACGAATTAGCCATTTGGGCTAGTACTCATCGTTTGGGCGCCGTGACAGAATATGTGGCACGTGACTAACCAACGATTAGATGATTGCTAAATGAACTACTTATCGATGCCGCATGATGCATTATTCAAACTGTTTTTGATGGATGTGGAGATTGCCAAAGAATTTCTGCAAACACATCGCCTTCCCCTTTACAGAAACAGTTTGACTTTAATACGCTGGCGCTTGCTCCGGGTGCCTTCGTAGCTTGAGGAAAGTTCAGTATGTGCAAATTTTGCACGTACTGCCGGGGATGGGACGACTTATCAAACGCAGCACTACAACCTCGACGCCCCATCATTTCTGTCGGGTATCGCATCAACTCCAAGCGCACTGACGCTTTCCTGTTCGTCGATTTTCTGAACCGCAACAACGCGCTGATGCGAGAAGGGTAACTGGTCATCAACGATATTGGACTCGCGGCATTGGCGCTACTGGTAGCCGAATCGGCTGCGGCACCAAAGGAAACTATGATCCGCTTGATTGAAAATATGCTGGTGGGAGCGCAGTAGCAAATCATGAACGAACAGCATATTGGGTACATCTGGGTCAGCATCTTCGACCAGAACCAGGAACGGCAACTGGAAAGCGTCCACTATTGACGACCTAGCTCAGGGCCTTGTTACGTGAAATCGGAAAATTTTCTATGGTCACAAAGCCAGGCGAATGTTCGCATCGTATAATATCGTTTGTGTTGTGGAGAATTTAATGATGAAGATTGTAAAAAATACCGTAGTGTCCCTTTCTTATACCCTATCAGATGCGCAGAATGAACTGATTGAGCAAAGCAGTGAGCCAATGGTGTATCTGCACGGTGGCTATGAGAACACTTTCCCAAAGATTGAACAAACGTTAGAGGGTCAAGAGCTAGGGTTTGAGGCCAAGATACAACTCGAACCCACCGAGGCGTTTGGGGAATATGATGCTGAACTCATTAGAGTCGAGCCGCGTAGCCGTTTTCCCGAGCCATTGGAAGTCGGGATGCAGTTTGAGGGCCTGTTAGACGAAGAGGATGAGGACGAGGATCCAGACGATTTGCCCATCTATATCGTCACTGATATTGCCGAGGATCATGTTGTGCTGGATGGCAATCATCCACTGGCTGGCGTGGCGCTCAGGTTTGACCTAAAAGTAGTGGCAGTGCGGGCCGCGACGGCCGAAGAAATTGACCATCGTCATGTGCATGGAGCGGATGGTCTGGCACTGCATTCTGATACGCCAGAGGATGATTCTGCGCCCCTTCTGCACTAAATTTTAAACTTCTGCTTTTCTGCTTTCGCCCCCACGTTGATTGCTATGACAACCAGTAGTGGGGGGCGATTTCTCGTTTATTCTGTTTGCGTCGCGAGCGCGTGTAATTCAAATAATATTTCCAGCGCTTCACGTGGCCGCATTTCATCTGGATTCAGTGCGCGTAGCTTGCTCAAAGTAGGGTGCTCCGGTTGAGCAGTGTATACACTCTCGTCAGGCGGAGGGGCAGCGGGCGCACATGCATTGAAAAGATCGAGTTGCATCGAAGGGCGGCTTGAAGCTTGCTGTTCCAGGTGCTGCAGGTGTTTGCGCGCAGCGCGAATCACCGCGGGCGGCACGCCGGCTAATTGAGCCACTTGCAAGCCATAGCTTTGATTGGCTGGACCTTCATTCACGGTGTGTAAAAACACAATCCCTTGTTTATGCTCGGCGGCGGATAAATGCACATTGGCGGCTTGTGCAAACTCGTCGGGTAATTGCGTCAACTCAAAGTAATGTGTGGCGAATAGCGTGTAACAGCCATTCGTGCTAAGCAAATGCCGTGCAATTGCCCAGGCTAGTGCAAGCCCATCAAAAGTCGATGTGCCGCGGCCGATCTCATCCATCAGTACTAAGCTGGCTGGCGTGGCATTATTCAGAATAGCGGCGGCTTCTGTCATTTCAACCATAAAGGTTGAGCGCCCCCCCGCCAAATCATCGGCTGCGCCAATCCGCGTAAAAATGCGGTCAATCGGCCCGAAGCGCGCGCGCTGAGCAGGCACATAAGAGCCAATATAGGCCATCAGCGCAATCAGTGCAGTTTGCCGCATAAAAGTTGATTTACCCCCCATATTGGGGCCGGTGATCAAGAGCAGTTTACGCTGTGTAGAAAGCTGGCAATCGTTGGCAATGAAGCGCTCAATTTGAGCAGCAACCACTGGGTGGCGTCCCTGCTCAATCTCAATCCCGCTTTCATCGCTTAATTCAGGCGCCGTCCAATCATGAGCGCGGGCGCGTTCGGCCAAGGTTGCCAGGACATCGAGTTCAGCCAAGGCGGCAGCGATGCGTTGGCACTCTGCAATATAAGCCAAGAGCGTTTGCAGCAGTTCATCATAGAGGGTTTTTTCACGCATGAGAGCGCGCTCTTGAGCTGACAAGGCTTTGTCTTCAAAGGCTTTGAGTTCAGGGGTAATATAGCGCTCGGCGTTTTTTAAGGTCTGCCGACGCCGATAGTCATCGGGTACTTTATCTGTTTGACCGCGGGTCACTTCAATAAAGAAACCGTGCACTTTATTGTATTCGACTCGTAAATTCGCAATCCCAGTCCGCGTGCGTTCACGCGCTTCTAACTCAAGCAAAAACTGTCCGCAGTTTTCGGACAGTTCACGTAACTCGTCAAGCTGTGCATCGTGGCCACGGGCAATCACGCCGCCGTCACGAATCATGGCCGATGGCTCAGCTGCAATGGCTCGCTGCAGTAATGCTACGCACTCGGCAGGCGGTTCGAGCGCGGCCTTTAATGCAATCAGCAACGGAGCGTGTTCAGTCAGCGGGCTGAGATGCGTGCGGATTGTGGGTAATTGGCTAAACGAATCGCGCAGGCTAGCTAAATCACGCGGGCGGGCGTTCAAAAGTGCAATCCGGCTGGTGATCCGTTCGATATCCGCTATCTGCCGTAGGCTCTGGCGCAACCCAAGCAGGGCGTCGCCGGCAGCATTTGGTACTGCCTGGAGCCACGCGGTGACGGCTTGTTGGCGTGTCCGGGCAAGGTGTGCTGCGCGGGGTGGGTGGTGCAACCAATGGCGTAGCAGCCGACTGCCCATTGAGGTGCAACAGACATCGAGCACGGACAGGAGGGTTGGCGCTTCCGTGCCACGCAGGGTTTCGGTGAGTTCAAGATTACGGCGCGTGGCTGGATCAAGGCTAATATAGTGTGTTTCTTGCTCAACCTGCACGCTGCAGATATGACGCAGTTGCTGGCCTTGAGTGGCTGCGGCATAGAGTAAGAGGGCGCCCGCTGCACCGCAGGCAATGGATGAAGAATCAACGCCAAAGCCATCGAGGTTAGCGACGCCAAGCTGCGCGCAGAGGCGTGTATGGCCCGCTGCAAGGTCGAAATGCCAGTTGGGAACACGCGTTAAGGCGCCAGACCGATGAGCGAGCGCGGCGTCGTTATGATCCGTATCTGCGACCAGGATCTCGGCCGGGCGAATCCGCTCAAGAGTCGCCAGCAGATCGGCCGGAGCGGTCTGGCTAAGTCGCAAAGCGCCGCTGGCTAAATTGAGCCAAGCAAGGCCAATGGTTTGCGTCCGGTTGCGCCGGTTTGGCACCGCATAAAAAGCCAGCAAGCAGGCATCATGCTTGTCTGAAAGCAGAGCGGCATCGGTGAGTGTGCCGGGCGTGACCACGCGCACGACTTTGCGTTCGACGGGCCCTTTTGAGGTATTAGGGTCGCCAATTTGCTCACAAATGGCGACAGACTCCCCCAATTTGACCAACTTTGCTAGATATTGCTCGAGTGCATGATACGGCAATCCGGCCATTTTAATGGCTTGTCCAGCCGATGCGCCGCGTTGGGTTAGCGTCAAATCAAGTAAGCGCGAAGCTTTTTCCGCATCCTCGAAAAAAAGCTCGTAAAAATCCCCCATCCGGTACAACACTAAAGTGTTCGGGTGCTCGGCTTTAATGCCCAGGTATTGTTGCATCATTGGCGTATGGCCGTTGGCTTGGCGAGTCTGGGGCGTGATGCTGGAGGTAGAAAGGTCTTCGTTTAATGGTTGAAAAGGCATATTCCGGTCTGAGTAAGGCTTAAGTGCGTGCTTTTGTTAGGCGTTAGTCTAATCCAGTTTAAGGTTTGAGGCACGGCAATCTAGCGTCAGCGTATGGCTGAGTGGCTTCAGTTAGACCCCCAATGTCATACATTATTTATGTTGTTGCTGGCCCCAACTTGACAAAGATTTCTCATGGATTATTTTAGAAGAGCATCGATTGATTTCGATTTGATTTTAAAGCGATGAACTAAACGGGGATCGTTATGGCTTTCGTAAATTTTATAGGGAAAATGCTAAAAATATTACAAAATAGATGGCGCCTTGCGTGTATGCGCTCGGAATTAGGGCTGCTGGATGATGAGGCTTTGAAAGATATTGGCTTGACACGGGCGCAGGTATGGGAAAATCCAAGGTTGGCCAATTGGTTAAGGAATGATCCTTATCGTCAGCATAAGGCAGGTTAACTAACAATGGGGATGATGGGGGCAGTTCAAAAAATCTACGATGCTCCCATTTTGCAAGGCTGATGTTTAATGCTGTGGTTAGCTTTTTCCCGCTCAAATTTTTTCAGCACTTCAAAACTCACGTTAAAACGTTCGCTAAGCTTTTCTGACTGAAGTTCAATGACAGCCTTTGGGCTCATCTGTTTTTCAATCTGCTCCGCCATGAGCTGAGGCAACGCGATAGGTATGATATTTTCTGTCAGAGAACGGTTTCTTGAAGATGGACTTAGCCCTTACGCAGAGTGGTTTAAGACACTTCCACCGGTTGCTGCTGCAAAAGTTACTACGGCAAAAGCTAGGATGGAACTAGGTAATTTGTCTCGAGTGGAGTGGTTGCGTGGAATGGGCGAATACAAGATTGATTTTGGGCCGGGCTATCGAATGTATCTTGCAAAGGATGGTTTGAAAATCATTGTTCTGCTTGGTGGAGGAACAAAGCATCGTTAACAAACAGGCATCGCGATAGGGCTGTGCACTTATGGGAAGAGTACAAGCGTCGAAAAGTAGAGGCAGCTAGGGCTGTGATGAAAAAACAAAAGAGGACATGATGACACTTACACGAGATTTTAAAGAGACGGTTATAGGGGGGATTTGACGAAAGGGAAATTAAAGTACGTTTATGCGTCAGAGCCTTTGATTTTAAATCTCTCGAAGCTTAATGGGCTAGTCTGCTTGTGCTTCTGGTTCAGTGGTCAACTGTGCTGCCACGCTACAGGCGATCTCTTCTTGAACATCACCAGCGCCTTGGTGTTGCCTTCGGCCTAATACCGATCCAGAGAGCAGAACGGAATTGTAAGAATCACCACGTTGGCGAGTAACTGCCCAAAGCCTAAATTTTCTGGGCTTTGGGCGTGGCCCCCCCAAGATGCGGCGGATTTTTTATCAATCCCGACCATCCCTCTTCAGCAGGGGAAACTCAAGGCGCGACTAAGCAAAGGAGGTGGGCACTGAGTTTTGGTGTAAATGCCTTTTATCAAGTTTTTCGATAGTTTCAGAAAAAACAAGGCGTTTGCTTCTGTATTTTTCCACTGCTGCTCGCTGCATTCCCAGGGATTCCCAAGTTTTGACGGAAGCGGGATTATCTTCGCGAGCTGTAGCGATTACACTTTCTGGAGCCGTGCCAGAGGGAAAAAGGAGTTTATAGCCTCGATCTCGGGCTTCAGGAATGTAATAGTTCACCAGCGCGATGGCAGCTTGTTTCCCAAATCTTTTGCCCCAATGTTTGTGATGGAGGACCCTGGCCACCTCAACAGAACCGTACTGCGCCCCGAAGCCTGCCACGATATTGCCGATAAACTGATCATCTTCATTTATGTTGGTGATAGCTAGAGCGCTAAAGGCATTCCCTTTTTGCCAGCGATCTTCCCACGTATTCAAACGTTCTTGAGTTTTATCTATACTCCAAACACTACCATCACGGTATTTTTCCATGTTGATGGGGTCAGCGAATAGATCTATGTAGGCCAATAAATTTTTTTGAGTGACCGATTTCATTTCGAGGTCCTCCGTGTGTATAGTCACAGTCAAGGCCCCTTTGTCTCCAGTTTCAAAGCTAATATCTGGCCTTGAATCAACATATGTATTATATAGCTGCACGCCAATATTCGTAGAACGAGTAATATTAGAAATTGCTGACAACATAAAATCTCCTATGAACCCTCTTATTAATATAAAAAGATACTGAGCTGGTAGTGCCTCGATCGCCGTAGCCAAATACTCGTTAATAACCCATGGATGTCCGCCGGATTCAGCGCGATCGATGCATTAAAGTCTTGTCATATTACTCTACTAAATTCGTAAATTCTTCCCTTACAAAATCATTAGTCGGTCCTGAATAATTCGTAAGTTCTTTTGTGGTAAAGGTTTTGCGTCGAGATAGGGCGGCATAAATTGCAATAAAATGGCATATTAAGAAAATAAATCCTGCAATTTGTGATGAGGCAAGAATGGGTCCAAAGGCAACGGCGAGCACAGGAGATTTATTCCGGCATCCGCTAAACGAACAGATCAATATGAAGCATCCGTTGGTGCGACTGGCGGGTTTAATCAACTGGGATCAGCTTAGCGCGTTGATGAGTGAGAGCTTCACCTCAAACAGAGGTCGACCTGCGACCTCGCCGCGGCTCATAGCCGGCTTACTGTATCTGCAATACGCATTCAATTTGTCTGATGAAGAGGTGGTGTTGGGTTGGCTGGAAAACCCCTACCAACAATTTTTTACAGGGGAAACGTACCTTCAAACTGAGGCACCGATTGACCCGTCAAGTCTAACGCGTTGGCGTAATCGGCTTGGTGAAGCGGGCGTAGAAGAGCTATTAGCGGAGACGATCGAAGCGGCCAAACGTAGTGATGTCATCAAAGCATCGAGCGTAAAACGAGTGATCGTTGACACCACGGTGATGGAGAAGGCGATATCGCATCCTACCGATTCGCGATTGCTAGAGCGTTGCCGAGAGCATCTGGTGAAAGTGGCGGCACAATACGGTTTAAAGTTACGGCAAAACTACAACCGAATTGCGCCTCGCCTATCAACCCAGATCAGCCGTTATGCGCACGCGAAGCAGTACAAACGAATGAACAAGGCGTTGGGTACACTACGTTCGCGAGTGGGGCGAGTGATGCGTGACGTTGAGAGACAAATCGAGTCAGTGGCCGTACAAGGCCGTGATGCATTGAGAGAGTTGATATCCCGCACAAAACGAATCATTTCGCAAAGGCCCAAGGATAAAGACAAACTCTATGCTCTGCATGCCCCAGAAGTGGAATGCATAGCCAAGGGCAAGGCGCGTAAGCCTTACGAGTTCGGTGTGAAAGTATCGATCACGACGACTCACCAGGAAGGGTTGGTGGTTGGCGCACGCTCAATGCCAGGAAATCCTTATGACGGTCATACGCTGGCCGAAGCACTAGAACAAGCAGCGATCCTGTGTGATGTGACTCCAGAGGTTGCGATCGTTGATCGCGGTTACAAAGGCATTGAGATCGATGGCGTAAAAATCTATCACTCTGGTATGCGTCGGGGTATCACACGTACGCTACGCGCGGTCATCAAACGACGCAGTGCCATTGAGCCCATTATTGGCCATATGAAAGCGGATGGGAAACTAGACCGAAATTGGCTCAAAGGCGCGTTAGGCGATGCCATGCACGCTGTGCTCTGTGGTGCTGGGCATAACTTACGTATGATCCTCAGAAAGCTTCGGCTTTTTTACGTCTTTCTTTTATCCGTTTTATTCCGTCATACCTTTACTGTTGGTTTGAGTTTTTAGATCACATAGTACGCAAAACGATTTATTCAGGACCGACTCATTAGGAGACAAAAATGACACGACGCACCTTCTTGAGAAATTCACTGCTGCGCAGCAGCCGTACCGACTGCTTTTGTTTACACTGCAGCTATGCAGAGAGGGGTTCCACGCCCAAAGCCCAGAAAATTTAGGCTTTGGGCAGTTACTCGCCAACGTGGTGATTCTTACAATTCCGTTTTGCTCTCTGGGTCGGTATTAGGCCGAAGGCAACACTAAGGTGCTGGTGATGTTCAAGAAGAGATCGCCTGTAGCGTGGAACGTAGGTGAGATGAGCCAACGCAGAGCCGATCTACCACCGCTCAGAGCGTAAGAGTGGCTGTGCGAGCGCTTGGCCGAGCGGGATTATTTCCCACGAATAATAGATAAAGTTTGCCATTGCCCATTAACCACTTTATAAACCATCATATCGCTTTGCTTTAAGTCACCGTGCGCATTATAAGCAAGCGTTTTGATGGTGATCGCTGGCATTTCGGTCTTAGCGAGATATGGCAAATATTTTTCGGGTTCGGTTGAATCTGCGGTTTTCATTGCGCTCAACATCGCCATCGCACCATCATAGGCATAAGGTGAATAGGTCTGAACATTCTCGCCAAAGCGCTTTTTATAGTGCTCAGCATATTCCTTGCCGCGCGGCATTTTATCTGGCGACAAACAGATCGATAAGGCCACGGTGCCTTCGGCAGCTGGCCCAGCAAGCTTTAAGAAGGTCTCTGATTTGACGCCCTCACTCGCGATTAATACGGCTTTTATTTTGAGCGCCTGCATTTGTTTAACCACGGCTGCGGCTTGTGCATCGACCCCTCCATAGAAGATCGCTTGCGGCTTAATCCGCTTGAGTCTGGTTAATAGCGCCTTAAAATCAATGGTTTTATCGTTACCGTATTCATGGCCAACGATGTCGACTCCCTCTGCGGTGGCGATTTGTTCAAATTGATCTGCCAACGCCTGACCATACGTGGTCCGATCATCAATGATGGCAATCCGTTTAAGGCCCAGATTCTTAGCGACAAAAGCGCTGATCAAGGCATCTTGCTGAAGATCCGAAGCGGTCATGCGAAAGGTGGTTTTATAGCCTTGCTGCGTGTACTGAGGAGCGGAAGCCATGGCGATTTGGGGAATGCCTGCTTTGGCGTAAACATGAGAGGCAGGGATCGTGGTGCCTGAATTGAAATGGCCGAGCACCCCCTTAATCTTTTGATCGACAAGCTTCTTAGCAACCATAATCGCCATGCGAGGATCGGCTCGATCATCCATTGTGTTCAGTACGATCCGAATGGGCTTGCCGCCGATGATGGGGTCAGTTGCATTAAATTCTTCTACAGCAAGAATCACGCCATTGAGAAAATCTCGACCGTAATGTGCTTGCGCTCCGGAGATTGGCACTGCACAGCCAATTTTGACTTCTGCGCGATTCTGCGTATTTTGCGCCGCGGTCATAATGCTGATACCCATCATCGATCCTGCTAGCAAAATGCGTGTCACGTATTTAATCATCGCTGCCATTGCCCCTCCTATATTCTGGTGACTGTCTCACGGCTTAAGCGTACGACCGTCTCACGGCTTAATCGTACTGTAGTCCTAGCGAAGGTGTATATTTCCTTATCCTTTATAGGGTACACCGTCATTTATAGGGTATCGCAGTCATTTATACTATAAGTGCGATATGCATTAGCCAGATACAATATGCATTATGTGCTAAAATGTAAAGCTTTCAAGCAAGCGATGCGGTGGTACAAAGCAGTACGCGCTGACACGCTTTGGCTTTTCCATCCTAGAATATCTTATGACCCGCGCGCTTCGCAATATCGCCATTATCGCTCACGTCGATCACGGCAAAACCACTTTAGTTGATCAGTTACTCCGCCAAGTTGGCACTTTCCGCGAAAACCAGCAAATGGTTGAACGGGTAATGGATTCAAACGATCTTGAAAAAGAGCGGGGCATTACCATTCTCGCCAAAAATTGTGCGATTGAATACGCCGGCACGCATATTAATATTGTTGACACGCCCGGTCACGCGGATTTTGGGGGCGAGGTTGAGCGTGTCTTGTCAATGGTCGATAGCGTATTGTTGCTGGTTGATGCGGTCGAAGGCCCGATGCCACAAACCCGCTTTGTCACTAAAAAAGCGCTCGCACAAGGTCTGAAACCCATTGTGGTCGTGAATAAAGTCGATCGGCCTGGCGCTCGTGCTGAATGGGTAGTGAACCAAACTTTTGATTTATTCGACAAACTCGGTGCGACCGAAGAGCAGCTTGATTTTCCAGTGATTTATGCTTCTGGTCTGAATGGCTACGCGGGCCTTGACGAAAATGTACGTGAAGGCGATCTACGTGTGCTGTTGGATGCGATTTTGCAATACGTACCAGTGCGTGCAGATGATCCAGATAGCCCGTTACAACTGCAAATTTCCTCGCTCGATTATTCAACTTATGTTGGGCGCATTGGCATTGGCCGGATTGCACGTGGCACACTACGGACGGGTCAGGCGGTTGCATTAGTTATGGAGCCTGGGGGCGAAGTGCTGAATCGCAAAGTCAACCAAATCCAAAAATTCAAAGGGCTGGAGCGGGTCAGTGTAGACAGCGCGGAAGCGGGTGACATTGTGCTCGTTAATGGCATTGAGGAGATTGGCATTGGCGCAACGATATGCGACCCTGCCAAACCAGAAGGCTTGCCGATCACTAATGTAGACGAGCCAACCTTGACCATGAATTTTTGCGTCAACACCTCGCCTTTAGCTGGGCGTGAAGGTAAATTCGTGACCAGCAGGCAATTGCGCGAGCGCTTGATGCGCGAACTCAATCACAACGTTGCGTTGCGAGTGAAAGACACCACTGATGAAACAGTCTTTGAAGTTTCAGGCCGTGGCGAGCTCCACTTAACCATCCTGATTGAAAACATGCGACGCGAAGGCTATGAGTTAGCCGTATCGCGTCCGCGCGTGGTATTGCGCGAGATTGATGGTGTGTTGAACGAACCGCTTGAATTGCTCACCGTGGATGTGGAAGATAGCCACCAGGGCGGGGTCATGGAAGAAATTGGCCGCCGTAAGGGAGAGTTGCTAGATATGGCGTCTGACGGACGTGGGCGCACTCGCCTTGAATACCGGGTGCCGGCACGTGGTCTAATTGGTTTGCAGAGCGAATTTCTAACGCTAACGCGAGGCACAGGCTTAATCAGCCATATTTTCGATTCTTATGCCCCACTGCGTGAAGGCAGTATCGGTGAACGCCGCAATGGCGTGCTAATTTCGCAAGATGACGGCGCTGCAGTGGCTTATGCGCTCTGGAAGTTGCAAGAACGTGGACGCATGTTTGTGCGCCCGGGTGACGCTTTATATGAAGGAATGATTATTGGCATTCACAGCCGCGATAACGATCTGGTGGTGAATCCAATTCGCGAAAAGAAACTCACCAATGTGCGTGCGTCGGGTAAGGATGAGCATATTGATCTGATGACGCCGGTCCAGCTCTCTCTCGAATATGCGGTTGAATTTATCTCAGATGATGAGCTCGTCGAAGTGACGCCGCAGTCGATTCGATTGCGCAAGCGGAACCTAAAAGAAAATGAGCGCCGTCGGGCCGAGCGCACAAGTGCCGTGGTGTAATCCACGGCTGTTTTTGCAACCCATTGAATGCCCAGGGCTAGCGCAAACCCACGGTGCGATATCTGCCCTTTACTTTAAAAAAACGCCATGATGTCTGAAACGCTTATTTCATCCGTGCCTGAAACCGATGCCGGAGATTTGCCGTGTTTTGATCATTTTGGCCTGCACGCAGATATTCTAAAGGCGCTGGCAGGGCAGGGCTACACCACGCCAACGCCAATTCAGGCGCAGGCCATTCCCGTTATTCTGGCTGGCCACGATGTGATGGGAGTGGCGCAAACCGGTACCGGTAAAACGGCAGGTTTTTCGTTGCCGATGATCCAACGGCTGCTGCCTTACGCCAGCACCAGCGCTTCGCCAGCACGGCATCCAGTGCGCGCATTGGTGTTAACGCCTACGCGCGAGTTAGCTGACCAGGTCGCTAAAAATGTGTGTATCTATGCTGCACACACCGCGCTGCGCAGTACCGTCGTGTTTGGTGGCATCGATATGAATCCGCAAGCCGCTGAATTACGGCGCGGGGTCGAGATTTTGATTGCCACGCCTGGGCGCCTATTGGACCATATACAGCAAAAAAATACCCAATTAGACCAAGTCCAAATACTGATTTTAGACGAGGCAGATCGGATGCTGGATATGGGTTTCTTGCCTGATTTGCAGCGCATCTCAAATATGTTGCCGCCTGAACGGCAAACTTTGCTGTTCTCGGCGACCTTCTCAAATGAAATCAAAAAACTAGCGGCGAGCTATTTACGCAGTCCAGTCACCATCGAAGTGGCCCAGCGCAATTCAACTGCTACGAATGTTCGCCAAATTGTTTACGAAGTAGCAGAAGGCGATAAACAGGCAGCAGTGGTCCAATTAATTCGCCAGCGTGGGTTAAGGCAAGTGATCGTTTTTTGCAATAGCAAAATCGGCGCTAGCCGGCTGGCGCGGCAACTGGAAAATGAAGGTATCGTCGTCTCAGCCATTCATGGCGATAAAACCCAGAATGAGCGCATGCAATCGCTTGATGCTTTCAAGCAGGGCGCAATCGACGTGCTGGTCGCAACTGACGTGGCTGCGCGTGGCTTGGATATTGTTGAGCTGCCCGCGGTGATTAATTTTGATTTGCCCTTTAATGCAGAAGATTATGTGCACCGGATTGGTCGAACTGGCCGGGCGGGCGCTTCAGGTGAAGCGCTTTCATTGTGTAGCCCGCATGAAGCCAAACACCTAGCGGATATTGAGAAACTCATTCAGCGTCCGCTTGAGCGTGAGCCGCTGACGATTGAGAGGGCGCGCGCAGTAAATCGCACACACCGTCACGATCGTGATTTTTCCCCACGGCGGGCAACAGGCAAGCGGCCTGCGCTCGATGCTGGTCGGCCGACGGCAGAGTTGGACGATTTTTTCACGCGACCTTATCAACCTTCTGACTCAGCTCTGCAAGCAAAAACGGAAGCTGTCACGGGTCATCATTCTAAGCCAGCACAAAAACGTCCGTTAGCAGCGTTACTGGGCGGCATGCCCTATAAGCCAAAGTGAAAAATGAAGTAAGTGGTGCCCTTGTATGACCGCTGGTAACGCTAAAGCGCTCACATTCTTGGCTTACACCTCTTTCTTTTCACTCATTTGCAAGCACTGCTTAACTTGCTGGCCAAGTTGATAAACGCTAAGCGCATAAAAAAAGCTGCGGTTATATTTCAAGATCACAGTAAAATTGCGCAGGCCGAGCTTATATTCAGTAGGCTGCTTAACGTTGGGTAAATCAATGATATTGACCAGAGTGCTTAATTCAGCCTCTGTGTTGAATGTTTCATTGAGCAATAGGCCCGCTTTAAGTAAGTGCCCCAGCGGTCGGCGGGGTTCGATTTTCCCATCTGCCTCTGCCTGTGCAATACCCAGGCTACCGTTATCGGAGGCGATTTTCCAAATCACTGGCCGGCCACTTTCCCAACCGTGTTGGTGCAAATAATTGGCGATGCTGCCGATTGCATCGGCAGCGCTTGTATATAAATCAACCTTTTGGTCACCATCATAATCAATGGCGTATTGCATAATGCTGCTTGGCATAAATTGCGCAAGACCGATCCCTCCATCATAAGAGCCTAAAACGCGAGTTGGATCGAGACCAGCAGCACGGGTCCAGAGTAAAAAATCTTCCAAGTTTTGGCGAAACAATGCCATGCGTTGCAACTGGTTTGGCTTAGTTGGATAGTCAAAAGCCAGTGTCGTCAGTACATCTAACACACAATGATTACCCATATTACGGCCATAGAAAGTCTCAACGCCAATGATCCCAACAATAATCTCGGGCGGCACGCCAAATTCTTGGTGCGCGCGTCGCAAAGTTGCTTCATGTGTACGCCAGAAGCGCGCACCAGCACTAATGCGCTCTGCTGTGAGAAAGCGTGACTGATGCGTATGCCAATCGCGGGGGGATGGTGCGAGTGTTTGTTGCTCAAGCTTTACAGATAGGGTGGAATATTTAACTTGCGCAAAAAGTGCACGTAGCGCACTGGGTTCGAAGTGATGACGTGTGACTAAGTCACTGATAAAAGCCTCGATAGCTGGATTATTCAGATAGCGTTGTGAGACACGCTTTTCCTCGAAGGTTTGCTGCGGTGCCGGCGCTCTTGATTCAGCCTGAGACTGTGTTGGTATACAGCTTGCTGCGAGCACATATCCGAGAGCAAACAGCCACCTTAGAAACGGGTTGGAGTTGAATGCGCGGCGAGTGGCAGGAGGAGCTAAGACGTTGATTTCGGTCATCATGAATCGATAGAATTATATGAATAACATCAATCTATAAAACCTGTGCGATTTACACACATCCGATACCCTTCAAGGCGATCAGCGATCATAGTAGAGTACTAGTTCAAAATCTGCATGTCAACCATTTTATCAAGAGGCGACAACCGACGGCGCAGTTCTCTGACTCCAACTTCCAAGAGCCTATGAAAAATTACCAAAAAATATAACACAATGTAATCTATAGTGTACAAATTGTATTTTTTATGTGTTTAATAGTTTACGTTAACTGTGCTATTATAGATTTGGTCCATATAATATGCAAAAGAGATCTTATATTGCCATTTTCCATAACAATGTTAACTATAGTTAACAAAATACAAGTTTTTGTATAAAATAGGTTCCATTATGCCTAGGCCATCCGCAACGTTATACCCGAACTCTATACGAGTCTTAGCTGATCTTGGGCAAAGGCTTAAGTACGCTCGTCTACGGCGTCATTTTTCCGCCGAGACGGTGGCGGCTCGTGCGGGCATGACTCGCCAGACACTAAGCAAAATTGAAGCAGGAAATCCGTCTGTGACACTGGGCAATTATTTTCAGGTGCTGGTCGTGTTAGGGCTTGATAAAGATATTGGTGCTGTAGCTCTCGACGACGTACTTGGGCGCCGGCTTCAGGATGCAGAGCTTCCCCAGCGGAAGCGAGCACCGGTGACATCCTCTATCCGAACCAAAAGGAATACGCATCACTCAGTCGACGTCGAAGCGGCGCAGGAGCTTGGTGCCGAGGCGGTGAGTACCGCTATTGTCGATGACAAGGACTGAAAATGGCCATGAAAAAATCACAACCGAGCCTGAAAGTTTGGTTGGACGACCCGGCTTTTGGAGCGCTTCAGATTATTGGGACGCTGCATAAGGTTGGGCATGACGGAGTGCGTTTCACTTATGACAAAGAATGGCTAAAAAGTCCAGTTGTGTTTCAACTGGACCCCGCATTGACCCTTGATTCTGGCGATTTTTACCCCGTTAACTCTAATTTTGGTGTTTTCATGGATTCGTGCCCCGATCGATGGGGGCAGGTACTGATGCAACGTCGCGAGACCATCGAAGCTAAGGAGGCGGGTCGGACAAAAATAACACTACGAGCATGGGAATTTCTCTGTGGAGTACAGGACCATACGCGCATGGGTGCGCTGCGATTTAGCACTGAGGGCAGCGCAGGCTTTCTTGCTAATGAACTTCTCGCAGCTCCGCCTATTGCCAGCCTGGCTGAATTGCAGCACGTTGCCTTAGAGTTGTCTCGAAAAAAAATCGATGACATGACTAAATTACGGCAGTGGCTAAAAATACTGGTCGCTCCCGGAGCATCATTAGGCGGAGCGCGTCCTAAGGCAAACCTCTCCGAGGCGCGGGATCTATGGATAGCGAAATTTCCAGCAGCTGACGACGACAAGGATGTGGCTTTATGGGAAAAGCTGCTGCATGACATGGCGAGTGCCTGCGGCATCAACGTTCCTCCGTCACGTGTTCAGCGTTTAGGTCACGCCTACCATACGTTCATGGTTAAGCGCTTCGACCGAGAAAATGGGGCGCGGCGATTTTTTACGTCGGCGATGACATTGCTCAACAAAACGGACCAGGAGCCCGCAACTTATCTCGATCTGGCTCAGTTTATCTCCGAGCAGGGTAGCCCTGCGTACATCGGCGATGATCTCCGCGAGCTATTTGTTCGCGTCGCATTCAATATTACAATGGCTAACCGCGACGACCACTTGCGCAATCATGGCTTTATACGTACGCCGAGCGGATGGCGACTTTCGCCGGCCTATGATATGAATCCCTCCGTCAAAAAAGATGAACATGTGCTGGGAATAGACGAAGGCATACATGAGCCATCGTTAGAGGCATTACTGGAAACGGCAATCTATTACAAGTTAAGCAATATGGATGCTTCATTGCTCATCCAGAAAGTGCTCGCCGTAGTGGCGACGTGGAAAGCCCGCGCTAAAGCGTTGGGTATCGCTGCAGCAGATGTGCATGAAATGGAACATCTGTTCATCATGGATGAGGGTTGATGCAATCTGACCGGCGCTGGCCAGCCCTTAAGCTAACTGTGATACGCAGTGATGGCCTGGGATGATTCGATCATCGATGAAAAGCTTCTGCAGTCCACTTGAAAACGAGCGGATCTATCACTGCCTAAGCCCGTCGAAAGCTAGAGATCATTTAGGCAGCTGCCCGCCTGTCATAACAATGTTGGCAATGTTTATCAGGTACATAATGGGGTGAGCGTTGGGCTTCAGGAGTCAGCACAGCACGGCAGCCAAAGCACTGTAGCGTAGCGGTTGGCTTAAGCTCTGGATTTAATGCTGTGCGCTGATCAAACACAAAACAATCACCGTTATAATGCGCGCCCCCGACTTCCTCGAAATACTTTATATCGGCTGCTGAGAGGCGGCAGCAAAAGGATGGTCAATAGTGCTTGCCCCGAGGGCGTATGCACGTTTTAGATAGGCTTGAATCACAGCCGGGTTCTCAAGTTGCTTGATCACAGTGGCATCAACGAAGCGGGACATTTCTTGTGTAAAAGCGGCAGCCTTCTCGGGTGTTTTTAGTTTTTCAATCTGTTCGCTGAGACACTCTTTGAATCGCGCTTCTTCCCAGCCGTAGTCGATCAGCTTGCGGCCAACGAGATCAAAGTCAAGTTCGGTACCCAGGTCAGTCAGAAACTTAATATCCCATATATCGCGAGCTTTGAGAAAGGGCCAAGCACCTAGTGCGACGATCTTGTCCGCGAGGATCTCTTGCTTTGATTCTGCCAGGATGAGCATTTGTTTGTGCGGTGCTGGCAGATGTGGATAGTTTGTGGCCACCGCCACCAGGTCAGGATCATGAGCGGGAACGCTAGCTACCTCGATGTTGATCACTTGGTTTTGGGGGTTGCTGGGGTCTGCTTGCGGCACTCGAACGCGAGCACTCCAGCGTGCTACGTTCACGCCGTCAGAAGCTGGCCGATCCTTTGGCGCTTTGATATTAACCTCCAACCCATAGGCCTCGCCGATTTCTCGCTGCAGGAGATCTGCAAATGGCATCATCGTTGCCGGATCGAACGAGGTACCTGCGGCGAAATCGAGATCTTCCGAATACCTGGTGCCTTGATAGCAGAGTCGTAGGGCGGTACCTCCTTGAAAGGCCAGTGCGTTGGACGCGCCGCTCTGACCCAACGCGTATAGGATTTCATAGTGTAGAATCTCTTTCACAATTGTATTAACGGGAACGCGGCGTTCCGTCGCATATCGGCCGGCCAACTGCAGAAGGTCACTTTGTGTGCGCATGTTCATAAGGCTCTTAGGTGGGTTCAGTCACGAGATCGAGGCTACGGCCCACTCTGCGCAGGTCGCGTAGGGCACAGTCCAGGGTCGCAATCCAGATGCGCCGCCGCCCGTCCCAGTTTAGATGTGGCCGCAAATGCGAGAGCCCGCGTGCTGTGTGTACGAATTCCAGGACCCCGTATGGCGTCCGGAAAGTTTGGGACCGGCCTGTTGTCATCAGCGTGAGGCGGGAAGGAATCTGAGAGATCCAGCCGGCTTCGGATAGCCTTGATTCCATGCTCAGGTAGTTCAGGTCCCACGGTCGAAGAAAAGGGACTAGGGCGGCGAGCAGGTCGTCGGGTAAGCAGCGTGCTCGCGGATTGATATAAAGCCCGCGCGCCACCCGGACAATTAGCCCGCTGTTCTGATGCGTCGAAAGCGCTTTCAGTCGAGCCCGGTCGTCGCCTGGGAAGAGTAGCTTCAAGGTGTTGGATGGAAAGGCCCAGACGCCCGTAGTATCCCAGTGTTCTAGGGCAATCATTAATTCCCGTAGGCGCATTTAAATACACAGTAGATGAACAATAAAGTTCATTATATGTGCAGATACGTCATATGTACAGAAAAAGCCTCCTCCAATGGCATATGAGGTTGAAACGGTAACGTATTTCCAATGTCAACAGCGATTTAAAATTGATACATTGTGACTTTACTGCTTTAGGCAGCTGCCCGCCTGTCATAACAATGCTGGCAATGTTTATCAGGTACATAATGGGGTGAGCGTTGGGCCTCAGGAGTCAGCACGGCGCGGCAGCCAAAGCATTGTAGCGTAGCGGTTGGCTTAAGCTCTGGATTTAACGCTGTGCGCTGATCAAACACAAAACAATCACCGTTATAATGCGCGCCCCCGACTTCCTCGAAATACTTGAGAATGCCGCCCTCTAGCTGATAGACAGATTCAATACCAATATTTTGCATATGTAATGCAGCTTTTTCGCAGCGAATACCGCCGGTGCAAAATGACACCACGGTTTTGCCAGTGAAGTCCTCACGATGTGCTTCAATGGCGGCAGGAAATTCGCTGAACTTAGTGAGCCGGTAATCCAATGCGCCGGCAAAAGTGCCGAGATCGGTTTCAAATTCATTACGCGTATCCAGCATTACAACTGGGCGCCCGTTATCGTCCTGACCATGGTCAAGCCATTGCTTGAGTGTCTGCGCGCTCACTGCGGGTGCGCGGGACTGGCCAGGCTGGATGGCTGGGGTGTGCATGGTGATGATTTCTTTTTTTAATCTAACCAGCATCCGCCGAAACGGCTGTTTAGCGGATAGGCTTTCTTTGAACTGTAGATCCGCTAAATGACCTTCAAAGAGAGGGGCTTCACGCAGCCATTGAATAAAAGCGTCAGCAGCAGGGCGTGGGCCAGCGACAAACAGATTAATCCCTTCAGGCGCTAGTAAAATGGTGCCGCGCAAGCCGAGCTCATCGCAACGTGAGCGAATGGGCTCACGCCATTGTGCGGGTGAATGGAGGGTAAAAAAACGGTAGGCAGCAAGATTAACGATATTCATGACAGGAGGTGTATCGCGCTTTATCCCAAGGAACTTGGATTGGCATTATTTTTGCGAAGCCGCTTAATTAGGGCGCAAAGGCATGGCTAGCCAGGCAAAAAACAAGCGGTGAGCATAACAGAATGTGCTGTCATTGTCATTACGATGCAAAGACCGGCGCTAGGGTGCCATCTGCTCTAACGAATGGATTGAGCGCGCAAAGATCATGCAATGGCCTGGCGTTAGGTACAATAGCGACTATGCAAAATTCTCGCTTTATTCACCTTCGTCTTCATTCCGAATATTCAGTTACTGATGGCATTGCGCGCCTTGACGATGCCGTCAAAGCGGCCGCCAGCGATGGCCAGGGAGCGCTTGCGCTGACTGATTTGAGTAATCTATTCGGGGTCGTGAAGTTCTATCAGAAAGCACGCAGTGTTGGCGTCAAACCGATTGTCGGCTGTGATGTTTGGGTCACTAACCCGCTAGACATTGATAAGCCAGCCAGAGCTTTGCTGCTGGTGCGGGATCGGCAAGGCTATTTAAATCTTTGTGAACTGTTAAGCCGGGCCTGGTTAACGAACCAGCACCGAGGCCGTGCTCAGATCCAAATTGAATGGCTCGAAAGCGGTTTGGCGAGTGGGCTGATAGCTTTATCGGGTGGACTTTCCGGTGATATTGGGCAAGCCTTTTCAGTAGGTAATGAAGCGGCTGCACGCCGCCATGCGCAACGCTGGGCGCGGATTTTTCCGGATGGCTTTTATATCGAAGTGCAGCGCGCCGGCCTGCCTGGCGAAGCTGCCTATATTCAGCAAGCAGCAGCGCTGGCTGCTGAGTTGCAGTTGCCGGTGGTGGCGACGCACCCGGTGCAATTTATGACGCCGGATGATTTCACCGCACACGAGGCGCGAGTCTGCATCGCCGAAGGGAATTTACTCGCCAATCCACGCCGAGCCAAACATTTTACTCAGGCTCAGTACTTTCGCACTCAGGCTGAAATGGTGGAGCTTTTTGCCGATTTGCCTTCGGCTTTAGCGAATACCATTGAAATTGCTCAACGCTGCAATTTGACGCTGGAGTTGGGTAAGCCCAAATTGCCTCTGTTTCCGACGCCAGCTGACTTATCGCTTGATGGCTATCTTATGCAACAAGCGCAACAAGGGCTTGAACTGCGGCTTGAGCAATTATTTGAGGACCCAACGCAGCGTGAGCGCGAGCGGCCGACTTATTGTCAGCGCCTTGAATTTGAATGCACGACGATTATCAAAATGGGCTTTGCTGGCTATTTTTTGATTGTGGCCGACTTTATCAACTGGGCTAAGCAAAACGGCGTGCCGGTGGGTCCTGGCCGCGGCTCTGGCGCGGGCTCGCTGGTGGCGTTTGTCTTAGGCATTACCGACCTTGATCCGCTGCGCTATAAATTATTGTTTGAGCGTTTTCTCAATCCAGAACGGGTCTCGATGCCGGACTTCGATATTGATTTTTGTCAACACGGGCGTGATCGTGTGATTCAATATGTGAAGAGTAAATACGGCGCAGATGCCGTCTCGCAGATTGCAACTTTTGGCACGATGGCAGCCAAGGCTGCGGTGCGTGATATTGGCCGCGTGCTCGATCTTGGCTATACCTTTACGGATGGGATCGCCAAGCTGATCCCGTTTAAGCCAGGCAAGCATGTGACCATTGCTGATGCCATCAAAGAAGAGCCGCTACTGGCGCAACGTTTAGCTGATGAAGATGAAGTGCAGCAGCTACTTGAGTTGGCGCAGCGCGTTGAAGGGCTAACGCGCAATGTTGGCATGCATGCCGGTGGCGTGTTAATTGCCCCTGGCAAGCTCACGCATTTCTGCCCGCTCTATACCCAGCATATGCCGCTGGCGCAAAACGCACAGGAGTTGCTGGATGCGAATGCACCCAGCGCGGCGGTGGTTAGCCAATATGACAAAGACGATGTTGAAGCCGTGGGTTTGGTCAAATTCGACTTTTTGGGTTTGACTACCCTGACTATTTTGGATTGGGCCGAGCGCGATATCCGCCGGCTTGATCCAAGCCGTTCTGCGTGGTCGCTCGCGCAGGTGCCATTGAACGATCCAGCAACTTTCTCGTTTCTAAAAAAAGCCAATACAGTGGCCGTGTTCCAGCTTGAAAGTCGCGGCATGCAAGGGATGCTGAAGGACGCGCAACCCGATCGCTTTGAAGACATTATTGCGCTGGTTGCACTCTATCGTCCTGGGCCGATGGATCTGATTCCAAGTTTTTGCGCACGCAAGCATGGCCGCGAGAAAGTCGATTATCCCGATCCGCGGGTTAAAGCCGTGCTTGAAGAGACCTATGGCATTATGGTCTATCAAGAGCAGGTGATGCAGATGGCGCAGATCATTGGTGGCTATTCATTAGGCGGCGCTGATTTATTACGCCGCGCGATGGGTAAGAAAAAACCCGAAGAAATGGCGCAGCATCGTGAGTTGTTTCGGGAAGGTGCGGCGCAAAATGGGTTGTTGCGCGAGAAAGCCGATGAAATTTTCGATTTGATGGAAAAATTTGCCGGTTACGGTTTTAACAAATCTCATGCTGCCGCCTATGCACTTCTTGCCTATCACACAGCTTGGCTAAAAGCGCATTATCCGGCTGAATTTATGGCAGCTAATATGAGCCTTGCCCTAGATGACACCGATAAAATCAAAATTTTATTTGAAGACTGCCTGGCCAATCAGTTAACCGTATTGCCGCCTGATATTAATCGCTCAGTCTATCGTTTTGAGCCGGCGGCGGCCGCTGGCCAGCCGGCGCGCATGATTCATTATGGGCTGGGAGCGATCAAGGGAAGCGGGCAGAGCGCTATCGAAGATATTTTGCGCGCGCGTGCTGAACAGCCGTTTACCGATTTGTTTGATTTTTGTTTGCGGATTGACCGCCGGATGGTGAATCGCCGCACGATTGAAGCATTGATTCGCGCTGGCGCGTTCGATTCGTTACAGACCAATCGTGCGCAGTTATTGGCCTCGGTATCGCTGGCGCTAGAAGCTGCCGAGCAGCGTTGCGCGCATGCGTTGCAAGCAGGTTTATTCGACCACACTGAGCTTGCCGATGGGTGTGAGTTGGTGGCTGAAGCCGCCTGGCCACAAAAGCGCGTATTGCAAGAAGAAAAAGCCGCCTTGGGCTTTTATTTATCAGGGCATTTGTTTGATGCATATCGCCGCGAGGTCAGCCGTTTTGTTAAACAAAAACTGAATAACTTGCAGGAAGGGCGGGAGAAACTGGTGGCCGGTGTGATTAGCAGTATGCGCACGCAGCTTACGCAGCGCGGCAAAATGCTGATTGTGATGCTTGATGATGGCACCGCACAATGTGAAGTGACCGTGTTTAATGAGCTCTATGAAGCAAACCGTGAGCTTTTTAAAGAAGATGAACTGCTGGTGGTGATGGGCAACGCGCGCTATGATAGTTTCACCGGCGGTATTCGCTTTAATGCCGAAACGGTACTGGACCTAGCGCGTGCGCGTAGCTCTTTTGCCCGCGCACTGCGCATCTCGGTGAGCGACCAAGTCAAGCTACTTAGATTGCATGAACTCTTGCAATCGTACAGGGTATCGAGCGATCTAAGTGCGCCAAGCAATGGCATACAGCAGCCGGTCAGCCGCGCCTATGGCGCCCCCAAGAAAGACCATTCCAAGGCTAGCCTGCCGGTGCTGATCGATTACAGTAACCAAGCGATCCGCAGCGAATTCACGCTCGGGGATAAATGGCGCGTCAAACCAGCGGATGAACTGCTGCTTGGGTTGCAAGCCGAGGATTGGGCAACCGCAGTCGAAGTCGTCTATTAAATACATTCACTTTATGCCAACTTTAAGTTTTTCTCGCGCCGTATGGGCCGTGCTCATTTTGGGTACTTTAAGTTTTACTGGCTTTCGTATCGCTCAGTTGTTGAGCTATGGCGACCCAAGCTTGATTGGACAGCAGTGTAAAGAGTTGGTGCGAGCCTTTTGGATGGGCGCGCGTTTTGATTTCAAAATGTTGGCGACCGGATTGCTCGTATGCTTTGTATTAGCGAGTCTAATCGCCGTGCCAAAATTTTCGCGCAAAATAGGGGGCTATGTGCAGCGAGCGATGGTGATCGCATTGTTTTTCGCTACCAATTTTGCCGCCATTTGCCAATATTTTTATTATGGTTTCTATAAGACACCGTTTACGCCGATTCTCTTCGGCTTGTATGAGGATGATACGCATGGCGTCATAGCGGCGATTTGGAGTGATTATCCCGTTGTTTGGGCATGGTTGATGGTGATCGCATTAACCTGGGTGCAAACGCGCTTGACCTTTGGCTGGGCGAGAGGAGCGCAGAGCGTTGCACGCGTCATAAAGTTCTGCTGGCGGGCGCCTGCGGTGGTGCTGATCACTTTACTGGCGCTGGTATTTTTTGCTCGTGGCCAATTAGGCAAATTTCCATTGCGCGATCAGGATGCCGTGGTGTGTGCCAACCCTTTCATTAATGATTTGGTCCGCAATGCCTGGCAAACACTCTACGATGCGGTTAAAGATCGGCGTCAGCAAATTCATATAAGCACTGATGATCCAACTCGGCAATTGGCAGTCTATGGTTTCCATTCACTCGAAGAGGTGGCTCATACGCTCGGGGCAAAGTCAGGTAGTCGACAGGATTTAGAGGCCTTTATTTTTCAGCGTACGCCACCTAATGAATTTGTTAAGGCACACCCGCCGCATGTGGTTTTTGCATTGATGGAATCGTGGGGGGCGCATCAGCTTAAATTTGATACGGCGCAAAACAATCTAACCGGTGCATTAAAAAAGCATTTAGAGCGCGATACACTCTTTCATAATTTTTTCTCAGCCCAATTAGGCACTCACCCAACCTTAGAAGCACTTCTGCTCAATTCACCCTTGACGCCATTGACGCAAGGCAGCTATGGCTTTATGAGTTATCCAGCGGCGGCAGCAAAACCCTTTAAAGAGCAGGGCTATCGTACTTTATTTCTGTATGGCGGCAGCAATGCGTGGCGCTCGATTGGCCGCGTGATGAAGCATCAGTACTTTGATGAAGTCTACGATATGGGTAACATTATTGAACGTTACCCTGATGCGCAACGTAATGTATGGGGTATCTATGATGAATATTTATTCCACTTTGCTTATGATCTTTTGCAAGATAGCGAAGCGCGCGGGGAGAAAGTTTTTCTTTTTTTGTTAACGACAACTAATCATCCCCCTCATCAAACACCGGATCATTATCAGCCGTTAGCACTCGAGCTCTCTAAGATGGCCCCCCATTTTTCTGCCGATACGCAGAACGCTCAGAAAATGGTTTGGACTTACCAATATGCGAATCATCAACTGGGTTTATTTCTTGACCGCATTAGTCATTCAGCCTTAAATGAGAAGACGCTGGTGGCGGCAACAGGGGATCATAATATGCGCGCCTTGTTGCACTATCGCCAACCAACCGATAGTAAAGACTTGTATCGCGTTCCTGCCTACTTTCGTGTGCCGCAAGCGTATCGACCCAGCTTTAAACCTGATCCTAGCCGCTATGCCGGTCACCGAGATATTTTTCCGAGCCTTTATCATCTTGCCTTGTCGGACGCAGTGTATCCGCATTTTGGCGACAGCCTGTTTGCTGAGGTGCCGTCACAAAACCAGTATGCGATCGTGGCTTTTGAGTCGTTATTCAGTCGAGAAGGCGCTTTATTGCCCTTTGTTGGCAGACATCCGTCTGCTTTTGACTGGGATGTTTCTCAGACTGCGCTAGCAGCAAGTGCAGATTCGACACCTCTGTTACAAGAGCAAGGCCGGCAAGCGCGAGCATGGTTGGCATTGGCTGATTGGTATACGCGTTATCAAGTGATGCAAGGGGTGCAGCGCGCCAATGCGCAACCTAGAGGAGCAAAAGTCAATGAATAATTCTGATCAAAAGCACCGAGGGTTTGCCCGTCTCTGGCATGCGCTACAATATTCTTTGTGCGGCCTTCGCGATGCGCTGCTTAAGGAAAGCGCCTTCCGCCAAGAAATGATACTGGCCCTTATGCTGGTTCCACTTGCAGTTGTTTTACCCGTGACGATGGTTGAAAGGCTGATGTTGATTGCCTCGATACTTTGGGTATTAAGTCTTGAACTGCTTAATTCTGCTGTTGAAGCGGCTGTTGACCGTATTTCGCTAGAGCGACATCCACTTGCCAAACAAGCGAAAGATTTTGCGAGTGCCTCTGTTTTTATCGCCCTGTGTTTGTGTGGATTGGTCTGGCTATCGTTGGCTGGCCCGTTGGTATGGACGTGGTTAGGTTCAGTGTTAACCTAATTTCGTACGGTTTGTTTTTTTCTCTACTCACTTAGCGTACTCAGCGGCGACCTCAATTTAAAAAATAAAAAAGATTCTCGAACTAGCTTGATGAAACTCCGTAGGACTACGCGGAATATATCTCCAGCAGGAGCCAAGGGCTGGGGCCAATAAAATAAAAAGAGATGCATGCCGGATAAAATTTGCTTATGATATCTGTCGCTTTCAAGTCTTAAGATTAACCTAGCCCGTCACCTATGTGGCGAGGCGTCATATAACAAAATATAACGTTTTAGGGGGAGTCATTATGCTAGACGTCATCAATGGGTTGGCGAATGGATGGGTTGCTTCACATGTGATTGCTAGCTTCGTCCAGCACGGAGTTTGGGAGGCGATGTCAGCCCGACCGATGACGCTTAAGAAGCTGGCATCACGCTACCGAGGCAATGCTGGGCATCTGCATGCGGGTCTGCGGCTCTTATATGAATTAGGTTGGGTGGAGTGGGTTGAAGCGGACCGATATGGAGTGGTTGCAGGTGCTTGCCTGGCACGGCAGTTGCCGAGCGATTTAGAGGAGTTGGCGCAACTACCGCTGGTGCAAGCGCTAGCGATTGAACAATCTGAGCAGTCCGAATACTTACTGCGCTGGCTAGATCGCTGTAACGCTAGTTGGCCCGGAGTCGAGCCAATGGTGGCGAGTCTCTTGGACGGCGCTTTGTTGACGCCATTGCTAGCGTATCTGCACACATTGGGCAGTGACGTATTGGCACAAACGCAGCCAAGCGACATATCAGTGGCTGCGTTACACGCGGTGCAAACCGTGTTCATTCAGCGTGGCTGGGGGCACATTGAGGCGGCAGGTTTTCAGTTAACGCCGAGTGGCCGGGCGTTGCTGGCGAATAGTGGTGCTTTGGGTACGGTGGTGTCCTACACACCGATGCTTCGTCATCTTGATGATTTATTGTTCGGCGAAGCTCAGGCCATCTTTGGCCAAGATGAGCAGGAACATGAATGGCATGTCGACCGTACGGTACATGCCATTGCCAGTGGCGTGCAACATCAAAGCCACTTTGCTGAGCTTGACACGCTCATTCTACGCATCTTCGATCACCCCCCTTTAGCTACGCAACCTCGTTACATCGTGGATATGGGATGCGGTGACGGGAGTTTACTGCTCAGAATCTACCAGCTTATCAAAATGCGTTCAGCGCGGGGGCGGGCATTGGCGGAGTATCCACTCACGCTGATCGGCGCAGACGACAACGCGTTATCACTCGAAGCGACAGGAAAAATGTTGGCTGGGTTACCACACTTACTGGTGCGGGGAAGTATCGGAGACCCGCAACAATTGATCGCTGATTTAGCCGCTGCGGGCATCGAAGATTCAGAAAACATTTTGCATGTGCGGGCGTTTTTAGACCATGAGCGCCCGTTGCTATCACTTGAGGATAAGAGGGCGGTTCAGCGACGAGAGGATTTGGAGTATACCGGTGTGTACGTAGCGTCTGATGGCAGTGAAATCAAACCTGCCCACGCAGTACAGGGATTGGTTGAGCATCTGCGCCGCTGGCGCCTGGCCATCTCCCGCTTTGGACTGCTCTCACTAGAGGCGCATTGTCTGCGGCCGAATACCGTTAAGTGCCTGGGGAATATGACAGACAGCGCTCATTTTGATGCTTTAAAAGCGTTTTCTGGTCAGCAACTGGTAGAGGCTTCGGTTTTTTTAATGGCGGCGGCTGAAGTTGGCCTCTTTCCTGAATCGGGCCTGTCGCGCACTTTTCCCCAGGGGCAGAACTTTACCCGCCTCTCTTTGCATCGTTTAATCCCCCAGCCTTATACGATTCGTCATCCAGTACGAGCCGATCTATCTCGCCTCAAGCACCTTAACCGGATGTGCGAGCCAAGCGCTATGCGTATCTCCACAGCGGAAATAAAGCGGCGAGTGTGTGATGTTCCGCAGCAGCAAATGGTGCTGGAGTTTGACGGAAAGATTGCGGCTGTGTTGTATACGCAGCGCATTGATTCTGTCGCAGCACTGCGCAGCATAGACTATGCCGAAGTCGGGCGCTTATGCCAAGCAGAAGGCCGCTATGTGCAGCTGTTAGGATTATTTGTTGCGCCCGAGATGCATGGACGAGGGTTCAGTGATGCGCTGCTTGACTTGATGCTGGTCTATGGCTCGCTGCTTGACGGTGTAGAGGCTATCGTGGGTGTCACACGTTGCGCTCATTATAGTCAGTATCAGGCGGAGTACAGCCTCGATCAGTATATTGAGTTACGCGACGAACAGGGCCAATTGATTGATCCGATGCTGCATTTCCATGCTTCGCATGGTGCAGTGATACGCGAAGTGCTACCGGGGTTTAGGCCGGGAGACACAGATAACGAAGGGGCTGGGGTTTTAATTGAATATCGCTTGCGCTCTGAGCAGAAGACGGTTGTTGAAACCGCAGGCCCACAAGCGGTATCGACTGATACTACGCTAGCTGTCAATCAGGTTGAGCCGATCGTGCGCAGCGCTGTGATAGAGGTATTGGGCAGTCAACGGGCCACAGCCTATGATCCCCAGGCACCGCTGATGGAGATGGGGCTCAGTTCACTGGAATTGCTTGAATTAAGAAGGCGGCTGAGTACTCGCATGGGAGAGTCGTTACCCTCGACGTTTTTCTTTAGCTATGGAACGCCTGAGGCGATCATTGGGTACTTTATGGCTCAGGTCGCGGTTCAGCCGGTAGCGCAGACAACCGTTCAATCAATGCCGCAAACATCCGCGACTCCAGAGCCGCAGGCAAGCATAGTCCCAGCACGTGCGACACATGCAGCGAGTGATGGCCCAGGGCGGGAGTCCAGCCGCCAGGATCAAGCCATCGCAATCATTGGGTTGGCTTGCCGCCTGCCGGATGGAGCGAACAACCCAGCCCAGCTTTGGCAAGAATTGCTGGAGGCGCGTGATGTGGTGAGTGCGTTGCCCGCCCACCGGCAGTTGCTGTGGGGGAGCCAAGCAGAGCCATGTCGTTGGCAGGCAGGCTTCCTGGCCGAGGTAGAGTGCTTCGATGCGGGTTTCTTTCGTATTTCGCCGCGTGAAGCGAAATTATTGGATCCACAGCAACGTTTGTTGTTAGAGGTCGCTTGGGAAGCACTGGAATCTGCGGCGATCGCGCCAGCCATGCTGCGTGGGACACGTAGTGGAGTCTTCGTAGGCATGATGGGCAGTGACTATGAATATGTGATTGCGCGCAATGGCAGCAAGGCGGACATCAACGCCCACTTTGCCACCGGTAATGCGTGTTCGGTGGCGGCAGGTCGGCTCTCGTATTTCTTTGATTGGCAGGGTCCGGCACTCAGTATTGATACCGCCTGCAGCTCATCGCTGGTAGCCGTGCACACGGCATGCCGTAGTCTGTTAGGTGGGGAGTGCACTCTGGCCTTGGCGGCTGGGGTCAATCTGTTACTCGATGACAAGCGGTTTCTGGCTTACGAACAGGCCGGCATGCTCTCCCCTCATGGGCGGTGCAGAACGTTCGATGCGTCAGCAGATGGGTATGTGCGAGGGGAAGGGTGTGCGGCGGTGGTTTTAAAGCGCTTATCAGATGCGCAGGCCGATGAGGACCCGATCATGGCAGTGATCCGGGGCAGCGCCATTAATCAGGATGGTAGCAGCAGTGGCTTAACTGCGCCGAACCAGTTAGCGCAACAGGCGGTGATTGAAGCCGCGCTAGCTCAGGCGGGATTAGCGCCGCACGAGATCGGTTACTTGGAGGCGCATGGTACGGGTACCAAACTAGGCGATCCGATCGAGGTCATGGCTGCTGCCCAAGTACTTGGGGCCGGGCGGTCAGCCGATCAGCCTCTTTTGATCGGCTCGCTCAAGAGTGTGATGGGCCATCTAGAAGCGGCGGCGGGGATTGCCGGACTGATCAAAACCGTACTATCGATGCAGCATGGAGTGATTCCAGCACAGTTGCATTTTGAGACACCGAACCCGTATATTCCTTGGCAGCGCCTGCCGGTGCAGGTCGTCGCGAAAACTCAGGCCTGGCCAGTTGGGCTAAAGCGGGCGGGCATTAATTCATTCGGTTTTAGCGGTACTAATGCGCATGTCATCGTTGAGGAGTACGTTGAGCTTCAGAGAGCGCCGACCGAGGTGAGTGGGCCCGTGGTGGTGGTGCTATCGACCAAAAATGAAGAGCGGCTGCGGGACCAGGTGCAGCAGTTGTTGTCGTACTTGGAACACCATGCTGAGACAAATCTAACCGACCTAGCGTATACGCTACAAGTGGGGCGTGAGGCGTTGGGCGTTCGGTTAGCGCTTGTGGTGAGGTCCATCAATGAGCTAAAGGAACGGTTGTTGGGCTATGCGCAAGGCAAGGCGTCTCAGGAAAATATATACCAGGGTGAGCTCAAGCGCAGCCAGGAAACGCTGGCGATGTTTCAAGTCGGCGAAGATCAGCAAAAAATCATCGCAGCATGGCTTGCCAAAGGCGAACTTGATAAGTTGGCGCAGTTGTGGGCACAAGGGCTAGAGGTAGAGTGGGGACACGTATACGGTGCAGTAAAACCAAAGCGCATCAGCCTGCCAACGTATCCCTTTGCCAAAGAACGATACTGGGTGCTGACGGCAGTACCGGATCCAGTGGTGGGCGACGAGCAGGTCGTGCCGGGGGCGGTGCAACTGGAGAGGACGCGCGCGGCGGCTAATAAGCCGGGAATTCGGCCCACTACAGAGGATGCGACGGGTAAGCCTAGTGGCATTTCATTGTGTACGCTTGGGACTGACCTGCGCAACGATGTGTCTGCGCCGGTAGAGAGCAATCAATACGTGCCAGCGATGAATCACAAAACAGGCAGAGACACAACTGATTCACCCGTGGAGCAAACAAGCAACAATTGCCCCGCGTCGCTAAAGACCCTGCAAGAAGAGCTGACCAAGACTCTCGCCGAAGTATTGTATTTGGAGTGCGCGGAGATTGATGCAGAGTATCCGTTTGTCGAGCTTGGCTTGGATTCGATCACGGGTGTGGAATGGGCGCAGTTAATCAACCAATCTTTTGGTTTGTCGCTACCGGTGACACGCCTGTATGACTATCCCACTATCCGGCGTTTGGCCGAGCACCTGTCGCCGATGGTCCTAAGCGTACCGGCTGAGCCATTGGCGAATCATGAAACATCGACTGACATAATGGATTCGCCCGTGCTAGAAACGAGCAGCAGTTGCCCTGCATCGTTAAAAATTTTGCAAGAAGAACTGACCAAGAGTCTTGCCGAAGTACTGTACTTGGAGTGCACGGAGATTGATACAGAGTATCCGTTTGTCGAACTTGGCTTGGATTCGATCACTGGCGTGGAATGGGCGCAGTCAATTAACCAATCTTTTGGCCTGTCGTTACCGGTGACACGGCTGTATGACTATCCCACCATCCGGCGTTTGGCCGAGCATCTGTCGCCGATGGTCCTAAGTGCACAGAGTGCAGCAGTGGCACATCACCCAATAGCAGGGAATGCAACAGATCGATCGACGCCGCTTAATCCTCTAGCGGGGCGCCGCTCAGGCAGTGCTAAAAACCCGTTACTTGGCGCCTCGATGCTGCCAGGCGAAACTCATATTCAACCAATACCGCAGCAGGAGGGCGTTGCCATCGTAGGGATGTCGGGAGCCTTTCCAAAATCAAAAAACCTAGAAGAGTTCTGGGATAACCTCGTGCAGGGTAGGGATTGTGTGTCGGAAGTTTCAGCGCAGCGGTGGTCGATTGAACAGTACTACGATCCGCGTCCGGCTACGCTGGGCCGAACGTATAGCAAGTGGATGGGGGCGTTGGAGGAGGCCGAGTGCTTCGATCCGTTGTTTTTCAATATTTCACCGGCTGAAGCACAATGGATGGATCCTCAGCAACGTCTGTTTCTGGAGCATAGCTGGAACTGTATCGAAGCCGCGGGCATCAATCCGCAAACTTTGTCAGATAGCCGCTGTGGCGTGTATGTGGGTTGCAGCGCTAGCAGCTATGGTCGAGTGGGCGATGGCAGCGAGTTGACCGCCCAGGGACTGCTGGGAAGTGCGTCGTCGATCTTGTCGGCCCGGATCGCGTATTTTCTGAACCTGAAGGGCCCTTGCTTGGCGATTGACACCGCTTGTTCGTCGTCGTTGGTGGCCATTGCTGAAGCGTGCGACAGCTTAATCTTCAGACAAAACGACTTAGTTCTTGCGGGTGGCGTATGTGTGTTGGCAGGACCGGATATGCACATCATGACCAGCAGCGCAGGCATGTTATCGAAAGTCGGACGTTGCTTCACTTTCGATGCGCGGGCGGATGGTTTTGTGCCGGCAGAGGGGGTGGGTGTCTTACTGCTTAAGCGCTTAACGGATGCAGTGCGCGATCAAGACCTGATCCACGGTGTACTGCGGGGTTGGGGGGTGAATCAGGACGGCCGCACGAATGGTATTACAGCGCCCAGTGTGAGCTCGCAGATAACCTTACAAAAACAGGTCTACGAACGCTTTGGGATCAATCCAGAGACGATCTCCCTGGTCGAAGCTCATGGCACGGGTACGGCATTAGGGGATCCGATCGAGGTAGAAGCTTTAACGGAATCGTTCCGTTCATATACTGCGAAGCAGGACTACTGCGCTTTAGGATCGGTCAAAAGCAATCTTGGCCATCTGCTTGCTGCCGCTGGCGTTGCGGGCGTGATCAAAGTGTTGCTGGCGTTGCGCCATCGCGTGCTGCCGCCGACGATTAATTTCTCTACGCTCAACGAGCGTATCGCAGTGGCTGGCAGTCCTTTTTACATCAACACTAATTTGAAGCCGTGGACGGTGGCGGGAGATCAACGGCGGCGCGCAGCGGTGAGTTCATTTGGCTTTAGCGGCACGAATGCCCATCTGGTGCTCGAAGACTATCCATCGTCGGTAGACATGCGCTGGGCGGAGAATCCTCAGCAGGTCTTAATCGTGTTGTCGGCAAAGACAGCGGAGCGGCTGCAAGCGTACGCCGCAAAAATGAAGATGTGGGCCGATGGGGAAACGGAGCTTGATCTTGCTGCTCTGGCTTACACCCTACAGACAGGGCGCGAGGCGATGGTTCATCGGCTGGCGTTGGTGGTGGAATCGCGCGCGCAGATGCTGGATGCGCTCGACAAATTTACCCGTGGTCAGGCGACGCCTGGATTGTTCACGGGGCAAGTGAAAAAGAGCGCCGAGCACGCGGCGCTCTTTGAAGATGATGAGGACGCCGACGTTCTTTTACGGGCATGGATACGAGCCAAGAAGTTGCGCAAGCTAGCGCAGTTGTGGGTGCAGGGACTGGCCGTGGAGTGGGGACAGTTATATGGTCAAACCAAGCCGCGGCGGATGAGCCTTCCGACCTATCCGTTTGCGAAGGAGCGGTACTGGGGGCAGACACGGGTGGTGTCAAATGGGTTAGAACGCCAATTACATCCGTTGCTGCACCGGAATACGTCAGATTTGAGCCAACAGCGTTTTAGTACGACGCTGACCGGCAAGGAATTTTTCCTGCACGACCACGTGGTGCAAGGTCAGCGTATTGTGCCTGGAGCTGCCCAATTGGAGTGGGCGCGCGCGGCGGTGGCGTTGGCGAGTCATGGCGAGGTAGGACAGACCGTGATGTTGCAGGAGGTGATGTGGCTACGCCCATTGGTGGTAGCCCAGCCACGGGAAGTCCATATCGGTTTAGAGAGCCAGGAAGACGGCCGGATTGGCTTTGAAATCTACAGCGATAGTGGGGATGAAGCCGTTGTGTATAGCCGGGGGTGGGCGCAATGGGTGGCGGTAGGTGAAGTACCGCAGGTGGATCTAGAGGAAGTGCGGGCAAACTGTGAGCGGACCGTGGCGGGGGAGGTGTGTTATGCACAGTTTGCGCAACAGGGGTTAGATTTTGGTCCGAGCTTCCAGGTTTTAAAAGAATTGTGGCTAGGCGATCAGGTTGCGGTAGGCGCCTTGCGCTTGACAGCAGATGCGCCAGCCGGTTATGTCTGGGCGCCAAATGTGTTGGATGGGGCGCTGCAGGCAAGCGTGGGGCTGGCGCAAAATAAGACTGATGCACCCTTGACGCTACCCTTCGCGGTAGCACAGGTGAGGCAATGGGGGGAGTTGCCGATGCCGGCGTGGGCAGTGGTACGGCCAGGAGTAGGCGACAGTGCGGCTGTGCGCAAGCTCGATATTGACATCGTTGATGCCAATGGGCGGGTAGCGCTACGTTTAAGTGGTTTCAGTACACGACCTATGCATGGCGCGATTCCTGTGCATGAGGCCATTAAGCAAGAGGTCGCAGCGCCTCAGACGGTCCTGTTAGCGCCGCAGTGGACGGCGCAAGCCCCTGTACAACAGGCGGTCGCACCGATCTATGAGAGGCACGGGATCTTATTGTGTGAAGTGGGCCAAGATCAGCCAGAGAGGATTGCTGAGCTTACTGCTGCGCTGCCTGCAGCACAGTGCGTGGGGTTAACCGGAAGCGGTACACTGGCGCAGCGCTATACGGCGTATGCGATGCAATTGTTGGCATGGCTACAGAAAGAGGGGGCAGCCCATCCGGATAAGGCGCTGTTGCTACAACTGGTTGTCCCCAGCGAAGGTGAAGGCTTGGTGCTGCAGGGGCTAGGTGGATTACTGCGGAGTGCGCAGCAAGAGTACCGGTTGTTGGTGTGCCAGGTGGTAGCGGTGGAGGCGGGGGCGTCGATGCCGGTCTTGGCGCAACGATTGCGAGCCGAGGCGGCATCCCCTTCTGCAATGGTGCGGTATGTTAATGGGCAACGAGAGATCTGGGACTTTGCACCATTGGACAACGAAGAGGTGACGCTACCCTGGCGTGACCAGGGTGTCTACTTAATCACCGGCGGCTTGGGTGGGCTGGGGCAAGTGTTCGCGCGGGCGATAGCGCAGCAGGTCCGCCATCCAGTGTTAGTGTTGACTGGGCGTGGCGCGTTAAAGCTGGCGCAGGAGCGTGTGCTGGAGGAATTACAGACGATGGGCGCGCGGGTTGCATATCGCGCCGTGGATGTGAGTGACGCCGTAGCTGTGGCCGCTTTAGTGGCAGAAATTACGGCGCAGTACGGGCAATTGAACGGCGTGATCCATAGCGCTGGGATATTGCACGACGGTTTGCTGGCACAGAAGACCAGCGCGACCCTACAGCAGGTGCTGGCGCCGAAGGTGATGGGCTTGATAGCGTTGGATCAGGCGACGCGAGAGGTGGCGTTGGACTGGTTGGTACTGTGCTCGTCAGTAGCGAGTGTGTGGGGCAACGTGGGGCAGACCGATTATGCGGCGGCGAATGGCTTCTTGGACAGCTATGCGCAGTACCGAACAAGCCTAGTGGCGCAGGGAAAGTGCCAAGGTCGCACCGTATCGGTGAGTTGGCCGTTGTGGGCCGAAGGCGGTATGCAGCTAGATCCGGCGGCCCAAGAGCGGCTGCGACGGGACACTGGGCTGGAAGCGATGCCGAGTGCTGCGGGCGTCACTGCGCTGTGTCAAGCGCTGGCACAGAGTGCCGCGCACGTGGTGGTGAGCTATGGTGCCGTGGCCCGCGTGCTGCATCAGTTGCAAGTGGCTTGCCAAGCGCGGCGACTGCCAACGGTGACGGGAAGTGCGGATAACCCAGTTGCAGTTGAGGAATTGCAGTCACAAATAGAGCATGGGTTGACAGGATTAATCTCGGCGCAACTCAAAATTGCGCGCGAAGAGTTGGAGCGCGATGCCGCGCTGAGCGAATTTGGCTTTGATTCGATCGCGCTGACGGAGTTCGGCAACGTATTGCACCAGAAATACGGTTTGGCCCTGAGTCCAACGATATTCTTCGAGTATGCGACGATTGCAGCGCTGGCGGGCTATCTGGCGCGGGAACACCAAGCGGTGCTGGCACCGGTGTTTACCGCAACAGTGGCGACGCCAATCCGTCCGCATGGCAGCGCTCTGTCTCAGCCGTTTGCATCCACCCGTAGGCATCGGCGAGGACGCCTTGCAGCGGCACCGCTCAGGAGTGAGGCGAGTGAGTACGGGCCGAGCCGGGTCGAGCCGATCGCGGTGATCGGTATGAGCGGATGTTTCCCGCAAGCTGAGGATATCGATGCCTTGTGGGCTAACCTACTGGCCGAGCGGAACAGCATCGGGTCATTGCCAGCCAACCGCTGGGGCCGTGGGTCAGCGCCGGCGATTTGCCATGCCGGTGTGATCGAAAATATAGACCAATTTGATCCGCTCTTTTTTGGTATTTCGCCGCGCGAAGCGCAAGCGATGGATCCACAGCAGCGACTGCTGATGCTGTCTGTGTACCGCGTGATTGAGGATGCCGGCTATTCAGTGCAGAGCCTGTCGGGCAGCGCTACGGCACTGCTGGTCGGGGCTGCCGCCGGTAGCGGTTATGGCAATTTGCTGGCGCACGCGGGCGAGACGGTGGCCGGCTATAGCGCGGTGGGACTGGTAGGATCAATGGGACCCAACCGGATGAGTTATTGGTTGAACTGGCATGGGCCGAGTGAACCGATCGAGACGGCTTGCTCAAGTTCGCTGGTCGCGGTGCATCGAGCGCTAGAACTACTACGCAGCGGGCAGTGCGCGCAGGCGGTGGTAGGCGGGGTGAATACCCTGTTGTCAATGGACATGCACGAGAGTTTTACCCAGGCGGGCATGTTGAGCCCGGATGGACGCTGCAAGACTTTCTCCGCGCAGGCTGATGGCTATGTGCGCGGGGAGGGGGTGGGCATGCTGTTTCTCAAACCGCTGTCGGCGGCCGAGCGCGATGGAGACCATATTTATGGTTTGCTGAAGGGCAGTGCCACGAACCATGGTGGGCGGGCCAATTCATTGACGTCGCCAAACCCACGAGCCCAGGCGGATCTGATCAAAGCCGCACTGCAACAAGCCGGGGTAGAACCTGGCACCATCAGCTATATTGAGGCGCATGGCACGGGTACCGCGTTAGGGGATCCGATCGAAGTGCAAGGGCTTAAGAGCGCCTTTGCAGAGCTGTCCTCAGAGCAACCCGAGCAGCGTTGCGGCTTAGGTTCGGTGAAGAGCAATATTGGGCACCTGGAACTGGCTTCGGGGATGGCGGGCCTGATTAAGGTTCTACTGCAGCTACAACACCGGACCTTAGTCAAAAGCTTGCATTGCGAAGAGCTGAATCCGTTGCTTGCGTTGGACGGCAGTCCGTTTTATGTGGTGCAGCAAACGCAAGCCTGGGAAGCCTTACGGGATCGGCAGGGACAGGAATTATCGCGGCGCGCCGGGGTCAGTTCGTTTGGCTTTGGTGGGGTCAATGCGCATGTCATCGTTGAGGAGTATGTGGCGCCACACAGGCCAGCGATGGTATTCAGTGGACCTGTGGTGGTGGTCCTATCGGCCAGAAACGAGGCGCAGCTAAGGCAGCAGGCGCAGCAGTTGCTGGCGTACCTGGAGCGCCAGGCTGAGGTGAATCTGGCCGACTTGGCGTATACGCTGCAGGTGGGGCGCGAGGCGCTGGGGGTCAGAGTGGCATGGGTGGTCAGCACGGTCGAAGTACTCAAAGAGCGGTTGTTACGTCATGCGCAAGGTAAGCCGACTGGCGCGGACACCTATCAAGGCGAGCTCAAGCACGAGCAGGGCATCTTGTCGGTGTTCCGGGTTGATGAGGAGTTGCAAGAAGCCATGGGTAAGTGGCTGGCCCGCCGCAAAATAGGTAAGCTGGCAGAGCTGTGGGTGCAGGGGCTGGTGGTGGCGTGGGAGCAGTTATACGGTCAAACAAAACCAAAGCGGATCAGTCTCCCAACCTATCCATTTGCTAAGGAGCGGTACTGGGCGCCGACGACGGCGCAGGATCAGGTGGTGCGAGGTGAGCCGGTCGTATCGGCGGGAGTGCAGTTGGCGGATAGGCCCGGAATTCTGCTTAGTGCAGAGAGTGTGACGGATAAGCCAAGCGGCATCGCGTTGCAAACGCTTGAGGTTGAGCTGCTCAACCAGGTGCTGTCCCCGCTTAGCAGCGCTCAGTGCACACGAGTAGCGAATGATGGCACAGCCGATGAGATAACACCTTTACCGGTGGCGGCTAGAGGATTAAGCGGTGTCAGCAGTAGTCGCTGCGCATCGCCACAAATCTTGGCGGCAGAACTGACCAGGAGTCTCGCTGAAGTATTGTATCTGGAGCACGCCGACATCGATGCAGATCATCCGTTTGCTGAACTTGGACTGGATTCGATCACCGGCGTGGAATGGGTCCAAGCGATCAATAAATCTTTTGGCCTATCATTGCCGGTGACACGCCTGTATGACTATCCTACCATCCAGTGCCTAGCGGAGCATCTGTCGTCGCTGGGCCTGAGCGTGCAGAGTGCGCCAGTGCATCAGCCAACAGTTGGCGATACAACAGATCGATCGACGCCTTTTAATCCTCTAGCGGAGAGCAACTCGGACAACGCTAAAAACCCGTTACTTGGAACATCGATACTGCCAGGCGAATCGCACGATGAGGTTCCAACTCAAACAGCGAGCGTGCTGGTGGCACCAGAGCACCATCATACCGTTGGTGCGGCCGTTGTTCAGCCAATACCGCAGCAAGAGGGTGTTGCCATCGTAGGAATGTCGGGAGCCTTTCCAAAATCAAAAAACCTAGAAGAATTTTGGGATAACCTCGTGCAGGGTAGGGATTGCGTGTCGGAAGTGCCTGCGCAGCGCTGGCCGATCGAGGAGTACTATGATCCGCGCCCGGCTATCCCAGGTCGGACGTACAGCAAATGGATGGGGGTCTTGGAGGAAGCAGAGTGCTTCGATCCGTTATTTTTTAACATTTCACCGGCCGAAGCACAGTGGATGGATCCTCAGCAACGCCTGTTTTTGGAACATAGCTGGAATTGTATCGAGGCCGCAGGCATCAATCCCCAAACTTTGTCAAATAGCCGCTGTGGTGTGTATGTGGGTTGTGGCGCTAGCGATTATGGTCGAGTGGGTGATGGCAGTGAACTTACCGCCCAGGGCTTGCTGGGGAGTGCGTCGTCGATTTTGTCGGCCCGAATCGCCTATTTTCTGAATTTGAAGGGTCCTTGCCTGGCGATTGACACCGCTTGTTCATCGTCGTTGGTGGCCATCGCTGAGGCATGCGACAGCTTAATGCTCAGACAAAGTGACTTAGTTCTCGCCGGCGGTGTATGTGTATTGGCGGGGCCGGATATGCACATCATGACCAGCAGCGCAGGCATGCTATCCAAAGTCGGACGCTGTTTCACTTTCGATGCGCGGGCGGATGGTTTTGTGCCAGGAGAAGGGGTTGGTGTCCTGCTGCTGAAGCGTTTAACGGATGCGGTGCGCGATCAAGATCTAATCCACGGTGTGTTGCGAGGTTGGGGGGTGAATCAGGACGGCCGCACGAATGGTATTACGGCGCCCAGCGTGAGTTCGCAGATAACCTTACAAAAGCAGGTCTATGAACGCTTTGGGATCAACCCGGAGACGATCTCTCTGATAGAAGCTCATGGTACGGGTACTGCATTAGGGGACCCGATCGAGGTGGAGGCTTTAACGGAGTCGTTCCGTCCATATACCGCGAAGCAGGGCTACTGCGCTTTAGGATCGGTCAAAAGCAATATTGGCCATCTGCTAACCGCCGCCGGTGTTTCGGGCGTGATCAAAGTGTTGCTGGCGTTGCGCCATCGTATGCTGCCGCCGACGATCAATTTCTCCACGCTCAACGAGCGTATCGCAGTAGATGGCAGCCCTTTCTACATCAATACTGCCTCGACGCCGTGGCCGGCGGATGAGGGGCAACGGCGGCGCGCAGCGGTGAGTTCATTTGGTTTTAGCGGCACGAATGCCCATCTGGTGCTCGAAGACTATCCATCGTCGGTAGACATGCGCTGGGCGGAGAATCCTCAGCAGGTCTTAATCGTGTTGTCGGCAAAGACCGCGGAACGGCTGCAAGCGTACGCCGCAAAAATGAAGGCGTGGGCCGAAGGGGAAACAGAGCTTGATCTTGCCGCTCTAGCTTATACCCTGCAGACTGGACGTGAGGCGATGATTCACCGGCTAGCGTTGGTGACGGAATCGCGGGCGCAGATGTTAGATGCACTCGACAAATTCACTCGTGGTCAATCGGCGCCTGGACTTTTCACAGGGCAGGTCAAAAAAAGTGCCGAGCACGCGGCACTCTTTGAGGATGATGAGGATGACAAGGCGCTGTTGCAGACGTGGATGCGTGCCAAGAAGTTGCGTAAGTTAGCCCAACTGTGGGTGCAGGGACAGAGTTTTGATTGGACCAATTTGTACCCGCAGAGCAAGCCGGTTCGTCTGAGCCTGCCAACCTATCCTTTCGCCAAAGAGCGGTACTGGGTGCCGGCGATGAGGGCGCAAAGGGGGGTAGAACATCAGTTGCATCCACTGGTGCACCGTAACACGTCGGGTTTTGGTGAGCAGCGCTTTAGTACGACGCTCACGGGTGAAGAATTCTTCCTCCGCGATCACGTGGTACGAGGTGAGCGGCTCGTGCCTGGGGCAGCACAACTGGAGTGGGCGCGTGCGGCGGTGGCATTGACCAATGGCGGTGAGAGCACGGCGGGGCTATCGGTTCTCTTGCAGGAGGTGACCTGGCTGCGCCCGCTCGTGGTCACCCAGCCGCAGGAAGTGCATATTGGACTGGAGAGGCAGGAAGATGGCTGTATCGGCTTTGAGATCTACAGCGGTAGCGGGGACGGTGCGGTCGTGTATAGCCAGGGTTGGGCTCGACTAGCCGAAATGGGCGAAGCGCCGCAGGTGGATCTGGAGGCCGTGCTAGCACAATGTGAGCAGACCTTGACGGGCGAGGCCTGTTATCTGCGGTTCGCCCAATTAGGGTTAGGTTACGGTCCGAGCTTCCAGGTTCTGCACGAATTGCGGGTCGGCCATCACCTCGCGGTGGGTACTTTACGTTTGGCCGCAGAGATGCCAGTCAGCTATGCGTGGCTGCCGAATCTGTTAGATGGGGCGCTGCAGGCAAGTGTGGGGCTGACGCTAGACAAGACCGATGGATCCTTGGCGTTGCCATTCGCCGTGGCGCGGGTGCAGCAATGGGGGGAACTGATCACGCCGGCGTGGGCGGTGGTGCAGCCAGGAACAGGCGACAGCGCGGCAAGCCGCAAGTTCGATGTTGACATCGTCGATGCGCATGGACGGGTGGCATTACGTTTAAGTGGTTTCAGTGCACGCACTTTGCATGAGGCAGCTGAGCATATAGTGACTGTACCTCAGACTGTTCTGCGGGCGCCGCACTGGGTCGCACAAACCATCGCGCAACCAGTAGTAGCAGTGCCGGCCTATGGGGTGCAAGGAATTTTATTGTGTGAGGTAGGCAAAGAGGATCCAAAGCGAATCGCTGAACTTGCTGCTGCGCTGCCTACAGCGCAGTGCGTGGGGTTAACCGGAAACGGCGCACTGGCGCAGCGCTATACAGGCTACACGACGCAACTGCTCGAATGGGTGCAGAAAGAGGTTGCAGCCCATCCGGGCCAGGCGTTGTTATTGCAACTGGTCGTCCCCAACGAAGGCGAAGGCGCAGTGCTGCAGGGGCTAGGTGGATTACTGCGGAGTGCGCAGCAAGAATGCCGGTTGTTGGCGTGCCAGGTGGTGGCGGTGGAGGCTGGCATATCGATGCCAATATTGGCGCAACGATTGCGAGCCGAGGCGGCATCCCCCTCGCCAATGGTGCGGTATGTTAATGGGCAACGAGAGGTCTGGGACTTTGCGCCATTGGATAACGAAGAGACGACGCTACCCTGGCGTGACCAGGGTGTCTACTTAATCACAGGTGGCTTGGGTGGGCTGGGGCAAGTGTTTGCGCGGGCGATAGCGCAGCAGGTCCGCCATCCGGTGCTGGTGCTGACCGGGCGTGGCGCGTTAAAGCCGGCGCAAGAGCCTGTCCTGCAGGCGCTGCGGACGATGGGCGCGCGCGTTGCATATCGCGCCGCGGATGTAAGCGATGCCGCGGCTGTGGAGGCCTTAGTGCTAGAAATCGTGGCGCAGTACGGGCAATTGAACGGCGTGATCCATAGTGCTGGGGTATTGCACGACGGTTTGCTGGCACAGAAAACCAGCGCGACCCTACAGCAGGTGCTCGCGCCAAAAGTGATGGGCTTGATAGCGTTGGATGAGGCGACGCGAGAGGTGGCGCTGGACTGGCTGATGCTGTGCTCGTCGGCGGCTAGCGTGTGGGGTAATCTGGGACAAACCGATTACGCCGCGGCGAATGGCTTCTTGGACAGCTATGCGCAGTACCGAACAAGCCTAGTGGCGCAGGGAAAGCGCCAAGGTCGCACCGTATCGGTGAGTTGGCCGCTATGGGCCGAGGGCGGTATGCAGCTAGATCCGGCGACCCAAGAGCGGCTGCGGCGGGACACTGGGCTGGAAGCGATGCCGAGCGCTGCGGGCGTCACGGCGCTGTGTCAAGCGCTGGCACAGAGTGCCGCGCACGTGGTGGTGGGCTATGGTGTCGTGGCCCGCGTGCTGCATTACCTGCAAGTGGCTTGCCAAGCGCGGCTACTATCGCCGGTGACGACTGGGGAGCTGGCTGCTGATGGCCCAGCCGCAGTTGACGAATTGCAGTCGCAAATAGAGCATGGGTTGACAGGATTGATCTCGGCGCAACTCAAAATTGCGCGTGAGGAACTGGAGCGCGATACATCGCTGAGTGAATTTGGGTTTGATTCGATCACGCTAACGGAGTTCGGCAACGCATTGCACCAGAAGTACGGCTTAACCCTGAGTCCCACGATATTTTTCGAGTATTCGACGATTGCAGCGCTGGCGGGCTATCTGGCGCGGGAACACCAAGCGCTGCTGGCGCCGGCGTTTGCGGCAACGGTGACGATGCCAATCAGTCCAGAGAGCGGCGCTCTTTCTGCAACGCTCGCTCCTGCTCCTCGGCGCCGGCGGGGATACGTTGCAATGGCAACGCTGAAGGACGATGTGCATAGGAGCGAGACGATTAAGGCCGAGCCAATCGCGGTGATCGGCATGAGTGGTTGTTTCCCGCAAGCTGAGAATATCGATGCTTTTTGGGCCAACCTACTGGCAGAGCGGGACAGCATCGGGTCATTGCCAGCCAACCGCGGGCACCGTGGGTCAGCGCCGGCGATTTGCCATGCCGGCATGATCGAAAGCATAGACGAATTTGATCCGCTCTTTTTTGGTATTTCGCCGCGCGAAGCGCAAGCGATGGATCCGCAGCAGCGACTGCTGATGCTGTCTGTGTACCGAGTGATTGAGGATGCCGGCTACTCGGTACAAAGCTTGTCGGGCAGCGCTACGGCACTGCTGGTGGGGACGGCTGGGACCGGTTATGGGCAGTTGCTAGCGCAGGCGGGTGAGACAGTCGCAGGATACAGTGCGGCGGGAGTCGTGGGCTCGATGGGTCCGAACCGGATGAGCTATTGGTTAAATTGGCATGGGCCGAGTGAACCGGTCGAGACGGCGTGCTCGAGTTCGCTGGTCGCGGTGCACCGGGCACTGGAACTATTGCGCAGCGGCCAGTGTGTGCAAGCGGTGGTGGGCGGGGTCAACACGCTGCTGTCGCTGGAGACGCACGAGAGTTTTAACCAGGCAGGCATGCTCAGCCCGGATGGGCGCTGCAAGACTTTTTCCGCGCAGGCCAATGGCTATGTGCGCGGGGAGGGGGTGGGTATGCTGTTCCTCAAACCGCTGTCGGCGGCTGAACGAGATGGGGACCATATCTACGGTCTGCTTAAGGGCAGTGCGACTAACCATGGTGGTCGGGCCAATTCACTGACGGCACCGAACCCGCGAGCGCAAGCTGATCTGATCAAGACTGCACTGCAACAAGCGGGAGTGGCGCCGGAGACAATCGGCTATATCGAGGCGCACGGTACAGGCACTGACTTAGGCGATCCGATCGAGGTCCAGGGACTCAAGAGCGCATTTGCCGAGCTGGCCCCAGAACTGTTGTCAGTACAGAGTTGTGGCTTGGGCTCAGTGAAGAGCAATATCGGGCACCTAGAACTGGCCGCAGGGGTGGCAGGGCTGATCAAGGTACTGTTGCAAATGCAGCATCGGACCTTAGTCAAAAGCTTGCATTGCGAAGAACTCAATCCGCTGTTGGCTTTGCACGGTAGCCCGTTCTATGTGGTGCAGCAAACGCAAGCCTGGGAAGCCTTACGAGATCGGCAAGGGCAGGAACTGCCACGGCGCGCTGGCGTCAGTTCGTTTGGCTTTGGTGGGGTTAATGCGCATGTCATCGTTGAGGAGTATGTGGCGCCACAGAGGGTGGCGACGGTATTCAGTGGACCTGTGGTGGTGGCCCTATCGGCCAGAAACGGGGAACAGCTACGGCAGCAGGTGCAGCAGTTGCTCGCGTACTTGGAGCGCCAGACGGAGGTGAATCTGGCCGACTTGGCGTATACGCTGCAGGTGGGGCGCGAGGCACTGGGGGTGAGGTTGGCGTGGGTCGTCAGCACGGTCGAGGTACTGAAAGAACGATTGTTACGTTACCTGCGAGGCGAAGCGGTTCAGGAAGATACCTACGAAGGCGAGCTCAAGCACGAGCAGCGCATCTTGTCGGTGTTCCGGGCTGATGAGGAGTTGCAGGAAGCCATCGGCAAGTGGATAGTACGCCGCAAAATAGGTAAGTTAGCAGAATTGTGGGTGCAGGGGTTGGTGGTGGAGTGGGGGCAGTTATACGGTCCAACAAAACCGCAGCGGATCAGTCTCCCAACCTATCCGTTTGCTAAGGAGCGGTACTGGGTGCCACAGAAGGTGATGCTGTCCAACGCAAGCGAGCAACATGTGCTGGCTGAGACAGCAACTCTGAACCCTGGCCCAAGTGCGGCGGGTGAGTTGCAGTCACAGAGAGAGCATGCGTTGACGGAGCTGATTTCGGCGCAACTAAAAATTGCGCGCAAGGAATTGGAGCGAGATACGCCGCTCAGTGCATTTGGTTTTGACTCGATTACGCTGACGGAGTTCAGTCGTGTATTGAACCAAAAATATGGCGTGTCGATGACGCCAGCCATGTTTCTCAAATACACGACGGTTGCAAAGTTAGCTGGCTATTTAGCGCGGACACAACCAGCGGGGCTCGTGCCTACGTTTGAGGTAACGGCTGCAATGCCTACCGATGCTGGCACAGTTTCACCGTCCTACCCCCCGTATCAAGAAGGGAGCCATACAGTGACAATGCCGGGAAGCCATCCCACCGAGCTTGAACCCATCGCGGTGATCGGGATGAGCGGATGTTTCCCGCAAGCAAATACTCTGCAAGAATATTGGGACAATTTAGTCACCGGACGGGATTGTATTACTGAAATTCCGGCAGATCGCTGGTCGCTGGATGGCTTCTATATTGAAGACAAGCAAACGGCACTGGACCGAGGGTGCAGCTATACCAAGTGGGGTGGGTTTATTGCAGAACTCAGCACGGTCTTTAATGCCGAGTTTTTCACGACGGCATTCGAGACGCACTCTATTTGTACTGATTGGACGGATGAGCAAAAACTGTTTGTGCAGATGGTCTGGACTCTACTTGAGTCGGCCGGCTACACCAGCGCTGAATTGAACAAAGTGTGCCAATCTCGGGTAGGTGTTTATGCCGGTATGATGTCTCGTCCAATGGATCTAACTGAAGCCAATAAGCTTAAAATGATGGCGGCTCATACCATGGGTGGGTTGTCGGGCATGGTCTCGCATTTATTCAAATTTTACGGACCGAGTCTGGTCATCGACACCTACAGCGCTTCTTCCATGACAGCGCTGCACATGGCTTGCACCAGCTTGGCACATGGCGAATGTGAGGCGGCGATTGCGGGTGGCATTATGCTGATGTATCCAGAGTTGTATCAGTATTCTTGCCAGCTTGGTATCTTGGGTAGCCATCCTGGCAGTCGAAGTTTTGCGGCGAACAGCGATGGGCCTTTATTCTGTGATGGCGCTGGGGTTGTGTTGCTAAAACGCTTATCTAAAGCAATTCAAGATAAAGACACTATTTTGGGCGTGATCAAATCAACGGTCGCCAATAATGTCGGCAATATTGGCCTGTCAAGTATGCCAACCCCCGATGTCATCGCGAATTCAATTAAAGAAAATATCGTTAAATCAGGGGTTGATCCGCGGACCATCAGCTATGTCGAGACATTTGCACCAGGATTCGCGATCGCGGATGCGCTTGAAGTGTTTGCCACTGAACAAGCTTTTCGTGAATTTACTCAGGATCGGCAGTTTTGTGCGTTAGGGTCATTGAAGCCCAGCATTGGCCATGCCACGGCAGCCTCAGGCATTTCGCAGCTGATTAAAGTACTGCTGCAAATGCAGCATAAACAATTGGCGCCGACTCTTCAGCTTAGTCCCTTGCGTTCTGATTTAGAGTTGGAGCATTCCCCATTCTATCTACAGCAAGAGGCGCAAGCATGGGAGCGTCCTTGTATTCAAGTCAATGGAGCGGAACAAGAGATACCCCGCCGCGCGATGATCAATTCGATGGGCTATGGTGATTTTTATGCCGGTGTGATTCTCGAAGAATACTGTCGTGAGGGAACCTCAGACCTTCGAGAAGCGCCGCAAATTGAGTGCCCTGCTAGCGAGCAGCTGATTGTTTTATCAGCCAAGACGGCCGAGCATTTAAAAGCCATGATCGAACAGCTAGGGCAATTTGTCCGGAGTCAAGCGCAATTTTCGTTACAGGACATGGCCTATACGCTGCAGTTAGGGCGTCAAGCGATGCCGTTGCGCTGGGCTGTGGTAGTGCAAGATCGAGCTAGCTTACTTAGTGCTTTAACCTTTGCCTCAAAACAGCAAGAGGTGACCTCGTCAGTTACGCCAGGCAGAACGATTTTTGCCGGCACGATCGATCAATCAGCTAAAAGTGGCGGGGCGCGACGAGATATGCAGGCTCAAACGCCAATGCTGCAGTACTATTTGGCAAAAAAAGATTTCGCGCAGATTGCTGCCTGCTGGGTGAAGGGAGAAAGCATCGCTTGGGAGCTATTGCATGAAGGGCAATTGCCACGACGCATTGAGTTGCCGACCTATCCCTTTTTGTTGGAAATGCAAGTACACTACCCAAAAAATAAGCAATGTCTAACCGCGACTGGAGACACACTTAAAGAAGCGGATGACGCAGGCTGCCCATCAAGCGCTGCGCAGTTGGCCGATGATCATGCAAAGTTTTCTGATGTCAGCTGAACTCACTAAGCGTAAAGGCCGGGCCAATGTTTAAAAGATAATTGGAGCGCTACTGCCGGTAGTGAAGGTTTATTTTTTTGATGTAATCAAAATGATTGGTCTACAGCTATTCAAGGGAAAAAATAATGAATCAAGAAGAAATATTTCAGTTGATTATCCGTCACACGCAAGAAGTGTTGCCGGGTCTCGAGCAGCATCCATTTCAGCACAGTGACCAGTTGCACGATCTGGGCGCCAATTCGGTGGATCGCGCTGAGATTGTGATGCTGGTGCTGGATTCGTTATCCCTCAAGATCCCCCGCGTAGAAACCTTCGGGCCTAATAACATCGGAGAATTGGCGGACCTGCTACATGCGAAACTCGTCGAAGCTTGAGCCGGTTATAACTGGCGTCGGGGTGACTTCGGCGATCGGACAAAGCCAAGGAAATTTTATCCGTGCTTTGCTGGGCTCAGAATCTTCTTTCGGCGTGATGCAGCGCCCTGGCCGCCAGCGAGACTCAGCCTTCCTGGGCGCCGAAATTGCGTCTTTGCAGATGCCCGATGAGATTGCGCGCCAGCCGCTTCGACGCGCTTCGTTCTCGACTCAAGTCGCATTGTCCACCCTGCATGAAGCATGGCATGATGCACGCCTGAATGAAGTTGATCCGGCCCGCATCGGCCTCATTGTTGGCGGCTCAAACATCCAACAGCGTGATTTAGTGCTGGCTCACGATGCTTACGCCACGCGTTCGGAATTTCTGAGTCCGACCTACGGCGTATCTTTCATGGATACCGATCTCTGTGGCTTCTGTACCGAGCAATTTGGTATCCGTGGGCTTGCCTACACGGTGGGCGGCGCCTCGGCGAGCGGCCAGTTAGCGATCATCCAGGCAATACAGGCGGTGCAAACTGGCCAAGTTGATACGTGTATCGCCTTAGGTGCTCTGATGGATGTGTCCTTCTGGGAATGTCGAGGTTTACGCAATCTCGGCGCGATGGGCTCGGACCGCTATGCGCAAGAGCCTGCGCTGGCATGTCGGCCATTTGATCGCAACCGCGATGGCTTTATTTACGGTGAATGTTGCGGGGTCGTGGTGGTCGAGGCTGCCACAGCGGCCCAGCAGCGTGCGGTAAAACCGTATGCCTGGCTGTCGGGCTGGGGGCTCGTGATGGATGCGCATCAAAACCCTAATCCGTCGGTCGACGGCGAAGTGAAGGCCATGCAAATGGCGTTGCAGCGCGCCGAATGCACACCTGAGAGTATCGATTATATTAATCCGCATGGCACAGGATCTCCGCTTGGGGATGAGACTGAATTGAAAGCCATTCATGCCTGCCAACTGTCTCACGCTTATCTTAACACCACTAAATCCATCATCGGCCACGGCCTGAGCGCAGCAGGCACAGTCGAGGTGGTGGCAACTTTGCTCCAAATGCAGGCTGGCCGTTTGCATCCCACGAGAAACTTGGATGATCCGATCGACCCCTCACTGAACTGGGTTCGTCAGCACAGTATCGCGCACTCTATCGATACCGCGCTAACCCTCAGTATGGGATTTGGCGGTATCAATACCGCATTGTGTTTGCGCAGATATGATTAATTACTTACTCATTACTTGGAGAACGACCCCATGATGTCGGTTGGCATAGAAGCGATGAATGTATTTGGCGGCACGACCTACCTAGATGTCAGCCAACTCGCGCACCATCGGAAACTGGACACAGCCCGTTTCCAGAATCTGCTGATGGATCAAAAAGCGCTGGCTCTGCCTTATGAAGACCCGGTGACGTTCGGCGCGAATGCCGCTAGGCCGATCGTCGATGCGCTCTCCGTAGCCGAGAAAGATCGGATTGAAATGCTTATCACCTGCACCGAGTCCGGCATCGATTTTGGTAAATCCCTCAGCACTTATCTTCATCATTATCTTGGACTGAACCGGAACTGCCGTCTGTTTGAAATCAAACAAGCCTGCTATTCCGGCACCGCTGGTCTACAAATGGCGGTGAATTTCATTCTGTCGCAGGTCTCACCTGGCGCCAAAGCACTGGTCATCGCAACCGACATTGCGCGCTTTATGCTCGCCGATGGCGCTGATGAGCTGCAGGCAGAGCTTGCCTTCGCCGAGCCAAGCTCTGGTGCTGGCGCGGTCGCTTTTCTGGTCAGCGAGCGGCCCCACATTTTCCAAATCGACGTGGGCGCTAATGGCTATTACGGCTACGAAGTCATGGACACCTGCCGCCCAGCCCCAGACATGGAGGTAGGCGATGCGGATCTGTCGCTGCTCTCGTATCTGGATTGCTGCGAAAATGCTTTTCTCGAATATAAAAAAAGAGTGCCTGATGCAGATTACGCGCGTTCGTTTCAATATTTATCCTTCCATACACCGTTTGGCGGTATGGTAAAAGGCGCTCATCGCACGATGATGCGCAAGATAACGGGCGCTAAACCGGCTGAGATCGAAGCGGACTTTGAGCAACGCGTGCTGCCTGGACTGATCTATTGCCGACGGGTCGGCAACATCATGGGCGGTGGTGTTTTATTGGCGCTGGCGAGTACCATCGACCATGGCAATTTTCAGAACCCCGCGCGGATCGGTTATTTTTCTTACGGTTCGGGTTGCTGTTCTGAATTCTTAAGCGGTATCGTACGCAAAGAAGGGCAAATCGCACTGCAGCAACTCAAGATCGGCCAGCAACTCGACCAGCGTTACGCATTATCGATGGAAGAATACGACTATTTGCTGAGCGGCAATAGCCAGTTTCGGTTCGGTACCCGCAATATCCGCCTCGATGATGATATTTTTCCTGGCGCCAAGCTGGCCCAAACCGGCAAAAAATATCTGAAACTGCGGGAGATTAAAGCGTTCCACCGCGTCTACGAGTGGGCATCATGACGGCACCCTCCTACCAAACCATACGTGTGCGTTTTCAGGACCCCATCTGCTTTTTGCAACTGTACCGTCCTGAGGCACAGAATACGATCAATGATCAATTGCTCGCTGAATGCTCAGAGGTACTCGATCGCTGTGAAGAGAGCACCACCGTACTGGTCATCGAAGGACTACCGGAAACCTTCTGTTTCGGCGCTGACTTCACGGCTATACGGGCAGCGCAGACCCAGGGTAATAACGGTACCTCAGCAGCGGATTTTGCCAGCGGCGGCCCTGAGCCCTTGTATGACCTATGGCAGCGACTCACTACAGGGCCCTATGTGGTGATTTCTCATGTGCGCGGTAAGGCTAACGCCGGCGGTGTGGGTTTTGTCGCGGCTAGCGATATTGTGATCGCCGATGACAGCGCTGTGTTTAGTTTATCTGAATTGCTGTTCGGCTTGATGCCTGCGTGCGTGTTGCCGTTTTTGAGCCGTCGTGTGGGTTGGCAGAAAGCCCACTACATGACGTTAATGACCCACCCCATCAGCGTGTCTCAGGCGGTTGCTTGGGGCTTGGTCGATGCGCACGAGCCCAATAGCGATATTCTGTTGCGCCGCCACCTGTCGCGCCTTAAACGCTTGAATAAGACCGCGCTGGCCCGCTACAAGCGCTTTGCCAGTTCGCTTAGTGGGTCCTTAGTGGTAGATAGGCAGTTAGCATTGGCCGCGAACAAAGAGGTGTTTTCCGACCCGCGCAATATCGAGAACATTGTGCGCTACGTCGAACAAGGAATTTTTCCATGGGAGTTTTCCTAATATGGCTACATCCGTCGTTCATCGCAGCACCCTTGAGCCCTCCATTGTGCAAGTTACGCTGGAAGATCGGGAACATAAAAATACGTTTTCGGATGGCATTGTTAGCGGGCTGATCGATGTATTTCGTGACATCGGGTCCGATCCGACATGCAAGGTCGTGATTCTCACCGGATACGACACCTATTTTTGCGCCGGCGGCACCCAGGAGATGCTACTGAATTTATCCAGAGGTCAGGGAAAATTCACCGATGCACCGATTTACACTCTGCCTTTGAGTTGTGAGATTCCGGTCATTTCTGCCATGCAAGGACACGGCATCGGTGGCGGCTTCGCGCTCGGTCTATTCGCCGACTTTGTCATTCTCGGCAACGAAAGCGTGTATACGGCCAATTTCATGAAATACGGTTTTACGCCCGGTTTCGGCTCTACGCTCATCCTGCGGGAAAAACTCGGGCTGCCTTTGGCGCAGGAAATGCTGATGACCGCCAAAAATTACCGAGGCGCCGAACTCGCACAGCGAGGTATTCCATTCCCAGTTTTGCCAAGAGCCGAAGTGCTGCCGTATGCCTATGAGCTTGCCAGACAACTCGCAGAAAAGCCACGTCACTCCCTCGTCATATTAAAAAATCACCTGGTGGAGGATCTTCGACAGCGCTTGCCCGCCGTCATCGAGAAAGAAGTAATGATGCACGAAAAGACGTTTCATCACGAGGAAGTGAGGGAGCGGATCAAGACGCTCTTTGGAACGTAGCGTATCTTGCATTCTTACCGGCCTAAAGAAGGCCGGCGACTCCTACTGCGCTCAACTCGGCATCGAGCCGAATGGAGTCGTTTCGGCGGGTTCCTGCTTTATCAAGGCCTGATCCAACCCGTGTCTAGCCCATGTACGTTTGCTCTGCAAGACTTCAAGCACGCGTTTATAGTTCAGACTTGCATTGTCCCGCGGCTGCTCTTGATGCCATAGATGCAATACTTCAGTGGCATAAAAGCCTTTTTTACGGCGCACGCCGGCGTTGTATAAACGCGCGACAAAGTCGGCGTCCTCATGACCCCAACCGCTAAACTCCTCATCAAAGCCATTGATTGCATGCACGTTAACGGCCCATGCCGCAAGATTACAACTTTTAATGCCTCGCCATTTGAAGCCATTGACGCGGCGTTGCGCGAAGTCGGGTAACTTTATCAATAAAGGCAAAAGCTTGTTGCTGCGCTGCGCACAGCGCTGGCGGACCCAAAAACGCAGATTGGCTTGCGTCAGCGATAAGCGTTGCGTCAGAAGGTCTGAGGTGAGCGCTTCGTTCAATAAAATACGGCTGCCGGTAACCGTCCATCCTGTTTCGGCAAGCGCTCGGTGACGAGCAATAAAATCACCTTGTGGCACGCAATCGCCATCGAGAAAGATTAAGTATTCACCGCGGGCCTGGGCAATGCCTTGATTGCGAATGGCCGCGGCCCGAAACCCCTGGTCAGGTTGCCAAACATGACTCACTGCAAGATCCGTATGGTTTGCCGCAGATTCAATCACAGTCCGGGTTGGCTCACCAGAACCATCGTCAGCGACAATCACCTCATAATTCGTGTCAGTTTGGGCCAGGCACTGTTTAAGCACTAACGCTAGCGCATCTGGCCGGTTATAGGTTGAAACAATAACCGAGATCAGAAAGTTAGTGCGCGCCATTTTTGCTGTTTTGCCGATGCATTAGCATCAGCTTGAGATAACGGTAATACGTGCCTTCTGCATTAGCGATGGCCAAGATAAAGCCTTCTTTACCATCAAGAAAGCCCAGCTGGATCAGGTAAGTGCGGATGAATGCCCATAAGCCATGCCCGATTGCTTGACTGAGTGAGGCCTGTTTACCACGCTCGAAAAGAATTTGCGCTCCGGCGCTTGAATAGGCATTCATTTTATCGAGTGCTTCTTTTATATCCGGAATTGAAAAATGAATAATCGGCGAATTAAATTTGCCGAGGGTGCCGTCAATGACCAAGCTGGGATGAACGGCCACGTCAGTAAAACGCGCGCTGTCTCGCTTAAATAGGCGCTGGATGCGGTCTGGCCACCAGCCCGAATGCTTCATAAAGCGGCCACAAAAGCTGGATCGGCGTGGCGTTGAAAACCCGGCATGAGGGGTACCGTTGGTCAGTATAGAGTCAATTTCTGCACGCAATTCGGGGGTCGCGCGTTCATCAGCATCAAGACACAGGACCCAGTCGCTGCGAGCTTGCGCCAGTGCGCGATTTTTCTGAGGTCCATCGCCGGGCCAATCGGTTTCAAAGACGCGTGCGCCAAGTTCACGGCAAAGCGCAGGCGTTCCATCCGTGCTGCCTGAATCAAACACAATGATTTCGTCAGCCCAATGCCGCACCGACTCAAGGCAGTCGCCAATATCGTGTGCCTCATTCATGGCAACTATAATGACACTCAGGGTCGCGCGTTTCATAAGTTGATTATAGTGCGTGTGTTGGGCCGATGAGCGCAGCCAATCAGTATCCCTGTTAAGAGAACAAACATATAGCCTTCTGAAATATCAAGTAATAAAGAATTCACTAAGCACCCCATGGTAAAGATGAATAGCCAACTGCTGAGCAGTTGGCGGCTTTGCATAGGGAGACGGGCGGCCGCCCGTGCAATTTGCACCAGCAAATATATAAAAAGCCCTAAACCAACTAGGCCCAACTCGACCGCAAACAAAAGATATTGGTTGTGCGGATTAGCCGTAACTGCGCCACGGGCGCCACTATAGCCATCGGTCAATTGCTTGAATGCTTCATGCACCCCCATTGCACCGTAGCCAAAAAACGGACGTTGGGTAATCAACTCCATGCTTTTACGGTACCACTCAAGGCGCAAGCCGGTTGCATTAGGCTGGTTGAGTTGCTGGTAGGCACTGATTTCAGAGCCGGTATCCGCAAGTCGAGCACTCTTAAAATAAAGCGAAGCGCTTGCCGACGCGATTAAAAGAGCCAGAAACACAGCTTGAGCCGCGGCCCGGCGACGATCATGGCGGAAGTTGAGCAGTCTCAATTTACGCACGATTTGGTAAATGGCCAGCATGATAATAACCACTTGGCCGGTGCGGCCTTGCAACATGACTAACACGTTAACCAGCGCTAGCAGCGAGAGTAAATAATAGAATCCTTTCGCGCGTGCAGATGATGCTGTTTCAGCTATATCCAACGCTAAACTAAAGAGCAGCGCTGAAAAAAGTCCTGCCGTAATATGATTTTTAAATACCCAAGCATGGGTAATGGGATCATTCGTATTATAGAGTGGGCCAATGGCGGTCAGTCCAAGATAGTTGCTGGTAGAGAGCAGTAAGACAAAACTGAGACTGATACATAAACCAAGGCGCGCGACATTGGCTAGCGGCCGGTCTTGAAAGGCCGCAATCAAGAGTGGAATAAAAAGCAGTTTGCGGTATTTCATTAACCATTTTATGCTTTCGTCGAACGGCGCAGCACTGTATAGCACACTGATGATAAGTGCGAATATAAGAGCAAACGTAGCGATACTCACGGGATGAGAAAAGGCGTTGCGCCAATTACGCCATAACTCTGGCGCCAGCAACACCGCGATAGCAAAAAGACCCAGTGCGAGATTGGTCAACGCAGTCGAAATAGGCACGCACCATAACGCAATCAGCGCAAACGACTGCGCTGCCGCTAGCGGATATGAAACAGAAAGCTTGGTGCCAGGCATAATAGAGGTATTCCGTTTTTAGCTTAACCGAAAATTATAGCGTATCTCATCATTTATGAATCAACCTTCCACTGTTACTGTCATCCTAAAGCGTATTTGGAGTTATCTGAAAGCGCATCGCTGGATCATGTTGTTGGCGATCATTTCAATGGCTATTGTAGCGGCCAGCGAGGCGGGTATTCCCGCTTTGCTTAAACCTTTATTAGATAAAGGCTTTGGCGCTAAAGACCAAGCCTCGCGGCTTAAATGGTTGGTGCCGTTAGCGGTGATTGGCTTGGCTTTAGTGCGCGGCGCAGCGCAATATGCCTCTAATTATCTGCTGTCGTGGGTTTCTAATCGCGTGTTGCTCGATTTGCGTTTACATATGTTTCAGCGCATGTTGCATGCGAGTGCGTTTTTTTTCCAGCGCGAGACCGCCAGCACCATCATTAATGCGGTGGTTTTTGAAGTGAACCAAGTGCTAAATATACTGACAGGTGTATTGATTACATTGGTGCGAGATTCATTAGCGGTGCTTTTTCTGCTGGCCTATCTGTTTTATTTAAATTGGCAACTGACCTTAATTGTAGCGGTGATTCTACCCATCATCGGCTGGCTCGTCGGCAAAATTAATGTACGCTTACGGCGCTTAAACCGCGAGCATCAGCGATTAACCAATGAGCTTTCTTATATTGTTGAAGAGACAGTAGGGGGCTATAAGGTGGTCAAAGTTCATCATGGCGAGCCTTACGAAATGAAGCGTTTTGCGGCGATGAGCACGCGCCTGCGCGGTTATGCGATGCGCATGACCGTTTCCGGTGCGCTCGCGCAACCGCTGACGCAGTTTTTGGCTTCAATTGCATTGGCCGCTGTACTGGTGATTGCGGTGATGCAGTCGACCACCGATCAAACTACGATCGGCGGATTTGTGGCGTTTGTGACGGCCATGCTGTTGATTATCTCGCCACTCAAACATCTGATTGATATTAACCAGCCGTTGCAACGGGGGGTGACTGCAGCGGAGTTGATTTTTGGGCTGATTGACGAACCTGCTGAACCCGCGGGAGGCGGGCGCGCTTTGCTGCGCGCGCAGGGTAAGGTTGAATTCCAACAGGTGTGCTTTAGTTATGGGCAAGCCAATGCGCCTACGTTGCGCGACCTTTCATTTACGGTGGCGCCTGGCGAAGTGTGCGCCTTAGTGGGTCAATCGGGGAGTGGCAAAACCACCCTGATTAACCTGCTGCCGAGGTTTTTCGACCCTAGTGCTGGCCAGATTTTAATCGACGATGTGCCGCTTACTGAGTATCAGCTAACCGATGTGCGCAGTCAGCTTGCCTTTGTCAGTCAAGAGGTGGTGCTGTTTAACGATTCGATCGCGGCCAATGTTGCTTATGGGCAAACGATTGATCGCGTGCGTGTTCAGCACGCACTCGCAGCAGCTCATTTAACTGAGCTCATGGCAGAGCTGCCTGACGGCATGGATACCTCAATTGGGGGCAATGGCATGCGGCTATCGGGCGGGCAGCGCCAACGGCTGGCGATTGCACGGGCAATTTATAAAGATGCGCCGATTCTCATTCTTGACGAGGCGACCTCGGCCCTGGATGCAGAGTCCGAGCGTCATGTCCAAGCCGCTTTAGAGGTCTTGATGCGAGGCCGTACAACGCTGGTGATTGCACATCGGCTGGCGACGATCGAACGGGCCAATCGGATTCTCGTGCTTGAAGCCGGCCAGATTGTCGAGCAGGGTCGTCATGCTGAACTGTTGCAGCAAAACGGACGTTATGCGCAGCTTTATCATTTGCAGCATCAATCGCAGTAAGTAGTTTAAAGCAGGCACGCTCTCTTCGAGTGCCGTGGGGGCGCGGTCATCGGATCGTTGGTAATAGGTGCGGGCGAGCACCGCTGCCGGTGAGCGTCGCACGAAACCGCGCAATGCGGTGTAATCTTTCGCGATATGCGGTCGTCCGACTTCAAGAGGTTCGTGGGCCATAACGAGCAGTTTGAGGACTAAAAACACGTAGTGTAAATCCAAATCCCTGGTTTTTGCCAAGCAAATACAAGTCCGCTAATAGCAATTATCAGACAAGGACACCTTCTAATTTTTACATCGTGAAATTCTTTGGCGTACAAGAGAGGGCGGGGGCCACAGACATATCCGCAATGCTTTGCCAAAATTAGACCTTTTCCCCTACAATTCAGCAAAATTGTTCACGAGGGTGCCGGCGACGCAGTCGCCACTACACCGAGTGACGGCTTTTCAGAATAGAAACCCTAGAATAAGTAGGAAAAGAAAGTGCTTAATTTTATCGCCGGAGTGCGCCCGTCATCACCCGCCCCCTCGTCGCGGCATCTAGCCATCTCTTCGCAGCATCTGCTAAGCCAGGCGCACGCGCACAAAGCTGTAGGAAATCTGGACGCAGCCCAAAAATCGTATAGAGATGCGATAGAGAAGGCCAAAATTGAACATGAAGAAAATCCCGGTAATTCGCAAGCAAAAAAAAACTTCGATGCAATCTCTAAAGAGTTCTTGGCTTTTTTAAACGAACTTTCATTAAGTGGACATCAAGAGCCAGGTACAGTGGCTCCTCTTGAGGAGCAAACGTTCCTTTCCCCAAATCGATTGCTTCCCATCAACAGGAACGATGCGACTACACACGGACTTCGATCCGCGCAAAGGCTGCAGGATACCTTTTTATCTAATAGTGTCCGCCCTGTCTCAATGTCGCAGCAGCCAGTTTTTCTGCCTGCCCAGGCAAAAAGTGAACTGGTAGATTACCTGTTTACAAAAGCGCTGTCGACGCTTGGCTCCTTAGAGGTACCCGATAAACCCAGCCTGTTTCTGGTATATGCCCACGACAATCCAGCTCATGGAAAAGCCGAGGCCGATACGTCTAAATATTTCATCGATAAGTTATCTAGAATCCGAGGAGTCAAGCTGCATTCGGATCAAGCGCCGATGGGGCAACCGTATTCAAACTCGCCAGAAGAACTGAAAGAGGATAGCAAGCTAGAAGATATCTTAACTAATCAGCTCTGTTTGTTGCCAGATCAGTTAATAAAAGAGGTGAAGCCGGTCGATAAGGTCGTGGTGTGTTGTTCTGAGGTATTAGGAAGCTACCTAAAATGGTCGGACTATAAAAAATTTCATCAGGAACTTCGAGATGCCTATCACGAAGATCGAGAAACCTATCACAAAGACGCTGAACAACCACGCACTTTAGCAATACGTGAGGTGGTCAGAAAATTCTCACAGGAGCAAGCATATAAGGCAGGGTTTCATCATGTGTTGACGGAAATCGCTTTTTTGCAAATCCGGGCAGAGTATAAGGATCAGCATGGCATTATCCCGGTTTCGTTAACCGAAAATAGCTATGCACAATGCCTGGCGCATTTTATCCCAGCGACCACGGTTCGCATGGAGGATATTCCCCAATTTGAGCAGAAAACCAAAGTGGGACGAGAAGTGCATCCGAATCAAAGTCGGCACTGGGTGCTGTTTAAGGTGATCGAGCGGCTTTTAGTGGCCAGCGATGAGGCGCAAACGTTTCTGAACAAGTTTTGGGAGGCGTACATCAAATTTGTTTCTGAGCCGTCAACACTGGACAGGCTTGAATTTGTCAAGCTAGTAGACAGTATTTTCGAAGAGATACAGGCGGCGTTGCACGGTCAGCTTGCCCGGGATCTTCCTCAGATGCGCAAGCTGCACACGGAGATAAAACAAAAACTGCTTACACCCAATCTCTCCTCAATAGATGTATGCGAAGCGCTATATAAACATTATCAACGCTCGAATCTCTCAATTCAGTGGGTATCAGGTCAGACGGTTTCGCTTGACGACTGTTATATCAATTTAGCAATCGTTGAAAGTCAGGCACAACGTGAAAAAGACAAAAAAGAACTGAGAAAGCAAGCTGCGACTTTTGAACGTTTGCCTAGCAGTGAGCGGCAGCGGCTCGAGGCGACCAATTCAAACAAATTGATTGCGCTAGAAAAGCTATTTGAGAAGCAAAAATTACGCGATGGTTTAGAAGGCATCCCCAAACGGATTTTAATTCAAGGTAGGGCGGGAATTGGTAAAACTACCTTATGTAAAAAATTGGTCTATGAATACCATCAAAATGGACTTTGGCAGGATCAGTTTGAGAGCGTGTTGTGGGTGCCCTTACGACAACTCAAGACGCATGCTCCTAAACGTTTAGAAGACTTGTTGTGCACGCAGTATCTTGTAGATCATGAAAGCAGCGAAGCCCAGGCGTTATCAAAGGTCTTTTACGCGCATCGAGACAAAACGCTGTTTATCTTAGACGGCTTGGATGAAGTAGTCGGGGAACTAAACGAAGGCAGGCCTTTAAAGAATTTTTTACAGACGTTGCTCACTCAGGCACATGTGGTGATCACCTCCCGACCTGCCGGTGTCGATGCCAAACTGTTGGGCCAGTTGGATTTGGAGTTGGAAACTGTCGGCTTTAGTTCGGACAATGTACAGGCCTATATTGAAAAATGTGTGCCTGCATCGAACCAGGCAGCGATTCAGCAATTCATCCATCGTACGCCTTTGATTCAGGGGCTGGTGAATATCCCGATTCAACTGGATGCGCTGTGTTATAGCTGGGATCGGCTTCCCCAAAACCAAGAAATGACGATGTCGATGCTGTACGAAGCGATGGTAGATAAATTATGGCGCAAAGACAGTGTGCGTTTAGAGAAAGAAGAGGAAGGGAAAGTATTAGGAGTCGATGTCATTGAAGATTTGTCAGAATCGGATCTGGAAGAATTAATGACGGCCGAAATTCATTATTTAGGCTATTTAGCGTTTAAGGGATTAGAGACGGAGAAAATTGAATTTAGCCGGGAAGAACTGAGTCAGCGTAGAAAAGAATTGAATGAGAGACCTCAAACAAGAAGAAAATTACCCCTCAATTTCACCACGAATCTGAAAAAGACATCGTATTTACATACGGCGGATGTTGATCGGTCTGAATCTGAACGCCATTATCATTTCTTGCATTTAACGTTTCAGGAATTCTTTGCGGCGAAGTTCCTAGTAGAGCATCTACAAGCCTATGCAAAAGTGGAAAGCGCATCCCTCCTTTCCCACGTTGTGCAAAAGGGTTTGGGTGCTATGCTGAGCTGGAATGAGCTGGAAGCGTTTATCGCTACACATAAATACAATCCACGGTATGAGATTGTATGGTGGATGGTGGCCGGATTGCTCAAAGGTGTTGCATTGGAAAATTTCTTTAATGTATTGGATCAATCGCCGCGAGACCTGATAGGGATACGTCATCAGCAGGTGATGATGGGATGCCTGAATGAGGCGCGTCCTGAATTGAAGGGAAGACTTGAAATAGTTGAAACGTTGGAAACAAAGCTAAAACAGTATTTTGAACTTGAAATAAAACTAATTGGCCAAAGTCAATTAGGTCGTCAAAGGTTTTTTCCAGAACATCTACTTATTACAAATCTGAACTCCTATAAAGATGAGATTATTAAAATCTTGAGAGCACGTCCAAATTTATCTGCTAACGCAATCCAGGCTATGATCGAAATTGCATTAAAGGATAGAAGCTGGGAGGTCAGAAAAACGGTCGCCAGAATATTAGACGAGCAGAAAACGCTGTCCGCTAATGTGCTTCATGCTTTGATCGGCGCTTTAACCGATCAAGATAAGGATGTCAGGTATGCGGCAGCCAGTGCGTTAGGAGGCCAGAGCACGTTATCCGAAGCCGCCGTGCGGGCCTTGAGCGGCGCTTTAAAGGATCCAGATAAAGATGTCAGGTCTTTAGCAGCCCGTACGTTAGAGGAACAGAAAACACTGTCCGAAGTCGCCGTGCTGGCCTTGGTCGGAGCTTTAAAGGATCAAGATAAGGATGTCAGGCTTTCAGCAGTCCGTACGTTAGAGGAACAGAAAACACTGTCCGAAGCTGCCGTGCTGGCCTTGATCGATGCTTTAAAGGATCAAGATAAGGATGTCAGGTCTGAGGCAGTCCATGCGTTAGAGAAACAGAGCACGTTGTCCGAAGCCGCCGTGCACGACTTGATCGGCGCTTTAAAGAATCAAGATAAGGATGTCGGGTCTGCGGCAGCCAGTGCGTTAGGAGGCCAGAGCATGCTGTCCGAAGCTGCCGTGCTGGCCTTGATCGGCGCTTTAAAGGATCAATATAAGGATGTCAGGTCTGCGGCAGCCAGTGCGTTAGGAGGCCAGAGCATGTTGTCCGAAGCCGCCGTGCGGGCCTTGATCGGCGCTTTAAAGGATCAAGATAAGGATGTCAGGTCTGCTGCAGACTGTGCGTTAGGAGGCCGGAGCACGTTGTCCGAAGCTGCCGTGCACGACTTGATCGGCGCTTTAAAGGATCCAGATAAGGAGGTCAGGTATGCGGCAGCCCGTGCGTTAGGAGGCCAGAGCACGTTGTCCGAAGCTGCCGTGCATGACTTGATCGGCGCTTTAAAGGATCCAGATAAGGAGGTCAGGTATGTGGCAGCCTATGCGTTAAGAGGCCAGAGCACCTTGTCCAAAGCCGCCGTGCAGGCCTTGACCAGCGCTTTAAAGGATCCAGGTAAGGATGTCAGGTATGTGGCAGCCTGTATATTAGGAGGCCGGAGCACGTTATCCGAAGCTGTCGTGCGGGCCTTGATAACGGATCCAGATAGGGATGTCAGGTCTGCGGTAGCCCGTGTATTAGGAGGCCAGAGCACGTTGTCCGAAGCTGCTGTGCGGGCCTTGAGCGGCGCTTTAAAGGGCCAAGATAAGGATGTCAGGTCTGCGGCAGCCCATGTATTAGGAGGCCAGAGCACGTTGTCCGAAGCTGCCGTGCAGGCCTTGATCGGCGCTTTAAAGGATCCAGATAAGGATGTCAGGTATGCGGCAGCCCGTGCGTTAGGAGGCCAGAGCACGTTGTCCGAAGCTGCCGTGCAGGCCTTGATCGGCGCTTTAAAGGATCAAGATAAGGATGTCAGGTCTGCGACAGCCAGTGCGTTAGGAGGCCAGAGCACGTTGTCCGAAGCTGCCGTGCAGGCCTTGATCGGCGCTTTAAAGGATGAAGAGTGGGATGTCAAGTCTGCGACAGCCAGTGCGTTAGGAGGCCAAAGCACATTGTCCGAAGCTGCCGTGCACGACTTGATCGGCGCTTTAAAGGATCAAGATAAGGATGTCAGGTCTGTGGCAGCAAGGGCGCTAAAGGAACAGAAATCGCTACCTGCCGACGCGATCCTCGCCTTGATCACGATGTTAGGGGGTGAAGATAAGAGTATCAAGGAAATAGCCATTAAGATATTAATTGGGCAGGAAACGTTATCCAATAATGCAATCGAGGTTTTGATTACCAGGTTGAAAGATAGAGACAAGAGTGTCAGGGATGCGGTAGTTGGAATTTTAGATCTGCGTATTGACCAAATTTATCCTATGTTTGCAAGCTTAGCATTTGAACAAATACAAACTCTTTATGCTCATTTCTTGTTTCCACGAAGTGGTAAGCAGGTTATGTTCCTTTATATTCAAGGTAATAAACTATACTTTCATACAAAAGGTGGTTTAAATCACATAGAACTTGCGTCACCAAAAATTGTGATTGAAGCTTTTAAAGCAGTGAGAGAAAACCCTGAGATTATCCATGTTCAGGAGTCAATTTCAGTAAATACCGTTGCATTTTCTGAAGAAATCACTAACGACTTGGATATAAACTGGATGCCTGGATCAAACAATCCACCTCAAAGCAAATCAAGGCCAGATGATCTGCCAATCCTGGATCCAATGGCTTTGATTGATGATGCAATAGCGCGTAATATTATACAAGGGCATGTCTCTGATTCTGATGAATTTATTGATGACGACTCTTTTTGGGAAGGGGAATCAGAATCGGAGGTTTTTTCGGAGGAAGAAGAATTTGCTGAAAATGAGGACTAACTTAAAAGTTGGCGGGGCCTACTAAAATGGAGTCCTGCTGTAACCGCATTCTCTCGATTTAACATAAAGCGAATGATGAACAATTTTATCCAAAATAGATGATATTTATCCCATTTTAGATGAATCTGCTACATCGCAGAAAAACGCCCTGTTCGTCCAGCACCCCCCTGACACAGGGCTATTGGCCGCTACTTATTGGTGGGAAGCCGTGCTCAATAACTAAGCAATGAGAGCACAGTCCATTCCCACCACTCCCAAATTGTCTGAATCTAGCTATTTTGGTCGAAGAAATGCTTAACTTCTTTTTTGGCTTCTTCAAGTGTCTTGCCATATTTCTCTTGAATCAACCCGGCTAGTTTGTCAGCGTTGCCTTCGACTTTTTCTAAATCGTCATCTGTCAGGTCGCCCCAAAGCACTTTTGCTTTACCAACGATTTGCTTCCATTTACCTGCGACTATGTCTTTGTTCATGATGCAGTCTCCTTGAAGAATTGTATTGCGCTTTAAATCTGAATCAATTGCTTAAGGTTGATACATTCGCTTTCGTTAAATCTATAGTGCAGTATGTTTGTCCCTTTGTCAAATAGGGCCCGATTCCCGTGTAGGGCGCTCGGTGCCTAAAATTCCTTAAAGCAAAACAATATCGTATTGCTCTTGACTCAGACCTGCCGCGACTTGCAATGAAACGGGCTTACCAATGAAATCACAGAGCATGGCAAGGTGTTGAGATTCTTCTTCGAGAAATAGATCGATCACCGTTTGCGAAGCGATAATACGAAATTCACGTGGCTTAAATTGTCGCGATTCGCGTAGGATTTCACGCAGTACATCGTAGCAAACAGTGCGTGCTGTTTTAACCTGTCCTCTGCCGGTACAGGTTGGGCAGGGCTCGCATAACATGTGAGCCAACGATTCGCGGGTTCGCTTGCGCGTCATTTCAACTAAGCCCAACTGAGAAAAACCACTGATCGAGGTGCGGGTGCGGTCGCTCGCGAGAGATTTAGTGAGTTCATTGAGCACAGCCTCGCGATGCTCGGTGTTTTCCATATCGATAAAGTCGGCAATAATAATACCGCCGAGATTACGTAGCTGTAGCTGGCGTGCAATCGCGTGGGTGGCTTCTAAATTGGTTTTAAAAATGGTGTCGTCGAAATTACGCACTCCCACATAGCCACCGGTATTGACATCAATCGTTGTCATCGCTTCAGTTTGATCGATAATCAGATAGCCACCGGATTTTAACTCGACGCGTTTAGCCAACGCCCGCTGGATTTCGGTGTCAATGTCATACAGTTCAAAGAGCGGTCGCTCACCAGTATAGTGCTGTAGCTTTGCCTGCACAGCGGGGGTAAAGGCGGCCGCAAATTCGAGCAAAGTTTGAAAGGTTTCGCGCGAATCAATTTGGATTGCCTTGGTTTTATCTCCAACAAAATCACGCAGCACGCGTGGCGCCAGTTCAAGATCTTGGTAAAGCACGGGTGGAGCAGGGTAGAGCTGGGCTTGCCGTTGAATAGTGGCCCAAGTTTTGCGCAAATAGAGCACATCATTGGCCAGTTCTGCTTGGCTTGCATCCTCGGCAATCGTCCGTATGATATAGCCGCCTTTTTCGTCGGCCGGTAAAACTTCGGCCAAGCGCGAGCGGATTGCTTCGCGCTCGGCCTCACTTTCAATTTTTTGCGAAATACCGATATGGGGTTCACGCGGCAAATAAACCAAGGTCCGCCCGGCAATGCTAATCTGGGTTGAAAGTCGTGCGCCTTTGCTGCCAAGTGGATCTTTGGTGACCTGCACCATTAGCGTTTGCCCTTCTTGGAGGATTTTTTCGATCGGCTGCGAAGCGACGTTCACTTCCTTGGCGCCCGCTTGCCAAAGATCGGCAATATGCAAAAAAGCTGCGCGCTCAAAGCCAATATCGATAAAAGCCGACTGCATACCGGGTAGCACCCGGATGACTCTACCTAAATAAATATTGCCAACCAGCCCGCGTGACAAAGTGCGTTCAATATAGAGCTCTTGCACCACGCCTTGCTCAACAATGGCAACCCGCGCTTCTTGCGGCGTGATATTGATTAGAATTTCTTGGTTCATTATGTTGCGTGGGGAACCTTGGCTGTTAAGTTGAGCGGGAAGGGTCTTTTAAGATAGAGGAGGGGATGAGCGGCTATCGTTCTAGGCCCGGTGATAAGGGTGCTGTTGAGTGATGCTCCAGGCGCGATACAGTTGTTCGGCAAGGAGCACGCGTACCATGGCATGGGGCAACGTGAAACTTGACACGCGTAATAATACATCTGCTTGCTGCTGGAGCGCGCGATCTAGGCCATCTGCACCGCCAATCACAAACGCAATATCACGCCCGTCTTCGCGCCAACTCGGCAGTGCTTGAGCCAGCTGCTGCGTGGTCCAATCTTGGCCATGCTCATCGAGCACGACTAAGCGCGCATTTTTGGGCAGCGCGGCTTCGATCCGTTGTTTTTCAGCATTCAGCAGACTTGCTGTATTGTGTTTGCTTGAGCGGGGTTCCGGTTTGATCTCGCGTAGTTCTAAGGCGAGTTCGGGCGGCATGCGCTTGGCATATTCTGCAAAGCCAAGCTGAATCCAGTGGGGCATTTTATGGCCCACTGCGAGGACCCATAATTTCATTGCAAGGAGGATGGCGGCGCTGAGAGCTTCATGCGTACCGGCTTACTGCCCCAAATGTCTTCGAGCCGGTAATATTGCCGCAGCGGAGGTAATAAAATATGCACAATGGCATCGCCGCAATCGACTAATACCCATTCGCCAGTCTCGTCACCCTCAATAGTCAGGACCTGACCACCCGCAGTTTTCACATGGTCCCGCACGCTGAGCGCAAGGGAGCGGGTCTGCCGGTTTGAGGTACCGCTAGCGATGATCACTCGGTCAAAGCAGTCGCTGAGATGGCTGGTATTAAATACTTCAATATTTTGCGCTTTTCTGGCTTCAAGGCCATCAACAATTGCGCGCTGGAGTGTACGTATATTCATATTATGATTCGGATTGATAAAGATGATGTTGGCGGATATAACGCCAAATGGAAGCGGGTAAAAACGACGGCGGCGTTGCTTCGTTTAAGGCCTGAGCAGATTCTCGTATCTGGGCGCGGATGCCGGTGGCGGAAATCTCCAGCGCGAGCTCAGTATCGATAAAAATCAGGCCATGTTCTTGGGTCTGTAGCGCGTGCGCAGGGGCTGCGCGCTGCGCAATTTCTGCTGCAATAATAGGCGAGGCTGCTGCAAGTGAAAAGCCTGGACGCGCCGCGACACAGAGGTGAGCGTAATCGAATAGCCGTGGCCACTGATGCCAAGCATCAAGTTGCACCAGTTGATCAGCCCCCATTAAAAACGCTAGCGAGGCGTCGGCACCCACCTTATTACGCCATGAAGCTAGTGTGTCGACTGTGTAACTTGAGCTAGTGCGGTCAATTTCATCGCTGGCGACGATCACTTCGGTCTCAGGCAAGTCAAGCTGGGCCGCGCCCAAGCGCGTCATCGCTAAGCGGTGATGGGCCTCGGATACTGTGTTGAGTGCACCATGCATTTTTTGCCAAGGCTGGCCTGCCGGCAACACAATCAATTGATTGAGCTGCAAGCGTTTGGCAAAAGCAGTGGCGAGGGCCAAATGCCCATGATGAATTGGGTCGAAAGTGCCGCCAAAGATACCCACACGTAGCATCATTTTAATTGCATCATAGCCAATCGCGCGCAATCAGGAAATCACTATACAGCCGAGCCTCAGGCGAGCCAGGTTCTGGTGTCCAGTTATAGCGCCAGTGAGCGACAGGGGGCAGCGACATTAAAATCGATTCAGTCCGTCCGCCGCTTTGGAGACCAAATAGGGTACCCCGATCGCACACGAGGTTAAATTCAACGTAACGGCCTCTGCGGTACGCTTGAAAGGCTCTTTCGCTAGCGCCAAATGGTATATGGCGGCGGCGGTTAATAATCGGTAAATATGCCTTGGTTAAGGCATCGCCGACACTTTGCATCAGTTTAAAGCCTTGCTCAAAGCCAAGTTCAGAAAAATCATCATAAAAAATTCCGCCAATGCCGCGCGGCTCATTGCGGTGCTTTAAGAAAAAGTATTCATCACACTCTTTTTTGAAGCGCGGATACAGTTCCGCACCAAAGGGTGCCACCGCATCGCGACAAGTACGGTGAAAATGGCGGGCATCCTCCTCAAAACCGTAGTAAGGGGTTAGATCCATGCCGCCTCCGAACCAGAATGTAGGCGCTGCATCAGCGCCCGCGGGGGTGGCGACCAGCAGGCGCACATTCATATGCACGGTTGGGCAGTAGGGGTTGTGCGGATGGAGCACGAGTGAAACGCCGAGTGCCTCGAAGCCGCAGCCAACGAGTTGTGGCCGGGCAGAGGTGGCTGAGCTAGGTAACGTATCGCCCTTGACGTGCGAGAAATTAACGCCGCCGCTCTCAAGCAGGTCACCGGGTCTTATGATGCATGAAACACCATCGCCACGTAGGCGCTCGCCCGGCTCGCGGCTCCATGGCTCATGGATAAATCGCGGCTCATCGAGTTGTTCAAAAGAAGTCGTGATCTGTTGCTGCAAATGCAGCAAATAGCTGCGCACACGCGTAATGTCGATTTGAGTATCCATGCCTTGATTGCTTATCAATGAAATAAAAGTGACAGAAGTGCGCCAGATTCAAGTGTTAACACTCATAAAATGACGCACCCCAAGCCCCCTCATATTTTTAATTCAATGGTTTTCGATTCAATGCACGGTAACCAATATCTCGCCGATATTGCATCCCATCGAAAGCAATCTGATTGACGGTATCGTAGACGGCTAACTGTGCGCTGCGCACGGAGTCTGCTAGCCCAACCACACACAGTACGCGCCCGCCCGCCGTCACCAGGCGATCATCTACTAGCGCTGTGCCTGCATGAAAGGTTTGGATGTGCTCAGTTTGGGCTGGGATGCCGGAAATCAAATCACCTTTACGTGGCGCTTCTGGATAGCCGTGAGCCGCTAGCACAACCCCTAACGCAGTACGGCGATCCCACTCCAATTCAACCTTGTTCAAGGTACCCGCAATAGCGTGCTCAATCACGTTGGAGAAATCCCCTTTTAAGCGCGCCATGATCGGCTGCGTTTCTGGATCGCCCAAACGGCAATTGAATTCAAGTGTCTTGGGGTTGCCTTGCGCATCGATCATAATCCCCGCATACAGAAAACCTGTATAACGAATCCCTTCTTGCTCCATGCCTTGCACCGTAGGCAAAATAATTTCTCGCATAATGCGCGCATGCAATTTAGGCGTCACAATCGGGGCCGGCGAATACGCTCCCATGCCACCTGTATTGGGACCTGCATCACGCTCAAGTAAACGCTTGTGATCTTGGCTAGAAGCTAGGGGCAAGACATGTTTGCCATCTACCATGACGATAAAGCTAGCTTCTTCGCCGCTGAGGAATTCTTCAATCACAACGCGCGCACCGGTGCCCCCGGCCAACATCGTATCAATCGCGGCATGTGCTTCAGCCAACTCAGTGGCCACCACCACGCCCTTGCCGGCGGCCAGGCCATCGGCTTTAATGACAATCGGCGCGCCTTGGGCTTCAACGTAACGGTGGGCGGCTTGCGCATCCTCAAAACTAGCGTAGGTGGCAGTCGGAATCTTGTGCCGTAGCATAAAGGCTTTGGCAAAATCTTTTGAGCTTTCCAGTTGAGCGGCTTCCCGCGTTGGGCCAAATACTTTAAGCCCGCGGGCTCGAAACAGATTGACCGCACCGGCGGCCAGTGGTGCTTCTGGCCCGATGACAGTAAAGGCCACTCCTTCTTTGTGTGCAAACTCGGCGAGTTCTTCTAAATCGGTTAGGTCGATATTGCGTAGACGCTCGTCACGGGCCGTGCCGCCATTACCCGGGGCAACGTAGACAAACTGCACACGTGGCGATTGGGCAAGTTTCCATGCCAGTGCATGCTCACGGCCCCCAGAGCCAATAACAAGTAACTTCATGCGTATGTGTATCCTAGAAATGACTTAGATTTCGTCGATCAGTGCATTGGTAAAGACGGCTTGTACATCATCGAGATTTTCGAGGGTATCAAGCAATTTTTGCATTTTTACGGCATCTTCACCGGCAAACTCGACTTCGCTTTGTGGTTTCATGGTGATTTCGGCCAGTTCAGCCTTCAACCCCGCTGCTTCTAGCGCGCTTTTGACTTGGCTAAAATCATTGGGCGCGCACAAAACTTCAACACTGCCATCGCTATGGCTGATGACATCATCAGCGCCTGCTTCAAGCGCTATTGTCATTAAGCTTTCTTCCGGCGCACCAGGTGCAAACAAAAATTGCCCACAGTGGGTGAACATAAAAACCACAGAACCGTCTAGACCTAAGTTACCGCCATGTTTTGAAAAAGCATGCCGGACTTCAGCGACTGTGCGTGTGCGATTATCTGTCATGCAATCGACAATAATGGCAGCACCCGCCAGACCATAGCCTTCATAACGGATTTCTTCGTAGTTCGCGCCTTCAAGCCCGCCAGCGCCACGTTGAATTGCCCGTTGAATATTGTCTTTGGGCATATTGGCATCCGTGGCTTTATCAATCGCTAGCCGCAAGCGCGGATTGCTATTTACCTCGCCTCCGCCTAAGCGGGCCGCTACTGTAATTTCTTTAATCAGACGTGTCCAAACTTTGCCGCGCTTTGCATCCGCTGCAGCTTTTTTATGTTTGATATTAGCCCATTTAGAATGGCCAGCCATACGCTGTTTTCTCCTTGTCTATGCTAACGATCAACGGTCACGAGGTCGGTTACGAGAGTTACCGCGGGGGGCGGCCGGGTCGCTACGATTACCATTGCTGCGTCCTGCACCCGTGCTATTACCGTTGCTGCGTCCCGCACTCATGCTATTACCGTTGTTACTACGTCCCGCACCCGTGCTATTGCCGTACGAAGCCTCATTGTGGTAACGATTACCATTGCTATTGCCAGTGCGTTGACCGCTGCTGCTACGCACGCCGTCATTAAAAGGTGCTCGCGCTTGTCCATAACGGTTAGGTGCGGTCGAACGGTTATTGTAGTCAGCAAAGCCAAGCGCCGTTTGCATCGGATCAGGCTGGCGGCGGCGAGGCGTAGTTTGGGCTCCGCCCGTTCTGTCGGTGTAGCGCGCTGGTTTATTGCCATGGGCCGGCGGCTTCAGTCCCACCGCAGTCAATAATGTACGCACTTGATTTTCGTCCATTTCTTCCCAGCGGCCGCGTTTTAAACCTCGAGGCAAAGCAATTGAGCCGTGGCGGGTGCGGATCAGCCGGCTCACCAGCAGACCAACTGCTTCAAACATGCGCCGGACTTCGCGGTTGCGGCCTTCGGCCAAGGCGACGTGATACCAGCGATTGGTGCCTTCGCCGCCGCCTGCTTGCAGCCGCAGAAAATTAGCTGGGCCATCATCGAGCATCACACCTTGTAAAAGCTGTTGGCGCGCAGCCTCCGATAATTCACCCACCACCCGCACTGCATATTCGCGCTCAACGTTGTAACGCGGATGCATAAAACGATTGGCTAAATCGCCAGAGGTCGTAAGCAATAGCAGGCCTTCAGTATTAAAATCAAGCCGACCAATCGACAGCCATTTCGCCATTTTTATAATGGGTAATTTATCGAAGACAGAGGGCCGTTGCTCTGGATCAGCGTGGCTGACAATTTCTCCGGCCGGCTTGTGATAGAGCAGCACACGGGGTGGTTGGGTCGAGACTTTACGAGCGACCAATTTGCCGTTAATGCGCACCAGGTCAGTTGGCATAATGCGCTGCCCAATATGGGCTGGCTCGCCATTGACCGAGACCCGGCCGGCCATAATCAATTCTTCCATTTCGCGCCGTGAGCCCATGCCCGCTTCAGCCAGCACTTTGTGCAACTTAGGCACATCCTCGTCCGGGGCCAGCACGCGTTTTTGCGGCATATCTTTGCGTGGCCGCCCAAGCATTGGAGCGTGTACACTGCCGCCGGTATTATCCGCATCATAAGCTGGCGAAGTGACATAAGAAAAAACATCCTCTGTTACCTTGCTATTTTGAGCAGATGGCTTTTCATCGGAGATCAGTGCTTTTTCTGGTCTTGGCGAGCGTTTGGGGCGCGGGTTAGCGTCCCGGCGTGGTGCGCCTGGGGGCGCATCTGCCGACTGCGGTCCTTTGGTTTTTTCAGCGCGGCGGCGAGCAATTAAGCTACGTGGGCCACGGCGCAGACCGCGCCGGACGGGTCCTTCGCTCGGCGCGGTTTCTTGGGCAGGCGTGTCTACTGGCCCAATGCCAGTACCTGCATCATATGCAGCGGAGGGTGTATGAGTATCACCTTGGCTGACCTTAGGTAGATCGGTTTCTTGACTATGTTTCAAAACAACCTCTGGAAAGTAAAAGTGGGCGCCACGGATAAAGTGGTGCGTTTTGTTTTTTTAATCATTAAATTCAATTGTATGTTGCTCAATTTGATTATGTGTTGATAGATTGGACAAAGCCGGTAATGCATCGAGCGCACTTAAACCAAGATCATCGAGAAAAAATCGGGTCGTGGCATACAGCGCCGGCCGTCCTGGCACCTCACGTTGCCCGATGACCTCAATCCAGCCGCGTTCTTCAAGTTGCTTGATCACTTGGGTATTGACGGTCACGCCACGGACCCGTTCTATATCGCCTCGGGTAACAGGCTGGCGGTAAGCAATAATCGCTAAGGTCTCCAGTACAGCACGTGAGTATTTGGGCGGTTTTTCAGGATGTAGCTTGTCTAGCAAAGGCTGCATTGCAGACTTACTCTGAAAACGCCAGCCACTGGCTAATGAAACAAGCTCAACGCCTCGCCCAGACCAGTCACTGCGCAACTCTTCAAGCAGGCTGTGCACGCTATCGGCGGTCATATCAGCCGCAAACAATTTACGTAAATCATCGACTTTGAGCGGTTCCTGCGCACATATCAAAGCAGTCTCGAGCGCAATTTTTGCTTCTTCAGCATTCATCTTGCCAGTATCCTGTCCCATCAATGAATTTACAGCTTTCATCAAAAATATCACATATACGTGTAGCGCGCGCTAGTTGCAGATACTACTTTGCAAGCCCGTGGCGTTGTCTCGCAACGCTAACGCTTTTGTTTGTTTCATCATAACCAAAAATGAGGTGATTTATTTCCATTTTACCGCTTTGCTCAATTAAGCTGACTGTGCTTGCACATTTTTGCACATCCTATTTTTAGGACATGGTCATTAACAGCTGCGTTAGAATGAATGCTGTTAAACTTTTTTGCTACGCAGTAAGCGTAAGCCATGTGCAATGCAATACAGATTTTTGCGCCGGCTGTTGGCCGTTTTGGGCCTTGCCCTAATCGCCGTTTCTTTAACTGGGTGCAGTTCATCATCGGGGTACTACCGGGTACGGCGCGGCGATACTTTAGGCCGTATTGCACAACGTCACGGCGCCAATGCGAAAGATTTAGCACGTTTGAACCGTCTGTCTAAACCTAATGCCTTGGCGGTTGGCCAAAGACTGCGCGTCAAACCCTCTGGGCGCCGCAGAGCGCCGGTTCGCACAGCTCACACTCCACCGCCTCGCTCAGCGCAAGTACTTTCCAATTTGCCGTCTAGTATAACAAATATACCTGCTTCTGTTTCGTTTGCCTGGCGCTGGCCCGCTCAAGGAGCAATTATCCGTGGCTTTGATGGAATAAATAATAAAGGCATCAATATTGCTGGCAAGGGGGGGGACCCAGTCTATGCCGCAGCAGATGGCACCGTTGTGTATGCAGGCAATGGGCTGCGCGGCTATGGTAACTTACTTATTATTAGACATCCTGCCGATTTTTTAACCGCCTATGCCCATAATCGGAGGTTATGTATTCCTGAAGGACAAAATGTAAAAAGAGGGCAACTCATTGCCCAAATGGGGAATACGGATAGCACAGATGTGATGCTTCACTTTGAGGTGCGTTACAAGGGCCGCTCGCTTGATCCACTACGCTATTTGCCTGCTCGTTAGAAGGGGGTTATGTGTTAGAATCCGCCTTTATCCAAAGGCCTTGCGCCATTTATTTCTGCCCATAGCTCAGTTGGATAGAGCATCGGCCTTCTAAGCCGAGGGTCGGGGGTTCGAATCCCTCTGGGCAGGCCATTCTGCGTATTTATGAGTCGCACGACCACTCTGCTTGCCATTGATACATCCACCGAATTTTGTTCTGTGGCGCTTGCGGTAAGCTCGACCGCGAGGGCACAATCGCAACTTTTTATCCGGCATGAATTGACGGGAGCCGCCGCCAGTTCGCGTGTGTTGCCGGCTGTGCAAGAAGTATTCGCTGAGGCCCAGCTCAATCTGCGTGAGTGCACGGCGCTGGCTTTTGGAGTGGGGCCCGGCTCGTTTACCGGCTTGCGTACTGCAACCGGCGTGGTACAAGGATTAGCCTTTGCGCTGCAGGTGCCGGTGGTGCCGGTGAGCACTTTGCTGGCTTGTGCGCAAGCTGCGCGTGAGCGCGCGCCAGCGATCACAAGAGTGCTGGCAGCACTGGATGCGCGTATGAATGAAGTGTATTGGGCGCAGTTTGACTGGGATCAAAACACACATAGTTGGCAGATTGTGCAACCTGTGACACTTACCTCACCTGAAGCTGTCAAAATCCCAGATGCTCCATTCACCCTGGCGGGCAATGCTGCCGATATCTTTGGCGAGCGGCTTGCTGCTTTGCCACACGCAGCGAGTATTGATCGGTTAGCGCTGCCTCATGCAGCGGCGATTGCGACCCTGGGTTTATGCAGTTTGCGGGCGGGTCATACTGTGTCTGCTGAATGTGCGATGCCGCTTTATATTCGCAATAAAGTGGCCTTGACGACTGCCGAGCGCGCGGCTCAAGCGACTAGCAGTTCATCCATGCCTAGCCATGCGGCTACTATCCAGCGAGGATGAGCGGATGAGTGCAGTCATGCCTACGGCATATCATTTTGCGGCAATGCGTCAGATTGATTTATCTGAAGTGATGGCCATTGAGCATGTTGCCTATGCTTTTCCATGGAGCCTGGTTCACTTTGAAGATGCGTTACATAATAATAATCTTGGCATTTGCATGCGTGATATCGGTGGGACCCTACTAGGCTACTGTGTTTTAATGCCAGTTGTGGACGAAATGCATATATTAAATTTATGTGTCGCGCCACCTGCTCAGGGCAGCGGTATGGGCCACGCGCTGCTGAATGCAGCCATCCAATGCACGCGTACGGCAAAGTTGCCTCAGCTTTTACTTGAAGTAAGATCATCGAATCAGCGTGCCCTCCGGTTATATCAGCAATTTGGCTTTATGGTTATCGGCCACCGGAAAGGCTATTATTTAGCCCAACATGGCACGCGTGAAGATGCGACTGTCATGCGGTTGACATTATCCATGGAGAGTGCGGATGTCTCGACCTGATCCGATTTTAGAAGAACTGGGTTTGATGCCGGTGTGGGTGAGGCGTGCCTCGGATACAGCCAACGTTGCTGGGCCTGTGGCGGTTGATCCAAGCCCAATCACGAGCATCGAGGCGCAAACAAAAGAACTTGAAGCCACGCCTGGCTCGTTCCCAGTTTCCTCTGAAACGCCAATTAACCTGCTTGATTGGGACACCCTCAAAGCACGCGTTGCCAATTGTACGCGTTGCCGGTTATGCGAAAAGCGCACTCAAACGGTATTTGGCACTGGCGATGAAAAGGCGAGTTGGATGCTCGTAGGCGAAGCGCCTGGCGCAAATGAAGACCGCTTAGGAGAGCCTTTTGTGGGGCAGGCCGGTAAGCTACTTGATAATATGCTGCGCGCAGTAGGGCGCACGCGTAATAACGGTGTCTATATTGCGAATGTCATCAAATGCCGCCCGCCTGGCAATCGTGATCCTCAATTTGATGAAGTGGCTCAATGTGAGCCGTATCTAAAACGACAGCTAGCGATCATTCGACCGCAACTGATTATCGCGCTTGGCCGCTTTGCGGCGCAAAGTTTACTCAAAACCGATGCCAGTATTTCATCGTTACGGACGCGTGTGCATCAATATGAAGGCGTGCCTGTGATTGTCACGTATCACCCAGCTTATTTGTTGCGCAATTTACCTGATAAAGCAAAAGCGTGGGCGGATCTATGCCGAGCGCAAGAAATTTATCAAGAAATAAGCCGTTAGTTAATTTCAATTCTTGTTTTGGCGTATCGCGATAATGGTTGGGATACGAACTACCGCCACCTTAATTGCAGACCTTCCTGTCTACCCAGACGTTCAATGCTGGTTAAGTATGGCATATTGCGCTCCTACTCTAATACGTACAATTCAATGAAATGTAAGTGCTTTGATTTTATCGTCAGAAAGTTTAGTGGCTTGCTTGATCAAATCTAGCGTGACACCTCTTGCTAGCAAATTTTTAGCAATTTCAAGCGCAGCTTTTTGCCAACCTTCGAGCAGTCCTTTTTGCTGTCCTTCAAGTAGCCCTTTTTGCCGGCCCTCTTCAATTAAATATTGTGCAGCAGACATAATATCCTCCTGATAATGTGGTGCGATGTTAATCATAGATTGGACAAATTGCGTGTCTATTCCTCGGCCTTCCTTTGCTAGATAATATAGTAATGCTTGTCTTTTTTCAATCGAAATTGGATAACGCTCAAATAGCTCAAATATTTTTGGTGCAAGCTCCATCAATTCCCGATCATGAATGTATTTTTGCGCCAATTCCATTACTGCACAACGTTTATGTGTCATCAACACTTCGTCTGGTATAGTCGATAACGCAATCAGTTGAATGGGTTCTGTTAACGCAAATATTTTTTGTGCTATTGGCTTGTGTCTGAAACACTCTAAGAGACAGAGTGAGCCTTTATATGGATCTGCACCCCGATAAAAAATTAATGGCAATACCACCGGTAGCAATGTATCGCCTTGATTAAGGTGTTGTTTCATGATGGCACTTTGATAACGCCACAGCTTAAAAGGCGTTAACTTACCCACCGCACTTTCATGTTCTAGCAGGATATACGCTAAGCCTTGGTTTTTCATTACGTGGACTGAATAGACAATGTCGCTGTAATGTTGGCTTAAATTGGACTCAACGAATGCGCCTGGAGCAAGGGATAGAGTATTGAAATCAAATTCTTGTTGCCAAGAGTCAGGCAAATGGATTTGTAGAAATTCTTTGGCAATCTCGACATCCATAAGAAATAATTTAAATAAGGCATCGTGCGGCATTGATAAGTTGTTCATCTAGCATTTATCTTGTTTGTTGACTTACCGCCAACATGTTGAGAATGCTAAATATTCTGGCACGATGCCCCAATAATAAATACTAGGCTGAATGGCTAATTTGTTTTCCCTGAAAGAGTTCTTTTTAATGAAGGATTATTCGATCTTCCACATTTAACAAACACCAGCGGCTATCTATGTGAATTTGACAAAACTCGCTACGATGATGTGCTTTTCGCTCAGCACGAGATTGAGTATGCGCCTTCCCTAAACCGTGCAGACATTAAAAGAAAAGCGGAGTTTTTTGCCGGGCGTTATGCTGCGCATCAGGCCATTAAAAGGCTGGGGACAGTTGTCATGATGGCTACCACCACTGATAAAAATGATGCACCGGACCGATGCCGCTTCCTACCGTCAATCTTGAGCTATTGATTAAGGCCTGGGTCAGGTAAGCCTTGGCATCACTGACCGCACTTTCTAAATCTAGCCGTTGCGGTCTTAAGGCCGCAATCGCCGAGGACAACGTGCATCCTGTGCCATGGGTATGGGGACTTAGAACGCGTGCGCCACCCAGGCGGGCATTGCCATTTGCTTCAATCAACCAATCAGGGCTGAATTCACCATTCAGGTGGCCGCCCTTCATCAAAACCGCGCGCGCGCCTAGAGCCCGTAGTGCTTCGCCTTGGCGTACCATCTCTTCTTCACTGGTCGCGCAGTCTTGTTCGAGCAAAGCGGCTGCCTCAGGCAGATTTGGGGTAACCAACTCGGCCAGGGGCATGAGTTCTTCGCGTAAGGTGGCAATGGCCTCTGTATCGAGCAGTGCATGCTTGCTTTTTGAGAACATCACCGTATCCAGAATCACATGCGCTGGTTGGTAGCGGCGCAACGCAGCCGCTACCGCCCGCACAATACCTGCATTCGCAAGCATACCGATTTTGATGGCATCAATCTTGATATCGCTTAAGACAGCGTCGATCTGTGCGCTGACAAATTCTGCTGTCGGCGTATAAACGCTTTGTACGCCATGAGTATTTTGTGCGGTGAGGGCAGTAATCACCGTTGCTCCATACACGCCCAGCGCTGAAAAAGTTTTCAAATCAGCCTGCACGCCAGCGCCACCTCCAGAGTCGGAGCCTGCGATTGTGAGTACATTGTGAATAGAAGTAGACATAGAGAGCTTCCTTGGCATTTCCCTAAGCTAGAGGTTAATGTTTATGCTCGCCAATCAACGCCACTGAATCAAATTGGCGTTGATTGGCTTGATGTAAGCGCATCAAAGCCCACATCATGAGGCAAACCGAGATACCGAACAAGACGATTACTAATTTAACTGAAATATCAAACCAAATCAGAGCCGAATATAGGCACAGCATCACCAGGACTGACAAATTCTCGTTGAAATTTTGCACTGCAATTGAGTGGCCAGCGGAAAGTAAAACATGTCCTCGATGCTGCAGCAAGGCATTCATCGGCACTAAGAAAAAGCCTGAAAGTAGACCGACTATCAGTAAGAGCAGATTAGCCAGCACCAAATACATAGGTATTTGTAGATAACCCAGATTTAAGATCCAGGTTGGCGCAAGATCATGCGTGATAAATGCCATCACGATTAGCGCCAGGCCCATTAAAATGCCGATTGGCAGGACACTGAGCGAGCGCTGCAGTGGAATTTTGGTGGCGGCAATGATGGCGCCTATCGCTACCCCTAACGAGACTACGATCTGTAGCGCCGCTCCTTGGGACAAGCTCATGCCAAGCGATATCTCCGCCCATTTCAGTACAATAAATTGCAAGCTCGCGCCTACGCCCCAAAATAAAGTCGTGACGGCAAGCGAAATCTGGCCAAGCTTGTCACGCCATAGGGTGACAAAGCAATGAGAAAAATCGGCCAATAAGCGCAACGGATTAGATTGCTGTTTTGGATAGCGGGCGCCGGTATCTGGAATGCCAAGATTAAACGCTGAGGCCAGAATATAAACCCCGGTAATCACCAGCATGGCAGCTTGTGTGCGGGTCTCGATTAACGGTAGATTGAGTTCAAGTAGATGACGCGCAATCGGAGGGCTAATCAAGAGGCCGCCAAGCGCTGTGCCAAGAATGATTGAGCTAACCGTCGTACCTTCAATCCAACCATTTGCAGCAACTAATTTTTCAGGCGGTAGCAGTTCAGTGAGAATGCCATATTTGGCAGGTGAATAGGCGGCTGCGCCAAAACCTACAATGCCATAAGCTAGTAGTGGGTGGGCGCCAAACAACATAGTTAGGCAGCCGGCTACTTTAATGGCATTGGTGATCAACATCACCCGGCCTTTGAGCATAGAATCGGCAAAAGCGCCGACAAAAGCCGCCAGTAGCACATAAGAGAGCACAAAAAAAAGCTTCAGCAGCGGAGTCATCCACTGCGGTGCAAGTAGATCGCTCAGTAAAGCGATGGCAGCGATGAGTAAAGCATTGTCGGCCAGCGAAGAAAAGAACTGTGCGGCCATAATAATGTAAAAACCTTTTTTCATTGAAATCAAATAGCCTAGGCTACTGCGAAAAGAGTTATGCAAAAGAGGGTTGTTTTCGTGACGTTATAACACGAAAATACGGTTTTCTAAGTGAACAACCTTAAGACAACACGATTTGTCCCTACCATCATAATCCATGCCCCGTCCAATTTCTGCCGCTATTAATCTGATCGCACTGGCTCATAATCTCGAGATTATCCGCCACCTTGCGCCGCACTCCAAAATCTGGTCTATCGTTAAAGCGAATGCTTACGGGCATGGACTTGCCCATGCTTTGCGAGGACTTTGTAAGACCGATGGTTTTGGCGTGATTGATGTTGAGTCCGGGATTAAATTGCGGGAGCTTGGCTGGGCGGGGCCGATTTTGTTGCTTGAAGGATTTTTTCATCCTAGCGACCTTGAAATGGTCGATCGTTACAGTTTGAGTACCGCAATTCATTGCGATGCACAGTTGCAAATGCTTGTCGCAGCACGCTTAAGCAAGCCAATCAATATTCACTTAAAAATGAATACCGGCATGAACCGGCTTGGCTATCGGCCAGAGTTATATCAAGCTGCTTGGCAACGTGCTCGTGACTGCACGAATATCGGTCAAATTACGCTCATGACGCATTTTTCTGATGCCGATAACGGCCGCGGCATTGAACACCAAATGGATGAATTTGAACGCGGCGCCAAAGAGTTGGCTGGCTCGCGTTGCCTAGCCAATTCGGCTGCTGTGCTGTGGCATGCGCGCGCCCATGCCGACTGGGTGCGCCCAGGAATATTACTCTATGGCGCATCCCCCTCTAGCGCGGTGGCAGCGCTTACCGGCCACGGCTTTTTGCCCGCAATGACGCTGACCAGTGAGATTGTTGCCGTGCAAAACCTAACGCCAGGAGACACCGTAGGCTATGGTTCTACTTATATAGCAGAAAAACCCATGCGCATTGGCGTAATAGCGTGTGGTTATGCAGATGGTTACCCACGCGCCGCTCCTCCTGGCACACCAGTCATCGTAGATGGCGTGCGGACTCAGCTTGTTGGCCGCGTGTCGATGGATATGATGACGGTTGATTTAACCTCACTACCCAACGCCGGCATTGGCTCTAACGTACAATTATGGGGTGCGCAGCTAGCGGTTGACGAGGTTGCACAGGCTTGTGGCACGATAGGGTACGAGTTGTTATGCGCGCTTGCGCCGCGCGTCTCTGTACAGGTGAGCTAAGATGGCGAAAAAAACACTTTATGCCTGTGGTGTTTGTGGCGCGCAGTCGCCCAAATGGCAAGGGCAGTGTCTTGCCTGCAATGCATGGAATTCACTGATTGAGACCGTGGCTGAAGCACCCGCCACCCACCGCTATCAAGCGCTAGCCAAGACCGCTCCGGTGCAAAAACTGGCGACCATCGAGGCCGCCGATGTGCCACGCTTTTCAAGCGGCATTCAAGAGTTTGACCGGGTGCTTGGTGGTGGTTTAGTGGCAGGTGGGGTGGTCCTAATTGGCGGAGACCCGGGCATTGGTAAATCAACCCTGTTATTGCAGTCGCTTGCCGTCTTGGCCCGTGAGCGCCGCGCGCTTTATGTGAGCGGCGAAGAGTCGTCTGCACAAATCGCCTTGCGGGCGCAGCGCTTGGGTCTAATGGAAAGCACGGCGCCCGCAAGCGAACTGCATTTGCTGGCCGAGATTCAGCTCGAGAAAATACAAGCAGCAATTACTGCTGAACGGCCGGCAGTGGCGGTTATTGATTCGATCCAAACCGTCTATTCAGAGGCGCTGAGCTCAGCGCCTGGCTCAGTTGCCCAAGTCCGCGAATGTGCCGCGCAACTCACGCGCTTAGCCAAGCAAATGGGCGTGACTATCATTATGGTCGGCCATGTGACCAAAGAAGGCAGTCTGGCCGGGCCGCGGGTGCTGGAACATATTGTTGACACAGTGCTGTATTTTGAGGGGGATACTCATTCCGCCTACCGGCTGGTGCGGGCCTTTAAAAATCGCTTTGGCGCAGTCAATGAGCTCGGGGTGTTTGCGATGACCGAGCGCGGTTTGCGCGGGGTGGCGAACCCCTCTGCGCTTTTTCTATCACAACATGAACACAGAGTGCCCGGCTCTTGTGTATTAGTGACCCAAGAAGGCTCGCGGCCATTATTGGTTGAGATTCAGGCCTTAGTCGACACCGCTCATATACCCAATCCCCGTCGACTCGCAGTGGGGCTTGAGCAAAATCGGTTGGCGATGTTATTGGCGGTATTAAACCGGCATGCAGGCATTGCGTGTTTTGATCAAGACGTGTTTTTAAATGCCGTAGGGGGCGTCAAAATCTCTGAGCCAGCCGCGGATCTTGCAGTGTTGCTGGCAATTCAATCCTCCCTGCGCAACAAACCGTTGCCTAACGGCTTAGTGGTATTTGGCGAAATTGGGCTGGCTGGCGAAATCCGCCCCTGCCCACGCGGACAAGAGCGCTTGAAGGAAGCGGCCAAGCTTGGTTTTTCAATGGCTTTGATTCCAGCCGCAAACGCCCCTAAGCAGCCGATTGAAGGGCTTGAAATAATCGCTGTTGAGCGGATTGAAAAAGCGATTGAACAGATACGGGCACGCAATAATAATTCATGATGGCCAACCTACCTGTGCGCCCGTGCATTCAGTTGATATGCGTGCCAGTTTGCAGCACCATATGCAAAAATGCTTTGCACAGCTCGGCTTAGCCATTTTTTTAATGAAAGCTATTTCCGTCGCACCCAGCGGATAAAAAACCATATCCCTACTAGCGCATTGCAGAGCACGAGCATCCATTCTGTCGGCTTGATGCTAACAGCATTTGCACTGTAGAGCGCAGGTTCTACCACAATCGATGAAAAAGAGGCGAGGGCGATTCCCGATAAACCAAAAGTACCGATAATTTTGGTCGGAATACGCGGATTAAGCACCGCCCAAGTTGTAATCAAAAAAATCACGCCATAGCCAATCGCAATTAAAATATTCATGGTTTTCCCAACAAATAGCGCTTGATTGTGCCGATGAAATCCGCTGATTGAATTTCTTTGAAGATTTGGCTGATGACCGCCAACGCAAACAATCCCACCAGAAAATTAATACAAACTTCTGTCTTTTGGCCAGTAATGCCCAAAATTTCGACCAGAGCAGGTGCAATAAAAACCGCACAGCCGACTCCGCTCAGAAAAGTATAGAGCTTTTGCCATCTATGCAAAGGCTCGCCCAAACATTTTAACGAGCAAGCCGAACCCGCGGCGCTAGGCAAAAGTAGGAGTAGCCAGGCTTCGCTATCGAGCCATAGGGCAACCGCTGCATTTACGATCGGTTCAATCATCTTTTTAACTTTTGTGAATAAAGAGTGAGCTTCAATCCAACGTTATGATTTGACATTCTTTCTATTATTTTGACACACTCTAATCTATAACGCCTGGGAGTTGAAGTCCAGCGGAACCTAAAACTGAGGCAAGCAGCAAAGACTGCGTCTCAAACCTTGCGCTTGATGATATGCTGAGAAATACTATACATGTACCGGCTAACCTCACCCTTTGACAAGGGCTTACTGCCCAATCAAGTAGGAACTACTTACGGTTTAATGCAAGCAGGAAAACTTTGAGATTAGGAAAAAAATGAGTAAAACTGTTCCGCTAACGCCGCCGTCAGCCAACCGTCCCCTCTTTATTCTTCAATTCATCATTGCCACTGCTCTTCTAATGGAGGGCATTGACAGCAGCATGCTCTCGACGGCGCTACCCGCTATTGCTGCGAGCTTTCAGGTTGAGGTCATACAGTTAAAGTTGGCTTTTGTTGCCTATTTTTTAGCCATGGCCATTTTCATTCCGATTAGTGGTTGGTGTACAGATCGTTTTGGTGCCCGCAATGTTTTTTGCAGCGCGATTACTCTTTTCACATTGGCCTCGATTGTCTGCGCCAGTGCCCCCAATTTTTATATTTTTGTAGCAGCTCGTGGTCTGCAAGGCGTTGGTGGTGCGATGGTCTTTCCGGTTGGGCGATTAATCCTGGTGCGCTCAATGGCTAAGAGTGAATTCATCCGAGCTTTCTCAAACATAACCATCCCTGCCACCATCGGAACTATCATTGGCCCAATGATTGGGGGCTTGGTGACGACTTATGTTCACTGGAGCTGGTTATTCTGGATCAACGTACCCATCGGCATCGCGATCATCGTAGTCGGCATTAAGTACGTTCCTAAATTTCGTGACGCACCTTCAGCTTTCGATCTAATTGGCTTTCTCCTTTCCGGACTAGGCTTGGCAGCAATCGGATATGGCTTTTCGGTGATGGGGGACCGGTCATGGTGGCCATATGTACTGATAATGTCAGGGGTTGTTTTAATGCTCGTTTATTTTTGGCGAGCAAGAAAGATGGTGGCTCCCGCACTAGATTTGAGGCTTTTTGCTATCAAAACGTATCGAGTAGGTATCGTCTGTGGCTTCATCAGCCGTGCTGTAGGCGCTGGCGCTTTTTTCTTTCTTTTACCCATGATGCTGCAAGTGGGGTTCGGTTTTACTCCTCTCCAATCTGGCAGCGTGATTTTCGCGAGTGCGGCGGGATTTCTAACCGGTAAATTTTTTATTCAAAAAATATTACGGCGCCTAGGTTTTCGTCGGACCCTCAGCATCAATGCGATCATCGGTGGTCTCAGTATCAGCATGCTGGCGTTATTTTTGCCGACAACCCCACGCATTATCATGCTCGCGATCTTATTTATAGGTGGGCTTAGCAGGTGCTTGCAATACATGGCGTTGGAGGCCCTGTCTTATGCGGATATGCCGCTGTCAGCAATGAGTCGAGCCTCAACCGCCTCGAGTGTTTCGAAGCAACTCGCAATTGCGGTGGGAGTCGCTTTTGCGGCGTTGGCGCTAGAGAGCGTTGAAGCTGCGCGTGGAGTTGTTTCGGTCAACATGAGCAATTTTCAAATTGCGTTTATGCTTGTTGCAATTCCTACCATGGCCACCATTTTTATGATTTTGCGCATGGCCCCAAACGCGGGTGCAGAGGTGTCTGGCTACCAATCGACTTAGTCTGCATGCTGTCATTTTCAGAAGACGACTGCACCAATTTACTGGAAGTGAGGCCCACTGTGCACAAGACTGTTAATAATCCAATGACCAGCAGCCATGTGCACAAAACTCGCCTATACTCAAGACTTCTGTGCACGGAAACGAGGCGCGGCCATGGCTGCAATGGGACAGTCAGAAACCAAGGTCAATGATCTATGCCAGGAACTCGGCATTACCCGGCAGACACTGTACCGGCATGTGTCGCCAACGGGCGAGTTACGCCCCGATGGTGTGAAACTACTTGGGCGAGCCTGATTTCATCTTAATTTTCCTGGCACCGTTGCTCGCCTCGAAATGAAAATGCAATCGACTTATGATATTGCATGCAGTCGCCTTCTGAAAATGACAGGAGCCGCTTACAACCCTAGCTGCTCCAAGGCGGCTTGTTCATTAAGCCACGCACTTTCCGTTTCTGCCAACTGCGCAGCAATTTCAGCCTGGCGCTTTAAGGCATTGGCCAAACGACCTTTATGCTCGATTTCATAACTTGCGGGGTCTGCCAACTCGGCATCAATTACGTTTTTTTCTTTACCTAAGCGCTGCAACACTTTTTCCAACTGCGTAATGCGTTGCTGGATCGGCTTTTTCGATTGTATCGCCTGTTGCCGTAGATCAGCTTGGGCGCGACGCTCGGCTTTTCGGTCAGCCGTATTGTTGCTGGTTTGACTGGTATCACGATTGTTGTTTAGGCTACGTTTAGCCGCTGCATCACGCAACAGCCAAGCGCGATAATCATCAAGGTCACCATCAAAAGGTTGCAAACGATGGTTGGCGACGAGCATAAATTGATCGCATACGGCACGCAGCAAATGCCGATCGTGCGAAACCACAATCAGGGTGCCATCAAATTGTGCCAAGGCCAAAGTCAGCGCTTCGCGGGTTTCAAGGTCAAGATGGTTGGTTGGCTCATCCAGCAACAGCAGATTAGGCTTTAGCCAGATCATCAAAGCCAGTGCCAGGCGGGCTTTTTCGCCACCGGAAAACGGGGCGATGGGCGAGATGGCAGTGTTGCCACTAAAATTAAAGCTGCCAAGAAAACTACGTAGCTCTTGCTCGCGCGCCTCTGGTGCTAAGCGGATTAAGTGCTGCAGCGGTGAATCTGCGTCGCGTAGCGTTTCCAATTGATGCTGCGCAAAATAGCCAATGCGTAACCCCTTGCCAGTGTGCATATTGCCAACTAATGGCGGCAGCACGCCAGCGAGGGTTTTAACTAAGGTTGACTTACCCTGACCATTGGCGCCGAGTAAGCCAATGCGCTGGCCGTTTTGAATCGATAGCGTCAAGTCGTTAACGATGGCGACATCGCGGCTCGCCGAGCGATAGCCACACTGGATGTCATCCAAGGTCAACATCGGATTAGGCGCGGCCCCCGCAGTACGAAAACTAAAGCTGAAAGGGGAGGCCGTCTGTACGCTGGCGATTTGCTCCATTTTTTCTAGTGCTTTAACCCGACTTTGGGCTTGGCGAGCCTTGCTGGCCTTTGCTTTAAAACGGCTAATAAAACTTTGCAAATGCGCGATATTGCGCTGCTGTTTGTCGTAAGCGCTTTGTTGTAAGTTGAGTTGCTGCGCGCGCAATAGTTCAAATTGACTGTAATTGCCGCCGTAACGGGTGATTTGCTGCTGGTCGATATGCAGGGTTGACGCACAGACCGCATCCAAAAATTCACGGTCATGCGAAATCACAATCAAGGTGCCCGCATACCGGTTAAGCCAATCTTCGAGCCAAACAATCGCATCTAAATCCAGATGGTTAGTCGGCTCATCTAGTAACAGCAGATCGGAGCGGCACATCAGCGCTTGCGCGAGGTTAAGCCGCATGCGCCAGCCGCCGGAGAAATGAGCCACGGATTGCTGAGTTTGCGCCAGCGTAAAACCGAGCCCTAGCAACAGCGCTTGCGCCCTGGCTGGTGCTGTATATCCATCCGCATCGGCAAAAGCCGCATGCGCATTGCCTTCGGCCAAGCCATCGTGGGCCGCGTGTGCACGCGCAATCTGCGCTTCAATCTCACGCAGTACGGTATCGCCATCTAGCGTATAGTCAAGTGCGCTGCGCTCGGTCGCTGGGGTCTCTTGAGCGACGTGGGCAATGCGCCATGATAACGGCCAAGATGCGTCTCCGGCATCCGCTTGCAAGGTGCCGCGCAAGACCGCAAAGAGGCTTGATTTGCCCGCTCCATTGGCGCCGACAAGACCGGCTTTTTCGCCAGGATTGAGGGTAAATGAAGTCTTTTCAAAAAGAGGCTTAACGCCACGGGCTAAGGTAAATTGGTCAAAACGAATCATGCCTATACACTATAAAATCGGGGAAAAAAGCCGCGCAACATGCATTACCGTGCGCCGCCAAGCGGGAACTCTTGTATATTCAGCTAACTCTACGGTCTCGGCTAACGCAAAATCTGCCTTAAGCATCTTATTAACTTCAGCGGCGAAGGTAGAGTCAAGCGTTAATAGCATGAGCTCAAAATTAAGTCGGAAAGAGCGATGATCTAGATTCGCGCTGCCGATGGCGGCAGCGGTTTCGTCAATGAGCAGCACTTTCTGATGCACAAAACCAGGCCGGTAACGCAATACCTTGACCCCAGCCCGCACAGCATCATAGGCATACAGCATAGACGCCTCGAAAACGACCGCATGATCACTGCATGCTGGAATCAAAATGCGCACATCGAGGCCGCGCAAGACGGCCAGTCTGAGGGCGGCAAATAAAGCCTCATCAGGCACAAAGTAGGGCGTGCTGATCCAGATTCTTTGGCGGGCGGCATTGATCAACTCAATACAAAATAACAAATAGGTTTCAGAAGGATCTGCCGGACCGCTTGGCATGACCAGACAATGCATATCTGCTGCAAGCGGCGCGCGGGACTTGGCTGGCTTAATCACCGGAAATTGTTGGGTTGCCCAATACCAGTCTTCGATAAAAACAGCTTGAATATCTTTAACCGCGGGCCCTAAGATGTCAATATGGGTATCGCGCCATGGCGAAAGCGGTGGCTCTTCGCCAAGATATTCAACACCAACATTATGACCACCGATAAAAGCACGTTCACCATCGACCACCACCAACTTGCGATGGTTGCGGAAATTCAGCTGAAAACGATTCAAGAAACGCCGTGCGGCAAATTGATAGACCTCGATGCCGCCGGCTTTTAAGCTATCGGTATACTGCCGTGGTAGCTCATAGCTGCCAATCCCATCGTACAGAAAATAAACCCGCACGCCAGTGGCTGCTTTGTCCAATAAAATATCTTTCAGCTGCCGCCCGAGGCGGTCATCGCGCACCACAAAAAACTGTACCATCACATAGTGGGTGGCGCGCTCAATCGCCGCAAAAATCGCCGCAAAAGTTGCTTCACCATTGATCAGCAGGCGAACTTGATTGCCTTCTGTAAAGGGCCTCTGAGCTAATTTGGTCAACGCAGTGAGAGTATTTTGATTTAAACCATCAGTCCGTTTGTGATGCTCAGGTCCTTGATCAAGTGCGCTAGCCGCTATTCTTTGCGGTGCGTGACGACGCATTTGCCGATTACACAGCCGCCGTGCATTGACATACCCGGTAAACCGGCTATGGCCTAAAAAAAGATAAGGAATCAGCGTGATATAAGGCGCGGCGACCAATGACACGGCCCATGCCACCGCCCCTTGCGAAGTACGTGCATGCCGAATCGCATGAAAAGCCGCCAGCGCCCCCAACAACTGAATGAGGGCAATGAGTGTCCCAATCCCCAATAAATTGAGCAGCATTAGGCGTTTAAATCAGCCGCATTGAGCATAAAAACAAAATCATCCCCGGCACTGGTGGTGAGCCAATTGAGATTGAGCGTACTGAACGCCGCTTCTGCGTATGCCCGCTCATGCCCAGTCTCAATGATCAACATACCATGAGGTGTTAGCCACTGCCGCGCGCCCTCAACAATGCGACGCACAATATCCATACCATCACCGCCGCCCGCTAACGCAAGCCGCGGCTCATGTTGATATTCAGCCGGCAACTCGTGCATCGATGCCTCATTCACATAGGGCGGGTTGGCGATAATTAAATCATAGCGGCGCTGCGCTGGCAGTGGCGCGTACAGGTCACCCTCGTACAGGTTAAGGCGCGCATTCAACTTATACGTAGTGACATTGCGTTGAGCCACGGCCAGCGCATCCGCCGACAGATCAACCGCATCCACTTTAGCCTCAGAAAAAGTCTCGGCAGCGAGAATCGCCAGACAGCCGGAGCCGGTGCATAAATCAAGCACGGTCTGGACAGGTTGCGTTTCATCCAGCCACGGCGCGAATCTTTCTTGCAATAATTCACCAATCAGCGAGCGCGGCACAATTACCCGCTCATCCACATAAAATTGATAGCCATGCAGCCAGGCTTCATGCGTAATGTAAGCCGCTGGTACGCGCTCCTTGACCCGCCGCTCAAGCACGTGCAAAAGCGCCGCAATCTCGGTCTCAAGCAAGTGCGCATCTAAAAAAGGCGCCAGCATATCAAGCGGCAAATGCAGTGTATGTAAAATCAAATAAGCAGCTTCATCATAGGCATTTGTACTGCCATGCCCAAACGATAACTTGGCTTCATTAAAACGCGATACAGCATAACGCAACAGATCGCGCACAGTCAGAAATGGGGGGTGCATGGGATGAGTCTTCCTAAATTATCAGTTGGGTAAGCACTCTAAAATAAATATTTTTTAGAGGCTCAATATGGTTCAGAGGGATGGACTCATTGATTTGATGAATGCTCTCATTGCTCGGCCCAAATTCAATCACCTGGTCGCAAATCCGGGCGATAAAGCGGCCATCTGAGGTGCCACCGGTGGTAGAGAGCTCGGCTTGGACGCCGGTTTCATGTTTAATCGCTTGCATCAGTGCGCTTGATAAAGCACCTGGCGGTGTCAGGAAGGGTTCACCACTGAGCTGCCAGTCAAGGGTGTACTCTTTATCCTCTTTAAGTCCATGTGCATCAAGTATAGCGTGGACACGCTGTTTGAGCGTATCAGCGGTGCTGGCGGTTGAAAAACGGAAGTTAAAGTTAACTATTACTTCGCCTGGCGTCACATTGGTGGCGCCCACCCCAGCATGAATATTTGAAATCTGCCAACTCGTTGGCGGAAAATATTCATTGCCGCGATCCCATTCGGTCGCAACCAGTTGCGCTAGCACTGGCGCTAACAGATGGACTGGATTGCATTGCGGATACGCGATATGCCCTTGGCGGCCGAATACCGTTAGCGTACCGGATAATGAACCGCGCCGGCCATTTTTGAGTGTGTCGCCGAGCTGTTTGCCGCTGGTGGGTTCGCCGACAATGCAATAATCGAGCCGTTCACCGCGCGTTTGTAAGTGCTCGACGACCTTGACCGTGCCGTCGGTGGCTGGACCTTCTTCATCACTGGTCAGCAAAAATGCCAGCGATCCAGTATGAGCTGGGTGTGCCGCAACAAATTCTTCAGCGGCTACCACAAAAGCTGCGAGCGAAGTTTTCATATCGACTGCGCCCCGGCCGTATAGTGTGCCATCGCGTTGGGTTGGCGTAAACGGAGGGGACAGCCATTCATGTAGTGGGCCAGGCGGCACAACATCAGTATGGCCCGCAAAGACCAGCAACTTGCCCGCCTCAGCGGCGGTGCCACGGCGCACCGCCCAAAGATTGGTTGTCTCACCTGCGGTAATGGTTTCGCAAACAAAGCCCACTTGTTTAAGGCGCGTGGCAATCAGCGCCTGACAGCCCGCGTCATTTGGAGTGACTGAAGCACGGGCGATCAGTTCTTCAGCAAGGGCAAGCGTGATAGACATTTGGTTTTAATAAATCAGGTCAAAGAGCGGCAAGAATCCCGACCACCTTATAGAATAATAAAATTAATTGTATTAATAATCAGCCACTTGAAGGTTTTTGTTCAAGCAATAAATAGAATTAACTCGGGTTAAAAAAAGCACCGTATACATTGGCTGAAAAGCCCACGGCCTGAACGCGATCATTGACCACCAGCACCGGGCGTTTAATCACCGAAGGGCTGTTCACCATCAACTTTAACATGCTCTCTTTATCTGCCGCAGTGGCCTTCACCTCGTCAGATAGCGTGCGCCATGTCGTACCACGGCGATTTAGCAACGTATCCAGGGCAACGTCCTGCAGCCAGTTGCCTAATATGGCTTGACTGACACCGGCTTTTTTAAAATCATGGAATTGATACTGAATACCTTGCGCATCAAGCCATAGACGGGCTTTTTTCACCGTTTCACAATTTGGAATGCCATACATAACAATGTTCATGCATCTTCTCTTAACAGCTCGTTAAGCGCTGTTTTAGCACGGGTTTTTGCATCCACTTTCTTGACAATAATGGCGGCGTATAAGCTATAGCGGCCATCTGGCGAAGGTAAATTACCCGGCACCACTACTGAGCCAGGCGGGACTCGGCCGTATAGGATTTCACCTGTCTCACGATCATAAATCTTGGTGCTTTGACCAATAAAGACACCCATCGAGAGCACTGAATTCTCGCCCACAATCACGCCTTCTACAACTTCCGAGCGCGCCCCAATAAAACAATTGTCTTCAATAATGACTGGGTTTGCTTGCAACGGCTCAAGCACGCCGCCAATGCCAGCCCCGCCCGATATATGCACGTTTTTGCCAATTTGCGCACACGAACCTACGGTAGCCCAGGTATCGATCATACTACCTTCATCAATATACGCACCGATATTCACATAGGAAGGCATCAGCACCACATTTTTGGCAATAAACGCACCCCGCCGCGCAATCGCCGGCGGCACCACCCGAAAACCGCCAGCAGCAAAATCATCTGCCGAATACGCGGCGAATTTGCTTGGCACTTTGTCATAAAATTGCGTATATCCGCCGGCGGCGACAGGCGCATTATCGCTCAGCCGAAAGGATAGCAAGACAGCTTTTTTCAGCCACTGGTGGACTTCCCAGCCACCGCCGGTGGGCGCCGAAGGGCGTTTAGAGGCAATTCTTAAGTCACCTTTATCCAGCTTGTCAAGCACATGCGCAATGGCCTCGCGTACTTCGGCGCAGGCTGATTTGGGGGAAAGCTCAGCACGGTTTTCCCATGCACGATCGATAATAGCTTGGAGTTGTTCCGACATAAAAATAAAAAAAGAAAGTTTAGACTCGTTAAATTCGTTTAAGCCCTTGGCAAAACGCAACAATCCGTTGTGCCCCGGCCAAACACTCATCCAGTTCAGCCACCAACGCAAGCCGCACATAATCACGGCCTGGATTGACACCACCCACATCACGCCCTAAGTAGCTGCCCGGTAAAACAGTCACATTGTATTCAGTAAAAAGACGCTGCGCGAATTCTGTGTCATTCACCCCCAATCCGTCAACGCGTGCCCACAGATAAAATCCGGCATCCGGCATATGCACATCTAGCACCTCAGCTAACAAGGGCGTCACGGCTTGGAATTTACGGCGGTATTGCGCACGGTTTTCACGCACATGCGCTTCATCGCTCCAAGCCGCCATACTGGCCGCTTGTACCGCTGGATTTAAGGCGCAGCCATGATACGTGCGATAGCGTATAAATTGTTTCAGCAGCGCCGCATCGCCGGCGACAAAGCCCGAGCGCAGACCTGGCACATTCGAGCGTTTAGATAGGCTAGAAAGCACCAGCAACCGCTCAAAGCCACGGCCCAGAAGGTGCGCCGCTTGCAAGCCACCGACTGGCGGCTGAGCGTCATCGAAATAAATTTCTGAATAACATTCATCGGCGGCAATCACAAAGCCATAGCGCTCAGAATAGTCAAATAATCTACGCCAATCTTCAAGGCTCAAGACAGCCCCCGTTGGATTACCTGGCGAACACAGGTAGAGTAACTGCGTCCGCGCCCAAACCTCCGCCGGTACCGTAGTATAGTCGCAGGCGAACCGGTTATGCGCACTAGCCGCTACGAAATACGGCTGGGCTCCCGCCAGTAGCGCCGCGCCTTCATAAATCTGATAAAACGGGTTAGGACAGATGACCAGCGCGCCTGGGCGGCTGCTATCGATAACTGTTTGCGCCAGCGAAAAAAGCGCCTCGCGTGAGCCCGCTACGGGTAACACCTCGGTAGCTTCATCAACCGAGGGCAATTGATAACGCGCTTGTAACCAGGCCGCCAGCACCTGTCTTAGCTCTGCTGAACCCACGGTAGATGGATAGCTGGCCAGCCCGCTTAATGCATTAATCAATGCGTCCTTGATAAATTGTGGTGTAGGATGCTTAGGTTCACCCATGCCAAAACTGATCGGTGTTAGCGACGCTGGCATAATATCGGCAAACAGCAGCCGCAGCTTTTCAAACGGATAGGGCTGTAATTTATTGAGAAGAGGATTCACGTCAATGGTCTTGCAGGCGAAATTAAAAAAGGCATAATCAATTTAAGCTTAAGATTGTAGGGCAAAAACGCTCGAGCGAAAGCGCAAGACGCAGCCTAAGCATTGCTTGCACAACCAAGACCAAGATAAATAGAACAAACCATACAATTTTTGTAAAAAAACAGAACACACAGAAAGGCAATATGAATTTAAACGTAAAGGGAGAGGGGCGCCCACCCCTATTGTCCCATAACAGGCAAACTTTGCCAGCACTGGCTATTTTATTAGGCGCATCCGTTTGGGGCGTTATTTGGTATCCGCTGCGGCTGTTAGCCGCGCTCGGCATCTCTGGCACGCTGGCGAGTGCGTTAGTGAGCTTGGCCACCTGCTTATTTTTAGCAGTTGTATTTTGGCGTTCCTTATCCGCCGCGCTACGCTCAATCTGGTCGAATTCGCTCGCTATTTCTAGATACGATGCCTGTTTACTGTTGGCCGCGCTGGCGCTTGCCGGCGGCGTGACAAATGTTGGCTTCGTGTGGGGCACGATTCATGGGCAAGTCATGCGGGTGATGCTGTTATTTTACTTATCGCCTGCTTGGACCGTCTTTTTTGCACACTGGCTATTGCATGAGCGTTTAAATTTAGCCGATATAGCGATTGCGCTCTTATCGTTAGCAGGTGCCATGCTGATGCTGTGGTCCCCTGAGCTTGGCCTACCGCTGCCAGCCAATCTAGCTGAATGGGCCGGACTGATCGCGGGTATCAGCTTTGCGCTGCAAAATGTACTGTCCCGCAGAGTGAGCCATGCGTTACCCACCTTACCCGCCCAGCTACGCACAGCAACCGTATTTACTGGCGGTGTTTTAATTGGCTTAGCATCGATCGTGTTTGAGCCTATTTCGCTTGACCGCCTACCACTTGCACCGCCCGTATTAACCCATGCGTTGCTCTTAACAATCTGCCTGGGCGCGGTGCTTGCATTAAACAATATGCTTGTGCAATACGGGATACAGCGCGTCGCAGCAAACCGCGCAGCCCTCATTATGCTCTTTGAAATCGTGATCACCGCGCTATCTGTCTGGTGGCTGACGGGCGAAATGCCTGGGCCGCGCGAGTGGAGTGGAGCGAGTTGTATTATTGTTGCTACGCTTTTATCAAGTTGGACTCATCGGCGGCGTTAATCAACCCATAGCCGCATTGGTGCGACGCACCATTGCGGCCTCATTTCTATACAAAAATAGCATCTTACTTAGACCTTTTTTAAATTTTGCGCTGCAGCAATGCATTTTTAGAACGGGCATATTAAATCACCGCTATCTTTTATATCGTTGCTACTTAAATCTTGACAAAGATTTTTAATAGATTATCTTAGAAAACCCCAATTAATTTTGTTTGGTCCAATACTAGCCAAATAAACGGGGAGAAAAAAATAGATTTTTTTGAGCTCTTAGCCTTATCTAGCTTAGAGTTCACGATTTTCTGAGCTGCACATTTTTAAACCAATCTATTTATTATTAGCTAAATCGGGTGTTAATATGGTTGATTTTATGGGCTTAGGGGTAAAGATACTCAAAATATTGCAAAATGAGTGGCGTATTGCTTGTACCCGCTCAGCATTGAGCGCACTAGACGATGAAGCATTAAAAGATATTGGGCTAACGCGGGTCCAAATATGGCAAACGGAGGAAACCCCGTGCGTCAACAAGTGCTCAAAAAGCTATCCTTATAACCATCGTAGGGTGAACCAAGGGTGAGCAACGGCTGTTTTAACTCAAGAAAAGCGGCGCATTGATGCTGATCAGATGCGCTCATGGCAGCAAGATATTTTTAGGATACACATCACTTAGTAGACTACCACAGCACCCAGAGACCTAACAAGCATCAGTTTTTCCCTCTGTACGACCGATTCACATCCGATTTTTAGATATATACTGCGGGAGTGTGCCTTGAGCATAGTGCTTTCAAAGATGCACTCAAGCGGTGGGATGATTTCAACTTAGCGCCGTGCATCGACCTCGGCCTGTCAATTGGCACGGGGCAGTACAGTGTTAGGCACATTGTACTTTTTCGTTAGGTTTTCTATTCAGCGGTTGCTTCGTGCGTTTAATCTCAATCAAACTGGCCGGCTTTAAGTCATTTGTCGATCTAACTTCTTTTTCGGTACCTGGCCAACTGGTTGGTGTGGTTGGTCCAAATGGCTGTGGCAAATCAAATATCATTGATGCCGTGCGCTGGGTGTTAGGTGAGTCGCGCGCCTCGGAATTACGCGGCGAATCGATGCAAGATGTCATTTTTAATGGCTCAACGCATCGCAAACCGGGGAGTCGCGCAAGCGTAGAGCTGGTTTTTGATAATCAAGCCGGCCGCGCCGCCGGCCAGTGGAGCCAATACGCTGAAATCGCGGTTAAGCGTGTGCTTACGCGCGATGGCACATCAAGCTATTACATCAACAACCTGAGTGTGCGCCGCCGCGATATTCAAGATATTTTTCTCGGCACGGGCTTAGGCCCCCGGGCTTATGCCATTATTGGGCAGGGCATGATTGCGCGCATCATCGAGGCCAAGCCCGAGGAGTTGCGAGTTTTTCTTGAAGAGGCCGCGGGTGTTTCAAAATATAAAGAGCGCCGGCGGGAAACGGCCAACCGTTTGCATGACACGCGTGAACACCTGATACGGGTTGAAGATATCCTCCGTGAGCTCAGCACTCAACTCGATAAACTTGAAGCCCAAGCGACTATCGCGCAACGCTACCAGGCGTTAACGACTGACAGCGAAGAAAAGCAACTGCTATTATGGCTATTACGCAAAAATGAAGCACAAGCAGAAAAAGCACAGCAGCAAAGCATACTGACGAGTACTCAGATTGAACTCGAAGAGCAGACCGCCAAGCTGCGTGAAATCGAGGCTCAGCTTGAGATTTTAAGAGCGGCTTACATCACTGCTAGCGACACATTGCAAGCCGAGCAGGGCCTACTGTATGAAATAAATGCGCAAATAAGCCAACTTGAGACGCAAATACGCTTCATTACAGAAACCCGTAACCGGATCCAAACGCAGATTGCAAACCTAAGCGCTCAGCGTGAGCAATGGCGGACCCAAGCGGCCCAAGCCAGCACTGAATTGATTAATGCAGAACAGACCTTAGCCCGCGCCACAGAAAAAAGCGCGCAGGCAGATCATCAAGTTCAGACCCAAAACGATGCATTACCAGCCCTCGAAACGCGCTGGCGCGACGCGCAAGGTGCGTTAACCCGGGTGCGTGCTCAAATCGCCCAGTTTGAACAGGCGTGCACACTTGAAACCGCTCAGCAACAGAATGCGCAACAGCAGTTACAGCAATGGCAACAACGGCGCGAACGGCTGCACAATGAAGTTCGTTCACTGGCCACGCCCGATCTGGCACAGCTTGAAGCATCGCGCATCCAAATCGCTGAACAAGATGACCATCTCCGTCATCAGCAGCACCGTTTAAACGAAGCCCAGCAAGCCACCCGACAAACCGAGCAAGGGCTGCGCTCAGCCCAGCAACAGTGGCAAGCTGAAAGCGCCGCCCTACAGCAACTCGAAGCGCAACTCAACGCCTTAAAGCAACTACAACAAAGCGTACAAGCCAACGATACACTCCAGCCCTGGCTTGAGCAGCACGATTTCGCCGCGGTGCCGCGCTTATGGCAAAAACTCCATATCGAACCAGGCTGGGAAACTGCGCTTGAGGCAGTGTTACGTGAACGCTTGGCCGCCCTTGAAATTGCAGATCTGGCGCAAACGCCTACACTAGTAGCTGGAGCGCCTGCCGCGAAACTCGCCTTTTTTGCGCCGCCGCCAGCGTGCCCGTTAACGCCGGCCACCGGTACCGGTTTACATCCGCTGTTCGCCTTCTTACGCATTAACGACCCCAATTTGCGCACTGTACTAGCGGACTGGCTAGCAGGTGTCTTTATTGCCGAGACTCTGACGCAAGCGCTCGCCGAGCGCACGCAACTGCCGGTTGGCTCAGTCTTTGTTGTGCCAGCGGGTCATCAGATCAGCCGCGTCGGCGTGCAATTCTATGCTGCGGACTCTGAGCAAGCAGGCCTGCTTGCGCGCTCGCAAGAAATTGAAAACTTGGACAAACAAGTGCGTGCGCAAAGCCTACTCACGGAGGACGTCAAAACAGTGGCAACGCGCGCTGAAGCCGCCTGGCGTCAAGCCAATCAAACGCTAACCGAAGCCCGCGCACAGATCGAACAGATCACCCAACACGGCCATGGCTTGCAACTAGCCGCACTGAAACTGACCCAAGCCGAAGAACGTTATACTGCACGCAGCGCACAAATCAATGAGGAGCTAGCGGAAGTCGTGGCGCACATTGAGACGCAACACGAACACCTCGCTCAAGCTGAAGATAACTTTAAACAGGCGCGCCAATCGCTACTGGCGGCCCAGGCAACTCTCAGCGATGATCAACACCGCTTCGGCACCCTTGAGCAAGCGCTGACTCAAGCGCGTCAGCAAGCCCGCGAACATGAGCGTAGTGCGCAAGAAGCACACTACGCAGTGCGCGCTGCAGCCAATCGAATCGATGAGTTAAAACGTCTGATCCAAGCCGCCCATGAGCAAGCTGAGCAGCACCTGAACACGCTACAGCAAACCCAGACTGAACTCGAAACAACCCATAGCCAAATCTTACAGGAAAGCCTTGAGGATGCGCTGAACGCGCGCGTTGCCAAAGAACAAACAGTATTGGCGGCACGCACCGAGCTCGATACGCTTGGCGCGCAACTCCGTACGACCGACGAGGCGCGTTTAACGGCTGAGCGCAGGTTACAGCCGCTACGCGAACAGATCACTGGACTACAACTCAAAACACAAGCCGCACAACTGAATCAAACGCAATTCGATGAACAACTTGCTAGCGCCGGCGCCAACCAAGCTGAACTTGCCGCCAAACTCTCCCCGGAGCTTAAGCCATCTGCTTTGCAAAGTGAGCTTACCCGCTTAAATCAGGCAATCCAGGCACTTGGCCCGGTCAATATGGCGGCGCTTGACGAATGTGCAGCCGCCCGTGAACGTAAGCAATTCTTGGATGCGCAATCCACCGATTTAAATAGCGCGATCGATACGCTTGAAACAGCCATTCGCAAAATCGACCAAGAAACACGTCTGCTATTACAAAACACTTTTGATGAAGTGAACCGTCATTTTGGTGAACTCTTCCCACGCCTTTTTGGCGGCGGGCAAGCAAAACTGTTGATGACTGGCGACGAAATTCTCGATGCTGGCGTACAAGTGATTGCCCAGCCGCCGGGCAAGAAAAACTCAACCATTCATTTACTTTCCGGCGGTGAAAAAGCCCTGACGGCCACCGCTTTGGTGTTTGCATTGTTCCAACTTAACCCAGCACCATTTTGTCTACTGGATGAAGTGGATGCCCCCCTTGATGATGCAAACACCGAGCGTTTTGTCAATTTAGTGCGGGCGATGTCCAGCCACACGCAATTTCTGTTTATCTCACACAACAAAATTGCGATGGAAATGGCGCAACAACTGGTTGGCGTTACTATGCAAGAGCAGGGTGTTTCGCGCATTGTCGCAGTCGATATGGAGGCGGCAGCAAATTTTGTGGCCGCCGCCTGAGGCACGGAGAAAACTAGAGAAAGGGCATGGACGAACTGCAATTCGCTTTAATCAGCGCGGGAATATCGGTTTTACTGAGCGTTATCACTTACAACGCATGGCAACGGATTAAAATTCGGCGTGCTTTGCCACGTTCATTGCCAACTGAACTCAAGCCAAAGGAACAGGTAGAAGAACTATCTGATGAACTCGCATTGCTTAATTCTGCACCAACCAGCCTTCAGCCTCAAGCGGATAGTACACAGTACGACGAAGTAGCCAATGGAACAACCTTAAGCATACCCTCAGCCACCCATCCGCCAGCTGAGCCCACAAACGATCTGCCTCTAACCAACGATCCCAGGCTGGTGAGCATCATCGATCGCCGTATCGATTGCATTGTGCCATTACATCTGAGCGCGCCGATTGCTGCCGAAAAACTCATGCCACTTGCGCAACGACTACGCCGCGCGGGCAACAAACCTATTTTTATCGAAGGCAAACCTAGCGACAACAGCGCCAACTGGCAAAGCTTACAGCCTGGTGGCCGTTATCAAGCTTTGCGTATTGCCGTACAGCTAGCCAATCGTTCCGGCCCATTAAACGAGCTAGAGTTTTCTGAATTCATCACCGGCGCACAAACCCTTGCCGAGGCGCTAGATGCCGAATTAGATTGTCCCGATATGGCTGCAACTGTCGCTATTGCACGCGAACTTGACGCATTTGCCGCCCAATGTGATGTCCAGCTTTCAATCAATGCAACCTCGGACGGCGCTCCTTGGTCAGCCCAATATATACAAGCCATTGCAACCCAGGACGGACTGCTGCTGTCACGCGACGGCATGCGCTTCATCAAACTCGATGCTAAGCAAAATCCAGTATTTGTATTGCAATTTAATAACATTAATTTCCTGCGAGACGACCTAACATATAAAGGAGGTCAAAACATTACACTTTTACTTGATGTACCAGCCGCCGACGAGGAAGTTTTGCCGTTTAGGCTCATGTGTCACTATGCATCATCCCTCTCGCAACGCATTGGCGCACACTTAACTGATGACCGGCAACGCGCTTTGTCAGCAGCTGAATTAGCTGCAATCGAACAGCAATTAATAACTCTCTACGCTAAGCTTGAAAAAGTGGGTATGCCAGCTGGTTCGCCACTGGCACGGCGGCTGTTTATGTAAGCGTTACTTAACTAAATATAGATTAATATTTAAACATTAAAATAATCTAGATTTAAATTTGAATTGTAAGTATTAATTGGCAATTACGCAAATAATTAAAATAAATGCCTTTATTTTATTTAAGGTTATTCTCATATTCAATTCAAGTTCCTTTAAGATACATTTCATTATTTTTTTATTTTGAGGTTTTAATGCAGTACTTTTGCAATTTAAATGCGGTGAATACGCTTGCCCAAATTAATATTAAGCGGAGTAAATTTATTGAATGCATATACACATTGTTACGGAAAACAATTTTTTATGCAGTGGTTATCTTAAGTGTTATTGCCAGTACATTTGGGCATGCTATGAATAGCAACCAGGGTGAATCTAAATCGCCAGGTCAGCGCGCTGAACTTAAAATAACTATTCCTTTGACACGAAGAGGGTCTGATTCTCAGTTACTAGTGCCAAGGGATAAACCTAGATCTAACTCTCGAACTCTATCACCCACTACCCCAGCTAATATTGACTCAAACGAAATTAGTACAGGCAAAATCATGCTTGAGCAAAGTGAGCATTTGAAAAATGTATTAGAAAAAAGGTTATCTTCAGATAAATTAAAATATGATGCCATAGAAAATTCAATAGATTTTAGTCACGAAGATTCTTTTGATTCTAATGTCTCTCTGGTGTTGGGTGGAGAAAGATATGCAAGTTATTCTGATTATTTTTCTCATCTTGACAATATCACAAAAGAAATAGGAGAATATAATAAAGAAATACGAGAAGAGGACAATCACTCAATGCCAGTCTTCTATGATGCTAATCAAGATAATGAATCTGTTACAGAGCTAATCACCCTCACTAAAAATTCTGGTCGCCCTACAATAATTCGTGGGCTCGCAACAGCTGAAAAAGATGAAGATGCGGTTTCATTTGGCTTATTTAATGAAATATTAGATACAAAAATCGAAGCAATACAACGTTTTACAAGTGAGATTTTTACACAAAACTTGAATCAAGTGAATCACTTGAGTTCTAAACTTGATTCATTATTCGAGATAAATGATCCTACCCAAATAGGAAGGGGTATACCTCCGCTTTCCTTGGGCCGGAGTAGCCATGCAGTCGGCCCCGGAGCAACTGCATTTGGTGTGCGTGCGTTAGCCTCAGGTGCTGGTACGACTACATTTGGCAGTGGCTCACAAGCGGCTCGTGATCAGGCTTCATCATTTGGACATGAGGCTATTGCGAAAGGATTCAATTCACTCGCACTGGGTTGGCAGAGTATTAGCGATAGAGCAAATACCGTATCAGTAGGGGGACCAAACAATCTACGTCAAATGACTCATGTCCAGGATGGTGAATATCCGACTGATGCGGTGAATGTTAGGCAACTTGATGAAAAATTAATGGGAGCCGAGGAACGAATGGGAAGTTATAATTATAATAATATTAAAAAATCATATGAAGATTGGCATAATAAATTTAACTCCTTACAAAATGATGTTGAAAAGTTAATTCCTATAGATGATAAATTGACAAAAATAGATAGAAAAATTAAGAAACAAGAACTTGAATCTTTAAATCAAAAAGATAGAGTGGATGCATTAACTTATTTCAAAGATGAGAATCATGATGCGCTATCGAAACTTCGTGGTTATTTGTTAAAAAATAATAATATTATAAATAATAATTTTGATTATAAAACATCAAATAATTCTGAAAAACTTATTAGTAACAGTAAGCGCCAATTGAATCTAAATTATCATAAAAAATTGGATGATACTACTACTAGTATTAGTTTGTTTCCCGAAGAAAAGTCAGGCGTAATTCTTAGAAATATTGCTCCTGGCAAGTTTGACAACGATGCGGCGACAATCAGCCAACTTAATGATCAGTCGCAAAAATTTGATAACCATATTACTAAAAATTATTCTCAAGTCCATGCGGAAATTAATCAATTTTACACAGAGTTGGATAATTTTTCACAAGGTTTAACCTCCGTAGAAGCTGATATAGGAAACGTTAAAAAAAGTATTGAGCAGATTAGCTTGGATCTTACAGGAGCACCTAATCTTCAGTCCTATGTTAACGAGCGTCTTGACAGCTATGTTGACAACTATGTTGACAGCCAAGATTTTGAAGACAGGCTAAGTACTAGCCCAGTATTAAGTCACATGTCAAGATCTAAGCAATCACCTCATCCATCTTCTATTGGAGTGGAGCTTCTTACTAAGTATGCTCGAGATTGTAACTCCTTAGGAGAAAGCAGTAACACCTTATTTTCTTCAACTTCAAATAATCATCGTGCTAACCAAAAAACTCACTTTAGCCCGATTAAAAGATCTATGATTTTCGAAAGAAGAAAAAATAAGAGGGGAATGTACCTTAATGAAGGAAACTCAAGCGATAGTAGTGCAACCACAAACAAGCCAAGCACTTCTATATCTAACCGCCAAAACACAGTATCTAGAAAAACATTCAATCTTTTGGCTAAAGATGTAAAAAATCTATACCATATAGTTGACTCTTTAAGTCAAATAGAACCTCCCCTTCATAAGTTCCTCGAGTCGACCATAAATAGTATGACGCAAGCAACTGAGATAACAGAAATGCTATTACACTCATCTAATCTTACAAGTGATAGCGACAATATTTCCTATTCATTATCCGACAGCGATACAGATACTAACTACACTACAATTTCTGAATCTAGTCCAAGAAATCGGTCAAAGAGAAAAAGCTACAGTTCAAATTTAGTGCCTATTCGTGAAAACAGTAGTGAAGCATTGGCGAGTATATTTCAAACTAACAATGTTGTTGCTGTTAATCAAGCTACTACGGATGCTAAAGAAAATATTGAGACTAACGTAGCAATTGTCGCAAGCGCTACTACAGATGCCCAAGAAAATATTGCGGCTAACGTAGCAACTGTCGCAAGCGCTACTACAGATGCTCAAGAAAATATTGGGGCTAAAGTAGTAACTGTCACAAACGCTACTACAGGTGCTCAAGAAAGTATTGCGACTGACGTAACAACGATCGGAAATGCCGCTACAGGTGCTCAATACAAAATTGCGACTAACGTAGCAACTGTCGCAAGCGCCACTACAGATGCTCAAGAAAATATTGCGGCTAAAGTAGTAACTGTCACAAACGCTACTACAGGTGCTCAAGAAAATATTGCGGCTAAAGTAGCAACTGTTGCAAGCGCTACTACAGATGCTCAAGAAAATATTGAGACTAAAGTAGTAACTGTCGCAAGCGCTACTACAGGTGCTCAAGAAAATATTGCGGCTAAAGTAGTAACTGTCGCAAGCGCCACTACAGATGCTCAAGAAAGTATTGCGACTGACGTAACAACGATCGGAAATGCCACTACAGGTGCTCAATACAAAATTGCGACTAACGTAGCAACTGTCGCAAGCGCCACTACAGTTGCTCAAGAAAGTATTGCGACTGACGTAACAACGATCGGAAATGCCACTACAGGTGCTCAATACAAAATTGCGACTAACGTAGCAACTGTCGCAAGCGCCACTACAGATGCTCAAGAAAATATTGCGTCTAATGTAGTAACTGTCGCAAACGCTACTACAGATGCTCAAGAAAATATTGCGTCTAAAGTAGTAACTGTCGCAAGCGCTACTGCAGATGCTCAAGAAAATATTGCGTCTAACGTAGTAACTGTCACAAGCGCCACTACAAATGCTCAAGAAAATATTGCGGCTAAAGTAGTAACTGTCGCAAGCGCCACTGCAGATGCTCAAGAAAATATTGCGACCAACGTAGCAACTGTTGCAAACGCCACTACAGATGCTCAAGAAAATATTGCGGCTAACGTAGTAACTGTCGCAAACGCTACTACAGGTGCTCAAGAAAATATTGCGGCTAACGTAGTAACTGTCGCAAGCGCTACTACAGATGCTCAAGAAAATATTGCGGCTAACGTAGTAACTGTCGCAAGCGCCACTACAGATGCTCAAGAAAATATTGCGGTTAACGTAGTAACTGTCGCAAACGCTACTGCAGATGCTAAAGAAAATATTGCGGCTAACGTAGCCACTGTTGCAAGCGCTACTGCAGATGCTAAAGAAAATATTGCGACTAACGTAGCCACTGTTGCAAACGCCACTACAGATGCTCAAGAAAATATTGCGGCTAACGTAGTAACTGTCGCAAGCGCCACTACAAATGCTCAAGAAAATATTGCGGCTAATGTAGTAACTGTCGCAAGCGCCACTACAGATGCTCAAGAAAATATTGCGACCAACGTAGCAACTGTTGCAAACGCTACTACAGATGCTCAAGAAAATATTGCGGCTAACGTAGCAACTGTTGCAAACGCTACTACAGGTGCTAAAGAAAATATTGCTAATAAGACAGCTGATTTTATGAGAGCAGCTACAGTAGCTGAGCAAGACATCACTGCGAATAAAGATAAACTCGTAGCTTTAGGAGAAAAACTTGGCAGTTTCGAGCTACGATTTAATACGATTGAGGAAAATATAAGTACCCTCTCTCCTTTTGCAGGAGAGCATAGCAATGCAGTACTTTACGATAATTACAAACGTAATAGCGTTACTCTAGGTGGCGCCGATTCAGAAACTCCTGTCAAAGTCTCTAACGTAGCGCCAGGCGAAATATCAGAAGACAGCACTGATGCAGTCAACGGGGCTCAGCTTTTTGAGAGCATCAATTATTCAATGACTAAATCAGCACAATACACAGACCAACGTTTTTCTGAAATGGGGCAAAACATAAATGACATGCGCCAAAGCATCAACAACGTAGCAAACCACGCCTATTCAGGTGTAGCTGCCGCCATGGCTATGCCCAGCATGGGGCCCGCCCGCCCTGGCCACACCATGGTAAGCGTAGGCGCCGCAAGCTTTAAAGGACGCAAAGCAACCGGCGTTGGCGTGACTTACCGTTCACGCGGTGGCCAAGTGATTATTAATGCTGCTGCTTCAAAAGCAGGCTCAGACACAGGGATGCGCGTACAGGTTGGTTATGAATTTTAAGCTTGGTCCAACTGCCCGCGATCAGCGCTACGAGAGCGGGCTACCCTTTCTAGCTGATCAGCGGTATGAGCAATAGCTGAAAACTTGCACATCAGGGTTGATCCTTTAATTTGGTGCGCATAGTGGGCAACGCCTGCTATGTCGCACCGGTTCAAAGCAGTATCAAGTTGACTCATGTCTTGCGCCATACTCTGTTGAAAACGTATGATCAAGCGGCTCGGATCTTCGATTGAAATCCTAGCTGTTTTATTTCAGAGAGAACTGTGGGCTTATCCGAAGTGCTGTCGACGCTACTCTCAGGGCCGCAATGGCACCCAAAACGTCAACATACAGCACAGCGCTGTCTAATGGTTTACTCAATACGCCGTCCATCCCGCTTGCAAAATATTGTGTTTGATGCGTATTATCAGTAGCCGCGGAAAGAGCGAGGAGGGCAGTACGAAGGTAATTTTGACCCTACTGTTGTTCCATGCGTCTAATCTCACGCGCGATGGTACTCGCTTCATCAAACCGGATGCTAAGCAAAGCTCTGTCTTTGTGTTGCAATTTAACAACATCAATTTCTTGCGAGATGACCTAACATATACAGGGGGTAAAAGCGTTATTTTTTTACTGGATGTACCCTGTTGGCGAAGAAAACTTGCCGTTTAGGTCGATGTATAACTATGCAGAGTTACTCTCGCAACGCGTTAGGTGCCCACTTAACGGATGACCGTCGGAACGCTTTGCCAGCGGCTGCACGGGCCGCAATTGAGTAGCAATTAAGGCTCTCTACACTAAGCTTGAAGAAGCAAGCATACCCGCTGGTTCACTGCTAGCGCGACGGTTATTTATCTAATTCCAATTAAAATATTTAGACATAAAAACCTAATTTTTATTTTGAAAAGATAAAAATTATATATTTAAATATCAATAAATTCCTTCTGCTTTACATTTTTAAGACTATTATTATATATGGCTAAGTTTTACTCATCTAAACTTAAAGTATATTTTTGTTTTTTTTCGTTTTAATTTGAGGTATTTAATGCACTATCGTTGTAAATCATATCATAGCCCCCTGGGAAATCAAAGACAGGCAGAAGAAAATAATTTTTTCTCCTGGTGCCTACATAGATCTATAACTTTTATTATAGTGATCAGTTTAGGATTTATTAATAGTAAATTAGTTTATGCAGCAGAGAACTCCGAATCGGCTGCGGACTCACTGAATTCTGCTACGAGTTCAGAAAGGCCCAGTTCATTTGCAAGTTCCACTGATGCAGGAATTTCACGTAAAGAAAGAGTGGATCTAAAACGAAATTCAAATAGTAAAGAATTATTAGGTAAAATAATATCTGATACAGAAATTTTATGGGCGAAAGATGCAAGGCGAATGAGAGATAGCATATCTTCGATGTCTTCTATTTCTTCTCCGCTAGAAGAATCGGATAGCATTTATATCACATCCTCTGCATCAGGAATCAGCCATAGTCTAATGCAAGATAATAGCTTAATCACAACAAGTGATGCTTTACTTGACGAAAGTAATAATTTGCTCCAACAACTGAAAAGTACTACACAAACATATAAAGAAGAAATAGAAGAGTTAGAGGCTGAAGGTAAACAAGTGCATTATGGTTTACATTCTCTGGTGGATACAGATATAGGAACCGCGATCGGATTTCAGGCTAAAGTACACAAAAACGCAAATAATTCAGTTGCGATTGGCGACTATAGCGAAGCCAACGTAGAAAATGTCGTATCAGTTGGAAACTCAGCGTCTAAACGAAAAATTGTCAATGTGGAACATGGTAGACGGAATAGTGATGCCGCAACGGTAGGGCAAGTAAAAAGTATGGCAGTTTTGTATGATGAAAATTCTGATGACCCTGAATTTGACAAAATCACGCTCTCAAAAAAAACGGATGGAAATAAGCTCGTGAGAATTTCCGACGTAGCACCGGCTAAAAGTGATAACGATGCAGTTAATCAAGGGCAAATCAACGATCTTATTATGCATATTACCCCAGAAGAAGGCTCTCGTATTATGGAAAATACGGGAAATGCTTTGAACTCCCCCCCAATTTATATGGTGCCGGAAATTCCAGAAGCACTGGGAACTCAAAGAATTCCAGCGTCTATGTTAATGGGTGGACGTCAAATTCGTGGTGTAGAAGCTGGCACTGCCGAAAATGATGTAGTCGTGATGGGCCAATTGGAAGACATTTTTAGGGGGGCTGTAAATGTAGGCATTGCAAATCTTATTGAACCATTTTACATCAAAAAATCTAATGAAAATATAATTGACTTTTCAACTAATGATCCTTCGGATTCCAAAAAAATGATGCCATCAATATTAAATGGAATTGCGCCGGGCGACTCTGAGTATTCAGCAGTAAATAAGGGGCAACTAGACCTGCTAGATCAAAAGTTTGAGTCATTACAAAGGCAAAAGTCACTTGTTAAATTTAGCCATGATAGAGAATTGGTTCGTTTTATTTCAGAATATAATAATCCAGTAAGATTAGCTGGAATTGCAGATGGCATAGAAGGCAATGATGCAGTTAACCGTCAACAATTAGATGGTGAAGTCAATAAATTAAATCAATCAATTATGGAAAGTCAACGTTTTATCACAAGCTTGGATAATCATTTATATAAATTATCAAATGATTACCATGATACCCGAGAAAACCTAAAGAAAGAGTTATCAAAAATAATTGAAACAGACACTTATAAATATAGAAAAGATTTGCAAGATTCTATTGCTTTAACAGAAGCAATACGAGAAGACACGGATAAAATAAAAGCAAAACAAGAAGAGTTTCAGGAAAAATTAGAAGGGAAAGTCAGCCAAACACATTTTGATGAAGCTACTGCTATATCTAAAAGATTATCCGCAAGAAGAGAACGTACTGAAAATAATTTATTTGATCAAATTTTTGATTTATCTGGAAAACTTGAAAATTTTGAAAAAAAAGTAGATATTTCTATCGTGAAGTCTAAATCTAAAAACGATTTAAAACCAGAAAAATTAGATGAGTTGTTTTTAACCGTAGAGACGGTAGAAAATCGTTTAGATCAAGCTGAGATTGATATTGATAGGCTTAATAATGTATCTATGGAACTACAAGATTCTATAGATACAATGAATCTTAGAGAAATTCCTAGTGAAGCACAAATTAAGCAAGCCGTTTTAAACGAATTTGATATATTAACAGGTAATAGCCCATTGCTACCTCTTAGTCGGGAGCTATCAGATTCAGAAAGTCAAGCCTCAGATAATGAAAGTCCAAACAATAGGCGCAATAGTAGGTTTTTTACGGCTGATAACAAACAGGCTTTCAGCTCCTATCCTACTTTTTCATCCGTAATGGGCGCATTGCCGGGAAACAGCGAGATTCATACAGACAGTTCTACGAAAGATGATCCACAATCTGAGGATGATTTATCTCCCCCTCCCAAAAGGTCTAGACCTTTAAAGGAGCTTTCTATTGATTCAGATTTAGCAAATTCTATGTTTAGATCTACCGTTTCTGCTGAAATAAGCGCTCAAAGCAATGCTGAAAACAGGAAAATTGAACTGGCCAGAAAAGAAACAGAGGCAGAAGCTAGACAAACGGTCCTTGCTGACACAGACACGGTTGCAGAAGCGAAACAAACTGTCCTTGCTGACACCGATACGGTCTCAGAAGCGAAACAAGCTGTCCTTGCTGACAAAGGCACGGTTGCAGAAGCTAAGCAAACTGTCCTTGCTGACAAAGGCACGGTTGCAGAAGCTAAACAAACTGTCCTTGCTGACACCGATACGGTCGCAGAAGCGAAACAAGCTGTCCTTGCTGACAAAGGCACGGTTGCAGAAGCTAAGCAAACTGTCCTTGCTGACACCGATACGGTTGCAGAAGCTAAACAAACTGTCCTTGCTGACACTGATACGGTTGCAGAAGCTAAACAAGCTGTCCTTGCTGACAAAGGCACGGTTGCAGAAGCTAAACAAGCTGTCCTTGCTGACAAAGGCACGGTTGCAGAAGCTAAACAAGCTGTCCTGGCTGACACCGATACGGTTGCAGAAGCTAAGCAAACTGTCCTTACTGACAAAGACACTGTTTCAGAAGCTAAACAAACTGTCCTTGCTGACACAGACACGGTTGCAGAAGCGAAACAAACTGTCCTTGCTGACACAAACACGGTTGCAGAAGCGAAACAAACGGTCCTTGCTGACACAAACACGGTTGCAGAAGCGAAACAAACGGTCCTTGCTGACACCGATACGGTCGCAGAAGCGAAACAAGCTGTCCTTGCTGACAAAGGCACGGTTGCAGAAGCTAAGCAAACGGTCCTTGCTGACACCGATACGGTTGCAGAAGCGAAACAAACTGTCCTTGCTGACAAAGGCACGGTTGCAGAAGCTAAGCAAACGGTCCTTGCTGACACTGATACGGTTGCAGGAGCTAAGCAAACTGTCCTTATTGACAAAGATGTGGTTGCAGAAGCGAAACAAACTGTCCTTGCTAACAAAGATGTGGTTGCAGAGTCTACGCAAAATATCCTTGCATTTGAGATGCTTACAAAAAATATGGCTGCCTCTGCCTTTCCCTCAGGAAGCCATAGCAATGCAGTACTCTACGATGATGACCAACGTAATAGCGTTACCCTAGGCGGCACCGATTCAAAAACTCCGGTCAAAGTCTCTAACGTAGCTCCTGGCAAAATATCAGAAGACAGCACTGATGCAGTCAACGGGGCTCAGCTTTTCCAGAGCACTATGTATTCAATGAATAAATCAATGCAATACACAGACCACCGCTTTTCTGAAGTTGTGCAAGGCATGAATGACATGCGCCAAAGCATCAACAACGTAGCAAACCACGCCTATTCAGGTGTAGCTGCCGCCATGGCTATGCCCAGTATGGGGCCAACCCGTCCTGGTGGCACCATGGTAAGCATAGGCACCGCAAGTTTTAAAGGACGCAAAGCAACCGGCGTTGGCGTGACTTACCGTTCACGCGGTGGGCAAATGATTATTAATGCGGCTGCTTCAAAAGCGGGCTCAGACACAGGGATGCGTGTACAGGTTGGTTATGAGTTTTAAACTAGCGGGCCCTCCTGCCCGCTGCAAGCCTTGCGTAAATCCCGTAGCGCTTGGTCCAGCTGCTCGCGATCAGTGCTACGAGAGCGGGCTACCCTTTCTAGCTGATCAGCGGTATGAGCAATAGCTGAAAACTTGCACATTAGGGCTGACCCTTTAATCTGGTGCGCATAGTGGGCAACGCTTGCTATGTCGCACCGGTTCAAAGCAGCATCAAGTTGGCTCATGTCTTGCGCTATACTCTGTTGAAAACGTATGATCAAGCGGCTCGGATCTTCGATTGAAGTCCGAGCTGTTTCGTTTAAGGGATTTATTTCAGAGAGAACTGTGGGCTTATCCGAAGTGCTGTCGACGCTACTCTCAGGGCCATGCAATGGCGCCCAAACCGCCAACATGCGTTGCAGCACAGCACTGTCTAATGGTTTACTCAATACGCCGTCCATCCCACTTGCAAAACATTGTGTTTGATGCGTATTATCAGTAGCCGCGGAAAGAGCGAGGAGGGCGGTACGAGGGTAATTTGGGCCCCGCTGTTGTTCCATACGCCTAATCTCACGCGCAATGGCATAACCATCAAGATCAGGCAATGAACAATCCATCAGCACAAGTGGAAATGAATGCTCTTGCCACATTTTCAATCCTTGCGTGCCATTAGCGGCCAGTACGGCACGATAGCCAAGCGCGCTAATTTGCTCGAGTACGATAGATTGGATAGCAATATGGTCTTCAATCAAAAGCACCGTGGGTGCAGTGGAAGTAGGCGCAGAAGCTTGCGCTGACGGACGTTGATCAACCTGTTGTTTTGCCTGTTGTTGTGGGTGATTTGAATTCCATTGCAGCACCTGTATAGGCACCCACACACTGGCTGTTGTGCCTTGCCCTCGTACGCTCTCAATCGTAATGCTGCCGCCCATACGTTTAACGAGCTTATTTGAAATCATCAGCCCTAAGCCAGAACCGCCATAGCGACGGGTGATTGAATGATTGGCTTGCGAGAAAGGGTGAAATAGACGGGTTTGCTGCTGCGGGCAAATTCCAATCCCTGTATCGCGCACCTCTATGATGAGTTCAGCTGTATTTGCAATGAAATCGGATTTATCTATTACGAGCTTCAAAGTAACTGAACCTGTATCTGTAAATTTAACTGCATTGGCCAGCAAATTAACGCAAATTTGCTTTAGCCGCAAAGCATCTATGCAAATCCGCTCGGGCAGGTTTTCGCTCATATCTATAAAAATGGGCAAACGCTTATTTGCAGCAGGTGCAGCAATGACATCGATCGCTTCTTTAGCCAATGTCGCTAGTTGTACCGAAGTTTTTTTAAGCGGCAGCTCACCCTCATTATTTAACGTATCATTAAGTAATAGCAGCAATGATTGGGCCGTTGATTCCGTCACGGCAATCAAGCGCGATTGCCGCCTTGCATCACCAGAAAATCGTTTAAGCATTTCAACTGCACTGATAATCGCACTAATCGGCGTGCGTAATTCATGACTGAAAACAGCGAGCAACAGAGATTTTTCTTTTACTGTTTCGGAAGCTTTTTTATGGGTCTGCCACACGTGCAAAACTAGGCAAATAAAAATGATCGAGCTTATCGCTAGCACCAGGGCTTCATGATATGAGCGATAAAATGAAGTATGGTGGAGCACTGTTTGAGACGCGGATTGCGCCCCGGAAGGCTGAGGCGAGAGATAAATCCAGCGCTGTTCAATCTCATCTTTTTGTGCCGCTGAGAGCATCGCGAGCGATTTATCTAAAATATCTCGCAATAAAGCAAGGTCACCTCGCACCCCCATGCGGCCAATAATCGGTAAATTAGGGACTTTACTTGAATAAAAAAGCACGCCACGGTACTTGGTATTTATTAAATGATGAAAATTCATGCTAAACCCCAACGCTGCATAAGCTTTACCTGTGGCAACAGCAGCCAGAGCAGCCTCTGAAGAGGCAACCTTTAAGATTTTAATGTCGGGATGATATCGACCTAGCCAATGCGTATAAAATGTACTGTTGCTGATTGCCACCACATGACCGGCGAGTTGTTGCAAATCGGCGGTCACCGGCACCTCCCCCTTAGTAATGAAAACGCTTGAGCCGCTGAAATAAGGGCGGGTACAAAGCACATAGCCCAATGCTTCATCCACTTCAGGAAAACCATACGCGATTGGCAATAGATCTACATGACCCGCTCGCAATTCTTTGAGCGATGCCTGCAAGGAGCCGGTGGGTACCAACTGAAATTGCAAACCACTGATTTGTGTAATAGCCTGTAGGTATCCAGCGGTTAAGCCTTGATGCTGGCCGTGCTCGATAAATTCAATCGGTCCCCAACCCGGCGCGACCGCAATCCGCACCACTGGATGTTGATTAAGCCAAGTTCGCTCCTCAGAGGAAAAGCAGATTTTATTCTCGGCGCCATGCGCGTGAATCGAGATCGTGTAAACCCAAACGAATAGCACCGACCACACCCAGTAAAAATGCCCATAACTTAAATAACCTGTGTTCATGAGAAATTTGCCGACGCTGTAGTGTGCCTCATGATTACCCAGAAATTTTAGTCACTCAGGCACATAATTTGAAACATTTTGGTTGTCTCATGCAAAGCCATGAATCCATGCCATAAAGCAGTAGGGCAAGGGGGAGATCATGCTTGCGGGCTAGGTAGTATAGCGGGCAATTATTTACAACCTCTAGAGCTTCTTCTCAGCTATTGGTAATCATGAGGTATTCTGCATCACTACCCCAGTTAAGAATGCCCATAACCAAAGAGAAGGCTTGACAATGTTAGTGGTTAACCATAGTTTTTTTTCCAATCTGCTTTCATTTTCTTATATACAAAATTACTTTCCGCTTCCTGCCATTTTTGACGAAAAATAGCAGCACTCTCCGCTTTTACAGGGTCTTCCGGCGAACGCGGCAATTCTTCTCCGTTTTGCGGATTGTATTTTCTGCCACCGGCATGATTTGCGTATCGGCGCGCGCGTGTATAACCCATTTGCAGAAATTTGCGCGCCATATCCGCCCCTACGAAATCTGTTTTTGCTAGATATGCTTGAAAAAGATCGAAGATTTTAGTGCTGCTTATTTCGGAAATCGAAGCATCTTTGAAACGCCAATGAGGCAGGATTTCTGATTTGTAAGGCTCACATAAAAGAACGCCTTGTTCGCCTTTGCCAACTTTATATTTTTCAGGATGCAATCGATAATCTGTTTCAGCATTCCATGAGTAGCTATCCTTAATATTATCCCAGTTCTCTCTTTTATGCTGTTTGGTAGAGGATTTATAGACCATAATAGAAGCTCCAACATTGAAAGTAATTTTTATTTTTAAAATTGCTAGAATTTAACATGATTATCTTATTTTGCATGAGTGCAGTCAATTCATAAAATAGTCATACATAAGATCAAACTCATTGATCAAGATCCTACATGGGGGCTGGGATATCGTAATTCCACTCATAAATTCCAGTGAGCGTGCGCGTTTCCTGCTTCACATCAGGCAGGGCCGGGAATGGCATTGCTTGAATACAGGCGACTTCGGTTTGCCATGAGTTTTTCTCCAAAATGAGCATTAGGGGAGGGAGGATGGATGGGTATGAGAGCAATAGATTTTTTGCTGATCGCAAAAATATCCAATAGCCAGCAACAATAAAATAAAAAGTTTTTTGCTTGTTTTCCGACAGTAGTGCTATTAGTATCTATTAAGTGTGTTCAAGTTAATCTAATTAATACGATCAAAGAAATGGAGGCTAAATATGTTTGGCAAAATATTTCACTCGACGTTACCCGAAAACATTACGCGCAACCTCGGCGAGTTTTATTTAGGCCAAGCTCGTACTGAGAAAGAACAGGGACACTTTGAGGTAGCGCTGGCTTTATACGATCAAGTGAAAGAAGCCCTGATGTCGCTTGGGAGCGTAAAAGAGGCGTTGAGAAAAGCGCAAAATCCCCAAACATTAGCCGATGAGACGGTGCGCTCCATGATGGCCGATGCCTATTTCGAACGTGGGGAAATATTAGAAGATTTACAGTCACTTGACAAAGCACGAGCCAGCTATCTTAAGGCTGAAAAGTGGGGCCACGAAGGCGCCAAACATCGTGCGCAAGCTTCGTCATCCCTGCTATCAGCACATAGCACCCACTCCAGTAGCTCAGGGTGGGGGCGGTTTAGGTCGCCATCTTTTTCTGCTCCATCCACTCAATTGAGCATTTCTGCTGCTTTTGTCGCTCCGGTTCCTCACTTGAGGGCGATTGCCAATATAGGGCTCGAAACGCCCCTTTTAGAGACTCCGGCCTTACAATTTTTCAGAGAAAATTTAGCCACGCCGGTGATGAAAGATGCGCTGCCCGTAGCTGGCGCGCGTCCCAAGGATCTGCAGCAGTTAGCGAATGCTCTTACCCTATTATCGTTGCAAGCGCAGAAGAATGAGGTTTTTGCAAAAATTGAACTCGCTGACGAGGCGCGCGCTTGGTTGCATGACATAGAAAGGGATGGAGCCGAAGTAAAACGGCTCTATAGCTTGGCTACCGATGTCATCCGTGTTTTTGTCGACGACGAACTGAAAGCGCTTTCAGTCGCTGAAGTAGTGGTACTTGCCCCGGGCCTTACAAAAGAGTTATTTAACGCGCTACTCAAAAGATTGATCAATGGAATTCAGCAAAGTACGTTGTTAGAAACCGATTTACTCAATGGCTTAGCTGAGATGATCCATAACGCTGCCCCTGAGTATCTGGATGCGGATGATTTAGTCAAAATTTTAGAGGTCGTCAGTGAGCGCTTGCAAAAAACCCACGGCCAAAGCGAAGATCATCTGTATCACCTAACCTCAGCGTTAACTCGTATTTTAGATGCGATGGCGGATTATGTAAAAGGCGTAGACCGTGAACGACTGCGCGAGCCGTTATTGAGCTATCTAAAAAGTTTACAAGGCAGCAGCAACCCCTACCTGGTTTATCAAGCGGCTTACGCTTGTCAAGCTTTGGCCTATGTGCCTGATAATGAAACCCTTTGGCAGGGTGCGATACGCCGCGGCAGTAGCATCCTCAAAGGGGTCTCGGGCTTAGTCAGCGCTGTCAAAGGGTTTGATCTGAATAAAATTGTAGAAAGTTTGGGCAATCTATACGAAGGGGTGGGGGGTGCAGGCGGGATCTTCGAAACGGCGGGCGATGTGTATCAGCAGGTTAAATCGCTAGCTGAAGGTGGACAAGATTTTGTGAGTTGCCTAAAGGAAGGTTTAAAGTTTGACAAAAAAGAGACCTGGTACAAGGCATTAGAAGGCGTTGATGTACTGCTGCAACAGCGCAAGCTGAGTGACTTCGAAGAATTTGTGCGCCAAGCCTCTTGCCGCCAACATAAAGCATTTCAATGGGGCTTAAGTGAGCGCTTGGGCCAATTAGCGGCTAACCCAGAGTTAGATAAAGAGACTCAGCAAGGTGCCTTGCGTTTTTTAGATGATCTTTATGGAAACGACGCGCAGTGGGGTACGCAAGCCTTTGCTAAAAAGAGAGTTATCCAAATTATCAGAGAATTAGCCATCGGCTCGCCGGTTGCGGAGGAAGCGGGAAAACTGCTCGCCCGTTTAGCTAACGAAAGCGACTCCCCCAAAAGAGCGTTCTATGAATCTTGTCTAAAAGATGCCGCGACAGGCCCGTCCCCTCTTTATAAGCAGGTACTTGCAACAACCTCTCCTACACTACTTGAGCGCGCTCAAAATACGCCCAAGGTCGAAGATGATTTGCGCCAACTGAAAAGAGAACGTTTAAAAGAATGGAAAAAGGACGAAAGACTTTACGTCAGGCCACAGGGCAAAGCCAATTTTAACGATATTAAGACATTTGATTTAACGGATGAAGTCAATACATTTCTTAACAGCGCCGATAAAAAAATCTTATTGCTATTAGGGGACTCTGGAGCAGGTAAATCAACGTTTAACTGTGCTCTCGAAGCTGATTTATGGAAGGCATATCTAAAAGATCCAAAAAATCCAGCAAAAGATCGTATCCCTTTATTTATTGCCTTACCCGAAATTGACAATCCAACTCATGAGTTAGTGGAAAAACATCTCCATCTGAAGGGCTTCAGCCAGAAGCAGGTGCGGGAATTAAAAAGTCATCACGAATTCGTCTTTATTTTAGATAGTTATGATGAAAGCCAACAGTCTAAAAATTTATATCTCAGCAATAAGATTAACCAAGAGGGCGGGTGGCAAGGACAAGTCATTATTGGCTGCCGCTCTGAATATTTTGGTGAAGATGATCGAGCTCGTTTTGCACCTGCAGATGCCACACAGTTGCAAGAAATCGTCGTAGCGCCGTTTTCAGAGACAGAGATTAAGCGATATACAGAGGCGTATGCGAAAGCGAATCCACTGAGTTGGACAGCAGAGCGCTACCAAGAAGTTCTAAAAAGTATTCCTAATTTGAAAGAGTTGGTGACCAATCCTTTTTTGCTGAAGATTACATTAGACGTATTACCGGGTCTGGAGAACCAAGAGCACAATTTATCGACTGATGGCCTAACCCGGATGGCGTTATATGACCAGTTCGTCGAACAGTGGTTCGAGCGTGCCAAACAACGATTTTTAAGGGAAAAAACGCTTGAGGGCCAAGAAAAGAAAGTCTTTGAAGAATTGATTGATGAGGGTTTTACCAAGAATGGCATTGCCTTTGTAAAGAAGCTCGCGGTCCAACTTTATGAAAGGCAGAAGGGCAATCCGGTCGTTAAATATGTCCGTTTCGAAGACCAAGAGACGTGGAAAGCAGATTTTTTTGGTTCAGAAGATGAAAAAAGGTTACTGCGAGAGGCTTGGCCCTTAAGCCGTAACAAAGATCGCTATCAGTTTATCCATAAATCGTTGTTGGAATATTTTATCGCGCGTGCGGTATTTGAACCTGGGCAAAGCGAGTTGATTGCCGCGGCGATGACGGGTTCAAGTCCTCAAGTGGAAAAGAGGGCGCGTCGCCTCAGCTTTGAGAGTCAATATTCTCTTGATGAAAGGACTATTGCCGTTGAGCAGGACTTGTTAGATTCGCCGTTGGCCCGTAAGAATTTTGTGAGTGAACCGGCGGTTATAGGATTTCTGGCTGAGCGCGCCCAGAAGGAGCCGTTATTTAAGAAGCAATTGCTGGCTGTGATTGAGCGCTCTAAAACCATCGACAAGGATCTAGCGACCTATAGCTCAATCCGTAAAGCTGCCGCCAATGCAATCACCGTGTTGGTCAAAGCAGGGATCCAATTTAATCAACAAGATTTGCAGAACATCCAGGTGCCAGGGGCGGATCTGAGTGGCGGTATGTTCGATCATGCTCAATTGCAAGGAGCGGATTTAAGACATGTCAAACTTCAGAATACATGGCTGCGCGAGGCGAATTTAAGCGGTGCTCAGATGGCCGGCGTACAGTTTGGCGAATGGCCATTTCTCGAAGAAGATAGCCAGGTAGGCTCCTGTGCGTATTCACTGGATGGGACAGCATGCGCCGTGGGTCTTAGTAGTGGCAATATCAACGTATATGCTACTTCGAACTGGGCAAAAATCCGCACCTTAAGCGGCCATCGCGGTGCGCTTTGGAGCGTCGCTTATTCGCCGAAAAACGATCAGATTGCCGCTGGTGGCCAAGACAAGAAAGTCAGGCTGTGGGACGTAACAACCGGAGCTTGCCGCTACACCTTAAGCGGCCATAGCGATGAGGTGAGCAGCGTCGCATATTCGCCCAAAGGTGATCAGGTCGTCTCTGGTGGTGACAAGACAGTACGGTTGTGGGACGTAGAAACGGGCGCTGCTCTCCATATCTTAAGCGGCCATCGCGGCAAGATTACTAGCGTTGCTTATGCGCCGAAAGAAGCGCAGATCGCCTCTGGCAGTGAAGACAATACAGTGCGGTTATGGGACATAGAAAGTGGAGCTTGCCGCTACACCTTACGTGGCCACGACGATGAGGTGACTAGCGTCGTGTATTCGCCACAAGGAGAGCAGCTTGCTTCTAGCAGTGATGACAATACAGTGCGGTTGTGGGACGTAAAAACTGGCGCTTGCCAGTACATTTTAAGCGGCCATAATTATCCGGTGACTAGCGTCGCGTACTCACCGAAAGGAGATCAAATTGCCTCTGGCAGTCATGACAAGACAGTGCGGCTATGGGACGTAGCAACCGGCACTTTTCGCCACACCTTCAGCGGCCATAGCCATTGGGTTCGGAGCGTCGTGTATGCACCCAAAGGAGATCAGATCGCCTCTGGCAGTAATGACGGTACCGTGCGGCTATGGGATGTGGAAATTGAAGCTGGCCACACCTTAAGCGGCCATAGCGGTGAGGTTAATAGCGTGGTGTATGCGCCGATAGGCAACCAACTCGCCTCTGGCAGTGAAGACAATACAGTGCGGCTATGGGATGTAGAAACTGGAGTGTGCCGCCACACTTTAAGCGGCTATAGCGTTGGGGTTCCTTGCGTCTTTGGGATTACTAGCGTTGCGTATTCACCGCAAGGTGATCAGCTTGCCGCTGGCAGTTGGGACGATAGAGTGCGGCTGTGGGACATTGCAACCGGAGCGTGCCGCCACACGTTAATCGGCCATCGTGGTACGGTTTTTAGCGTGGCGTATTCGCCTACCGGCGAGCAGCTCGCCTCTGGCAGTGAAGACAAATCAGTACGGTTGTGGGACGCAAAAACTGGAACTCGCCGCCACACCTTGAAGGGTCATAGAAGTGACGTTAAGAGCGTCATCTACTCGCCGACAGGTGAGCAACTCGCCTCTGGCAGTGAAGATAAGACAGTGCGGCTATGGGATGTAGCAACCGGAGTGTGCCGCTACACCCTGAAAGGCCACAAAGGTAATGTGAATAGCGTCGTATATTCGCCAACAGGTGAGCAACTTGCTTCAGGCAGTGAAGATAAAACAGTGCGCCTGTGGGATGTAGAAACGGGAACGTGCCGCCACACCTTGAAAGGCCATAAAGGTGATGTGAATAGCGTCGTGTATTCGCCCAAAGGTGAGCAACTCGCCTCTGGCAGCGAAGACAAAACAGTGCGGCTGTGGCAGGTTGAAAGCGGCCGCTGTCAGATGGTGCTTGAAGGGTGTAACGGTTCGGTGATGAGTGTCGCCTGGAAAGAGGCTTCCACCGCCGGCCACTATTTGGTAACCGGCAGTGGTGATAAGGCGGTACGACAGTGGCAGGTGATACAAGCGGGAGATCAATATAAAGCCTTTCTATGCTGGAGTTCGACGCATGATGTTCTTACCGCGAAGGGTACTTTAATCGAAAACGTACAGGGCTTAAGTGAGATCAATGAGCAGCTATTAAAGCAGCGCGGAGCAGTCTTGCTTGAAAAAAATAAAGGGAGCGCAGTATCTGCAGAAGAAGGTGCTGACGAGATGGCCTCTGATGATGAGGGCTCTTGGTCAACAGCCTCTGACAATGACAATGAAAGTGTGGCAGAAGCGCTTTGAGAGAAAAACCGCGGAAGGACTAGCCTGTGTGATTTCGCGGGAGCGGTATGCCAACGTTATGTAAGTGTTTTATGCTATCGCTAAATCTGGTAACGGTCAGATCAGATCACAACTAGTACACTTGAAGGAGATGCGATGGACATCGACAACGAAGCTATCGACGAAGTGGTATTGGCGTTGCTTCACTTGAATTTATGCGACCAGAACCGAGCCTGGAAAGGCTTAGACTGGCCAGCGCTGAAACGGCTGCACATCAAAGGTTTAATCCACGACCCAGTCAGCCGTGCGAAGTCGGTGGGGCTGACGGAAAAAGGGTTGCACGAAGCTGAGCGGCTGTTCACTAAGTATTTTGTGCGGCGGAATTCCGGGCCGGAAGGTCAATGCAGTTGATCGGTGCCGGTATGGGTGCGTGATCGGATCGTGTAAGCAGTTTGTTCACACCAATGCATTAAAATACAAGAAAATAAAAGTAAATGCTGCATTTCTAGTTTGCTACCAGGCGTTATGATTAAAATCATAAAAGGATACAAGTGATGAGTTTTAAAAACCATTTACTATATATATAAGCCAATTGACTGCCCAAAAAAAGAAATGTCAGTAGCGGGGTGGAGCACTTAGCAAGCTTTGGCTTTTGTTTTCCCTTTTTATAAAGGCGAGAAAGCGTAAGCACTCCACGATCCCCAGACTTGGCGCTTGGGAGAGAAGAAGGCATACTGAATTCCTCTAGATAAAACAGAAGCGATGGAGCAGAGTTAAGGATGGGAGCGGAATTTTGGCCAGAGCAGCATGTGGGAGTAGCCAAATTAGATAGGGATAAGGGACCGCTAACTGATATTGGTCAGGGGGTTAAAATTCCATGGCAACAGCGCCTCGACATCCTCGACAGTCTTTGCTGCTGGCAACTCATGCAGGACATAGCGCAGCCAGAGATAGGGTTCCAGGCCATTGGCCTTGGCCGTTTCGACCAGCGAATAGATGACGGCACTAGCATGGGCACCCGCTGTCGTATTACTGAACAGCCAGGCCTTGCGACCTACCACGAACGGGCGGATCGCATTCTCACAGCGGTTGTTATCGATCGGCAGATCGCCGCGCTCGGTATAGCGCTTGAGCATGCTCCAGTTATCGTGCATATACTTCAGTGCTCCACCAAGAGCGCTTTTCGGCGTAACGCCAGGCCGCAACTTTTCCATCCAAGCGTACAGTTTATCCAGGATCGGTATGCTCAGCTTCTTGCGCGCCTTCAGGCGTGCTTCGTCGTCGGCGTCTTTATGATCACGTTCGATGCGGTATAACTGTCTTATCATCTTGATAGCCTCGTCGGCATGCCCACTCTTGCCTTTGGGCTGAACATTGACCGCCTCGATGTAGCGCCGTCTCACGTGTGCCCAGCACATGAGATGCTCGATGCCCTCGATCTCAGTTAATTTGTTATATGCATCATATCCGTCGGTCATCAGATAACCGCGATAGTCGTGCAATAAGCGCACGGGCACCTCCCTGCCACGGCTAGGATCATAGTCGTAAATGACAACCGGTTTGCCTGGCGGTCCGCCGGTTTGTACCCACATATACGAATTGGAGGTAGGCGTTTTGTTCGGCTCTTTAAGCACTTGCACCACCGTTTCATCGATATGCAGCACAGAGCTCTCAAGCAAGGTGTCGCGTATCAGATTGTGCAAGGGCTGCAACACAGAACCACAGCTGATTACCCAGCGCGCCAATGTCTGGGTGGGCACGGACATGCCGTGGCGATCCAGTACCTTGGCGAAACGGGTGAGAGGCAAGCCATCGACGAACTTAACCGTCAACAGCATGGCCAGGAAGTTGGCGCTCGCGTTACTCTTAGGCAGAGGCTGCGGCGGCAATGGTGCTGTGACTGGAGCATGAACACTGCTGGGGCAGCCATAGCGCATACGAATGTGGCGTAGTACACGTATCTGCATGGGCACGATGTCGAGTTGCTCGCTCACATCCTGTCCGATGACCACCATCGGTGTCCCACAGGCACAGGTGCGTTCGGCTTCGGGAACATCGTACACGATCTCAACTCGTTTCAACTCTGCTGGTAATGGGCTCCGCTTGCCGCGCGCAGGTTTCTCTTGGCCTTCCGACTTGGGGGCCAGTGGTGCGATATCCTCTACCTCGGTTGTGGCTTCGGCCAATACTTCCGCTTCATCGAACAAACGGCCCTGGCCACTCATCTGCTCTGAACTCGGGCCAAACTGGCGCCGCCGCGCCAGTATAATTTGTTCGATCAGGCGCCTAATCTCATCGCGTGCTTGGCTGATCTCATTGTGTGCTTGGCTAATCTCGTTGTGTGCCTGACTGATCTCGTCGCGTGCCTGACTGATCACATTGCGTGCTGCCATCTGGGACGCCTCATACGCTTGCTGTTGCGTATGCAACAGCGCTGTGAGCGCAGCCACATCGGTTGACAAAACGGCCGGTAGCGTGACCTCTGGCAGAGCGAAGTCTATGGGTAAAATGAATTCTTTTTCGGCACTTTCAAACATGCCATATTTTATCAAATCTCTCTATGAAACAGTATTAAAATACAGTGTTTTATGCGGTTTGTTTCTCCATAAATCAAACCCTTCCAGAAGCCATTCAAATTCCTGTAAGCTCAACGTCTGCGTGGCCTCTTGGGCACCCTTAGGCCAGGCAAATTTCTCCGATTCAAGGCGCTTGAGCCACAGGCAAAAACCATTGCGATGCCAGTACAATACCTTGAGCTTATTGCGCTGGCGATTGATAAAAACATACAGTGCACTGCCGAACGGGTTTAGTCCCAATTCTTGCTCGACCAGCGCACTCAAGCCGTTGATCGCTTTCCTAAAATCAACTGGCTCCTGGCACAAGTAAACCTGCTCAATCTCACAGCCCGGATGCATCAGTGCTCTCCTTGCGCCGCACGACCAAGGGCCACCAGCCATTCTGGCGACGGCAGGTCAGATAGCTCTAGCCGCATTCCTGAGGGCAATACTAAGCTGCAACCGCAAGCGCGTGGCTCGTCAACCGCCTCCCTCACCCGCAGCGCTACAAATTTGCTTGCCTGCCTCGATTCGATACTTTCATCTGTCGCCTTTAATTTGTTCTGCCAATAATATAGGCCTTTCACAGATACACCATGCCGCTTCGCATAGCTACTCAATGAGCTACCTTTGTGTTTGGCTGCCTCCAAATGGGCTGACCAAAATTTTTCTCCCAATCTCATCTTTGTTCTATTGCTCCATCTGAATTTAGATGTGAGAAAGTATGAGGACTCCAACTTCAAGCCACAAGTCTGGGGTTCATGGCGTTCTTACAAAAAAACAATGGTCGGTATCGTTGCAGTGTGAAACACTTGGAGTAAGCTCAAGTGGCTATCATCAACACTTTGCAAGACAAGCTAAGCCACATCAGGGCAAGCCTGTCAGTAACAAAGCATTGTTAGTGCACATTAAGGCTGCCCATATGGAGTCCAAGGCTGAATATGGCTGGCCAAGGGTGTGGAAGGAGCTGACCGTACGTGGCATCGCCGTCGGCAAGGAGCGTATTCGTAAGCTGATGAAGCTGCATGGCATCAAAGTGTGCGATTTACATACATCGTTTCAATTAAAATAGGCGGATGAACGCACAAATACGCTGTCGACTTAAATGGGTCAAACTATACGAAGAGCTGGGAGATGCAGGCGTGGTATGTCGACGTTGTGGCATCTCCCGGCCGACATTACGCAAGTGGGTTAAACGCTATCAACAAGAGGGCGAAGTGGGCCTGGATTCAATGAGCCGCCGTCCACACCACAGCCCTAATCGCAAGGTCACGCAGACCGACCAGGACAATATTTTGCGTATGCGTGGTGAGGATAAGGGCGCACACCGCATACAAAATGAACTTCGTCTATATGAACAAAAAGAATTGTCACTGCGGACCATTCATAAAGTTTTGGTCGCGGCAAAAGTCAATCCGCTGGTCAAACCCAAACGGTCAATTCCGTCTAAGCGATATAGTCTTCTCATTCCAGGTGAACGCGTACAAATAGACACCATGAAAGTCGCACCAGGGGTGTATCAATATACGGCGGTGGATGACTGTTCGCGATTTCGCGTGTTGGCAGTTCATCCGCGCCGCGATGCCCGCCACACCTTGCTTTTCCTTGATCGCGTGATAGAAGAAATGCCCTTTCCGATTCAACGGATTCAAACGGATCGTGGAACCGAATTTTTCGCTGAAAGCGTACAAAGATATTTGATGAGCAATTGCATTAAATTTCGTCCAATTCCACCTCGTTCACCCCATCTCAATGGCAAAGTCGAGCGCTCTCAACTCACCGATAAAATTGAGTTTTGGTCACGCTATTCACATAAGGAACAAGGCATTGATCAGCGTATTGAAGAATGGCAGTTTGAATACAATTGGCGACGCCCACACGGCTCTCTTTCTGGAAAGACACCCGTTGGCAAGCTTGCAGAAGTAGGCGCACAGATCCCGCTTTCTGAAGACATTACTTCTGCTTATGACTTACGCAAAGAACGCATCCGTTATAGCAATTGGAAAGTCGATTTAGCTATCGCTGCTATGGATTTGCAATAACCCTACTGAACTAATCATCTCACTCATTTTTACCCTAAAAAAACATTAAAAATGGTTTGCAGAAAAGTGAAACGATGTATGTAAATCGCACACATCAAGGCACGCACCAAGCATAAGTACAGGGTGACTACGGACTCTAATCACAGCTTGCCAATTGCTCCGAATCTATTAAACCGGCAGTTCGCTATAGTGCAACCGAAATCGATGAAAACTCCTCCTTCGAATCAGAGGAGCCAAGCGAGGGGGGATGAAATTTCTAATTAAAACTCAAAGTATGGAACAGGAATTTCTTTGATTGATTTAACATAATGTGAATTATAGACACTTTGTGTGTAAGAGCAAGTTAAGATGTCCTATTTTTAGATCGGCAGCAATGTGTTCAATGCCTAGCTGGGCAAGCGCGCGGCCAAACTGGGTATGGGTTACCCCACCAGATCCCAACTATGCCCTGCTATCCATTCATGGCTACTGGCATCTTGATGCACGAGCATACCCCTTAGCTGAGTTCGCTCATCTTGAAGGTTAGTTTAGTTTTTAGTCTTTTGACAGAAAAACCGTAATCTCGACTATTTTTATAGGCGAGCCCTACCATGTCCAATACGCTGATACTGTCGGAATAAGAACTTGACAACATTCTTTTTACAAATTATATAAGTAATTTTAATCTTAATTAGTTTATTTACTGTTAGGCAGTTACCCTAACCAACTAGATTAATGCATGCAAGGTGAACGTGGGTATGCAATATTCAACGCTAGAAATCATGACGAATAGAGGCTTTATTAATGGATATCGATCAACTTAGATCAGTAATCGCGCAAGGAGAATCCGAAACCGTTGAATTTAAAACCTCAACAACCCAATTAAAGCCAGCTTTTGAAACGCTTTGTGCCTTTTTGAATGGTAAGGGCGGAGTTGTTTGCATCGGAATCAATGATCAAGGCAAAATGATAGGACAGGAAGTGAGTGACCACACGCGCCAAGAAATTGCACGAGAACTAGGCAAATTGGAACCAACGCCTCAAGTCGATATTCTCTATACCTCTATAAAAGAAAGAAAATTCGTTATTTTTATGCGAGTTGATGCGGGTGTCCACATTCCTTATATCTACAATGGCCGCCCTTTCCAAAGGAACCAATCTAGCACGATGAGGATGTCACAACATCGTTACAACCAACTGCTAATGATGGCAAGGCAATCGCCTTATGCATGGGAAGAAATCATTGCCCCTGAATATAGCCAAAGTGATCTAGAGGCAGAAGAAATATATAAAACCGTTTCAGATAGCATAAAAGAAAATAGAATCCCAGCAAGCGCACAAAAAGAAGACGTACAAAGTATTTTAGAGCGTTTTAATCTCATCAAAGATAGAGGATTAAAACGTGCGGCTATAGTGCTGTACGCTCGGCAAGCTTCTCTAAAATTGGTGCAATGCAGAATTAAGCTGGCTCGATTTAGAGGTACTAATAAACTCGGAGAATTTATTGACAACCAGCAGATACAGGGTAATGCGTTTAACCTACTGACAGAAGCTGATACTTTTCTGAGAAGACACTTACCCATAACGAGTTTTTTCAGCGGTGATCAGTTTAAACGCATTGATAAGTTTGCTCTTCCTATCATGGCTATACGCGAAGCATTGGTCAATGCGATTTGTCATAGAGACTATGCAGATCGCTCAACAGATATCTCCTTAGCGATTTTCGATGATCGTTTAGAAATATGGAACAGTGGATTACTACCGCCGAAACTCACCGTTGATGATCTCCGACGTGCTCATGATTCTGTGCTCAGAAATACATTGATTGCCAATGTTTTCTATGTGCGAGGCTATATTGAAAAATGGGGAATTGGCACTAATAAGATGATCGATTTCTGCAAAATGGAGGGCATCCCAGAGCCTATATTTGAAGAACGCTCAGGAGGCTTGGTAGTCATTTTTAGATTTAAAACTCCTATTAGCCAGCCTAGTCGTGTCACCAATGCCATGAACTCTAGGCAAGAAAAGATCGTGGAATTTCTCAAAGAAGTAAAAACAGCCACTAAACAGGAAATTTTGAAATATCTGACTTCGCAAACCTCTACTACGAAGCCGCAAACATTTTCTGCTTCAAGCAAAACGATCTTGAGAGATTTGCAATATTTACAAACCATTGGATTGGTTTATTTAAAAGGCCAGCATAGAAGCGCAGTATGGGTGCTGCAGGATCGTAATGAGAATACCTTATAAGTATTGGGACATATTGGGACATATTGGGACATATTGGGACATATTGGGACATCATCTCCGTTTCGATCAATGCTCCATCCAAGGCGTTGTCGCTCTGCGCTCAACATCTTGCTGATCGCTCTCCCCCGCCATACAGATTCATAATGTACACATGAAATATTGGCACATATAATGAACTTTATTGTTCACTTATTGTATATTTAAATGCGGCTAGGGGAATTGATGGTTGCCCTAGAATACTGGGATGCTGGGATGCTGCGGGCGTCTAGACCTTTTCGTCCAACACCTTGAAGTTACTCTTCCCAGATGGCGACCGAGCCCGATTGAAAGCGCTCTCGGCGCACCAGAGCGCCGGGCTAATCACCAACTTGGATGAGACCAACTGACTGGGCGGAATTTTCGGCGTTTCCCGCTTACCCCCTTTCAACGAGCCTTGCGGCCGATAGGCCGATTACCACGCTATTCAGAAAAAACTTAACGCTATTTTTAAACTTGTTCGGTAACCTATGTTATGAGGCAACGTTAGCCCCCTTCGGTGACCTTTTTTAATGAGGCAACGCGATTGCGCCTAAGAAAATCTCCCCTGCTGCGATAATGGAATCGCCCACAGCTTTAACTATGCATCGATTTGTATATTTTAGAAATAGCCTATACTTTTAATAGAGGTATTTAATTTAACTCTATGGTGTAGGAGAGGTGTGATGAAAACTAACGCACAGCTTTATGAAGACATTATGGATAAGCTTGAGTTTGAACCCAGTGTGCATGGCTCTAATATCACCGTCGCAGTAAATGGTGAAGTGGTTGTTTTAGACGGTAAAGTGGGCAGTTTGTTTGAAAAACATGCTGCAGAACGGGCAATCAAAAGCATTGCAGGGGTGAAAGCGGTGGCTAATGAGCTACGAGTGGAATTAGCAAGCCAATATCGAGTATCGGATGTTGATATTGCGAATGCCGCTGTTAATGCATTGAAATGGAACAGTACTCTGCCTCAGGAGCGGCCTCAAGTCGCCGTCGAAGATGGTCATGTGACACTGACTGGCAAGGTAAATTGGTGGTATCAACGTGAAGCAGCTGAAAAAGCTATCAGATGGCTTTCAGGGGTAAAAAGCCTTAATAATCAAATTACGATACAAAGTGGCCTCTCACCAAAAGATATTAAAGCGCTGATTACCAAGGAATTTCATCGCCATGCGCAAGTGGATGCAGAACGGATCCATGTCGAAATTGAAGGCAGCAAGGTGATACTAAAAGGTAGGGTAGGTACCTGGTTAGAACTACAAGAAGCTAAACGGGGAGCCTGGTCGGCACCGGGCGTGTTGAGCGTCGTGACTGATGAGTTAGTAATCGGCTAGATTAGAAATCTCTTCGGGAAGATTTTTTGGCTAATAACTGCTCAACCGACATTCCGCTACTCCCTTTCCTCAATCTGATAGATTTTACAAGCGGTATCGCCAAACAACCGGATAATCTTGATTCTGACGTCATTAAGGTTGGAAACGGCTTCATGGATTAACGCGCGTTGATGATCGAAGATACGCACCAACGCAACGCCTTCCATTAACTGGAATATCCATCGCAAGGTAGGTGTACTGGTGGGTTTGCCCAGTTGATTGGGTAAGGTGTCAGCATAGGCCTCGAGCTTTGCACGCACTTGAAATTGTGCGAGGTTGTAGACCATGAGGCATAAGGTCATCACCATCATCAATGCAGCGATACGCTGTGGCGATTTTAAAAAGAGCGTATCCGCTAGGAAGTCAGGATTTTTCAAAAACCGAAAGCCATTCTCAACCGTTTGCTGAGCTTTGTAGTCGGCGAGAATGCGCTTGTCGGGGTAACCCTGCTTGTCACCCTCGTTGGTGGCCAGGATGAAACGCCCTTTAGTTTGCAGTAGCTTCTGGATCGCTTCGTCATTGCGCTGGATCTGAACCTGGATTTGATACCCCATACATTGTTTTGTTTCTCCCTTCTTGGGACGACCTGCTTTCTCATACTTTTCTACTGGCGCAACAGTCGGGGCCAAGATGAATAGCGGGTGCGACTTCTGTTCTCGCCTGAATGTTTTATGCGCGTCGGCTTCACACGCAAACAGCTCGGTGCTGAATTGTTTCATTTGTTTTTGCAGCGCTTGTTCTTGTTTGGTCAGGCGCTTTTGGAGAGACTGTGCTTCGCGTTGGTATGCCTGTTCTGAGAAGACGAGTAACCAGCGTTGTTGGATGCCGGCATAATCCATATCGAATGATGCATGTCGATAGCCGTCTTCCTGTTCACTCCAAGCTATTTCTTGCGTTGATTTGCTCACTAACTCCCGAGCTTCCAGGATTGTTTCTGGTACACGTGATACCCAAATGGTGTGCTCCATCTTTTTGAGGTTTTCAGCTGTGTAAAGCGCCGAATCGGCCACCCAACGCAGCGTACGGGTGCAATCAATTTCTTGGCGAAATGCATTGATGCGTTCTATTGTTTCTGGCAACACCGTCTTGTCTGAGGCGTTGCCATCGCAAGGCATCATCCATAACGGAATGCCTGAACCGCCTGCCACCGCCAATGACAGCACGACTTGTTTCAAATCAGGGCGATGGTCTTTGGAGTACCCATGAGTCACAGTAATTTCAACCGCCTCGCCTGCGTCCTCTCTTTGTTCGCTAACTCCCTCATCGCTTGCATATTTGCCATGCACAGAAAAACTCGTCGTATCCACATGCACCAACTCATCAAGAAGGTCATGTTCCAGTGCAATCTCAAAGGCCACTTCCCCGAATAGCTTGCTCGGCCCATACTGCGCTATCGCGTCCAATGCGTCTCCCAACGCATCATCATTCAAATGCCTGGCCTCAATCCCAGACCCTAATAAAGCTTCTAATGGTTTGCTTTCAAAAAACTGTGGCGTCAGATACAGTCGACGGTTCGTAAATCCCAGTCCATTCAGAATCATCGCAACGCAGGCTGTGCCATAGCTGACAATTCGCCCAGGGTGGCTAGTCAAATGCTTATCTATCCGCTGAGCAAGTTGCAAGTCCTGGCATTTCGATGCAACCAAGCCATGATGATCTAGTACATGTGTGATGATTGCTGGTGCACTTTGACCCATATTCCGCCCTCTGAAAAATCAAATGGCTATCTCAACATGATGTAAAGTGAAATTCAAGTTTTTTTGAAGGGGAGGTGGCGGAATGTCGGGCTCAAGCAGAAGCGGAGATGGATGATTTCGACCAGTCCGTCACCCCATGCGAACACCTCCATGACCGCCGGCGTCTGGTCGGCTTCGGCGGCATACGGCGCTGAGCAGTCCGCAGAAATGCCCCCTCTGGAGGATGTCAGGAATTTTGTGTGAAAGAAGCTTGATTGAAGCTATGGCAGGCTGACCCAGTCACTCGGAGCGCTCCGTGAGCTCACTATGAAAGTGAACTGGCCGGGCAGCGCCCGAGTGACGTTGCACCCCATGCCAGTACTATTTAGAAGGCATAGCGATGCATCGGTTGTTAGCCAAAAATCTTCTTCTTCGCAAAGCCCTTTAAGAAAGTATTCTTACTTACAGGATGTTTCGTCGGAGCGGAATCTTCCTCGCAAGATACTATGCTATCTTCAGTTTTCTCAGGCGACGCCGCTCCTCGCTGCTCTAAGAGCCGTTTATCCAAGCCACTTAAACCCTGCACGCCATCGATAAAGGAGACTACCGTGCTATCTTCAGTTTTCTTCAGCAATCCCGCTTCGCGCTGCTCTAAGAGCCTTTGGTTCATCCGGCTTAAGCCTTGCACATCCTGGATAGAGGCATCCGTCACAGCAAGCATAGTATGTGTTGAACTCCAGCACAGACGCACCTGAACTTGACCATTCTCTTCTATCATATACCACTGGCGTACTGACTTGTCGTAACTGCCCGTTACCAGATAGTTGCCATTGGGCGTGACTTTCCAGGCAAGACTATGGATCCGTTCACTAAAACCTTGAATCACCGCCCTACACTGCCCCGAGTGCGTGTCCCACAGACGCACCGTATTGTCATCACTGCCAGAGGCAATCTGATCTCCGCTCGGCGAATACGCCACGCTGCTAACCCAGTTGGTATGGCCGCTTAAGGTGTGGCGCAGTTGCCCCGAGTAAGCATCCCACAGACGTACCGTATGGTCCCAACTGCCAGAGGCGACCTGCTCTCCACTCGGCGAATACGCTACTCTCCAAATATGGCTGGTATGGCCGATTAAGGTGTGGTGCAGTTGCCCCGAGTAAGCATCCCACAGAAGCACCATATTTTCCCCACTACTAGAGGCGATCTGCTCTCCGTTCGGCGAATACGTCACGCTAGTAATCTCACCAGTATGGCCGCTTAAGGTGTGGCGCAGTTGTCCCGAGTAAGCATCCCACAGCCGCACCGTATTGTCACGACTGCCGGAGACGATCTGTTGGCCATTGGGCGAATACACCACGCTATAAACCTCGCGGGTATGCCCGTCTAAGGTGTGGCGATGCTCACCCGTTTTCGTGTCCCACAGACGCACTGTCCGGTCAGTACTGGCGGAGGCGATTTGCTCGCCGCTCGGCGAATACGCGACGCTTAAAACATGGCCGGTATGGCCGCTTAAGGTGCGGCGCAACTGCCCCGAGCGCGTATCCCACAGTCGCACCGTACAGTCCCTACTGCCCGAGGCGATCTGCTCTCCGTTCGGCGAATACATCGCATGATTAACATAGTCGTTATGGCCGCTTAAGGTATGGAGCACCTGACCTGAGTGCGCGTCCCGTAGCTGCACCACATAGCGCACAACGGAGGCAATCTGCTGACCGCTGAACGAATACGCCACGCTATCAACGGCCTCGTGGCCACTTAAATTGGGGCGCAGCTGCCTCGATTGCGCGTCCCACAGTCGTACTGTCTTGTCCCAACCGCCCGAGGCGATCTGCTCGCCGCTCGGCGAATATGTCACGCTAGCAATACGGTCGGTATGGCCGATTAAGGTGTCGCGCAGCTGACCAGATTTCGTGTCCCACAGCCGCACCGTCTTGTCATCACTGCCCGAGGCGACCTGCTCGCCGCTCGGCGAATATGTCACGCTAGTAACAGGGTCGGTATGGCCGCTTAAAGTGTAGCGGGCAGCACCCGTTTCCACGTCCCATAGCCGCACAGTATAGTCCCCACTGCCAGAGGCAATCTGCTCTCCGCTCGGCGCATACGTCACGCTCCAAACAGTGGAGGTATGTCCTTCTAAGGTGTGGCGCAACTGCCCCGAGTGCGCGTCCCACAGTCGCACAGTATTGTCCCAACTGCCAGAGGCGATCTGCTCTCCACTCGGCGAATATGCCACGCTAGTAACCCGGTGCGTATGGCCGCTTAAGGTGTGGCGCAACTGTCCCGAGTAAGCATCCCACAGTCGCACCGTACAGTCCCCACTGCCAGAGGCGATCTGATCGCCCGTCGGCGAATACACGACGCTTAAAACATCGTCGGTATGGCCGCTTAAGGTGTGGCGACAAGCACCGGTTTCCACGTCCCACAGCCGCACAGTATAGTCCCCATCGCCAGAGGCGATCTGCTCTCCGTTCGGCGAATACGTCACGCTATAAAAACTGCAAGGACTGTAAAAACTGTAAGCACTGTAGGGACGTGTTAATAAGGTGTGAATTTTTTCCCAATTTGAAGTCGCATACACGTTGATGTTGCCACCCGTAAGACCTACGGCAAAGGTTTTCTCATCCGGTGAATACGCGCAGGAATACACATGGTTCTCCTCTTGGAGATACGGCCATTCGCCAAACTGTACCGCGGCCATTTGCGCACCGCTTAAATTGGCGTTGCGCAGCCATATAGCGCGAAGATTGGTTTTTCTCAAATCTGCTCTTTGCAACTGAGCAGAATCGAATACGCCCTCACTCAGATCCGCTCCTGGAATCTGGATTCCTTTTAAATTCGCACCATTAAACTGCACGCCCGCTTTGACCAAGATCGTGATCGCATTCGCTGCTACTTGGCGTACCCTAGCATCGGTTTTGGAGCGCTCGATGATCGCTAACAGCTGTTTCTTAAATGGAGTCTCTTGCTCAACACGCTCAGCCAACAAGCGCACAACACCCAGATCGTTTACCCAATGCTTTGGGGCTAACGATAATTCTCGCAGCGTTCGGCCGGGCAAAACAGCTTGGTTTTCAAAACTATAGACTGAGGCGTTGCTACCACGGCGGCGGGTGCCCAGCGCCATGCACTCATCGAACGAATCGAAGAGCGCCTGCGCCACAAAATATTCCAGCAGTGATTTATGGATAAACCGGTACTGATTGCCGCTTCGGCTCAGCGGCCAGGCTTCTTGCAGCGGTTGCTTTTCTTCTTCCCGACCGAAAAAAGCGTCCTTCCAATTCCCCTTGTCTTTGTATAAAGAATACTCGACAACCGGGTTACCCGCATTCTCTGTATAGAAATGCACCGCTAAGTCTTTCACAAATCCGATACCGTGCTGGACAAAGTCATCATCGCACAACGCTCTGAAGATTTCCCTTTGGGTCCCGGTTAAATTTTGTGTGCTTAAGCGCTGCTGGTTGCGTTCGAACCATTGTCTAACGAACTGGTTGTACAGGTCCAGGCGTAACTGGATGGCAGTTGGCGCTTTCCTCTTTTTCCCCACGTACGGCAAGGCTTCTAGCACCACGCGCAACAAAAATGGGTTGCTGGCTAAGGCTTTTAAATGAGGTTCTTCGAGGGCTTTTTGATATTGTTGCGCCGCCCACTCCGTTGGGTTGTGTTTAACATATTCTTCTAAATACTGATTGCGCTCTTCTTTTGAAAACGGCTCGACCACGATTTCTTGAAACAACGTGTCCTGGTCCTGCAAATTCGGATTCGGTTGAAAACGGCTGCGATAGTCCTGGCTCAGATATTCGCTGCGACAACTGATCACCATTTGACCCTGCCAGCCGTCGGGCTGGTTGATGGCATTGCTTAGATACAGATTCTGCGTCTGCCGAATCTCATCATAGCCGTCCAAAATAAAGACGAACCTTTGTTTTTCTTTTTTTAATTTCTGAATCTGAAAGTCTGACAGGCCACTTTTCTTTAACGCTTTGGCAATCAGATCGTCCTCAGGCTTGTCAATACTCGCCAGAGAAATAAACAGCGGAATTGCATCGTCGTCTGCTTTTTTATTGTCCCATAAATGCTTTTCTAGACGGCGGTTGAAGGTGGTTTTGCCCGCCCCGGAGTCCCCCGTCAACAAGATCACTTGTTTATCGTTTAGCAACGCTTGCACTTGGGGTAACAGGTTAAAAATCTCGATTTCCCCATCCAGGCTCGCTTTGCCGCGCGGCTCAACATACAGCTGTAGAGTTTGCCCAAATGCCTTATCTTGCTTGAGAGCCGCGAAATAATGTTCCTTCAGCGCGCTCCTGGGGTCTGTATTGAGCACCCGCAGTTGTTGATGTTGTTGCTGCACGGTGGACGCAAGCTGGCTCTGCAGCGCGGTCCGTATACCATCGAAAATGCCGTCTAATAGCTTGGCGAATTCCAGCTTGCCAAACTTTGACTCACTCTTTAAACGGAAAATAAAATCGCTGTGTCCATACCAAAATTTGCTTAGAAACGTTTTCGCCTCATCGCTGTCCACTAACAGCCGTTCGATCACCTTAAACAGCACCCCGTGCCGACTTTGATTCGCATACACTTCTCGTCCCGCTTGGGCTTGCTCCTCAAATCTCGGAATATCCTCCATCCGAACCGTGGTCGCTGGAATAAAATATGCCAAACATTGGTCATAGCTATTTGAAGTTAACGAAACCGGGATAATGCCGTGCTGATCGTTCAGATGCTCTGCCCGGATTTCCAAAAAAGCCATTTCCGTCAACACATGATGGAACCCGGCCTTATATTTTTCCTCTTGTGAAAATTTCCTGACTACCTCACGGATTGCCGCAGGACCTTTCTGTCCACCGTCTTTAAGATAGGCCTCTCGATCTTCGCCGTAGGCCTCTCGCAGTTCCTCATAAAACTTTTTATAATCCGACCAGTCTTTCAGGTAATTTCCTAATACCTGAGAACAACACACCACAACCTTATCGACCGGTTCCACCTCTTTAATTAACCGAGCCGGCAACAAACAGAGCTGATTGGTTAAGATATCCTCTAGCTTGCCTTCCCCTTTCAGATTTTCCGCGGAGCTTGAATACGCTTGTCCCATCGGCGTTTGATCCGAATACAAGTTGACGCCTCGGAGGTTAGATAACTTATCGATTAAATATTTAGACGTAGAGGCCTCGGCCTTGCCGTGAGCGGGATTGTCGTGGGCATAGACCAGAAAAAGGGTGGGCTTATTGGGCACCTCTAAGGAGCTCAGCGTCAACAGCGCCTTTTCAAACAGATAATCCACCAGATCGCTTTTTTCCTCGACAGACATTGAGGTAGGTGCGGCAGTCCGAACCGAAGCCGATTTATTTGATGATGGAGGGGGCTGCGAAGCTTCCACGTGATGTTGCTTGGCTTCATCGTGCCCCCATATTTCAGCCTTAAGATAACTGGACCGTGCCTTGGCAAATAAATTTAAGCCTTTTAACACTTCCCCACGTTCGAAATAAGCATCGGCCATCATGGCCCGTAAGGTCTCATCTGCTAATGTGTGGGGATCTTGCGCTTTCCTCAAGGCCTCTTTTACGCTCCCAAGCGACTTCAGTGTTTCTTTCAACTGATCGTATAGGGTCAGCGCTGCATCCAAGTGCCCTTTTCCCCTCTCAGTGCGAGCTTGGCTTAAATAATATTCAGCGACGTTCCGCGTGAGGATTTCTGGTAACGCCGAGTGAGATATTTTCCCTAACATATTTATTCTCCATTTTCTTTAATGCTGATTCATTAGATCAAATCGACGTTACTTGAGTGCACATCGCTCGCGCGATTTTGCCGTCGCTCATGGTCGATACCGGCTGTGCAAAAAATAAATTGAAGCTGATCCCAGCCGAGCATATCGACTGAATATAAAAAAAACTGGAGGGATACTAATCGCACTGCTCTTGAAAAACAAGGAGAATGTTTTTCATTTTATGGTTCTTGACCCTTGGTATACCTCCACGACCGCTCCGCTTGCTACTGGCTGGAGCGAGAATCGCCGGGCAGAATTCGCACCCGCTGAGAAACCGTGCCTTTGCACGGCGCACAAAAAAATCGTACGATAAGACTTTCCAAGGATGCGTAACGACCGGCGCATTGGGCGAAGTAATGCCCGAGGAAATTGATATGCTGCCAGTTAATGCATGACTACCTTACTATGTACCAATAAATTTTAAGCCGCTGTATACAAAAAAGACCGGATAAATAAGGTCACAGTTCTCAACAGAACCACAAACCCATAAGCCACATACATCAGTTTGTCTTGCAAAAACGGAGGGGACCATAGATTTCAATTGTCGGTCGATACAACTATCAGTTTGGTAAGTTCCCCTGCCCGGCCTTCATATAGATATAAAAAGTTCGCTACACGCCTCACATCGGATATGAAGATTGGGCTTTCCCCACACGTTGACATCACAAATTGGGCAGGAATATTTTGTCTTTGATTTGGCCTTTTGCTGTTCGGCATGGTGTTCAAAATGGGGAATCAATGTCGCCATAGGTATGCTAAGGAGGCTTTCTGGGGAAGGTATCAAAGGCTGCAAGAGCATAGACCCATCTTGATCTGGAGAGAGTGGAATAACTGAGTGTTGTGATAGGTTCAAAATATCAGACCTTGGGATTCTGCGATCTGCCCATCTAAATTGGTGGCCTGATTCGATCAACTCAATACACGCTTGCTTAAACTGGCCGGTCTTGATCAAATAATCAGACATTCTTTGTCCAGTTTTATCTCCACCTGGACGACCAGTTGAGCTTGGCATTAAGCCTATAGATTCCATTTTGTCGGCCCATTCACGATTATGATAACCAGAGCGACTTGGCCTACCAAATTCATGCTGCCATAAATGGCATTGTTCATGCACTAAAGTTTGAAAGACTTCAACGATTTTGCTGTTAGCAAAATAAGCAGGATTTAGAGCTATTTCATGAACGTTTTTTTCACCCTCATTGCTCCATCGAAGAGGGGAAAAGAAACCTAGCGTATTTTTCTCGCGCTGCACCGTAATAAGGCAAGATGGCAGTGCATTCTCAAAGAGCGTCTTATTAAACCAGTCATAAGCCTGTTGTAGCTGGCTATAAAATTCATACGTTGGTTTGATCATTCGAGTTTTCATCCTTGAATTGTATCGTACGATACAATTCAAGCCCCAAAAAATTTAATAAAAACAGTTTCCCTCTCGATTCTGAGCCACCACCTTATGCTAAGCGATTTATATCGCTGATCTGAGGTATGTGTGATAACTAAACTTGGATGTATTATGATGAGCATGCGCGAGCTTGACCGAGTTAAGGTCAGAGGCAGTTATCGAACGTCATTTGAAGCATTACCAGGCAGCAGAACGCCTAGGATTGAGCATTTGATTGGTTCTAATGCATTATTTTAATACTGTAGTTAAATATTGATGAGTACAGCTGAAATACGCAGCTGAAATTTCAAATAACATTAACTTTTGTGAAAGTGAAAGCTGAAAAATAGACAGGACATATGGATTTGATTCTGGAATTTTTCTTATCTAAACTCCATTCGGATTAGGAAACAAAAATGCTTTTATCGAAACTCTCCCCAGTCGCTTTTGCGCTCAGTACACTCCCTTTATCTCTAACCAATGCACGCACAAGCGAGAGGCGTGATGACCTGAATAGTCACGTTCATTTTTCAAATGATTCGCAATACAAAGTCTCTGCGCAGCCAGTACAAATAGTACAGAAAGCGGCAGACAACAAAGTTGCAGATCATTTAAGAAATGCGCTGACTTTCCCTCTTTCCACTATAGCTACCTTGCCTCCCGAGACAAACAAAGTACCTTGCACTGTAGCTGCTTCTTCTCTTCATGGGATTGTTTACGGCATGCCAGATACGAGCGTGCCAGCGGGAGCTGGTGTACCCATTACCATGATGGGGCAGCTGAGAGCACTTTTTGATCTCATTAGGGCAGCACCAGATTTCACGCAAGTAGAGATAGACCTTGGCGACGGTAACCCGATACGTGTGTTGGATACGAAGACGGGAGATAAATTCTTGCCTGGTAAGCTGGCACTTGGCCTGTCGAATATATTGATTGATATGAAAGCGAAAGGTGATCCGAATTATGCAGATTACCTTGCAGCATATCAAAAAATAACTACCGCGATGATGGCGCAGATAAGTAACGTTGATTACCTCTATACAAATAACTCTTGGGGCGAGCTATATTACCTTATTGCACTCAATAATTTTAAAGAACAGCATATGCTCAATGAAGTTTTCAATGACGCAATGCTGGCTATACTGGAAAATCGTCTGACCTTCTACGATATGTTTGGCGCACCTCAAAATGACAAGTTGGAGACCTACCCTGAAGTAAGCAGGCCGATTGATATCGCATCGCTTAATTCTGCTAAAAATTATTACGGAGTCGCTTACGGAATTGCCGGGTTGAGACAAAAGCTAGGGTGGAGCAATCCAACTTTCTTCTCTTCTACCAACCCCACCGTGGCATGGATGAGTGCGCGTGATGCACTTTTGTATGCAATTATTAATCATATTAGGAATGATTCTTCTGGTGGATTCTCCGACGAAGCCTCGAATGTTAATAAGACCTACTATGACCAGGCGCGCTTTGATCGATACAGCACTCTGCTCATTGCTGAAGTCGTCGAACGCACTCTTGAAATGGGAAATGAGGCTAATTTAACGCAGGAATTGAAAGGCTATCTGCGAAAATCAGTTGATCTGATTTTTCCTCAGCTCAATACTGATGGTCAAGGTTTCAACTATGGCCGATCTATTGGTCCATATGGGGATTCTGGTTTTGCAGAAATCCTAACGGCAGCAGCAAATGCAGGTGTGTTGTCGGCACAAGAAATGCAGATAGCTTATTCATTTATTTGTAAATCAGCTTATCGCTTTAGCACTTTTTGGTACGACTCGACCTTGCCTACTCCGTCCGTGAATATGTGGGTTAAAGGTCGTGGAACGGATGCCTATCGCGGCAAGCAGCGTGCCCTGGGTGAAAATTTCAGCCTCTTATTTCAATATATGTATGTGAATGCTTGGTGGAACAAGCTGGGTTTTGAGGGTAAGGCACCTACGCCTGATGATGATTTCCAAGCCTGGCTAGATAAGGAGCCGCGTTATACCCTCACCTGGTACAACTTGCCTACCGATAAAGGTCACCCATATAGTGCAGCATTAATCACGGTGCGCGACGGCAAGCGTGTAATTAATTTGAATCTAAGCCAAGCACCGGACTTTAACGCGAATACTCCGTACTATCCAGAAATTTTTTCCAATAAGTTGATCTATGGAACAGCAGATCGGGGTTACGCATTGTTGATTCCTCAAGTTTCTTATCAGGAAAAAAATTACATTCCGATCACCTATTACAAAAATCTGCGTATGCAGGAACTCGATGCTCAGGTTATTGTATCCTTCGATACGACCAACTTTAGATTAGCTGGAAGAAACGTAGAATATGCAACAGATATTGACCTACAAGCCCATACAGTTATAACGTTTGAACGAGGTACTATAATGCGAACAGATACGCTAAGTTCTAAAATGCTAACTGGAAATATCACCGTTGAGACCGACTTCACCTCTTTTGCTGATTTTCAGAATACTGCAGTTAATGAAGATGGTTTTTCAGTACGCTATGTAAATAGTGATGTCACAAACTATAGCACCACAGGATTTGATAGCTGTACATTGTCTAATTTTGAAATGGTAGATGGGAAAACCAATCCATTTTCAACAACCCCGATCGGGCAGTTAAACTCGAATTTTGCATGTACGACGCGCCCCTTCGCACTGAAAGCAGGCAGTGATCGCGTTTTTACTTGGGTTTTGAAGTATGCTTGACCTGCACCTGTTTAAAAATCTGCCCACAAGACAGTTTCGATTAACCGATCTACCAGATCGTCGGTCAGACTGCGAGCACGTAGATAGACAAAGGCCGCCAACCAAGTGATGCGTGCCGCGTCGGGGGCTGATTACTACGCTCACGTTACAATCAGCTTAGGAGATAAAATGCATTTGTCGAAACTCACCCCAATTGCCTTTACGCTCGGTATGCTTCCCTTATCTCTAACCAATGCCCGCAAAAGTGAGATATCTGGCAGGCAGAATGGCCAAGTTGATTCGCAATGTAAAGTCTCTCTACAGTCAGGACAAATAGTACGGCAAGCGGAAGAAGGCAAGGTTGCCGATTATTGGAAAAACGCGCTAGCTTATCCCACTATAACTACTTCGCCACCCAAAGCGAACAAGATGCTTCGCAATGTGGCGGCTTCTTCTCTTCATGGGATTGTTTACGGCATGCCTGATACGAACGTGCCAGCGGGAGCAGGTGTGCCTATTACCATGATGGGGCAGTTGAGAGCACTTTTTGATCTCATTAGGGCAGCACCAGATTTCACGCAAGTAGAGATGGATCTTGGCGACGGCAACCCGATACGTGTATTGGATACGAAAACGGGGGATAAATTTTTGCCTGGTAAGCTGGCACTCGGCCTATCGTATATATTGATTGATATGAAAACGAAAGGTGATCCGAATTATGCAAATTACCTTACGGCTTATCAAAAAATAACTACTGCGATGATGGCGCAAACTAGCAATAAAGATTACCTCTATGCAAATAACTCTTGGGGCGAATTATATTACCTTGTTGCACTCAATAATTTTAAAGAACACGGTATGCTCAATGAGGTTTTCAATGACGCAATGCTGGCTATACTGGAAAGTCGTTTGACTTTCTGTGATATGTTTGGGGTACATAAAAGCGGCGACTGCCCAGCAATAAGCCGCTCCATTGATATTGAGTCGCTTAATACGGCTAAAAATTATTATGCAGTCGCATATGGAATTGCTGGCTTGAGACAAAAGCTAGAATGGAGCAATCCGACATTCTTCTCATCCACCGACCCCGATGTGGCATCGATGAGTGCACGTGATGCACTTTTGCATAAAATTATTGGCCATATTAGAAATGACTCTTCTGGTGGATTCTCCGACGAAGCTTCGAATGTTAATAAGACCTATTATGACCAGGCACGCTTTGATCGATATAGCGCTGTGCTTATCCCTGAAGTTCTAGAACGCGCTCTTGAGATGGGAGATGAGACTAATTTAACGCAGGAATTAAAAGGCTATCTGCGAAAATCGGTTGATTTAATTCTTCCCCAACTCAATATGGATGGTCAGGGTTTCAACTATGGCCGGTCTATCGGCCCATATGGAGATACAGGTTTTACGGAAATCCTAACTGCAGCAGCAAATGCAGGCGTGTTATCCGCACAGGAAATGCAGATAGTTTATGCATTCACCTGTAAATCGGCTTATCGCTATAGCACTTTCTGGTACGACGCTACCTTGCCTACTCCATCCGTAAATATGTGGGTTAAAGGTCGCGGGACAGACGCTTACCGCGGCACGAATCGTGCCATGGGTGAAAATTTTAGCCTCTTATACCATTATATGTATGTGAATGCTTGGTGGAATAAGCTAGGTTTTGGCGGTAAGGCACCTATGCCTGATGCTGATTTTCAAGCCCGGCTAAATATGATGCCGAATTATACCCTTACTTGGTACAACTTGCCTACTGATAAGGACCACCCATATAGTGCAGCACTGGTCACGGTACGCGATGGAAAGCGCGTAATTAATCTGAACCTAAACCAAGCCCCCGACCTTAACTCGCATACTCCATACTATCCAATACCTTTTTCCGACAAGTTAATTTATGGAACAACAGATGTGGGTTACGCATTATTGATTCCTCAGGTTTCTTATAATGAGAAAAATTACATTCCAGTCACCTATTATAAAAATCTAAATGTGCAGGAACGCAATAGCCAGGTTATTGTATCCTTCGATACGACAAACTTTAGGTTAGCTAGAAAAAACGCAGAATATACAACGGATATTGACCTACAAGCCCATACAGTTATAACGTTTGAGCAAGGTACTATAATGCGAACAGATACGCTAAGTTCTAAAATGCTAACTGGAAATATCACCGTTGAGACCGACTTCACCTCTTTTGCTGATTTTCAGAATACTGCAGTTAATAAAGATGGTTTTTCAGTACGCTATGTAAATAGTGATGTCACAAACTATAGCACCACAGGATTTGATAGCTGTACATTGTCTAATTTTGAAATGGTAGATGGGAAAACCAATCCATTTTCAACAACCCCGATCGGGCAGTTGCATTCGAATTTTTCATGTACAACGCACCCCTTCACACTGAAAGCAGACAGTGATCGCGTTTTTACTTGGGTTTTAAAGTACGCTTGACCGTACTTCTCAATAACCTGGGGCGAGCGGCGGCAAACTGCTCAAGCATGCGTATTTCAGCGATGGTGACCGGCGATTTCAGAATTATCGAGACCGGTTATTCTACAACCCATTTGATATCCGGTATCACCCGGTATGCAGAACTGGGCAAGATTCGACTTGCATAATCTGCCAGCGGAAAATCAAATGTCTACATGGACGCTCCCGGTTTGCCAAGCTTTCAATTTATGGGGTTTGAGGCGTAGTGGAACGGAAAACCGGGTTAAGCACCAGCTATAATATTTTACTGCTGTCCTCACTCTGCGTTCGCTGGGTCATGTAGCGATCGCAGCTCACCCTTTGTCACAGCCTTGGGCACCAAGAACGAATAGCGCCCCAGCATATTAATGTGGTCGTGCATAAAGGCCTCCGATGAAGATAGTTTGATGGCGGTCATCATTGCCCAGGCGCTCAATCATGGCAACTTGAGCATGGCCGAAAAATGATGAAAAGACAATTCTATTCCTGCGTCATCGTAGGCAGTACTACCTTAGCTATCGAATGCGCTAAACATCTACGTGCTGCAGGTCACGTACTCGAGGCTGTACTGCCCACAGATGAGACAGTCAATACTTGGACTATCCGTGAGGAGCTACCTCTTGTATCCTCTATAGAGCAGTTCGATAAACTACTCGCTAACAAACCCATCGATGTACTTTTTTCTATCGTTAACCCCTTCCTGCTGACGCCCTCTTTATTGCGTCATGTGCGTTACGCATTCAACTACCATGATGCGCCTTTGCCGCGCTACGCAGGAACCCATGCGACCTCTTGGGCTTTGCTGGCACACGAAAAACGCTATGCCGTTACATGGCACCAAATAGTGAGCAAGGCCGATGCAGGAAATATTGTCGTGCAGTGTCCGGTGGAGATAAGTCCTACTGATACAGCGCTGTCATTAAATTTGAAATGCTACCAAGCTGCTAGTCATGGCTTTAGCAAGCTCGTAGAGCGTCTGGCTACAGACACGCTCACGTATCAAGTGCAGGATTTAACACTTAGAAATTTTTTCGCCAAATATCGCCGCCCCAATGCTGCTGGCTGTTTATGCTGGCTGCATACGGCGCAGGATTTGTCAGCTTTGGTACGCGCATTAGACTTTGGAGGCTATCATTCTAACTCGCTAACCTTACCCAAACTCCTGTTAGCCAACTGCATTGTGCAGGTTGCCCAATTAGATATCCTAGCGCATCGTTCTGGATCTGCGCCTGGCACCTTGCTTAAGGTCGAGCCAGATCGTTGGCACATAACGACTGGTAGCGAAGATGTCGCTATTAGCAAATTTACAAACTTCATTGGCGAATCGTTCAATGCTCAACAATTAGCCCTAGAGCTAGGACTGTGCGTAGGTGATCGTCTACCCATCCTGCCAAACAAGCAGATTCAAATTTTGACCGAGGAACATGAAACGGCTGCAAAATATGAATCTTTCTGGCTTGAACGTCTGAAACATTTTAAATTGCTGCAATGGCCCTTTAAGCAATCTCATGCCTCCTCCGTCACACCGAACTGGCAAGTAAGTGAATGGTATGTCCCGAATATGCTAGAGAGTTTTGTCCAAGCTCAACGCATCGAATACCTTTTAAGCGCTTTCTTGGTTTATCTAGCCCGTATTAGCGGCGAGACTACTCTCCAGTTAGGCTGGATGCCTGCGTTACCTGCACCGCTGTTGCAGAATTTCTTCTCTCCTGTTGTACCGATGGAGATTGAAATTGATTTAAAGCGAAGTTTCTCCGAAATTCAGGCTGACGTTTCGGCCGAACATACCCGCCTCACTCAACACGCAACTTACCCGTACGATCTCATCGCACGTTACCCACAACTTCGAGCTATCGAAGCACTACGTTCACCCCGACCTTGGCAGATTGTTATCGCTATCGTGCCCAATCATGTTTCTGAAGAATTTAAAGATTCTGCGGCACAAGCCACTCGACAATTTTTTGCGGCAACAGCATGCGCAGAGCGCTTGACACTTCAATTATCGGAACAAGATGGCAGTTTCCGGTGGCTGTACGATGCGCAATATTTAACGCATGAGCAAATCGAGCAGATCACACAGCATCTATTAGAGCTCATACAAGCAGCGCTTAAGTCACAGCCCTCTCATCGGCCTGCAGGGCAATTGAATTTATTACCACCCGCTGAGCGTAAATTACTGCTGCATACCTGGGGCCAAGGCAAAACTTTGTTGCCCAATGAGCAATGCGTGCATGAACTATTTGAAGAGCAAGTGCAACGCAATCCTGAAGCAATTGCACTGTTCTTTAACGATCAACAATTAAGCTACGCTGAACTCAATATTCAAGCCAACCGTCTGGCTCATCGCTTACTCAAGCACGGGGTTAAACCTGATACGCCAGTGGCGCTTTTGCTGCAGCGTTCGCCGCAATTAATTATTGCAACCTTGGCTGTTCTTAAAGCAGGAGGCGCTTATCTGCCTTTGCCTGAACACGAGCCTGATAATCGCTTGCAAAGTGTACTTAATGAAACCCGCGCCCCACTTATATTAACGGACAACACGCTACAAAAACGCTGCGAAAACTTGGGTATCCAAGTCATTGCTGTCGATTCCGATATTTCACTAGCTAACGAATCTAGCCAGAACCATAATGTGTTCTGTGTGCCTAAGCAACTAGCCTATTTGATGTACACATCAGGCTCTACTGGCCGACCCAAAGGCATTGGTATTACCCACTACAATGTACTCAACCTGGCTTTGAATAGCTGTCTGACCGAGGCGAGAGGCCGCGTGCTACTGCATTCGCCGTATGCGTTTGATGCCTCCACGTATGAATTATGGACACCGCTCCTCACAGGTGGACAGATCGTCATCGCTCCTCCTGGCAAACTTGATACACAAGCACTGCAGGATGTGATTACACGCTACCAGGTTAGTGCGCTTTGGCTTACCGCTGGATTGTTTCAACTCATGGTAGAAGGGGATCTACACTACCTTCGCGGCGTCCGTCATTTGATGTCAGGCGGCGATGCCATCTCACCCACTACCGTCGAGCGCGTGCTCAAATATTGCCCTGAGCTGCGCTTTACGAATGGCTATGGACCTACAGAAACCACGACCTTCGCCCTCTCTTATCCGGTGCAACGGCCGTATGCAGCGCAAGCCTCAGTACCCATTGGTGCACTACTAGATAATTTACAAGCCTATGTATTAGATGCAGGGCTATGTTGCGTGCCTATCGGTATCATCGGCGAACTCTACCTGGGTGGTGCAAGCGTGGCCCGCGGCTATATCAATCGGCCAGGCTTGAGTGCGGAGCGTTTTATTGCAAATCCATTCGGCCCTGCTGGTACGCGACTGTATCGCACCGGCGATTTGGTACGCTGGCGCACTGATGGCATATTGGACTTTATCGGTCGCGCCGATCAGCAAGTTAAGGTACGCGGTTTTCGCATTGAGTTAGGCGAAGTTGAGACAGTTTTGTGTCAACATCCAGCCGTTAAACAAGCTGTAGTTATCGCTCACGGGGATCGTCCCGGCCATAAACAGTTGATTGGCTATGTCGTAGTTGAACAGAGTAGCGTTTCCAAAGGTACCCAATTTACCCCCTCAGAGCTACGGCAACATGCAGTTGAACGTTTGCCTGATCACATGGTACCGACGTGCATTATCCTGCTAGAGGCGTTACCTCTGACAAATAACGGCAAGCTCGATTTTCGAGCGCTACCCGCGCCCAGCTTTGTTTCAGAACATTACTGCGCGCCAAGCTCACCACAAGAACAGATGCTAGCCCTGCTATTTGCAGAAGTACTGGGTTTGCCACGTGTTGGCAGCGATGATAATTTTTTCGAGTTAGGTGGCGATAGCATTACCGCCATCCAGTTAGTGAGCCGCGCACGCCGGGCAGGACTGCTGATTACTTCACGCGATGTTTTTGAGCATCCGAAAGTCGCCTCACTGGCTATGATGGCTAAGCCGTTGGACAGCTCGTCAGCACAAACTGCAAATATCGCCACTGGCAAAGTGTTATCAACGCCGATTATCCGCTGGTTCTTTGAGCGAGGCGGCCCACTCAACAGTTTTTATCAATCGATGCTGCTCCAAGTCCCAGCAGCACTTGAGCCCGCGCATCTTATCACTGCCTTGCAAGCGCTACTGGATCATCATGATGCACTACGCTTACAAGCCATAGCCGCGTATGGGACTGATTGGACATTACAGATTTTGCCAGTAGGTACTATCACCGCCAAAGATTGCCTACAGCGTATTGATATCGCAGGGCTGAATGCAATAGCACGTCGAACTCGTATTCAGCAAGAAACACAGGCTGCCTCAAAACGACTAGATCCAGCGATGGGTAGCATGCTGCAAGCAATCTGGTTCGATGCAGGTGAAGATCCAGGTCGCCTGCTTTTGGTGATTCATCACTTATCAGTGGATGGCGTATCGTGGCGTATTCTCGTACCCGATCTACGCAATGCTTGGCAGGCGGCACAATCCGGAGCAAAGGAAGGAGAAAAGTCGGCCCTAGAGTTTGAGCCTAAAAGCACTTCTTTTCGGCGCTGGGCCCAGCGTCTTTCAGAAGAGGCCATGAGCACAGCTAGGTATGCTGAATTGGCCAGCTGGGAGCAGATGCTCGATGGCGCTGAGTCGCAGCTCGCCAAACGACCTCTTGATTCCGCTCAGGACACCATTGCTACAGCCAAGCAGTTGAGTCTCACGCTACCTACCGAGCTTACAGCTCCCCTACTCAGTCAAGTTCCAACGCGCTTTCATGCACAGATCAATGATGTTTTGCTGTGCGCTTTCACGCTAGCCTTGGCTGACTGGCGGCAACGCCAAGACGGGAAAGATCATCTCAATGTTTTAGTGGATATAGAAGGGCATGGGCGAGAAGCCATCGATACAGAGATTGACCTATCTCGTACAGTAGGTTGGTTTACTAGCCTCTTTCCAGTTCAGTTTTCTTTAAGTGGATTAGATATCAAGGCTGCGCTAAACGGCACGCTAGCATTGAGTCAATTATTGAAGCGCGTTAAAGAGCAATTACGCGCATTACCAGATCATGGTTTAGGTTATGGCCTGCTGCGTTATCTGAATGCGGCAACAGCGTTAATGCTTAAATACTCCGCCCAACCCCAAATCAGCTTTAATTATTTAAGTCGCTTTAGCGCCGCTGAGAATCAAAATTGGGAGCCGGTCTGCGAGGATGCGTTTAGTTTTGGTTATGATCCAAATACGCCGCTATCGCATGCTATTTCGTTGGATGCATTGACTCTGGAGCGCGCTGATGGGCCTGAATTGATCGCCCATTGGTCTTGGGCTGGGGCATTATTTTCTGACGAACAGATTCAAGATTTAGCGCAAACTTGGTTTCAGGCTTTAAAAGCTTTAGTCAACTACGCTGAACAGCACTATGCGGGTGGATTAACACCTTCTGACTTACCCTTATTAAAACTTAGTCAAAGCCAAATTGAACAATTAGAAGCTGCACAACCCAATCTAGTTGAAGACATTTTGCCGCTTTCTCCATTACAAAAAGGCCTACTGTTTCATACCCTCTACGATCCAACGGCAGCAGATGCCTATGTTGCCCAGTGGATCATGGATGTTGAAGGAGTAATGAACTACCAGGCTTTGCAAGCTGCGCTGCAAACCTTGTTACAACGCCACGCTAGCCTACGGGCAAGTTTCGCCTCTCAAGGGCTAGACGAACCGGTACAAATCATTTCCCGTGAAGTCACGCTACCTTGGCAAGAACTCGATTTGAGCCAGTTGGATGAATCCACGCGCCAAGCTGAACAAGCTCGCTTTTTACAACAAGGTCGTTTGCACCGTTTTGATCCTGTGCATGCCCCGCTGTTACGTTTCAGCTTGATTCGTCTCACAGCGAACCATTATCAATGGGTACTGACTTTCCACCACATCTTATTTGATGGCTGGTCGACATCGATTCTTATGCAAGAGCTTTTGGCCTTGTATTCTAATGGCAGTAATACGCACGCTTTAGCTCATATCCCTCCTTACCGTGATTATCTTGCTTGGCTAAAAAGGCAGGATTACCAGGCTGCTGAACACGCCTGGAAAGAGGCGTTAGAGGATTTAGAAGAGCCTTCACTGTTAATCCCGACAAAATCAATCAGTAGTGCTAGACAAGAAACATTTAGCTATAGCCTATCCGAAGCATCGACACAGGCTCTAATACAGCAAGCCCGCCAACGCAATCTCACCATCAATACTCTAATTCAGGGTGCATGGGGACTTTTGCTCAGACATTTAACCGGTCACGACGATATTGTTTTTGGCGTGACTGTCTCAGGGCGACCGCCTGAATTGCCCGGCATCGAACGTATGGTGGGGTTATTGATTAACACACTGCCATTGCGTTTGAAATTTAACCCAGCGGAATCAATTGCAGTTGCGCTAACACGTCTGCAAGACCAGCAAGCGCGTTTAATTGAGCACCAACATCTGAATTTGGCTGAGATTCAGCGCTTTACTGGATTAAGTGAGTTATTCGATACCTTAATGGTCTTCGAGAATTTCCCACTTGACCAACAAGCTTTGCAAACCGCTACGGGGGACCTGCGTATCACTGGCTTGGGTGGTGGCGATGCGACGCATTATCCGCTGAGTTTAGTGGTTTTTCCTGGAACGCAATTATCGTTTCGCCTAGGCTATCTCCCCGATGTATTTGAGCGAGAAGCGATTGAACAGCTTATGCAGAATTTTATTCGGGGTTTAGAGGCAATTGCCCAAAATCCTGACCAGCCAGTGGGCCGCATCCATTTACTCAGCACCGCAGAACAGCAGCAACTCCTGGTAGCGTGGAACGCCACGGCACAACCTGTTCCAGAAGTCACACTGTCAATGTTATTCGAGGCTCAAGTTGCTAAAACGCCTGATGCCATAGCATTGATTGCTGGTGAGCAATCCATCAGCTACGCTGAACTCAATACGCAAGTTAACCGCCTGGCACATCGCCTGATCCAACAAGGCATCAGCCCAGAGACACCGGTTGCCGTCTTGATGAAGCGCACCCCGGAACGGGTCGTCGCTACGCTGGCTATCATCAAAGCTGGTGGTGTTTGCGTTCCACTCAACGACCATGATCCTGACAGTCGTTTACAAACGCTCCTGCATCAAACCAACGCTCCCATTCTGCTGACAGATCAGATATTACAAGCGCGTTGTTCGGGCCATGAGGCTCAAATTATTATCATTGATGCTGATATTTGGTTAACCCAAGAACCGAGTCACCATCTGCATGTGGTATGTGCTCCTGAGCAATTAGCCTATCTAATGTTTACCTCAGGTTCCACAGGGCAACCTAAGGGAGTGGGTATACGTCATCACACGGTACTATATTTAGCCCACGACCGGCGTTTCAGAAGCAATGCCCAAGACCGGATATTGATGCATTCGTCACCCGCTTTCGATGTGTCTATTTATGAGCTATGGGTACCTCTGCTAGCCGGTGGAAAAATAGTGATTGCCCAAGGAGAACTTGATGTGCATACCCTGCAAAGCACCATCGAGCGGCATCAAGTCAGCGCACTTTGGCTAACCGCCGGTCTGTTTCAACTGATGGCGGAAGGAAAGTTAAACTACCTTCGCAGCGTACGTCATTTGATGGCAGGAGGGGATGCTGTCTCACCAACGGCCGTTGAGCGAGTGCTCAGACATTGCCCGCATTTACGCTTTACGAATGGCTATGGGCCCACAGAAACGAGTTTCTCAACCCTTTACTCAATACCAGCACCGTATTCAGCACAAGCTTCCATACCAATCGGTACACCTTTCGATAATGCACAAGTCTATGTTTTAGATTCAGGATTACGCCCTGCTCCAGTAGGCGTTCCTGGCGAGCTATATATTGCTGGGCATGGCGTTGCCAGAGGTTACTTTAAACGTCCAGCGCTCACTGCCGAGCGCTTTGTCGCCAATCCATTCAGCACTACTGGAGAGCGCTTTTATCGCACGGGTGATCTAGTGCGTTGGCGCGCAGACGGTACGCTTGATTTTATGGGGCGAGCCGATCACCAAGTCAAAATTCGGGGCTTTCGCATCGAATTAGGCGAAATTGAGGGCGTGTTGCAAAGTCATCCAGCGGTGGCACAAGCCGTCGTCATTGTGCGCGAGGATCAGCCTGGTCATAAGCAATTAGTGGCTTATGTTGTGCCTCATCACCCGATGAAAGAAATTGAGTCGCTTAATTTGCGTCAATATGTCGGCGAACGCCTACCCAATTATATGGTGCCTGCCGCTATTGCGCTACTGGATATATTGCCTTTATCGTCCAATGGCAAAGTGATTCGCCAGGCACTGCCCAAAGTCGAATTGAGCTCAACCCATAGTCATGCTCCGCGTTCACCGCAAGAGCTTATATTGGCCGAATTATTCGCTGACATTTTGAATTTACCAGAGGCCAATATTGACGATAATTTTTTTGATCTAGGTGGTGATTCACTTTTAGCGATGCGTTTAATCAACCGCATCCGAACCCGTTTAGGTGTTGAGATTGCGATTCGCACGCTATTTGAAGCGCCGACTGTTGCCGAGCTAGCTCAAAGCTTGAGTAGACTAGATAGTGTGCAAGAAAATTCATTTGCTGTTTTGCTTCCTATCCAACCTAAGGGAACACGCCCTCCTCTTTTTTGCATCCATCCTGTGAGTGGATTAAGTTGGAGTTATATTGGCCTGACTAAGCATTTAGATCCTGACCAACCCATCTATGGTTTACAAGCGCGTGGACTGGATGGATCTACGCCGCTTCCGCCAACACTTGAGGCTGTTGCAGCAGACTACATCGAGCAAATCCAGCGCATTCAGCCTACCGGCCCCTATTATTTATTGGGCTGGTCTTTTGGCGGTGACGTTGCTCACAGTATGGCCACTCAGCTTGAAGAGAGTGGAGAAAAAGTCGCTCTGCTCGCTTTACTCGATAGCTCTCCAAATAACTATAACTTGCCTCGTGCGCTAGAGCTTGACCCAGAGGCCTTTTACGTAAAGCTGCTGGCCCGCTTTAGCGATGAATCAATTCCAGAAGTGACGCAATCGTTATGGCAAAGAACGCGCGAAATCATACACAACAATGTGTTTATCCTAAAACGCTTCTCACCCAAAACCTTCCAAGGAGACTTGCTTTTTTTCCATGCCACGCAAGGGGAAAACGGCATCGCCTTTGTCACCTCTGCCGATTTATGGAAGCCTTATGTGCGCGGCAAGATTGAAACTCATGATATTCACTGCAAACACGAAGATATCGGCCTGCCTGAACCGACAGCACAATTTGCCCCAATTCTAGCTCGCAAGCTAAATCAGCTATTGCAGCAGACCCAACACGAAGCGAAAGAGGAATTTTAAAATGAGCAATCCATCAGCACGGATCGCAGATCTTTCTTTGAGCCACCTTGGCGCGCTTAGGTCGAGTCGGCGCATTCGACCTACCTGCCTGCTATTGCCCAAGGCATGGTTTTTCTATTTTTTAAGACGATTCAGTATTAGGCTACATGAGGCGACCCTGTCCACTGTCGAGTAAGTGCGATGCAGGATAGGTTTTTTATTGAGGTCCATCCGATGAATACTGCACAATTTGAAACGCACTCACTTGGCGTCAAGCCTGATAACGCCTATTAGCAGATTTGACCACCGGTAAAAAAGGAGTGCTTCTGTCCGATTGAGGCCACAAAAGGCGCACCCCTCCCTGCGCGGGGCCTCTTTGAGACCGCTTTCCTTACTGCGACAGAACCGGCAAATTTCTTTTATCAAGCTTTTCGATAGTTTCAGAAAAAACGAGCCGCTCTCTTCCAAATCTTTCGATCGTGGCAACTTGTGGCAATCCCAGAGATTTCCAAGTCTTGACGGAAGCATGATTATCTTCACGCGCTGTAAGGGTAATGTTTTTTGGAGTTTCCCCGGAGAGAGAGGGCAGTTTATAGCCTCGATCTAGCGCTTCAGGAATGTAATAATTCACCAGCGCAATAGCGACATGCTTGCCCAATCCTTTACCCCAATATTTGTGATGGAGTACCCGGCCTATCGCAATAGCAATGCATGAATCCCAAGAATCTGCTGCTTCCCAAGCTTTAATTAATACACTGCCAATAAACTGATCATCTTCATTTCTGTTGGTGATAGCAAAAGCGCTAAAGGCATTTCCATTTTGCCAGAGGTTTACCCACGTATTAACATGTTCTTTAGTTTGATCTGCACTCCAAACACTGCCTTCACGGTATTTTTCCATATTGGTGGGATCGCTGAATAGCCTTATGTAATCCGGTAAATTTTTTTGAGTGACTGATTTCATTTCGAGACCTTTCGTCTGTATAACCACAGTCAAGTCCCCCTTATCACCGGTTTCAAAGCGAATATCTGGCTTTGAATCAATATACGGCTGCGTGCCAATATTCATAGAACCCGTAGTATTAGAGATAGTCGACAAGATGAATTCTCCTTTAAAATAGATAGCTGTAAAACAGTGTGCAAAACTGACCAGATTGAAGCATGAAACATGCGTGGAAAAGTTTCCACTTCTGACGACTGTGCAGATCATTCAACTCGGCAAACGCTTCCATCATCCAAAGAAAGCCAACAGTAAACCCTTTTATTAGGGGCCACGTCTCGACTCTACTCCGCTTCGTGGCGTGGCCCAATTGAACGCTTTGCCCAGTACCAGGCAGCAAAACACAGCGCTGCGCCTGCATACATGGTCCAGCGGACACCGTAACAGGAGGCGGCGGTTCCCATCCATAACGCGCCAATTGCAGAGCCGCCCCGGTAGACGACACCATACAGTGCGAACACCCGTCCGCGCATGTGCTCGGCCACTTTCATTTGAACCATGGTTTGTGCACTGATCCCAGTCACCGCCAAAGAAAATCCGATCACAAAGAAAAGAGACAACGCAATAAAGAATTCATGGTTAATTGCTAGGTATAACACGCTTAACGACAAACATAGCACATGACGAATGATCAACGAAGCCAGATCTTTGGAAAGGTCTCGCCCAGTTATCCAGAGTCCTGCAACCAAAGCACCTAAACCAATCATCGTGATCAGCACTGCGAATCCGCCTGCTCCTCGCTGAAATGCCATTTCAGCGAGGGCCGGAGTCAGTTCTGGAATGCCGCGAATTCCGAGGGCGGTCAAAATGAGCATTAGAAATACTGGGCCAATTTGCGGATGCCGCGCCGTGTACCGATAACCGGCGCGCATTTCATGCCAAATGTTGGACCGCTTGTGTCCGTGCGGCTTGCTTTTTAAGCGAATGCAAAGCAGCGTAGCAATAAAAACAGCATAACTGAGTGCATTCAGAACAAAGGTGATAACAACCCCCGAACCAGCAATTACGATGCCCGCGATGGCAGGCCCGATAAATCTTGCAATGTTGAAAACAATGGAATTAACTGCTACTGCGGAAGGAAGGTCAGCTGCTTTGACCAGGCTGGGAAGCCAGGAAAGACGCGCCGGTTGGTTGATCGCGTCTGCCACGCCGAGCCCCAGTGTCAGCACAAACAGACCCTCGATATTAATTAGCCCTGTACTGGTTAAGACGGCGAGTAGCAGCGCCTGTATTAAGGCAGCGTGCTGTGTAAATAGCATGATACGCCGACGGTCATATCGATCGGCCAGTATGCCTGAGAGAGGACTTAAGAAAATGGTCGGGAACAGATCGGCAAACGCAATCAAACCCAGCCAAAAACTTGAATGAGTTAGCGTCCAAGCCAGCCAGCCGACTCCCACCCGCTGCATCCAGCGTCCAATCAGTGAAATGCAATTGCCTATCGTAAACAGACGAAAATTTTGACTGTGCAGCGATCGGAGACCTGTAGCGTAACGCGATAACCACCGGCCGAACATGGCTATATTATGCCGGTCTGCGCTGGAAAATTAAGTGTGCTCAGAACTGACAAGAGTTTTCCATTCTGCGCGATATTCACTTTATATCCAGAGCTGACGCGCGATCCGTACCCGACGATACGGCCGCTTGCAATGATTGCTACTAGGTCTCTGCAATAGGGCGCCGCGTCACTGGCAATCAGATTATGAGAATCAATATATTCCTGCACCAGAAAGCCAGTCAATTGCTGATCGGCAAACAGCGTCTTCCACTGCGCCTCAGTATGATCGCGCCCGACAAACACGCCGGCGCCACGCGTATCATACGGATTTTTTATCACCCAATTATCCTTGTTCGCCAGTATATTTTCAGCGTTAATACCCTCCCCCAACTTTCTGCTATACGGAATCATCTGCCTGATTGCTTCCTGTTCACCCAAATTGAACAAATATGAGAATCTCGGATCAGACATGACGGCAAGGCACAATTTATTATCGCCAATCCAGCGGCCTGATAAAGATGAAGGAATGACGATCTCATTATTTACAACACCAGTGCAGAAACGCTCCCACTGTGAAATATCTTTCAACGTGCGCTGCACGCCATATTTTAGGTACGCGACTTGCAATCGTGGTTTTCCGTTTTCGTAGACATCAGGTGGTGACATCATTGGACATTGATAGCCTTGATGCTGAAGAAGCTTTTGCAGATGCGGCAACTCAAGAATATTGCCATTGGGTGGATGGAGCAGCCCGATTGCATCGATCGATGTTAGTCCGCGGCGATGCGCAAGATTCGTGATCCAATCACTAAACCAACTCGGCTGCTCAAGAATGGAAGGAGCACTGCCCCAATTGCTGATAAGTTCTGCGGTTTCAGGGGCTTCACGCCAATAAGTATTAATGAAACCGAGATACGCGATGCCGCCTGGCGCGTTAGCGTTAAATTCAATAATGCGTAACGTATCGAGGCTATGCCCCATCATATCGAATCTGCAAAGGTCAACCGATCGATGCGATGGTTCACAATCTTGCATAACCCAATCATTCAATGCTTTCGGAATAGCCAAAAACGCTTGCAATTGTGCGTCATCATGATAAGCCGCGACAATCTTTTGCAGTGCAGCAAAGACCGTTTTGATCCGTTGCTGCAAAAGCGCTTCTGCCTGCTTGTGTAAACAGCAGACGCCAGGCATGATCGGCCAAGGCTTGGTCCGGTTGCCTTCGTAACTTATCACAAGCCCATCTTCTGCTGTGCGCTGCTGTACGTAAGCGTACGCTTGGCAAAATGTTTCCGATGTCTGCCCGTTACCGATTAAATCTTTATCTGGATCGATAATAGGCAGATCTTTTGTTTCTTGTCTGGTGGTGCTAAGAACAGTGTTTTCTATAGTCATATCGCCTCACCTTGATTTAGGGCATCAACAGGGTTTTGTTTTGACAGTAGCAGTTATGCATAAAACTGTTTATTGCGATAGTGCAAAGTCGCTACACAACTTATAGGGCAACGTTAGTCTCCTTCGGTAACCCTTTTTAATGAAGCAACGTGCGGCTCGTCCTGGCATGCCGGGTTGTTCGGATGCGTGGTCCAGTTCGCGTAGCCGCCGGCGTCAACGCGCTCCATCGTGATGCATTGATCGACTGGGCACACATGCATGCATAAATTGCACCCGACGCAGTTTTCCTCGACCACCTCGAAATAACGCTGACCATCGCGACTCGCTGTAATCGCTTGGTGGGCAGTGTCTTCACATGCAATATGGCAGAGTCCGCATTGAATGCATCGCGACTGATCGATATGCGCTTTGACGTCGTATTGCAGGTTCAAGTATTTCCAGTCGGTGACATTAGGCACCGCGCGGCCACACAAATCGTCGAGTGTTGCGAAACCTTTGTCGTCCATCCAGTTAGACAAGCCGTCGATCATGTCGTTGACGATCCGGAAGCCGTGGTGCATCGCCGCCGTGCACACCTGCACGCTGCTAGCGCCGAGTACGATGAACTCAGCCGCATCACGCCAGTTCGAGATGCCGCCGATGCCGGAGATCGGCAACCCAGATGTCTTTGCATCCCGCGCAATTTCAGCCACCATATGCAATGCGATTGGCTTAACCGCCGGCCCGCAGTAGCCGCCGTGCGTGCCTTTGCCGTCAACGGTTGGTTCTGGCGCCATCTGGTCCAGGTCAACGGCAATAATCGAGTTGATTGTATTAATCAGCGACACGCCGTCGGCGCCCCCGGCGTATGCAGCACGCGCGCCGAGCCGGATGTCGGTAATGTTTGGCGTCAGCTTGACGAGGCACGGCAACCTGCTCGCTTGCTTAACCCAGCGCGTGACCATCTCGACGTATTCGGGCACTTGGCCAACCGCTGCACCCATGTTGCGTTCGCTCATCCCGTGCGGGCAGCCGAAATTGAGCTCGACCGCATCGGCGCCGGTATCCTCAACCTGGGACAAGATCGATTTCCATGCGTACTCCTCGCATGGCACCATCAGCGAGACGATCAATGCACGATCCGGCCAGTCGCGCTTGATCTGGGCAATTTCACGTAAGTTCACGTCGAGTGGTCGGTCGGTGATCAACTCGATATTGTTAAGTCCCGCGATGCGCTGGCCGTTGTGCGTCGTCGCGCCATATCGCGAGCTTACGTTGACCACATGTGGGTCGAGGCCGAGTGTTTTCCAGACCACGCCGCCCCAGCCAGCCTCGAATGCGCGATTGACATTGTAGGCCTTATCGGTGGGTGGCGCGGACGCGAGCCAAAACGGGTTCGGTGACGTGATACCAGCTATTGTGCAGCGAAGGTCAGGCATGATCGGCTCTCTAGTTTTCTGATGTCAATGTAGAATCGCAATTGGCTATGCGACGTTATGCTCTGTTACACAGCTTTGGCCACGATGCGGGCGAACTGCCGGATGATCGCGTGCGCGGCGAGCTTGCCGTCCTGCACGGCCTGCACGGTTAAGTCCAGCGCCTGATGGTTAGTGCAGTCGCCGCCTGCCCAAACGCCAGGCAGTGAGGTGGCGCCATCGGCGTCCACCGCGATCCGTGCGCCGTCGAGCGTCAGCAGTTGTGCGTCAATGCCATCGGATACAAGCGTCTGGCCTATTGCCTTTAGCACAACGTCCGCCTTGATGCGAAATGTCTCGCCGGTCCCTTCGAGTCGGCCTTCAGCATCCACCCGCGTCGTCTCGAATTGCACTGCGCTCGCATGCACGTCGCCACTGCCGGCATGCGGCATGCCAACGACACGCAGCGGCCTGGCCCATTCGCGCAGCACCACGCCTTGTTTGCGTGCGAAGTCACGTTCCGCCCATGTCGCGCTCATCTGCGCTGCGCCGCGCCGGTAGACCATCGTGACCTGCCGCGCGCCAAGTTTGACGCTTTGTACGGCGGCATCGATCGCGGTGTTGCCACCGCCGATTACAACCACGTGCTGTCCGACCGGCAACGTACTGAGGTCGTCGCTTTGGCGTAGCTGAGCGATGAAGTCGACTGCGTTCAGCACACCGGCAAACGTTTCGCCGTCGGCTTGCAGCGCATTAATGCCACCCAGCCCGATGCCGAGGAACACGGCGTCAAACTGTTCACGCAACTGCGTCAGCGCTATATCGCGACCGAGCTGGTGCCGGGCGTGCAACTCGATGCCGCCGATCGACAGCAGCCATTGCACTTCACGCTGCGCAAAATCGTCGACCGTTTTATACGCGGCGATGCCGTACTCATTGAGTCCGCCCGGCTTGTCGTGCGCATCGAAGATCGTTACCCGATGTCCACTCAGGGCGAGCGTATGCGCGCATGCGAGGCCGGCTGGCCCGGCACCGACCACGGCGACGTGCCGCCCAGTATCGGCCGCCCGTGTGAAAAGCGGTTTACCCGATGCCGCTTCATGCGCCATCTGGTGATCGGTTGCATGCCGTTGCAACGCACCAATCGCAACAGGCATGCTGTCTTGGTGGTTGAATACACAAGCACCTTCGCACAGAATCTCGGTCGGACACGCGCGCGCACACATGCCGCCAAGAGGGTTGGCTGAGAGGATGTCGCGCGCGGCGCCCACCAGGTTGCCGTTGCCAATCTTGCGGATAAAGCCTGGAATGTCGATACTCGTTGGGCATGCGTTTACACACGGCGCATCGTAGCAGTAGTAGCAGCGGTGCGCCTCGACAACCGCTGCGTGAGCGCTGAGCGGGGGCGCCACATCGGCGAAGTTTGCCGCGAGTTGTTCTGCAGGCAGGCAGCCTGCAGCAATATCGTCGTTCTTATGTAATGTCATCGAAGCGCTCCTTTGAACAAGAAACATGGCCCTGCCGAACGTAAGCCACTCGCAGGTGCGATGTGCAGCAAATAACGCAATGCAAAATGGCGAGGCGCTGGACAGCCTACGCCTCGTAGTTTACTAGCGGCCACAATGTTTGACCAGCCCACCAGCCCAGCGTTCTGAGGCATTTTTATCTGTTACGCTTGTAATCTTCAATAATTTCAGTAATCACACGGCTAGATTGTGCTCTTTCAACTGCATTTGTTTCAGTCATAGTTCGCTTTTTATCACAGCCTCAAGCACTGGTATTTGCATATGGTGATATTCTCTTCAAATTAATGTGAGCCAGTGTGCATATTGGGGGTCTTTGCCTGTCACAATATCAAAAAATGCGCGTTGCAATTTTGCCGTTATTGGACCACGCCGTCCCTCGCCGATAAGCCGGTTATCGAGTTCACGAATTGGGATAATTTCAGCGGCGGTGCCAGTAAAAAAAGCTTCATCAGCACAATACATTTCATCACGTGTGATGCGTTTTTCAATGACTTCAATATCATATGCTCGCGCCAGTATCATCACGGTGTCACGTGTGATTCCATCTAGGCAAGATGAAAGGTCAGGCGTGTAGAGCCGGCCCTTGCTAACCATAAATACGTTTTCACCGGAACCTTCCGAGACATAACCGTCGGTATCTAGCAAGAGTGCTTCGTCATAGCCATTGGCCGCGACTTCTTGGTGTGCCAGAATGGAATTCACATACCAGCCGCTGGCTTTCGCGCGCACCATTGAAACATTCACATGATGACGCTGAAGCGATGAAATTTTAACCCGGATGCCCGCAGTAAGTGCCTGCTCCCCGAGATAGGTTGCCCAGGGCCAGGCGGCGATCGCGACGTGAACCGAATTGCCTTTGGCCGAGAGGCCGAGTTTTTCGGAGCCCAACCATGCAATTGGCCGGATGTAGCCTGATTCAAGTTGGTTCGTGCGCACCACTTCGATCTGTGCGTCGGCAATGGTCTGCTGATCGAACGGTAAAGTCATTTGAAAGATTTTTGCCGAATTAAACAAGCGTCGGGTGTGCTCCTGTAGACGGAAGATAGCTGTGCCAGCGGCCGTTTGATAGGCCCGGACCCCTTCAAAAATGCCCATGCCGTAATGTAATGTATGGCTTAGAACATGAATGTTGGCAGAGCGCCAGTCAACTAATTGACCATCCATCCAGATTTTGCCGTCGCGGTCTGCCATTGACATAGGATTCTCCCTAGTGCATCAGTTAGTTTAATTATCTTTACAGCTTGCCGGCGCTACCGGCCCTATCCCAACCTGAAATTGGGGGACAAGCAGCTTTATCTTGCGGTGGCATTAACCAATGGATCTGAGGCTCAAACGCATAACTTGGCACGGTGATCTTGCGTCCTCTACCGGACGTTACCGCTTGCCAGTTAATTGTGGCTCCATGTTCATATAGCTTCGCCAGAGCCTTTCGAGGTCCATTGAAATCGCAATCTTCTGTGATGCTTGGAAGCCAAAGCCCTTCGTGCGCTGGCACACAGCTGCGCGTCATATTGAGCAAGGTTGAGTTAGGACCAAGCTCAACAAAAATGCGTACGCCGCTTTGCCATAAAGACTCTATCCCTTTTTGAAACTGAATCGGCTCACGAGCCTGCTGTACCCAGTATGAAGGGGAAGTAATAGCCTGGTCTGCTATTTCGCCACTCAGACTGGATATAAACGGGATAGTGGGCGAGTGCAAAGACGTGTGTTCAACATCAGTATGTAGCCCACGCGCGCGGGCTATCACTAATCGTAAAGCTTCTGGCAGCGTAATGATTCCTGCGACTGGCGCGGCAGCATACTCTCCTATACCATGTCCCAAAACAGCAGCGGGTTTGATACCCCAGGCTGTCCACATTTGACTAAGCGCATAAGTAAACGCAAACATGGCGGGTTGAGCAAAACATGTCTCTTGAATACGTGTATCTGGTTCAGAGAGTAGACGAGAAAGAGAGACATCAAGGCTTCCCTCTACAATTTTGTCGCACGCTAGAATTGCTTCGCGGAAAACCGGCTCCTGGGCTAATAGGGCGCGCCCCATTTCAAAGCTTGGAGTCTCTTGCCCATTGAAAAGAAAAGCTATCCCACCACGCTCAACTCGCGGCGCTACAGATTTTTTATGAGCCAGTTGCTCTTGGGCTGAGGCTACATCATTCGCCACAATAGCTATACGATGCTCGTAATGGGGCTTGAATGCGCTAGCTGACGTACAAACATCCGCAAAATTTTTTGTATCAGCCTGCTGCAGAAAAACTTGCCAACGCTTTAAATTGGCTGAGAGTGCGGCCGTAGTCTTGGCTGATATGGTAAGAATATTGGCACCTGGGGCATCAACGCGAACTGGAGAAGGACGGGGAGGGGCTTGTTCAAGAATAATATGTACATTAGTACCCCCAGCTCCTGATCCGCTCACGCCTGCGCGTCTTGGTCCTGCACTGATTGGCCATTCGATGAGTGTTGGATTAACAAAAAACGGACTTGCCTCAAAGTTAATCGCTGGATTGGCGTGTTTAAAGTTAAGCGTCGGTGGAACCAAGCCGTGCTGCAACGATAAAATGGCTTTTATTAATCCAGCCATACCTGCTGCAGAACCCAGGTGACCAATGTTTGGCTTGACGGAACTCAAAGCACAAAATTGTTTTTTTGAACTTGAGCGCTGGAATGCTTCTGTCAGTGCCGCTACTTCCAGCGGGTCGCCCATCTTGGTTCCCGTACCGTATGCTTCGATAAGCCCGATGCTATCTGCTGAAACGCCAGCAATTTCCTGTGCTTCTGCCACCACGTTGGCTAGGGCTTTTACGCTAGGTGCTGTAAAACTGACCTTTGCATTACCATCATTGTTAACGGCCGTTCCTTTGATAACGGCATAAATGACATCATCATCAGCTTGCGCGTCTACCAGTCTTTTAAGTAACACCACCGCCACACCACTGCCCCCAACGGGTCCCGCTGCTGCCGCATCGAAAGGACGACACACACCATCAGGAGGCAATATGCTGCCCTCGCTGTAGCAATATCCTTTTTTGATAGGAATACTAATAGAGGCGGCACCGGCAAGTGCCATATCGCATTCACCATTGAGGACTGCCTGGCAGGCAGAATGCACAGCAATGAGGCCCGTTGAACAAGCGCTTTGTACATTGATGCTCGGTCCTGTCAAACCTAACTTGTAAGACGCACGCGTGCATAGAAAGTCATTGTTATTGGCAATAATGACATCCAAGCCCTCAAGGCCATTAGTGTTTTTAAGCATCGCAGCATGTGGCGCCACATGCTTAGAAAAATAGCTATCCATTTGGGGGCCAGCATAGAGACTTGCGCCGGCTCCTCCAAAGCAGCCAATGCGTCCGGTATAGGAAGCCGGGTTATAACTGCCATTTTCTAAAGCCTCAGCAGCGCAGGTCAAAAACAGACGATGTTGTGGATCGGTCAGTGCGGCTTCTGCATCCGTCATGCCAAAGAAGGTAGCATCAAATTGATCAGCGCAGTCTAAAACACCACCAACGGGCACATAGTTCGGTGATTCCGCTAGAGTGCGAGTCACGCCCGCTGCCACCAGTTCATCCACGCTAAAGCGTGTAAGAGAACAAACAGCGTGGCGAAGATTATTCCAGTACGTATCCGCATCATTGGCACCTGGAAAACGCAAACTTAAGCCAATCACAGCGATATCTAGATTTTCCAAATTATTAACCTGGTTGGTGTGTGATTAAAGCCTACTCTGAAACGGCACGACTTCTTCGTCGAACATCTGCCGCCATTCGTTGATTCTGACGAGTAGCTACCGTAGCAGTTTTGGGTACCGTATCTAGCTTTTGCTGAGGGGGGATCATGGTCTCAGATTGCCGAGCTAACACCATCTGTGCCTGTTCTCGTACAGTGGAATACTTGAAGATATCGACCATCTCCACTTTGATGGAAAAGAGCTTATTCATCTGCGCTTGCAATCTAGGAACAAGCAGTGAATTTCCGCCTAAATCAAAAAAATTACTATCAGCTCCCACTGAGCTGATCTCTAAAATATCTTGCCATAGCTTACTAATACATACCACTGTGCTATCGAAGGTAGATGCGCTTGCAGGGGGCTGCATCTGTCTGCCAAACGTTAACGGCACAGGGGTTCCAAAACGGTCCTTGAACAGGCAATCCGTTTTCTCAAGCGTGAGGTTAGTCGCGTTGCATTCGGCAGAGAGTGCAAGAAGAGGACGGGGGGAGGTTTCTATGAGTTCGGCCCAACTGGGATGAGTGGAGATAACCCCAATTGCCAAGTGACTGGATCTTTCGCAGAGCGCTGCTTCAAATAATTCGATTGCGGACCTCGCAGACAGTACTTCAAAGCCACGTGATTGTATGATTGACGGGGCACTCACGCCGCGGCTCATGCCAGTATCTTTCCACATACTCCATGACAGAGTTCGGTACAAGCCGCCCGAATCGCTTTCAGCAACTGCCGATAGAAAAGCATTCGCTGCCGCATAATCAGCGATTCCAGTACCCCCTATTAGTCCGCACAACGACGAGAAATTAATGAGGCATGCATTGGGACGCTCTTGCAGTAAGCGGTTCAAAATACAGGTGCCTAAAACTTTTGGCTGGAGTGTTTTGGATAGATCAGAAAGAGATAAGTCAACAAGCGGCATGGGGTTCACATAGCCAGCAAGATGAAACACCCCATCAAGGCGACGCATCTGACTTTGCTCCACTGCCTTAATCACTTGGAAAAGCTGTTTCTCATTACAAACATCTGCAACTTCGTAGATAACATGGCCGTAATGTTGAAGATCAGCAAGGCGCTGCTTGGCAGTGTCGTGTTCCGCCATAGGAGTGCGGCCCACGATGAGCAAGTGCGTTTGATAGGTCTGCAAAAGAAATTGGGCAATTTCATATCCAATTCCTCCAAGCCCCCCCGTTATCATGTACAGCCCACCCGGACGTATCGGCGATGGATTTTCTGTGCTGGTCACAGCCTTTAGTGACCTAACCCACCGTAACCCGCTACGATAAGCAATCTCGGAGTCGGATGAGTTCGACATAAGCTCATCCGCAAGCGGGTTTGCACTATTAGTTTGGCTTGCAGGGATATCAATGTGCTGAATAGACAGCCAAGAAAGCTCCTGCGCTGCTGCGCGCAGTAAACCTAAGCTAGGTGTCCGTGTCCAACACACTGCATCGCTCGATAAGACTTTTTGCGTATCGCTGTTAATGACAATCAAGCGTATATCTTGCGCATTGGCTCTAAACTTGGCCAAACTTTGCAAGACCGTTAAGACAGTATAAGCGCCACGTTCCTGGCTAATATCTAAGCTTACATTGTCTCTAACTATAGGAAGTTCGGTCGCTGGAGCTTCGCAAAAAAGCACGACGCCATCTAATCGGCCATCTTCGCAGACTGCATGGAGTAGCTGAACAAAGTCATCACGCTGTAGCAGGCGCACGGCATAGGATTGCGGACTGAGTTTCGCAAACATTGGAGCAAACTTGACGCGTACACTACTGCTACCACAATCAGCTAGCCTCTGAACAAGAGCATCCGCTTTAGCCTCGTCATTTTCAATAATGAGATAGCGCTTTGCCTCATGCGGCCCAAAGTTATGAAGATTGCTGCGCTTCCAGGAAGGAGACCAAAACGGTTGCGCGGTGGGTTCACTCGCTTGTGCCGCCTTAAAAGTGTCAGGAAAATGACCGCTTTCAAATTGTTTGCGAAGCAGGGAGCGCTGAATTTTTCCTATTGATGTCTTCGGGATTTGCTCTCGGTCCACTCGCACTAAAAAACGAGGACTCAGTCCTATAGAAGACACTAGTTTGGCCCGCACTTGCTTGGCAAGCCCAGAAGAGTTGGCGTCGGCCGTTGGGCAAAAGAATACGACAAGCTGATCGGTCTCTTTATTCGCAACGCGTATAGCAATTGCAGCAACATAAGAAGGATCAATACCCTCAATTTGTTCTACTAAGCTTTCTATTTCAGAGCTTGAGTAATTTGTGCCATTAACAATAATGGTTTCCGTCGCACGACCTGTTATGAACAGGCGATGATCATTAACCATGCCTAAGTCGCCCGTACGAAACCAGCCATCTTCAGTGAATGCCGCTTGATTAGCCTCTGGATTCAAGTGATAACCTGGTGTAACACAACGACCTTTGATTTGAAAGTGACCAATTTGTCCCTCGTGCACGAGACTATTGTTGGCGTCAGTGATACGGATACTGACGCCAGCGATAGGAGCCCCTAGGCTGACGTGAGGAGCAACAGGATCGTTGGCGTCGGATGTGAAATGGTCTTCATAAATGACACCTGAGGCCGTTTCGGACATTCCCCACACAGGGTGCATCACATCACTACGCAATCCATGCGGAGCAAGTAGGTGTAAAAACGCTTTAGCTTGATCGGCCACCACGACTTCGCCACCGTTGAAAATGAAGCGTAATGCCGATAAATCCCAATGCCGTTCTTGTAATTCTGCATGTCGCTTGTTGATTAAGGTATAGGCGAAATTAGGCGCCCAAGTTCGCGTAACGCGATAGTGGTCCATCAAATCAAGCCAATGCAATGGATCCTGCAAAATAAAGTTACGTTCTACTTCAATTTGTTCAATGCCTCCATGCACACCTTGAAGATGGAAAAATAACAGTCCACCCACATGGTCTAATGGGACCCAATTCAATGATACGTCCGTTGGAGCAAAGTTATAGCGAGCTGCTACTGCATCAGGCCGCGCTAAGATACTGTGATGCGTATGCTCTACTAATTTCGGCGCTCCGGTACTACCTGATGTACAAAGCAGCAGTACCAAATCATCCGGCCTTACTTGTGGCAGCGGGATGCTGTCAGAGGTAGTCGCCGCTTGGAGTTGATCAGAAATTAAAATAGATGCGTTTAAATCGCCAAGCTGTGAGGTTAAAAAATCCGCATCTTCTTGGCTGCTGGTCAATATGCGGACATTGCCAAGCACATTGCATACTTGCCTTACTTTGTGAACGGATCCCTCCCCAGCTTTATTAATTCTGTCGAAGCTCATAGGAACTGGAATCAGTCCAGCGAGCACGCATGACCAAAAACCAGTGATGAAATGCTCATGATTAGAAAATTGTAGCAAGACTTTTTCTCTTTGCTGACAACCTTCTTGCAGCATGGCATAAGCACCTTGCTGTGCTGCTTTCAGGAGCGCTTTATAAGTTTGGTGGCGCGGTGGTATAGCGGAAACAAAAGTTATGCCCCTGTCGGTAGCAGCTGCATAGATTAAGAGGTCGGTAAGGGTTTGTTTTTTATCCTCAGGAGGCGGAGGACCTTCAAGTACAGCCCAGCGTTGGCTCGTCGGAATTTCGGGAAAGCTGGCGCTATGAGCTATAAAAGTTAATTTTGGGGGTACCTCCTCTGCATCTATAATCCGCACGCGTATCTCGCCGGCATTTAGGTTTTTAGACAAAAATCTGGCGCAGTCTGCTGCTGTACTATCATCGATAACTGGGAGGAGGCTGAGCGCAGCGTCGTCAATAGCCCCTGTAATGGTGGTAGGCAACAGGGAGACTGGCACAATAGATAGCCTCTCTGCAGATGCCCCTGCACTAACCAATTTCGTCATCAGCGATGACACGAGCTGTTTGGGGGAATTGGAGGCATGTGGAACCACGTAAAGAAGCGACCATATATGGCCATTGACTACTCGATGCTGTAACGCCCACTTTAATACACCTCGATGCGCTTTCATAGAAATTGCAACCATTTCTGGGTCTAATACATTTAAATCGCTACCATTTAGCGCCATCGACCGCCCCTTAAAATACGCTTAAGTATTCTTTTTAAGCAAATTGAACGTGGTATTAAATGTGTTTTCTTGGTCTGAAGTTAACCCCCCTCTTACGGACAGTAAATAGTTTACTTTAATCTACATGGAAGCCGCCTTGAACCAGCTGCGTCAGGAGGGCTACCTTGTACGAGATAACGACGTGGCTCGGCTTTCGCTACTGATCAGCCATGCCACATGGAACTCCAGCTTGGTTGGCCAGTATATAACCATTAACCTCGATGCGAACCTGCAACCCTCCAGCTAACTTTAGAGGGTTGCGAAGCCGCGATCGATTTCTCAAGGCAGCACACCGAGAGGGGTAAAGCTCATGCGCTGATGGCACTGGCCTTGACTGATTGTCCCGCGGGCACAGTGGGCTGCTCTACCGCCAGCGCGAGTCTAGAGGCCACGGATCCCATGCTGATGAGCCTCTTCCCTGCCCCCTTGAAACTTAAAGGCGGAATCGGCTTACCCACAGCCCCGCGTTGCTTTAAGAGCTGCTGGTTCGCATGGCTTAAGCCATGTACATCTTGGATAGAAGCATTCGTCACAGTCAGCACATCATGGGTTGAACTCCAGCTCAAGCGCACGTCGCACTGATCACCCTCTTCTATAATCTGCCACAAGCGAACGGATTTATCAGCACAGCCGGTCACCAAATAATTGCCGTTGCTGGCCTCTTTCCAGGCGACACTATAAACTGCCCCACCAAAAGCTCGAATTTCCATCCGACATTGCCCCGAGGACACATCCCATAGACGCACCGTCTTGTCAGCACTGCCCGAAGCGAGTTGCTGGCCGTTGGGCGAATACTTCACGCTTAGCACATCGCCGGCATGGCCACTTAAGGTGTGACTGAGCTGACCGGACTGTGTATCCCACAGCAACACCTTCTTGTCATCAGCGTAGGTGGCGAGCTGCTGGCCATTGAGCGAATACACCATACTTCCATGCACGCCCATATTCCGGTTTAACGCATGTCCGTTTAAAGTATGGCTGAGCTGACCGGTTTGTGCGTCCCATAGATGGACTTTATTGTCCTCATCGCCGGATGCAATCTGCTTGCCATTGGGCGCATACACCAGGCTATAAACCTTGCCGGTATGTCCGCTTAAGGTATGGCTGAGCTGACCGGTTTGCGCATTCCACAGACGCATCCCGGCGCTCCAATCGCCGGAGACGATTTGCTGGCCGTCGGGTGAATACGCCACGCTCCAAATCATGTTGTGGTGCCCGCTTAAGGTTTGCCGATGCTCACCGGTTTTCGTGTCCCACAGACGCACTGTCCGGTCAGAACTGGCGGAGGCGATTTGCTCGCCGCTCGGCGAATACACCACGCTATTAACCGGGCTGGTATGTCCGCTTAAGGTGTGGCTTAGTTCACCAGTTTGCGCGTCCCACAGAAGCACTTTATTGACCTCATCTGTGGAGGCGATCTGCTGGCCGTTGGGTGAAGACAGCACGCTCTTAACCGCGCTGGTATGCCCACTTAAGGTGTGGGTGAGCTGGCCGGTTTGCACGTCCCACAGTCGCACCGTTTGATCCCAACTGCCGGAGGCGATCTGCTGGCCATTCAGCGCATACGCCACGCTCGAGACCCCGCTGGTGTGTCCGTTTAAGCTGTGGCTAAGCTGACCCAGGTATCCATCCCACAGTCGTACCGTATTGTCACGACTGCCGGAGGCGATTTGCTGACCATTGGGCGAATATGCCACGCTACAAATCTCATTTGTATGCCCGCTTAAAGTCTGGCTTAGTTGACCGGTTTGCGCGTCCCACAGAAGCACTTTATCGAAATCATCTCTGGAGGCGATCTGTTGGCTGTTGGACGCATACACCACACTCTTAACCGCGCTGGTATGCCCACTTAAGGTGTAGATGGGCTGACCGGTTTGCGCATCCCACAGCCGCACCGTATTGTCACGACTGCCGGAGGCGATCTGTTGGCCATTGGGCGCATACACCACGCTATAAACCTCGCGGGTATGCCCGTCTAAGGTGTGGCGATGCTCACCCGTTTGCGCATCCCACAGCCGCACCGTCTTGTCAGAGCCACCTGCGGCGATCTGCTTACCGTCGGGCGAATACACCACGCTATAAACCGTGCCGGAATGTTCGCTTAAGGTGTGGCTTAGTTGACCGGTTTGCGCGTCCCACAGACGGACCGTACTGTCATAACCGCCGGAGGCGATTTGCTGACTATCGGGTGAATACCCGATGCTCAGAACGTAGTGATTATGTCCGCTTAAGGTTTGGTGATGTTGACCCGTGTGTGCATCCCATAGATGGACTACCTTGCTTTTAATGCCGGTAGAGGCGATCTGCCGGCCGTTGGGCGAATACATCACGCTACCCACTGGCTCGGTATGTTTGCGTAAGGTGTGGCTGAGTTGACCGGTTTGCGCGTTCCACAACCGCACCGTTTTGTCGAAACTACACGATGCGATCTGCTGACCATTGGGCGAATACACCACGCTATAAATCTCATGGGTATGTGCGCTTAAGGTGTGGATCTTTTTCCAGGTCAACGTGTCATACACGCTGATTGTGCCGTCGCCAAGGCCCACTGCGCAGGTTTTCCCATCCGGGGAATACATGCAGACCCTGACCGGGCTCTTTTCTTCAAGAAAAGGCAATTCACCAAACTGTGCACCCGCCATTTTTGCGCCGGTCAAATTGGCCTGGCGCAGCCAACTATTGCGCAGTTTGACTTTCCTTAAATCCGCCCCTTGCAACTGCGCAGAATCGAATACGCCCTGATTCAGATCAGCGCCTGGAATCTGGATGCCCTGTAAATCTGCTCCATTAAACTGCACGCCCGCTCTAACCAAGATCGTGATTGCATTAGCCGCGGCCTTGCGAGCTTCTTTGTCGTCCTTAGAGCGCTCTATGACCGCGTGCAGCTGTTCGTTGAACAGGGGCTCCTGTTGTACACGCTCGGCGAGAAATTGCAAAATGGATGGCTCGTTGACAAAATTCTTCTTCCACAAGGGTGAGTCGAGCAAGGGCTTATCAATGTCCACCGCAGCGGCTTCCACCGCAGCTTGGCTATCAAAGCTCCAGTCAGAACTGACGCTGCCTCGACGGTTTGAGGTTTGCGTCAGGGCTACTTTGCGCGCGCGCTCCCCATCTTGCGGCTCAAAGATCGCACGGGCCACCCCATATTCCAATAGCGACCGATGGATAAAACGGAACTGATTGCCACTGCGCGTTAATGGACTGGCTTCACGCAGCAGGTGCTTGTCGTCTTCCCGACCAAAAAATTTTTCTTTCCAGGTCCCTTGATCTCTAAAGTGCGAATACTCAACGACGGGGTTCCCCGCTTGCTCTTGATAGATCTCAGCCGACAAGTTTTTCAAAAAGACAATGCCATTTTGCGTAAAGCCTTCATCGGTCAAGCTCTCAAAGGCTTTCTTTTCTAGCTCGGTTAACTTTTTATCTCCCAAGCGTTTTTTACCACGCTCTAGCCATTGCTCCACGAACTGGTCGTACAGCGCCACCCGGGTTACCCGGACCGTAGAAAACGTTTGACCTACATCCACCATGCGAGGCAGTACCTCTAAGGACAAGGTTAAAAGAAAGGGATTCTTCACTAAGTCTTGTAAGTGAGGAATCTGCTCAAGCGCCTGCTTGTAATCTTTCGCCTGCCAGAGTGGTCTACTCACGGCCACATATTGCTTGATGTACTCGTTAATTTTTTCCTTTGAAAACGGTGCCATCACCGCTTCCTGAAATAGCGCTGACTTGGCCTGGTGATTGCGGTCCGTCGGCTGAAATCGATCCCGATAATCAAGGCCAATATATTCGCTACGGCAGCTGATGACCATTTGCGCCTGCCATTCTCCTGACTGATTCAGCTGATTACTCATATATAGATTATGAGTTTGCTGACTCTCGTCATAGCCATCGCAAATTAAGACGAATTGATGACGTTCTTTTAACTCTCTAATCTGTGGCTCGGTAAAACCCGCTTTGCGTAAGTGCTTGGGAATCAGATCCTGTTCGGGCTTATCGATCGCGGGCAAGTTAATAAAAAGCGGGATGCGTTGATTTTGCTTGGGCGTATAAGCGTGCCATAGGTCCTTTTCGAGCATCCGGTTAAAGGTCGATTTACCCGAGCCGGAATCCCCTAAGAGCAGCATTACCTTTTGCGTACCATCGAGAAATTCGTTGACCTTACCCTTTAGATCGAACAGCGTCTTATCAGATGCTTTTAGGCTAGGCTTGGCCTGTGGCGAGATATACACGGCGTCGCCCCGTTCTTGCAAGCGCTGACGTCTGAGCTTACGTAAATCGACTTCGACATCGGGCTTATTCTGAACGCGGTCTAGTAGAGAGGAAGAGGCCGATAGGGGCAGCACCACGTTCAGTGGATACTGGCTGTGGACTTCCTCCTGGCACTTTTTATAGAGCTCTTGTGTATCGGCATCCCCACTTTTTTCTAACTTAATAAGCATGGTTTTGGCTGCCGTAGCACTCACCGACTTCACAGACTTATCGGATAAGTGGAGCAGGATCTTAATGATCCATTGCTTTACGTCAGCCAACTGACCCCACTCTGTATCGTTGGTATATAGCTCACTGAGAAAATTTAAGGCGCTTTGACGCGTGTCAGCGTCCCATAGCGGATTCGCCGCTATTTGGCCTAAGCGTTCACACAGCCCCCATTGAAAGGCAGGGTGACGGCGGCAGGGAACAGTTCGCACTAATTCCTCAAATGCCGTGAATTGCCCATTTTGCAGCAAGGTGTCACTACCGCGTAGCGCGCTATACCAAGCGCTTTTGCGTTTAAAAGCGAAGCCTTCTCGGAAGCTGTCGATAAGACCCTGTCCACTCTCGTACAACGACATTGCACCTTCAACCCCGTCCTTGAGGGTCTGCGCAACCCCTACCACGTCTGCGACGCCCTGCTGAATACTCTGCAGTCCGTCTACAAAACCCTTCAAGTCAAAGGCTTTGACGGCACTGACGATCCCAGCCACACCACCAACGACTTTAGTGGTGCGCCGCCACGCCGCGTCCCATGGGGTTTCATTATCGGGCACATACAGCAATGCCTGAGAGGCGTAGGCTGCTTTATAAACCAGATAGGGGTCATTGCTCCCTTGTAATCCGTCCATAGAAGCGGCGAGCGGAGCATGGAGTTTTTCGCGATCTAAGCCTGTGACCTGGCTATCGGCCATCGCATCCAACACGTTCGATACCGTGCGCGTTAATTGATAAAGATTGTCCGTGGACTGCCCATGCGTTTCTTGTAAGCGGGTGTTTAAAAGGGTTAATATTTTGACTAAATCATCCGGCTTTAAGGAGCCGCGGGTGGCGCTTTGAATCAGTCGAGCCAGTCCTTCTACCAAATGGAAATCCAGCAAGAGGGGCTGGTTAACGCCATCCACAAACGCTGCTAACAATTTTTGAAAGTTGTCTGGTTTCAGCGCGGGGGCGACACACAAGATTTCGGTGACGGTCGCTTCATCTTTGAGTTCGTCATTGATGAAGGCGCGGATCAAATCGGTGGCGAGCGCATGCAGTCGCTCTCGTTCTTCAGTATTACTGGCGGTGGCTTGTGACCAAAGACGCTCTTTTTTTTCGAGTGTTTCGCTAGAGAGCGCAGTTTCTGATAAAAGGCTCAGGCAGTACGCGAGTTGAGCGGTGCTCGTGAGGCGGTCGTCCACTTCGGGTAGCTCATAGTCAGCGACAGGCCGAGGCACATTCTTAGCAAAAATTTGAAGGGCACTCTGTGTGGTGTCGAGGTCCGGGTTTTCTTGGCTCAGCAGAGAAGGAGAAAGAGACGGCATGGCGAAGGAAGCAGCGGGAGAAAGTAAGGCGTTGATAGAACCAAACATGCTGCTGGGGCGTGTGGCGGCAGGCAATTTGCTTTGCGCTTCGACATGCCCCCAGGTTTTTGCTTTCTCATAGCTGGCATTCGCCTTATCGAGCTTGCCCAGCGCTTTGAGTACATCGCCGCGCTCTAAGTAGATGGCGGCAAGGTCATCCCGCAGGGCTTGGTCTTCTGACGTCTGTGGGGCCTGCGCTTTTCTGAGCGCTTCTTTCACTTGAGATAAAGGAGTCACATGGCGCTCGTCCGCGACTTTGACCAATGAGGCCTTGGCATGCTCATACAAGATAAAAGCGGTTTCCAGATGTTCCGCCTCCTTATGATAACGACCTTCTTTTAAATAGCTTTGAGCAAGCTCTAGGTTGACGGCGGCAGACGTTGCGTGTGTAAGTCTGGACAACATAGGGTTTTCCTTTTATTTTTTGTTACTAAGTATTGTAAGACGGCTTGCTGTACTTCGAAAAATGACAGCTAGCGAGTTTGAAATGACAGTTAGCGAGTCTGGCATGGAGTAGTCATCACGATCTGATCACGATGACTACTCCATCCCCTAGGGCTACATGACTAAACAACTATTTTGCTGATGTCGCACCTCTTCTACAACTTGTTGCGCTTCAGCTTCACTCTTAAACACCCCCTGATACGGGCGGGTACGTGCCTCCAGCGGCGAGCCGAATCGATAGCCGTAAACACTAGGACGCACCTGCTGGGATGGGAGATACAACGCTGCGCCCTCTTCCGCCGTCTCTACCTTGACGCCTGGTTTGGAGAAAAATCCTTGGACACTCCAGCCGCCCTGTAACGACCGCCCCGACTCGTCCGCTTTCGGCTGACTCAAGCGTGCATTCGCTTCCCCCGTCATCAGAGCAAGGATCACCCTTTCCTGAGAAGACAGCATATCGACGCCCCCTGTTCTCAGGTAATCCATCACGCGGCGCGCGCCATACTCGGCCAACGTTTGAATATCTTGGGTGCGCCAGGTTTGTCCCGAGAATACAGGCTGCCAACAACGCGCCGCATAGTAGGCCATTTCTTCTATCTGCTGCTGGATGCCGGCAGACACGCGCAGACCTTTTGATTTCTGCTCAGGATCTGCAACACGCAGGACACCCGCCTTTTGATCACTGCGCTGCGGCTCGCTGAGCAGTTTCGTCACCGCCTGCACGATGGCCGGCAGATCGACCGTGTCGGAGGCTCCGGTCGTGGCATTGAATTCGATTTTGGGTAATGCACGTGATACCGCCTCGATCAGCCTTTCTGCTAACGCGGCTTTATTTTTCAGCAGCGCTTCACCATTCGCGCGTCGCAGCAGTTGAATAATTTGATACAGCTGCTCTTCTTGGAATTGTTTGGCAAAGAGGTTAGCATGCTTGTTCTCTGGCGCGTCCAAATTAATCCGCTGCGCCAAAGTGTGGTACCACAACTCCTCTTGCTGAAGCTGCTGCGTACGTTTTTCCTCCTGGGTTTTTTCCTGAGCTTCGAGCGCAGCAATTTTCTGTGTGAGCTCGGCTGCTTGGGTCTCGAGGGCGGCTTGCTGTTCGAGGACTGCTTTTGCATGCTGCTGCCACAACCAGGCATAGGCCGTGGCCTCGACGACCTTAATCTGATCGCGAGAAATGAGTTTCGGCGGTGCACTGCAGGCGATCAACTGTGCTTCACAATACGCTGTCAGGCTCGCCTGGGTCTCCCAGCTGGCTGTTTGTACAGCAATTTGGTCCTGTGTGACCGTCTGCTGATGTTGCAGCAGTTTTTGTTCTATTTTGAGGCCTAAGACTTTTGTCACCGACTGAAAGGCCCCTATTTGGATGGGCAAAGCCTGGTCAACGAAGAGCTTAGCCAGAGCCCAATACTCCGTTTCGTAAAACGCTCGCGCGAGATTGAAGTAAGCACGGCCCTGTCTTTCTCGACGCTTGCCATCGTAAAGGAGAATCTGGCAGGTGTGCGTCATCCCGGCCTCAAAATCCCCCCCCGCCAGATAAGCTTCGCCAAGGTAAATGGACAGCATCCCCAATGCTTGGTGTTGGTTTGCCGTCTCGTGTCTCAGGAAAATACGGTGCGTCTCGTACAGCGCATCGATCGCAGGTTGATAATTCCGCTCAGCTGCCGGCCGAGCATCTTCCAATTCCTTCTGGATAATCCCCTGATCAATCAAAATCTCGGCGCGCACACGTTCGTTGAATACCGCCGGATGTCGATCGAACCATCTCGCTAATTCATCAAACCTTTCGAGCGCATCAACTAAACGTCCTTGCTTGCGCAACGCCCGGGTGAGATTGCGCAGCGTATAGGCAATCGCCTCAGGATTGCCGACTTCGCCCAAATTGACTTGAATGGCGTAACTTTTCTCAAAATTCTGAATCACTTCCACGGCAACCTGGCCGCGTGGAACCAGCTGAGAAGCGAGGGTCCCCTCTTGATACAGATATTCTTCCGCATATAGTTTGAGTAATTTGGCCTCTTCCTGATTGGCCTCTTGCCGAGTGATGGACAAGGCAAAGTCCTCTGGCCGCTGTTCAAAGTGCGCGAGTTGTTCCTTGGACAGCCCCTGCTTAAAGAAGCGCTGGGCCCCTTGCAGACAATCATGGGCTAGCTGTAACTCACCGTGATGTAGGTAGTAGAGTCTGGCTAGGCTGCTACCCAACGTCAGCACTTGGTGCAGCAAAGGCAAATTCTTAGCAAAGGAGACCGTAGCACAGGTCTCAAAAACAAGCGTATGGACCAGATCAGTATAGGGTTTTAAGTCTTCTGGCTTGTTATGACGACCATCTGAGCTTTCGTTATCTGTCAAATAATTGAAAACCTCAGACAGTCGCTGGATGTTTTTTTCAAGCAGCGGACGTTGTTCTGACAGATACCGTTTTTGCACCACGCTTAGGAAGGCCGGGTTAAGCTTGAGACTGTTAGTCGCCTGATCGAGGTCCACAATCTCGAGCTGCTTCTGGGACAATATCTGAATGGCGTCTTGATCAACCTGTTCATTGCCAAAAAAGGCAAAGGGGATGCGAGGTTCTCCCAGCCAGGCCGCCTGTTTAAGGATAGTCAGTGCCCGCGCTGTGACCGGGTTCGTTACCGTTTCCGCTTCTAGTGGCCCTAGACTCGCCTGCGCGATCTCACTCAATAAGATATCTCGCACCTCTTGGTGTTGCTCAGGTTGCGCCAAAAAGTCGGCAAAGTTCCTAAAACCCGCCATCGTAGCTTGGTAATGTCGGCACAACGCCTGAATGACAGCTGGAAACCCCTCTGTCATGCGAATCACCTGAGCAAAATCACACGCGTCGAGCGGCTCTTGCGGCAGGCACTGCTGAACTAAATCCTTCGCTTGCTCCGAGGTAAAAAGGCTCAGGGGCAGAGAGTCAACGTCTCGCTCTAAGCATTGTTTGAGCTTATCGGTCAATGGCTGGGCTGTTGTATAAATCAATTGACCGGACCAAAAAGACGGCTTCAGCCAAGTCAAGACAAGATCGGCATTACTCGGCGTTAGCCCGTCCAAGATCAATAATGAACGAGGATGTTGCTGCACATAGCTTGCCACTTGCCGCAGGGCTGTTTGCGGCCTTAGATTGCCATAACCGAGCGCGTAACCAATGGCTTGGATATCTGCATGAGCACGATTCACACTGCTGCAGTCAATCCAGGCAAGCAAATCGTAAGACGCAAAGAACGCATCAGGGCGCGGATGAATCAAGCGCTGAAGCAGCGTGGTTTTACCCACACCAGGCAGGCCGATGACTTCAATTAGGGCTTTGGGCTGATCCTTTAGCAGTTCGAATAATTGGGCTGATTCTGCTCGAGGAACGTAATGGTCTGGACGAATCGGTAGCTTACCGAGGGAAAATCGGGGACCTGATGCCGCCAGCAAGCGGGTCAACTGCTCTACCGCGTTAGCATGGCCCCAGCCTTGTGCTTTTTGGTAGCACGCTTGGGCTTGGTCAACCTGTTTGAGTTGTTCGAATACTTCCGCATGCTCGAAATAGACATCAGCAATGCACTGCCGTAAGGCTGTTTGCTCCGGCGTCTCAGATCGATCGCGCTCGGTCACTCGGACGTCTGGGTCTGACGGCGTCAAGCCCTGCTGCTTGGCCAACTCGAGCAGGGCCACGGCCACCTGCTCATACAAAGGATTGGCCAGCTCGGGCCGCGCTTCTTTATGCGCGCGCGCTTGCGCTAAATCTGGCGCAAGCCTATCTGAGGCAAAAGGAAGTAGCGGTGTATTCGGATAATGCGTTGAAATGTTTAACATGGGGTTAACCTTATTGCGCTTGCAGTTAATGGTGTGTATTGATCAACTGCAAGGGAATGTAAAAATAGTGTGCGAGGAGGATGTTCACCCTAGGAAAAATGAATGCGTTTGACCTAGATTTAGATTGTCTTACTCGTGTAGAGAATCAGCCGATTGAATATAATTTTTTTGTAATCGCTTCCTTTCGAAATGAACCGGGACATGTCGGTAAGCGCGGAATGCCCGCGCTTACCTTAACCTGCCACCAGACACTCATCCGCTTGAGACACATAGCGCAAACTCACGCCCTTTTTTAAGTGAGTAGCAACGCTATGCAGCCTGCAACTTGCATAGCTCTTCAACCTATATTGATGGGCCAGAAATGCGCTCACTTCACTAATTCACATAGTGCGATTTCAGATGAATTGCCAAATTAGTATTAAAATATTATCGATACTGACATGGTTCGTCAAGCATGTTGGGGGGAGCAAATGAATTATCCGGTTTTTAGCACGTGAATTGTCCGGTTCCTGGGTGGGTTATGTGTTTAAGGATTTCTGAATGGCTCGACTGTTTACGGTCTTTAAGATAAGCCTGTCGAAGTTCCTGATCAGGTGTGCTGTTCTCTGCTAGATTGTCAACAGTGATTGAAATTTGATACAGTTTGCAGCGAAATCCTGACTCTAAATCCGATAAGGAATAAAAAATGAACACTCAAGGGGAAAAAATGCTCAGTCGCAAAGCACTGTTGGGCGCAACCATGAAAGCCATATTCTGGGCTTTTATGGGGATTCGAAAAAGCCGCGATCATAAGCAAGACGTTGAACGCCTCAACCCTCTCCATGTATTGATTGCGGCCCTCGTAGGCGGATTGATTTTTATAACCACATTGATCATTGTGGTTAAGCTTGTCGTCAAAAATTATTAAGGCGCTATCCAATATGTTATTGAGAATCGTCGATAAGTCAGAGCACTCCGCTGCTGCAGAAAGCGTGCAGTGCGCCTACTCAGAATCTGTTGCAGGGGCCCTCGAGCACCGGGCAGAGCCGGTTGAAATCTCTGTCGAAACCCGTACTGGCGTCACGCGTTTTGTGACGGCTTTTGACTTAGCCTCGATCCCTACAGATTTACGGCAAACCTTAGACTGGTATTTCACTGAATATCCGCATGCTGCCACCGCTCAACCCGATGATCATGGTATCGCTGCCAAACTGACCGAGCTTGGACAAGCAATCGGCAATCAGCTTCTAGGCGAGCAGCCGCAATTTGCGCAGGCCATCGCGGCGATCCAAAAACAAGGGATTCAGCAACTCACTGTCCGCATTGAATCAACGCGCGCCAGCTTTTTGGCGCAGCCGTGGGAGTGGCTGGTATTGCCAGCTAGTAGCCAGGTGTTGTCGACGATAGCGAAGAGCTTTGAAAAGCGATTCACCGGTGGGAGATTCTCGGAATCGGATACTGAGTTGGAATACGATCTGAAAGTCACACCGCCGGTGCCAGATGCCATTGCTGAGCTTAATCAACAAATGGGAAATTCAGCTCCAACACAAGCCGCCGCGGAAAAACCCTATCATGCGCCGCTGTGCATCTTGCATATCGTCTCTAGAGCGTACTCAGAACATCTACCTTTTGCATCTAGCGCGGCGCTCGAAGCCGCCACGGACTCGTTCTGCTCAGAAGGCGCCATCCACTATGAAATTTTTGTCGCAGGAACTTGGGCGCAGCTGCAAAAACGGCTCAGCGACCCTCAGCGTCCTGTGCATATTGTGCAGTACGATGGCCCGCTCGTAGTAGAAGGTACGGCAACCAGCCGTGGACAGAATACTGGCGCGGCGTGCTCTGAGCTGCTCAGCCTTCTGCTGGAGGATGCCGGCACTACGTTCGGGCCCATTGCATTTGCCGATTTTGCGAAAGTGCTAGTGCAGAACAAAATCGCGGTGCTGTGCCTCGATGCCCGTGGATATTTCAAGGGTAGCCAACTGCTGGATGCCGCCGCCGGCTTAAGCGCTGCTGCCCATGCTGCTCATCATGCAGGTCTGGGCAATCTGATTGGACTGGCGCAGACCACGGATCCGTGGACCAGTGGCCAGTGTTTCCAAGCTATTTATCACAGTCTAACAGCCGGCTTAAGGTTGGGCCAGGCCGTCACCCAAGCACGTCAGCGCTTGCAAGCGCAAACCGAAATCGCGCGCTTTACCTCACAAGGATTGCCTTTTCAGAGTTGGCCATTGCTGGTTCATTATGGTGGTCAAACCATTACATTTTTTGACACCCCGCAGGCACGTGTGAGTCTGTCGGAATCACAAACCTTGGCACATGCACGCAAGCGCTTACTGGGTTTCAAGGCCACCCTACTGTCTCCTTTGCTCAACCATGCCAACGATGGGCCAGCGCTCGCCCTGCTGGCCGCACTTGAAACTTCACCGCAAGCACTGCTGCTCACCGGCCCGGCCGGCAGCGGTAAGACGCATCTCGTGCATCGTCTTGCGCTTTATTTGGCGCAGCGCGAGCACATCGATTTTGCCTTTTATTTTGATTTCAGTGACGATTTTTACGCCGTCGATATGATGCTGGAAATGATCGCTCCGGTCCTTGGGCTGGCCCCCGGTCAGCAGGCTGAAACCAAGGCTGCGCTTAACAAGCTGCGCTGCTGTTTTGTCCTAGATGGGCTTGCGCCAGATCTCTTAGCGACACAGCAAACACTCAGCGGCTTCGTGCATGAATTGTTGGCTCATGGACATTTAGTCCTCATCACCGCGCCATGCTGGCAAGATAGGTCACCCTCGGCATTCACCGAGATCCCGCTCCCACCCCTGCTCGCTGCTGAACAGCGCTTGCTGGCGGCAGCTCAATTGCGTGCGAACTCTCTCGTGGGCAAAGATCTAGACCACGATTGGCCTGCCTTGTTGACGGCCACCCAAGGCAATCCGTTTCTGCTCCAGCACGCCCTGCCGCTGCTCAATCGCCTCACGGTCACAGCGCTCACCACAGAACTCAGCGCCCGCATCGCGCACGATCGCTCTGTGGTTGATTCATTTTATGCATGGCAATGGTCAGAGATGCCGCACCAATGGCAAGACCTGCTACTGCTGAGCGCTGAAGTCGATGGCCTGCTGCTGGAGTTGCTGATGGTTGCCTTCGATCAGAAGGAACCGTTCGCGCCGGCCAAAAAACTAATGGCGCTCACGGGCAATGAAGCGGCGCTCTTCTCTGACGGACTGACGCTGTGGCAGCGATGCGGTTTTCTCGTTGGCCTGCCCCACGGCCGGATCATTGATACCCGCTGCCGGCCTTTTCTAGAGCGCAAACGGCACGAACAAATTGAGCGTGCGGTCACCGCCATCGAAAGCGAATTGTATTTCAGTCAAGTGCTGTGCGAAGGAATTCGCATCTTAAGCCGCCACCTAAACGGTCAGCAAAATCCCACCTTGGCTCACTATCTTTTGATGAATCGGCGACACTGGAGTACGCATTTAGAAAAACTCTGGTTTGCCCAAGACTACCGTGGCTTTCTGAGTGCCAAACATGCCTTTGATCAAGTGCTGCGGCAGGCCCAGTTGGGCGCAGAAAGTGCGGCGTGGTCACTCAACCTGTTGGCACGCTCCCCTGCTGTACAGGTTGATGACGAGAGCGAGCCGGAAGCGCCGTTAGCTTGGCTGGCGCTGGCCCTCGACGCCATGGCCGCCAACCATGCGGCACACCAGGCCAGCCTAGCCAACGGTGCTGAACGCTGGCGAGCGTGGCTCGATGCCCTGCCGGCTATCATCGAAAAACAGCAGATTTTGTATTTTCAGCAAGCGGCCACCTTCCTCGATGTGTTCTATCAAAGTCGGCAAGATTGGACCGCCGCGCTTGCCGTGAATGAAAGAGCGGTGCAGGTCTATACTCAGTATGAAGCCTGGCCGAAGGTGATCCAAGTACTTAAAGCGCTCGCGCACTGCTATCTCGAACTGGGAGAAGCCGAACAAACTTTAATCTGCGAAGACAAAATCCTTAATGAAATTTCTTACGCCGGCGCGCCCCCCGGCTTTCACGCCCAGCAAGTGTTCGATGTCGCTTGCGCACGCGTTGCCCGCGGCTCTTCTAACTATGCGCAGGTCGCCTTGGACCAGTTAAAAGCCATGGACGAATCTAAACGCTTCGGCGATATGCTGGATGGGCTGCAGGCAGATATCGACTACCAGCAGGAAAACTACGCAGCATCGATGCCCTACTACTGCAAATTGTGGGCCCGCGCGATCCAAGCCGGCCAGCAGCCCTATATCGAGCAATTGAGGCAAAAATTCTTACAGATTGAGCAAAAGCTAGGCGCAGAAGTCTTCGCGCAATACCTCGACGATGAACTGGAAGAAAATATCGTGCGGCCGCAAGAATATATCGCGACACCAAGGACGATACATTAGGATTCAATCTACGCAACTTTTACTAGAATTGAACCGGCGGCGGTGAGTTTTCTTCGGGTCTGGATCTGAGGTAATATGGCGAAGTTCCGAGCACCGCCCGGTCCCGCATCACGTCTTGTTTTTATAGTAGTTTTTTAACAGTCTGTAAGAAGTTTTATTTGGAGGATTGTCATGAGCGTCTATATGTTTCCAGGCCAGGGTTCCCAAACAAAGGGAATGGGCGACACGCTATTTAGTCTGTTCCCAGAACTCACCGCCACCGCCAGCAAGATTCTCGGTTACTCAATTCAGGATTTATGCGTCAAAGATTCAAGTAAGCAACTTAACGACACTCGTTATACACAGCCAGCTTTGTATGTCGTGAATGCTCTTTCTTATCGACAACGCAGCAAAGAGACAGGTACTACTGCCAACTATCTGGTTGGCCACAGTCTCGGTGAATACAATGCACTAGAAGCCTCCGGCGCAATCAGTTTTGAAGACGGCCTAAAGCTGGTCAAAAAACGCGGAGAATTGATGAGTGCGGCCCCCAAAGGCGCCATGGCTGCGGTTATTGGATTAACCCAAATGGCGATTCAAGAAATTCTGCAAGCCAATGGCCTCACGGCGATTGATATCGCCAATCTGAATTCGCCCACGCAAACCATCCTCTCTGGCTTGAAAGAAGATATCATCCGCGCAGCCTCATTCTTTGAAATTGACGGCGTTCGTTACACACCACTGAACACCAGCGGCGCCTTTCACTCCCGCTATATGGAAGCAGCCAAGAAGGAATTCGAAGCTTACCTGCAGGAGTTTACTTTCTCGGCGCTTTCAATCCCAGTCATTGCAAACGTCGATGCCAGCCCTTACCAAGCTGATCGCATTGCTGCTAACTTAGCGACCCAGATTACACATCCGGTCCAATGGGTAAAGAGTATTCAATACCTGCTGGCCGAGGGAGAGGCCGACTTCGAAGAACTCGGCGTAGGACAGGTCTTGACCAAGCTGCTTGCCGACATCAAAAAGCATCCCCTACCCAGTGCACATCCTGCGCCGGCCTCACCGGCTCCGGCTATGCAACAGCAGGCGATTCCGACTCCCGCTTCCGCTATGCAACAGCAGGCGGCAGCGCGCAGTGACCGTGAGCGGGAGCTTGCCGCGCTGCAACAAAAAATCAATGAATGGAACCGCTGCTATCCGATCGGCACCCAAGTCAAGACCGCTGCCCATGAAGGTCCGGTGGCCACGAAAACTAAGGCCATGATGCTGTTTGGCCACCGGGCCGCGATCTATCTGGAAGGCTATAACGGATATTTCGAGTTGAATAGTGTCCAGCCCGTCGAAGCAAGCTAAAAAAGCATGAGCAGCGATGGCGCACGCCGCTGCTCAATTCTAAATGTATCCATGTCCTTACGGTATCGCTAGTTCCTGCAACAACGTGGAGAGGCTAGCCACGTCCTTGCCAAACTGATTGATCGCGTGGCAATAGCGCTTGGTATCGAGTGACATGTACTTAATGAAATTGGCCAGGGAACCGGTCGCGCTCAGGTCCACGAAGAAGTTGGCTGATGCAGCCGACGCCAGCGTCCGCATCAGCGCATAAAAATCCACCTTCTGCCGGACGATGTTCCAGATATATTCACCTGGATTGACCAGATCGCTCGCTTCGATCATGCGGCCATAGGCGGGCGAGTAACACGGTATGCGAGGGGGACGCATTGCTACACCATCGGCGGTTGCCATGATCGGGTCCCTCGTGGACTCAATATAGCTCGAATGAAATGGGTACTGGACTGGCAGGTCCTGCGACAGGACGCCCATCTCAGTCAAATGGGCTTTCACGCGCATCAGCGCAGTTCTAGGACCGGCCACGCAGAAGTTTTTGGCGAAGTTGACACCCGCCAGTTCAACGCCCTGATAGATGTCCGGATACTGGTCGAAGTGAGCAAGCGGCGCCAGCACACTCATCATGCCGCCTGGCGGGCAATCGTTGGCGAAGATTTGCGCCTGCCGCATGACTAGACGTAATCCGTCCTCCCATGACAGGCATCCAGCCACCGTCAGCCCGATGTACTCGCCAAGGCTGTAGCCTAGCACCGCCCCCGGTTCGATGCCTGCGGCGCGCATCACCGCCGTCAGACTATAGCCGATACTGAATAAGGCCGGGTGCGTGTGAAGAATTGCATTGAATGGCTCGTGGCTTTGGCGACGGTCGTCGTAGAGGATCTGCGCAAGCGATTGGCCGAGTTCCGGCTCGACGATTGCGCTGCATGCGTCCAGTTGTCGACGGAAGACAGGGTTCTCGTCGTACAGTTGCCGTCCCATCTGGAAGTACTGAGTTCCCTGCCCGCCATACATGAAAATCGTGCCGTTCGCACCGCCTGTTTTGAGCGGTGCTGCCATGAGATCGTTGGCGATCGACATCGGTGCCGTCATGATCGACTCCAGGGTGCCAACAAAACACGTCGGTCGATTGTGGTTCCGGCGGAAGGCCTACCTAAACTCTTGCGTAAATTTTTGTCTTGGTCATTTTCCATTTTGGTCCTTTCGACGCATTTCTTCTTCATTCATGGCGTCTATATGAGCGCCCCCGTTTGAGCAAGCTTTCCTTGAGTTCAGACAGGTAGGTTAAGGCTGCAGCTCTATACAGATAATTCCTCCTCCTGTGAAACAGAAACTCAAGCGACCTTCAGGTCGCACGAGCACATTTTTTGCAATATCGATTTATTGACGACCTAGCTCACTTCTGCAATTCAAGCCTCCTCATAGAAAGACTTACATCCTAAACTTACTTCACAGTTTTATCGTGAGGTAGCCCTGCCCTTAGCATACATCCAGCCATGGCGACTAACCTTTTTGTAATTTTTCCAACCTATTAGCCAACACTCGGCCAATTTTGGCCATCGGCTCCGACTGATCCATGTACTTATGTTCGCAATGGATATCATGAGTTTCAATATCTCCAAGCACATAAGGCTTCCACCGATCAGGGGAGTTGGCGAATCGATCTTCTACTACTGTGGCACAGAAAAAGAGTACGTCGCCACGGTAAATAAGTGGTGCAAAGTCTTCTGAAATGCGCTCGTTGTTTCTGATGACATCTCCAGCTTTTTCCCATAAATATTTCCCTGCATCAGCCATTCCTTCAACGCTGTAGCGATTAAGAATAGTGATGAAATCATCATCCTGATCGACTACATCACTTAAGCGGGAGAGGTCTGGATAGCTATCCATTAAAGCAAGCAGTGCGACTTTCTCACCCTGTTGCTCAAGTTGAGTTGCCATGCTGTACGCAATATTGCCGCCCAAGGACCATCCGAGTAGGTTGTAAGGCCCATCAGGCTGCACGCGACGAATCTGCTCGATATAATCTGCCGCCATCGCATCAATGCTTGGTGGCAGTGGTGCCGAGCCATTCATACCGCGTGCCTGTAGACCATAGATCGGTTGGTCTTTACCTAAATGTTGAGACAGACCGATATAACTCCAACTGATACCGAGAACGGGGTGGATGCAAAAAAGAGGCGGTCGTGTGCCTGATGGCTGAATGGGAAGCAAAACATCAAATGAATCTTCCTGAGCGCTATTTGGCTGCATTAAACGCTGCGCCAAGTCGGCTACGGTTGGAGCCTCAAATAATGTACGTAATGTTATCTCGATGCCTAACATCGAATTAACACGGCTCATCATCCTCACAGCAAGAAGCGAGTGTCCGCCAAGCGCAAAGAAGTTGTCGTGACGGCTAACTTGTGTAAGGCCCAACAATTCACTCCAGATTTTTGCCAGCGCTATTTCAATCTCCCCCTGTGGTGCTTCGTATATCTGGCGTGCAAAGTCTTCGTCAGACGGCACCGGCAATGCTCTTCGATCTAGCTTACCATTTGGTGTTAGCGGCAACGCATCTAAGCGTATAAAAGCACTGGGCATCATATATTCAGGCAGCTTAGCAGCTAGGTGGGTGCGTAATGTAATAGCAAGCGGCTCATCAGCCTCAGCCACCATATATGCAACTAGGCGTTTATCACTTCCTTCACCCAGGGCAAGTACCACTGCTTCACTTACCTGCGAATGTTCAGTCAGGCGCGCTTCGATTTCACTCAGCTCAATACGAAAGCCGCGGATCTTGACTTGATGATCGTTACGGCCTAGGAACTCCAGATTACCGTTGGGTAGATAGCGGACCAAATCGCCCGTCTTATACATCCGAGCGTTGACTTGATCACTGAATGGATCAAGCAAGAAGCGCTCTTTTGTCAATTCAGGACGATTCAAATAACCACGCGCGACGCCAGCCCCACCGATATACAACTCTCCTACCATCCCAAGTGGAACGGGCTGCATCAATGAATCCAAAATATATAGTCGTGTATTGGCAAGTGGACGACCAATCGTGCGCCAGTGACTATCGTCAGCGGTTACGTCATGAGCCGTATTAGTAATCGAAGTTTCGGTGAGGCCATAGCCATTCAATAAGCGTGGACGATGGCCTGTCCCAGTAAACCACGCCTGATGAGCTGCTGCCGCGCTGAAGGCATCTCCGCCAGCATAAATCGTACGCACGCACCCCGGGATAGCTACCTGCTCTTGAACCAGTTGCGCCCAAAATGGGGTTGGTAAATCAACCACGCTAATTTGGTTAGCTTCGCACAAAGCCCAGAATTGCGTGGCTCCTGCCACCCAGGCATCGGTACGCAACACAAGGGTTGCACCACGAGTCAAAGTAAGAAAAATTTCTTCGACAGAGACATCAAAAGAGAGGGAAGCAAATTGCAGCATGCGATCCTGCGAACTAAAGTCCAGTAATTTAGCTGCCGCGGTCACATCATTGACTACGTTTCGGTGCTCAACCATCACGCCTTTCGGTCGACCTGTAGAACCCGAGGTATAAATCACATAGGCTAAATGCTCTGCATTTAGTCCAAATTTATATGGATCAGGATTGAGGCTACTATAACGTTCCCATTGCGTTGCATCAGCTTGTAAGTCTAAGACCGGAACCTCAGCGCCTAAGCATTGCACAACGGCGGCATGCGGCACACCAATACTCAGTAAAGCCACCGGCGCACAGTCTGTCACCATATCCACTAAACGTTCGGGCGGATAGTCTGGATCTAACGGCACGTAGGCCCCACCTGCCTTGATCACCGCCAACATAGCTATTACAGCCTCTATGCTGGACTGTGCAAGTAATGCTACGCGGCTATCGGGCTGCACCCCTAAGTCTCTCAGGTAGCGGGCAAGGCGATTCGCTTGCGCGTTGAGTTCTGCATAGCTGACAATCTGGTTATCTCGTACTAATGCAACAGCGTCCGGCGTCCGCTCAACTTGCTCCTCAAATAGCCAATGAAGACATTGGTGCTCGGGATAAGGTATTGCCGTCGTATTCCATGTATTCAGTAACAATTCTTGCTCGGAGGGTGGCAACACTTCCAACTGGTAAACCGGCTTGTCTGGCGTATGTTCTAGTGCGTCGGCCAAACTTTGCATTGCCTGATGCATATAACCACAGACTCGTTTTGCATCAAATGGCTGTGCGATGCTAGCCGTTAACCCTAACGCTTGCCCAAAGTCTTCTATGGATAGCCCGATCGGATAGTTATCACGCTCCTCTGTTCCTAGCAATTCAGCGTCGACACTGATTTGCCCTTCATTTTGCATTCTCTGATGCCGATAGTTCAGTAATGCGCTAAACAGTGGGGTACCAGCTGGCACCCCACTGCAACGTTGGGCTAGCGCGAGAGATGCGTGCTCATGTTCCAACAAGGCAGCCAATCGTGTTTGGGTGTCACGCACACCCTCCTGAACACTGCAACGGTCTACATCGATGCGGAATGGCAATGTATTGATGAACAGCCCCAGTGCACGGTCGACCCCTTCTCCTGCCTGCATGCGCCCGAACAACACCGTGCCAAATACCACCCGCTGTTGACCACTGGTGCGTGCCAGAACCTGTGCCCAAGCCAAATGACATAGACTGGCTAAACTTACATTTAACCGCCTAGCCTGAGCACGCAGGCGATCATTTAGCTCCTGCGGCAGCATCCGTTGCGACTCGGTTACTTGGGTGCCATCACGATAGACCTCTGATAATCCAAAAGGCAGCATAGGCTCATCCACCTCTGCCAGCATCTCCTTGAAGAAACGATCATGTGCCTCCTGGCTTACCCCTAAACGAGCCTGGGCAACTAAATTACGGAAAGGCTGTGGTACGGACAACGTGTCGCCCTGCCCCTCGAGGAATGCTTGAATTTCACGCTGCATTTCCTCTAGCGTTGAATGATCGCCAGTTAAATGGTGCAGCAACTGCACCATTTGCCAACGTCCATCGCTATCCTGCGCAATGATGAATTGAAACAACGGTGCTTGTGTCAGATTAAGACGATGATGACGTGGATCAAAGCGTTGACTAAGTTGCTCGGCAATCGGCCCATCGGCTATATCCAATGAAAGCTCAGTAATGGAGAGTGGGGCATGACGCCAAACCACTTGGGCGGGGGTAGACAACTTGTCCCAAACAAAGGCCGTACGCAAAATGTCATGTCGATTAATGACCTGCTGGACTGCATATAAATAGCGATTCAATGATTCTCGATTCGCAAAAATCATCTGCGCTATCAATAAATAAGGATCGCCTTCTGTCGCCAATACGTGATGGAACAAAATACCGTCTTGCAATGGCGATAACGCATAAATGTCCTGAATATTCGCGACTCCACCAGGCGTCTGTTCAATAATCTGATCAATTTCAGCTTGGCTAAGATCGATGAGTGGCAGCATTGCTGGTGTCAAAGCAATGGTATTGGTCGTGATCAAATTCGGTGGGATGACGATTTCTTGGTGCTGACCTAACGATTGCGCCAATGCCTTTAATGTTGGCTTATCAAATAGTGCTCGCACGGAAACGGCAAGTCCTAAGCGACGCAAACTCTCGATCATCTGTACGGCGAGTAGCGAGTGTCCACCCAACACGAAGAAACTATCATGACGGCTAATTCGTTCGACCTTAAGTAACTTAGACCAGATGTTAGCCAACGCCGTTTCAATTTCTCCTTGCGGTGCCCTGACGAGCAAAGGCCTCACCATCCGGTGTCGGCAACGCACGTCGATCCAACTTGCCATTCGATGTCAACGGCAATGCATCCAGTCGCACGAAGGCAGCAGGCACCATATACTCAGGCAGCTTCTCCATCAGGTGCGTATGCAACGTGGCAGCTAGTTGCTCATCAGTTTCAGCCACCACATACGCAATTAGGCGCTTATGACTTCCCTCTCCCACAGCGAGCACTGCTGCTTCACGCACCTTGGAATGCTCGACAAGGCGCGCCTCAATCTCGCCCGGCTCGATCCGTAGGCCCCGCATCTTAATTTGGTAATCATTACGCCCAATAAATTCCAGATTGCCATCAGGCAAATAGCGCGCGCGATCGCCCGTCTTATACATCCGCGCATCTTCCTCTGTGCTAAACGGGTCTTGTAGGAAACGCTCAGCCGTCAGTTCGGGACGATTTAAATAACCGCGTGCCACCGCAACCCCACCAATGTATAACTCTCCTATAGTACCCACTGGCACAGGTTGATGATGGGCATCCAATAGGTAGAGGCGGATGTTCGCCATCGGTCGATGGGAACGATTTCACTGTTAAAGTCAGATGGGGAAGGCCATACTGTGGCACCAATCGTGGCTTCTGTTGGACCATAGCCATTAAAAACAAGGCCGTGATGGCGCACAGATCGCAATAATGTTGCATTAAGCGCCTCACCGATCAAGAACAACGTCACAGGTGTGCTCAGATTAGGTAAGTCTTTGCCGTCTTGAAGTAGCGCTGGTGGTATCGTCGCGTGAGTGATCGCATGGCGCTCCAGGTAATCCCACAGTCTATGCCGATCAAGGCGAACCGCAGCAGGTGGCAGATATAAGGAGGCCCCACAACCTAAGGCCATGGTGATTTCCCACATGCTCGCATCGAAACCGGGAGAGACAAACTGCAAAATCCGACTGGAAACATCAACGCCAAAATTCGTCATTTGCACATGAGCGAGATTCACAACGCCCCTATGTTCCACCATAACCCCTTTGGGAGTACCAGTGGAACCGGAGGTATAAACCACATAGGCCAGGTGGTGGGGAGCCAAACTAGACACGGACGGATTCGTATCCGCCAGCGTTGGTGGGGAATTGGGGTCGAGCACGGTACGTAACGCAAGCACAGCCTCACCTAGCACGCTACGTCCAGTGGCATCAGCTAGCAGAATGGTCGGCGCGGCATCTGCAAGGATCTGCGTCAGACGCTCACTTGGATACGCCGGATCAAGTGGCACATAGGCACCGCCCGCTTTTAAAATCGCCAGCAGCCCCACTACCCACGCTGAACTACGTTCCATACAAATCGCAACGCGCCTATCCGGTCCAACCCCTAACTCAATCAGCCTATGCGCAAGTCGATTCGCTCGCGCATTCAGCTCGGCATAACTGAGCTCTTGATTTTCATACACGATCGCAGTCGCCTCTGGCGTACGTTCCACCTGTGTTTCAAACAACTGGTGAATACACTGATGAGTCGGATAATCCCGCTGCGTGGCGCTCCAGGTTTCAAGTAAGAGTTTACGTTCAGCAGGTGCCAGAATATTCACCTGAGCAAGGCTTTGCTTTGCATCGCTCACCATCGCTCGTAATATCGCATAGAGATAACCCACGTGCCGATCTATTGTCTGCCAATCGAACAAGGCCGTCGCATAACCCAACTCACCAATGATCTCATCACCCACCTCTCGTAATTCCAATTCAAGATCAAACTTGACGGCGTCGTAATTCGAGTCAACGGGTGTCACTTTCAGACCAGGCAAATGCCACTTACTCTCTTCGTTATTCTGCCAGGCGAACATCACTTGAAATAATGGCGTATGGTCCAGCCTGCGTGGTGGTTGAACAATCTCTATCACCTGTTCAAAAGGTAAGTCTTGATGCGCTTGGGCGGCCAATGTACTGTGTCGGAGGCGCTCAAACAGTTCAACGGTATTCGGTTCACCAGACAGATCAAGACGCAACGCCAAGGTATTCACGAAACAACCGATCAAAGGCTCAATCTCAGGATGGTTGCGATTGGCGCTGGGGGTGCCAATAACAATATCGTCTTGGCCGGAGAGGCGTGACAGGACAGCACCCCAGCCAGCTAGCAAACTCATAAACAGGGTTACACCATGTTTTTGGCTGAGTTGTTTAAGCGCGCTTGTCATTTGCGCATCTAATTGAATCGGCACACGATTCCCAGAAAAAGATTGCTGTGCAGGACGCGGCCGATCGGTAGGAAGATTCAACAGTACCGGTGCATCGTCTAAGGTGGCGCGCCAGTACTCACTTTGCGTTTTGAGTCGGTCATCCGAAAGCCACTGTCGTTGCCAAGCTGCGTAATCTGGGTATTGAATATCCATCGGCGGGAGCGGACTAACGCCTCCCGCACGATAGGCAGCATAGAGGGCTTCCAATTCTCGCTGCAGCAAGTTTAAAGACCAACCATCTGAAACAATATGGTGTTGAGTGAGCAAAAACACATGCTCCTCGTCAGTGAGTTGGATCAAACACGCTCGAATCAGCGGGCCTTGGGCTAAGTCGAAAGGTGCGCGGGCCTCTTCAATACCTAAGTGCTCCACTTGTTCAGTAGCGTTTGGATATTGGCGCAAGTCATGGTAACGCATCGGCAGGCCCGACTTGGTGGCAAGTAGCTGAACCTGAGGTTGGCCTTCCACCATCACGAATACCGAGCGCAGTGCTTCGTGGCGTGCAAATACCGTATCCAATGCTCGCTGCCACGCGCCTCTATCCAAAACGCCAAGCAAGCGGATAGCTAAAGGAATGTGATACGTCTCGTTGACGCCCTCGAGCTGGGCCAAGAACCATAGCCGTTGCTGGGCAAATGATAGAGGTAAAGCACCCTCGCGAGACACCGAAGCGATAGTGGGAGAAAAAGTGTTTGCTTGAGTCAAACGTTCGTTCACCGCTGCTGCAAATGCTGAAAGGGTGGGTAAAGCAAACAGCGTCGCCAACGGTAACTCGACGCCCAACACCGTAATCCGGTTCATTAAACGCACCGCAAGCAGCGAGTGACCGCCTAGTGCGAAGAAACTATCATGACGGCTGATCTGCTCTACCTTAAGTAATTCGGACCAGATAGCTGCTAGCATAGTTTCGATCTTCCCCTGTGGCGCTTCGTATACCTCACGAGCAACCGCCTCATCAGATGGGGCAGGCAACGCACGTCGATCCAGCTTACCATTTGGGGTCAGCGGCAGCGCATCCACGCACACAAAGGCCGCTGGCATCATATAGTCAGGCAGCCTTCCCGTCAGATACGCACGTAATGTAGCGGCGATCTGTTCATTAGCCTCAGCCACCACATACGCGACCAGACGTTTATCCCCACCTTCACCCAGCGCAAGCACTATGGCTTCTCGCACCTGCGGATGCTCGATCAGGTGTGCCTCGATCTCACCTGGTTCAATCCTAAATCCACGGATCTTGATCTGATGATCGTTACGACCTAAAAACTCTAGATTGCCATCAGGCAAGTAACGGGCTAGATCACCCGTCTTGTACATGCGAGCGCCTTTATCCTCGTTAAACGGATCGGGTAGGAAGCGCTCAGCGGTGAGTTCAGGACGATTAAGATAACCATGCGCAACGCCAGCTCCGCCTATATACAGCTCACCCACTGCGCCGATTGGCACCGGCTGACCATGTTCATCGAGTAGATAAAATCTGGTATTGGCAATCGGCCGACCAATAGGGGCCGCTTTACTACTAAAATCATGCGGACGATGCCAAATAGAAGCCCAAACGGTTATTTCTGTTGGCCCGTAAGCATTGAATACGGTAATTTGTTGGGCCAAGTTATGAAGTAATAATGCACTAGGCGCTTCACCCGTGAGGATCAGCGTAAGAGGTTTATTTAGACTGGGTAAACCTTTGCCATCCTGAAGCAGTGCGGGTGGCAAGATAGCGTGAGTGATCGCATATTTTTCTACATAATTCCACAAACTATCTCGATCACGCCGTATGTTATCAGAGGGTAGATATAAGCTGGCACCCTGATTGAGGGCCATAATTTCTGGCACACTGACATCGAAGCTGATAGAAGTAAACTGAAGAACTCTACTAGATGAATTAGGCACCAGATAAGCTTGTTGAGCCTGAGCTAGGTTAACAACGCTTTGATGTGCCACCATTACCCCTTTGGGGGTGCCGGTAGAGCCGGAAGTGTAAATGACATAAGCTATATGATCCGAATGAAATTCAGCAATCTTTGGATTAGTAATGGCTGATTCCGGTAGTTGATTCGGGTCAAGCACAGTCAATGAAGCGCAGGCTGCCTCACCTAATACCGTGCGGCCAGTGGCATCAGCTAGCAGCATTGTCGGCGCTGCATCGATAAGGATGTGGGTTAGACGCTCGCTCGGATACACCGGATCAAGCGGTACATAGGCACCACCCGTTTTTAAAATCGCCAGCAGTCCCACCATCATTGCAGGACTGCGCTCCACACAGATCGCTACACGCTTATCCGGTCCAACACCCAACTCAATCAGCCGATGCGCAAGTTGATTCGCTTGCGCATTCAGCTCGGCATAACTAAGCACCTGGTCCTCGTAAACAAGCGCAATCGCCTCTGGCGCACGTTCAACCTGTGCTTCAAATAACTGGTGAACACCCAGATGGCTCGGATAATCCTGCTGGGTCGCGTTCCAGGTATTCAGTAATAATTCTCGCTCAGTTCTCGGCAACGCCTCAAGCTGATAAACCGGCATGTCTGGTGTACGCTCCAGCGCCTCCACTAAGCTTTGCAGCGTCTGCTGCATATAGCCGCATATCCGTACCGGATCGTACGGCTCTACAACCTGAGCCGTTAAACCCAAGGTATGGCCACCATCCTCCACCGACAAGGTGAACGGATAATTGGTGCGCTCTTGTGCACCTAAAAATTCGATGCCAGGCTCGGTTAAGCCATCATTTAATGGCGCGGTATTGTGCCGGTAGTTCAATAACGCACTAAACAGAGGGGTGCCAGCTGGTACATTACTGCAGCGCTGTGCTAATGCCAACGACGCGTGTTCATATTCCAGCAGCGAAGCCAGTCGCGCATGGGTATTGCGTACGCTATCTTCAACCCCCATGTCATTCAGATTAACGCATAATGGCAACGTATTGATGAATAGGCCCATCGCACGGTCTGCTCCTTCGCCTCCTTGCATTCGCCCCAATAGTACCGTGCCAAACACAACCCGCTGCTGACCGCTGGTACGTGCCAGGACCTGTGCCCACGCCAGATGGCATAGACTGGCCAAGCTTACGCCGAGTCGCCTTGCCTGAGCGCGGAGACGATCATTTAAATCCTGTGGCAACATCCGGTGTGACTCAGTCACTTGAGCGCCATCTCGATGGACTTCAGCCAACCCAAAGGGCAGCGTAGGTTCATCCACCTCTGCGAGCATCTCCCTAAAGAAGCGCTCGTACGCCTCTTGGCTTACTCCTAAGCGAGCCTGTGCGATGAGATTGCGAAAAGGCTGTGGCGGGGCCAACATATCACCTTGGTCATCAAGGAACGCCTGTATCTCACTCTGTAGCACTTCCAACGTCGAGTGATCGCCGATCAGATGATGAAGTAATTCAACCAGTTGCCAGTGACCATTCCCATCTTGCGCAATCGCAAAGTGCAACAACGGCGCTTGTGTCAAATCAATACGATGCTGACTAGGATCAAAGCGGTGCAGGAGTTGCTCGTTAATGGGTCCAGCGGCTGGATCCAAAGAAAGCTCTTCGATTGACAGCGGCGCATGACGCCAGACCACCTGTGCAGGCGTGGACAGCCCTTCCCAGATAAACGCCGTGCGCAGTATGTGATGACGATTCACCACCTGCTGGAGCGCCTCCAGATAACGATCGAGCAAGGCTCGGTTGTCAAACGACATCTGCGCAATTAGCAGATAAGGATCCCCTTTCGTTGCCAGCAAATGATGGAACAAAATACCGTCCTGCAAAGGCGATAGCGCATAAATGTCTTGAATATTCGCCACACCACCGGGCGTCTGCTCAACGATCCGATCGATGTCAGCTTGGCTGAGATCAATCAGCGGCAACATAGCTGGCGTTAAGGTAGTGGTATCGATCGTAATCAGATTGGGGGGGATGTCCACTTCTCGATGCTGGCCTAGCGATTGCGCCAACGCTTTGAGCGTAGGTTTATCGAATAGCACTCGCACGGAAACAGTCAGACCTAAGCGACGCAAACGTCCGATCATCTGCACAGCAAGCAGGGAATGCCCTCCCAGTGCGAAGAAACTATCATAGCGACTGATTCGTTCGACCTTAAGCAACTCAGTCCAGATGGCCGCGAGCGCTTTTTCGACCTCTCCCTGCGGCGCTTCATATGCCTGGCGAGCAACGGCCTCATCAGATGGGGCGGGTAATGCACGTCGATCCAGCTTACCATTCGTGGTCAGCGGCAACGCATCCAGCCGCACAAAAGCAGCGGGCAGCATATATTCAGGTAGCCTAGTCGCAAGGTTCGCGCGCAAGGTAAAGGCCAGTTGCTCATCAGCTTCAGCGACCACATACGCAATTAGGCGCTTATCGCTTTCTTCACCCAGCGCAAGCACTACGGCTTCACGCACCTGCGGATGTTCGATCAGGCACGCCTCGATCTCGCCTGGCTCAACTCGGAATCCGCGGATCTTGATCTGATTGTCATTGCGGCCTAAATACTCCAGATTTCCATCGGGCAAGTAGCACACTAGATCACCTGTTTTGTACATCCGCGCATCTTCATCTTCTCTGAACGGATCAGGCAAAAAGCACTCAGCGGTTAATTCAGGACGGTTCAGATAACCACGCGCCACGCCAGCTCCGCCTATGTACAGCTCTCCCACGGCCCCCATTGGCGCCAGCTGACCATTTGCATCAAGCACATAGAGCTGGGTGTTCGCGAGTGGTCGCCCAATAGGGACGACAACCTCTTTATTAAAATCAGATGGGCAACACCACGCAGTCGTGCACACTGTTGCTTCTGTTGGACCATAAGCATTAAAAATAACACCTTGGCTGGACAAGGCTTTAAGCAATGCTGGACTGGGTTTTTCACCCCCCAAAATCAACGTCAGAGGTGTCTTCAGATTGGGGAAATCCTCGTCCCCCTGAAGCAGCGCAGGGGGGAATGCAGCATGAGTGATCGCATGTTTTGCAAAATAATCCCACAATTCATTTCGGTCACGACGGACACCATCGAGTGGCAAATATAAGCTTGCGCCGCTCCCTAATGCTGTAAAGATTTCGCCAATACTGGCATCAAAACCAAAGGAGATAAATTGCAAGACCCGACTGGATGAACCTATCTCAAAATAAGCCTGTTGCGCCCGAGCAAGATTGACAATACTTCGATGTTCTACCATTACCCCTTTAGGCGTACCGGTGGAGCCGGAGGTGTAGATCACATAAGCCAGACGATTTGAACTCAGTTCAGGAATATGTGGATTGGTAATAGCCAATGTCGGCAATTCATTAGGATCGAGTGCGGTTATTGAGGATAAGGTTGCTTCACCTAATGCAGCGCGCCCAGCCGCATCAGCTAGCAGCATTGTCGGCGCTGCGTCAGTAAGGATGTAGGAAAGGCGCTCACTCGAATAGGCTGGATCAAGCGGTACATAAACACCGCCCGCTTTTAAAATCGCTAGCAGTCCCACCATCATTGCAGGACTGCGTTTCACACAGATCGCTACACGCTTATCCGGTCCAACACCCAACTCAATCAGTCGATGCGCAAGACGATTCGCGCGCACGTTGAGTTCGGCATAACTGAATACCTGATCCTCGTAAACAAGCGCAACCGCCTTTGGCGCACGTTCAACCTGTGCTTCAAATAACTGGTGAACACACTGATGGGTTGGATAATCCTGCTTTGTCGCATTCCAGGTATTCAGTAGCAATTCTCGCTCAGTTCTCGGCAACACCTCAAGCTGATAAACCGGCATGTCTGGTGTACGCTCCAGTGCCTTCACTAAGCTTTGCAGCGTCTGCTGCATATAGCCGCATATCCGTACCGGATCGTACGGCTCTACAACCTGCGCCGTTAAACCCAAGGTATGGCCACCATCCTCCACCGACAAGGTGAACGGATAATTGGTGCGCTCTTGTGCACCTAAAAATTCGATGCCAGGCTCGGTTAAGCCATCATTCAATAGCGCGGTATTGTGCCGGTAGTTCAATAACGCACTAAACAGAGGTGTGCCAGCTGGTACATTACTGCAGCGCTGTACTAGTGCCAACGATGCATGTTCATATTCCAGCAGCGAAGCCAGTCGCGTATGGGTATGGCGTACACTATCTTCAACCCCCATATCATTCAGATGAACGCATAAAGGCAAGGTATTGATGAATAGGCCCATTGCACGGTCTGCTCCTTCACCTCCTTGCATTCGCCCCAATAGTACCGTGCCAAACACAACCCGCCGCTGAGAGCTGGTACGTGCCAAGACCTGCGCCCACGCCAAATGACATAGACTAGCCAAGCTTACGCCAAGTCGCCTTGCCTGAGCGCGCAGACGATCATTTAGCTCCTGGGACAACATCCGGTGTGACTCAGCCACTTGAGCACCATCTCGATGGATTTCAGTTAAGCCAAAGGGCAGCGTAGGTTCATCCACCTCTGCGAGCATCTCTCTAAAGAAGCCCTCGTACGCCTCTTGGCTGACTCCTGAGCGAGCCTGTGCCACCAAATTGCGGAAAGGTTGTGGTGGGAGTAACGTGTTACTTTGGCCTTTCATCAAAGCCTGTACTTCGCTATCCATCAATTCAACGGTTACCTGGTCGCCAATTAGATGATGTATTAATTTAACAAGCAGCCAGCGTCCATTTTCATCTTGTGCAATCGCCAAACGCAATAATGGCGCTTGCATCAGGTCAATCCGATACTGACGAGGATTAAAGTGGTGCAGGAGTTGCTCGGAAATAGATCCAGTAGCCGAATCTAAAGAAAGCTCTTTGATTAGCAGCGGCGCATGACGCCAGACCACCTGCGCAGACGTGGACAGCCCTTCCCAGATAAACGCCGTGCGCAGAATGTCATGGCGATTCACCACCTGTTGGAGTGCATCCAGATAACGATCGAGCAAGGCTCGGTTGTCAAACGCTATCTGTGCAATTAGCAGATAAGGATCCCCTTTCGTTGCCAGCAAGTGATGGAACAAAATACCATCTTGCAAAGGCGATGGCGCATAAATATCTTGAATATTCGCCACGCCACCGGGTGTCTGCTCAACGATCCGATCGATGTCAGCTTGACTGAGATCAATCAGCGGCAACATCGCTGGCGTTAAGGTAGTGGTATCGACCGTAATCAGATTGGGTGGGGCAGCCACTGTACGACGTTGGCCTATCGATTGAGCAAGGATGCTAAGGGTGGGTACATCGAATAGTGCGCGTATAGAGACGGTAAGACCATGGTGATGCAAGCGCTCAATCATCTGTATCGCGAGCAGCGAGTGTCCACCCAGTGCGAAGAAACTGTCGTAGCGACTAATTTGTTTAACATTGAGCAGCTCAGCCCAAATCGCAGCTAATAATTTTTCGATTTCGCCTTGAGGAGCTTCATATGTCTGACGAGCAAAAGCTTCGTCAGACGGTGCTGGCAACGCGCGCCGATCCAGTTTACGATTCGAGGTCAACGGCAATGCGTCTAGCCGCACAAAGGCAGCCGGTATCATAAAGTCAGGTAGTTTAGCCGCAAGGTGCGTGTGTAGCGTAGAGGCCAATTGCTCATCAGCTTCAGCTACCACATAAGCAACCAGGCGCTTGTTATTTCCTTCACCTAGCGCAAGTACCGCTGCTTCGCGCACTCGCGGATGTTCGATCAAGCGCGCCTCAATTTCACCAGGCTCCACCCTAAACCCACGGATCTTGATCTGATGATCATTTCGACCTAAAAACTCTAGGTTGCCATCAGGCAGGTAACGTGCCAGGTCGCCCGTTTTGTACATGCGCGCACTTCCTTGCTCGCTGAATGGATCAGGGAGGAAACGCTCAGTGGTCAATTCTGAACGGTTCAAATAACCACGCGCAACACCAGCTCCACCAATGTACAGTTCACCAAACGCGCCCAATGGTACAGGTTGACCATGCGCATCTAACAGATAAAGTCTGGTATTGGCTATGGGTCGACCAATAGAGACTGTTCCACTACTAAGACGATGCAATTCAGTAGGCCAAACGGTTACCGCATGAGTTTCTGTCGGCCCATAAGCATTAAAAACGACCCCGTGGTGCGTTAAGTTTTGGAGTAACGTTGCACAGGATGCTTCACCTGTTAAAACAAAGGTAAGAGGTATGTCTAGATTGGGTAGGTTTTCACCATTTTGCAGTAGTGCTGGCGGTAAGATAGCATGCGTAATCGCATGCCTTGCCAAGTAACTCCACAGCTCATTTCGATCATAGCGAACAATATCAGGCGGTAAATATAAACTTGCACCGCAATTTAAGGCGATGAGTATTTCCCAAATACTTACATCAAAATTAAGCGAAGCGACTTGCAAGATCCGACTCGATGAGTGGGCTCCAAAACAAGCGACTGGCGACTCAACGAGATTGACGATGGCGCGATGCTCCATCATCACGCCCTTGGGCATGCCGGTAGAGCCAGAAGTGTAGATAATATAGGCCAGGTGATCTGAACGGAGTTTAGAGCATGTCCTTACACACAACTATAAACAGCCAAGTACAATAAACCTTTAAAAGAAAGAGATGACAGGCAGAGATGAGCTGGGCAGCGAAAGAATTTAAGACAGTAGATTTAGGTGACAAGCGGTTAAACAAGAGGCTGATGTTGCTTGCAGAGCGTCTTGGGGAAAAGCCGACGGCGAGTCTGCCTGGGGCATGTAAAGGGTGGGCGGAAACCCAGGGGGCGTATCGATTTTTATCTCAAGAGGATATAGGTTGGGAGTCTATTTTAGAGCCGCACTGGTCCTGTTCGCGTGCGCGCTTACAAGAGCAGCGTACCGTTTTGTGCATCCAAGACACCACGGAACTGAACTTCAACGGACAATCGATAGAAGGCTTGGGTCCCCTGTGTTACGAAGCGCAACGAGGTATGTACCTGCACCCGACGTATGCGGTATCGTTGGAGCGTGAACCGTTAGGCGTATTAGATGCGTGGATGTGGGCACGTGCATCCAAAGAAGACGTAGAGAATCGGTCTGGGATCAAGGAAAGTATACGCTGGATCGAAGGGTATAGCCGACTGGCAGAACTCTCAGCCGAGTTACCCGAGACACGTTTGGTGTATATGGCAGACCGTGAATCCGACATGCTAGAACTGATATGCAAAGCCTCCGAACTGGGGAATCCGGTGGATTGGTTAATTCGCTCGTGTCACAACCGGGTGCTACCAGATGGTGCTCGCCTGTGGGAGGCAGTCGGTGCGCAGGCAGCGGTAGGCGAATTGCATTTTATGATGCCCTCACGGCATGGCCAAAAGGCTCGAGCGGTACGTCAGCAAGTCAGAATGAAACGCGTTGTCCTTGATGATAGAAAGGGCTCCCCGTTAGAAGTGACCTGCGTAATAGCCCAAGAAGTGGAGGTACCGTCTGGCTGTAAGCCTGTGGAGTGGCGCTTGCTCACTAATCGCGTGGTACTTGATTTCGACGCAGCAGTGGAGTTGATTGACTGGTATCGGGCTCGCTGGGAGATTGAGATGTTCTTCCACGTTCTCAAAAACGGCTGTCGCGTCGAGGCGCTGCAACTAGGGGCTATCGAAAAGTTAGAGAGGGCGCTGGCGGTCTATATGGTGGTGGCTTGGCGAATCGCTCGCTTGATGAGACTAGGCCGTACTTGCCCTGATCTGGAAGCAGAACTGCTGTTTGAGCCAGAGGAATGGCAAGCCGCGTATCTTCTCATGAAAAAACCTGTGCCAAAAAAGACGCCTCGACTCAATGAAGTAGTGCGGCTTATTGCGATGTTGGGTGGATTCTTAGGCCGAAAAGGGGATGGCGAGCCCGGCGTAAAAACCATCTGGCAAGGATTACAGCAGGTTACTGCCTTTGCTCAGGGTCTACGCTGGGCGCGCCAAAACCAGATATTTTGAGTTGTGTATAAGGATATGAGTTTAGAGACCTTAGGGTTGATGATAGCTGACTCCGGCAGCTCATTCGGATCAAGCACCATTATTGAGGATGAGATTGCCTTGCCTAATGCCGTGCGCCCCGCCATATCAGCTAGCAGAATCGTCGGCACGGCATCGGCAAAAATATGGGTCAGGCGCTCACTTGGATACGCCGGATCCAGTGGCACATAAGCGCCCCCCGCTTTTAAAATCGCCAGCAGTCCCACTACCATCGCCGGACTGCGCTTTACACAAATTGCAACGCGCTTATCCGGTCCAACCCCCAACTCTATCAGGCGATGCGCAAGACGATTCGCTCGCACATTCAGTTCCGCATAACTAAGTTCTTGATCTTCATACACAAGCGCAATCGCATCTGGCATGCGTTTCACCTGTTTTTCAAACAGCTGATGAATGCATATCTTGTCCGGATACGGCACCTTAGTCGCGTTCAATGTCTTTAGCAGCAACTCTTTTTCAGCCTTCGGCAGCAAATTAAGTTGCTTCACAGGCTTTTGATGATCGCTTTCAGCTGCCTGGACAACCTCCCGTAAATGCGCACTCATCCGATCAACCACTTCCGCATCCAAGCACTGTCTGTCGTACAACCACCTGAACCGCCCACGCGCATCAATCTGGAGCGTTAAAAATGCGCCAATCGTTTGCTCATCCGTCGCATCGTCCACTATCGATATGCCAATGCGCCATGGCTTTGTTACTTGGAGCTCAGGTATTTCCCGCAGCACTGGATCATGACTCGCCAAATCCTGCGCAAAAACTCTGTATTCGGCGAGTTGTTGCAGTTCTCCTTTGACTTGCTCCAGCACACCTGAAAAAGACATATCCCATTCAACGTTGAGTTCCATCGGGACCATCGATGCACGTATCGACGAAGAGGTAGCGGTAGTTTGTTTATTGGAGAGCGGATAACCAATCTGCAATCGAGTCTGTCCTGTTAGACGTACTAAATAAATAGCAAATGCAGTAAGAACGGTCCGCCGCCGATCATTCTCCCCATATGAGGGCGAGCTGTACCAAGCACGTAAGCACTCCACGATCCCCAGACTTGGCGCTTGGGAGAGAAGAAGGCATACTGAATTCCTCTAGATAAAACAGAAGCGATGGAGCAGAGTTAAGGATGGGAGCGGAATTTTGTCCAGAGCAGCATGTGGGAGTAGCCAAATTAGATAGGGATAAGGGACCGCTAACTGATATTGGTCAGGGGGTTAAAATTCCATGGCAACAGCGCCTCGACATCCTCGACAGTCTTTGCTGCTGGCAACTCATGCAGGACATAGCGCAGCCAGAGATAGGGTTCCAGGCCATTGGCCTTGGCCGTTTCGACCAGCGAATAGATGACGGCACTAGCATGGGCACCCGCTGTCGTATTACTGAACAGCCAGGCCTTGCGACCTACCACGAACGGGCGGATCGCATTCTCACAGCGGTTGTTATCGATCGGCAGATCGCCGCGCTCGGTATAGCGCTTGAGCATGCTCCAGTTATCGTGCATATACTTCAGTGCTCCACCAAGAGCGCTTTTCGGCGTAACGCCAGGCCGCAACTTTTCCATCCAAGCGTACAGTTTATCCAGGATCGGTATGCTCAGCTTCTTGCGCGCCTTCAGGCGTGCTTCGTCGTCGGCGTCTTTATGATCACGTTCGATGCGGTATAACTGTCTTATCATCTTGATAGCCTCGTCGGCATGCCCACTCTTGCCTTTGGGCTGAACATTGACCGCCTCGATGTAGCGCCGTCTCACGTGTGCCCAGCACATGAGATGCTCGATGCCCTCGATCTCAGTTAATTTGTTATATGCATCATATCCGTCGGTCATCAGATAACCGCGATAGTCGTGCAATAAGCGCACGGGCACCTCCCTGCCACGGCTAGGATCATAGTCGTAAATGACAACCGGTTTGCCTGGCGGTCCGCCGGTTTGTACCCACATATACGAATTGGAGGTAGGCGTTTTGTTCGGCTCTTTAAGCACTTGCACCACCGTTTCATCGATATGCAGCACAGAGCTCTCAAGCAAGGTGTCGCGTATCAGATTGTGCAAGGGCTGCAACACAGAACCACAGCTGATTACCCAGCGCGCCAATGTCTGGGTGGGCACGGACATGCCGTGGCGATCCAGTACCTTGGCGAAACGGGTGAGAGGCAAGCCATCGACGAACTTAACCGTCAACAGCATGGCCAGGAAGTTGGCGCTCGCGTTACTCTTAGGCAGAGGCTGCGGCGGCAATGGTGCTGTGACTGGAGCATGAACACTGCTGGGGCAGCCATAGCGCATACGAATGTGGCGTAGTACACGTATCTGCATGGGCACGATGTCGAGTTGCTCGCTCACATCCTGTCCGATGACCACCATCGGTGTCCCACAGGCACAGGTGCGTTCGGCTTCGGGAACATCGTACACGATCTCAACTCGTTTCAACTCTGCTGGTAATGGGCTCCGCTTGCCGCGCGCAGGTTTCTCTTGGCCTTCCGACTTGGGGGCCAGTGGTGCGATATCCTCTACCTCGGTTGTGGCTTCGGCCAATACTTCCGCTTCATCGAACAAACGGCCCTGGCCACTCATCTGCTCTGAACTCGGGCCAAACTGGCGCCGCCGCGCCAGTATAATTTGTTCGATCAGGCGCCTAATCTCATCGCGTGCTTGGCTGATCTCATTGTGTGCTTGGCTAATCTCGTTGTGTGCCTGACTGATCTCGTCGCGTGCCTGACTGATCACATTGCGTGCTGCCATCTGGGACGCCTCATACGCTTGCTGTTGCGTATGCAACAGCGCTGTGAGCGCAGCCACATCGGTTGACAAAACGGCCGGTAGCGTGACCTCTGGCAGAGCGAAGTCTATGGGTAAAATGAATTCTTTTTCGGCACTTTCAAACATGCCATATTTTATCAAATCTCTCTATGAAACAGTATTAAAATACAGTGTTTTATGCGGTTTGTTTCTCCATAAATCAAACCCTTCCAGAAGCCATTCAAATTCCTGTAAGCTCAACGTCTGCGTGGCCTCTTGGGCACCCTTAGGCCAGGCAAATTTCTCCGATTCAAGGCGCTTGAGCCACAGGCAAAAACCATTGCGATGCCAGTACAATACCTTGAGCTTATTGCGCTGGCGATTGATAAAAACATACAGTGCACTGCCGAACGGGTTTAGTCCCAATTCTTGCTCGACCAGCGCACTCAAGCCGTTGATCGCTTTCCTAAAATCAACTGGCTCCTGGCACAAGTAAACCTGCTCAATCTCACAGCCCGGATGCATCAGTGCTCTCCTTGCGCCGCACGACCAAGGGCCACCAGCCATTCTGGCGACGGCAGGTCAGATAGCTCTAGCCGCATTCCTGAGGGCAATACTAAGCTGCAACCGCAAGCGCGTGGCTCGTCAACCGCCTCCCTCACCCGCAGCGCTACAAATTTGCTTGCCTGCCTCGATTCGACACTTTCATCTGTCGCCTTTAATTTGTTCTGCCAATAATATAGGCCTTGTATCTTTCTTTCTGTGATGGTTAGCTACCATCACCTGAGATGAAGAGAGTTTTTTATAGGCCTTAAGGCTTAGACCTTGTGTGAAAGATTAAACCCTTCATCTCACCCCCTCACCAGCAAAAACACTGGACGGTAGCCAAGGGCTAGACCCTGCATGCACAAGGCGAGTGAGTGAGTTGGTCTTCATATTTTAAATTGAAAATACAAAATGTTTTACTTAGGTATCGATGTTGCTAAAGCGAAGCTAGATTGTTCATTACTATTAAATGAAACTAGCCTAAAACGTAAATCTAAAAAAGTCACCAATAGCCAAACGGGGTTCACCGAGCTATTAACATGGCTTGTTAAACAAGACATTAAACTGACCGATCTTCACGTCACAATGGAAGCGACGGGAATTTATCATGAACAAGCAGCGCAAGCTCTACACGACGCTGGCGCCAGGGTCTCTATCGTCAATCCAGTCAAAGTCAAATCTCTAGGTAGTACCTTAGCTATCAGGACCAAGACGGATGGTGTTGACAGTTTTTTGATTGCGCGTTTTGGTTTGCTATGCAAGCCTGATGCTTGGGTTCCGCCCGCTCCAGAGGTGAGAGTTCTTAAAGCTTTTCTAGCTCGTCAGGAAGCTATCTCTGAAGACTTACAGCGTGAGCGTAATCGCCAAGAAAAAATTCAGATTGTATCTGCTCCTGAGCGTGTTCATAAATCGCTTAGTGACAGTATTAATTTCTTGCAGATGCAGTTAAAACAGCTTCAGCAAGAAATCGATGAGCATATTGATCGGCACTCCGCTTTGAAGGAAGACTTGGATCTTTTAAAGAGCATTCGTGCCATTGGTCCGCAAGTAGGCAAAGCTATGCTGTCTGTGATGCAGACCCATTCCTTTAAGAGTGCTGAGCAGCTCGCCGCTTATCTTGGCCTAGTGCCTGTAGAACGACAATCCGGTTCCTCAGTATTTGGGCGGGCTCGACTTTCTAAGGCCGGCCCTCCAGAAATCCGCGCCAAGCTTTATATGGCCGCTATCGTTGCTATACGCTATAACACCCACGTCAAGGCATTATATGAACGATTACGTAACCGCGGTAAATCTTCTATGTCTGCTCTTGGGGCATGTATGCGCAAACTCGTCCATCTCTGTTTCGGCGTACTCAAATCACGTATGCCATATGATGAAAATTATGCAAATATCGCTTGACTTGAAAGACGGTATCTTTCACAGATACACCATGCCGCTTCGCATAGCTACTCAATGAGCTACCTTTGTGTTTGGCTGCCTCCAAATGGGCTGACCAAAATTTTTCTCCCAATCTCATCTTTGTTCTATTGCTCCATCTGAATTTAGATGTGAGAAAGTATGAGGACTCCAACTTCAAGCCACAAGTCTGGGGTTCATGGCGTTCTTACCCAAGCACTGGTGGTCCATTGCGCCAAAGCTTGTGTTGGCCTCGTTTCATATGGCAGCTGAATCGACTGATAGGCTCGTAACCGGTTACGCCAGAACGTCTCGTGCTGCGTAACTATCTTAAGTATTTCTCTGATTTTAGGGGCTTGATTGGCTATCAGCTCTGGGAGAAATTTTCCGGGCTGAAACTTGGCTTGCAAAGCTGGCTCTTTAGGGTCTATTGGAGAATTATCAAGAATCGTCCGCTCTTTGCTTAAAGCCTCATTCGCATCCTCTTGCTGCGCTTGAGTTTTACCCTGAGCTTGCTGATTGATAGTCAACTGACCAGTTACACGAATGCCCAACATTCTGACCTCCTCCTAAGAAACAAATCATAAATTATTGATATATAAAGGCTTTCTAGGCTATTTGTGAAATAGGCGTAAGTTGAAAGCCCAGTTTTTCAGCGCGCTGAGCAAGATTATGAAGTACCCGCTGCCGATAGCGCTCTTCATAATAATCCTGGCTTTGATCCACATATAGTGACTTGCCTAGCCAATGTCGATGTCGGCTAGGGATAATTCAGGCTTGCGTGCAGTCATATTTTGCTCCATCACAAATAGTGGAGTCCTGCACGGGTTCGGGCTTGCGTTTCGATGAATGAGTCGTGAACTTCATAAGGATTTTCATTTTGCCACTGGGTACAAGCCCACCCTAAATACGCTTTGTCCTTTTGGATATCGGTGGTCTGATCGCAGTTGAAACTTATGGACTTATTAGAATTTCCAGCTCCAGATACTGTTGGTAGCATAGCAGTACATATAGGCCCCTCCCGGTTTACCAAGCTAAGTCTTAGATTTTAGGCCGATGCGCTTGCGTTTTGACCCACCTTGCCACCTCATCGCCACTTGCTTGAGCAACCCTATCTCGAACCCACATCCTATTCAAAATGAATGAACTCTATGCAAACTTAAAGTTCACATAGCCCCCCTTTAACACATATTGATGGACTAGAAGCGACTGCTCTTTTAGTTCACAATTTCTTATATTTACGATTTTAGATAAACAACTGAACCAGATGTTAGTTATGTTAAACGAATTCGTCAAGCAAAAATATGGCCTATGTCAGTGTGGGGAGCAAATGAATTGTCCGGCGTTTAGAGGGTGTCGCGAAAGCCTTTTGCTGGGTAGAATCTGGGTTCAGACCTGAAGGAGATAATGCACCAATGAGCACGGTTTGCACAGGACACAACGCTAACGGCAGCGTTGCTCGATCGCTTATTGCATCACGGTGTCGACCGCGATCACCGGCGATGTGCACAGATTCAGGGCCGACTTATTAACCGACTACCTCACCCCACAGGCATGAATTGAAAACTTTGCAAATTGGGAGAATCCATATATAACTAAACAAATAAATTTGTGAAAAATGCTGATTTCGGCATTAGTTAAATTCCAATCGAGGGAATAAATGCTTTTGTCAAGACTCCAGCCAATTGGCTTTGCGCTCGGTACACTCTCCTTTTTAGCCAATGCACACAGAGGCGAGATAGAGGACGGTCTAAACAATCCAACTGCCGTTCTCTCCACTAAGACTATCTCGCCTTTTGGGGTAGCCAATATATCCAACACTGCAGCTGATTCTCTTCACGGAATTGTTTACGGTACGCCAGACACGAGCGTCCCGGTGGGCGCAGGCGTACCCATTACCATGATGGGGCATATGAGGGCGCTCTTTGATCTTATTAAGGAAGCGCCTGATTTCACACAAGTGGTGATGGACCTCGGCGACGGTAGCCCGGTACATGTGTTAGATACGAATACGGGGGATAAATTTTTGCCTGGTAAGTTGGCGCTCGGTCTGTCGTATATATTGATTGATATGAAAATGAAAGACGATCCGAATTACGCGGACTACCTTGCGACTTATCAAAAAATAACTACCGTAATGATGACACAGATGAGCGGCGCCAACTACATGTATGCAAATAATTCCTGGGGTGAATATTACTACCTCCTCGCGCTCAATAATTTTAAAGTGCACGGTATGCTCAATGAAGTCTTCAGTGATGCAATGCTAGATCGTCTGGCCTTCTGCGATATGTTTGGCGTAGGTGCAAGCAGCAATTTGAATACATGCCCTGCAGCAGGCATGCCGATCGATATTGCGTCGCTTAATTCTGCTCAAAATTACTATGCGGTTGCTTACGGAATTGCCGGCTTGAGACAAAAATTAGGGTGGAGCAATCCGACCTTCTCCTCCCCTACCAACCCGGCTGTGGCATCAATGGATGCGCCCGAGGCACTTTTATATGCAATTACTAATCATATTAGAAACGATTCTTCGGATGGGTTTTCTGACGAAGCCTCGAATGTTAATACCACCTATTATGATCAGGCGCGCTTTGATCGATACAGCGCTTTGCTCATTGCTGAAGTCGTCGAACGAACTCTAGAAATAGGCAATGAGGCTAATTTGACGCAAGAATTAAAAGGTTATCTGAGGAAATCAGTCGACCTCATTCTTCCTCAGCTCAATACCGATGGTCAGGGTTTCAACTATGGCCGATCTATTGGCCCATATGGGGATTCGGCTTTTGCGGAAATCTTAACTGCGGCGGCAAATACAGGCGTGTTGTCCAAGCAAGAAATGCAGATAGCCTATTCATTTATCTATAAATCGGCTTATCGCTTTAACACTTTCTGGTACGACCCAACCTTGCCCACGCCATCGGTGAATCTGTGGGTTAAAGGCCGTGGCACTGATGCATATCGCGGCAAGCCTCGTGTCATGGGTGAGAATTTCAGCCTCTTACACCAATACATGTATATGAATGCTTGGTGGAACAAGCTAAATTTTGGCGGTAAAGCATCAATGCCTGATCCTGACTTTCAAGCCTGGCTGGATATGATGCCGCATTACACTCTCACCTGGTACAACCTGCCTACCGATAAGGCTCACCCGTATAGCGCAGCGCTAATCACGGTGCGCGATGAAAAGCGCATAATTAATCTGAACCTGAACCAAGCGCCTGATTTTGACTTGCAGACTCCGTACTATCCAATACCTTTTTCCGACAAACTGATCTATGGAACAGCGGATCTGAGCTACGCATTGTTGATCCCTCAGATTTCTTATAACGGGAAAACTTACATTCCGGTCACATATTATCAAAATCTGAGTGTGCAGGAATGCAACGGCCAGGTTATGGTGTCCTTCGACATGGCCAATTTCAGGCAAACCGTAAAAAACGCAAAATATGCCACAGATATCGACCTGCAAACCCATACGGTTTTGACGTTTGGTCGAGGCGCTATAACGCGAACTGATACGCTAAGTTCTAGAACGCTAACTGGAAATATCTCCGTCGAGACAGATTTCACGTCTTTTGCCGATTTTCAGAGCGCCGCAACCAATGATGATGGTTTTTCGGCTACCTATGCAAATAGTGATGTCACTAATTATGGCACCATGGGATTTGATCACTGCGCACTGTCTAATTTTGAGATGACAGGCGGGGTAATCAATCCGTTTTCAACAACCGTGATTGGGCAGCTACATTCGAATTTTGCTTGTACGACGCGTCCCTTCGAGTTGAAGGCGGGCAGTACTCGTGCATTTACTTGGATTCTGAAGTACGCTTGACTTGTGCCTTCTAAGAACCTATCCACAAATTAGGGGTAATATGCACATAGCTGCCCCAAGTGCCATCTTTGTCTGCATAGGTTGTGCCGGCTCGACTCGGTCTTAAATGTCTAGACCGCTGATACGTTAAGTGCTTCAATCCCAAAAAGCTTAAAGAAATTATCACTCGTCGCGCGGGCGACTAAAGTCTCAGTTTCACCACGCAATTGCGCCACAAAACGGCCCACATGGCTTACAAAAGCCGATTCATTTGTCTGGCCACGGTGTGGCACTGGTGCTAAATAAGGAGAATCGGTCTCAATCAGTAGGCGCTCCAATGGCACGCGCCGAGCAAGCTCTTGCAGATCGCGCGCATTTTTAAAAGTGACAATTACGATTCAATGACATGTAAGCTCTTTGATTTTATCGTCAGAAAGTTTAGTGACTTGCTTGATCAAATCTAGCGCGGCACCTTCTGCTAGCAGATTTTTAGCAATTTCAAGCGTAGCTTTTTGCCAGCCCTCTTCAATTAAATATTGTGCAGCAGACATAATATCCTCCCGGTAATGTGGTGCGATGTTAATCATAGATTGGACAAATTGCTTGTCGATTCCTCGGCCTTCCTTTGCTAGATAATATAGTAATGCTTGTCTTTTTTCAATCGAAATTGGATAACGCTCAAATAGCTCAACTATTTTTGGTGCAAGCTCCATCAATTCCCGATCATGAATGTATTTTTGCGCCAATTCCATTACTGCACAACGTTTATGTGTCATCAACACTTCGTCTGGTATAGTCGATAACGCAATCAGTTGAATGGGTTCTGTTAATGCAAATATTTTTTGTGCTATTGGCTTGTGTCTGAAACACTCTAAAAGACAGAGTGAGCCTTTATATGGATCTGTACCCCGATAAAAAATTAATGGCAATACCACCGGTAGCAATGTATCGCCTTGATTAAGGTGTTGTTTCATGATGGCACTTTGATAACGCCACAGCTTAAAAGGCGTTAACTTACCTACCGCACTTTCATGTTCTAGCAGGATATACGCTAAGCCTTGGTTTTTCATTATGTGGACTGAATAAACAATATCGCTGTAATGCTGGCTTAAATTGGACTCAACGAATGCGCCCGGAGCAAGGGATAGAGTATTGAAATCAAATTCTTGTTGCCAAGAGTCAGGCAAATGGATTTGTAGAAATTCTTTAGCAATCTCGACATCCATAAGAAATAATTTAAATAAGGCATCGTGCGGCATTGATAAGTTGTTCATCTAGCATTTATCTTGTTTGTTGACTTACCGCCAACAGGTTGAGAATGCTAAATATTCTGGCACGATGCCCCAATAATAAATACTAGGCTGAATGGCTAATTTGTTTTCCCTGATCTAGGAGCTCTGAGCACAATCGGATGGCCTCGTTGTCTTTCATCAATCTGGACAATCAATGTCTATTCAACTTCTGCTACGTTAGGGGCTTCGATCTTAAAAAGCTTAAAGAAATTATCACTCGTCGCGCGGGCGACTAAGGTTTCAGTTTCGCCACGCAATTGCGCCACAAAACGGCCCACATGGCTTACAAAAGCCGGTTCATTTGTCTGGCCACGGTGTGGCACTGGTGCTAAATAAGGGGAATCGGTCTCAATCAGTAGGCGCTCTAATGGCACGCGCCGAGCAAGATCTTGCAGATCGCGCGCATTTTTAAAGGTGACAATCCCAGATATGGAGATATAAAAATTCAGCGCTATCGCTGCCTCAGCGACTTGCCAACTCTCGGTGAAGCAATGCATCACCCCCCCCACTTGATCGGCACCCTCTTCGCGCATCAACCTCAGGGTGTCATCGGCGGCTGCGCGGGTATGAATAATTAACGGTTTGCCGACTGCACACGCGGCCCGAATGTGCGTGCGAAACCGTGCGCGCTGCCATTCCATCTCAGCGGGTGTTCGGCCTTCTAGCCGGTAATAGTCGAGCCCGGTTTCGCCAATCGCCACCACTTTGGGGTGCGCAGCAAGCTCGATGAGCTGCGCAACGCTCGGCTCTTGCACATTTTCGTAGTCTGGATGCACGCCCACTGAAGCAAATAGATTGTCATGGGCTTGCGCAACGGCCAGCACCTCTGAAACAGTTTCAAGGTTAACGCTCACACAGAGTGCATGGCTAACTGAATGAGCGCGCATGTTTTCAAGCAATTGCGGCAGCCGCTCGATCAACCCCTTAAAGTTGAGGTGACAATGTGAATCAACAAACATGGATATCCCGTTAACAATAATAATTAGACTCTGCGGCCAACAATAATCAGATCATGCTCGGTCTCGTTTAGTTTGGCAACACGCGGCAACACGCCCCAATCGGAGAAGCCAAAACTACGAAAAAGCTTAAGGCTTGCTATATTCTGCGCAAAGACAAAACCGAGCACAGTACTAATCCCAAGTGACGGCGCATATTCAAGAGCGCATTCCAACATGAATTTGCCACACCCCTGTTGGCGCCAGCGTTCATCAATATAAATGCTGAGTTCCGCGGTCGCGCTATAGGCTGGCCGGCCGTAAAAATCGGAGAAACTTAGCCAGCCCACAATACATTCAGGTACTGTTTCGCTTTCAATCACCCAAACTGGCCTCGTCTTGGTTTCGCGCCCCTTCAGCCATGTCTCGAGGCTTTCGACCGTGATCGGCTCGGCATCTGCCGATACCTGCTGCGATGGTACAGTTGAATTATAAATGGCCACAATAGCCGGCAAATCATCGAGCGTTGCATCTCTAATTTGGATATTGATTGGCATAGGCATCGCGCATACCGGCGTCAATGAGTGGTAAAAATAGACCGATAGTCTGCAAATAACTCCTCAAATACCAAGCGGGCATTCAAGGGGTGGTTTTCAACTGCGCGCCGCAGGCTCACGGTACGGGCATAACGGACTAGCCGTAGCGGATTAAGATGTTGGGCGCAGCGGGCTAATGCCGGCTTATCCGCTGGGTAGTAACGGGTCTGGTTTGCTAGATGCAATAAAGTGAGGTCATATAACCAACATTGCAACCAGCTCAGTACGAGCGGAATCGGTAGTTTATGCAAGTTTGCGCCACAGGCAAAGGGGTCACATGCCGCGCCGGCGGCGAGTTGGTCTAGCGTAAAACGCCTTAAAGCGGCATGTTCATCATGCGCGTAAGCCAGCGCTGCCAGCGGCGAGCCAGCCGCTTGCGCCAGGGCGCCCGCAGCATCCTCTAAGCCTTGCTGAGTTAACCAAGGCAATGCATGAGTTGCTGTGGGCACATGCATTGGCCAGCGCCGGCAACGGCTTACGATGGTCGGCAATAATTGAGCAAGCTGGGTACAAACCAGTAGAAAAACCACATTGGCCGGTGGTTCTTCTAAGGTTTTTAATAAAGCATTGGCGGCGGCGGTGTTAAGCGCCTCAACCGGATGCAGTAAAACGACACGCCGGCCGTTGCGGTGCGAACCCAACGCACAAAAATCCAACAGCGCCCTCACCTGTTCGATTTTAATTTCTTTACTGGGGGCCCGGGTTTTTTTCTCGGATTCCTGGGCTTCGCTATTGGTTTGAGCGGCCACGGCATCGTGGCTTAAAGCGGCGATATTTTCCGGGCATAGCACGCGGTAGTCAGGATGATTGCCCTGTACAAACCAATGACAAGCAGAACACTCATGACAGGGCTGCCCATCAGTGGTGGGGGTTTCACATAGCAGCCCCTGCGCCAGATAGCGCGCAAAGTCAACTTTACCGATGCCTGCTTGACCATGTAATAGGAGTGCGGACGGCCACTGTGCACGTAATGCATAGAGGCGCTGCCAGTCTTCAAGTTGCCAAGGATAAATACTATTTTTCACGCTTAAATAAGCCATTAAACAAATTAGTTAAAGTCATTTATAACTTTAAGAATTATAAAACAAAGAGGTTTCATCGCTTTCGCCTCTACTTTTTAAGCAGGTGGGCAAGAGACCGCTCATAGCAAGCTTAGAGACCGTAATTAAAGCAATTGCTTAAGTAGTTAATAGAGATCACAAGCAAAGCGATTTATTAAGTAAAAAACCTTAAAATTCATAAAGATACAATCACTTTCTCTAGTTCTTGTTGAATTTCTGCAATGCTGCGCGCCGCATCCATCAGCACAAAACGATCCGGGGTTTCATCTGCCCGGCGCAGATACTCAGCCCGCACGCGAGTAAAGAAGGCGTCAGATTCGCTCTCGAATTTATCCGGCGTGCGCGCCAAGCCGCGCCGTTGATTGGCAATTTCAGTGGGAAGATCAAACAGTACGGTGAGATCAGGTTGAAAATCGCCTTGTACCCAGGTTTCTAACGCAGCTAGCCGAGTCAACCCCAGCCCGCGCCCGCCGCCTTGATAGGCAAAGCTGGCATCGGTGAAACGGTCGGACAACACCCAATCGCCTCGCTTCAGCGCCGGCTCAATGACGGTTGCCAAATGCTCGTAGCGCGCAGCAAACATTAAGAGCGCTTCGGTCTCGAGCTGCATCGGTTGATGCAACAACAACTCGCGCAGGGCTTCGCCAAGCGCCGTGCCGCCTGGCTCGCGAGTGACAATAACCGCGGCTCCAGCAGGCTTTAATTTGAGTTCAAGCCGCTCGCGAAACCACCTTAGATGAGTCGATTTGCCTGCGCCATCGATGCCTTCAAAGGTAATCAATTTGCCACGTGCCGTCATTGCATACCTCGGATAAATTTATCGACAGCACGATTATGATCGGCCAAGTTGTTCGAGAATTCACTCGTGCCATCGCCCCGTGACACGAAATACAGAGCAGCGCTCAACCCTGGCCGCGTCGCGGCATCCAGTGCGGCTTGGCCTGGCAAGGCAATGGGGGTCGGCGGCAAACCCGCCCGGGTATACGTATTATAGGGTCCATCTGCCTTTAAATCCTGTTTGCGCAAACGGCCTGTATAGTTAGTTGCTAAGCCGTAAATAATGCTTGGATCGGTCTGCAACGCCATGCCGATGCGCAGCCGGTTTGCAAAAACAGCAGCAATAAACGGCCGATCTGCTTGCCGGCCGGTTTCTTTTTCGATGAGAGAAGCCACAATCAATACTTGATAAGGTGTTTTATAGGGCAAATTCGGGGCCCGCGTAGCCCAAGCGAGGGTTAAACGTTCTTGCGCAAGTTCATAGGCACGCCGATAAATACCGAGCTCGCTCGCCCCTTTTTCAAAGAAATAAGTGTCTGGAAAGAACAGGCCTTCGGGCTGGGTTTCTTGGGCGCCAATGGCTTTCATTAATTGTGCATCGCTCAGATCGGCTGTGTCGTGCGTTAAAGCAGGATGGAGCGCCAACTCGGCACGCATTTGCGCGAAGGTTGAGCCTTCTACAATCGTTGCAGCATATTGACTCACATCGCCTTGGGCAATCTTTTGCAAGACTTGATAGGAGGTAACGCCGCGATGAAACTCATAGTTACCGGCTTTTAAGTGAGTCGTCATTTTAAGCAGACGCGCCAACAGTTCAAATGGCATCGCCTGGACGGGTACCCCTTCGCTTTGCAACTGCGCGACTACCCCTCTAAAACCACTGCCTGGCTTGATGGTGACATCGAGCGTGTCATGCGCAAGCCGTAGCGGTGTGTTGGCCCAGAGATAAACGCCGCCCGCTATCAGCAAGGCAAAGATCGTCATGGCGCGCAAAAATTTTATGGCACAGAGCCGTAACCGTCTTTTCATCTGCTGTTTAATCACAAGCATCTCGTGCATCGTGTTGAAAAGCCCATATAATACTTGCTTGTTTAGATTGAGCGAAGTCTCAAGCGTAATCTTAAGGCAAAAAAATGAAGCAAATAGCAACTTCTACTGGCTGGGGTGAGATGTCTTCTATTCTATCAAGTAGCGTTCAGGACCTGACAACTGGCGCCTTTACGGTGTTGGATCAATTTTCTATTTTGGCAGCGAGCGGCCCGGATGCGGCGGTTTTTTTGCATGGCCAATTGACGAATAATATTGAAAAGCTTGCCGCAGAAAAAGCACAATTTGCTGGTTTATGCTCCATCAAGGGCCGTTTACTCGCGACTTTCCTGGTTTGGCGTGCGGCCAAACACAATGATGAGTCGAATGCTGAGACCATTCAACTGATGTTGTCGCGTGATCTGCAAGCGGCGATACAAAAGCGCTTGTCGATGTTTATTTTGCGCAGCAAGGTCAAGCTCAATGATGTGGGCGCTGATAATGTGCTGATTGGTTTGACCGGCAATGCGATGCGGCTGTTAGCGCCACTTTTTCCAAACTTGCCAGAGCTAGCGCACAGCAAAGTTGAGAGTGAAGCAGGCACACTAATACGCCTGTCAGATGCGCCAATTGCCGTGTCGCCTGTCGCCACTGAGACGGTTGCCACCGCCCACTGCGCGCGCTATCTATGGATTGCGCCCCCTGCCATCTTCAACGCACAGCTCACGACCCTAAGCACCTGCCTGACAGCTATCACGCCAGCGGTTTGGGATTGGTTGGAGATACGCGCCGGCGAGCCGCGCATTATGGAGGCCACGCAAGATAAATTCGTCCCACAGATGGTCAATTTTGAGGTGATTGGCGGGGTTGATTTTCATAAAGGGTGCTACCCTGGCCAAGAAATCGTCGCGCGCAGCCAGTATCGTGGCACGATTAAGCGCCGTATGATGTTAGCGCATACAGATAAGGCCCAGCCCGGCACGGAAGTCTTTCACTCTACCGATCCGCGGCAACCCTGCGGGATGGTGGTGAATGCGGCGTCAGCCCCTGGTGGCGGGGTGGATTGCTTGGTTGAGCTCAAACTTGCAGCACTTGATCAGGAAGCGGCTAGCACCATCCATGTGGAAACACCTGCTGGGTCCGTCCTCACGTTACTGACGCAGCCCTATGCGTTACCTGCTATTGCCTAGCCGTTTTAAGCAAGATTAGATCAACGATTCAGAGAACGTTCATTGAATCAACGATTCAACGGACGTTCCCGCAAATATTTGAAAGTACCCAAGGCTTTAGCGACAAAAGTATCGCGATTGTCGCGCACTTCGCCTTCACAATACGCCATCGTGCTGGATCGATGAAGAACGCGCCCGAAGGCGCGCAAACACCCCAACCCAGGTTGCATGAAATTAGTCTTCATTTCTACCGTGACAACCCCTGTGTTGGCCGCCGCGATGCTACGCGCAGCTAAAGCCAGAGCACTATCCAAGAGCGTCATGGTGACGCCGCCGTGGGCAATATTCCAGGCATTCAGATGAAACGGCTCGAGTGGCAACAGCAGCTCACTCTCACCGTTTTCAGCCCGGATTTGCTGGATCCGCAGCAGATCAATAAATGGGCTGCTAGGAGATTCGGCCGGTGATTTCATCGGCGCTTTAATTGCTCACCAAATACGGCCTTAACTTCTCGGAACGGCTTGGGTGACGTGCTTTACGCATGCCTTTGGCTTCGATTTGACGAATCCGCTCACGCGTGACATCAAATTGCTTACCGACTTCTTCCAGGGTGTAATCCGAGCTCATATCAATCCCGAAACGCATCCGCAATACTTTAGCCTCACGCGGAGTCAGAGTATCGAGTAGATCCTTAACGGAATCGCGCAAGCCTGAATACAACGCTGCATTTTCCGGGGTAACGGTGTTGTTATCTTCAATAAAATCGCCCAGATGAGAGTCATCATCTTCACCAATGCGGGTTTCCATCGAGATCGGCTCTTTCGCAATTTTTAAGATCTTCCTGATTTTGTCTTCCGGCATTGCCATTTCTTTGGCTAGCATGGCAGGGTCAGGTTCACGCCCGGTTTTTTGCAAAATTTGCCGCACAATCCGGTTCAATTTGTTGATGGTTTCAATCATATGCACAGGAATCCGGATGGTCCGGGCTTGATCTGCAATTGAACGGGTAATCGCCTGGCGAATCCACCACGTAGCATAAGTCGAAAACTTATAACCGCGGCGGTATTCAAATTTATCCACCGCCTTCATTAAGCCAATATTGCCTTCTTGAATTAAATCAAGAAACTGTAGGCCGCGATTGGTGTATTTCTTAGCAATCGAAATCACCAGCCGCAAATTGGCTTCGGTCATCTCGCGTTTAGCCTGACGAGCGCCTAACTCGCCCCTGGCCATCTGCCGATTGGTTTCTTTTAGCTCTTTCAGAGGCAAGACGACACGCGCTTGCAAGTCGATCAGCTTTTGTTGCAACTCATGAATTGCAGGCAGGCTGCGTTCAAGCACCGCACTATAAGAGCGCCCTTCAGCGATGATTTTTTTCGCCCATTCAAGATCCGTCTCATGGCCCGGAAAAGTCGAGATAAACTCAGTACGTGGCATGCCGCAGCGATCTACCACAATCTGCAAAAGTTGGCGCTCAACAATTCGTACTTCTTCTACTTGCGCGCGCAATGTGCTACATAAGCGCTCAACTGTGCGGGCCGTAAAGCGAATCGAGACGAGCTCAGTTTGAATCGTTTTTTGCGCTTTTAGATACGCTTTTGATTGATATCCTTCTTTCTCAAAAGCACGGCGCATTTTGTCGAACCAGTCGCCGATGGAGGCAAATTTCTCCAGCGACTTTTGTTTCAATTCCGCTAACTGTGCAGCATTTGCCCGCTCGGCGGCTGCGCCCTCGTCATCCTCATCTTCTTCGGCATCTGCGTCGTCCGCTTCATCGTCTTCCACCTCAGCTTGCTCAGCTTCAGTGCCAGCCTGTTCATCCCCATCTTGGGAGCTCTCTTCGATTAAGCCATCGACCAGCTCATCAATGCGGATTTCATCGTTAGCCACGCGCTCGGCCATGGCTAAGATATCCGCAATCGTGGTTGGACACGCAGAGATGGCCTGGACCATATTCTTCAGGCCCTGTTCAATGCGCTTGGCGATTTCAATTTCACCTTCGCGCGTGAGCAGCTCGATGGTTCCCATTTCACGCATATACATGCGCACGGGATCGGTCGTGCGGCCAAATTCAGAGTCAACGCTTGATAAGGCAACTTCAGCCTCTTCGTCAGCTTCATCATCACTGGTCACAGTGGGGGCATTATCGCTGAGCAACAGCGTCTCCGCATCGGGCGCTTGCTCGTAAACAGAAATGCCCATATCACCAAAAGTGCTGATAATATTATCTAGCGCTTCGGTTTCAACTAAATCGTCAGGTAAATGATCGTTGATTTCAGCGTAAGTAAGAAAGCCTCGTTCCTTACCTAATTTAATCAGCGTGCGTAATTTTCCCCGTCGCTCTTCGAGCTCTTCATTCGTGCCGGGTTGATGTGACGCAAACGCATCTTTTAATAGCGCTTTTTCTTTGGCGCGACGATCGCGCGCTTTTACTTTTTCACCTTTGCCGGCACTTTCTTCTGGCTGCTGCGCATCAGTGTCGGCGCCAGTAACCGGCTGGGCTAGCGTGCTTTCAACCGCGATTTTGCTAGATTTAGCTTTACCGATAGCAGATTTTTTCCGCTCTTCGGTTACTTTACTGCCCGCCGTTTTTCCGCTTACTGTCTTTGCCATTACAATCTACCTTTGCTTAAAAATAGCCGGCTAAAACCCACTATTTTAACATGTGAAGTTATATCTAATTAAAACTTTAAATCTAAATACTCTAATACTTTATATCTAAATACTCTCTAACTCGCTAAACGCTGCTTGAGTTCTGCCGTTTGGCGTAGCAATGTTGCAAATTCTGCCGTTTCTTCGGCGGATAATTTCAATTGCCTGGCTAAATGCTCACGGCGCTCACACAACTCGCTATAACGTAGCTTAATAATAGCCGCCTTCAATTCCGCGCCGGCTAAGCGCTCTTGCTCTTGATATCGATCCGTATCGACACTCGACATCTCCAGCGTGCTTTGCATCAAGTCACGTACATTTTCATCATAGACAAGAATTTCACGAAAGATCTCCTCATATGCTGGCGCATAGCGAGAATTTCTCAATAAATCCGAAAGCAAGCTAAAATTTGCTGTGTTACCGAGTGCCTGGGCGTGCGTGAGCACCTCCTCAAAAAATGCTGTATTACGCGTAATATGAAGCAGTGTGTGTCGCTCGTCCTGATCTAAAGTATCTGCAATGCGCGGCCAAGAAATGAGGTTACGTAACGCGCGTTGCTCATTGTCCGTCACCCGCCTGCGCTCACTACGCACAGGTGCTTGGCGAATTGCCTGAGCCGGTGCTTGCTTGACTTCGCATAAGCGGGTCACTTCGGCCAGCGGCAACTCAAACTGAGTCGCTAAGCGGTGCAAAATTTGCGCGCGCAACGCATTGGCCGGCAAACTTTGCACTAACGGCTTAGCGTCAAATAAAGCTTGCGCGCGTCCTTCCGGCTGCTCCAAGGGCTTGTTAGCCAGTATTTCGTTCAACAAAAATTGCGACAACGGCAGTGCGCCTGCAATCTCGCGCGCTAATGCGGCCGCGCCATATTCGCGCAAATAGCTGTCTGGATCATGTTCTGTCGGTAAAAACAAAAAACGGATAGTGCGGTTATCCGCCGCATGCGGCAAAGACGCTTCAAGCGCACGCCGCGCCGCGCGCTGGCCAGCCGGGTCCCCATCAAAACTAAAGACCACTTGATCGGTTTGCCGAAAGAGCTTATGCACATGATTCGCCGTACACGCCGTGCCAAGCGTGGCCACGACGTTCGGAAAACCAAGCTGCGCTAGGGCGACGACATCCATATAACCTTCCACCACCAACACATAACCTTTTTCACGGATTGCCGCGCGTGCTTCAAACAATCCGTATAATTCGTTGCCCTTATTAAATAGGGGCGTTTCCGGGGAATTCAAATACTTTGGCTCACCTTGTTCAAGTACCCGCCCGCCAAAGCCAATCACATGCCCGCGCATATTACGGATAGGAAACATAATGCGGTCACGAAAGCGATCATAGCGGCGCGGCTGACCCTGCGCATCCGTTTTCTGGCTGTCAATTACAAGGCCTGCCTCGCTCAACTCAGGCGCCCGGTAGGCAGAAAATACTGCGCTTAAATTTTGCCAGTTATCAGGAGCATAACCGAGCCCAAAACGAGCGGCGATTTCTCCGCTTAAGCCGCGCTTTTTTAGATAGGTCACGGCGTTCGTCGCGCCCCGCAATTGTTTACGATAGTAATCGCACGCCTGCCGCATGGTGTCGACCAAGCTGCTGGCTAGATTGCGCGGGCTAGCCGCGACATTATTGCCAGCGGAGTTAAATTGAGGCTCACGCGGCACAGTCAGGCCAGCGGATTGAGCCAATTCAGTCACGGCCTCGACAAATGCCAGGCCCGTATGCTCCATCAAAAAACCAATGGCACTGCCATGTGCGCCGCAGCCAAAGCAATGATAGAACTGCTTGCTCGGACTCACCGTAAAAGATGGGCTTTTTTCCGTATGAAATGGGCATAAGCCCATAAAATTCGCCCCACCCTTCTTTAACTGCACGTACTTACCCACCACCTCAACAATATCAATGCGGTTCAGTAAATCCTGCAAAAAAGTGTGGGGAATCATGATAGAACTGACTCCGATTTGAAACCGCCCTTCTTCCCAGAGCAGTGGGTTATCGGTGGGTTATGGATTAAGTGCTGAGCGTGCACTTTGATAGACACACCAGTAAGGTGCTCGCTTAGAGCAGATACAATAAGCTCATTAACGTGCTGCTGACAATGCCGCTTTAACCTGCATTGAAACCGCTGTCATATCGGCGCGGCCAAGCAGGCTGCTTTTAAGCAACGCCATCACTTTCCCCATATCTTGAGGGCCAACCGCACTTACCTGCGTCATTGCAGCTTGGATTGCGGCGGCAATTTCTTGCTCAGTCAAGGGCTGCGGCATATACACTTGCAATATGACAAGTTCGGCCTCTTCCTTCGCTACCAAATCAAGCCGGCTAGCATTTTGGAATTGAACGATTGAATCTTTTCTTTGCTTAATCAGCTTGTCAATAACACCAAAAATGGCCGTATCATCAAGCTCGATGCGCTCATCAATTTCACGTTGCTTAATCGCGGCCAGCAATAAACGGATCGTCCCTAGTCGATCCGCCTCGCGGGCGCGCATGGCGGCCTTCATGTCCTCGGTAATGCGATTTTTGAGAGTCATGATGTGCTTTCCATCCAATGTTTGCTACTCAGAAGTTTGCTTACTCAGAAAAGCAGCAGGCCAGCAACAGTTAAAAAATTAATAGAGTTTTTTAGGCAGCATCTGACCACGCAAACGCTTGAAATGACGCTTGACTGCGGCTGCTTTTTTACGTTTACGCTTAGCTGTTGGCTTTTCGCGAAACTCGCGTGCGCGCAACTCAGTTAAAAGTGCATTTTTTTCAATTGTGCGCTTAAAGCGCCGCATTGCTACTTCGAACGGTTCGTTCTCTTTAACGCGAATAGTGGTCATGTGTTCAGAGTGAGTTTATAAAATTTAGGGCAATTCAAAGGTCGACATTATAGCATAGGGAAAGAAATTAACTTATGTCATCTATATGATTTTTCAGGATGCTGCGATATGTATTGCTGAATACGCGGTGCGGTGCGTGCCTTGCATTCACAAATTGACATGCATCGCGCCTATGGCGGTATCGTGCCTGAACTGGCTTCGTGCGATAGTATTCGGCGCGCGCTCCCCTTACTCTAACAGACCTTGGAGCAACCGCCATTACGCCCGCGGCGATTGACGCAATTGCGTTTAGAAGATTGAATCCGTTGAGGAAAACGACCTACCGGTGACAAGCTGGATACACGTATCTTTTGTCGCGCTCACTGGACGCCATCCATATATCTAACGATGAGATATTACATAAGTGCTAAAATTTTATCTTCAGAAAGCTTGGTCACTTGCTTGATAAAATCAAGCGCCACACCTTCCGCCAACATATTTCTAGCTATTTCAAGCTTAGCTTCTTGCAAGCCTTTTTGATGTCCCTTCTCAATCCAATCTACATTCCGCTACCCCTCATTTAAAAACTTGAATTTCGAACGGTTAGATCAGATCATACATATTAACCTCTAGGATAAAGTAATGTTAGTAAGCAAAATTGTTTTGTTCGCATCGATATTATTTGCTGCAGCAAATATCCCGGGTCCCAATATTGTCTTTTTAGTGGCACATGTATTATCTAAAGGAAACAAAGGAATAGCGTATTATATTTTTGCCATGTTGCTTGGGGAAGCTCTCTGGCTGTCTGTTGCTTACCTAAGTTTAAGTGCTTTACCCGGACATGCCGATTATATTATTACTATTATCAAATGGTTAGGCGCAACATATCTGATGTATATTGCTTTTAATTTATGGAAAGCGGATTCTAGTATTGAAGCTTCCAGACAAGAAATGACTTCAAAAAATATGTTTGCCGCTGGAATATTCCTGAGTATCGGGAACCCAAAGATAATGATATTTTATGTTTCGGTCTTGCCATTTTTCGTTAGCGGTGCTGATCGAAAGTTTACTTTACTGCTTATCCTAGTAGCAACCATGGCGGTTGTGGTGGGATTCGTCTATGCAATCTGGTTAATCTTTGCAACAAAGCTCAGAAACCTTTTTGGGTCACCGAGATTCATCGGGCTATTGAATAAAGGATGTGCCTTGCTGATGATCGTGTGTGCTACTTTTATTGCATTGAGCAAGTAACGCAAAAATATCTAAGAGAGGCGAGAGCTTTCAGGAACAAAGAATATCTCGCCTCTCTTGCCTTTAATATCTAAGCTTTTCCATAAAATTATTGCTCATAGAAACTTCATATTTTTCGAAGCGGAGCCGATCTTCTCGCCGCACAGTGACGGCATAATGCTGATTGATCAGCCATTTGTAGTTTTCGTCCCGCGTATCCGGAATTTCATCGCATTTATCTTTAGCAAATTTGCTATAGAAATAGTAGGTAATCTCTTCAAGTCGAGCTAATCCCTGGTCCGTAAACCGGATGCCATGTATCGATTTGTCTAGCTCAATCAGATCAAGCGAGTGCAAGGCATTGAGTGTTTTGCCCATTATCTTGTCAATGCTTACATTATAGTTTTTCTCTATTGCAAGTAGATTCTCTGTTTTGACATTTGCAAGGCCGAATATTATTTTTCGCCTGGCGCGTTCCTCATTGTCATATTGACCAATCCGCCATATCGCTGGGTATCCTTCATTAATCCTCTTTCGGTGTTCTTCTGTAGAGCAAAAGTTGAAATATTGTCCAGCCCAATCATTATGAGGCCCATTGAGATAGCCGAAGGATGACGGACCAAACCCGATCAGGTTAACGCATTCAAATTTGTCTGCTTGCTGTTCTGGACGTATAGCAGGGCGATGCAGATACGAAATTGGCCCATCAATAAATCCTTTGTCATGAAGAGCCATTCGAGCCATCAGCCACATATTGGCGCGTGTGCTAGAGTCATTGAACGCTTCCGGGTTCAGTTCTAATTTTTTGGAAATTGGGTCGCTCTCCCTCATAATAGTGGGAAAGACATTTATAACACTCAGTTCTTTTATCTCAGATAGCGTTTCCACAGTAGAGTACATGGAGTCATACGTTTCATACGGGAGTCCTGCCATGAGCGCAGTAATAAATGATGTAAATCCTTCTTCGATACAAATTTCTACAAGTCTCAAATAATCATCGAGTGATGAGTTTTTTCTTTGGATAAAATCAAGCGTTTTTTGGTTTCCGCTTTCCAAATCAATTACCAGGTCAGTGAATCCAAAGCTTTTGAGGATCCTTAGCTTTTCCCTAAGATAATTCTCATCATAATGCTTCGGATAGATTTCAGTTTTTATTTCAGCATCGCTCTGAATGTCTAAATATTTTTCGCATGCTTTCAGTAGCCGAACAAGGCCCTGATTGGTCATCAACGAGGGAGTCCCTCCACCGAGTTGTAGTGACCGTGCCTTGATACGCTGTCCCATGATCTGGGTATTTAGTTGCAGTTCGGCTATAAGTGTATCAATGACTTCTGTCTCACGTCTCTCCACGTTGTCTAAACTGGTTATCTTCTTGTGAAAATGACAAAATGAGCATAGTTGCTCACAGAAAGGGTAATGGAGATATACTTCAAATGTACTACCCGCCATCTCCGACAATATCTCTTTAGCTCTCTGGCCACTGATTTCTGACATGGCTCGAAGAGGATAATAATGGGATATGTAATAGAAGCCGTGAAAGGTTCGCCTTATTCCGAATTCATCAAGGCGTTGTAAGCCCGTTTCAAATACCTTTGCCTTCTCTTTATAATGAGCCGCTGCAGCATTCATTATCGGGTGCAATTCGGCGTAACTGTCAATGGGGTACTGAGCTTCAGTTAGGGATAAAATTTGTTTCATTTAGTTCCTCACAATTTTCTATGCTCACTATGTCCTGTATTTCTTATAACCTACATTCCACTACCCCCGCTTTCAACGAACAGTATTTAAAGTTATTGATTTATAATAACTATTTATATTTTCTTTGACGGCCGTTCGGCTAGCGAGCCGCTTACTATGCTTCTAAAAGCTTGATTTTCGGGCTGGATCCTACGTATTGCTATTGCCACCTTTTTAAGAAAAAAATGTAACTTATTGATATATAAGAATTATTTTTTCTTAAAAAATGAGGGGAGGTAGCGACATGTAGGATCCAATATTGTGCAATCGACGTAATGTCCTCCTGATAATGTGGTGCATGGCTAATCACAAATTGGACAAACTACTGTTGATCCATTCCTCAATCTTCTTTTGCTAGATAATATAGCAATATTCTTATTTTTTCAATCGCTAATGGATAGCGCTTAAAGAGTTCGAATACCTTAGGCACGAGTTGCGAAAAATCCAAACTGCAGATGCATTTTTACGCTAATTTCATTACTGCACAAAACTTATGCGTCATCAATACATCATCCGGTATGGCTGATAGCGCAATCAGTTGGATGGATTTTGTCAGCGCAAATATTTCTTGTGCTATCGCTTTGTGCCTGAAGCATTCCAACAGACTGAGCGGGCCTCTATAAGGGGCTGCTCAGTGATAAAAAATCAGCGGCAGGACCACGGGTAGCAAGGTATCACCTTGATTCAGGTGCTGCTTCATAATGGCGCTTTGATAGCGCCATAACTTAAATGGATCAGTTTGCCCACAGCACTCTCGTGTTTGAGCAAAATATACGCCGAGCTTGGTCTTTTGCTACGCGAATTGAGTAGACTAGATCGCAATCGCTTAATCGTTGTTAGTCATGTGCTACACATTCTGTCACGGCGTCCAAACGATGATGGGAGTTGAACCTAATCCGGAGAGCAGGGCATTCGCAATATGAGACAATGCTTCAGGCTGCCAAAAATTTGTTTGGCGAACATCAAGAGGGTGAGCATCCATCGCAAGCCGCATTTATCTCTGTTTGACGAAAATAGACTTCGGTAGCAGCTAAACCTTAAACAAAACTCTCGTTAACTTATTATCTTTATGCTCGTTTTCGGTATCGAAAGTTCTTGCGACGAAACCGGACTCGCGTTTTATGAAACAGAACGCGGTCTATTGGCGCATGCCTTGCATTCACAAATTGACATGCATCGCGCCTATGGCGGTGTCGTGCCTGAACTGGCTTCGCGCGATCATATTCGGCGCGCGCTGCCCCTCCTGCAACAGATCTTGGAGCAAGCTGCCATTACGCCCGCGGCGATTGACGCGATTGCGTTTACGCAAGGCCCCGGACTCGCCGGCGCGTTACTGGTAGGCGCGAGCATTGCCAATGGCCTTGGCCTAGCGTGGGATAAGCCGGTGATTGGCATCCATCATTTGGAAGGACATTTGCTCTCGCCATTACTGGCCAACGATCCACCCTCATTTCCGTTTGTTGCCTTATTGGTCTCGGGCGGCCATACGCAGTTAATGCGCGTGACCGATATCGGCGACTACGAAATGTTAGGTGAAACGCTCGATGATGCGGCGGGTGAGGCATTTGATAAGACCGCGAAATTGCTTGGGCTAGATTATCCGGGCGGCCCGGCTGTGTCACAGTTAGCGACCACCGGTACGCCAGGAGCGGTTGTTCTGCCACGGCCAATGCTCCACTCAAAAGATCTCGACTTCAGTTTTAGCGGTCTTAAAACAGCAGTGCTCACGCAGGTAAAGCAATACGGCCAGCCACTTGACGAACAGGCCAAGGCAAATCTTGCCCGCGGTTTTGTCGATGCCGCAGTTGATGTCCTCACCGCAAAATCCGTGCAGGCCCTTAAACAAACGGGCCTAAGCAGGCTGGTCGTGGCCGGCGGAGTGGGCGCTAATCAGCAGTTGCGCGCCGCGCTTAAAGTCGCGGCACAAAAGTATGCCTTTGATGTGCATTATCCAGACCCAGAATTATGTACCGATAATGGCGCAATGATTGCGCTGGCTGGTGCGCTCAGGTTGCAGCGTTGGCCGGAACAAGCCAATAAGCATTACGCTTTTACGGTGCGGCCACGCTGGGATTTGGCTGCGATTTAAATGCTGCTCGGCCTCAGTACCTCAATTTAAGCACGCTTTGAGGTGCTTTGCTGCTTGTCGCATTCATTGCGGCTTGGTTCCCACTCATTGCCGCTTGTCGCACTCAATCAGCGCATAAGCGCTGTGATTGTGAATAGACTCGAAATTTTCAGCTTCAAGCATATAGGCGACCACCCGATCATCTTGATTAAGCCGGCTCGCCACATCGCGCACCAAATCTTCGACAAATTTTGGATTGTCATACGCGCGTTCGGTCACAAATTTTTCATCTGGCCGCTTTAATAGCCCCCATAACTCACAAGAGGCGGACTCTTCGGCAATTCGTATGAGTTCCTCAACCGGGAGTTGATGATCATTTAACTCAGCTTTGATGATCAGGTGCGAACGCTGATTATGCGCGCCGTATAAAGAAATTTCTTTTGAGCATGGGCATAAGCTCATCACCGGTACCAGCACTTTCAAAAAAATCCGACTGCTATCGTCACGCGCTTCGCCAATAAAGCTGACTTCATAATCAAGCAAGCTTTGGGCGCCGGATACCGGCGCGGTTTTATTGATAAAGTAGGGAAAAGTGGCCTCAATTCGACCTGCTGTGGTCTCTAATTTAGCCAGCATCTTCATCAGCATTGCCTGAAATCCGGCTAGGTCAAGCGGTATTGCCTCCCCCGTCACCGCGTCTATCGTGCTTGCTTGGAGTAACTCGATAAAGCGCGACATATGCGTGCCTTTTTGCTCACTTGGCAAATACACATCCAGGTCAAAAAGGCCAATGGTTGGCTGGCTAGCGCCCGTGGCGCTGCGCACCGTGAGCGGATGGCGCACGGCTTTGATACCCACCCGCTGAATCGGGATTTGGCGGGTATCAATACTGCCCTGCACATCGGACATAACAAAAACGGGGTTCAATACATTACTCATAGCAACACATTCCTGCGCTTTTTATATAACTCATTCTGGCGCGTTAGCGCCTAAATTTGGGTTTGTATGGGTGGGAAAACGCTGACGAATGGCTTGCACAATACCAGCGCTATCCAAGCCACAATTTGCCAGCAGCCGCGCTGGGTCACCTTGAGCAATAAAATCATCAGGCAAGCCCAATTGTAAAACAGGCCGCTGAATGCCTGCGGCTAATAGGCTTTCAATACAGGCTGAACCCGCCCCACCCATCACGCACCCTTCTTCAACAGTGACCAACACGTCATGCGATTGGGCGAGTTGCTGCACGAGGGCGTCATCCAGCGGCTTGATGAAGCGCATATTTGCTACGCTGGCATTCAGTATATTCGCTGCCGCCAAGCTTGGCGCAACCATCGCGCCAAAGGCCAGAATCGCAATGCGCTGGCCAGCGGGTTGACTAGAGGTGCGTCGCACCTCACCTTTGCCAAGCGGTAATGCGCTCATCTGTTTCTCTACGGTGACGCCAGGGCCTACGCCACGTGGATACCGCACTGCGGTCGGGCCTGGCTGTTGTAGTGCTGTGTAAAGCATTTGCCGGCACTCGTTTTCATCCGATGCCGCCATCACCGTCATATTTGGCAGACAGCGCAAAAACGCAATATCATAAGCGCCGGCATGTGTTGCGCCATCTGCGCCGACGAGGCCAGCACGGTCAATGGCAAACAATACCGGGAGATTTTGTAGCGCGATATCATGAATCAATTGATCATAAGCACGCTGCAAAAAAGTAGAGTAAATCGCCACCACGGGTTTTAACCCTTCAACCGCCAAGCCGCCGGCAAAAGTCACGGCATGTTGCTCAGCAATACCAACATCGTAATAACGATCAGGGAAACGTTGCTCAAATTCAATCAGGCCCGAACCTTCGCGCATGGCAGGTGTAATGCCAACCACTCGCTCATCTTGCTCAGCGATATCGCACAGCCACTCACCAAACACCTGTGTATAGGTTTTGCGAGCCGCAGCAGCACTCTTAATGCCCTCGGCCGGGTTGAATTTTCCGGGGCCATGATAGAGCACTGGATCAGCTTCAGCCAGGCTGTAACCCTGCCCTTTTTTAGTGATGACATGCAGAAATTGCGGCCCTTTCAGTTCTTTGAGATTTTGGAGCGTTGGAATCAGGGATTTCAAATCGTGACCATCAATTGGGCCAATGTAGTTGAAACCAAATTCCTCAAAGAGCGTAGCAGGCGCCACCATGCCTTTCGCGTGTCCCTCTATCCGGCGCAAAAATTCGAGCACTGGCGGAGCACCGCTTAAGAGTTGTTCGATGCCTTTTTTAGCCGTCGCATAAAAGCGACCAGAGATCAGCCGCGCGAGGTAGCGATTTAACGCTCCCACGGGCGGAGAAATCGACATCTCGTTATCGTTTAAGATTACGATCAAGGGCACATCGTCATAAATACCGGCATTATTCATTGCTTCAAAAGCCATGCCAGCAGTCATCGCCCCATCGCCAATCACGGCAATCGCAAAACGCTCCTCGCCTTTTAATTGACTGGCGCGCGCCATTCCAAGCGCGGCTGAAATCGAGGTGCTTGAATGCGCTGTGCCGAACGTATCATATGCAGATTCGCGGCGGCATGGAAAGCCAGAAAGCCCACCTAACTGACGCAGCGTTGACATGGCTTCGCGCCGGCCAGTCAGAATTTTATGAGGATAGGCTTGGTGCCCCACATCCCACACAATCCGGTCATCAGGTGTATTGAAGACATAGTGCAGCGCAATCGTAAGTTCAACCGTGCCCAGATTAGAGGACAAGTGCCCCCCCGTACGCGATACGCTATCGAGTATAAAAGCACGCAATTCATCGGCTAAGCGCTCTAACTGGCTATGCTTAAGTCGACGTAGCTCAGCTGGCTCATTAATCGTATTTAACAACTTATACATGTGACTCCATTCTCATTGTGGCTCCACTCTAATAGGGAAGTTTTAACCCTTTTTTAGCTAGGGCGGCTCTGGCTAGCACTAAAAAAGCGCAACGAAGATACATCATAGATAGGTTTAACCTACACGCTCAACCATTAAGATAGGCTTAACATAGCGTTCAACCATTAAAGGCGGGTTAACATACACGTTCAACCATTAAATCAGCTAAGCGGGCGAGCCAACCCGCTTGCTCTCCAAGTGGCGCAAGCGCTACTTGCGCTTGCTGATGCAATTGGCTAACCAAACGCTGCGAGGCGTCTAGTCCAAGTACGGAGACATAGGTTGGCTTGCCGTTTTGGCTATCTTTGCCCGCTGTTTTGCCAAGCGTTGCCGAATTTGCACTCACATCAAGAATATCGTCCACCACCTGAAAGGCAAGTCCAATCGCAGTAGCATAGTGATCCAGCGCCTGTTTAACGGCGCCCGTCTCTTGGCCACAGGCAGCGCCCATGCGCACTGCGGCGGCCAATAAAGCCCCGGTTTTCATCCGGTGCATGGTTTCCAGCGCGGTTAGCGAAAGCGGGCCACCGACGCTTTGCAAATCAATCATTTGCCCCCCAGCCATGCCTAGCGAACCGCTCGCCGTGGCTAACTCGCGCACCAGCACGGCCTGCAGCGAGCCCGCCAGCGAGTTTTGGGTCAAACTAATAAAAGCCTGTGCCTGCAACGCATCGCCGACCAATAACGCAGTCGCTTCACCATACGCGATATGGACTGCGGGTTTGCCATGCCGCAAATCATCGTTATCCATCGCCGGCAGATCATCATGGACCAGCGAATACGCATGAATCATCTCCAGCGCAGTTGCCGCGACATCAAGCGTCGCAGAGGGCGCTCCCGTGATACTGCCCGCCGCATGACAGAGCAACGGCCGGATGCGCTTGCCATGACCCAACAACGCATAGCGCATCGCCTGATGCAACCGGCTCGGTTGCTGGGCAACGGTAGGTAAATAAGTATCCAGCGCTTGTTCAGTGCGGGCCACAATAGCCTGCCGCCATGTCTCAAAATTCATACAAATTTACGTACCGAGCGGCGCATTGCCAGTTTCAAGCGGTTTGAGCATTTCACCATCGAGCACGCGGACTTGCTGTTCTACCTTTTCAAGTTGCAGCCGGCAATATATCATTAAGCTGACCCCGCGCCGATAAGCATTGAGCGATGCCTCAAGGCTCAAACCGCCCTCTTCCATCTGTCTAATGAGGGCCTCAAGCTCAACCAGAGCCGCTTCATAGTTGCTCGGTAGCGAGTCGGCAGCGAGTTCCCCCACACCGTCTTTAAGTTCGAGTTGAGCGGACTGAGCTTTAACCATGGGTTTTCAAATTGGACCAAATTCCATATTATATGCTGATGTTTAGGTTAAATTAATGGCCTAATCGTGTTCGGTATGCTTTCTTTTCGGTTTAATGCTTAAATTTTGAAAACTATTCCTCAAACAGATCCGGCTCGTGCCGCTCTGAGCGCAGTTGCCACCTCGCCTGAGATTGCCATTATCGGCGGTGGGCTGGTGGGCCGCTTAATCGGCTGGCAGTTGGCCCGTAGCGGGCGCCGAGTGGCGCTTTATGAACGGGGAGATGCGGCTGGCAGCCAGGCCGCCGCCTGGGTCGCAGCCGGTATGTTAGCGCCGCTGGCGGAAGCTGCGCTCTCTGAAGCCTTGATTGCCGAGCTCGGCATGGAGTCGCTTGAACTCTGGCCGACTATCTTGGCTAAATTGCCAGAGCCGGTATTTTTTCAGCGCCATGGCACCCTGGTCATCTGGCATACGGCAGATCGTACCCAAGCCCAGTTATTTGAACAGGGCATGCGCGCTCATCTGTCCGCTGACCTGCAACAACACGGTATTATTAAGCTGCAAGGTGCAGCGATGCAAGCCACTGAGCCGGCGCTGGGCGCGCGCTTTTCGCAAGCCCTGCTGCTGCCGCACGAAGGTCAACTCGACAACCGACAACTGCTCACCGCTTTAGCCGCAGGACTGGCCCAGCATCAGGCCGAGTTGCACTGGGGGACGACGATTGACGATCGCGCGTTACCTAGCGCTGGCCTGGTGATAGACTGCCGCGGACTGGGCGCCCAACAAAGCTGGCCCGCCTTACGTGGGGTGCGCGGCGAAGTCATCCGGATCCATGCTCCAGGCATTGGCCTGAGCCGACCGATACGGCTTCTGCATCCACGTTACCCGCTGTATATTGCCCCGAAAGAAAACGATGTATACGTGATTGGCGCCACTGAAATTGAAAGCGAAGATCAATCAGCTGTCAGTGTGCGCAGTGCGCTTGAATTACTAAGCGCCGCTTTTTCGGTACACCCAGCATTTGGTGAAGCACGGATTCTTGAGTTCAATACACAATGCCGCCCAACTTTGCCGGATCACCTGCCCGCCATTACCTGGGATGGAGCACGTATACTACGCATTAACGGCTTATCTCGGCATGGCTATTTAATTGCGCCGGCCATCTGCCAGCAAGCGCTCGCTATGATTGAGCGGCTGCTTGACGGCACCATCGTCAATGCCGATACATTTAACATATGGCGCCAGCAGACACGCTGGCCCAGCTTATTTCAAACAACTCATCTGCCCGCTATAGGTTAATTTATGCAAGTTCTACTTAATCAACGCTCTTTCGAGCTACTCCCCAGCGCCAGCTTGGCCGATGCCCTGGCGGCGTTCGGTGCGCATCCGCCGTTTGCAGCAGCGGTTAATGGGGTCTTTGTGGCCCAGGTAGATTATTTTCAGCATCTGCTCAAAGATGGCGATTGCATCGATGTTGTGCAGCCAGTTATGGGCGGATAAAAAATTAAAAAAGTTGATAACAATCATTTATTTACAACATATATCTTGAGTATTCAATGAACTTGATCACACCTCCTGACGACACCTTAACGCTCTACGGCCAAACCTTTTGCAGCCGTGTATTGCTCGGCACCGCCCGTTATCCATCATTACAAATTCTCAGTGATTCCATTGAAGCCGCGCAGCCGGCGTTATTGACGGTTGCCTTACGCCGCCAGATGAGTGCAGCAGCATCGGACACCGGTTTTTTCACCACACTTAAAAACCATGCGATCCCTTTTTTACCTAACACCGCGGGCTGCCATACCGTGCCAGAAGTGCTCGCCACGGCTGAGATGGCGCGCGAAGTGTTTGGCACGGACTGGATCAAGCTCGAACTGATTGGTGATGACTACACCTTACAACCCGATACCATCGGCTTAGTCGAGGCCGCAGCCAAGCTCGTACAAGCAGGCTTTAAAGTGCTGCCCTATTGCACCGAGGATCTGGTGGTTGGACAACGCTTGCTGGATGCGGGTTGCGAGGTGCTGATGCCATGGGGCGCACCGATTGGCACCGGCAAAGGCATCGTTAATCCTTATGGTTTACGTTTATTACGCGAACGACTGCCCGACGTGCCGTTAATCGTCGATGCGGGCCTTGGCGTCCCCTCCCATGCGTGTCAAGTGATGGAATGGGGCTTTGATGCCGTGCTATTAAATACTGCCGTCTCGCAAGCCACTTACCCGGTACAAATGGCACGCGCGTTTACTGAAGCAGTCCAGGCCGGTCGTCGCGCTTATTTAGCTGGACCGATGCCGGTACGCGATAGCGCGCAGGCCAGCACCCCGGTAGTCGGCATGCCGTTTTGGCATCAAGCTCCAACGCCATAAGAACAACCTAAAATATGAACGGGCAAACCTCTGCACACGCGTTATCGAGCCACATAACATTTTGGCCGCCTGCGGCCCCGCTGCTAGCCGCAACCATGCGTATTCGCGCTCATTTAGGCCAGTGGCCATCGCCTGCTGTACGGTGGCGTTTATGCAGCGCTCCGCCCCAGTCTATTGACGCGAATGATTTAATCATTCTGCATAGCGACACGCTTACGAAGGATGCCGATCAGCATGAGCCCAGCCATTTTGCTGCAGCCGCTGGCGTACTCACCGTAACAGCTGAAACCATCACGCTGCGACTTGGCGGCACAGTCTATCCATTAGCCGGTGAACGATCAGACGATTGGCTCGCAGCGCTGGCTGCATTTCTTGATTGTGGTTTTGTGCCGCCTGATGCGCTGGTCCTGGCCCATGCCTGGCGTGAACCTCATCGGGCGGAGGGCAATGCCTGGCCGCTTGACTATACTGACTTTCCGCGCGTGCTGGGGCTCGCTGCAGTGCGCCCCAGCATACCCTTTGCCGCCTGCCCTTGGCAACTTGGGCTCTATCCCGTTGTAGCCAGTGCCGATTGGGTCGAACGCTTACTTGAGTTAGGCGTCAAGACGATTCAATTGCGCGCCAAAACCCTCGAGCACGCAGCGCTCCAAGCAGAAATCAAACGGGCCGTACAGGCAGCCCGCCACCATCATGCGCAGCTGTTTATTAACGACCACTGGCAGTTGGCGATTGAGACAGGTGCTTATGGGGTTCATCTGGGCCAAGAGGATCTACAGACAGCGCAGTTGCAAACGATTGCCAACGCAGGCTTGCGGCTTGGGCTATCGACCCATGGCTATTATGAAATGCTGGTTGCGTGCCACCTCCAACCCAGCTATATTGCATTAGGCGCCGTATTTGCCACCACCACCAAATCCATGCCAACCGCGCCGCAAGGGTTAACTCGGCTTGCGCACTATGTGCAGTTACTTAAAAAACAGATACCCTTGGTGGCCATTGGCGGGATTGATGGGGCTGTACTCGCTGACGTATTAGCCACCGGCGTGGGCAGCGCAGCCGTCGTGCGGGCGATCACTGAAGCCGGTGACTTGCGAAAAGCGGTTGCGACTTTGCAACACGCTTTTGTGCGAAACCATGATTTGGACGAATAAACTCCTAGCGCCAAGCCAAAATCTACCTCAGAGCGCTGCGCTATAACGCTGCCAACCATCCATTACATGCCGCCAGGCAAGCTGCTTAACTTCGAATTTTAAGGGTTTTAAAGAATGTCGTTTGAATTCAGAAAAATCGATGCAAACGATATAGGGGATTTTTACGATATCCGTTTTTCTGTATCGGAAAATAAAATTTGTTCGCATCAAGTTCATTTACTCGATAGAGATCGAATTCTGCAGATTTTTCAGGAGGAAGGTAGCTGGATTTGCCTGGATGGAGCGAAAAAGGTTGGAGTTTGCTGCGGGACGCTGAACCCTTATCCCCATATTTTCGGGCTCTTTATCCGGCCTGAATACGAAGGGAAAGGCATCGGCGAACGCTTATTGTCTAACTGTCTGGCGTGGTTTCATGCAAAAGGGGTCAATGAGGCCATGTCGCCCGCTAATGCGCCCGCACCGCTGCAGGCGATTGCCGTCGCGGTCACAGTCGGCGGGAAAATCGGCATTCCTGCGCAGACCATCCTGGCCAATAGCGGGGTGACGCTAGATGATCTGCAAAATCCAGATAAAATGAAGATGGTGACTCATCAGCAAGAACTCTCGGTATTTGGCAATATATTAACTGCTAGCCAAGACTCATCCGTTGGCTTACTGATTGGCAAATCGCTTGATCTCTATACGTATGGCATTCTCGGCGCAACCATGATGGCAGCACCGACGCTAGGCGATGCGTTGCAGTGCTTATTCGATTTTCCATTACTGCCCGTGTGCTACTTCAAACAAAGCTTACGGATTGAAGGCGAAATGGCCGTCGCAATTGCTAGCGACTATCGTTATCGACCAGACTTAATGGTCGTCAATACAGATATGTGCCTGGCGTCATGGCATATGCAAATGAGCGATGTTTTAGGTCAGCCACTCGCCATTGAGCGGCTCACTTTTGCCTATAAAGAATGCCCTACACACGCATCCCTTTATCCTAAACTATTTGGTTGCGAGGCCCAATTTGGGGCGCCGGAAAATGCCATGTACTTTCCGGCTAAGCTGCTCACCATGCCACTCCCTCGAGCGAACCCCATCCAATATCATATGATGAGGGAGTACTGTGAACATTTGCATAAGGATTGGGCCACCAAACAGGTTCATGACATTACCACGCAAGTATTATTACTATTGCGCTCTAGTCCGAGTCGCTATGGTTCTTTAAATCTAGTTGCCGAAACCTTACATATGTCCCCCAAAACGCTCAGCCGGCGGCTTGAGCAGTCGAATAGTGCATTTCAACACCTATTGGATCGTGCTCGACACGATTTAGCATTAGACTATCTGGCACATACTGTCTTGCCCATCAGTGAAATTGCTGAAGCGCTTGGTTATGCCGAGACCTCCAGCTTCCGGCGCGCATTTTTACGCTGGACGGGCCAATCTCCTGCCGGCTGCCGCGCGGCTATCGTTGGTGCAGAGCTAGGCCAAGCTCAATTGCCGACAGCCCTTTTTCACCACTGATCGCTTGAGATCAATACGCCAATTTTGTAACGACGCCAACCATACACTGCCACCAAGAAGAAACAAAACACCGGTAGCCAAAAAGACCGTGCCGTACTGTGCTAATCTATATGTCAAGGATTCTTCAACTTTGCATGGTATTATAAAAATATTTAAGCCTTTTTGTGGATGCTTTTTTTACTCACTTTGTCTAAAATTACCGCATGAATGTCCATTTATGATTCCCCTTCCCTGGCGATCAACTGATAGCATTTCCGCTGTATCTGAGAGGGGCTATACTTACCTGTATTAAAAGTGAGTAACCCAATGGAAGTGTTTGATTTTTACGAAATTTCATAGAAGTCTTTATTACATCATATGAGACAGGTCACACAGATTAAATTGACAAAAACATCCGAAATAGCTTCTATCAAGAAAGAAGAGGGTAGCTTGCTTGCTACCCAACCCGTTTGTCTTACCATTAATGAATTAAGTTTTTCTTATTTTGGACAAATGGGTAGCACGTTACTCGATAACATTTCATTAAAAATATATAAGAACGAGTTTTTTACTTTACTGGGCCCCTCTGGTTGCGGCAAAACGACCCTGTTGCGTCTGATTGCAGGTTTCCAACAACAAATTTCTGGCCAAATTTTGCTTGGCAGCCAGTCTTTGAGTGAAAAACCTCCGTTTCAACGCCCAGTCAATACGGTTTTTCAAAATTACGCCTTGTTTCCACACTTGACCGTTGCCCAGAACGTAGCCTTCGGTCTGGAAATGAAAAAGTTCTCTGCCGCGGCAATTAAGACAACAGTTAGCGATATGTTGTCATTAGTTAAACTAAAAAGTGAAGCGCACCACTACCCTCGAGAGTTGTCCGGCGGCCAGCAGCAGCGCGCGGCGCTTGCCAGAGCCCTCGCCGCGCGTCCAGAGTTATTACTGCTTGATGAGCCTCTGTCTGCGCTTGATTTAAAACTGCGCAAAGAAATGCAAAGAGAACTTAAGCGTCTACAGCATGAAACTGGCATTACTTTTCTGTTTGTGACCCATAACCAGGACGAAGCGCTCTCCATGTCGGATCGTATCGGGGTGATGGTAGATGGGCAAATCCAGCAAATCGGCACTCCAGCAGAAATCTATAACCGCCCCGTCAATCGCTGCGTTGCCGAATTTATCGGCGATATCAATTTTCTGGATGGCGTAGCCGGCCAAGGTCACGTTACCCTGGCAGGTGGCCATTCGCTGCCGGTTCAAACCAATCAAGACGGATTTGTTACGCTCGCCTTTCGTCCCGAGCACGCCACCTTAAATCAACAATCCGGTCTGTTTTCTGGTCGTCTCAAAGAAATTCTTTATTTTGGTACAAGTACAGTCTATTACGTAGAATGTGAAGGGCAACCGTTAATTCGAGTAAGGTCGCAAAATATAGCAGAGGGACACGCACCGTTTGTGATAGGTGAAAAAGTCTATGTGCAAATTCCGCGACATGCTTTCCGGGTACTTGCGCCATGAATCTTTGGGCTAATTTAAATCAATATCGACGACGGCTATTGTTACTGAGTCCAGTACTTCTGCTGCTATTTGGTGGCATGGTATTGCCGATGACGATTATGGCCGTTGCCTCATTATCAGGCGCGGCAGATTATGGCGGCGTATCATGGGGAAAATTCTCCGCAGCAGCCTATGGTCAATTCCTATTTGAACGAAATTTTGATGACCAATTAGTCTTTAACTCAGGGTACTTGCTGATTTTTTTACGTTCATTCGAACTCGCTACCCTGACCACATTAGGCTGCCTCATTTTAGGCTTTCCCACCGCCCTGTTCATTGCCTTACAACCTATACAGCGGCGCAATACCCTGTTGATTCTAGTCAGTATTCCATTTTGGACAAATTTACTGGTCCGCATCTACGCCTGGATTGTATTGCTGCGCGATGGCGGTAATATTGAGCAGGTATTACATCGGCTGAATCTCACTACTGGCCCACTTGGCTTAATGTACACCGATACAGCAACCGCGATTGGCTTGCTCTATGCCTTTTTACCCTTCATGATTTTGCCAATCTATGCGAGCTTGGAAAGACTAGACTGGCGTTTAGTCGATGCTGCGCGCGATTTAGGCGCAAATAGTTGGCACGTGTTGCGGCGCATCATTATACCGTTAGCTCTACCGGGCATTATCTCGGGCTGTACACTCGTTTTTGTCCCTGCCTTAGGAATGTACATCATCCCTAACCTGTTAGGCGGGAGCAAATTTTTGATGATTGGTAATTTGATTCACTTGCAGTTTACTAACGCACACAATTGGCCGTTGGGTGCAGCCCTGAGCTTCGTTTTATTGGGACTCGTTCTATTAGGCATGCTAGTGCGTAAAGTGCGCTTTATAAAAACTAAAACCCGAGGGCAAACGCATGAATACGTCTAAATGGCATTCTTTCCCTGGCATTCAGACAATCGCTGTTTTTGTCTTTTTATTTTTATATATCCCAATCATCGTCATCGTCCTATTGAGTTTCAATCAAGGCGATCTGGCAACCATTTGGCAAGGTTTTGGTTTCAACGGATATGCCGAAATTTGGCGAGACCCTTACCTCATCCGCGCAGCCCAAAATTCATTTATAGTGGCATTAATCGCGATGTTGTGTTCAACGTTAGCCGCCACGCTTGCCGCCCTTGCCTTGCGGGGACGTAATTTTATCGGCAAATCAGCGATCGTCGCCTTGATTGGTTTACCTTTGCTGGTGCCAGGTATCGTGATTGCCGTCGCAACCCTGATGTTTTTTTCTTTTGCTGGCTTAGAGCTCAGTCTGGCAACCATTCTTATCGCCCATATCGTTTTTTGTATCCCGTTTGCTTATTTGCCTATTCACGCACGTTTATCCAGAATTGATGCTAATTTGATCGAAGCGGCAGGAGACCTTTACGCTAATCCCTGGCAGGCTTTTTGGCGGATTACCTGGCCGCAATTGTTGCCCGGCGTAGCGGCAGGCGCCCTACTCGCCTTCATTACGTCAATGGATGACTTTATTATTACTTATTTTGTTGCGGGCCCCGGCGCGACAACTTTACCAGTTTACATTTTCGGGGCGATCAGGCGTGGCATCTCACCTAAAATTAATGCGGTTTCAACCCTTATTTTAGGAATCTCGGTACTGTTTGTGACCCTGTCGTATTTTATTGGGCGGCAAACTCAAAAGTGAAATTTTTTTCGGGGGATTTTGAAATCATGAAGATACTAAAATGGTCAATTGTAAGTCTCTTGCTCGGCTTATATAGTGTGACGAACGCAGCAGAAGCTAAGGTTAAAAATTCAGCCCGTAAACTCCATTTTGCTAGCGCCCAGAATTATTATCCACCCGAACTCCTGCAAAAATTCGAGCAAGAAACAGGCATAAAAACCACCTTCAGCACCTATGATAGCGATGGGACTTTGGCCGCTAAATTGAATGCCGGGGGCAAAGTATACGATGTTATCATCGTCAATGAAGCGTATGTACCTACCCTAGTTAACAGCGGGTCAATTGGGAAGTTAGACAAGACAAAACTGCCGAATTTCAAAAATGTCCAGGCCGAATACCGCGCTCCATCGTTTGACCCGAAGCGGGAATACACGATGCCCTATACCGCGATTTTGACTAGCTTCGCCTATGATTCTAGCCGCGTTCCTGGCGGTAAGCTGGAAGATAGCTGGGGCGCTTTTTTTCATCCAGATAAAGCCTTATGGGGAAAAATTGCTAATTTAGATGAACGAGATGATCTGTATATTGCTGCCGCTTGGTATCTTGGCCTAGACGAATGCACCGAGAACGCGAAAGATGCCGAGAAGGTGCTTACATTACTACGCGAACAGAAACCCTACGTGATGACTTATAGCAATGATGGGACAACGGCTCGGATGGCGAATCAAGAAGTCATTATGCAGCAAATATGGAATGGCGTTGCGGTCCGAGTGCGGTCAAAACTACCGACTACTGTATTTGTTTATCCCAAAGAAGGCGTGATTCTTTCGCGGGATAATTTTGCGATACCAGACAAAGCCAAAAATATGGATGCAGCGCATCAATTTATTAATTGGATGCTACAGCCAGAAAACATCGCTCAAGTTTCTAATAAATACAGATATAGCAATGCCATCATAGGAGCTGATAAATTCATCGACCCTGACTTAGCCAATGACCCGGCATTTACGCCTCCGGCAAAATTTCGTGACCGCATTAGGCCGTTTAAGCTTTGTTCACCTAAAGGATTGGCTTTGCGCAACAAGGTTTGGGTTAAATTAAAGATGAAGAGCTAAGGTCACCTAGGTCAGATACTTCAGTCACCTCAATCAGAACAGCATCCGATCACGATGCTTACCAGCAAAGGTCAAACTATATGAATAGTCTTATCCGTCTATCTGTTCTGAATGCTAGACCCGCATTGATTGGGGCAAGTATCCGTGACTTTGCATTCATCTAAACTATGAAAATACTTAAACATTGCTTGCTGGCCAGCTTACTCTTTGGCTTACATGGCATCGGCCATCAAGTCGCCGTGGCCGGCACGCTGCAAATTGCTAGCTGGCCAGATTATTACCCCCCTGAACTGCTCAAAAAATTTGAGCGGGAAACAGGAATCAAAGCGGTACTAGATAGCTATGACAGTGACGCTACGTTAACCACCAAGCTAAAATCGGGGGGGTGGTATGATGTCGTCATAGTGGCGGACATTTATGTCTCCATTCTTAAGCGAGATGGTTTGCTGATGAAATTAGATAAAAGCAGACTACCCAACCTCGAGAATGTTAAACCTGAATACCGCTCGCCATCATTCGATCCAAACCGCGATTTTGCACTACCTTATACCCTGGTTTTGACCAGCTTTGTTTATGACTCAGCGCGCGTTCCTGGTGGCAAGCTAGAAGAGAGTTGGGCATCTTTTTTCAGACCAGATAAAATGCTACATGGCAAAATTGCCAACTTGGATGAGCGAGATGATCTGTATAAGGCTGCCTCTTGGTACATTGGACAGGATGAGTGTTCCGAAAGTCGTGAGGATGCAAAACGCGTGCTTGAAGTTTTGCAAAAACAAAAGCCCTATGTGTTGACGTACAGTAACGATGGACCCATTGAGCGCATGTTAAGCAAGGAAGTGATTATTCAACAAATCTGGAATGGCGCTGCCGTAAGAGTTAGGCCTAAGCTAGCCAGCGCAGTATTCGCCTACCCCAAAGAAGGGGTGGCTCTGTCAATGGACAATTTTGTAGTACCCGCTAAGGCTAAAAATGTGAATGAAGCCTATCGATTTGTTAATTGGATGCTACTACCAGAAAACATTGCTGAAGTTTCCAATAAATATAAATACGATAATGCGATTATTGGCGCGGAGAGGTATATGGATCCTAAATTAACCGATGATCCCGCATTTCGTATCCCGGAAGAGTTTCAAAGCCGAATTAAACCATTCAAGCTTTGCTCGCCTAAAGCATTAGCTTTACGCAATAAAGTTTGGATGCAATTGAAAAAATCTGGAGGCCATTAAACAATTAATGGCCATTGAATTTGCTCTGGCCAGGTGCTTGGCGGCTATATCGACCAGGGCTACACTTAATTCCTATTGATAGGCAAAAGGATAAGAAAATTGCATCACAGCATAAACAAAAGTGATTTACTCGATCTAAGCTCTCCGTCATCGAGCGGGGCTCTCGAGGCTCTAGGACTGTATACGACACTTTTAGTCCCCGCCTCACATAGATCCAGGCAAACACCATCGACTCCCGTAAACCGCTGGTGGCAATTAATGGATACTGGCGTCGGCATCATCCCGCTACCGATTTATTGCGTGCTTTTTGCTGTCTTAGGTATTCTCTTCGCCATCGACGCATTCTCCAGCGAAATCTCGCTCATCTTTGCGCTGCTGGCGGTGTTGGGTTTTAGCTGTGCTGAATTAGGCGCGCGCATACCAGGCTTGCGGAAAATTGGCGGGGCGGTCATCGTCACCACTTTGCTGCCGTCATGCCTGGTGCATTACTCGCTCCTGCCAAGCAAATTGGTGCAGTCCATTACCGAATTCTGGTATGCGACCAATATTCTCTATTTGTTTACCGCGGCCGTTATTGTCGGCGGTATTCTGAGCATGGACCGGCGCCTGTTGATTAAAGGTTTTGCTAAGCTCTTTATCCCGCTGGCCGCCGGCTCAATTGCCGCCGCTATCGTCGGTACCCTAACGGGTATGGCGCTTGGGCTGAACGCACACCATGCCTTTTTTTATCTGGTTATGCCCATCATGGCCGGCGGCCTCGGTGAAGGCGGCATTCCACTGACGCTGGGGTATGCGGCGATCTTACAGGTCTCACAACCCGAGTTGCTGGCGCAGATCGTGCCGCCCGTTGTACTCGGCAATCTAACCGCAATTGTCTGCGCATCAGTCCTTCATCAACTCGGCAAACGCTATCCCCAGTATAGCGGAAATGGCCATTTACTCACGCTCCCTATTACCGAATCATCTGACGAGAAAAGCCCGTTTTCCTTTACGATCGAAAAACTCGCGGCGGCGGGGATGATTGCCCTCAGCTTGTATTTGGCCGGCGTTGTGATCTATCAATTCACCGGCTTGCCCGCCCCGCTAGGCATGCTATTACTCACGGTCATAATTAAATTAGCGCGTATTGTCTCGCCTGAATTTGAACAGGGCGCGCATGCCATGTATCGTTTTTTTGCGGTATCCTCAGCCTATCCAATTTTGTTTGGGATTGGTTTGATTCTCACGCCTTGGGATGTGTTTTTAACCGCCCTAACACCGGCGCATTTTGTTACGATCTTCGCTACGGTCGTCACCTTAACCACCGTTGGCTTTTTCGTTGGACGCTGGGCGGGTTTGCATCCAATTGAAAGCGCGATCGTGAATGCCTGTCATAGCGGCATGGGTAGCGTCGGAGATATGGCGATTTTGACTTCGGCCCATCGTATGCAACTCATGCCTTTTGCACAGCTTGCGACTCGCATTGGTGGCGCCTTGACGGTGGTCGTCGCTCTGCTTATCTTTAGTCAATGGACCGGGTGACGAAGAGCGCATTATTATTTCCGCATGGCTGAGCATCATTCGATTAAGAGAGAGGTATAATCGCTGGCTTTTAATCGAAAAGTAGATGTCTGATCTAAGCTGCGCCTGGCTCCAGTTATCTGATGGGCAACTCCCTGTTAGCGCTTATTTTGACGAGAAGTTCTACCAGCACGAACTTCAAACGCTGTTTAAATGCGGCCCGCGCTATATGGGCCACGAATTAATGGTGCCTGGGGTTGGCGATTACTTTTCGCTGCCAAACGAACGCAATGCGCGCGTGCTGGTGCGCCAAAAAAACCGGACCGTCGAGCTTTTATCGAATGTGTGTCGTCATCGCCAAGCCATCTTGTTAGATGGCCAAGGCCAAACAGAAAACATCGTATGCCCGCTCCATCGTTGGACTTACGCGTTAAATGGCGAGCTACTGGGCGCGCCACACTTTGCTGAAAATCCCTGCTTAAATCTTGACCGCACCCCTCTGCATAACTGGCGTGGCTTGTTATTTGATGCCAATGGACGTGATCCACAGCATGATTTGGCCACGCTCTCCAATGCCTACTTCGATTTTTCGGAGTATCGCTTCGATCATGTTGAAGTCCACGAATGCAATTACAATTGGAAAACCTTCGTCGAAGTTTACCTAGAAGATTACCATGTGGCGCCGTTTCATCCTGGCTTGAGCCACTTTGTCTCCTGTGACCAGTTAGAATGGCAATTCGGCGATTGGTATAACGTGCAAACAGTCGGCGTGCATCAAGCACTGGCGCAAGCTGGCAGCCCAGCCTATCGCAAATGGCAAAACGCCCTGCTACGTTTTGGCGCAGGTCAAGCACCAAAGCATGGCGCAATTTGGATGATGTACTACCCGAATTTGATGATTGAATGGTATCCCTATGCGCTGGTGGTCTCAACGCTGGTACCGCGCGGCCCTCGTCATACAACCAATATCATTGAATTCTATTACCCAGAAGAAATCGCCCTGTTTGAGCCCGAATTAATTGCGGCCGAACGCGCAGCGTATATGGAAACCGTCGCCGAAGATGATGAGATCGCCAGACGCATGGATGCAGGGCGTGAAGCCCTGCTGGAGCGCGGTATGTCTCAGGTTGGTCCATATCAAAGTCCATTAGAAGATGGCATGCGACATTTTCATCAGTTCTTACAATGCAAATTAGGTAATATAGAAGAGAATTTAGCTGCGTAAGGGAGCATTCTCTATGTCTATTCATCGCTATACAACGTTAATCAGTGCCGCCAATCTTGCCGCATTGATCGCCAGCGGATCCGAAACCATGACTCTTTTTGATTGTCGTTTCGATCTGACCGACGAAAATGCCGGCAAGCTTGCTTATCAGGCTCATCATCTGCCCGGCGCGCACTATGTACATCTTGCCAACGTGCTGTCTGGACCTTGCACAGGGCAAAATGGCCGTCACCCACTGCCCGAACGCGCAACGCTTGCCCAACAGCTAGCCGCTTGCGGCCTACACCATAACCATCAAGTGATTGCTTATGATGCGCAGGGCGGGATCTTTGCAGCACGCTTATGGTGGCTATTACGTTGGCTGGGCCATGAAGCCGTTGCTGTGCTTGATGGCGGTTTGCAAGCATGGCAAAAAGCCAATCTGCCTCTTTCTAGTACACGGCCCATAGCACGATCAGGTGACTTTGAACCTACGGCACCGCTTGCAGTCACTACCGATGTCACCACCGTGATGCGTAATCTGAGTACGCATAAATATACCCTCATCGATGCGCGTTCCGCCGATCGTTACCGCGGTCAGAATGAAACGCTTGATGCCGTTGGCGGGCATATTCCAGGGGCCATCAATCGATTTTATAGAGATAATCTGACGGCAGATGGCCACTTTAAACCAGCGCACGTTTTACGCGACGAATTCAATTCACTGCTGGATGAAAAGCCAGCACAACGGGTTATCTTACAATGCGGATCAGGCGTTTCTGCATGCTTAAATGCGTTAGCCATGGAAATTGCCGGTTTGCATGGGGCCGCGCTTTACGCGGGTTCGTGGAGTGAGTGGTGTGCTGATCCTAAGCGACCCGTTGCGACTGGGTAATTTCTGTCCTAGCCAATACATTGATTTCAATACCCATTCAAAAGTCGCTCCATGATCAAGTCTCCCACTGGGGAACACTCATATGCGTGATCTAGCGCCTGGTCCAAGCATGAGCGGTCAAACTGCCACTCTATTTCTAAATGGGGGGCTATATTTTCAAAGGCCTTGGCCACTTGCTGTTCCAAGATGGTTTCTGGTGAGCCATAAGAAACCATGACACCGAAAAAACGACCTATAAAGGAAACGATCTCAGCGGTACTTTTCCCTAGCCCATTGGAACAATGGAAGATCTCGAACATACGCGATACGCCTTGCCGCTCCGATAACGCGATCGCCTGATCAACCAGCCTGTTCACTGGGATAAAATCGAGCCGCGCTGAATAATTCAATGGGAGCCTGATCGTTTGCACACCAGCCTCCTGTAGAGTCTTTATAACTTTGACAAACATATAGAAGCCAAAATCACTCTTAACCCATCCAGTCTTTTCATGGCCAACAATCACTGTCGGGCGAAAAATCGTTACTGGTAAAACACCATTAGCAGATAACAATGCTAAAGACTGTTCTGCGCACCGCTTGCTGAGTTGATAAGGATTAATACAGTCGCTAGCAAAGTTAAGGGTCTCCAAGGCTTTGCCACCCGAGATTCCTGCTACATATGCTGTAGACACATAGTAAAAGCGCTTACATTTCGTGGCAAATTTAGCTATGCACTGATACAGAGCGATTGTCGTACTTGCATTCGTTCTTAGCGATTCCACTAACCTATCTATGGAAAAACTCATTTCTGCTGCGACATGCCAAACCTCGCTAATTTCGGCCAAATAATCTGGCGTTAGGTTAAGGCATGGATTGTGCTCATCGCTTTCAACCACACGCACATTGCGTTCGATTAGAGATTCAGCAAAATCAAGGCCGAAACCCTCTGCAGCAGCGCGTATCGCTGTGCGTGTACGCTCACCATTAGGGTCATTTCGCACTAATGCAATAACTTGCACAGACCTTGTCAGTAAATTTGCCGCCAGAGCACTGCCAACAAAGCCCGTGGCACCTGTAATCAAAATGGTTTTCATGTCATATTCCAGTTCCGTCTCCACATGTTATCTCTGCGATATAACGTGGTTGCTTTTCTATAGGTCATTATCGAAGGTGTGTATCTTCTACCCACTTGTCGCTGCAATGCGCCGAGGGAGCGGCGTGAGCGGCTGAGAAACAGTGCGGCCATCCGGACGTATGGTCGTCGTCACCGCAAACACGGGCGCAAGCACCGCTTGGTGTTCCCTTGCCAGATAGTCCGCCAGCGCTGCAATCGTAGGATACTCGAAGAATATCGCTGGACTCAGGGCCAAGCTGTATTTCTGGTGCAAGGCGTTGCTGAATGCTATCTGCGCGATCGAGTCAAAACCAAATTCGCTGAGCAGTACATCTCGCTCCAGTTCCTGCCGCGCAATCTTTAGTTGCGTTGAGAGCATCCCCGTTAACGCATGCTCTATTTGCGACGGCAACTCGCCGACTGCCGCTGGGCCACCTGCATCCAGAGCCACTGTCGTTGCCGGCAACATCGGTGTTTCGCAAGCAGCCCGCATGCATTGCAGCACACGAGCTACTGCGCCATATCCCACGACTACGTGCGGTGCGGGCTGGCCTAGTGCCTGGTACAGTGCCATTACGCCCACGGCACTCGGTATCACCTCCAGCCCGGTGTCTCGTCGCAGCCGCTCTTGGCCAGCCGCATCTATCTGCATGCCCCCTTCGGCCCACAATGGCCAACTCACCGATACGGTGCGACCTCGGCGTTGCCCTTGCACCACTAAGCTCGACCGGTACTGCGCATAGCTGTCCAGAAAGCCGTTAGCCGCAGCATAATCCGTCTGCCCCACATTACCCCATACACCAGCCACTGACGAGCACAGCACCAGCCAATCCAGCGCTACGTCTCGTGTCGCTTCATCCAATGCTACCAGGCCCGCCACCTTCGGCGCTAGCACCTGTCGCAAGGTCTCGCCGGTCTTCTGCGCCAGCAAGCCGTCGTGCAACACCCCAGCGCTATGGATCACACCATTCAGTTGCCCGTACTGCGCCACCATTTCCGCTACTAAGGTTGCCACTGCCACGGTATCGGTCACGTCCACTACCCGGTATGCGACACGCGCGCCTCTCGTCTGCAACTCCTGCAACTCACGCTCCTGCGCTGGCCTCAACGCGCTGCGCCCAGCGAGCACCAGCACCGGATGGCGTACTTGCTGCACTATGGCCCGGGCGAACACTTGCCCCAGTCCGCCCAAACCTCCGGTAATCAAATAGACGCCCTCGTCACGCCATGGCAGCGTCATCTCTTTGCTTTCACATGGCGCAAAGCCCCAGATCTCTCGTTGTCCTTGTACATAGCGCACCATCGGCGCAGGGGATACCGCCTCGGCCCGCAGCCGTTGCACCAATACCGGCATCGATAGTCCCGCTTCCACCGCCACCACCTGGCACACCAACAACGGGTATTCTTGCTGCGCGCTACGCAGCAAGCCGCCCAGCCCCTGCAATACCGCGCCTTCGCCTTCGCTGGGTACGACCAATTGTAGCAATAGCGCCTTGCCCGGATGAGTTGCGACCTTTTGCTGTGTCCATTCCAGCAATTGCACCGCATAGACCGTATAGCGCTGCGCCAGCAGGCCCGTTGCTGTCAATCGCACACACTGCGCTGCAGGCACTGTGGTGGCGAGTTCAGTGACTGTCTTTGCATCAGCTTCGTTCATCTCGCATAACAAGATCCCATGCCCCGCATACGCCGATACTGCCGCTGGTTGTGCCATAGCTTGTTGCGCCGTCCATTGCGGCGCCAGCAGGACGGTCTGAGGCGCAGCCACCTGCTCAGCGGCCTCATCATGCACAGTCCGTGTACTAAAACCACTCAAGCGTAGCGCCACCTGTCCATTCGCATCGACGATGTCAACGTCAAACTTGCGGATTGCCGCGCTGTCACCTGCTCCTGGGCGCACCACCGCCCATGCCGGCATTGGCAATTCACCCCATTGCCTCACCTGTGCCACCGCAAACGGTAACGCCAAGGTCACATCGGTCATGCCTTGCGTCATCCCCACGCTTGCCTGCAGCGCCCCGTCTAACACATTCGGCGCCCACGCATATCCTACCGGCCCCTCGCCCGACAACCTCAATGCGCCCACCGCTAGATCATCCCCTATCCACAATTCGTGCAGAACCTGGAAGCTCAGACCGTAACTCAACCCCAGTTGCGCAAATCGGGCATAACATGCCTCGCTCGTCAACCTTTGCTCACATTGCCCCCGTAGCGCCGCCAGATCCATCTGCGGCGCTTCGTCCGCCTCGGCTAGTTGAGCCCAACCCTGGCTGTACACTACCGTCTCGTCCCCACTGCCGCTGTAGATCTCAAAGCCAATCCGGCCATCTTCCTGCGTCTCTAGACCGATATAGATGTCCTGCGGCCGAGCTATCACCAGTGGGCGTAACCACATCACTTCCTGCAGCAAAACTGATAATCCCTCTATACCCCCCTCGTCCTCGCTGGCCAACGCCACCGCCGCGCGTGCCCACTCTAGTTGAGCGGCGCCGGGCACCACCCGCTCACCTTGCACCACGTGATCGCGCAGAAAAAACTCCTCGCCCGTGAGCGTGGTAGTAAAGCGCTGCTTACTCAAAGACGATGTGTTCCGGTGGACCAGCGGATGCAGCCGGCGTTCTAGCCCACCTTGCAGTGACGCCGGCACCCAGTACCGCTCCTTGGCAAAAGGATAGGTTGGCAGGCTGATCCGCTTTGGCCTCGCTGCACCATATAATTGTCTCCAAGCCACCTCAAGTCCCTGCACCCACAACTGTGCTAGCTTGCCCACCTGGCCCTTGGCGACCCAAATTTCAATCGCTTTTTGCATTCCTTCGTCGTCTCGGAATAGCGCCAACGCCTCCCGGCTGCGCTTAGGCTCGCCTTGGTAGAGGTATTCGCCAGCCGCCTCACCGCGCACGTAGCGTAATAGCTGTTCCTTCAGCGCACTGATGGACCTCGTTACCAGTGCCAACCTGACCCCCAGCGCCTCGCGTCCCACCTGTAACGTATACGCTAGGTCGGTCAGATTCACTTCAGCCGGGCGCTCCAGATACGCCAGCAACTGCTGCACCTGATCCCGCAACTGCGCCTCGCTCCTGGCCGATAGCACCACTACTACGGGCCCATTTGATACCGTCGGCGCCCTCTGTGGCCCAATGTATTCCTCAACGATGACATGCGCATTGACGCCACCAAAACCAAACGAACTCACCCCAGCTCGGCGTGGCAATACCTGCCCTTGCTGATCTCTTAATGCTTCCCACGCGCCCGTTTTCTGCACCACATAGAATGGACTACCGCTCAAAGCAAGCAGCGGATTCAGTTCTTCGCAATGCAAGCTTTTAACCAAGGTCTGGTGCTGCAGTTGTAGTAGCACCTTGATCAGGCCTACCACACCCGCGGCCAATTCTAAGTGCCCGATATTGCTCTTCACTGTCCCCAAGCCGCAACTCTGCGCCGGCAGTTCTGAGGCTAGTTCTGCGAACGCGCTCTTGAGTCCCTGCACCTCGATCGGATCGCCTAATTCGGTGCCTGTGCCGTGCGCCTCGATGTAGCTTACCGTGCCCGGCTCCACGCCCGCTTGTTGCAGCGCAGCCTTGATCAGATCAGCTTGCGCTCGCGGGTTCGGCGCCGTTAGCGAATGAGCACGCCCGCCATGATTGGTCGCACTACCTTTAATCAAGCCGTAAATATGATCACCATCTCGCTCAGCCGCCGACAGCGGTTTGAGGAACACCATACCTACGCCTTCCCCACGCACATAGCCATCCGCCCGTGCTGAAAAAGTCTTACAGCGTCCATCCGCGCTCAACATGCCCGCCTGGATAAAACTCTCGTGCATTTCCATCGACAGCAGCGTATTGACCCCGCCCACCACCGCCTGCGCGCACTGCCCGCTACGCAGCAACTCCAGCGCCCGGTGCACCGCGACCAGCGAACTCGAACACGCCGTATCGATCGGTTCACTCGGCCCATGCCAATTGAGCCAATAGCTCATCCGGTTCGGTCCCATCGACCCCGCCAGTCCCGCCGCGCTGTACCCTGCCACCTTCTCGCCCGCTTGCGTCAGCAACTGCCCATAACCGTTACCGGCGGAGGTCCCTACCAGCAACGCCGTGGCGCTACCCGACAGACTCTGCACCGAGTACCCTGCATCTTCGATCACTCGGTACACATACAACATCAGCAGCCGCTGCTGCGGATCCATCCCTTGCGCTTCACGGGGCGAGATGCCAAAAAAGAGGGGATCAAATTCGTCTATATTTTCGATCACCCCGGCATGGCGAATCGCCGGCGCCAACCCACGCTCCCAGCGGCTCGCCGGCAATGCCCCGATGCTGTCCCGCTCCGCTAGCAGGTTTGCCCACAAGGCATCAATATCCTCTGCTTGCGGGAAACATCCGCTCATGCCGATCACCGCGATCGGCTCGCCCTTGACCGTATTGTGCCTACTCACATCGCCCCTCAGCGTTGCCGCAGCAACGCGTTCCCGCCGACGCTGGCGGGCGGGAGCGAACGGCGAAGACACTGTGCTGCTCTGCAGACAGGTCGGCGCCGTCACCGTTGCCGTAAACTTGGGCGCTAGCTCCGCTTGGTATTCCCGCGCCAGATATCCAGCCAGTGCTGCAATTGTCGAGTACTCGAAGAATATCGTTGGACTTAGAAGCAAACTGTACTTCTGGTTCAAGGCGTTGCCCAACCCTGTCAGCATGACCGAGTCAAAACCAAATTCGCTGAGCGGCGCATCTCGCTCCAGCTCCTCACGCGCAATCTTCAGTTGCGCTGAGATCAACCCCGTCAACGCATACTCTATTTGCGACTGCAACTCGACCACTATCGCTGGGTCATCAGCGTCCAAAATTGCTGTCAATGCCAGCCGCATCGGCGTTTCGCAAGCAGCCCGCAAGCGTTGTAGCACAGGAGCCACTGCGCCATACCCCACGACCACGTGCGCTACGGGCTGCCCCAGCGCCTGACACAGTGCCGTTACGCCCGTAGCACTCGGCATTGCCTCCAGCCCAGTGTCTCGTCGCAACTGCTCTTGGGCGGCCGCATCTATCTGCATGCCCCCTTCGGCCCACAACGGCCAACTCACCGAAACGGTGCGGCCTTGGCGTTGTCCCTTTGCCACTAAACCCACCCGATACTGCGCATAGCTGTCTAGGAAGCCATTACCCGCTGCATAATCCACCTGCCCAATATTGCCCAACACGCTAGCCACCGACGAGCACAACACCAGCCAATCTAGCGCCATCTCTCGCGTCGCCTCATCCAAGGCCACCAAGCCCGCCACCTTCGGCGCTAGCACCTGCCGCACGGTCTCGCCGGTCTTCTGCGCCAGCAAGCCGTCGTGCAGCACCCCAGCGCTATGGATTACGCCGTTTAATTGCCCGTACTGCGCCACCATTTCCGCTACTAAGGTTGCCACTGCCACGGCATTGCTCACGTCCACTGCTCGGTACGCAACCCGCGCGCCCATCGTCTGTAATTCCTCCAGCACACGCTCCTGCGACGGCGGCAACGCACGGCGCCCGGTCAGCACCAGTACCGGATGGCGTACCTGCTGCGCTATGGCCCGCGCAAACACTTGCCCCAGTCCACCCAAACCGCCAGTAATCAGATAGACGCCTTCGTCATGCCATGGCAGCGCCGTCTGTTCAACTTCCCATGACGCCAAGCCCCAAACCTCTCGTTGCCCTTCTACATAGCGCACCACCGGCGTTGGCGACACCGCTTCAGCGCGCAATCGTTGTACCAATACTGGCACCGATACCTTCGCCTCTACCGCCACCACCTGGCACGCCAACAGCGGATATTCCTGCTGCGCACTACGCAATAAGCCACCCAGACCTTGCAGCACCGCCCCTTCGCCTTCGCTAGGCACGACCAGTTGTAGCAACAGCGTCTGGCCCGGATGGGCGGCGATCTCTTTTTGGATCCATTCCAGCAATTGCACTGCATAGGTCGTATAGCGCTGCGCTAGCGTGCCCGTTGTCGTCAATCGCACACTCTGCGCTGCAGGCACTGCGGTGGCGAGTTCGGTTACTGTCTTTGAATCATCCTCGCCCACCTCGCAAAATAGAATTCTGTGCGCCCCATACGCCGGTAATGCCACGGGTTGTGCCGTGGCTTGCACCGTCCATTGCGGCGTCAATAGGGCAACCTGAGGTACAGCTGTCGCTTGCTCGGCGGCCTCTCGCATGAGCCGTGTACTGAAACCACTTAGGCGCAATGCCACCCGCCCACCGGTATCGACGATGTCGACATCAAGCTTACGGATTGCTGCACTGTCGCCCACACTCGGGCGCACTACCGCCCACGCCGGCACTGGCATTTCGCCCCATTGCCTCACTTGCGCCACCGTGAATGGCAGCGCCAGAGTCGCACCGGCCGGGCCTAACGCCAACCCCCCACTTGCTTGCAGTGCTCCGTCTAGCACATTTGGCGCCCACGTATAGCCGACTGGCACTTCTGCAGCCAAGCGCAAGGCGCCCACTGCAAGATGATCGCCTACCTGCAATTCGTTTAGCATCTGAAAGCTCGGCCCGTAACTTAACCCCAGTTGCGCAAACCGCGCATAACACGCCTCAGCCTCCAACGTCTGCTCACATTGGCCTCGCAGCCCCTCCAGATCCACCCTAGGCGCTTCACCCACCTCGGCTAGTTGAGCCCAACCCTGGCTGTACACTACCGTCTCGTCCCCACTGCCGCTGTAGATCTCAAAACCAATACGGCCATCTTCCTGCGTCTCTAGACCGATATAGATGTCCTGCGGCTGGACTATCGCCAGTGGGCGTAACCACGTCACGTCCTGCAGCAAAACTGATAATCCCTCTATACCCCCATCGTCCTCGCTGGCCAACGCCACCGCCGCGCGTGCCCACTCTAGTTGGGCGGCGCCGGGCACCACCCGCTTACCTTGCACCACATGATCGCGCAGGAAGAATTCCTCACCGGTGAGCGTAGTGCTAAAGCGCTGCTGGCGTAAAGATGACGTATTCCGATGTACCAGTGGATGCAGTTGACGTTCTGCTCCACCTTGCACCACCGTTTGCGGCACCCAATACCGTTCCTTGGCAAACGGATAGGTCGGTAGACTGACCCGCTGCGGCTTCGTTTGACCGTATAACTGCCCCCACTCTACCTCTAAGCCCTGCACCCACAACTGAGCCAGCTTGCCTACCTTGCCGCGGACAACCCATTTACCGATCGCTTCCTGCAATTCTTCATCGGCCCGAAACACCGACAAGGTATCTTGTTCACGTTTAACCTTGCCGTAATACATGCCCTCCAATTCGCCCTCGCCCTGCATGTAGCGCAATAACTGCTCCTGCAGAGGCTCAATCGCAGTCACTATCAGCGCCAAGCGCACTCCTAGCACCTCACGCCCCACCTGTAACGTATAGGCCAGGTCAGCCAGGTTCACCTCAGCCCGGCGCTCCAGATACGCCAGCAACTGCTGCACCTGATCCCGCAACTGCGCCTCGCTCCTGGCCGATAGCACCACTACTACGGGCCCATTTGATACCGTCGGCGCCCTCTGTGGCCCAATGTATTCCTCAACGATGACATGCGCATTGACGCCACCAAAACCAAACGAACTCACCCCAGCTCGGCGTGGCAATACCTGCCCTTGCTGATCTCTTAATGCTTCCCACGCGCCCGTTTTCTGCACCACATAGAATGGACTATCGTTCAAAGCCAGCAGCGGATTCAGTTCTTCGCAATGCAAGCTTTTAACCAAGGTCTGGTGCTGCAGTTGTAATAGCACCTTGATCAGGCCTACCACACCCGCGGCCAATTCTAAGTGCCCGATATTGCTCTTCACTGTCCCCAAGCCGCAACTCTGCGCCGGCAGTTCTGAGGCCAGTTCTGCGAACGCGCTCTTGAGTCCCTGTATCTCGATCGGATCGCCTAATTCGGTGCCTGTGCCGTGCGCCTCGATGTAGCTTACCGTGCCCGGCTCCACGCCCGCTTGTTGCAGCGCAGCCTTGATCAGATCAGCTTGCGCTCGCGGGTTCGGCGCCGTTAGCGAATGAGCACGCCCGCCATGATTGGTCGCACTACCTTTAATCAAGCCGTAAATATGATCACCATCTCGCTCAGCCGCCGACAGCGGTTTGAGGAACACCATACCTACGCCTTCCCCGCGCACATAGCCATCCGCCTGTGCTGAAAAAGTCTTACAGCGTCCATCCGCGCTCAACATGCCAGCCTGGATAAAACTCTCGTGCATCTCCATCGACAGCAGCGTGTTGACCCCGCCCACCACCGCCTGCGCGCACTGCCCGCTACGCAGCAACTCCAGCGCCCGGTGCACCGCGACCAGCGAACTCGAACACGCCGTGTCGATTGGTTCACTCGGCCCATGCCAATTTAGCCAGTAGCTCATCCGGTTCGGTCCCATCGACCCCGCCAGTCCCGCCGCGCTGTACCCTGCCACCTTCTCGCCCGCTTGCGTCAGCAACTGCCCATAACCGTTACCGGCGGAGGTCCCTACCAGCAACGCCGTGGCGCTACCCGACAGACTCTGCACCGAGTACCCTGCATCCTCGATCACCCGGTACACATACAACATCAGCAGCCGCTGCTGCGGATCCATCCCTTGCGCTTCACGGGGCGAGATGCCAAAAAAGAGGGGATCAAATTCGTCTATATTTTCGATCACCCCGGCATGGCGAATCGCCGGCGCCAACCCGCGCTCCCAGCGGTTCGCCGGCAATGCCCCGATGCTATCGCGCTCTGCTAGCAAATTTGCCCACAAAGCGTCGAGATCCTCAGCTTGCGGGAAACATCCACTCATGCCGATGACTGCGATCGGCTCGTTCTTAATCACATCGCGCTTACTCGCATCATCCCCCTGCATTATCGCTGTACCCCTTTCCCGCCGGCGCCGAAGAATAGGGGAAGAGAGTGGAAGAACGGCACCGATATCTGGACAGATCTGCTCCGACACCACAAACGCGGGCGCTAGCATCGCTTGGTGTTCCCGCGCTAGATAAGCGGCTAGCGTTGCAATCGTCGAGTACTCGAAAAATATCGTTGGACTCAAAGTCAAACCGTACTTCTGGTTCAACGCGTGGCTAAAACCTGTCAGCGTGATCGAGTCAAAACCAAATTCGCTGAGCGGCGTATTTCGCTCCAGTTCTTCTCGCGCAATCTTTAGTTGTGCCGAAATCACCTCACTCAACGCAGACTCTAGCCGCGACGACAACTCACCCGCCGTGCTCAGGCTAGCGTTCAGAACCGTTGCGGTAACCGGCAAGTGCCGCTCGCTCGCGCCTGGTGCGCGGACCGTGGCCTGAACAGGCCGTACAGCGGAACGCATCGGACTGATTAGCGCTTCGACTTGGTGTGGCTGCCGCACTACGCCATTGCTGAAAGCCGCCACGATCTGCTGGCCTAGCCCGTGCGCCGCCTCAGCAGGGAAGGTGATGGTCTCAAAGCCCTCCGCTGCCAGCACCTGCTGCCACATCGGCGAAGTCAGCCCAGGTGTACCCGCGATCCGTAACGCACTATCCTCGGCTAACCACCAGCCGTCCAGCAACCCAAACGTCAAGTGTGCAAACAGACCCATGTCTGTCAGTTCATTGAGCAACAACAAACCGTTGCCCTTGAGGAGTGTCTTGGCATGGCGCACCGTACGGCGAATATCATGTGTAGCATGTAGAACATTGGCTGCCACTATGACGTCGTAGTAACCCAACGCGAAGTCCTGCTCCTTCGGTGCACGCTCGATGTCGAGTTTCTGCGTATGCAGATACGGCACCTGCGGTGCGTAGTGCTGCTGCGCATGCAGCAGAAATGCCGCCGACACATCCGTATAACAATACTGCTCGATCTGCGACGCATACGGCGCCAGTTGTGCAAACATCATCGTACTGGTGCCGCCGGTGCCCGCACCAATCTCGAGTATGCGTAGCTTGGCCTGCGGATCGGCTTGCAAGCGCGCTTGCACATACGCGATAAGTCGCTCGGTAAGCACCGCATTGAAGTAGTCCGCTACTGGATGATTGCGGTACACGCCTTCCATCCGATCTAACCGCCCTTGCGGGAACAGCACCTCGGTCGCCGCAATCTCGCCGCGCAGCACGGCGGGCAAAGCCCGCAGCGTGACATCCACCAATTGGACCTGGGCCCGCAGCGTCGGCTTGTCTTGAGCGGTGGCGCAATACACTTCCCATTGCGCCCAACATTCGGCGGGATCGCCTGGTGTCTGTGCGAGCAGCCCGCGCGCCTCCAGCCAGCGCAGACTGTGGGCGTGCCAACGCGTATATGATGCGGGTGGGAGCGTATCCGCTGTAAGCCACCCCAGGGCAGCCAACTGCACCCGCAGCAACGGTGCGAGCTGCACTTCGAGATCCGTGATATCCTGTGCCGCCCCCTCGGGCAGCGCCGCCTCCACCTGCGGCAGCGCCACAGCTGGCGCAACGGGCAGCGCTGTCACCGTCTCGTGCGCCTCAATTCCCAATACATCGGCCACCGCAGTCTGTGTCGTCTTCACAAACACCAGTTGATCCACCGGCCCGGCCAGCAACTGCTCCAGTGTAGCCATCGCCTCGGGCGACTCAATCGAACCCATACCCATCTGCGCCATCCGCTCGCGGTAGGGCGCTGAGGCCACTATCCCCACACTGCCCCAATAGCCCCAGTGCATTACCTTCACCGGGTAGGACCGAGCGCCCATCCCTTGCGCAAACGCATCCGCAAAGCAGCACCCCGCCGCATAGTTGCTCTGCCCTGGCGGCTTCATGAAGCTCTGGATCGATGAAAAGAATACCAGCCAATCCAGCTTCTCCTGGCCGAACACCTCAGTCAGATGTTCCGTGGTGGCCACCTTGGCCGACCATGCCGCCTCGAAGGTCGCTTCATCCATCTGCGCCAAACTGCGGTCAGCTAGCACAATCGCTGCATGCACCACCCCGTGGATCGCACCGAAACGCTCCCGGATCATTGCATGCGCCAGCGCCAGTGCATTCTGGTCGGTCGCATCCGCTTGCAGGTAGAGCGGCATTGGACCCAATGCTCCAAGCCGCGCGCACTGTTGCGTGATGGTTGCGTCTTCGGCACGCCGGCCTAGCCAAACCACTTGGGCCTGGTAATGTTGGATCAGATACTCGCTTAAGGCCATCCCCAAACCGCCCGCTCCGCCGAGGATTACGTACACCCCACCCGTGCGGTAGGCTGACCCCATGGCCGCAGGCAGCGTGCACGGCACGAGCCGTTGCCGGTACCCCTGACCATGCCGATACGCCCGCGCATCGCCCCGGCCATCGGCTGGTTGCTTTAGCAGCCACGCTAAGGGTACATCCTCGTGCGCCGGCACATCGAGCAGCCGCACCCGCCAGTGCGCATACTCCTTGGACAGTGAGCCCATCAAGCCGTGTACGCCAGCGGCGGTGGCATCGACTGCCTCCCTCGGCCACACTGCTTGCGCTTGCTGCGTCACCACCGTCAGGCCCAGCGACCGTGAGCCGTAACCCAGCGCCAGCAGCGCTTTGTGCAACTTGAATCCTAGTTGCGTTGCCACCGCATTGGCGGGTGGCACCCACCACACCAGATGATCCAAAGGCGAATCACTATGGAAGCGTTCGATCAACGCTTCCATACTCTCCGTACCTGTCAACAAAATCCTTTTCGCCTGTGGGTAACGCTCCAGCCAGGCTGACTGCGCAGGTTCTGGGGCGCCCACCAACATCACTTGCTGCTGAGGAAGCGGCCAGGCTTCATGCGTTTCTTCTGTCTCGTCTACTGCCCCTTCCCACACCGGCGCTAGCGTCAACTCGCCCACCAAGACGGGTACCGGCAAAGCAAGCGGTGTTGGCACCGTCTGAGCAGCTACCTCGGCGTAATCGACTGCCTCATGCAAGAGTCGTGTACTGAAGCCGCTTAGGCGCAGTGCTACCCGCCCACTGGCATCGACGATGTCGACATCGAGCTTGCGGATTGCCGCGCTGTCGCCCGCTCCCGGGCGCACCACCGCCCACGCCAGCGTTGGCAACTCACCCCATTGCCTCACTTGCGCCACTGTGAACGGCAGCGCCAGGGGCACGTCAGTCTTGTCTTGCGTCAACGCCACACTCGTCTGCAGTGCCCCGTCTAGCACATTCGGTAACCACGCATAGCCGGCGGGCACCTCTGCCGTCAAGCGCAAGGCGCCCATCGCTACGTTATTGCCTAGCCGCAATTCGTGTAAAACTTGGAAGCTCGGACCGTAACCCAACCCCAGTTGCGTAAACCGCGCATAACACGCCTCGCCTGTCAACGTCTGCTCACATTGCCCTCGCAGCGCGGCCAGATCCACCTGTGGCGTTTCACCCACCTTGCTCAACTGGGCCCAACCCTGGTTGTACACTACCGCCTCATCCCCACTGCCACTGTAAATCTCGAAGCGAATACGGCCGTCTTCCTGCATCTCAAGACCAATCTGCACTTCCTGCGGCTGCACCACTACCAGCGGGCGTAGCCACGTCACTTCCTGCAACAGAACCGATAGCCCTGCCGTGCCAACCTCACCACCGCTGGCTAGCGTCACCGCCGCGCGTGCCCACTCCAGTTGGGCCGCCCCCGGCACCACCCGCTCGCCTTGCACCACGTGATCGCGCAGGAAGAACTCCTCGCCCGTGAGCGTCGTACTAAAGCGCTGCTCACTCAAATTTGACGTGTTTCGGTGTACTAACGGATGCAGTTGACGCTCTAGCCCACCTTGCCCTTGCATCCCTTTCTGCGACACCCAGTATCGCTCCTTGGCGAAGGGATAGGTCGGCAGACTGATTCGCTGCGGCTTCGTCTGACCATATAACTGCCCCCACTCTACCTCTAGCCCCTGCACCCACAACTGCGCTAGCTTGCCCACCTTGCCGCGGGCAATCCACTTACCTAGGGTTTCCTGAAACTCCTCATCAGCCCGCAACACTGGAAAGATGTCTTGCTCACGATTGACTCTGCCGTGATACATGTCCTCTTGATCCACCTCGCCTCGCGCATAGCGTGGTAGTCGCTCCTGCAGATTCTCTACGGTAGCCGCCACTAGTGCCAATCTCACACCCAGCGCCTCGCGTCCCACCTGAAGTGTGTATGCCAAGTCTGCCAAATTCACCTCATCCTGGCACTCTAGGTATACTAGCAACTGCTGCACCTGGTCCCGCAACCGCTCCTCATTCCTGGCCGATAGAACCACTACTACGGAGCCACTCAATACCGTGGGTACTCTCTGCGGCGCAACATGCTCTTCAACGATGACATGCGCATTGGTACCGCTAAAGCCAAATGAACTAATCCCCGCACGTTTGCGCCCCGCCGGCCAAGCCTGGGTTTGCGTCACCACTCGTACCGGCAAGCGCGCCCAAGGAATATGAGGATTCGGTGTCTCAAAGTGCAGCTGCACCGGCATCACCCCATGCTGTATCGACAGCACAGTCTTGATCAGTCCTGCGATACCGGCGGCCGCTTCTAAATGGCCAATTGAACTCTTTAGCGAGCCAACTAAAAGGGGCTGATCATCCGGCCGTCCCACTCCAAGCACTTGAGCCGCGGCCATCACCTCGATCGGATCTCCTAGCTTGGTGCCAGTACCATGCGCCTCCAAGTAGCCGATCTCGTGCGGCGCGACTCCCGCTTGGGCTAACGCCTCTTCGATCACTGCCTGCTGTGCCAACTGGTTCGGCGCGGTCAAGCCACTGCTACTGCCATCCTGATTGATCGCACTGCCCCGAAGCACCGCTAGAATCGGATCTCCGTCGGCCTGCGCATCGGACAATCGCTTCAGAATCACCGCCGCGCAGCCTTCCCCTCGCACATACCCATCGGCCGACGCATCGAACGTCCGGCAACGTCCATGAGGCGAGAGCATGCCTGCCTGTTCATACGCCAGGAACCGCTTCTCATCAAGCAACAAATTAACGCCTGCGGCCAAAGCCAGGTTGCACTCCCCGCCCAACAAACTACGACATGCTGTATGCACCGCCACTAGGGATGAACTGCAGGCGGTATCGATACTGAGTGCAGGACCCTGCCAATCGAAAAAATACGACAGCCGACCTGCAGCTACCGAACACGCATTGCCAGTGGCAAAGTGCGCGTTGAGATCAGCCTCGCTCCCATGCTGTGCAATCAGCCCTTCGTAGTCACCTGCCATCATCCCCACGAAGACCCCGCTACGCGTACCACGTAGCATTGCCGGCGCAATTGCGGCGGATTCCAGTGCTTCCCAAGCCACCTCCAACAAACATCGTTGCTGCGGATCCAAGAGTTCCGCCTCGCGCGGAGAAATACGGAAAAATCCCGCGTCAAAGCGATCGACTTCACTCAGGAAGCCTCCCTGCCAACGGCATAAGTCGTTTTGGCCCCACCACAGCGCTTGCCGGCTGGCGGGCAGCTGACCAACAAGATCATGCGCCGCCAGCAATTTTTCCCACAGCTGGGCTGGCGTATTGACGCCACCAGGCAGACGGCAAGCCATACCGATGAGCGCGATAGCTTCATCAGACTGGCTGGATTCCGGCCGTAGGCCGTGGCCCTGTGAAGCAAGCACAGTTCTGCTTGAGGCTGTAGTTGAAGTTACGGTTGTTTGCAATGCTGGGGTGGCATTTGGCCGCGCCATAAAATACCCCATAATCGCCGCGGGCGTGCCATAGCTGAATAAGAACGTCGAGGGCAACGATTCTCCCAGACGGGCTCCTAACAGCATTCGTAATTCAAGCAATTCCAGCGAACTCAGCCCCATTTCCATCAACGGTACTTGGGCGCCATAAAACGCAGCCCGTTGACTGCCCAGTACCTGCATCACCGTGCTAGATACGACTGGCTCGATCTGATCAGCGACTTGCATGGCACGCTCAGGGACAGCTTGCTGGACCTCGGTCTTGGCAACGGCAGCGCCTCTAGGACGCAACGGGTATTCGATGAGAATTCCAGCCCCCTCATTATCTGTATCCTCCGGCCGGAATCTCCTTAGCACTTCACGCAGGACCGCTCCATGCGAAGTGTGAAAGTGCAACATCGGATCGAGCAACTGGCCCTGTTCGTTGCTTGACTGGATATAGTCATCGAGGCTACATGCTTGTTGGCGCCGGATAAAGTGTGCGCAGCGCGTGACCCCCACCACAGCGTCTACCCCATCCAGCGTGGCACTATAGGCCAGGATCAAGCCGATCAGCGCATCACTGAACCCCCGCCCCTTCATCTCAGGCGCAACAAACAATCCTAACAGTTGTACACAACGGCCTTCTGACCGATGTAAGCGCGCCATATCCTTATAGCAAGCGCGGCGCAGAGCGTCGAGAGACTCGATGCGCTGTGTATATAGCGCCGCCACAATCTGTCCGCCGAACTCCAACACCCACTGCTCCTGGGCAAGATCGCACACCCGCCGCTTTATTTCCGCGATAGGCGTATGAAGCGCTTTCGGCTGGCAGATCCGGTCGAGTTGCTTAAGCCGGCGTAGATCAGAGCGGATCGGATGCCGGACGGTATAAGGTTGGGGTACCAAACGATGTAGAGAAATACGGGTAAAGTCCATCTGCTTAGGGATAGCCTGTGACATGCCCTCTTCCGGAAAAAGCCCCGCCTCTGCTGCGGCCGCTAAAAAAATCGGGGCTTCAACCAGTTGCTGGCCAGAGAAGGCATGATAGGCATCGAAATGAGCGCTTTCCGTCAGATCTCCCAAGCGCTTGACGGTGACTGGCGGCAAACAATGGACCTCCAATACAAGCAAGCCAAAGCGGGAAATGGCTTTACGCCAGCGGCGCAGATGCTCCACCAAGCCCTGCACGGCATGGGCTGCCTTAATCTCACCACCGTCACGCGCAACATACACGCCCGTACCCTTCACCTCCTCCTGGCGCCGAGCAGCGCTCTTATCCTCAAGAGGCAAAAAAGGGCGATCATGATCCAAGAAAGAACGCACATGCAGAATGTTTTCTGGATCTGTAATACCTGCGGCAGCTAAATCGGCTATCAGTTGCTGCGGGTCTGCGATATCCGCCCGCACCAGCACATGCGGCAAACCCGCCAAGGTTTTTCCTGTGGCTTCGAGCGCCAGCGCATTGTAGTCTGCTCCGATCAGGGTAAGCGGATATTCTGTCAGGGCCTGGCCCCTGGCCGATCGTGTTTTGACAAGCTCGTAGATCCGGCGCAATAAACTCCCGTCTCCGCATCCCATATCCGCCACATAACGCGGTTGATTAGCCAGAGGGGATTGATCAAAGATACGCAAAATGAGGGTATCCAGCTCGGCAAAGTGGCTTTGATGCTGCACGCCGCTGGCCGTGACATTCAAAGTGCGGTCTATATGAGATTCATGCCCATGTTCATCCGCGTCGAATACCCCTTCTGCCTTGCCAAATAGTAAGTCATCGATGCCACCAAACATCGTCGCATAAGACACCACCACCCCCAAAGCCCCGCTACTCGCCAACAAGGCCCCACCGCTTGGTGTCAACCGAAAACCAGCGGCCCCGACTTGTCCCCAGCCACGTTGAACAAACAAACTCTGAATGGCTTGTAACGCAGCAATTGATATTTCGTTTGGCTGAGCCTGTTCGAGCACGTGATTGCCTAGCGTCGCCAGCTTGGCCAGCAGGGGCGCCAACAAAGCACCGTCCAACACGTTGACTACGGCCGGATCAGCGCCAGCCCAGCCCGTGCCACAGCGCTCTAGCCAGAGCAGCAAGCGCGCGGGCTGCTCAGCCTCCAACGCATGCGTCATCGACAAATGTATCAAATCTGCCAAATCGTTCGGCAACTGCCGGACAAGGGCGGCGCCTTTAGTTGCCTCATACTGGTCCAGCTCAAGCCATTCTATCCAACCTAATTCATATAAGAGCCGAAGTGCTGCATGTAAGTGTCCCACGTTGCCCCGACAGCGTGACGCCAGTTTCTTGAGCGTCATCGGTCGCGTTGACATCGCCTCGAAAACTCCATGCCACGCAAATGCGCTAATGACAGGTGTTGCAACCCAACCATTGGCAAATCCATTGACGACATCTAGCATAATGCGGTTCTCTCTTAATTGTTATGGACCAACAAACAAGCACTCAGCTAAACAACTCATACCTTTTCATCGCTGCCATTTCTCAGCATTAAGGAGCTTCAAGTTTTCAACACTTTACTTTAGTTTTTCAATTATTTTTTGATTTATTCGATTGACGATGGATTAACCTTTTATATCATTTGGAACTAAGCGGGTGTCCCGCATCTTCTATGCTGATTTGCTCGACGTCCCTTTAGGCCGGTGAGGATGTCAAAGACCTCATTTCAAGAGTTTATCGGCTCCAAAACAGGGGCCCTCATCTGACTCATTTTAATCGTGATCATCAGACCAGCAAAAGCGCACAAAAAACCCAACATGTAAACAGCCCTAATCTCGAATTTATCCGCAAGAAGCCCTGCCAAAGGTATGACTGCTCCAAATGCTAGGTCAAAGAAAGCCAAGTATCCGGCCATTGCTGAGCCGCAGTTTTGATGGAGCACCCGGCGCATCACTTCTACCCCAAATGCAGGCACGACAAGTGAGTTTATTGACTGGTACCGAGCACGCTGGGAGATTGAGACTTTCTTCCATGTGCTCAAAAACGGCTGTCGCGTCGAGGCGCTGCAGTTGGCACGATCGAAAAGCTCGAACGCGCGCTGGCGGTCTATATGGTGGTGGCATGGCGAATTGCCCGCCTGATGCGGTTGGCCGTATCTGCCCTGATCTGATGCTGAACTGCTGTTTGAGCGAGAAGAATGGCAAGCTGCGTATGTGCTCATGGAAAAAAGCGTGCCCGGAAGCGCCCACACTCAATGAAGTCGTGCGACTGGTTGCGATGCTGGGCAGCTTCCTAGGCCGCAAGGGGAATGGGGAGCCCGGTATCTGGCAGGGCCTGCAGCAGATTGCTACCTTTGTACACGGACTCCGCTGGGCGCGCGAAAATCAGGTGCTTTGAGTTGTGTATAAGGACATGCAGTTAGAGTATGAGCTATCGCCCCCTTAACGCGTTTGCTTAAGGATCGTGGTGATTTCTTTCTCACTCAGCCCAGTACCCTTCTCAATGAAAGCATTGTCCATTCCCATCGCTCTCAAATTCTGAACGATGGCACTCGCTTCTTCTCGGCGTCCTCGCTGTAAACCTTCTTGCAGACCCTCCTGCAAACCTTCCTGTCTGCCCAGACGTTCAATGCTAGTTACATATGGCATATTGCGCTCCTGCTCTAATTCCTTGATAGATAAATTATAACGAATTTCTAAATTTTCTGGTAAAGTCAAGATCCCATCGATAAAAATGTATAAATTACTAATCGCTTCTCGATCTAAACCTTTATCGTAAAGCTTGCGGGTCAAAGTAAGCTTTGAAGCATAGCGAGCTTCCGGCGCAGAGCGGGTTTCCAGTCCAGCCAGATGAGCCGCTACGACAGTGCCAAATGGATTGGCTATTTCCAGTAACAGCACTTCCTGGCCGCGATAATCAAGCAATTTGTTTGTCAAAAATTGAAAGTTGCAAACGGGATAGCCCCAAACTTCCTCTATGTAATTGCTCGGCCGCCAGCGAACGTGTTTGGCGCACGCTCGATGCCAAGAAATCCGTACGACGATCATACTAGCTCAGCGAACACCCCTCTAATGCAACTTCACCCGCGGCGAAATTGAGCGGCGTAACCAATGCGCCACCGTATCCGTTGCCATGCGTATAAAACCATGTAACGCGGCAATATGCAGCCGATACAATGACATATACATAAAACGAGCAAACAGTCCCTCAATAAATAGACTGCCGCCCATCACCCCGCCCATTAAATGACCTACCGCGCTAAAGTGACCTAGCGAAACCAGTGAGCCAAAATCACGATAACGGAAATTAGGCAGCGGCGCGCCTTTAAGCCGGCGCGTTAATGCGCGTCGCAAAAAATTGGCCTGCTGATGTGCAGCTTGCGCGCGCGGGGGGATGGTTGTGTTCTGCTCTGGCCACGGACAGCTGGCACAGTCGCCAAAGGCAAAAATGTCAGGATCGGTTTCAGTTTGCAGCGTGGCATGGACCTTCAACTGACCCCGTGGATTCGTTGCCAGCCCATCCAGTTGACTGAGTATGGCGGGTGCTTTAATGCCCGCGGCCCATACGGTGAGATCTACGGATAGGGTTTTGCCGCTCGCCGTGTACAGTGCTTTATCCGAGACACTGGCCACTTGCTCGTTCACCATGATTTCAACATTGAGTTTAGTGAGCAAGGCAGCGGTTGCTTTTGAGACATGTTCAGACAAAGCCGGCAAGATGCGCGGCCCCGCTTCAATCAGCACGATACCGATATCATGCTTGGGGTCCAGCGGGTGTAAACCATAGGTGGCTAATATTTGGGCGGTTTGACGCAATTGAGCCGATAGTTCAACGCCGGTTGCCCCTCCGCCAACAATCGCAATTTGGATCCGCGGCCGTGCATCAGAACTACCTGGGTTTGCATCAGCGCGCATGCATGCAGCCAGTAAACGACGATGGCACGCTTGTGCTTGCGCTGCAGTATCCAACGCCTGCGCGTATTGCTGAGCACCTGCTACCCCAAAAAAATTCGTGGTGCTGCCGATGGCTATCACGAGGGTGTCATACGCCAACTCGCGAGAAGGCAATAATTCAGAGCCATCAAGGTCATGCACAGCGGCCAGCGTAATGGTCTTCGCTACACGATTAAGACCGCTCAATGCACCGAGTTGAAATTTAAAGTGATGCCAATGTGCTTGGGCCGCGTACTCAAGCTGATGCATAAATGGATCCATGCTGCCGGCAGCAACTTCATGCAGGAGCGGCTTCCAAAGATGGGTCGGGTTGCGGTCAACCAAGACAATTTGAGCGGTTTGGCGGGCGCCAAGACGGTTACCTAGGCGGGTTGCAAGCTCAAGCCCGCCGGCACCGCCCCCCACAATCACGATGCGATGCATATATTTTCAACCTTCAAGGACGAAATCCAAGTGATGTAAAGAAGTATACATTCGTTTTCGATGATGACTGCGAGTATAAGACAGGCCAATTACCACACTTTCGGCTCACGGCAACGCATTCATTGTTTCGATTACCTCAAAATCTGCATGGATTCTGCTCTGCCTTGCCAGAAAGGTTCCACTGCAAAGAAAGCTGCAAAAGACATCAAGGTCTTTCTTGAGGATTTCGTATTTCGACCCCGTGATAACCTTCCGGGCAGCGATCGCAGCGTCAAGGTCAAAGTCTGCATCCCGCAAAGCCAGCGCATCGGAAAAAGGGCTCTCGCTCAAGTGCGAGATCAACCCGTAAGATACGGCTGTCTCGCTCGAGATAAGTTCCCCCGTCACATTTAAACGCAACGCACGAACCGGACCGATTACCGAACTCAGATAGCTCATACCTCCCATGCCGGCGATCAAGCCTGAGCGCGATTCGGGTAAGCCCATTTTCAGACCTGGCCAGACGAACTGGAGATCGGTCATCATTAAGAGTTCCATCCCTCCCCCTTGGGCGCTGCCGTAGACCGCCCCGATGATTAGACAGGGTAAAACGGCTAGGATGTCTAAGACCGACTTATAGGTCTCGCCAAGCTCAATGATCGCATCGGTATCACTACGTTGGACGCCGTCGAGAAAGGACTTTCGGTCCCCACCTAGCGAAAAATGCTTGCCACGATGGGAGAAATAAATAAACCTCGTCCGAGAAAAATCTGCGAAGTCACGGATCGCTGTGAAGACCCCAAGCAATGCCTTTAGACTAGCCAAGTTAAATGTATTGCCGGGGCCAGTCTGGATGAAAATCCACAAATCTCCCGCTAGATCTTCGGCAACTTCGAACTGATTAGCATAAGGAGCCAGCGCTTCTGACAGCGCTCCTATGCTGATAGGGCATAACCTTTTGTCAAGACGCTCGAGTTCTCCTGCAAAAAGCCGCTGACGCTCATTCAGGGAGCGAATCGAGCCAACCTTCGCCAGCTCCGGATCAAGTGAGATGTACGCTGTGGGTACGGTGGTCTGAGAGGTTCGGCTTGGCACGGCGGGAGCGACAGCGGTCATTGGGCTGGCAAGAGGCAGGCGCTTGCGTCCGCGCCAAGAAGCTGGCACCACCAGCACCGCCCTTTCGCCGGCATCGGCCTGGACGTCGACCATCGCCGCAAGCGATTTCGCCATAACGGCCGCCTGCTCTCGCGTCAGATATTCCGCTAACGCCGCAATCGTCCGGTACTCGAAGAACACGGTGAGACTCAATTTGAGGCCGTAGGTGCGATTCAGCACGCTGCTAAAGCCTGATAATAGGATCGAGTCAAAACCAAATTCACTCAGAGGGATATCTCGTTTCAGTTCCTCTCGCGCAATCTTCAATTGGGCCGCGATTAACTCTGTCAGAGCATGCTCCACTCGCACTTGTAGCTCGTTCGAGACGATTTTAGTCCGCTCGGAGTCTATCACTGCTGTTTTTTTAGACCGCGCCGACATCGGCGCTCCGTATCCGGTTTGCACATGTTGCAGCATACGGGTTCGATCGCCATACCCCACCACCACATGTGCTGCCGCCTGATGCAACGCTCGATACAGAACGCTAATACCTGCCTCACTAGGTAACGCCTCCATCCCCATCACTTGCCGCATGCGCTCTTGGGTGGCTGTATCCAGTTGCATGCCACCGTCGGCCCATAACGGCCAGCCCACCGAAAGGGTGCGGCCATGCCGTAAGCCCTGACGTACCAGGCCCTCCCTGTATTGCGCATAAGCATCCAGAAAGCCATTGCCCGCCGCATAGTCGGTCACCCCTACATTACCCAACACGGTCACCAGCGACGAGCACAGTACCAGCCAGTCCAAATCGATGTCTCGGGTTGCCTCATCCAGCGCCACCAATCCATCTACCTTAGGTATCAGCACCTCCTGCAATGCTTGCGCCGTCTTGGTCGCCAGTAGACCGTCGCGCAGTACCCCTGCACTATGAATAACGCCATTCAGTGCTCCATACTCGGCCATAATGTCTGCGATTAGGGCCGTCACCGCTACTGCATCGCCCACGTCCAGCGTCCGGTATACCACGCGCGCGCCCAAGGCGCGTAATGCTTCCAGCACCTCTTCGTATGCCGGCTGCAACACACTTCTTCCGGCCAGTATGAGCACCGGATCACAGACTTGTGCACTCGCCCGCGCGAAGATCTGCCCCAAACCGCCCAAGCCGCCAGTAATCAAGTAGACTCCTCTAGCACGCCAGGGTAATACTGTCTCAACGGTGTTCGTTGTGTCCAAGTCCTCAAAATCCCAGACCTCACGGCGTCCTTGCGCATAACGCACCATCGGTGTCGGCGCAGCCGCTTCGGCCTGCAGCCATTGCGCCAGTACTAACGCTGGTGCGTCGACGTCCACCGCCACTATTTGAGCCACCAGCTGCGGGTATTCCTGCTGTGCGCTGCGCAGTAACCCGCTTAACCCTTGCAATACCGCGCCTTCATCCGCGTTAGGGGTGACCAGTTGCAAAAACAACGACGCTCCCGGATGCGTTGCAACTTGCCGCTGCAGCCACGCCACCACCTTTTGAGCGTAGCAGACATAGCGCTCGGCCAGCGTGCCGGTTGCCGTCAATCGTTCGCACTGCGCTAATGGTAGTGTGGTGGTGAACACTTCAACTATCGATGCATCACGCGTACCTACCTCACACAGCAATACTCCGTGCACCGCGTACGTTGGTAAATCGGCAGAGGGGATTAGTGTTCGCGCCTTCCAACGCGGTGCTAACAACATCGTTTGAGACATCGTTACCTGACTCACGGTTCTGATGGGTGCATGCGCTGAGGTCAGCGGTACCTCACTACACTGCGGTTGCACCTGGCCATCACTCACCGCGACCACAATTTGCTGGCCTAAGTCGTGTGCTGCTTCAGCAGGAAATTGGAGCGCACCGAAGCCCTCAGCCTCCAACACTTGCCGCCACGTTGACGGCGCCAACGCCGGGGTACCCGTTATCCGCAATTCTTGGTCCTCAGCCAGCCACCAGCCGTCCAACAGCCCAAACGTCAAATGCGCAAAGAGGCCTGTATTCGTCAGTTCGTTGAGTAACAACAAGCCATTGTCCTTAAGCAGGGCCTTAGCATGGCGTACCGTGCGCCGAATATCGCGCGTGGCGTGCAGCACGTTGGTTGCCAACACCACGTCATAGCGCCCTAGCTCAAATCCTTGCTCCAGCGGCGAGCGCTCGATGTCTAAGCGTTGTGTGCGTAGATAGGGAGCCTGCGCCACATGGCGCTCCTGCGCATGTAGCAAGAAAGCGGGCGATACATCCGTGTAGGCATATTCCTCGATCTGCAACGCATACGGCGCTAACTGTTTAAACAGTGCCATGCTGGTTCCGCCCGTACCCGCACCGATTTCCAAAATGCGGTATGGTGTCATCGGGTCAGTCTGTCGCCGTGCCTGTACATACGTCATTAAGCGTTCAGCCAGCACGGTATTAAAGTAGTCCGCGACCGGGTGATCGTGGTATACCCCTTCAACTAAAGCCAACTGTCCTTGTGGGAACAGCACCTCTGTCGCGAGCGTGTCGCCGCGTAGCACGGACGGTAACGCTCGCAGCGCTGCATCGACCAAACGAATCTGAGCACTGAGTGCTGGATCATTCTGTACAGCGTCACGATACGCATCCCACTGAGCCCATAATACGGATGGATCTGGCGCTGCTTGCATCGGCAGTCCCCGTTCGGCCAACAAGCGTCGACTGTGCTGCCACCAGCGCGCGTAGGGTGCACTCGGTTGAGCGTTTGCTGCGAACCCGCCAACGCTATCCAATTGCGCTTGCAGCAACTGGGCCAAGCGCGCATCGAGATCCATTAGGTCATGCTGCGTCACCGGCGGCAGCACACTCTCAGTAGCCGGCGGCAGTGCTACGCTCGGTGCTAAAGGAGCTTTAATTACCGTCTGTGGCACAGCGATCTCACGCTCCACGCTATCCTGCACAATACGTATACTGCAACCGCTCAAGCGCAATGCTACGATGCCACTTGCGTCAGCGATGTCGATGTCCAGCGTGTGCATGGTTGCACTCTCACCCTCCCGCGGCCGCACCACAGCCCATGCCTCGGTTGGCACTTCGCCCCACTGCCTTACTTGTTCAACTGCAAACGATAATGCCAGACTCTCGTCCTGCGTCAGCCCCAGGCTCGTTTGCAGCGCTCCGTCCAAGAGTTGAGGCAGCCAGGTATAGCCTCCCGCGGCCTTGCCCGGCAAACGCAACGATCCTACCACCACGTTCGGACCCACCTGTAAGGCGCTTAACACTTGGAAGCTTGCGCCATACTCCAAGCCCAGATGCGCAAAGCGGGCATAGCACACCGCAGACGTTAACGTCTGACTGCATTGCCCAAGCAGCGTCGCCAGATCTACCCGCGGCGCGTCACGCACTTCGGCAAGCCGCGCTGTGCCGCGGCTATACACGACCGTTTCGTCATCATTGCCGCTATACATCTCAAAGGCAATCTGGCCATCCTCCTGCACTTCCAGGCTGATATGGACCTCCAGCACGTCTAAAACTTTCAGCGGGCGCAACCATGCCACCGTTTCCAAAATAACCGTTTGCTCCGCGTCCATGCGGCTAGCCAACGCCACCGCCGCACGCGCCCACTCTAGTTGCACCGCCCCTGGCACGATCCGCTCACCGCGCACCACATGATCACGCAGAAACCACTCCTCCCCCGTCAGAGTCGTGCTATAGCGCTGCTCAATTAAGTCCGACGTATTACGGTGGATCAGTGGGTGCAGCAAAAACTCCGCTCCGGTCACTGTTGCCAGCTCCAGTCCTTGCGACACCCAGTACCGCTCCTTAGCGAACGGATAGGTCGGTAGACTGATCCGCTGCGGCTTCACTGCGCCATATAACTGCGCCCACTTCACCTCCAGCCCCTGCATCCATAATTGAGCCAGTTTGCCCACTTTGCCAAGGGCCATCCACTTACTGATTACTTCTTGAAATTCCTCATCGGCCCGGAATACCGCCAAGGTATCGTGTTCGCGTTTCGCCTCACCATGGAACGTATCCTCTTGCGCTGCCTCGCCACGTACATAGCCTGATAGTTGCTCCTTCAGCGTACTCATGGATGTCGTCAGCAGCGCCAATCTCACCCCCAGCGCCTCGCGCCCCACTTGTAGCGTATACGCCAAGTCAGCCAGGTTCACCTCAGCCTGGCGCTCCAGATAGGCCAGCAACTGCTGCGCCTGATCCCTCAGTCGCTCCTCACTCCTGGCCGATAGCAATACAACTACCGGTCCGCTCACCACCGTCGGAGCCTTCTGTGGCGCCACATATTCCTCAACGATAACATGCGCATTCACGCCACCAAAGCCAAACGAACTCACTCCCGCGCGGCGTGGCAACGCCTGCCCTTGTCGATCTCGTAAGGCTTCCCAAGCGCAGGCTTGCTGCACCACATAGAATGGACTGTCGCTCAAAGCAAGCAGCGGGTTTAGTTCCTCGCAGTGCAAGCTTTTGACCAAGGTCTGGTGCTGCAATTGCAATAGTACTTTGATCAGACCAGCCACACCGGCGGCCAGTTCCAAGTGTCCGATATTGCTCTTCACCGAACCTAAGCCGCAATACGCCACCGGCAACCCTGCGCCCAACTCAGCGAATGCGCTCTTGAGACCCTGCGCCTCGATTGGATCGCCTAATGAGGTACCTGTGCCGTGCGCCTCGATATAGCTCACCGTTTCTGGCTCTACGCCGGCTTGTTGCAACGCGGCCTTGATCAGATCCGCCTGCGCTCGCGGGTTTGGCGCTGTCAACGAATTCGCTCGCCCACCATGGTTAGTTGCGCTGCCTTTGATGAGGCCATAAATGTGATCGCCATCACGTTCCGCAGCCGACAGCGGTTTGAGGAATAACATCCCCACCCCTTCTCCACGTACATAACCATCGGCCTGCGCAGAGAAAGTCTTGCAGCGCCCATCCTTGCTCAACATGCCCGCCTGGGCAAAACTCTCGTGCGCCTCAAGCGACAGCAGCGTGTTGACTCCACCTACGACCGCCTGCGCGCATTGCCCGCTACGGAGCAACTCCAACGTCCGATGCACCGCGACCAGAGAACTTGAGCATGCCGTCTCGATGGGTTCACTCGGCCCATGCCAATTTAACCAATAGCTCATCCGGTTCGGCCCCATCGAGCCCACTAATCCCGCTGCGCTATACCCCGCCACTGTCTCACCCGCTTGGGCCAGCAACTGCCCATAACCGCTGCTCATCGTCCCGACCAGCAGCGCCGTATCACTGCCCGATAAACTCTGCACCGAATAGCCCGCGTCCTCGATCACCCGGTACACATAGAGCATCAGCAGCCGCTGCTGCGGATCCATTGCTTGCGCTTCGCGCGGCGAGATGCCAAAAAAGAGCGGATCAAATTCGTCTATGCCTTCGATGATGCCGGCATGGCACATCACCGGCGCCACGCTACGCTGCCAGCGGTCGGACGGTAACGCTCCGATGCTGTCCCGCTCCGCCAGCAGGTTAGTCCACAAGGCATCAATATCCTCGGCTTGCGGGAAACATCCGCTCATGCCGATCACCGCGATCGGCTCGTTCTTGAGCGGATCACGCCCGCTCACCTCTACCTGTAATGGCGCTGTTGCAACGCCGCCCCGTCGGCGCCGAGTAGTAGGGGGAAGCGGCACGGGAACAACTCCGCCAGCGGAACGAATGGGCGTCTTTACGGTTGCCGCAAACGCGGGTGCGAGTACTGCTCGGTGTTCCCGCAGCAGATAGCCCGCCAGTGCTGCGATCGTCGAATACTCGAAGAATATTGTTGGACTCAGGGCCAAACCATATTTCTGGTGCAAGGCGTTGCCAAACTCTGTCAGCGTAATCGACTCAAAACCAAATTCGCTCAGCGGCGTATCACGCTCTAATTCCTCTCGCGCAATTTTTAGCTGGGCCGAGATCAATCCTGTCAATGCGTACTCTACCCGCGACTGCAATTCGTCTCCGGCGAACTCGCTCAACTCAGTGTCCACAACAAACTTCGCAGCAAACGATAGCGGTGCTTCACATGCAACCCGCAGTTGGTTCAGGATGCGCGCGGCAGCACCGTACCCGACCACCACATGCGCAGTGTTCTGCGCCAGTGCTTGGTATAGGGTTGTCACACCGGCAGCACTCGGCAATGGCTCTAATCCTGTGTCCCGCCGCAGCCGCTCTTGAGCAGCCGCATCTAGCTGCATACCCCCTTCGGCCCACAACGGCCAACTCACCGATACAGTGCGGCCTTGGCGCTGTCCCTGCGCCACTAGGCCCGATCGGTACTGCGCATAGCTATCCAGAAAGCCATTACCAGCCGCATAATCCGTCTGCCCCACATTGCCAAACACACTCGCCACTGACGAGCACACTATCAGCCAGTCCAGCGCCATGTCTTGCGTCGCTTCATCTAATGCCATCAGGCCCGCCACCTTTGGCGCCAACACCTGCTGTAGGCTCTCACCGCTCTTTTGCGCCAACAAACTGTCGCGCAAGACCCCAGCGCTATGGATCACTCCGTTCAGTGGCCCATACTGCGCCTCAATTTCGACCACTAAGGCCGACACTGCCGCCACATCGCTCACGTCCACTGATCGGTACGCGACCCGCGCGCCCAGCGCCTGCAACTCCTGCAGCACAAGCTCCTGCGCCGGCTTTAATGCGCTGCGCCCGGTGAGCACCAGCACTGGATGGCGAACCTGCTGCGCCATCGCGCGAGCGAATACCTGCCCCAATCCACCCAAACCACCTGTGATCAAGTAGACGCCCTCGTCACGCCATGGCAGTGTCGGCTCTTCGCTTGCCAAACGCGCATAGCTCAACACCTCTCGTTGCCCTTGCACATAGCGCACCACCGGCACCGGGGATGCCGCCTCGACTCGCAGCCGCTGCGCCAATACTGGCATCGATACCCCCGCCTCCACCGCCACTACTTGACACGCCAAGCGCGGATATTCTTGCTGTGCACTGCGCAATAAGCCGCCCAGCCCCTGCATGACTGCGCCTTCGCCTTCGCTCGGGACAATCAGTTGGAACAACAGTGCCTCACTCGGATAGGCAGCGACCTCTTGCTGTATCCGCGCCAGCAATTGCAACGCATAGGCCGTATAGCGCTGCGCCAGCGAACCCGTTTCTGTCAGCTGCACGCACTGGGCCGCAGAGAGCTCAGCAGCTAGTTCAGCGCTCTTCTCTGGACCATCCTTGCCCACCTCGCACAATAAGATTCGGTGTACCCTAGCGGATACGGCCGCGGGTTGCGCGTTAGCGGGTTGCACCGTCCATTGCGGCGCAAGGAGTATGGTCTCAGGTATAGCCACGGCATGCCCAGCAACTTCATGCACCGGCCGTACACTAAAACCACTTAAGCGTAGCGCCACCTGCCCACTTGCACCGACGATATCGACATCAAGCTTGCGGATTGCCGAGCTATCCTCTGCACTCGGGCGCACCACCGCCCATGCCGGCGTAGGTATCTCGCCCCATTGCTTCACCTGCGCCACCGCAAACGGCAGTGCCAGGGATGCATCAGTCTCATCTTGCGTCAGTCCCATGCTGGTCTGCAATGCCGCGTCTAACAAATTAGGCGCCCACTCATACCCTACTGGACTCTCGCTGGGTAGGCGCAATGTGCCCAGCACTACGTTATGACCTACCTGCAATTCGTGCAGAACTTGGAAGCTTGGACCGTAACCTAAACCCAGCTGCACAAACCGCGCATAACACGCCTCCCCTGCCAACGTCTGCTCACATTGACCTCGCACTGCCTCCAAATTCACCTGCGGCGCCTCATCCACTGCGACCAGCCGGGCCCAACCTTGGCTATACACCACCGCTTCATCGCCACGGCCGCTGTAGATCTCAAAGTCAATCCGACCGTCTTCCTGCCTCTCCAGCCCGATATGCACCTCCTGCGGCTGGGTAACCACCAGTGGACGCAGCCACGTCACCTCCTGCAGCAAAACCGATAACGCTGTTGTCCCGCCCTCGTCATCGCTAGCCAATGTCACCGCCGCGCGCGCCCACTCCAATTGGGCCGCTCCAGGCACCACCCGCTGACCTCGCACGACGTGATCGCACAGGAAAAATTCCTCACCCGTGAGCATCGTACTGAAACGCTGCTCACTCAAATTTGACGTGTTCCGGTGGACCAGCGGATGCAGTTGACGTTCTGGCCCACCTTGCACCACCGTTTGCGGAATCCAATACCGCTCCTTAGCAAACGGATACGTCGGTAAACTGATCCGCTGCGGCTTCACTGCGCCATATAACTGCGCCCACTTGACCTCCAGCCCCTGCACCCACAACTGTGCCAGCTCGCCCAACTTGCCGCGAGCAAGCCACTTACCGATCGCTTCCTGCAATTCCTCATTAGCACGGAATACCGACAAGGTCCCCTGCTCGTGTTTCACCTCACCATTGAACGTGTCCTCTTGCGCTACCTCGCCACGCGCGTAGCCTGATAGCTGCTCTTTCAGCACGCCGATGGAACTTGTCACGAGCGCCAATCGAACGCCCAGCGCCTCGCGTCCCACCTGGAGCGTATACGCTAAGTCAGCTAAATTCACCTCAACCTGACGCTCCAGATAAGTCAGTAACTGCTGCACCTGCTCCTGTAGCTGTCCCTCACTCCTGGCCGATAGCACCACTACTACGGGTCCATTCACCACCGTCGGCGCTCTTTGCGGCCCCACATACTCTTCAATAATGACATGCGCGTTCGAGCCCCCTGCTCCGAACGAAGAGAGACCTGCCAGCCGAGGATATTCCCGCTCCTGGCCATCTAGATTGAGCACCGGTCTTGGCCATTCGCTTAATTCCCGCTGTACCTTAAATGGCGTTGACTCAAACGCAATATACGGATTCAGAGTTTCGCTGTGCAGGCTCTTGACCAGTTGGCCATGCTGCATCTGCAGTAGGACCTTGGTAAGACCCGCAATCCCTGCCGCGCTCTCGCAATGGCCTATGTTCGATTTCGCTGAACCAATCGCACAATACTGCGTGTCCTGGGTATAAGCGCCAAATGCTTTGCTCAAGCCGGTGATTTCGATCGGATCCCCGAGAGCCGTGCCGGTACCGTGTGCTTCTAAATAACTAATCGCCCGTGGATGCACCCCTGCCTGTTGGATTGCCTGCCCGATCACCTCGGCTTGTGCATTGGGATTAGGTACCGTATATCCATTCGTTTTACCACCGTGGTTGATCGCGCTGCCCTTAATCACGCCATAGATATGGTCCCCATCTTCAACCGCCTGCGCCAGCGGCTTAAGTACCACTACGCCCACCCCTTCGCCTGGCACATAACCGTCTCCACCCGCGCCAAAGCTAGTGCAACGTCCTTCGCTCGAGAGCAGCTGCAGCCGCGAGAGGAACACATATTTGTTCGGATGTACCGTCACATTGACGCCGCCGGCCAGCGCCACTTCACAACCACCATGCCGCAGGTTCTCGCACGCTAGATGGATCGCTGTCAGCGAGGACGAGCACATCGTATCTATGCCCAAGCTTGGGCCATGGAAATTGCAATAGTATGAAATACGGTTGGCGATTGAGGCTACACTGCCGAATAATCCCAGTCCTGGAGCCTGGTGGGTACCGTGCAACTGATATTCCTCATACATCACGCCAACAAATACTCCGATTGCTGCGGCCTGCTCCAGAGCATCCGTCGGTGCACCCGCCAGGTTCGCCCGGGTATAGCCCGCATCCTCAATCGCGCTATATGCGCATTGCAGGAATAAACGCTCCTGCGGATCCATGATTTCCGCCTCGCGTGGCGAAATCCCAAAAAACCGCGGATCAAATTCATCCATGCCATCGATAAATCCACCCCACTTGCTGTAGCTCTTGCCCGGCCGGCCTTTATGTGGCTCAAAGTGGTCTTGCCAGTCCCAGCGTTCAGGCGGAATCTCAGTGATACAGTCGACCCCTTGCACCAGATTGTTCCAAAACGCTTCCAAGGTATTGGTCTGTGGATAGCGGCCACTCAGACCAATGATAGCGATATCCTGTGCACCCTTGCCTGTGGCTTGCCCTTTCTCACTCTCAAAGTCGCGCTGCAAGCGCCTACGGGGACGGCTGGCTGGAACCGGAGACACCGCAGCAAGCGGAGATGCCGCAGCAGGTTGTGGCTGACTCTCTTGCTTAAGCAGGGCCATGAGCTGTGTGCGCCGTTGTTGCAAAAAGTAGTGCGTCAAGGCAGCAATACTCTGGTATTCGAAGAACAGCGTCTTTGAGAGCGACCCAAAAGACTTTTCCAGTTCAGTCGTTAACGCAACCACCATCACTGAATCGATCCCATATTCCTCGAGTGGGGCTTGCGCGTCAATGCGCTGCACCGGCAGTTTCAGACTCTTAGCTAATAAACCGGTTAGAAAGCGCTGCGCGAGCTCTATCAAGTCAGGGTCTGGTCCCGATGGTGCCGCCACAGCAGCGAGCTGCAGCCGCGGTGTAGCGCAAGCAGCCTGCATCCGTTGCAGCATACGGGCCTCTGCACCATATCCCACGAACACATGCGCTGCAGGCTGCCCTAGCGCTTGATACAATGCCGTTACGCCGACGGCGCTCGGCATTGCCTCTAGCCCGGTCTCCCGTCGCAGCAGCTCTTGGGCAGTCCCATCGAGCCGCATACCCCCTTCGGCCCATAACGGCCAACTTATCGATACGGTGCGGCCTTGGCGCTGTCCCTGCGCCACTAAGCTCACCCGATACTGCGCATAAGCGTCCAGAAAACCATTAGCCGCCGCATAATCCGTCAACCCCACGTCACCCCACACGCTAGACACCGACGAGCACAACACCAGCCAGTCCAGCGCCACCTCCCGCGTCGCCTCATCCAAGGCGACCAAGCCCGCTACCTTCGGCGCCAGCACCTGCCACAGGTCCTCGTCAGTCTTCTGTGCCAGCAAGCCTGCGTGCATCACCCCAGCGCTATGGATCACACCGTTTAGCTGCCCATACTGCGCGATCACTTCTGCCACTAAGGCAGCCACTGCCACGACGTCGCTCACGTCCACTGCCCGATATACGGCCCGTGCGCCCATTGCTTGCAACTCCTGCAGCACGTGCTCCTGCTCTGGCTTTAATGCGCTGCGCCCAGTCAACACCAGCACCGGCTGGCGTATCTGCTGCGCCATCGCGCGGGCGAACACCTGCCCCAATCCACCCAAACCACCGGTGATCAGGTAGACGCCGTCATCGCGCCATGGTAATGTCGTATCGTCACCTTCCCATGGCGTAAAGCCCAATACCTCTCGTTGCCCTTGCACATAGCGCACCATCGGTGCCGGTGAGGTCGCCTCAGCTTGCAGCCGCTGCACCAATAGCCGCATCGATACCTCAGCCTCTACCGCCACCACCTGGCACGCCAACCGCGGATATTCTTGCTGCGCGCTACGCAAGAAGCCATTTAGCCCTTGCAGCACAGCGCTTTCGCCTTCATTAGGGATCACCAGTTGGAGCAACAGCGCCTCGTTCGGATGGGCTGCGACCTCTTTCTGTATCCATTTCAATAGTTGCGCCGCATAGGCCATATAGCGCTGCGCCAGCGTACCGTTCCCAATCAAACTCACGCACTGAGCCGGGGAAAGTGCAGCCGCCAGTTCAGCTAACCTCTCTGGATTGTCCTTATCCACCTCACCCAATAAGATCCCGTGCCTCCCATAAGCCGGTACGCTCTCTGGCTTTGCCATTGCTTGCGCCGTCCAGTGCGGCGCCAACAGGACGGCCTGAGGCGCAACTGCCGCGTGTTCGGTGACCGCACGCATGGGTCGTGTAGTGAAACCGCCTAGGCGCAACGCCACCCGCCCACTGGCATCGACAATGTCAACGTCGAGCTTGCGCACCACCGCACTATCGCCCACTCCTGAGCGCACCACCGCCCACGCCGGCGTGGGCAGTTCACCCCATTGTTTCACCTGCGCCAATGAAAACGGCAGCGCCAGGGGTGCGTCGGACTTCTGCGTCAGCACCAAGCTCGCCTGTAATGCCCCATCCAGCACATTCGGCGCCCACCCATATTCGGCTAGCTCCTTTGCGGCCATGCGTAAGGCGCCTACCGAGACGTGATGGCCTGCCCGCAATTCGTTCAGCATCTGGAAGTTCGTGCCATAACCAAACCCCAGTTGCACAAACCACGCATAACATTCATCGCTCGTCAAGGTCCGCTCGCATTGCTCCCGTATCGCTTCCAAATCCACTCGCGGCGCTTCACCGACTTCGGCGAGTTGAGCCCAACCCTGACTGTACACTCGCGTTTCATCCCCACTGCGGCTGTAAATCTCAAAACGAATCCGACCGTCTTCTTGCATCTCCAGACCAATATGCACTTCCTGCGGCTGTTCTACCACCAGGGGGTGCAACCATGTCACTTCCTCCAGCATCACTGCCTGGCCTACCTCAGCAACACTGGCCAACGTCACTGCCGCGCGCGCCCACTCCAGCTGGGCAGTTCCAGGCACAACTCGCTTACCTCGCACCAGATGATCGCGCAGGAAGAATTCCTCGCCCGTGAGCGTTGTACTAAAGCGTTGCTCGCTCAAATTTGACGTGTTACGGTGTACAAGCGGGTGCAGATGGCGTTCTAGCCCACCTTGCGCCACTTTCTGCGGCGCCCAATACCGCTCTTTGGCAAACGGATACGTCGGCAGGCTGAGCCGTTTAGGCTTCGTGTGACCATATAATTGCCCCCACTCCACCTCTAGTCCCTGCACCCACAGTTCCATCAATTTGCCAAGCTTGCCCTTAGCAACCCATGCTTCGATCGCCCTTTGCAGATCCTCGTCGGCTCGAAACACCGCCAAGGCGCCCTGCTCACGTTTCACCTCACCCTGGAACATATCCTCTTGCGCCGCTTCACCACGCACATAGCTTGATAGTTGCTCCTTCAATGCACTCATGGATGTCGTCAGCAGTGCTAATCGGACTCCCAGCGCGTCACGTCCCACCTGCAGCGTATACGCCAAATCGACCAGGTTCACCTCAGCCTGGCGCTCCAGATACGCTAGCAACTGCTGTACCTGCTCCCCCAGTTGCACCTCGTTTCTAGCCGATAGAACCACCACTACGGGCCCACTTAATTCCGTCGGTGCCCTCGGGGGCCAGACATATTCCTCAACAATGACATGCGCATTCACGCCACCAAAGCCAAACGAACTGACCCCGGCTCGGCGTGGCAGTGCCTGCCCTTGCTGATCGCGTAAGGCCTCCCATGCCTGCGTGTGTTGCACTACATAGAACGGACTGTCGTCCAAAGCAAGCAACGGATTCAGTTCTTCGCAATGCAGGCTTTTAACCAAGGTCCGGTGCTGTAGCTGCAGCAGCACTTTGATCAGGCCCACCACACCGGCAGCCAGTTCTAGGTGGCCGAGATTGCTCTTCACCGAACCCAAGCCGCAATACCTCAGTGGCAACTCAGTGGCCAATTCTGAGAATGCGCTCTTGAGACCTTGTGTCTCAACCGGGTCACCTAATGCGGTACCGGTGCCATGCGCTTCGATATAGCTGACTGTTGCCGGCTCCACGCCCGCTTGTTGCAGCGCGGCCTTAATCAGATCCGCTTGCGCGCGCGGATTCGGCGCCGTCAGCGAATTGGCCCGCCCACCATGGTTAGTCGCACTGCCTTTAATCAGGCCGTAAATATGGTCTCCATCTCGCTCGGCCGCCGCCAGCGGTTTGAGGAAGAGCATGCCAACCCCTTCCCCGCGCACATAGCCATCCGCCTGTGCGGAGAAAGTCTTGCAGCGGCCACCTTTGCTCAACATGCCGGCTTGGGTAAAACTCTCGTGTATCTCCATCGATAGCAGCGTGTTGACCCCACCCACCACCGCTTGAGCGCATTGTCCGCTGCATAGCAACTCCAGCGCCCGATGCACCGCGACCAACGAACTCGAGCAGGCCGTATCAATCGGTTCACTCGGCCCATGCCAATTGAGCCAATAGCTCATCCGGTTCGGGCCCATCGACACCCATATGCCTGGCGCACTGTATCCTGCTACCGTCTCGCCCGCCTGCGCGAGCAAATTCCCATAACCGCTACTGGCGCTCCCGACCAGCAGCGCCGTGGTACTGCCCGACAGGCTCTGCACCGAGTAGCCCGCATCTTCAATCGCCCGATACACATACAACATCAACAGCCGCTGCTGCGGATCCATCGCTTGCGCTTCGCGCGGCGAGATGCCAAAAAATAGTGGATCAAATTCATCTATACTCTCGATCATCCCGGCATGGGAAATCGTCGGCACCGCCCCATGCTCCCAGCGGCTGGCCGGCAACGTTCCGATGCTATCCCGCTCCGCCAGCAGGTTGGCCCATAAGGCGTCGATATCCTCAGCTTGCGGAAAACAGCCACTCATGCCAATCACGGCAATCGGCTCATTTTTGAACGTATCTCCTCTACTTACATCGTCCCTCAGCGCTGCCGCAGTGCGTCCCTGCCAACGCCGAGAAGGCGTCAACGATGAAGGAGCAGAGCCAGCTTCTGAACGGACTGGTACTGCTACCGCTGTCGCAAAAGCGGGGGCGAGCAGCGCTTGGTATTCCTGCGCTAGATAAGCGGCTAATGCTGCAATCGTCAAATATTCAAAAAATATCGTTGGACTTAAAGTCAAACCGTACTTCTGGTTCAATATATTGCCCAACTCCGTCAGCGTGATTGAATCAAAACCAAATTCTCTCAGCGGCATATCACGCTCTAATTCTTCGCGTGCAATTTTTTGCTGCGCCGAGATCAACCCCGTCAATGCGTGCTCTACCCGCAACTGCAACTCGTCCGCTGCGACCTCGCTCAACTCAGTATCCAGAACCTCCTCTGCAGCGGGTGATAGAGGAGCTTCAAAAGCAACTCGCAAATGTTGCACGATGTGCAATGCCGTACCATACCCAACCACCAGATGCGCCGCGTTCTGCGCCAGTGCTTGGCATAAGGCTGTCACACCGGCAACACTCGGCAATGGCTCGAGTCCTGTGTCCCGTCGCAACCGCTCTTGGGCAGCTTCATCTAGCTGCATCCCCCCTTCGACCCACAACGGCCAACTTATCGATACGGTGCGACCTTGGCGCTGCCCCTGCGCTACTAGGTTCATCCGATACTGTGCATAGGCATCTAAAAAAGCATTGCCCACCGCATAGTCCGTCTGCCCTACATTACCCCATACCCCCATCACCGACGAGCACAGCATCAGCCAATCCAGCGCCACCTCTCGCGTCGCCTCATCCAACGCCATCAAGCCCATCACCTTCGGCGCCAACACCTGCCGCACGGTCTCGCCAGTCTTCTGCGCCAGCAAGCCATCGCGCAACACCCCAGCGCTATGGATCACGCCGTTTAATTGTCCGTACTGCGCCACCACTTCCGCCACTAAGGCAGCCATGGCCGGGGCATCGCTCACGTCCACCGCCCGGTATGCAACGCACGCGCCTAGCGTCTGCAATTCCTGCAACACGCGCTCTTGCGCCGGCTTTAACGTACTGCGTCCGGTCAGCACGAGCACCGGATGGCGTACCTGCTGTGCTATCGCCCGCGCAAACACCTGCCCTAGTCCACCCAAACCGCCGGTGATCAGGTAAACGCCTTTATCACGCCAAGGCAGTGCTGCCTCTTCGCTGTCCAATCGCGCAAAGCCTAAAACTTCTCGTTGCCCTTCGACATAGCGCACCATCGGGGCGGGAGAAACTGCTTCGGCGCGCAGCCGTTGCGCCAGTAGCTGCATCGATACCTCAGCTTCTACCATCACCAACTGGCACGTCAACCGCGGGTATTCCTGCTGCGCGCTACGCAATAAGCCACCCAGACCTTGCAACACCGCGCCTTCGCCTGCGCTGGGAACAACCAGTTGTAGCAGCAGCGCATGGCTCGCATGGGCTGCCACCTTTTTCTGTATCCATTCCAGTAATTGCACTGCATAGGCCGTATAGCGCTGCGCCAGCGGTCCCGTTTCCTTCAATTGCACGCACTCTGCTGCAGACAGTGCCATGGCAAGTTCAGCTAGCTTCTCTGGATTACCTTGGCCAATCTCACACAATAAGATTCCTTGCATTCCATAAGCGGGGGCTAGTGCGGATTGTGCGGTAGCGTGCGCCGTCCAGTGCGGCGCCAATAGAACTGTCTGAGGTAGTGCAACTGTCGCCCGCTCGGCGGCCTCATGCAGGGGGCGTGTACTAAAACCACTTAAGCGTAGCGCCACCCGTCCATTCGCATCGACAATATCAACGTCGAACTTACGCACCACAGCATGATCATCCGCATCCGCGCGCACCACCGCCCACGCCGACGTGGGCAGTTCACCCCATTGCCTGACCTGTGCCACCGCGAAGGGCAGCGCCAGGGGCGCATCGGCCAATCCTTGCGCTAATCCTACGCTTGCCTGCAACGCTCCGTCTAGCATATTCGGCGCCCACGCATAGCCAGCTGGCTCCTCTGCAACGCGCAAGGCGCCCACCGCGACGTGATCGCCTAGCTGCAATTCTTGGAGAACCTGGAAGTTTGGACCGTAACTTAAGCCCAGTTGCGCAAATCGCACATAACACGCCTCGCCTGTCAACGTCTGTTCACATTGCTTTCGGATTGCGGCCAGATCTACCTGCGGCGCTTCACTGACCTCGGCCAACTGAGCCCAACCCTGGCTGTACGCCACCCTCTTGTCCCCGCTGCCGCTATAGATCTCGAAATGAATACGGCCATCCTCCTCTTCCGCCAGACCAATATGCACCTCTTGTGGTTCTCGTACCACCAAGCGTCGCAACCACGTGACCTCTTGCAATAGAATCGATGACTTGGCCGCCCCTGGCTCGCTCTCACCCGCCAACATCACCGCTGCGCGCGCCCATTCCAGTTGCGCCACCCCGGGTACAATCCGTTCGCCTTGCACCACATGATCACGCAGAAAAAATTCTTCGCCGGTGAGCGTTGTACTAAAACATTGTTGGCGTAAAGACGACGTGTTCCGGTGAACCAGCGGATGCAGTTGACGTTCTGAGCCATTCTTTACTCCCGTTGGCGACACCCAATACCGTTCCTTGGCAAAGGGATAAGTCGGAAGACTGATCCGTTGCGGCGTCGTCGGACCGTATAACTGCTGCCACTCTACATCGAATCCCTCGACCCACAACTGCGCCAGCTTGCCGAGTTTGCCCTTAGCGACCCATGCTTCAATACTCTTTTGCAAATCCTCGTCGGCTCGGAACACTGCCAATGCCTCCTGGCTGCGTTTGAGCTCACCCTGATAGGTATCCTCTTGCAGCGTTTCGCCTTGCCCATAGCACAACAACCGTTCTTTCAGCTCAGTCACGGACTTCACCACGAGTGCCAAGCGCACTCTAAGTCCATCGCGTCCCATCTGCAATGTATACGCCAGGTCGGCCAAGTTCACCTCAGCATGGCATTCTAAGTACGCCAATAACTGCTGCGCCTGGTCCCGCAACCGGGCTTCATTTTTAGCCGACAGCACCACGATAACTGGCCCGCTCAACCTCGTTGCTGTCTTCTGTGGCGAAATATATTCTTCAACGATGACATGCGCATTGGTGCCACTAAAGCCGAATGAACTCACCCCCGCTCGCTTTAGCCCCGCCGGCCACGCCTGAGTGTGCGTGACGACCCGCACCGGCAAGCGCTCCCAAGGAATGTGCGGGTTCGGCGTCTCAAAATGCAACTGTGCTGGAATCATTCCGTGCTGCATCGACAGTATGGTTTTGATGAGCCCGGCAATGCCCGCTGCGGCTTCTAGATGGCCTATTACGCTCTTGAGCGAGCCGATTAAAAAGGGCTGATCGTCTGAGCGATCGGTCCCAAGTACTTGGGCCGCCGCCATGACTTCGATTGGATCGCCTAATTTGGTCCCCGTCCCATGCGCCTCCAGGTAACCGATTTCGTGCGGCGCGATGCCCGCCTGGACGAGCGCTGCTTCAATCACTGCCTGCTGCGCCAACTGATTCGGCGCAGTTAAACCGCTGCTGCTGCCATCCTGATTGATGGCACTGCCCCGGATCACTGCAATAATTGGGTCCCCATCGGCCTGCGCATCAGACAACCGCTTCAAGATCACGGCCGCGCAGCCTTCTCCTCGTACATACCCATCCGCCGACGCATCGAACGTTCTGCACCGCCCATGAGGAGAAAGCATGCCGGCCTGTTCGTATGCTAGAAATCGTTTGTCATCTAGCAACAGATTGACCCCAGCCGCCAAGGCCAAAGTGCACTCTCCACCCAACAGACTGCGGCATGCCGTGTGTACCGCTACCAGCGATGAACTACAAGCGGTATCGATACTGAGTGCGGGACCCTGCCAATCGAAGAAATATGACAGACGACCTGCCGCCACCGAACACGCATTACCGGTGGCAAAGTGGGCGTTAATATCCGCCTCGCTGCCATTGCGCGCAATCACGTCCTCGTAGTCACTGCCCATCATGCCTACGAAGACCCCGCTACGCGTCCCACGCAGCATCGCTGGCGCAATCGCAGCAGATTCTAGCGCCTCCCAAGTCACCTCTAGCAACAAACGTTGCTGCGGATCCAATAATTCTGCCTCACGTGGCGAAATACGAAAGAATCCCGCATCAAAGCACTCTACCTCGGCCAGGAAGCCCCCCTGCCAACGACATGGCTCTGCTTGGCTCCCCCACAGCAACTGCCGGTTGGCGGGCAATGCACCCACCCCATCACGTGCCGCTAGCAATTCTTGCCAGAATTGGGCGGGGTTGTTCACGCCATCTGGCAAACGGCAGGCCACCCCAATGATCGCGACGACTTCATCTTGGCGGGTGGATTCCCGCTGTAGGCCATCACTCGCTGAAACATAGGTCGCACGGGCGGTGCTTGCCTGCGGCATCGACTGAACGGTGGCCTGAGCCATAAAATACCCAATGACCGCCTCAGACGTTCCGTAGCTAAAGAAAAACGTCGAGGGCAACGACTCTCCCAAGCGAGTACTCAGCCGCCTTCTTAATTCAAGCAATTCCAGTGAACTGAGCCCCATCTCCATCAACGGCGCCTGGAGATCATAGCCTGTGGCTCGTTGACTGCCCAGTATCTCTATCACAGCGCTACGCACAATCGGCTCAACCTGATTGACAGCTAGCGTAGTATCAGTGGATACCGCTTGTGGACCTGCGGTTTCGACGACCGTCTTCTGCTCGGAGCGCAAGCGATATTCAATTAAAACCCCAGCCCCTTCGTTATCTGTGTCTCCCGGCCTAAACCCGGGTAGTACCTCGCGTATTACCGCCCCATGCGAAGCATGGAAATGCAGCATCGGATCCACCCATTGGCCCTGTTCATCGCGTAATTGAATATACTGATCGAGGCTGTACTCCGCCTGATACTGACTATAATGAGCGCAGCGCGTGACGCCCACGATCGCCTCTACACCGTCAAGCAACGAGCCATAGACCAACATCAAGTCAAGCAGCGCATCACTGAACCCTCGTCCATGCATCTCGGGCGCAACAAATAATCCTAACAGCTGCACATAGCGGCCTTCTGCTTGGCATAAGCGCCCGACTTCGGCATAGTCTATGCTGCGCAGTGCTTCGACAGAATCAATGCGCTGCGTATACAACACAGCCGCAATCTGTCCGGCAAACTCCAGCACCATTTGCTGCTGCGGAACATCACACACGCGCCGCTTTATTTCCGCTGTGGAGATACGCATGGAGCTTGGCTCGCACATCCGGTTAAGGTGCTTGAGGCGAGATAGATCGGCTCGTACTGGATGACGAATCGTATAAGGCTGAGGGATTAAACGATGTAAAGAGAGGCGGGTAAAGTTCTGCCCCTGGGGAAAAGTGCGTGACAGGCCCGGTTCAGGAAAGAGGCCAACTTCAGCTGCGGCCATTAAAAAAACCGAAGCTTCGACCAGCTGCTGACCAGAAAACGCTTTAAAGGCATCAAAATGAGCGCTTTCGGTCCTATTCCTTAAGCGCTTAACGGTATTCGGTTGTAAACAATGCGACTCCAGTACGAGTAGGCCAAAGCGGGAGATTGCCATGCGCCAACGGCGTAGATGCTCAACTAACCCTTGTACTGCCTGTGCGGGCTGGATTTCACTGCCATCGCGCGCTACGTACACGCCGGTATACTCCAACCCCTCTCGTCGCTGTACCACCTTCTTATCCTCAACCGGCAGGAACGGGCGCTCATGGTCTAAAAATGCACGCACATGCAAAATGTTTTCTGGATCTTCGATGCCCGCAGCAGCTAAATCAGTGATCAATTGCTGCGGGTCTCCGATACTTCCCCGCACCAGTAAGTGTGGCAACCCAGCCAACGTTCTTCCTGTGGCTTCAAGTGATAACGCGTTGTCGTCTGCGCCGATCAGCGTGAGTGGATACTCCGCCAATGCCCGCCCCCGTGCTGAACGCATTTTGATAAGCTGGTAGATTCGGTGCAGCAAACGCCCGTCGCCACATCCCATATCTGCGATATAACGGGGTTGCTCTGCCAAAGGAAGTTGATCGAAGATGCGTAGAATGAGAGTATCAAGCTCAGCAAAATGGCTTTGATGTTGCACGCCACTGGCAATGACATTTACCGTACGGTCGAAATGGGATTCATGTCCCTGTTCATTTTTACCGAATATTGTATGCGCCTTGCCAAACAATAAATCATCAATACGAAGAAGCATCGGTGTGTAGGACACCACCGTACCCAAAGCGCCCCTGCTCGCCAGCAACGCTCGGCCACCCGACGTTAACCGAAAACTCGCCGCCTCAATTTGCCCCCAGCCACGTTGGATAAATAAGGTTCGTATAGCCTGCAACGCAGCAGCCGATATGTCGCTTGGTTGAGTCCGTTCCAGTACATCATCTCCCAATGTGTACAGGTGTGCTAACAATGGCGTCAACAAAGCACCATCTAGGATGCTCACCACCATCGGCTCAACTCCGCCCCATCCCGCGCTACAGCGATCTAGCCAGCGCAGCAAATGTTCAGACTGCTCAGAGTGTTCAGCCGCTAGCGCTTGCGTCAGCGGTAGTTGCACTAATTCCGCCAGATCGCTCGGTACCTGCCGTGCCAAACTAGTACCTGCAACCACCCCATATCGGTCCGGTTCAATCCATTCCACCCAACCCAATTCATACAAGAGCCGCAGACCCGCATGTAGATGCCCGGCATTGCCTCGGTAGCGTGACGCGATCTTCTTGAGCCTCATCGGTCGGGCTGACATCGCCTCCAAAACCCCGTGCCGTGCGAAGCTGTCAATGACATGTGAAGCAACCCATCCATTAGCCAACCCATTGATGACGTCCAACATAATGACAACCCCTAAAACGTTATATTTCGTTATATGACGGCTCACCACATAGGCGACCGCTTAGGCTAATCTTGAGACTTGAAGGCGAGGGATATGATAAGCAAATTTTGTCCGGCATGCACTTTTTTTCATTTGAGAGTATTCTCAAATGAAAATTAATCCAGGACGGTTATCGAAGATGAAAATGAACGAAAAACAAGCAAGCGTAGTGCGAGAAATCCGCACACTACGTTGTGTGGGAACCGGGGGCGGGTGACTGCCTCCGGTCGTGGGGGTGAGATTCCTCTGCGCTACCCCGATGAATACTTCTACCAGCAGTTAGGACTCATTCGTCTGCCAAAACTTACACAGAACCTTCCGTGGGCGAAGGCATGATGTTCTGTCCGAAAGCCGGATGCGTTAGTAGCGCACGTCCGGCTCGATGAGCGGGATGTGAAAACGTAGTCACGGTTCGGCTAGTGAGGCACCGCCAAACGAAAGAGGCGGATACAAATACACAAAACCTAACGCCCACGCGCCACATCTCGACTCTACCCTTTTCATCAAATGCCCCCTATTAATGCGCCTCCTCCCAATTGTTGCCAACGCCCACGTCAACTACCAGTGGCACACGCAATTGCGCGACTTCACACATCAGCGCCGGCAAACACTCCCGCACTTCAGCCAATTCTGCATCCGGCACTTCAAGCACCAACTCATCATGTACTTGCATGATCAGCTTCGATTGCCGTGCCGTTGTCTCTAGCCACTGTTGCACAGCAACCATCGAGAGCTTGATTAAATCGGCTGCCGTGCCTTGCATTGGCGCATTAATTGCCGCCCGTTCAGCCGCCTGACGGCGCGGCCCGCTGCCGCCATTAATCTCAGGTAACCACAAGCGCCGGCCGAAGACAGTTTCAACATACCCTTGTTCTTTTGCACGAACCCGGGTTTCTTCCATATAGCGTGCCACGCCTGGGTAGCGATTGAAATAGCGGTCAATATAGACCTTGGCCGCATCACGCGACAGGCCCAAGTTTGACGCTAGCCCAAATACGCTCATGCCATAAATCAGGCCAAAATTAATCGTCTTGGCGACGCGCCGCTCGTCATCAGAGACCTGCTGCGGCGCAACGCCAAAAATCTCGCCGGCACTGGCGCGGTGAACGTCTTCGCCACGCGCAAAAGCACCGAGTAAATTCTCATCGCCTGAGATATGGGCCATAATCCGCAGTTCAATTTGCGAATAATCCGCCGACACAATGTGATGTCCAGGCGCGGCAATAAAGGCTGCACGAATGCGCCGCCCTTCGCTGGTGCGCACCGGAATGTTTTGTAAATTGGGTTCATTTGAAGCCAGCCGCCCGGTGACGGCGACGGCCTGGGCATAATTCGTATGCACCCGCCCCGTTTGGGGGTTGACCATTTTGGGCAGTTTATCGGTATAGGTTGATTTGAGTTTCGACAGCGTACGATGGTCAAGCAGCAGTTTAGGTAAGGGATAATCCGCGGCGAGCTTTTGCAGTACTTCTTCATCGGTTGAAGGTGCGCCGCCGGGGGTTTTTTTGATAATCGGCAACTGCAGGCGTTCAAAAAAAATCTCGCTGATTTGCTTGGGTGAACTTAAGTTAAATGGGCCACCGGCTAAGGTATGCGCTTCTTGTTCCAGTTGCATCAAACGTATGCCCAGCTCATGGCTTTGTTGAGCGAGTAACTGAGTATCGATTAAGACACCATTACGCTCCATCACTCGCAAGACGCGCGAAACAGGCATTTCGATCTCGCGATAGATATGCAGCAAGCCGGGCTCTTTCGACAGTTGCGGATAAAGCGCATGATGCAGGCGTAGCGTTACATCTGCATCTTCCGCTGCATAACGTATTGCTTGCTCAAGCGGCACTTGATCAAAGCCAATTTGGGCAGCGCCTTTGCCACAAACGTCTATATATTTAATCGTGTTGAGGCCAAGGTGGCGTAGCGCAAGGCTGTCCATATCATGGCTACGATGAGATTCGAGCACATAGGATTGAAGCAAGGTGTCATGCTCTATGCCAGCCAAGCCAATGCCATAATTAAATAGCACTTGCTCATCATATTTCATGTGCTGTCCAACTTTCTTTTTAGTTGGATTCTGTAGCCACTCTGTTAACCGCGCGAGGACCTCATCACGTGGCAATTGGGTGACATGAGCATCGATATCGGGTCCCCGATGGGCAAGCGGAAGATAAGCCGCATGACCCGCTTCGACTGAAAACGAAAGACCAACCAACTGCGCACGCAGTGGATCAAGTGACGTAGTTTCAGTATCAAAAGCTGTTAATTCGGCGGCATTGATTTTTTCTAACCAGGTATCAAATTGCGCCCAGTCGAGTATGCTCTCGTAATCAGGCGTTATTTCCAATGCTGGTGCGGCTAGACTGCTAGAGCTGCCGTTATCGGGTGCGGGGACTCCCGCGGTGGCTAATTCGTTTAACCAGCTTTTGAAACCGTAATGCGTGAATACATCCAGAAGTTCCGCTTGAGCTTCAGTGCGCGTTGCCAGCGAGGCTTCGATTGATTCAATGTGTGGCTCAAGCGAGCAATCCGTACATACGGTGATCAGTTTGCTTGCCAACGGTAAAAAATCGAGCGCGCGGCGCAAGTTTTCCCCTACGGCCCCGGTGATTTGGTCAGCATGTTCAACCACCCCCGCCAATGAGCCGTATTGCGTCAGCCATTTTAGCGCCGTTTTAGGGCCACATTTTTCAACCCCTGGCACATTGTCCGAGGTGTCGCCAATTAATGCCAAGTAATCGACAATTAATGCTGGCGGCACGCCAAATTTTTCAGCGACCCCGGCTTCATCCAGCAGTTCATTGCTCATGGTGTTGACCAGCGTAATTTGGCTTGTCACTAACTGCGCGAGATCTTTGTCGCCGGTCGAGATCACTACTTTCATGCCAGCCTGCTCGGCTTGCCGGGCCAAGGTACCAATTACATCGTCGGCCTCGACCCCATCCACCATCAGTAACGGCCAGCCTAAGGCACGCACGACGCGGTGAATAGGTTCAATCTGCCGTACCAAGTCTTCAGGCATCGAAGAGCGCTGGGCTTTGTATTCTGGATACCAGTCATCTCGAAAGGTTTTACCTTTAGCATCAAATACACACGCGCTATATTCTGCCGGGTTGTCTTTGCGTAAGCGCCGCAGCATATTGATCATGCCATATAGGGCACCAGTCGGCTCCGCGTTGGGGCTGCGCAAATTGGGCAAGGCATGATATGCACGATACAAATAACTTGAACCATCGACCAGTAATAGGGTCCGGCCTTTTAGATTGGATTGCACAGGCATATGAATACGATAGACAATAGAAAAATGATACCAAGCTTGCGCGCACTCGCAGATTAAGAGCGCGCCACGGCAAAAAAAGCGCGCGCATCCTGGCAAAGGTTTACGATTATGGCAGAGTTCACCGAAGCCGCCGAATATCTGTCGGAAATTCGGCCAGCCGTTTGTATTTATGGCTCGGCACGTTTAAAACCCGATACGCCCTACCGCGCTTCATTAAGCCGGTTCGAGCGTCTTTTTTAGCGTGCGTGACACAGCCCACCCTCCAGCAGTTCCTCTTTAACCAACGGCACACTATTTCTCATGATTAACGTCTGCTTTGCACTGCCAAAACGTTCAGCACAGACTGCCACCAGATAATCTGCAGCAGGCTTAAACTGCCAAAACTGCCAGCGGGACGGCTGATCATTTAAAGCAGGATGAATTGAAATTCCTATCTCGCGATCTGCTGCAAAATGAAAGCCAAATTGATCCAACGGAATCGATAATCCCATGCCGCGAGCTTTGATATAGGACTCTTTAAGTGTCCAATATTGAAAAAAACGCTGGTATTGTGTTTCTATAGGTAACTCACTCAATGCTCTCACTTCAGCCGGTGAAAAATAATGCTGAGCGATTTCAAGTGGAGCCTGACGCAGACGGACATTTTCCGTATCAACGCCCAATGCATTGCCACTCGTCACACCGAGCACGATCAGGCTTTGTGTGTGAGACAGATTGAATGAGATTTTTTGCGACAGATGAGCGTTAGCAATTTCCGGCCGGCCGTAGGCATTGGCTGCAAATAACCATTGCTCCGGTGCTATCGGTGCATAGCGTGATAAAACGGTACGCACCAATGCTCGTGTAATGAGATAGCGGCGTTGATCTTTAACAAAATAAAACCGTTTTTCTTGCTGCCGCTCGGCTTGCGTCAAGAGACGCCGGTACTGATTGAGTAGCGACTCATCCTGTATCGCGTCAAAGAAGACAAACCACAAATCGATTTTTTCAGGAGTCAGTTCTAACATGATTAAGACTGATGTATGGACGGTTGCTTAAGAGCAGTTTCGAGGTTTTAAGTTTCGTAGATACAGAGTAATTGTTTGGCTGCAATGTGGGTTTCCCGCGGATATCCGAAGGCATTATTAATATACGAAATACCTTCGATCTTGACGCTGCGATTAACATGGCTATGGCCATAGACATGGATGGTTGAAGCCAGCTGCCGAACCTGCTTTTCAAGGAGGTGGGTTCCCAAGATTGGATAAAGCGTTCTTTTCTCGAGCGGAATATAGGCTGGCATCAGATCAATCCGTGGCAAAAAATGGGAGAATGAAATCACCGTTTGATTAAGGTTGCTAAATAGCGGTTCATTCAATTGCACAAAATGTGCCGTAATATCGTGTGCGCTGAAATGCTCGGGCCAACGGCAAGCATGATAGTCCGCCCACGTGGCGAAAATTTCTGTGCTCGGCTGGCCAAACGAATAATCGTACCAACCCAAAAGAGGAATAATCGACAACGATCCGCGATGAAATGCTTGCATTGAAGCGCCGCAATTTTCAACTAAGGTACAAATCTGTTGAAATTTGTCTAGCGATTGACGATCAGGCCCATCCCGAATGACCCATAGGTCATGGTTTCCAGGCACATAGAGGACTTTTTTAAAGCGGCTCGCCAACGTTTTCAGACACCACTCAAGCAGTAGCAAAGAATCAGAAACATCGCCAGCCAGGATTAATACATCGTCACGATAGTCATCAGTAGACAGCTGCGCGATCCATTGCTTGTTAAGGTCGTAATCGATATGCAAATCCGACAGCGCAAAGACCCTCATGATTTAGTCATTTTTCGTATTAGCTTGAGAAAGAATGAAATGGGCAAGGGTCATGATACAAGTTCCTGTTGCTGGGTTAAGAATCGCTCGTAATGGGCGCGCATCTGCTGAGCTGTGGCATCCATCAACTTAATTCCGATCCCATCGACATGGCGCTGCTCCCAAGACTCCAAAGGCGTTCCTTTGACCCATTGATTAAACGCACCCAAAGCTGGCCCAGTATGCACTTGATAATTGACCAGGTCGTCCGGTGAGCCGCTAAATGCGAGCCGGGTGGAGTACGCGAAATACCATCGAAACACTAGCGCCATCCGGTATTTGGGATTGCTCTGCGCCTTCGCGAGATCCTGCGTCCGGCCGCGCGACTGCAAATGGCGTTCGGTCTCGGTCCAAACCTCGGCTAAACTGCGCTTGAAGTAACTTCGCTCGAGCTGGCCTTTGAGTGCAGCGGGAATGTCATCCAGGCTTTCGTAGTGACTATACAAGGCAAAAAGTTTATTGGCCCGCATCGGGAACAGTAAGCTTTTTTTAAGCACCTGAACGCGCGCCCCCATTTCGAACATATCCCCTGCCGGCGCATACGCCATGTCATGAATGCTAGCTTGCTGCAGCATTGCCTTAACTTCTTTGGTGGCGCCAGCCTCCACCGTACACTGGTTGATCGAGCCGGTTAAAATAAAATCCGCCCCCATCGCGAACGCAGCAGTGGCGGAAGCCGGTGTACCGATACCGCCGGCCAGTCCCACACACACCGGATCTTGATAACTGTATTGCGCCACTAAAGTCTGCCGCAGTTGTTGCATCGCCGGCAAGAGGATAGTTGGGATGCCGCCATCGGTATGTCCGCCAGAATCAGCTTCCACGCAAATATCGTGACTCATCGGAACGTATTGCGCTAATGCGGCCTGCTCGGCGGTGATGGCGCCTTCTTTTTGCAACGCATCCACCAGGTGAGCGGGCGCCGGGCTCATGAAGGCTTGCGCCACCTCCAGACGCGAGACCTTGCCCAGTACTCGGTGGGCGCACTGAATCATGCCGCTTGCATCGCGGCTCAGCCCTTTGACGCGGAACAAGACTAAGGCCGGCGTCATTTGCATAAAGGCTGCCGCTTCGATATGGCGCACCCCGTACTTCAAATACAAATCAATCGTAGCCCGTTCAAGATCTGGCTCAACGTAATCAGCCAGCAGGTTCAAACCATATGGCGCACCGTCGCTAAGTTCTGATTGAATGGTCTGAATCGCGGCTTCGATGGCCTTTAGGGTCAGGCCACCCGTCCCTAGGTAGCCGATCATGCCGGCTTGGCCCAGCCGCACTACCAGAGCAGTGGAAGTGGTGCCGCGGTACATTGCACCGGCCACATAGGCATACTTCAAGCCATAGCGCGCGCGAAAGGCTCGGCTGCCCAAGGACTGAGCCTCGGAGGTAGGTGCTGCGGGGGCAATATCTTCTGTTTTGTACATTTGCATGAGACACATCCATTTGTTGAGATGCTACAAATCAAGCTCCAAGATTAGCAGCATGAACGGGGACGAGCAGCACGCTGTCTCTAGCCACCACGGTTGCAGCTAACAGGCCAGCTGTTGGCGCCTCCCCCCGAAAACATAAACGCCCTGATTTCTCAAAATTATCTTCAATACGATGAATAGAATTTTTTGCTAAGCGCCGGTATTGTGCAAATTAACGTATTCCGCTCATTTGCGCAATATAGGCGCCGGCAGAGTGTCTGAGAATTGCCTAAAAATTTCACTAAAAATTCAAAGCTATTTTATTGAAACACCGCCTCGGCAATATTTTATTGAAATGCTACCTCAGCAAAACTGCGCAGTTTACGGCTATGCAATTTATCTAGGCCGTTTTCGCGCAGTAACTCCATCGCACGCACACCAATTTTTAAATGCTGGCTGATTTGCGTGCGATAAAATGTGTTTGCCATTCCAGGTAGTTTTAATTCGCCATGTAGCGGTTTGTCAGAAACGCATAAAAGCGTGCCATAAGGCACTCGGAAACGAAACCCATTGGCTGAGATCGTAGCGCTTTCCATATCAAGTGCAATCGCGCGGCTTTGCGATAGCCGGCGGATCGGCTCATGGTGGCTGCGTAACTCCCAATTACGATCATCCACGCTCGCTACCGTGCCAGTACGCATCACGCGCTTTAACGCTAAGCCTTCAAGCTGCGTGACATCGGCCACCGCCCGTTCCAGCGCCACCTGCACCTCAGCCAATGCCAGAATCGGTACCCAAAGTGGCAAATCCGCATCGAGTACATGGTCTTCGCGGACATAACCATGCGCCAACACATAATCGCCTAGCCGCTGCGAATTACGCAAGCCGGCGCAATGGCCCAGCATAATCCACGCGTACGGACGCAAAACAGCGATATGATCGGTGATTGTTTTAGCATTAGAAGGCCCCACGCCAATATTTACCATCGTGATACCAGAGCCATCTGCACGCTTTAGATGATAGGCAGGCATCTGCGGTAAGCGCGCGGGCGCGACCCCTTCAACGCTCCTCTGAACGCTATGCACCGCGAGATTGGCATTCTGCGTCACGACATCGCCGGGTTCGATAAAAGCCACATACTGGCTGCGATATGCGCTCTCAACCGGGTCGCTGGCAAGCGACATTAAAGTACGCCCGAGTTGCACAAATTCATCGATGTAAAATTGATAATTCGTATACAGCACATAGTTCTGAAAATGCGCCGGCGAAGTCGCCGTGTAATGCTTGAGCCGATGTAAAGAGAAATCAACCCGTGGCGCAGTAAAGAGCGCCAGTGGATAGGGCTCGCCAGGCGATGGCTGATAGGTACCGTTCACAATACAATCATCGAAAGCAGCTAAATCAGGCATATCAAAAATATCGCGCATTTGACTGAGCTGATCATAATCCAGCGCACCCTCTAGATGAATGCCCTCGGCAAACGCAAAATGGATTGGGATCGGTTGCCCCGATAAACCCACTTCAAGCTGCACTGAATGATTGCTGGCCAACAAGCTAAATTGCTGCCGATAGTAATAATCAAACAAATCTGGGCGCGTCAGGGTCGTATCAAACACCCCAGGACCTGACACAAAGCCATAAGCTAAGCGTGAATCAAGCCGAGTATTGTGCTTGATGCGCACCCTCACAAATGGGTAATACGCGCGCACCCGAGTTTTAAACTGTTCACCGCGCTGATAACGTGCAAAGGCATCCCGCAAGGTGGCCGTGCTCATCGCATAGAGTTCGGCGACGCGATCAACAGCTAACATTGGATCTGCAATTTGCTCAGTGGTTATCATGCTTAATAAACTCCTGAATAGATGGGCGCGCTCTTGACCACCCTCGCCCGCTTACCCTGCCTATGCTTTACTTTAGCCTTCGCAAGGCTAAAGGCAGAGTTTTCTACTGTAAGCTAAAAAGTGTAGCATTCTTGCAGTGCAAATACGTAGCCCGCCCAATTTTTGTTTTGCGGCAGGTATGCTAGGTAGGTTTGCTAAAATCCTCCTTTCTGTCAAATCAAGCTGGTACTTTAAATCCGCATGGCTGTTTTCACCCCTGTCACCGAACCGCAACTTGCGCATTGGCTGCAACACTATTCGCTTGGACCCGTCCTCAGCTTACGTGGCATTACTGCGGGCATTGAGAACAGCAATTTTTTTCTCACCACCGGCAGCGGTCATTATGTGTTGACGATTTTTGAAAAACTGACCGCTAGCGAGCTGCCGTTTTATCTTAAGCTTATGCAGCATTTGGCTGCGCATCAGGTGCCGGTGCCAGATCCAGTGGTGCGCAATGACGGTACGTTATTTGGCGAACTATGCGGCAAGCCGGCTACCATCGTGACCAAACTAGAGGGCGCGGCCCAGTTCGTACCCAGTGCACATCATTGTGCTCAAGTTGGGAAAATGCTGGCGCAGATGCACCTGGCTGGGCGCACTTTTTCATTAGCGCAATCCAATTTACGTGGCCTAAGGTGGCAGCAGCAGGCGGCAAGCGCGGTCGATGCTTTTTTGACCGCATCACAGCGCGAGCTCTTACAGACTGAACTTGCGTTCCAACAAAATTTACAGATAAGTGCTGACTATCTTGCGTTACCTGAGGGGCCGTGTCATTGCGATCTGTTTCGCGATAATGTACTTTTTGTACCGGCGCAGGCAACTCATCAAAATGAACGTCTAAGTGGTTTTTTTGATTTTTATTTTGCGGGCGTGGATAAATGGCTGTTTGATATCGCAGTGAGTGTGAATGATTGGTGTATTGAACCTTTAAGCGGTGAGTTCGATCCCGTGCGGATACAGGCATTTTTACTGAGCTATCAAGCAGTGCGCCCGTTTACTGCATGCGAAACATTATGCTGGCACGCACTGTTGCGCGCCGCTGCATTGCGCTTTTGGTTATCACGACTTTATGATATTTACTTGCCGCGTCAGGCCACAATGCTTGAACCTCATGACCCTGCGCATTTTGAGCGGATACTGCGCGCTCATATAACGGTAGCAGCTTTACCGTCAGTTTAATTTTTTAGCCACTCTGCAAGCTATATATGCATATCAAGACAGCCACCGCCCAGCTTGGATCTTTGTGGTTTAAGGTGTTCGCCCCTTAAGTCGCGATTATTTTGCATGGCTAGGCGGCTAGCATCAGTTAAAATTGACCTACTCGCACATCACGGCCACGGCGTTGTCATGGCTTTAACTTTGAGAATAACCAATACTATGCATTTTAATAAAGTTCCCGCCAAAGCTGGCTATCTATGGTTTGAACAGGGGCTCCAGCTCTTTTGGAAAAACTTAGCCATTTTTTTGATTGGCTCTTTATGCTATTCGCTTTTGATGATGCCGCTCTCGGCTATGCCGATGCTGCTGAGCCATATATTGCCGCAGCTTCTATTTCCGCTGATCTCAATCTGCTTTATGACAGTCTGCCGCAATACACTCAAGCAAGAGCCCACTGCACCTGCCGCGTTATTCAACAGCTTACGCCTCACCTTTAGCAAGGCGACGGTGTGGCGGCTGCTTTTACTCGGTTTGTACTATACATTAGCGCTATTGATCATGTTTGCCGCCTCAGCATTGGTAGATAGTGGTTTATTAGTGCGCCTGGCATTATCTCCCAGCAGTCTCAAGCCGGAGATGCTAGAAAGCGGTCGTTTGACACTGTCCATCTTGGTAATGGCAGCCATCTACATACCCGTTTCCATGATGTTTTGGTTTGCGCCAGCTCTCAGCGCGTGGCATCAAGTGCCTTTGCGTAAAACGCTTTTTTTTAGCATGGTCGTGTGTTGGCGTAACCTGAGCGCTTTTATGCTCAATGGCTTAGTCTTGGCGGGTTTTGGCGTCGCCTTATTTGGTGCATTGATCCTCTTATTTAAGCTAGGGGGTATTGAGCAAACGCCACAGATGTTAGCGTTTGTCGTCTCTATCATTGTGATGCCCATTTCCTTTTGCGCACATTATGCCAGCTATGTCGGCTGCTTCTCCAAAGAACCTAAGCATCCGCCATCAGTTAGCCATCAAGAAACAAATTTTAAGTAATTGATTATTAAATATTTTTAGACTCAACCTTGAAACATAGACACACGTTGCAAATGTTGAAATGTCAGTGTGCGATTTACAGACACAGTTTCAATTAAGTCTGTAAATCGCACATATTACATAAGCGCTAAAATTTTATCGTCAGAAAGCTTGGTCACTTGCTTGATAAAATCAAGCGCCGCCCCTCTCACCAACATATTTCTAGCTATTTCAAGCGTTGCTTCTTGCAAACCTTTTTGCTGCCCTTCTTGCAAGCCTTTTTGATGTCCTTTCTCAATACCTTCCTCAATCCAAGATTGTGCAATCGACATAATGTCCTCCTGATAATGTGGTGCATGGTTAATCACAAATTGAACAAACTCCTGTTTATCCATTCCTCGACCTTCTTTTACCAGATAATATAGCACCCCTCTTATTTTTTCAAGCGCTAATGGATAGCGCTCAAAGAGTTCAAATACCTTAGGCACGAGTTGCTGCAAATCCCAGTTGTAGATATATTTTTGCGCTAATTCCATTACCGCACAACGCTTATGCGTCATTAATACATCATCCGGTATTGCTGATAGCGCAATCAGTTGGATGGATTTTGTCAGCGCAAATATTTCTTGTGCTATTGCTTTGTGCCTGAAGCATTCCAAAAGGCTAAGCGGGCCTCTATAAGGAGCTGTCCCTCGATAAAAAATCAGCGGCAGGACCACGGGTAGCAAGGTATCACCTTGATTAAGGTGCTGCTTCATAATGGCGCTTTGATAGCGCCATAACTTAAAAGGGGTCAGCTTGCCTACAGCACTCTCGTGTTCGAGCAAAATATACGCCGAGCCTTGGTCTTTCGCCACGCGAATTGAATAGACGAGATCGCAGTAATGTTGGCTTAAATTGTCCTCAACGAAGGCGCCCGGAGCAAGCGCCAACGTATTAAAATCAAACTGTTCTTGTAAAGAGGACGGCAAATGTGTTTGCAGAAATTCTTTGGCAATCTCCACATCCATCAAAAACAGCTTGCATAATGCATCATGCGGCATCGGTAAGTAGCTCATTTAGCAATCGCCTAATCGTTGGTTAGTCACGTGCCACACATTCTGTCACGGCGTCCAAACGATGAGTACTAGACCAAATGGCTAATTCGTTAGCCCTGAAAGGGGCCACCTCAGACAGCTACCGGCGGAGCCGGAGGCGCTCCGCACGCACGGCTCTTGGAGGAGAACGAGGCAGCAATGCCTCGTTTTTACTCAACGTTAGATAATTGGACTGCGCTAGTGGCACTATTCACTCATCAATGGGCTGCAATTTTGCCACCGCTAGCGCCAGCCACTTCACCCCGTGTCGATTAAAGGTGACCTGCGCCCGCGCATCGTCGCCACTGCCCTCGAGGGCCGCCACCTTGCCTTCGCCGAACTTCGTATGAAAAACCGCCTGTCCCACCCAAAAACCGGTGGCGGCCGTACGCTGACGCGCTTCAAAAGCTGTCGTCGCAACACGCTCCTCCGGCGCCGATTTTTTGCCAAACCAATTGCGTCCCCAACCGCTTTCACCACGGTTACCCGTGAGACTATTTTGCGCGAATGAATCGCGCTTAGGCGTCAACCACTTCAGCACCTCGTCAGGCAATTCGTCGATAAACCGAGAACACACGTTATAACGCGTTTGCCCATGCAACATACGGCTTTGCGCAAAGGATAGATATAACCGCACTTTCGCACGCGTAATCGCGACATACAGTAAACGCCGCTCTTCTTCTAAGCTACTCGTATCCGCTGTACTATTTTGATGAGGAAACAGCCCCTCTTCAAGACCGGTGATAAAAACCGCATTAAATTCGAGCCCTTTGGCCGCATGCACGGTCATCAGCTGAACAGCGTTCTGCCCCGCTTGCGCTTGGTTATCGCCCGCCTCCAGCGAGGCATGAGACAAGAAGGCGGCCAGCGGCGTCATCATATCCGTGACTTCCGCCGTCAATATCAGTTGGGCGGACTCGTCTGCCAGCAATTGAGCAGCCGGTGTAGCACCCGGCGCTAAGGGAATTGAACGCGCTGGCGTAGCAAGCTCATAACCGCCCTCGGCCATAAAAGCCACCGCGGCATTCACCAATTCACGCAAGTTCTCAATCCGGTCTTGCCCTTCACGCTCAGTTTCATAATGGTTAAGCAAACCACTTGTCTGCGTAATATATTCAACTGTTTCAGGTAAGCCCATGGCCTGCGTAGCAATGCGCATGTGCTCAATAAGCTGGGTAAATGCGGTTAGATTTGCGCCTGATTTACCGGCAACATACGGTACCGCAGCCGCCAGCGAGCATTGGTGCTGCCGCGCCATATCACTTAATTGCTCAAGCGCACGCGCACCGATCCCACGCGTTGGAAAATTAACCACGCGCACAAATGAAGTGTCGTCATCCAGATTATCGAGCAAGCGCAAATAAGCCAGCGCATGTTTAGTTTCCTGCCGCTCGAAAAAGCGTAATCCGCCGTATACGCGGTACGGAATCCCTTGGCTAACTAACATATGCTCGAACACTCGAGACTGCGCATTGCTCCGGTAGAGCAAAGCGATTTCATCCAGCGCAGACCCCTGGTCAATCAGAGCGCGGACTTCTTCGGCCAACCAAGCGGCCTCACGCGTGTCAGTCTCAGCTCTATAGACTCTTACCGGCTCGCCAGCCCCCGCTTCAGTAAAAAGATTTTTACCCAGGCGCTGCGCGTTATTTGCAATCAGACTATTCGCGGCATCTAAGATATGGCCATGAGAGCGATAATTCTGCTCAAGCTTAATCAGATTACGTACTTCAAATTCACGCTGAAAGTCCACCATATTGCCAACATTAGCGCCCCGAAACCCGTAAATACTTTGGTCATCGTCACCAACCGCAAAGACCGCTCCTTTGGGACCGGCTAACAGCTTTAACCACTGATATTGCAACCTATTGGTATCTTGAAACTCGTCCACCAAAATATGTTGAAAACGCGCTTGATAATGCGCCCGTAGCGAGGTCTCACGGGCCAGTAGCTCATAACTGCGTAAGAGCAATTCGGCAAAATCAACCGTGCCTTCGCGTTGGCATTGGACTTCATAGGCTTCGTACAGCTCGACAAATTGACGATTAAAGTGATCGCGCACGTCGACTTTAGCGGGCCGCAAGCCTTCTTCTTTGGCGTGATTAATAAAGTTCTGTAAATGCTTTGGAGGGTATTTTTCATCATCGATATTCAGTCCTTTCAGCAACCGCTTAAGCGCAGACAGCTGATCAGCTATATCGAGAATTTGGAAGGTCGCAGGCAAGCCAGCCTCGCGGCAATGAACCCGTAGCAAGCGGTTGCAGAGGCCATGGAAGGTGCCAATCCACATGCCACGCGGATTGATCGGTAACAGCGCCGTCAGGCGCGTAATCATTTCGCGCGCCGCCTTATTGGTAAAGGTAACGGCAAGCACTTCTGCCGGACTAAAACGGCCAGCTTGAATCAACCAAGCAATACGAGTGGTCAGCACCCGTGTTTTACCGCTGCCGGCACCGGCCAGAATTAACGCCGGCTCATCCGGTAAAGTCACTGCAGCGCGCTGCTCGGGATTTAAATGGGTCAGTAAGTCGGGCATGGGGACACTTTAAAGTAGAGCCCTAATTATACGACGCGTTTAAGAGACCAGCGCAAAGTTACAGTCTGAGATAGAGGTCATGTTATTGCAAACAAAGAAAAAGCCCGCTTTTATAAAACCAGATACACCCACTAGCCCTATTTCTCTAAATTATGTATAATGCTCGTTGCTTGCCGATTATAAATTGGTCAGCATCTCCGCGTTTTGTTTCTACCCAGCCTGGAAACTGTTCCTCCGTCTAGGCCGTGCTTTGCACGGATTCCCCATTCAGAGGCTGTTGCTTCTTTAATACAGCTTCCAAAACAATGCTCGCTCGCATAAACCTATGTTTTTAGCGTGTATCGCGCATTTCGGCATGGTATGACTTTAGCTTATAAACAGCCGGCGCATTGTTTATTTTTTAGGGATCCGTTCAATGAATTCTGATTATTCCACTAGCACACCTACACCAACAACTAGCACACCAGCACCTACGGCCGCCGATAGCGCAAAAAGCAACGCAGCTTTCGCAGCCCTTGGCCTATGCCCTGAAATTTTGTCAAGCCTCAGCACAGCAGGCTATACAGAACCCACTCCGGTACAGCAAAAAGCCATTCCCGCCGCACTGGCCGGCCGTGATTTGCTTGTATCAAGCCCAACCGGCTCGGGCAAAACAGCCGCCTTTATGTTGCCAGCGATTCAACGCTTTGCACAATTGCAAAAAGAAGACGCTCCAACTGCTGCTACCGCAGCAGCAGCCCCCACAGAACGCTCTCGCGAGCGCCGTGGTGGCGCTGGCCGTAATAGCCGCCAGCAGCCAACGGCTTACCCCGCGCTGCTGGTCCTAACGCCTACCCGCGAACTCGCCACACAAGTTACAACGGCGGCAACAACCTATGGCAAACATTTAAAGAATTTGCGCACAGTCAGTATTTTAGGTGGTGTGCCTTATCCTCAACAGCTTGCATTGCTCGCTAAGCAGCCAGAGATCATCGTCGCAACACCTGGTCGTTTGCTCGACCACCTTGAGCGCGGCCGCATCAATTTGTCCAAATTGACCATGCTGGTGCTTGATGAAGCTGACCGGATGTTGGACATGGGCTTTATCGACGATATTGAAACCATCGTTGCCGCTACGCCAGCAAGCCGGCAAACATTGCTTTTCTCGGCGACTATCGATAATCGGATTAGCCATCTAACCAAGAGCTTATTGAAAACGCCTGAGCGGATTGAGATCATGCACCGCCCTGAGCAACGTGCAAATATTACTCAATCAGTTCATTGGGTCGATGATCGCGCCCATAAAGATCGCCTGCTAACGCATTTATTGGCTGATCAAACCCTGGATCAAGCGGTTGTGTTCACGGCGACTAAAAGTGGCGCGGACGAACTGTCCGACCTGCTCAGCGATGCGGGCTTTTCGTCAGCGGCACTCCATGGCGACTTGCCACAAAATGCGCGGAATCGCACCATCCGCTCTTTGCGCGAGCGGCGTGTACGGGTACTCGTAGCAACCGATGTGGCTGCGCGCGGTATCGACATTCCCGGCATTACGCATGTATTTAACTACGATTTGCCGAAATTTGCCGAAGACTACGTGCACCGCATCGGCCGCACTGGCCGTGCGGGTCGCAGCGGGACTGCCGTCAGCTTGGCGCATCATAATGAAATGCAGGTGGTACGGCGGATCGAACGTTTTACCAAGCAGACACTGCCAGTCAATGTGATCGCCGGTTTTGAACCCCGCCGCACGCCATCAGCGGCGCCACGTCCAAGTAAAGGACGTACTACTGCTGCTCCACGCGGTGCAAAACCAAGCAGCTACGGCCGCCCTTCTAATGCAGGACAAGGCTACCGCGGTAACAGCAACACCACCACCGCACGCCGCAGTTCCGCTGCGCGCCCTGGAGCACGTCAGCGATAAACAATCACCGGAACCTTGGTGTGCGTCAATACTCGCTGCGTTTCACTGCCAATCAGCAGAGTACTGAGCCCACTGCGGCCATGGGAAGCCATTAAAATCACATCGCAGCCGCACACTTGTGCGGCTTCGATAATCCCTAAATAAGGTGATGAATGCGCGCTGATATGGCTTGTGCATGCCACTTGCTCATTCCTCGCCGCCTCCTTAACCTGTCGCAGATGCTCATGCGCCTCGCTTTCTTGGCGCTGGCGGAATTCAACCGGCGCCTCAATCGTTGCCTCAGCAAATAGCGGATAAGGATATTGCGGCAAACAGGCATACGCAGTGATATGAGCGCCTAACGCTTTAGCGAGCTCAATGCCACCGCGCATGGCCTTTTTCGATAGCTCAGATCCGTCAGTTGGAATCAGAATATGCTTAAACATAGCCTCTCCTTCTATGGGCGCCTTTCTGCGCTGATGCCTAGTAGCACAGCTACACTTTCACCACCCAATTAAAGCATAGACTATATTAATCGTTCCTGCCTTTTAATAATCAGAGTCTTCAATCCAGGCGGTTTGGATTGCTTCAAGTATTTTCTCACTCGAACGCTGAGGATCATCCTCAAAGCCAGCAAGCTCTGTGACCCAACGGTGCAGATCTGTGAAACGCACATATTGCGGATCAATATCCGAGTGCTTATCCGTTAGCGCCATTGCGATTTCTTGGATATCAGTCCACTTCATCTCTTGTCTCCGGGTTTTATCCCTATTGAATAATGATACAAAAAGGTTCTGCTGCTAGCCGAACTCCGCCGACTCCGATTTTTTCTTTAAAGCGGGCGTCGATCAAGCACCGCGCGCGCAATTGTCCCGGCATCCGTATATTCAAGCTCGGCCCCTACCGGCACACCGCGGGCGAGCCTGGTTGTCATCAAGCCTCGCCCTTTCAGCATCTGGCTCAGGTAATGGGCGGTTGCTTCCCCCTCATTATTAAAATTCGTCGCTAAAATCACTTCTTGTACTCGACCATCGGTGGCGCGCTGAATCAGACGCTCAAAATTAATTTCGCGTGGGCCGACCCCATCCAATGGGCTTAAACGCCCCATCAAGACAAAATATAAACCGCGGTAGGTCAAAGTCTGCTCGAGCATCAACTGGTCTGCTGGGGTCTCAACGACACACAGCAGCGTCGGATCCCGCTCAGGGTCTGCGCACGTCTCACAGGTTTGCGCCTCGGTCAAATTATTGCAGCACACGCAATGACGCAAATTCTTCAGCGCTTGCGATAATGCCTCCCCCAAGCGGGCAGCGCCATGGCGGTTGTGCTGCATCAGATAATAAGCAATACGCTGCGCGGATTTGGGGCCAACCCCGGGCAACACGCGCAAGGCATCGATTAACGCGCCCAGACTCGAAGGGGATGTCATGCCAAACTATTCATCAAGCGTCAGATTGCAACTTAGAATGGCAGCTTGAAACCTGCTGGCAAAGGTAGGTCGCTGGTCACACTCCCCATTTTCTCTTGCGTTGCTTCGCTGACCTTATGCACCGCATCGTTAAACGCCGCGGCGATTAGATCTTCAAGCATATCCTTATCATCGTCAAAAAGACTTGGATCGATCACTACACGACGTACTTCGTGCTTACATGTCATGGTTATTTTGACCAGGCCGGCACCCGATTGACCTTCAACTTTGATCAAAGCAAGTTCTTCTTGCACTTTACTCATGTTTTCTTGCATTTGCTGAGCTTGCTTCATAAGCCCGGCGAGTTGGTTTTTCAACATTAATAGCTCCTCTTTAAATATTGGAAATGTTTGTGGGTTGCACCGGCTTAATCGAGCCTGGTACGACAGTTGCATCAAAATCGCGAATCAGCGCTTGGGCAAATGGGTCTTGCGCCAGCGCCTGCTCCGCAGCTTGCTGGCGCTGAACATTTTGAGCGGCATCTAGCGCCGCCGCAGTTTGCATTACCGGGCCAATCTCGGTAACCAGCTTGAGTGGCTTGCCCAAATATTCAGTGAGCGCTGTGCGCAACTTATCGACTTGCAAACGCTCAGCAAGTTGCGCTACCGATACTTTTAATGTCAGCGTTGCCCCCTCAATACGCACAAGCTCACTACGATATGCCAGCTCTTTCACCAGGCCACGCAATGGCAAACGTGCCACCAGCGACGGCCAATCATGCTCCACAAACCCCAACGCCACGAGTGAATCTGTTGGCGTAGAGACGTCCGCATGATTAGGCATAGCGGCCTGCGCCAATTCGGGCACAGACTCCACTGGGCGGCTTGCTTGGCTTGCTTGGCTTGCTTGGCTTGCTTGGCTTGCTTGGCTTGCTTGGCTTGCTTGGCTTGCTTGGCTTGCTTGGCTTGCTTGGCTTGCTTGGCTTGCTTGGCTTGCAGCAATTGTAGGTCTGGCACCCCCTGTATTTGCTGGATAAAATGCCAGCATTCTTAACAGCGTCATCGTAAACCCGGCATATTCGTCCGGCGCAAGTCCAAGCTCAGAACGGCCAATAGTTGCAATCTGATAATACAATTGCACCTGCTCTGGCGAGAATAGGCTAGCAAAACGCCGGATATCTTCTGCTTCAGGCAACTCGTCAAGGACCGATTGGGGAGCCACTTGAGCCCATGCAATCTGATGCAACATCGTAGATAAATCTTGCAACGCCAGCAAAAACGATAAGCTGCGGGCGGCAAGCTCATCAGCAATCGCCAACACCTCAGCGCCATCGGACGCTGCAATGGCATCCAGGAGCCGAGTCAAATAATGCTGGTCAAGCGCCCCCAACATGCCCCGCACCGCCTCTTCACTAATTTGGCCTGCGGCATAAGCAATCGCCTGATCTGTGAGCGACAGTGCATCGCGCATACTGCCATCTGCCGCGCGTGCTAGTAAGCGTAACGCTTGCAGTTCAAAACCCAGCTTCTCCTCCGTGAGGACTTTCTGCAAGTGCGTAACAATATGCACCGCAGGCATCTGCTTAAGATTAAACTGCAAGCAACGTGATAGCACGGTTACCGGGATTTTCTGGGGATCAGTAGTAGCCAGAATAAATTTGACATGGGACGGCGGCTCTTCAAGCGTTTTTAACATTGCATTGAAGGCGTGATTGGTCAGCATATGCACTTCATCGATCATATAGACCTTGAAGCGCGCATTGACTGGCGCATAGACCGCGCGCTCAAGCAAACTAGCCATTTCATCAACGCCGCGATTGGACGCTGCATCCATTTCTACATAATCGACAAAGCGCGCTTCATCAATTGCACAACACGCTTGGCATTGGCCACAAGGCGTTGCTGTAATACCCATCTCACAATTAAGTGCTTTGGCGAAAATACGTGACAACGTGGTTTTACCAACACCACGCGTTCCGGTAAATAGATAGGCATGATGTAGCCGCTGCTGTTCAAGCGCGTGAGTAAGCGCTCTCACTACATGCTCTTGTCCAACTAGCGACGCAAAATCCTTGGGCCGCCATTTGCGCGCGAGAACTTGATAGGTCATCGAAAAATTTTAAATTAGGGGTGACGAGCCCAAACCCCGGCACTAGCGGGAAACGGTTGTGGCTGCTTCGTTCCCGATCTGACCAGATTGGCCGCACCACTATGCGAGGAGGCCCGTCACCCTGAATTCTACCATCGTAAGAGGATTCGTTATACATCCGTCAGTGATGGATCGCTTAAATGATTGGAATTTAGATCGTCTTTTGGAGTTCAGCGTAACTTTTAGGCCTCAAGGTTATTTCGCGCTTCATTTAAATTTGACTCAAGCCAAGACAAATAAGAATCTTCCAAAAACGCTTCGAGACAATATCCTATACAATGAAAGCTCAGTACCGATATGAGTAAAAGCCTTTTCAGCTTCTTCTTACGGGTAGCAAAGTTATATAAGAGAGTTAAGTAAAAAGTAATGAATAAAGTAGGCAGCCTGTTAAAAACCATCAAATTCACCTTACTGCCGCGTCACTGCGACGCCCGAGTACAAACAGATCCAATCCCTGAAAAAACCACTCAATCCGCACGACAAGCCCATTTTCGTAAAGATTCAGGTATTGAACTACCGCCTTCCCCGGCTGCTACCTTTCCCCCTGCTACCCAAGAAACGTATCAGCTAGCTTATGCTATCTCGCAAGATAGTGAGGCTATACCGCACGATAGTGAGCCGACTAAAAAGAAACACAGTTGGATCAACCATGCGAAGCAAGTGGCCAAACAGTTTCAGCAAACCAAACTTAAAAAATGGGCGCCCACTCAACAGGCGATGAGCCAAAGTCTAGATGGTTTAAAGCAGATATGGCTGGCTCCCCGTACGAATACAAAGCAAAGCGTCTCGATGCCGCTTGCTTGGCCTACACTTTGGACAACGCCTCCAAGCGACCCGTTAGGCAACTCTAGCCAGAGCAAAACACAACGTCGCGCCAAGCAAGCAGCGGCGCTCTATCAATTGACCCCACGCAACGAGCAGATGACGACACGAGCGCTCTCTCTAACCGCTTTGCGCCGCGCCCTTTACCAGCAGTATGAATGCTCTGGCCTCTCGATTCAGCGGCTATCAGGTCAAAAAGTGCAGCTTGATACCTGCCATACCCATCTCACTCTGGTTGAGCGTCACCTGCAACCGCAACCCAATCAAACTGAGCAGAAGCCACTGGCGGCTCTCGAATGCCTAGCTAACGATGAGTCGCGTGCTACATCCCATGACAATAGGCCGATTTCGCTCGCTACTCTGTTTGAACAACAAACGTTACGTAATGGCTCGATCGGTCTGCCTAAACGGGTTTTGATTCATGGGCAAGCTGGGATTGGCAAGACAACTTTATGCAAAAAACTGGTCTATGACTATCAGCACAACGCGCTGTGGCAAGATCGTTTTGATTGCGTGTTGTGGCTACCATTAGCACAGTTCAAGACCGATCAGACCATCAAGTTTGAAGAGTTACTGGGCGAGCACTTTTTTGCGAACCAAGAAAGCCTCCAAACGCAAGCGTTAACGCAGACTTTTGAGCGACATCGAGACAAAACACTGTTCATCTTAGACGGCTTAGATGAAGTTATTGGCGAGTTGGATGAAGGCCGCCCTTTAAATAAACTTTTACAAAAACTACTCGATCAGACTCACGTTTTAATCACCTCCCGCTCGGTTGGGGTGAACCCCCAGATATTAAGTCAATTTGATTTGCAGCTAGAAGCCACTGGCTTAAATCTGGATGATGTACAAACCTACGTGCAGAAATTTGTACCTGCAGCGAGCCAAGCCGCGATCCAGCAATTGATCCAAAGCACTCCACTGACTCAGGGACTGCTCAAGCTGCCAATTCTGCTTGATGCACTGTGTGCTAGTCGAGAAAATTCTCGCCCAGATCAAACCATAACGATGGTCACGTTATATGAGGCCATCGTCGATCAACTCTGGCGTAAAGATTGCGCTCGCTTAAAGAAAAGAGACCAGAGTGAACGCTTACAACCCTCCGTGATCCAAACTTTGCCCAAAGCTAAATTAGAAGAGCTTATGGCGACAGAACTCTATGCTTTGGGCTATTTAGCATTTACAGGATTAGAAGCCGGCAAAACTGAATTGAATCTGAATCAGCTGACTCACAATAAAACGCTACTAGGAATAAAATCTCCTTCCAGACTCGTCACTGATTTAAAACAGACTTCTTTTTTACATACAGTTGATATTGAGCCTCCTGAATTCGAGCGTGATTACCATTTCTTGCACCTGTCCTTGCAGGAATTCTTTGCAGCTAAGTTCCTAGCGCAACATCTGCAAGTAGATGCCAAAACCAATCCAGCACCCACCTTTACAAACAGCGCGCCCATCCATTCAAATTTAATCCTCAGCCAAGCGCAATTGCGCACTTTTATTGCTGAACATAAATACGACCCTCGTTATGAAGTCGTATGGCAAATGCTGGCCGGGTTGCTTAAGGGCGCTGCCTTAGAACGCTTCTTTACGCTCTTAGAAGAGGAACCACGTGACGTGCTTGGCATACGTCATCAACACGTGATCATAGGGTGTCTGCATGAAGCACGCGCCCACTTGAAAGAAACCACGGTCGATAGACTAGAAATGGAGTTAATGCAGTGGCTACGCTTTGAGCTGAGCCTGAGCACAGAGAGCGTGAGCGAATTAGGTTGCCATAGAGGATTTTCGGAACATCTACTGCTCACTTATCTGAATCAGCCTGACAGCAAGAAAGCCAGCCTTATTCGCACCCTAAATGCACGCTCAGCTTTATCTAACAACGCGACCCAGGCGATTCTTTCAGTGCTGCTCAAGCATAATGAAAACAAAGAGGCGAAAGTGGCGGCTGCCGAGGTCTTAGGTCAACAGCACACCTTGTCTAGTGCCGTCGTTCAGGCCTTAAGCACGGCGCTACAAAATAAGGATGAAGATGAGGATGTCAGAATTGCTGCGATTAGAGCCTGCGGCCGGCAGGAAACATTAACTGAAGCGGTCATTCTGGCCTTAATTGTGGCGTTACTGGATGAGACATGGGATATCAGATATGCCGCTGGCAAAATATTGAGCCGACAGAAAACCCTGCCTGACACAGCTATTCAACTCTTAATAACCGCCTTACAGAATAAAGAAAAGCATATCAGGTCTACGGCTGCTGAGGCCTTAGGCCAACAACAGCCACTCTCTGAAACCATCACTCAAGCTTTGATCGCCGTGTTACAAAATACAGGTGAAGACAAGGAGGTCAGAGCGATGGCTGCAAGCGCATTCGGCCAGCAACAAACTCTGCCTGAAGCGGCCATGCACGCCTTGCTCATGGTATTGCACAATAAAAATGAAAACGAAGATTTAAGGGCTTCGGCGGCCGAGGTCTTCAGTTGGCGAGAACCGCTTGAGCCGAGCATCAGTCAAATCTTGATCTCACGGCTACTGGATACAGATGAAAAAGAATATATCAGGTCTACCGCAGCGCAAGTATTAAATCGACGACAAATAATCCCTGAAACGGCCATTCAGGCCTTATCCGCCGTATTACAAGATAAGAGTGAGAAAGAAAACATTAGAATTTCGGTTGCCAAAGCGCTAAACAATCAAGACACGCTACCGCCTCGCCTCATTCAAGCCTTACTCTCTATGTTAAAAGGCGAGATTGAAAACGAGAGTTGGAGGATCAGAATGACTGCTGCCGATATCTTAGGCCAAGAAGCGCTACTTTCTGCAGAGATCATTCAAGATTTAACCGAGATATTACAGAATCAGGATCAAGAATGGCGGCTCCGGTGGGCGGCCACCCAAGCCTTGCATCGACAGCCAAGATTGCCTGCCGACACCTGCCAGGCCTTGATCATAGCGCTCGCAGATGAGAATAAAAAGATCAGGTCTGCGGCGGCCATGGTATTAAGCCGACAAGAAATTCTATCGAACGAAGTTCTGCAAGCCTGGATCAAAACGCTATCGAGTACAGATCAAGATATACAGTCTAAGGCCGCTAAGACGTTAGGCCAAAACCAAACTCTGCCTGATCACGCCAAATTAGCCCTAACCGAAGCCTTACTGGATCAAGAGAGCACGGTCAGAATTGAGGCTATAAAAGCCTTAAGCACGCAGAAAGAACTACCTGAAGCCGTGATTCAGGCTTGGGATTCGATCCTCAAAAATAAGACGGAGGACGCATCCATCAGGTCCACCGTTGCCCAAGCGCTAGGACAACAAGAGACACTACCAAACACCGTGATGCAAACTTTGGTGACGGTATTAGAAGATCAGGATGAAGAAGAATCTGTCATCTCCGCAGCGGCTAAAGCATTAAACCAACATAAAGCACTGTCTGACACCGTGATGCAGGCTTGGGACTCGATGCTCAAAAATAAGGAAAAGAAAAAATCCTTCAGGATGACAGCAGCGGAAGCACTAGGACAACAAGAGGCGCTGCCAGCAACCGTTCTTCAAACCTTAGTGGCGGTGTTAAAAGACCAGGATGAGGACAAATATCTCATCTATGCAGTGGCTAAGGCATTAAATCAACAAAAAATACTGCCTGATACCATGCTTCGAGCGTTGGTCACGATGCTACAGAATAAGAACAACCATCAGTCTGTTCTGACCAAAATCTTGAATTTACATATTGATCAGCTTTACACTTTGCTGCCAAGTCTAGCGCCTGAGCAGATACAAGCGCTCTATACTAAAGTTTTGTTTCCATGGAGCAGCACACACCTGGCACCGCTTTATATTCACAATAATAGACTTTACTTCTACACGACGACTGGGCTCAAGAACTCTGTTTCTCTAACCGCTAAACAAACTGCTGTTTTTATGAATGCTGTGTCGGAGAACAACGTACCATTGCGTCGCCGTCCCCGCCTAAATATACAGACAAATCTCTCCACCTATCGCTCGGACCCTACAGAGCCCTCACTTTTGAGAAAGCTAGCCTCCCCTCCTGCCATCCAAAATAGCGAGCTTGCTCACTTATGTACAGACATTCAAGGGCAGGCACATTTAGTCTAAGCCTCTGAGTAATGTCCTAGCCAAGGCTTGATCTGGCAGCTACTCGGTTTGGCGAGAGCAGTTGTCAGGTCAAATCGGCACTCATACAAATTAAGCACTGGTGCTAAAATCTAGTCAACCTAAAGAATGGCCTTATCCCGCCTGCCTTTGAGAAAGATATGAGATACTTTTCAACGTAGTTATGCACAATATTTGTGGATATCTCTGGGCTATTTTGCCTTGTACAAGGACAAATCTTATGTTCGGGCCACTGCAAAGTATGTTAAGCCATTTGCAGTGGCCATAGCGGCCTGAACTTCCCCAGTTGCGCCATTGGGAATCATCAGTGGGATTGATGTGCTAAGTGTCAGAAAAAACTCTGCATGGAACGCTTTAGTATGGATGATAAAAATCGGCCTCCCCCATCTAGCCGCAGAAACTGGATCAAAAAAATAGCTGCTTGCGGTGCAGCAGCACTCTGTGCGCCACACCTTACCTCCCCTTCTAGGGCGGCCTCCAAAGAAAAGAAACCTCAAAGAATTGTCATTCGCACTTCTGGTGGCAATGCACACAAAGCCTATACAAAAATACTATTTGAATCCTTTAGGAAAGAAACAGGTATTGAAGTAGTCGGCGTTTCATCAAAAGCGGAACCGACCGCAGAGATTAAGACCATGGTCGAAACGAAGACATACACGTGGGATATGGCATGCCTTAGTCATAGAGCGATCCATTTCTTAGGCTCTGCTTATTTAGAGCCGCATAGACTTGAGCACGATCCTGTCGTTTCAACCATTTTGCCGCAATTCATGACACCTTACGCTGTGGGTATTGATGTATTTACCACCGTGCTGGCATATCGGACAGATGCTTTCAAAGGACGCGCCGTACCAAAAACCTGGAAGGATTTTTGGGATATGGAGAATTTTCCTGGCCGCCGTGGACTGCGTAAGATTCCTTTCGATACGATAGAAGAAGCGCTGCTGGCTGATGGTGCCCTTCCAAGCGAAGTTTACCCTTGCGACCTTAACCGTGCGTTTCGCAGCCTTGATAGAATCAAATCGCATATTGCTGTTTGGTGGCAAAGTGCGCCAGAGGCTGAACACCTATTGAAGTCCGGTGAGGTAGATTTAATACCGGCTTTTCATGCCAGTGCATTATCGGCTATCGCGGCCGATGCCTCGGTAGCATTTTCTTGGGATCAACAGATTTATGGATACGATAGCCTGGCTATTTTGAAAGGCGCGCCTAACGCTGACGTGTGCCGTCAATTTATCCAATTTGCTAGCGACCCAAAGCGCCAAGCGCTGCTTGTGCCTTACGGAATTGGACCTACCCAGCCTGCAGTCTTAAGGCCAGGCTACATTGATCTGAAGTATGCCAAGCTTATTCCAACCTATCCAGACAATATCAAAAAAGGTCTGCCTAGTAATGGCTTGTACTGGATGACTCATCAACATGCAGTCATCGAACGCTTTAATCAGTGGATGCTAAGTTAGTGCGACCTGAAAGTCGTTTGAACCTCTGTCTCACAGTAATAGTACAACTGGACGAGACCGGCTGCTCCATCAGCCGTTCCCTACTCGGACATGCGGGGCTGGCAACGGTCCGGTGTGAAGCTCCGAAGACAATGTAACCACCGAGATATCGGTAGGCCGCGCTGTGAAGCAAAGCCGAATCTGCTAGCACTAAAGCGGAGAGGGGCTAGGGATGTGTGAATACGACCAACATAAGTGAACCTCTGCAAGTGCCGTAACATCCAACAGGCCAAAAGTGCTGGGCCTGAACCAACAAGGTAAGCGGTTAGGATTGGTCGCTTAACTTTCGATCAACATGGACGTACAACCGTCGGCATATAGGAGGGGTCCGACACGCACTGAAGTTCAAACGAAACAGGGTAAACCCGTAACGCTGCCGGAAACGGCAGGCAAACCGCAAGGAAAGCTGTTGGCGCTGCGGGCAGAGGATAGCGGAAAAAAGCATGCCAATCTGTAATGGGTTGGATACGGACTGCAATATAGTCCGGCACGAAAGTGAGCCAACTTCCGCTTAGCAATTCATAGCGAGATAACTTGACCAATCGTTACACACAGGAATGCAGATGACAGAGCTCGACACCTCAGCGCAAGCGAAAGGCGTCGGCAATGGTGCGCCTGTGCGCGAAGCCTTGAAGTGGGAACAAGCCAATTGGCCCCACATTATGGCGGAAGTGAAGCGACTTCAGGCGCGTATCGCTAAGGCAGTATTGGAAGGCAGATGGGGTAAAGCAAAAGCACTACAACATCTGCTGACCCGCTCGTACAGCGGCAAGATGCTCGCCGTGAAACGAGTGACGGAAAACAGAGGTAAAAGGACGCCAGGAGTTGACGGCAAGATTTGGTCAACTTCAGCGGCCAAATGGAAAGGAATGGGCTTGTTGCGGCACCACGGATATCGTGCCATGCCACTACGGCGTATTTACATTCCCAAGAGCAACGGCCTGAAGCGTCCGCTGAGCATTCCCTGCATGCGGTGCCGAGCGATGCAAGCTTTATGGAAGCTCGCTCTGGAACCTATTGCAGAGTGCACAGCAGACCCAAACTCATATGGGTTTCGGCCCTATCGCTCGACTGCAGACGCCATAGAACACTGTTTCATCGCTCTCGCTAGGCAATCCTCGGCAGAGTGGATTCTAGAAGGCGATATCCGCGGCTGTTTCGATAACATCAGCAAATCGTGGCTTTTAGAAAACATCCCAATGGACAAGCAGCTCCTGCGTAAGTGGCTTCAAGCCGGATATATCAGTGAAGATACCCTGTTCAATAGCACGGATGGAGTTCCGCAAGGCGGTATCCTCTCACCCGTACTAGCGAATATGACGTTGGATGGTTTAGAGGCAGCTGTTTACGCAAGCGTAGGTCTATCCGAATACGCCCGCCGACAAGCAAAACTCAACGTCATCCGTTATGCAGATGACTTCGTGGTCACCGGAATCTCGCAAGAGATTCTACAACACAAAATACTCCCTGCGATCAGGCAATTTATGGCTGCGCGTGGACTGGAACTCTCAGAAGAGAAAACCAAGATCACTCACATCTCGGATGGGTTCGACTTCCTCGGCCAAAATGTACGCAAGTACTCGGGCAAGTTACTCATCAAACCCGCAAAGAAAAGTGTTAAATCACTTCTGGATAAGGTCCGAGAAATCGTTAGAAGGTGCCGCAGCGCCACGCAAGAGGTGATGATCATGATACTGAACCCGATCATTCGGGGCTGGGCAATGTATCATCGCCACGTAGTGTCCAAGCACACCTTCTCACGGATAGACGCTCACATTTGGCAAATCCTATGGAAATGGGCAAAACGCCGACATCCTAACAAAGCAGTCAAATGGATTATAAAGAAGTATTTCCAGACCATCGGGAACCGTAGCTGGGTATTTGCTACGAAGAGTTGCTCCGGTCAGGGTTTGCACCTTACCGAACTCTTCCAGGCTAACACCGTCCCTATTCGTAGGCACGTCAAAATACAAAGCGCCGCGAATCCCTTTGATCCGGTCTGGTCTTCCTACTTTAACCGACGCCAAACTCAATCTCTGTAATACTGCCCGGTTCCAGAGTCTGGGGCTGACGAATTGCTTGAGCCGTGTGCGGAGTGATTCGCATGCACGGTTCTTGGAGGAGAGCGAAGTAGCAATGCTTCGCTTTTACTCGACACTCAACGCTGACTGCCGTCGTCGGATTGAACCGGAGTGTCCGCCGCGGGTGCTCCGAGGATACTGATCTGGAAAATCGGTTTGGCGGCGAGCGACTGCAACGCCAGATCTTCAGGAATACTTTCGAACAAAGGTTGGATCAACGTGCCACCGATGATCGCCCGCCAGCTATTATCGGCCGGGCTCAGCCCCCACACACCGTGATAGACCACCGGCACGGTTTGAGCGCCGCGCGTGGTGTTGCCGAGGTACAGCATTACGTGGCCGTTGATATAAACCAGCGTGCGCATCGGTTGCCCGTTGCGTGCGAGGTAATCGAGCCGTTCAGCCGGCGTGGCGATGGAAAGATCGGTTATTTGCCCAGCAGTCATCTGGCCGAACGAATTTCGTTGCAACCATATGCCGAAGGCAGCAAAGATGTTTTTCAGTTCGGATGAACAGTCGTTATACAGCCCCATGTTGCCCCAGCCATACGGGCGCCCGATCAGCGCTTTGAGCAGCGTCGCAAGATGGCGCGGCGTTGCGCTCCACGGCGCCGGTACGATCTGCGTGTCGCTCAATTGCGCAATGCTGATGACCGCCTGGCCGTCGATATTGCGGGCAGGAACGAGAACCTCGCGCATCCCGGGTGTCGTGCCAGGTCGGAGTGGCAGAACCGTGCCGGCCGGCGCGTCGAAGCGAAATGCCCCGTGACTGTCACGAACCGGCACCGAAGCGGTGATGACTGCCCCCAACGCCTGACGTGCGGTGTTCCTCCAGGTGTCGACGAATGTGTCGTCGACGAAACCGAGGTTGTCACTGCGCACCCAGCCCTGCACGTCAGGTGCCTGCACGTAGCACCAGCCGCCGTCCAAGCTACTCCCCCACACGTAAAGCGGCGTGCCCGGCCGAACCGCCGAGACTTGCAGGCTATCAAACGGGTAGCCTTGGCCCGCAAGACGGTGAGAATAGAAAAAAGGATCCATGGTTGGCAGTTCGCGCACGAGCAGGTTGCCGGTTGCAATCGCGCGACGCCCAGGTGTGTAGGGTACCGCGTGCTCGAACTGCCCGACGTCCATGTTTTGAGCGATTGCATCGATCCACGATTTCGTCTGAGGCCTAAGGTTCTGACCATAGCCGATATATCTACCGGGCTTGCCGGTGTTGTCGTAGACGGCGATCCGCTGAAGCAGCCAGCTGGCGATATCGCCATCGCTTTTGTCGTGCGCGGGCGTGTCGATGAAAGCGTGGTTCCAGGGCGAAGCGCTGTTCGCATCGGTGCCAAAATAGCGCGAGTAAAGCGCTTCGAACTGGGCGTGCTGATCACGTGCGCTCAGGAACGGCGTGTCGTAATCGGGGCCGAGCGGGTCGATCCAGTGGTCGACATCCTGACTGTAGGCGGCCATCGGAAAGAGGCTTATCGGATCGACCGCCGCAGGTGGGGCGGGCAGCACAGGCAGTGAGGCCACGCACCCGGCCAGCACGACGCATAGCGCGGCAGCCGGAATGTTCAGCCAAGCAAGCGAGCGGGATCGAAAGGGCACGGAGACGCCGGGCACGTGCCTTGGCGGAGTTGAGGTTTCTGTATGGTGCGGAACCACTGGGGACATAATGTTTGATCGTAAACGCGCGAGGCGATAATTATACGTTGTGCGCTTCGCGCCAGGGCCTTCCTTCTATCCAATCCGTATACTCAGAAGCTTCATTGAGCAGCGACGCGCCGCAGCAGGTTCATCGGCGAGATAGACCTCAACATCGCCACTGATAACGAAAAACAGCGCCTCAAAGCATGGAAGCTATATCGCGTCAAACTCAACCGCATCGAGCAGCAGTCCAGCTTTTCGACCGAGATCGAATGGCCTAAACCGCCTGATGAGAATTGAACTCAATTGTTATTGTGCCGACCGCTTACAAGTGGTTTTTTTTTCGTTTATTCAAATTTAAATCCTAAATCCGCTCATAAGCATAGAGCACGCCTGCTCAGCAAGTAGAAGCCAGAACCGAGGGTGATCTTGAAATTGAAAACGTACAGAACACAATGAGTGCTTCGGGCACTGCATCGTCTACAACAAAGAGTACCCTCAGTGGCGCTCAGATCGTGATTACGGATGAGACTCGGCACAAGGCGTTAACAGGGCAAAGTTCAGAGGACACCCTCGCCAGCCTAAACCGCTACCCAGCGCTCAACCATTCGGCGCTCGCACCAATTTTTAATCAAGCGGAGATTGAAGCGGGCTTTGAAATCGTTCAGGCATTGGGCCGGGAAGTGAATACGTTCATTCAACATAGAGCCAAAGATGCGGATCGTAAGATTCAGCAAGCTAAAAATAAAGAAACACTCGCCAATGAAAACGCGTTGATCCCGGAGGAGCTACGGCAGCAGTTAAAGGAAGACGCAGCTGAGTTGCGTGTGCAAGCGAAAGCGTTGAATGATAAGTGGGGTCCAGGTGGCCTCAACCGGCGGGTATTGACTGCGTTAACAGCCGCAGCCTCTGGCAATGTAACCGGTACAACCGCACAGTTCGTGCAAAGCGGCGTGGTGAATTTAATCCAGCAGCAAGGCGCAAGCTATATCGGCAAGTTGGTGCAAGCTAAGGCTCTAACAGAAGGCAGTGCAGCACATGCGACACTACATGCCTTAGTGGCAGCTGGCGGAGCAGTCGCTAGCAATCAAATCATAAGTGCTAGCGCGATAGGAGGAGCCACTTCCAGTTTATTGACGAACTTATTCAAAACAGATTCTGATGCAACGCAACAAGAGCAAGAAGCGAAACGCAATCTATTGGCGGGTTTGGTCACGGGTATTGCTGCAGCTGTTGGGCAGGATCCATCCTCAGCGCTGACGAGCGCGAGCATCGCGATAGAAAACAACTGGCTGGCTACGGAGCAAAAGGCCCAAGCCCAAAAAGAATTAAAAGCCTGTGAAGATAGTCTCGCCTGCGAAGCAGGGACAATGATTAAATGGACGGGCATTTCAGCAAAGCAAGATGCATTGACGATGTCAGGTCTGCTCAGCGGTTTGGCTGAAGCGGGTTGGGCGGATGCAGAAGGGTTAGTTGAATTTTTTACGGACCTGCCCAAGAGCCTAGCAGGATTGGCTTCTCTGATTACAAAGAAGTACGGGATCAAATAGGCGAAGCGATTGCCGCTGAGTTAGATGCCAAAATTAGCCGGATGCAGGTCGCGCTGGAGAAAGGTGGCGACCAGAATGCCGTGCAACTGGGTCGGGATTTAGGCAATTTAATTTGGCAAGTAGGCTCGATAATGATAGCAGCAGCTGGGGTAACCAAGCTCACTGCATCGCTGGGCAAGGCTGGAATTCATGTGGGTAAGAAAACACTGGAAGAATTTTCTAGCCTCTCGAAGTCTGAACACTTGGCGAAAGCGGGCGGCGCTTCTGCGGCTGATGGTAAACTCCTGACGACGGTTAGCCAGCCAGTGAATGCCTCAAAAGTCGAGGAAAAGTTACAGTATTTTTTTGGGAAAGCAGCAGGAACAGAGCACGGCATTGAGCGCTCCCGAGATATGCTGCGCCAGCTTGAAAGAATTGGGTTACCTGATACCCCTGCTTCCCGACAATACCTTTATAAGTCTATTTTAGAAGTTTACGGTAATCCAAAAAATATTATTAAAATTCAAAAAAATGGCCGTGCGGTACGCCATTCTGTGCTAATAGGACCGAAGGGTGGCGCATTGCTCGAAACGATTTGGGCAGGTAATCTTTTGACTACAGGAAAAATAATTAAGTCTGAGGGTGGTCGGTACGCCCACAAACCAAGATAGGAAAATAATGATGATTTCTATGACTGAATCTTTTGGTCGTGTGAGGGACCTTGAGCAAGCACTTCAGGATAAGTATGAGAAATGGCTAATCTTGGGTTCTAAGCACCAAGCAATTAATGAATGCTATGCGATTGAATCTGATTCAAATGAATTTGATTTTGGGCTTGGTGTGGCAATTGCACGTATGATTGTAAAACCTAAATTGCTGCTTGTCGAAAGACATCAAACTCTGTATGTAGCCTTTGATTCTTACTTAGCAGCGGTGTCTACTATCCAACCATCCCCAACTATTGAAAGCCGATTGTTGTGGCTAAATGGAGACTTTTTTGACATGGCACTATTGAAAAATGGAAACCTTTGCATTGTTCATGAAATAGGTGCGCAAGTTGTTACGAGAGACTTAACAGAGATATGGGATGTTCCCACAGACATTATTACAGATTGGACTATCAATGATGAACAGGGGATACTTTCGCTGACCGAAATGGACACAGGGAAAATTATAAATATCTCAATTTCAACGGGTGCTATTTTGCCAGCTTGAGGAGGAGCACCGATCCTCTGCTATAGCGGACTGCTGCGTTTGCTGCAACTGTCGATAGAATGCCCTTAATCCAAGCGTCTGTTCGCGCCACTGCCGGCAGACGCTAGCGTTGAAGGCATTGATTGCTGCAATCTCAGTAAGCGAAATATTGGCGGGTTCTCGGTCAGACTTGGCGGCAGGTCCGGCAGATTCACGGGTAAATGCGGCGTTGTAGTGGCGCACGAAGCCAACGTTAACGCCAAAATGGGCAGCATCAGCTTGCGTAACATAGATGGGTATTTCCTTAATAAGCGTGTCGCCTTTTTCTTTGATGACTTTGATGCGGTCGCGGTATTGAATCTCAACGTGAGTAGCAAGTTTGTACTGCGCTTGTGTAAGTTCGGCGTGCGCTAGAGCAAGCTGCGCTTTATAGTGCACCAATGCCGAGTGTTCTTTTTGAATACGCGGCCCATAATAAAAATAACCCGCGCACCACACACCGAAGCTGAATGCGGCCATTGCAAGGCCCAATAATCGGGGCCGTGGTGTTATCCAATCAATCCACATCTTGATTCGGATGTTTGTTAAACCAGCGCTGTACGATCAATTCGAGATAAGACTGCCCGAGAATCCCCAAAGCTGCGCCTAGGCCAGTGATTGCCATTAATGGCAATTCAGGGAATAGCATCAGGACCGAGCTAGCAGCGATGCTCAGCCCCGCCCCTACGATGATGCGCCCAATAATAAGCCGAGCGGTGTTAATCAGCGTGCAAAACTTTCCAGTTTAGGAGGGGAAACAGCGTCCAAAAGTTTCCACCCTATTTATGCAATGATCCGGCGAATTTGCCGGGGTAACTGGAGTGTTTTACATGGATATGATTTACGAGATAAGACGTCGATACAAAGTACAAAAGCAGAGCATCAGCGCGATAGCGCGAGAGATGGGTCTATCGCGCCCGACAGTGCGCAAAAATGTGGAGACGGTAAGGAGCCCAAATATGAGCGAGCACAGCCAATACGCCCCCAATTGGGGGCTTATGAAGGGCAACTAGAGCAATGGTTAGAACAAGAAGCAAAGTTTCCCCGTAGCCGTCGTCGTACCGCCCGTAGATTGTTTGAAGGGTTACAGGAAGTGGGGTACCAGGGTGCTTATGACAGCGTGCAACGCTTTGTTAAGGATTGGAAACTGAAGGCTCAAGGGCCGCGAGTCACACAGGTTTTTGTGCCGCTCGTATTTGAGCCTGCTGACGCTTGCCAATTTGATTGGAGCCATGAGCATGTCGAACTAGGGGGCGTTGGGCAAACAGTCAAGGTGGCACATTTTCGGCTCGCGTATAGCCGTTAGCTCTTTGTTGTAGCCTATCTGCGCGAAACCCAAGAGATGGTATTCGATGCACATAGGCGGGCTTTTGCTTTTCTAGGTGGTGTGCCCAACCGAATCATCTACGATAATCTCAAGACGGTGGTGGACACCATATTAGTCGGTAAGGAACGTCAATTTAATCGGCGTTTTCTGACTCTAGCCAATCATTACTGATTCGAGCCGGTCGCCTGTACGCCAGCAGCAGGCTGGGAGAAAGGGCAAATTGAGAATCAGGTGGGCAACGTACGAGAATGGCTATTCACGCCGCTTGTGCGCTTTGCTAATCTGGCCGAGCTCAATGACTGGCTGGCTATACGCTGCCGAGAACTCGCTCAACGCAAACACCCCTGCCATGCTGAGCGCACCATCAGCGAATGTTTCCAAGAAGAGCAACGATTGTTACGCCCAATCGTCGCACCGTTTGAGGGTTATGTTGAACAGATGATGCGAGTCTCAAACACCAGCTTGGTGCGCGTGGATAGAAATCGTTATAGCGTTCCGGTTCGCTTTGCGGGACAAGCCATGTCCGTACGTATGAGCGCCAACCAAATCCAGGGGTGGCCCAGGCTCAGGTCGTTGCGGCTCACCAGCGAGTCTTTGGGCGTGACCAACTTAGCAGGACGACGAGACGTAAAGATTCTTCCCCCAGCACTTGCTGCGCTAAACGCGCAAAAAGCCCATACTTTTTCACTTAAAAGCAATCCTGTATTCCATAATCCAGAAACCAATCAACGCTGGCAGGGCGACCATGAAATATGGAAGACTTGGCAATCAACTATACGACGTGCTGAGGTACGTTATCGCCGCCCTTATCAAACGCGGCACACCTATGCCTCGATGATGCTATCGGCTGGCGAGCATCCAATGTGGGTAGCTAAACAAATGGGGCATTCAGACTGGACAATAATTGCGCGGCGCTATGGTCGCTGGATGCCTTCAGCAGATGACAAAGCGGGTGAAAAAGCTATTGCCGTTTTTGCTAAAAAAGCTTTCACGGAATATCCGGATTATTAAAGCACCCCAGAGGCCTAAAAATAACTCGTCAGTTATATTTGGTCTTGGCTACTAACGGAGAACGATGGAATAAAACTATTGCACATTTTTGCTAAAAAATGCTGGCAAAAAGCTGTCTTTCTGTACCGAATTCCACCGAATTTCAGGGAAGAAAAGGACTTTTATAAAAACGTAAGTCTTTAATTTATAAGAATTTTTTGGTGCGGGGGGCGGGACTCGAACCCGCACACCATTACTGGCGTCAGGACCTAAACCTGGTGCGTCTACCAATTTCGCCACCCCCGCATACTGCCCTACTTCGACGGCTAAGCGCGCTATTCTAACTGATTCATCCCTCTTCCGCTACTATAACTAGAGCAGCGGCATTCACCACCGCTGCAATTCTACCTACATCACGCAACTGCGTTGTGCTCATGCCTTCTTTAACCAGCGTATCAAAGTGCGCTTTGACGCAAAAGTGGCATTGACCAATAATCGATGCGGCTAATGCATACATTTCAAAACGCCGCTTATCCACGCCGCCATGCTGCGCGTAAGCATTCATTCGCAATCCTGCTGGCTGCCCTTTTAGCTCGGCATCACCGGCCATTTCCAAATACGGATACCAGGTATTGTTCATGCCCATCAATGCCGCAGCGGTTAATGCGCCATTTTGTTCTTCAGTAGATAATTGGCCCGCACGTTTGATGATGTCGACGAGTTTGCCGCTTTTTGCGGCAAATGCGGCCGCTAATGCGACGCCAATCGCGTCATTGCCTTCTAGCGAAGAGCGCGCGATCGTCCCATCAATATTTAAGCGAATGTCCTTCGCGTAGTCGGGAATTAAATCCTTGATTGCATTTAAGAATTCCATTGGGGGTCCCTATGCGTGGTTAAAAAAAGCCCGTTGATGCGGGCTTTTTTTGTAAGTTCACGTTACAGCGTTGCGCCACCGACTGCCCGATTGCATGGACACAGTTCATCGGTTTGCAGACCATCCAAAATACGCAGGATTTCTTGTGGATTGCGACCCACATTGAGATTGTTGACCGAAACATGCTGAATCACATTGTCTGGATCCACAATAAACGTCGCACGCAGTGCTACGCCGGCCTCGTGGTCACGAATCCCAAGTTGGTCAATCAACTCTCCCCGGACATCACCAAACGCGTAGTGGTTAAGTTTATCCAGATCTTTGTGCTCCCGACGCCAAGCCAGTTTAACAAATTCGTTGTCGCTGCTGCCACCGAGTAAGATCGCGTCACGATCGGCAAAGTCCTTCGTCAGTTTGCCAAACTCGACAATCTCAGTCGGGCAGACGAAGGTGAAGTCTTTCGGGTAGAAGTAAATGATTTTCCATTTGCCCGGAAAGGATTGCTCAGTGATATTTTCAAATGCCGATTGCCCATTCTCTTCATGATGGTTGAAACCAGGCTTCGCGGCCGCGACGGTAAAGGCTTCTAGTGTGTCACCAACGGTTTTCATATAAGGACTCCTGTGCGTGTGTTAGAAATAAATTGGAACTTAAAATGTAGCAAGCAACTAGGTAAAAGTTTAAACCTATTAATTATAAAGTCCAATAGAATTTAACTAATATTCTAAGTGATTTTAGCAATCAGAGGGGAATTCCACGGGGCTTGCGCGGCGGCGGTGAATTCAATCCAGCACTCCCCTGCCTCAGCTAGCGCTAATAAACGCCGCGATAAAAATCAGTCGTTTATTGATTTGCAATCAGCCGCTCAGGCGCTAATATGCCTTCGATTAAACGCGCCGTCCCTAAAAATTGAGAGGTCTCGCCATAGACCCGCACCAGCGCCGTGTTGAGCGCTTCAGGTAGCGTGATGGGAGCTGACTCCAGTTCTACTTCAGCGGGCAAGCGTAAGCGTTGTCCTTGCTTAAAACGGTGCGTTAGATCGGCCGCCAGGCGCACAGCTGGGTAGGTTGAAAGTAAGGTGTCAGCGGGCTGCAAACACGCTAGACGCGCCGTATGAGAAGCGCTTGAAAGCACATCCAGCGTCACCGCATCGGTGAGTTGCAATGAGCCTACCCCGGTCCGGCGGAGCGCGCTTAGATACGCCCCGCACCCGAGTGCTTCGCCAATGTCTTGCGCAAGCACGCGTATATACGTTCCCTTACTACACTGCACGCGAATCCGCATTGTGCCTGTTGCGATCGGCATTGCGTCTGCTGCGATCGGTAATGGACTTATTTGAGCGGATGCAGGTAGCATACAATCGATCAATTCTAGCGCCTCAATCGTCACTGGACGCGCGTCACGCTCAAGCGTGATGCCTGCACGCGCATATTCATACAGTGGCTTGCCATCTCGCTTAAGCGCTGAATACATTGGCGGCACTTGCCATATTTCGCCTCGAAAGCGGGCTAGCACATCATGTACTGCTTGCAGTTCGCAGTGGACTGGTCGGGTCTGCACTATTTCGCCTTCGGCATCCGCCGTGGTCGTACAGACGCCGAGTACGAGCGTGGCTTCATAGAGCTTAGTTGCGTTCAGTAGATCGCTGGAGAATTTTGTGGCCTCGCCAAAACAGAGTGGCAAAAGGCCAGAAGCGAGCGGGTCAAGCGTGCCAGTGTGTCCGGCTTTTTTCGCCAAAAGCAGCCGCTTAGCGCGAATTAACGCTTCATTGCTAGAAAGGCCGAGAGGCTTATCAAGCAGGAGTACGCCATCCAGCGCATGCCGGGCAGGCTTGGTAGATTGAGCATTCGCCATAACTGTATGGAATTTATAGCGTCGTCAGCTGACTATCATGCGGCGCGTTAATCCTTCGCGCGCACTGTATTTGCTTCATCAATTAAACGTGACATCTCCGCGGCTTTTTCAAGCGTCTCATCAAAGAGGAAATGGAGCGTGGGCACCGTATGGATATGCAAGCGCTTAAACAGCAGATTACGCAAATGCCCGGCGGCATGGTTTAACGCTGTACCCGAGGTTTTCGGGTCCCCTGAGAGCGTAGTAAACCACACTTTGGCATGAGCATAATCAGGCGTAAGCTCCACGCTTTGCAGCGTGACAAAGCCAATGCGAGGATCTTTCACTTCACCGCGCATGATCATTTCAGACAAATCACGTTGGATTTGATCTGCGATGCGCGTGATGCGCTCAGGGTTAGTCCGTTTTTTAGGCATAGTCAATACAGCTTTTATAGTGTCCGTGCGACTTCCGTAATCTCAAAGGCTTCAAGTTGATCGCCTTCAAGGATATCGTTAAAGTTCTTAACGGACATACCGCATTCAAAGCCAGCCTTCACTTCACGCACATCGTCTTTGAAACGCTTAAGTGACTCAAGCTCACCGGTATGGATCACCACATTGTTGCGTAATACACGTACCTGAGACGAGCGTTTAACCCACCCTTCGAGCACCATGCAACCAGCAACCGCACCCATCTTAGGCACACGAAATACCTGCCGCACATCGACCAGACCAGAAATCACTTCTTTTTTCTCTGGCGCAAGCATGCCTGACATGGCCGCTTTCATTTCGTCGACGGCATCGTAAATGATATTGTAGTAGCGAATATCAATACCGTTGGCTTCGGCAAGTTTACGCGCTTGAGCATCAGCACGCGTATTAAAGCCGATCACCACCGCTTTAGAGGCAGTCGCCAGGTTTACATCCGACTCACTAATGCCGCCCACGGCTGCATGCACAACTTGTACCCGCACTTCGTTGGTGGACAGTTTTGTCAGCGTGTGCGTTAGTGCTTCTTGCGAACCTTGCACATCTGCTTTGATGATCAAGGACAGGTTTTGGACCTCACCTTCAGCCATTTGATCAAACATATTTTCAAGCTTCGCAGCTTGCTGTTTGGCTAGCTTAACATCACGGAATTTACCTTGACGAAAGAGTGCAATCTCACGTGCTTTACGTTCATCTGGCAAGACGATTACTTCTTCGCCAGCGCGCGGCACTTCGGATAGCCCTTGAATTTCAACCGGAATGGAAGGGCCTGCTTGCGCCGTTGGCTTACCATTTTCGTCCAGCATAGCGCGCACACGGCCATAAGCCGCGCCCACGAGCACAATATCGCCACCTTTTAAGGTACCTGATTGCACTAAAATCGTTGCTACCGGTCCGCGCCCTTTATCCAAGCGTGCTTCAATCACTAAACCCTTAGCCAAGGCTGTGACGGGTGCAGTTAATTCAAGTACTTCCGCCTGCAGTAAAATTTGCTCAAGCAATTCATCAATACCCTCTCCCGTTTTAGCGGAAACACGCATAAACGGAGCGTCGCCACCGTATTCTTCGGGAACTACACTTTGGGCGACCAACTCTTGCTTGACACGTTCTTCATTCGCGCCAGGTTTGTCGATTTTATTGATCGCGACCACAATCGGCACATTGCCTGCTTTAGCATGAGCAATTGCTTCTTTGGTTTGTGGCATCACGCCATCATCGGCCGCTACGACCAACACGACGATATCCGTAGCCTTCGCGCCGCGTGCGCGCATGGCGGTGAAGGCCTCATGGCCAGGCGTATCAAGGAAGGTAATAACCCCGCGTGGCGTTTCAACATGATAGGCGCCAATGTGCTGGGTAATGCCTCCTGCCTCGCCGGAGGCGACTTTAGCTCGGCGAATATAATCAAGCAGTGAGGTTTTACCGTGATCCACATGGCCCATGACCGTCACGACCGGCGGCCGTGGCAATCTCTCCGCATCATATGAATCGCCTTCTAACAACAATGCTTCTGGATCATCAAGCTTAGCCGCTAGCGCATTATGGCCCAACTCTTCAACCACGATCATTGCTGTTTCTTGATCCAGCACTTGGTTGATGGTCACCATCTGGCCTAGCTTCATCATGACTTTAATCACTTCAGAAGCCTTCACGGACATCTTATGCGCAAGTTCTGCCGCGGTAATGGTCTCAGGCACATGAACTTCGCGCACAATAGGCTCTGGCGCTTGAAAAGACGTACGGTCATCATGATGATGCTTGCGCCCGCCTTTAGGGCCTCCGCGCCAGCCACGGTCGACACCGCCGCTCGCATCACCTCGAGTTTTGATGCCACGGCGCTTGGCCGCATCGTCTTGCCAACTCGATGTTTTGGTCGGTTTCTTTTTATCCGTGGTCGCGGTGACACTGACTGGTTTTTTAACTTCTTTTTTGACCGCTGTTGCACCTGCTGGTTTTGCAGGTTTATGCAAGGTCCCTTTGGCAGCCACCGCTGCCGGCGGCGGTGGCGGCGCTACCACTGGCTTGGGTTCAACCGCGCGCATTGCTTTACGCGGCGTGCTCATCATTTCTCGAATGGCAAGTGCCTCTGCCTCAGCAGCAGCGCGCCGGCGTTGGATTTCCGCTTCATCAACGGGCGCTTTTGCGACCATTTCATGTGCGCTAGCGCTGGCTTTTCTAACTACATAGCGCTGCCCAGTCCGCACGACAGTTGCTTGCCCAGTTTGCGGTTTTTGCTCCGCGACTTGCGGTTTTTGCTCTGTGACTTGCGGCTTTTTCTCTGTGAGTGGCGCCTGCTGAGTCGATTGGCTCAGTACCTCTGCCGAGGGCTGCGGCGAAGTCTCAGTTGGCACTACTGCTGCTTGAGTTACCGCGGCAGCTTGTACAGCAGCGGCTTGTTTAGCAGCAGCTTGTTTGGCAGCCTCCTCTTCGACACGACGGCGCTCAGCTTCGGCGGCTTCCTCGCGAAGCTTGCGCTCAGCTTCTTCCTGTGCAAGCTGTGCTTGGCGTTCCTGCTGTTCCTGCGCCTGACGAGCGAATAGTTCAGCCTGCTGGCGCGCTTCATCCTCACGGCGGCGCTCCAACTCTGCTTCATTCACTTCGTTGGGCTCGGCCACTGGGGGCTCGCTAACACGGGTCTCGCTAACATTTTCGTCACGTTTAACAAAGACACGCTTTTTCCGCACTTCGACTTGAATGGTACGAGCTTTACCCGTAGCGTCAGATTGTCTAATTTCCGATACTTGTTTACGAGTCAGCGTAATTTTGCGTTTTTCCGCATCATCCGCACCATGGGCGCGGCGCAAATGCTCCAACAGACGGGCCTTATCGGCCTCCGACAGCGAATCATCCGTGCTTTTTTTATCAACGCCCGCTGCGCGTAATTGCTCTAGCAACACACCAGCAGGCATTTTAAGCTCCGCGGCAAATTGAGCTACATTATTGCTCGCCATTCATTCCTCATTAATTTCTATTTCCCGCCTAAAACAGGCTCTTTCATGCTATTGCTTGGGCATAGCCCAAGCGCACATCAACTCGCTACGCTTATTCGAACCAGTGTTCGCGTGCTTTCATGATTAAAGCTTTCGCAAGTTCTTCATCCATTGCAGCGATCTCAATGAGCTCGCTGGTATCCAATTCCGCTAATTCATCACGCGTTTGGATCTGGTGCGCAGCCAGTTTTGAAAGCAAGTCGGGATTCATGCCTTCAAGCGTTTTCAAATCAAGGGCGATATTTTCAACTTCCTCTTCGTTTGCAATCGCCATAGTCAACAATGCATTACGTCCCCGGTTACGCAACTCATGTACCGTAGCTTCATCCAATGCCTCAATTTCAAGCATTTCGTTCAGCGGTACATAAGCCACTTCTTCGAGGCTCGCAAAGCCTTCATCCAGTAAAATGTCAGCGACTTCTTCATCGACATCTAAACGGGCCATAAATAAATCACGCAAACCTGAACGTTCCTGCGCTTGCTTGTCAGCCGACTCGTCTGGCGTCATGATATTGATTTGCCAACCGGTAAGCTCACTGGCTAAACGCACGTTCTGCCCACTACGACCAATTGCAACCGCCAATTCAGCATCGTCTACAACCACATCCATTGCATGTTTTTCTTCATCCACCATGATCGACTGCACGACCGCTGGCGCCAAGGCATTAATGACAAATTGGGCTGGCTCTTCCGACCAAAGTACGATATCGATATTTTCGCCGCCAAGTTCATTGCGGACGGCTTGCACTCGCGAGCCACGAATGCCAACGCACGTGCCAATCGGGTCGATTCTTTTATCATAGGCAACCACCGCGATTTTTGCACGTGTGCCTGGATCGCGCGCTGCCGATTTAATTTCAAGCAAACCTTGCTCGATCTCAGGCACTTCGATATCAAATAATTTCATCAGAAATTCTGGCGCTGTGCGCGAGAGTTCGATCTGCGGGCCGCGGGCGGTACGGTCAACCTTAAGCAGCCAAGCCCGGACGCGATCACCGACTCGGAGATTATCCCGTGGAATCAGTTGATCACGACGCAACACCCCTTCAACACGCCCTGACTCAACAATCAAGTTGCCTTTATCAAGCCGCTTGATAGTACCGGTCATGATGACTTCGCCGCGCTCCAGAAAATCATTCAGGATCTGCTCGCGCTCGGCATCGCGAATCCTTTGTAGGATGACTTGTTTAGCTGCTTGCGCGCCAATCCGGCCAAAGCCAATCGATTCAACCAACTCTTCAAGATAATCGTCGACTTCGATATCCGGGATTTGCTCAAGTGCCTCAAACAACAGAACCTGTTTGTCGGGTTCTTGCAAGCCCGCCTCATCCGGCACCACCAGCCAACGACGAAAAGATTCATGAGACCCATTGCTACGGTTAATGGCCACCCGAATCTCTACATCTTCATTGTAAAGCTTCTTGGTGGCTGAAGCGAGGGCCGCCTCAAGCGCGACAAAGACAACCTCTTTACTCACGTTTTTTTCGCGGGCGAGCGCATCTACCAGCATCAATACTTCGCGACTCATTGCTTTATAGCTCCTAAAATTCTATTTGCGGCACAAGGCGAGCCTTATCAAGGTCAGCTAAGGTAAAATCTAGTACCGTTAACCCTTCTTTGCCTTCAAATTGCAACTTCATGGTTTCACCTTGAGGTTGCTGCAAAATACCTCGGTATTGCTTACGGCCATCCAGCGTTCTTTTCAGTGTGACGACTGCCTCACTGCCCGCAAAACGCTCAAAATCAGCCAATTTTTTTAGTGGCCGATCTAATCCTGGCGAGGACACTTCAAGGCGCTCATAATCCACATTCTCAACCGTCAGCACATGCTGCAGTTGGTGGCTCACTTTTGCACAATCCTCAATCTTAATACCCGCTGCTTGATCAATAAAGACACGCAACACACCACGCGCGCCATACTCAATATCAACCAGTTCATAACCCAGTCCATTGACTGTAGTTTCTATCAGTTGCACGTATTGACTCCACCCAAAGCTGCCTGAAAAATGGCTTAAGCGGCCTTTGCAGCGACACTGATCTGCTGCCAAAAAAAAATGGGCTCAATGCCCATCTGTTTTGCTAGCTACATGCTTTACCTTGCGTTGCCGAGCTTAAGCTCCCATTAAGTTTATAATTCTATACTTTTTTCAGGCCAGCGACAATCTGAATCTAAAAGCCGGGAATCTAGGCCATGCTGAAAACGCTCAATAATCTAAGGTTTAAAGCAGATAATGCAGTTAAATTGCAACGCCCATAAATAGTTCTTTGCGTGCTGCCAATGAAGCTGTAAGCTTGTGGCTTCAAGTGAGTCTGGGTCCTTCAAGAAACGAATTCGCACATAACTGCTAACTGGAGTGCTATTGTGACAACTACGAATACTAAACCAAAATTCATTTCCGCCACCGCGCTTGTTGATAGCGCGGCGATTGAGGCTTTGCCTAATTCAACCAAAATTTATGTGACTGGCTCACGGGCCGACCTGCGCGTACCCATGCGCAAGATTTCACAAGCCGATACTCCAAGCAGCTTCGGTGCCGAAAAAAATCCGCCGCTGTTCGTCTACGATACCTCGGGGCCCTATACTGATCCGCAGGCCAAGATTGATATCCGCTGCGGTTTGGCGGCCTTGCGCGACACTTGGATTGAGGAACGCGGCGATACGGAAGCGCTGCCGCAACCTAGCAGCCGCTTTGGCCGCGAACATACGGCTGAGAAAAGCCATACGGAGTCACAATTTACCGGCTCCAAGCGCGTGCCACGGTGCGCCAAAGCAGGCGCCAATGTTACTCAGATGCACTATGCGCGGCAGGGCATTATCACCCCTGAAATGGAGTTTATCGCCATCCGCGAGAACCAATGCCGCGCCGAATATCTAGCCAACCTACGCAGCAGTGGCCCACAAGGCGAGCGGCTCGCCGCCTTACTCGGCCGCCAACATCCAGGGCAGGCTTTTGGTGCGGCCCTGTCGAGCCAGCCAGGCTCAGTTAACAACACCTATGAAATTACGCCGGAATTTGTGCGCGACGAAATCGCCCGCGGCCGAGCCATCATCCCTGCCAATATCAATCACCCCGAACTCGAGCCGATGATCATCGGCCGCAATTTCTTGGTCAAAGTCAACGCCAATATCGGTAATTCAGCTCTGGGCTCATCAATTGGTGAAGAGGTCGATAAAATGACCTGGGCCATCCGGTGGGGTGCAGATACGGTGATGGATTTGTCGACCGGCAAAAATATTCATGAAACCCGTGAATGGATTCTGCGCAACAGCCCCGTCCCTATTGGCACCGTACCCATTTACCAAGCGCTTGAAAAAGTCAATGGCAAAGCCGAAGACTTAACCTGGGAAATTTTTCGCGACACCTTGATTGAACAGGCTGAACAAGGGGTAGATTACTTCACCATTCATGCCGGCGTGCTACTGCGCTATGTGCCAATGACCGCCAAGCGCATGACCGGCATTGTGTCGCGTGGCGGCTCCATTATTGCCAAATGGTGTCTGGCGCATCACCGCGAAAGCTTTATTTACGAGCATTTTGAAGAAATTTGCGCCATCATGAAAGCCTATGACGTCAGTTTTTCGCTCGGCGATGGACTGCGTCCCGGTTCGATTTACGATGCTAATGATGAGGCTCAATTAGCCGAATTAAAAACGCTCGGCGAGCTCACCCAAGTCGCCTGGAAGCATGATGTGCAAGTCATGATTGAGGGTCCAGGCCATGTGCCGATGCAGTTAATCAAAGAAAATATGGAGTTGCAACTCGATTGGTGCGACGAAGCGCCCTTTTATACGCTGGGACCGCTCACCACCGATATTGCGCCAGGCTACGATCACATTACGTCAGGCATTGGCGCCGCTATGATTGGCTGGTTTGGCACCGCCATGCTCTGTTATGTCACCCCCAAAGAGCATCTAGGTCTGCCCAATAAAAATGATGTAAAAGAAGGCATGATCACGTATAAACTCGCCGCTCATGCCGCAGATTTGGCCAAAGGGCATCCAGGCTCACAGATTCGCGATAATGCGCTGTCGAAGGCGCGTTTTGAGTTTCGTTGGGAAGATCAGTTTAATCTGGGCCTAGACCCCGATAAAGCGCGTGAATTTCATGATGAAACACTGCCTAAAGACTCCGCCAAAGTCGCGCATTTCTGTTCAATGTGCGGGCCACACTTTTGCTCCATGAAAATCACGCAAGATGTCCGTGAATACGCTGCCAAAGCAGGGATTTCGAACGAACAGGCGCTGGCTCAAGGCCAAACCGAAAAGGCGATTGAATTCAGGCGCAGTGGGGCAGAAATTTATCAGCGTGATTAAGCGACATAAAGCGTAATTATTGAAAACACGGCGAGCGGACAGAGTGCCGCTCGCACGCTTGCCAGCCATCCCTCTTATCAGCCGGAATGCACGTTGTCCTTTAGTGCTCGTATTTACGGCTAAGAAAAAACACACTACCTATAGTAAGCACTACTCCAGCTGTCTGAACCGCACTCAGCGTTTCATCCAGAAACACCCATGACAGTAAAAGTGCGATTACCGGAACGAAGTAAAGCATCACGCCGGCGATGTGTACTTCCACCCATTTAAGCGAGTACAAATAAAGAATGAAGGCCAGAAAATACTGCATGGTTCCCGATGCAATAACCAGCAGAACGGCCCCCTTCGGCAGACGCAGGCTTGCTCCGGAAAAAAACAGGAACACCGGAGCCAGAATGGCCGCATACGTCAGCTGGCCGGTGAGCAGTTGAAGGGGATTCATTGACTTAACCAGCCTGGATGAAATCACCACACAGAACGCGGCTGACAGTACACCGGCGAAAATCAGCAGATACCCGGAAAAACTTCCTCTAGGATTACCGGTTTCTGGGAATACAACCAAGAGGCTCCCCGCAAGAGCACCGACAAGCAGCAGAATAAACGTTCCCGCTGACTTAACTTTCACCTTCAGTATCAGCACGGAAAGTATCAGGATCATGGCTGATTCAAGGGAGAAAATCACCGATGCCGCACCGGCCGGAACCTTCTCAAGCCCGTACAGGGTCAAAATATAGGCCAGAAAGGGTTCAAAGATACCTGTGGCATACGCCCAGAGCGCTGGACGGTTCAGCGTCAGGCGGTTCCTGCTAATCAGCAGCACAGCCCAGGAGAACAGTGTCGCTGAGAGGATTTGGAAGAAGAATAGTGTTCCGGCATCCATCTGCTCCAAGCCAGCTTTGCTCAGGACTATGGAGGCACCCCAGCAGAATGCGGCCAGGAAGGCAAGGAGAAAACCTTTTGTCATATGGCCTTCTCTTTCACATAATAGGCACTGTCTTCGTTGGCAGCCGGGCAGCCGGCACGGTTAACTTTTTTGAGGTGGTGCCAGGTTGTTGAAATCTTCCTGTGATGCGCGATACCGCCGCGTCCAACTGACTGTTCGGTCATTGTTCTGATAGCATCCAGCGCCTGGGATGCGTTATCGTATATTTTTTTATTCAGCGCGAGCCTCATAAAATGACCTGGGGCATTGACGGCGTCTGTGAAAAATTGACTGAGTATCGAGTTGGAATAGAGGTAGTGGGCACATACATAAGACTCTCCTTTCAAAGAGAATTAAACAGTCCATCTTAATAATACACACCAAGATCGATATATTAAAGAAAGATATGTAACTCCCAAGGTCCCCTGCGTTATTCACCGACTGGTGCGATCCGCAGTCATACAATTGAGTTACGCGTCCCCACTGGATGCCAAACGGGCAATTGCGCAATATCTAGGCCGGGCGTTGGCGACACTTCCGGCGGACCAACTCGTACTCATCACAGCATGGACGCCGCACGATAGTGAATACCGTACGCGACGACCGGGGTTTAATTCCTGAATTGAGGTTTCGAGATGTGATGTTTTTAAACTCTGGTGACTTTGAACATCATGCAAAACAACGCTGGGCTAAGCTATACGATGATACAGTGGCTGGCCCGTGCAACCTTCAAAAACTGACAGCCATCACAACGCGCAGGATCGATAAACACATGCGCCAAACAAACTCCGCAGGCGATTTTGCAAAAAATAAAAAGAATTTACTTGCGTAAACTAGAACAGTTTGCTATAGTTCTGTTCTTACCGGACGCGGGGTGGAGCAGTCTGGCAGCTCGTCGGGCTCATAACCCGAAGGTCGTAGGTTCAAATCCTGCCCCCGCAACCAACTTAGCATTGCCTGTGTCTTACAGGCAATCGCATCAAATGCTTGATTTTACCTAGTTGCCCTCACCGTCAAAATAGTTCCATCCGTCAGCTTGATTGTTTTAGATCCGCCATTCGTTGGCAATGTAAAGCGCACAATCTGGTGATGCATGCGGTCTTTCGGACAGCGCACTTTCTGGCCACTTTTCTTTGTCTCAATATAAGTCCCCTGAGGCGCGTGCGCCCGAAAACCTAATTGAATCGTGGCAACGCCGTCGTGACCCACAATTGGAGCCAGTCGCACTTTGGTCTGCCGCAGCATTGCATGCTCGCTATCGCGTGGCATATTTTCCCAGTTCGAGCATTGCCGGTCAATCGGCACGGCCCCTGTAGGCGGCACCGTTTTCCAAGTAAAATCATCGACTTCACCTGAAGCAATCAGGCGCGTTTCTTGTGAATTGCCATACAGCTTGGAGACGACTTTGACGGTGTAATGAATCGGCGCATCAAGCGATTTTGGCATTTGGCCTAACGCCAACCTACTGGTGCCGACTAAAGCCAGGACTGAGAACATGGATACAACTTTGACTGCTGTCGTTATCTGGTATTTCATCTGCCGCTCCTGCTATTTTTATGACCTGTTTTAATTACCTTGCGCCTTGTCAAAATACGGCTTCCAGGATGATCAGCAGCGTCTCCTAAACACCCACCACGCATTTATTCAAATAAGCGCAAGACCCCGTCTAACCCCGTAAAATTCAATGATACGCGTGCTGCCTGCCGCACCACTGGCTTCGCCTGAAAAGCGACAGACAAACCCGCGGGCGCCATCATCAGCAGATCATTTGCCCCATCACCTATGACAATAGCACGGGAAGCTGTGATGCCCAACTCAGCGCAGACCTCATAGAGCCAGCGCCTTTTTACCTGAGCATCAACAATCTCACCGACCACCTCACCGGTTAGCTTACCATTACTCACGCCAAGCAGGTTCGCGTGCGCATAATCCAATCGCAGACGAGCCGTCAGCCGCTCTGTAAAAAATGTGAAGCCACCCGACACTAACAGCGTATGCAACCCCGCTGCTTGCACGCCAGCAAGCATCCGTTGCGCGCCTAGCGAGAGCTTTAAGCGTTTACGCCATACTTGCTCCAGCACACTGGCATCAAGCCCTTTTAACAAAGCAACCCGACGCCGCAGGCTCTCACCAAAATCACGCAGCTCGCCCCGCATAGAAGCCTCAGTGAGTGCCGTGACTTCAGCCTTAAGCCCACAAAAATCAGCAATTTCATCAATGCATTCGATGGTGATCAGGGTCGAATCCATATCCATCACAACCAAGCCGAAGTCAGCCAAATGCAGTGGCGGCAGGTAAGCTGCGTCAAGCTGGTGCTGAGCGCACCAGGCGGTGGCTTCCGAGCGCCGAGCTAAATCTACGTCGAGAATACGCCCAGCATAGTCGTCGAGACGAATGGCCGCCACGCCACCGGCAAGTGCACGCGCTTGCTCAAGGCGGGCACTGAGCAGTGGCTGTGCGCTCTGGATAATAAGATTCACTGAAATTTAGCCTAACAATAATAAGATGCACTGAAATTTATTTAACCGACCAAATGAGTCGAAATGCTTCGTTCAAGAAATGAGTAGCCATCGATAACTCCTGCGTTAACTCGCTTTGCTACAGACTTCGCCCCATAAATCATGCCCTTGGGCGCCGGTAATTTTTACCTCAACAAAATCACCCGCTTGATAAGCTTGAGATGCTTTGGAAATCGGCTCAATATAAACTACGCCATCAATTTCTGGCGCATCTGCAGACGAACGCGCCACCCCGCCGGCTTCATTCAGTTCATCCACTAAAACACGCAATGTCTGCCCCACCTTACGCTTGAGACGTTGCACCGAGACCGTTTCGGCCACTTCCATAAAGCGCGCACGCCGCTCATTGCGCACTGCATCGGGCAACGCCCCTGGCAATTCATTGGCAGCCGCACCGGTTACAGGAGAATAGGCAAAGCACCCCACCCGGTCCAGTTCAGCGGTGCGGATAAAGTCCAGCAAGGTTTCAAACTCGGCCTCCGTTTCCCCTGGAAAGCCGGCGATAAAAGTACTCCGAATCGTTAATTCAGGGCACATCGCGCGCCATGCTTGCACCCGCTCAAGCGATTTTTGCGCGTTGGCGGGACGTTTCATCCGTTTTAACACCGCCGGGTGCGCATGCTGAAACGGGACATCAAGGTAAGGCAGGATCCGTTGCTGCACCATCAGCGGAATCAGTTCGTCGACATGCGGATAAGGATAAACATAATGTAGACGCACCCAGGCACCATACTGAGCCGCCAACTCGCCTAACGCCGTTGCGAGCTCAGTAATCCGGGTTTTGATCGGCCGGCCATTCCAAAAACCCATACGATATTTGACATCAACACCATAAGCGCTGGTATCTTGCGAAATCACGAGCAGTTCGCGGACCCCCGCACGCAACAGATTTTCTGCTTCCAGCATAATATCCGCGACCGGCCGCGAGACTAAATCGCCCCGCATCGACGGGATGATACAAAAGGTACAGTGATGATTACAGCCTTCAGAGATTTTCAGATAGGCGTAATGGCGAGGCGTTAACTTCACGCCTGCGGCCGGCACCAGATCAGCAAAGGGGTCGTGCGGCTTTGGCAAATGCTGATGCACCGCCTGCATAACTTCGCCCAGCGCATGCGGCCCCGTGACGGCGAGTACTTTTGGATGAATGTCTTTAATCAAAGAGGCGCCGCTCGCGCTTTTTTTCGCCCCCAAGCAACCCGTGACAATAACTTTACCGTTTTCGTGTAAAGCTTCGCCAATTGTATCCAGGCTTTCCTGCACCGCTTCATCGATGAAACCACAGGTGTTTACCACCACTAGATCAGCGCCAGCGTAGGTCGCAGAAATTTCATAGCCTTCGGCGCGCAATTGAGTCAAAATATGTTCAGAATCGACTAGGGCCTTTGGGCAACCCAGTGAAACAAAACCAACCTTAGGTGTAGAATGGGTAAGCGGCATCGTATAGAATCAGAAATAAAGAGGTAAACCAACAAGAAGGACGCAGGATACAACAAAGAAAACATTAAGCCAAACTGATCGGCTCGAAGAATTGATGCAACCTAAAATTTCCACTATTTGGTATAAACCTCCTTCCCTGTTAGAATATCTCTATCTAGTTAGCAGCATTGGATTTATTTGCTTCTTTCGCTTTTGCAGCTCTCATGCAAGAAAAACCTACCCACATAACAAAAAACATTAAACTGCCCTTGAATAAATTCCCTTATCCCATTCCAAGCCGCGAAGACATTCTTGGTGTGTTGCGAGCAACCACTGCTCCGCTCACTGCCCATGATATTGCTCAAGCACTCTCAGTCAAACCCTTAGAAGAGGAAGGGTTTCTGAAACGGCTAACCGCCATGGAGCGTGACCAGCAAATTGAAGCCAGCCAAGAAGGTTATTTTCAACTGGCTTCCTCCTCGACTTTTGTGGCCGGCCGCATCCAAGGTCACCGCGATGGCTATGGTTTTTTAATTCGTGACGATGCGCAAGCCGATCTCTTTCTATGCAATGCTGAAATGCAAAAGGTCATGCACAATGATCGTGTACTCGCGCGCATGGTTGGCTATGACCGCCGTGGACGGCCTGAAGGGCATATTGTTGAAGTCACCAAGCGCGCCAATACGCATGTCACTGGCCGCTTGCTGAACGAAAATGGCGCCCTGGTGCTGGTGCCAGAAGATAAGCGCATTGGCCACGATATTGTGATTGCTCCGCAGGCCCATGGTCAGGCTAAAGCCGGTCAGGTGGTGAGCGTTGAGCTGATCGAATTTCCAAGCCGTCATGCCGCGCCTTTGGGGAAAGTTGTCGAAATCCTCGGTGAGATCGATGATCCTGGCATGGAAATTGAAATCGCCGTACGCAAACACGGGGTCCCCCATCAATTTAGCGAGGCGGCACTCGCTCAAGCTAAGAAGTTACCCGAAAAAATACGCCCAACCGATCTGCACGATCGCGTCGATCTACGCGATCTGCCACTAGTCACCATCGACGGTGAAGATGCGCGCGACTTTGACGATGCGGTCTATTGCGAGCCGGTCAAAGTCGGCCGCGGCAATGGTTTTCGGCTGCTGGTCGCGATTGCGGATGTCTCCCATTATGTCAAGCCAAACGATGCGCTTGACATCGATGCGCTGGAGCGCAGCACCTCGGTTTACTTTCCGCGCCGGGTGATTCCAATGTTGCCGGAAAAATTATCGAATGGGCTGTGCTCTCTTAACCCAGGCGTAGATCGTTGCACCCTTGTGTGCGACTTAGTGATCAGCGCTCAGGGCGAGCTCCATGCGTATCAATTCTATCCTGCCGTGATTCATTCAGCAGCGCGCTTAACGTATACTGAAGTCGCCGCCATCTTAAGCGACACCAACAGCCTAGAAGCCAAAAACCACGCTGCCTTGCTGCCGCATTTACAACATCTGTATAGCGCCTATCAACTGCTGGCAAACGCGCGTCATCAGCGCGGAGCAATTGATTTTGATACGGTCGAAACCTATATTGTGTGCAATGCGCTTGGCAAAATCGAGCAAATTGTCCCCCGCACGCGCAATGAAGCACACAAATTAATTGAAGAGTGCATGCTAGCCGCTAATGTCTGCGCGGCTGATTTCTTAAAGCGCCATAAACACCCGGGGCTATACCGCATCCATGACAGCCCGACCGAAGAAAAGCTCGCCAATCTAAGGAGCTTTTTGCGTGGCTTTGGGCTCTCGCTGGCAGGCGGCGATAAACCCCATGCTAGCGAATATGCTGCACTAATGGCACAAATACGTCTGCGGCCAGATGCGCAAATGCTGCAAACGATGCTGCTACGCTCAATGCAACAAGCCGTCTATAGCCCAGACAATATTGGTCATTTCGGCTTAGCCTATGAAGCGTATGCCCACTTTACTAGCCCGATTAGACGTTACCCCGATTTACTTACGCATCGCGCCATCCGAGCGGTGCTAAGCGGCAAGCGCTATCAACCCGCCCTGTTGCCGGGTATGCAACTCAATACTGCCCTGAGCAACCGTGCCCGCGCTTTACAAAACGAAGCCAGTACCGCACCAAAACCGCCACGCCAAGGCAAGGAAGCGATTTGGGAGTCGCTTGGCCTGCACTGTTCAGCCAATGAACGACGCGCAGATGAAGCCTCGCGCGATGTTGAAGCCTGGCTTAAATGTTATTTTATGCGCGATAAACTCGGCGCAGAATATGGTGGCATGGTCAGCGCAGTAACTTCATTTGGCATCTTTGTGCAACTCGATACGCTGTTTGTTGAAGGTCTAGTGCATGTGACCGAACTTGGCTCAGATTATTTTCAATATGATGAAATCAAAAACGAATTACGCGGCGAGCGCAGCGGCACTCGCTACCGGCTGGCCGATCGCGTATGCGTACAGGTAGGTCGAGTTGATCTTGACACACGTAAAATTGATTTTATTCTGGTGCAGGATCAGCCAGTTAAAACTTCTCGCAAGCTGCCAGCAGGCCAAACCACCAAAACGGTCCCTGCCAAAGCCGAGAAAAAGCCTAAAGCAAAAGTAACCCAGCCGGCAAAAAAAGAACCCGCTGAAACGCCTCGACGTGCACCCCGCGGCAGCACCCAGGCTAGCTCAAAACGCCCGCGCAAAAAAACTTGATTTCTCTTCTACAGCATGGCTCATCTCAAACTTCTTTACGGTTTTCACGCAATCACGGCACGGCTGCGGCATGACGCATCCACTATCACTGAAATCTTATATGATCCAAACCGCCGCGACCGGCGGATGCAGGATTTTTTAAATACCGCCACCGGCGTGCGGCTGATTGCAGCTGACGAAGGTAGATTGCAAGGACTCGCCGGCACTGACCGCCACCAAGGCGTAGTCGCGCGCGTCACGGAAGTCTACCTGGCCCAGAATCTGGCCGAGCTACTCGATGGCATTAGCGGCTCAGCGCTCTTATTGGTGCTTGACGGCGTCACTGATCCGCATAATCTTGGCGCCTGCTTGCGCGTGGCGAATGCAGCTGGCGCACAGGCGGTAATCGCCCCTCGTGATCGGGCGGTGGGACTCAATGCAACTGCCGCCAAAGTAGCCAGCGGCGCAGCTGATATAACCCCTTATATTACGGTCACCAACCTAGCACGCGCCTTACGCGAATTAAAAGACGCCAATATTTGGGTGACCGGCACCGCGGATGATGCTCCCGCCAGCCTATATGAAACCAAACTTACCGGTCCGCTGGCGCTGGTCATGGGCGCAGAAAGCGAAGGCATGCGCCGCTTAACCCGCGAAACCTGCGATGAAGTGATGCACATTCCAATGGCCGGCACAGTTGAAAGTCTAAATGTATCGGTAGCCAGCGGGATTGCCTTATTCGAGGCGCGGCGGCAACGGATCATGGTGAACTCGGTACCCAAGCGCTAAAAAAACCATGGCCAACTCAGCTCCCGTTGAATCATTTTAATTCTCTTTTTTGATCTACCTCAATGTCCCAGGACACCTTAAAATTTCTCGTTAGCCAAGCGGCGGCGGATTATGTGCTCGCCCACACCCCAGAAGGGGCCGTGATCGGTATCGGCACCGGCTCAACCGCCAACTATTTTATTGACGTTCTGGCTGAGCGCAAAGTGTTTGGCAGCCGCTATCGGGGTGCTGTGTCGAGCTCAAATGCAAGCACCTCGCGGCTGCAAATGCATGGGATTGAAGTATTCGAACTCAATCAGATCGAAACCTTACCGGTGTATATCGATGGTGCTGACGAGATCAATCATCATGGGCATATGATTAAAGGCGGTGGCGGTGCGCTGACGCGCGAGAAAATTATTGCGATGGTAGCCGAGACATTTATCTGCATTGCAGATGCCTCTAAACGCGTCGATACATTAGGTCACTTCGCACTACCGGTTGAAGTTATGCCCATCGCACGCAGCGCACTAAGCCGCAAGCTCCTCGCATTAGGCGGCATGCCGGTATTACGCACCACCTCAAATAGCACGCCTTATCTGACGGATAATGGCAATCAAATTATTGATGTTCAGCACTTAAATATCACTGACCCACTAACCCTCGAAGCGGAGATTAACAGCTGGCCGGGGGTCGTGACCGTGGGACTCTTTGCCAAACGCCACGCAAACTTATGCTTATTAGCCAGCGCAGCGGGCATTGAGACCATTCAGTACGCTTAAAGAAGCGCTAGCGGCGACGGACAACCGCTAGTCAATCCATACGCGTCACGATTTAATCTTCAACTTGCAACCGCTATCCCGCAGATAGCGGCTCGCCGGGAAAGAGGCCTGCAAGACACGCTCAGCATCGTTAGCCAGTTTTGTTTGGCCAAGCGCGCGATAGGAAAGCACCATAATATGCAGCGCATCTTCGGTAGCCGGCGCGTTTTCGTATTGCTTAAGCGCTGCTTGCGCGCGATTCACCGCCGCAATATAAGCGCCCCGCCGATAATAGTAATCAGCCGTATGCACTTCGTGGGCCGCCAGGGCATTGACAATATAGCGCATCCGTTGCGCGGCATCCTGCGCATACGGACTTTGTGGATAGCTCGCAACCACTATTTTGAAGGCGCTGTATGAATCACGCATCGCCTTTGGATCACGCTCACTGATGTCTTGTCGGCTCAGGCGGCCGAATAAACCAAGCTCATCATTAAAATTGATGACGCCCTTTAGATAATAAGCGTACGCAATGTTAGGATGACTCGGATGCAATTGAATAAAACGATTAACGGCCTGCAAAGCAGCGGCCGTTTCGTTATCTTTCCAGTTGCAATAAGCAACATTGATTTGAGCTTGCTGCACATACTCGCCAAACGGATCTCGGCCTTCTAGCGCTTCAAAATATTTCGCGCAACGAGCCCAGTCACCGCCGGTTAGCATTTCCTGGGCCTCCGAGTATAATTTTCCATTAGACCAGGTTGTTGTTTCATCAATCTTTTCAGGTAAACCGCTACAGCCTGTCAGAATGGCCGCGATACTTCCTAAAAGAACCACTATTTTAAATTTATTCAGCACTTGCATTTGTCTTTTCAATCTCAATGACTCGTTTTCTCGTAGAAGATTATAGCCCAAGCCTCGACTCTGCCGCCGGATTTGACGCAGATATACTCGATGATGATGCTCTCGCGCTGTGTGCAGAGCCCACTGAGGGTGCGCCAGCAGACGAGCTGCCTCAGCTAATGGCCCAGATTCCGGCCGAATTGGCAGGCCAACGCCTGGACAAAGCACTCGCTCGCCTGTTCCCGAGTTATTCACGCAACCGCTTGCAAAGCTGGATAGAAACCGGGCGTGTACAAGTCAACGGCCAGCCTGGCCGCATCCGTCAAGCCGCGCCACTGGCCGCATCGATCGTGATCGCCCCCGAGCCATTGCCTGAGGAAACTGCGTTTACAGCGGAGCCCGTGCCGCTTGAAATAGTTTACGAAGATGCCGCACTGCTGGTGATTAATAAACCCGCCGGGCTGGTGGTCCATCCGGCCACAGGTAACTGGCATGGCACCGTGCTCAACGGACTGTTGCACCGCTATGGCAAAGCCGCCGCCGGCCTGCCCCGCGCTGGCATTGTCCATCGACTCGACAAAGATACGTCTGGCTTAATGGTGATTGCACGCACGCTGACGGCACAAACTCACCTGGTCCGTCAGCTACAAGCGCGTACCGTCAAACGCCGTTATCTTGCCTTCGTTTGGGGCACACCCAATGCCCATGGCACGATTAATGCTCCGCTTGGCCGCGACCCGCGCAATCGCATCAAAATGGCCGTGGTAGCGGGTACCGTGGGTAAACCCGCACGCACCCATTATCGACGGATTGCAACCGGCACCCTAGCGGGCCAATCCTTCGCTGCCATACAGTGCGATCTCGAAACCGGGCGCACCCACCAAATTCGTGTGCATTTGGCCCATATTGGCCATCCGCTCATCGGCGACCCGCTGTACTGTAAAACCGCCCCCTATACGCAACTCTTAGCCACCACCCGTGCCGCTGACTTTGCACGGCAAGCACTCCACGCCTGGCAACTCAAATTAGAGCACCCGGTAACCGGCCTCGCCTGCGCATGGCACACGCCTGCGCCCGCTGACATCTCCCTGCTGGCAGAGGCATTAGGCCTAGCGCCGACGGTGATGAGCGATACCATTGAAGCTGAGGGTGTAGAGCATAACGACCCACAACACCCACTGACATGAAGCCAGACACAACGGCATACTCTCCATTATCACTAGCAAATTGCCTCACGCCTAATTGGCCGGTCTCATCACGAGTGCGCATACTCTTTACAACCCGTATCGGCGGCGTGAGTCCCCCGCCCTATGGACAATGGCAGAACCGGATTGAATCTGCGGGAGGCCTTAACCTGGGCCTGCATACAGGGGATCAAGCAGAGTGCGTTGCCGCCAACCGTCAACGTCTAGCCACCCTTACCGACACCCGTATCGCCTGGCTTGAGCAGGTTCATCAAACCAACGTAGTGCGCGCAGAAACTGCGCTAGAGGCACTTCACCCACCACGCGCAGACGCCAGCGTCACAGCGCAAGCCGGCATTGCCTGTACCATCATGAGCGCTGACTGCCTGCCAGTACTCATCTGCGATGGCGCAGGTCGCGCAGTGGGGGCCGCTCACGCCGGCTGGCGCGGCCTCGTAGCTGGTGTGCTAGAACACACCGCCGCTGAAGTTGCTGCCCTGACAAGCTCAAGCCAAGAGTTATATGCATTTCTTGGGCCGGCAATTGGCCCGCACGCCTTTGAAGTGGGTGACGATGTACGCGCTGCATTTTTAGCAGCGGCCACAGCAGGTGAAAGCGCTACCACTGCCGCCGCCTTCCGCCCTCGCCTAAATACGCCAGGAAAATATTGGGCCAACTTATTCGCCTTGGCACGTCTGCGGCTCATCCGCGCTGGCATTCAACGCATCAGCGGTGGCGCCTGGTGCACTGTTTCCGACCCTACGCACTTCTATTCATATCGACGACAAACTTTAACAGGACGTCAAGCGGCAATGATCTGGCTTGAGCACTAAATCGAAGATGAGTGGCGTATCCGCGTAATTTAGTGAATACTATAGGACAGTAAGCCAACAAGAGCAAAAATGACCAACGAAACAAATCTGCGCTTAATAAAAAAATACCCGAATCGCCGACTCTACGACACGCAAACGAGTATGTACATTACGCTAGCCGATGTAAAACAGCTGGTGCTAGACGAGCAGACATTTAGGGTAGTAGATGCTAAAACAAACGAAAATCTGACACGCAGCATCTTGCTGCAAATCAGCTTCGAGGAAGAAAGCATTGGCGCGCCTATTTTTTCTCATGAAATGCTATTGCAAATCATCCGCTTTTACGGCCACCCTATGCAGGAAATGGTTGGCAACTATCTACAAAAAAATCTGCAAGCTTTCATCGATATTCAAAACACCTTCACCGAACAATTGAAAGATATTTACGATAGCAACATCTCTGCTGATATGTGGTCACAATTTATCAATATGCAAGCGCCTTTAATGCAAACCATGATGACCGGCTATCTCGAACAATCGAAGAATTTGTTTATACAAATGCAAACGCAAATACGGGATCAAGCAAAAGATATGTTTGACACGCTCACGCTGCAGCCACAACTGGATGCCAACCAAGAAAATTAAAACTAAAAAACAATAAATTAAGACAGTAACCCCATCGTTCTGATAGAATCTGCCCTCGTCGCTGTTCGCTGCGACAGCAGAAAATCTAGGAAAGGTGGCAGAGTGGTCGAATGCGCCGGACTCGAAATCCGGTATACGGGTCTCCCGTATCGAGGGTTCAAATCCCTCCCTTTCCGCCAAAAATTCCCTTATATTTCATTAGCTTAGAAACCTAAGCTACTTTTTCTGGGACAAATTTGGGGCAAATTCTCTCCAAGGCTCGACTCAAACCGCGCCATTTCTAAGTCGTTTTGTGCGCCGTCTAGCCATTTTGCATAAGTGTGCAAAAACATTTCAATACTGTGTCCAAGCTGTCGAGCGCAAAAAGCCGGAGTCATTCCAGCCATCAGCATCATCGTGGCGTAAGAATGTCGCATATTGTAAGGGCGTCGATAGCGGATACCCAAGCGCTTCAAGCAGGGTGTCCAGTGGTTAAGCCGGAAGCCCTCCCAATCCTTGTCCATCCAAGGCTTATCATGAACCCGCCATACATGCTTTCCGGTTATTCGAGTGTGTTTAGCTTGGCGATTAATCGCTCCTAGCGCACGGCTGTTCAGTATCACGTCGCGCGCTACGTTGGTTTTGGTGCTGCTTTTCTCTTCGTCCAACACGATGACTTCGGCAACAGTGAGTTTCTTGTTGTACAAGTCAACATTAGGCCAGCGCTGACCAGCCACTTCTGACGTGCGTAGGCCGGTAAAGAACCATGCCTCAACCATGTTATAAATCTGCTCGGGGTAGTGTTTCCCCATGTCCGCAATAATCGCTTCAGCCTCATCGCGGCTAAAGGGGTCGGGCTGCGGCTTTTGGTGTTTGGCACGCGGTACCTCCTGGGCTGGGTTCTTGCTGATGATTTTATCTGATACAGCCAAGTCGAGTGCTTGACGAATAACGGACACGTAGTTGTTTATCGTCTTGCCACTCAAATCAGGCCGTTGGGCAATCGCTGTGAGCAGGTGACTCAGTTTGAGCTTACATAACGTTAGTGTGCCTAAGGGCATCTGTTTTTCTTTGTAAGCGATCGCTCTGTTCCAGAAATTGATCCCGTTTTTATAGCCAGCTTTAGTTGATTTTTTGATGTTCTGCGTATCTAACCACGTGTCAAACCAGCCTTTCAAGGTGAACACACCATCAGCGCCACTTGTTGGGAAGTATTCGGCCATATTAAATGTGCCGTGCCGTATCCGCTCCCGTATTTCCTGTGCGATACGATGCGCATATTTCATATTCGCCGACGTGGGCTGCATCGGTTGGTCATTAAGCATTAATAATTTGCGCTCGCGCTTGCCGTCGAAAGTAAACGACAATCTGATCGCGTTACCATGAATTTCTACGCCAGTACCTTTTCTACCCATTGTTGATATCCTTTCATCGATATATAAATCTCTCCGTCCTTTCGCAGGTATTCTTGGCGTTCAATCCATTTGCCATCTTCAATTTTGCGTCTGATGGCTTTCTCCGTCAGTCCTGTGATGGTGGCGGCCAGATGGATCCTAACGTAGGGGGCGGCAGCTACCTGAATGACCGTTTCGCGCATGGTCATTTATTCCTCACTCCATGATTTAACATAGCGTTCATTTGCATTTTCTAGCACCATTTATGTTTACCTCTTTTATTGATTGATAAAAATATTTTCAAGTCAATGATCAGCGATCCTAACAGGTAGGATGAATTTTGAGAGGTAGCTAAAGAGTTTTACCCGCCATTTGCCAAGCTTTGAAAATAGAAAAGCCTTGTCGCTTCCAGTAAAAAAAGCCGGAGAGGAATTTTTTCCAGTGGAGGAGTTTGGCTAAGAATTTTTTCATGGCAGCACCTTTACGATAATTTTTCAGGAACATAGGCTGATATGTTTAGCGGCATCTAGCATTGCTTTGATAAGTCGAGTTCGGCGCGGCGCTGGTGGTAAATGGCGCTTAATTCCGCGCGGTGCGCTGGTTCAGCTACTTCGCCAATTAGGTCGGCAGCCGCATCAAGTAGGTCAACATCGCTTGCTCTGTGCAGTTGGTCGGATACTTGAGTGAAGGTGATGCCGAATGCTTGCTGTTTGCTGCCTGGTTCAAGTTGGTGCAGTGCATTATCTTGTTGGTCTATGCTGCTTGTTTTCTGTGCCGCCTCGCGCTGTTCCCGAGCCTTGGCTTTGACGGAATGGGTTCTGGATGCGGTTGTGGCTTGTGGGGTGGTTTCTGTCTCGGTGACGTCGAACCAATCAGCGGGGGTGCTCATGCCATCACGCAGACTGGTGTAAATCTTTTTGAGGCTGACGACCTGCGCGGGTTGGATGGCATCGAGGCGACGCTGAATGCGTTTCTCAATCTGCTCCTTGGTTACACCGAACGGCTCAAAGGCCGCCATCATCTTCTGCATGGCTTCTGGCGAGGTCTCTGCCTTGATGCGCATGGTGGCCTCGCATTGAGCAACTGCTGTCTCGGTCACGTCACCAGGAATCACGGCCAATATGCACGCACGTAAACGCCTTGCTCCTTGATTAGCAATTAACTCGTAAATTTCGCGTGGGTCTTCTAACTTGTACGAACCTTTCCGTGTATAGCGGAGGTGCGGTACTTGAAACGTGATTTCTCGGCGGGTATTGGTCTCAACGTCCCACGCATAAGCTTGTACTGTGGATTCACCATTGGTTTGATCCAATTCACGGATACCAAATTGCAAATTACCCCAGGCTTGGGCTATCGCTTCGGCAAGCCTAATTGATGGGCCGCTGACATTAGAACCGCCTTTTGCGTAGGTATACACAGCAGCGTCTGCGAGACTCGGACGTGTGCAGGTGTTGAGGATGCGATCCATCGCGACGATGGGATCGCGAGGATTCATCCGAGCGATCATCATGGCTGCCTGAACTTCTGCGACTGCGCGCTGTTGGTCTGTTTGGGCTATAGCGTTGACACCCGAGCGCGCTTGAGTCGCAGAGGATGCTGCGAAGGGATTAGCGGTGAGGACTTCATTCATGCTTGTTTACTCCTTAGTTGTGCCAAAACGGGCATCGATATAGCTAGTTGCTTCGACGGTGTAGGGTTTTTTCTGAATTGACTTACGGCGAAAGACCTTGTTGCTATCCAGTTTCAGAACAGCGGCTTCACCCATAAAAGCCAGAAGATGATTTTTAGCGCCTTCTGCGACCTTTTCATATTCGCTTGCACGCTTGGCAGCATCTTGTGCAACCTTGGCCCAATGCAGGATTATTTCGTCGGCTTCGATTGTTGCTCCATTGGTTCCTGGATACAGTCTCTTGAACATCGGAAGCGTTGCAGGGTGATCGAACTCCGGCTCTGGTGGTACTCCAGCTAGAACGTGCTTGTGCCAGAAGTCGTGGGCTGTCTCGATGATTATTTCGTCCATCTCTGGATCGCGCTCCATCGGGTAGATGCGCAGATCATCCCCGCCGAAGTAAGCTGCTACGTCAAATGCCGGGTAGTCTAGAATTAGCATGTAGTGGTGTGGCTGCGGGACGTAGTATTCAGCAATGGCATCAGGCTGGCCGTCTTTGCCCCATAAATAGCCCATGCGCGGACTAACGTTCTTGATCTCAAGCCCTTTTGATATGCCGACAAAATCGCGGTCAATATGTGCAATCAGAAAGCCGTGTTCGGGGTGGCGTAGAGTCTTGTTCACTCGGCGTAGTTTGCTGCCTGTGCGTTCCGAAACCATAGCTGCAATCACTTGCTCCATGACCTTACCAGCCTTTGTACGACTGTTGTCTGGGTGTGGTTTGATTTCGCCACGTTTTTGTAAATAGAGCTCGAGCTTGGTGGAGAATGGGTTGATGCCAAATAGTGTTGCAATGTCACTGCCCCCCAAGCCAGATTGTCTCTCCTTCAAAAAGGCATCGTTCGATACGTTCATCAGTAGCTCCTTCTGTAGTTTTCGTCAAAGTGGCGGCAGCCTCGATCAAGGCAGCGTGGGCAGGCATTCGCTCGTTCGTTTTCAATCTCGCGCTCGGCCTTGCGTTGGGCTTCTCGTTCCCAATACACATTCACCAAAGCGGCGAGTGCTTTTCCCGCCTCTTCGTAGTTACCTGCCTTGAGCAAAGCGGCGATGGTTTCGATGTTGATCTCGCAGATCGCCTCCAACAGGTTGTTGATCGATAATGGATAGCAATCGCTGCCATCGCCAAGTAGCTTTTCTTGTCTCGCATCGACTGTTTCTTGCCAGCGTTCGTTCTCGTCAAATTGCGTGAGGTAGCGATTCAGATCAGCGGTAACAGCGCATGGAAAGCCATGAATGTTCATAGCAGCGTCACCTTGGCAAGATTCCAAGCGCTGCGGATGCTATGGCCGCGGCGTACGTAATAGACGAAGTTGGTTAGGAATTTTTTCATGGTAATGCTCTTACGCTTCGATTGAGTGTTGGTTCCTTGGTTATCTCTGTCATGAACTTTCCCTATTTCAATGTTAAGAGTCAGACCGGCGTAATGTTCTTAACCCAGCCCGTTCCAACTGTCGAATTTGTTGCCAACGGCTAGTGTTTACTTTTGTCTATCAAATTAAACATATTTGTCTATCAAATTAAACAGTTTGGACGAGGAAATGTCAAGAGAATTAATTAAATTGATTCTCTTTTAGTTGATTTGAATCGACAAAACGATTCGTAGGTGGAGTGAGGGGGGGGCTAGGAAGAAGCGAAAAGCGTCTTCCTAGCTGCTTGTGCTTCTAGATTAGATGCGTTCGCTCTGCTTATGAACAATGCGGCCAATAATGAAATTATCTTCGGTAATTAGCTTATCTCTATAAATTCTTTTTTCCGCATTGTCTGATGCGGCTAGCCATTGATTACCTGTTTTAAAGAGGCGTCTGATCACGACCGCCTTTTCATCGTGAACCGCAAAGGCAACCCCCTCTTTAGGGGTGGTATCAGCAGTATTAACGATAACCCAGTCGCCATCATATAGAGCGGGCTCCATAGCTGAGCCTTTTATCTCGATAGCAAAAAGCTCTTCGGGATGATAGTTGTTTTTTTCATACCATTCTTGAGAAAAAAAGATGGGGGCCATATTGTCTCCGGTTGGCTCAGTAGAAAATTTACGTGTGCCCTCGAAGAAATTAATTTTGACCCTGTTAACAGGCTTACTACCCTTTTCGCGTTCAGCCAGCTTAACTTTTTCGCCCCATTCTTTGGGCCCTACTCCCTGAGAGAGCCAATCTAAATGTACCTGCAAAGCCTTTGCAGCCTTCGTTAAATTTTGTCCATCGGGAACTTTCACTTTGCCATTACGCCAAACGGAAATTGTTCCAGGGGGAATGCCCGAGAGCCGCGAAAACTCTGCTGGAATGAGGCCCTTCTCGTCCAATATGGACTGAAATCTATCTTTAAAACTCATATCGCATTGAAAACTTCTTTAGGATGCGTTGAAAAAACCTTTGGGGCTTTCACCAAATTTTCCCCCTCGGTTCAGGCGAGACTGTTCTCGACAAGTTACAACTTTACCTCATATTTTCCTTCAGTGTTCACTTAATTAAACGCTTTTGGCACAAGTGTTCACTTAATTAAATGCTTGATTGTTTAACTAAATAGAAATATTATTAGTTTAATTTCATAGATAAATTAAAGTGCACGAAATTATGATTCTTTCAAAGCAGCAGGCTATTAGGGTATTTGGCAGTGGCGCTGATCTTGGGCGGGCTATCGGTGTGGGTCGGAGTGCAATTTCACAATGGCCAGAGAAACTAAATCAAAGGCAAACAGATTTAGTTATAGGCGCTGCCCTTCGCTTAGACAAGCCATTGCCTATAAGTTATGAAGCGCATATTCGTGTATCCAAAGAACAGAGAAATTGAAATGAGCAAACCATCACGTCCAGTCATGACGTATCACGGTGGCAAATTTCGCCTCGCAGATTGCGATCATCTCGTTTTTCTCTGAGCACCAATGAACTATTACGAACATCATATCGGTGATTACACTGAGGCTACCGCGCATCTAAATTTTATTGAGGATGCAGCTTATAGCCGGTTGATTCGGAAGTACTACGCCAGCGAAAAGCCAATCCCTGTTGATCTTAAGGTCGTACAACGTCTCGTCAGCGCTCGAACCAAAGAGGAACGCGAAGCGGTCGTTACCGTACTTGAAGAGTTTTTTATTCTGAAGGAAGACGGCTGGCACAACCACCGTTGCGATAAGGAAATCAGCCGGTATAAAGAAGGTGACGCCGAACGCCAGCAAAGAGCCTCTCACGAGAAAGAGCGAATGCGCCGAAACCGTGAAGAACGCGCACGTCTGTTTGCCGAGCTCCGGAAGTTTGGCATTACTCCGAAATGGGACACGCCTATTACGCAACTGCGGGAGCTGATAAAACGCACCAGAAACGCACCTATAACGCGAACAGGTACTGAACAGGAGCAAACCTGCAACGTATCTGCAACGCGAACAGGTGCCGAACAAGAACGCACCTGTAACGCACCTGCCACGGCTAACCAGACACCAGACACCAACCCCCAGTCACCAAACACCAGTACCCATATGTGTAAAGACACACACATAACCACTCGCGCAGGCGCGGTGTGTGTCGCGCTCAGTGCAGCCGGGCTTTCTTCGGTTAACTCATCTCACCCCGACTTGCTGGCGCTGCTGGATGAGGGGGCCGAAATTCAAGAATTCGTTAACGCGGTTCCGATTGCACGTGAGCGTGGCAAGGGCTTTGCCTATGTGCTTGGGGTCGTGAAGGGGCAGCGTTCAGACGCGCAACGCTTGGTCTCACAGGACAAATTAAAGCCAAGACAAGGAGCAACGCATGACAGGCATGATGTCGAGGAACCGGCCTGATATGAACGCCGAGAGAAATGCGTTAAGCGCGGTGAATTTTGCGCAAACCGCTATCGATTCAGCACGGGCAAATAGCCTGTCAGATTTGGCGTTACGGCCTTTCACCATGCAGTTTGAGGAGTGCGAAAAACACGGCAAATACCCGTTGAACACGCAGGATGAGCGAGGGCAGGAACGCTGGTTTGCAGGCAGTTGCCCTACCTGCCGCAAGCAGGAAAACGCCGCCCGGTTGCTGGCAAATAGCAATATCCCAAGGCGGTTTTTGGATTGTGATTTTTGCAACTACGAGGCGACCACTAGCGAGCAGCAGCTTGTGCTTAATCGCTGCAAGGAATACGCCAACGACTTCGCCAAGTACCGCGAAACAGGCACGTGCCTGCTACTTTGCGGGCGCACAGGTACGGGAAAAAACCACCTCGCCACCGCAATCACTCGCCAGTTATTGGCAGCTGGGTATTCGGTGCTACGCATTAAGGCAAGCGAATACTTTGATGCGTATTGGTCGAAAGCGTTTGACGAGCGCGAGACATGGCTTAAAAACATGGCATCTGTTGATCTGCTCATCATGGATGAAATAGGCAGAAGCAGTAACGCCAAAAGCGCAAAAGATGCCTTTTTCCGGCTATTAGATGCTCGCTACGAAGCGCAACTGCCAAATTTGCTAGCGACAAATCATAACCGCGAAGAGTTAATAGATATCTTGGGCACCGCAGCCTATGACCGACTGACAGAGCGCGGTGGCGTGCGACTGACGCTAGATTGGGAAAGTTATCGCGCAAAAAAAGAGTTTTAAGCATGACACAGGTATTACGCCGTGCGCCGAAATTGTCGCTCGGTTAGATGACGCTGATTTGAATTTTTTCGGACTAAAAAATGCCAGACACCATCAAATTCATCATTCCAGGCGAGCCAGTCGCAAAAGGTCGAGCCCGTTCATTCGTTCGAAATGGCCGTATCGCGCACTACACACCAGCAAAAACCGCTCGATATGAAAGCCTTGTCCGGCTGGTTGCGCAGCAGGCAATGAGCGAGAAATTGCCTGTAGAGGGTGCCGTAAACCTAACTATTCGAGCCTTCCTTACCATCCCGACAAGCTGGAGTCTTAAGAAGCAACAAGCGGCAGCTATCGGCGCAATTGCTCATACCAAGCGCCCCGACTTGGACAATATCGTTAAGGCTATCAAGGATGGTGCAAACGGCGTGACGTGGGAGGATGACTCTCAAGTAATCGATGTGCGCGCCAGTAAGCAGTACGGAACGCCCCGCGTTGAGGTGGAGATAACTATCTGCTGATGGCGAGACGATAACCACGCTATCAGCCTCGCTCACATTTCATAACAACAAATTGCCATCACTACAAAGAGAAAATTTTAAAAAGCCATTGTAGAGGCGTACTGGGCCTTACCAATGGAGACATCCTAGACTTGGACGCACATATGACCATAACCGCCACACCTATCTTTAGATCCGTGCAGCAGTGCTTACATTTTTCTTTTCTCATGGAGATTTTGCCAGCAACATACAAAAGCCGAATGCAGACACTAATTAAAAAAACTAGAACATTTAGCTCTATAAACCTTGACGGGCTGACGGCATTGGAAGTTCGGGGGCAGTGTGCATTAGTGCGTAATATGGTAATGCTTCACTTGCCCCAATCAGAGGTAGATGCAATTCATGCATGGTATGGACATCAAGAATGTAAAGCGGGCGGTGTGCGTGGCATCCGCGATTACAGCCGGGAAAAGATATTCACACAGCACGACGAGGCAACGCTAGCGATAGCGTGGAGCGTGTTTGTTAGAGGGGCGCAGCGTAAGCACCTGTCCACCCGCAAAATTGCTAAAGAATATGGGCTATCTCAATCTACCGTAATGCGTGATGTAAAGGTTATCGCCCACAACGGAAGAGCACTTGAAGGCGAGGCAATCGAGCGTTTAACGCCGATTTTTGAGCGTAGCGGGCTGATAGAAATTGTTGAGTGATTGAAAAAACAGGCATTTTTCTTAAAGCTAGATTTTTAATTTTTGCACGCCAGGTCTGAACGTAGAGGGCAGCATCCCATAGAAATACCTGGGGTAGCCAATTTAAGTAGTCAAATTGGTTGTGGTCAAATAGGGTTGCTATTTTAATTTTTGGCTAGTACGATAATCACTAGTCAAATAGGGTATACTCTATTTGTCAATTTAAGGCCCTCTACTTCATTGGAAGCATCCCCTATGAACGTTGCCCGTATTTACCTACGTGTTAGCACTGAAGAGCAAGACCTCACCCGCCAGGCTACATTAGAAGACAGCACCCGCGAAGCAGGGTATTACATTGCAGGGGTCTATCGGGAGAAGGCATCAGGCGCACGGGCAGATCGCCCTGAACTGCTGCGCATGATTGAAGATTTGCAATCTGATGAGGTCGTGGTGGCTGAAAAAATAGACCGCTTAAGCCGCTTGCCTTTACCTGGGGCGGAACAACTGATTGCAGCTATTCGGGCCAAAGGCGCACGCTTAGCCATACCGGGGGTTGTTGATTTATCGGAGTTCGCGCAGGCGTCGGATGGCATCGCAAAAATCGTCCTGGAATCTACCCAGGAAATGCTACTCAGGCTCGCGTTGCAAATGTCTCGTGATGACTATGAAACACGCCGTGAGCGCCAACGCCAAGGCATAGAATTAGCCAAGAAAGCAGGCAAATATGGGGGCCGCAAACCCAACTTGATTCAACAGCAGCGCATTATCGCCTTACGCAGCGCTAAAGAAACCATCCAGCGCACCGCCGAGTTAGCGGGGTGTAGCGAAAGCCAAGTTAAGTTGATATGGAGCCGACATGCATACAACCAAGATTTAAATGATTGACTGATAATTATAGAGATAGGTAAGAAAATTTTTTACCTATCTCTTGACTTTTTGGTTCAGTTGATGCATATTCCTGATATTGTCTGGACGAAAGCATGTTCAGACCGCTTAAAAGCTCGCCAAAAGTGGGCTTTTTGCATTTCTAGTACGTATTTATCCTCCGCCACCCTCCGCGGTGGCTTTGAAACCCGCGCTCAGTCCCATGCTGGCGCGGGTTTCGCTTTTTTGGCTTGCGTTTATGGCAATGTGGCTATCCGCCTAGCCCAACTAGGGCGCTAGCCTAGGCGCCTGGAGTCACACATGTCAGGAGTAAAAAATAAATCGGGTGGAAAACGCCCAGGCGCTGGGCGCTTGGCTTTTAACCCTAGCGATGAACAGCGTAAGCTAGTAAAAAAATTGTCCGCTTTGGGTATTCGCCATTCAGATATTCCGCTGTTGATTGTAGATGCCAAAGGGAACGCTATCTCTGAGCCAACGCTGCGCAAGTATTTCTCCTTTGAACTTGCGAGCGGTAAAGTAGCGGCGAACGCTGAAGTGGCTGAAACGCTATTTAATAAAGCGACGAAGGGAGACGATACCACCGCAATGATTTTTTGGTTGAAATCTCAAGCTGGCTGGACAGATAGGCAGCGCGTGGAATTAACCGGCGCAAATGGTGCTCCGATACAGTCGATCACTACCGCAACGAATGATCCGATAGAGGCTGCCAAAATTTATCAGCAGATGGTGAACTCGTAAAATACTTATTGCACGCCAAGCTCGCTATGTGAGTCGCTAAGAAATTGCTATGCAATGAGCGCGCAGGGCCATTTTTTTAGCATCAAAAAGGCTGTACAAAGCAGTCGTGCACGTTCAGCATAGACATGACCTTGTACAGAATTCTTGATGTTAGGATCGGTTTTTAGGATGTTGCTGTTCGTATTGCTTTTTAGCGTACAGTGCAGCAGAAACAGCAAGAGACAGCATAACTGCCATCGTCGCATATACAATAATCATTCGTCCTCTCCTTTTAAAGTGAACCACTTTAAACTACCAATGTAAACCATTATAAGCCCGTATATAGCCAAAATGAGCGTAAGTATTCCCTTATGGTCCAGGAAATATCCGAATACAGAACCTGAAGCCATCGCCACACCATGATTACGTATGGACTGTGCTAAATCGGGTAGGCTAAGCTGCCTAAAAATTTGATTCTTCAACAGGCCGATAGCCTGCTGTAGAGGAGCTAGAAATTTTAGTGTCATCTCAATGGGTTTTTAATAAGGAAATTTTGCCGATAAGGCCCCTTCGCGTTTCAAGTCTCGTTTAAATGGTTCGATTGCTTAATCGTCCGCATCCAGCACCTTTTGTAGCTCGTCAAGCGTCACTGTTTCCAGCTTACCGTGCCGTGCTTCTTTCATTGCTTGGGGGGCGTGTGCGATTGCTTCGATAGTCGTAGTGTTTGGCACCAGAGGCTCAAATGGCAACGCCTTTTCACGTGTAATACGGGTTAACAAAATACGGAAAGCATCAGACACCGTTAGTCCTATCGCTGCTAATACGGCGGTGGCTTCTTCCTTAATATGCTCGTCGATTCGAGCACGAACTACCGTAGTTGCAGACATGATTTTCTCCATATATTTATGGCCACATTGTGGCCAAAATGTTTATTAAATGCAATTTGAATTCTGATGGAGCCGTCATAAACGATCCAGTTAAGGCCGCAAAAACGTATCAGCAGGCGATGAATTCATAAAATGCCTATTCCGTTCCCGTTCGATTTTCGCAACCCGGATTATGTGCAGGTATTTGCATGGCGCGCAGAAAGGCTACAGCGTATTCGGGCGAACCCAGCCATGCTACCCGCATTAAAGGCGTTCTACCGCGACCATCCCGCGCAGTTTATTATCGATTGGGGCATGACGTTTGACCCGCGCAATGTGGAGCGCAATTTGCCTGCGGCGATCCCATTCCTACTTTTTCCGAAACAAGAAGAATGGGTGGATTGGTTTTTAGACAAGTGGCGCACGCAATCCCCCGGTATCACAGAAAAATCCCGCGATATGGGCTTAAGCTGGCTCACTGTCGGCGTAGCCGCAACGATCTGCCTTTTTCATGGCGGCGTAGTGGCGGGGTTTGGCTCCCGTAAAGAAGAATATGTCGACAAAATCGGTTCCCCTAAATCCTTGTTTCACAAGGCGCGCATGTTTTTAGCGCTGCTACCGCCAGAATTTCGGGGCGGCTGGAACCCTCTCAAGCACGCGCCCCATATGCGTATCCATTTTCCGCAAACGAGCTCTGTAATGACCGGTGAAGCGGGAGACGGTATCGGACGAGGGGATCGAGCCAGTTTCTATTTTGTGGATGAGGCGGCATTTTTGGAGCGCCCCTTGCTGGTCGATGCGTCTTTATCGCAAACAACGAACTGCCGACAGGATATTTCTTCGGCTAATGGCATGGCGAATCCGTTCGCGCAAAAGCGGCACGCTGGAAAGATTCCCGTATTTACTTTTCATTGGCGCGATGATCCGCGTAAGGATGATCACTGGTACGAAGCGCAAAAGCGCAAGATCGATAACACCGTCATCGTCGCGCAAGAGATCGATATTTGTTACACCGCCTCTGTGGAAGGCGTACTTATTCCGAGTGAATGGGTGAACGCTGCAATAGATGCACACCAAAAGCTTGGCATAGCGCCTACAGGCAGCCGTCGCGGCGCGCTGGATATCGCCGATGAAGGTATAGATTTAAACGCATTTTGCGGCGCACAAGGGATATGGGTTGACTATCTCGAAGCCTGGTCCGGTGAAGGTTCCGATATTTATAAAACGGTCGAAAAGGCTTTTGCACTATGCGATACACAGGGCTACGGCTCCTTTTATTACGATGCAGACGGCTTAGGAGCTGGTGTACGCGGTGATGCACGTGTACTCAATGAGCGGCGCAAGCAAAGCGGAGCACGTGAAATTGAAGTCTTATCGTTTCGCGGTTCAGGCGGTGTCGTGAACCCCGATAAAGAAATGGTGCATGGCCGCACGAATCAGGATTTTTTTGCTAATCGCAAAGCCCAAGCTTGGTGGGCCTTACGTACTCGGTTTCAAAAAACGCATCGAGCCATCACGGATCACCTTCCCTTTGAAGCAGACGAAATTATTTCATTGTCGAGCGCATTGCCGGTATTGGCGCGCCTTACCAGCGAGCTTTCGCAACCCACTTATACGATTAACACGGTAGGCAAAATTCTTATTGATAAAACACCAGAAGGCACCCGCTCTCCCAATCTGGCAGATGCCCTGATGATGTGCTTTGCCCCACCCGAAAGAAAATCCCGCGGTTTTTTCGATTTGAATTAAGGTTGCTATGTTTGATTGGCTGCGCCGCAAAACGACATTACTTCAAGCCCCCGAGATCAAGAAATCCGGGGGCTTTTTTACGACTGACCACGATCTACGCATACGCCAAAGCGTGCTGTGGTCGCATGTACAGGCCTCAGTATTTCAGCGCACCGCGGTTGATTTTGCCGCGTCTGGCGTGGGGATGGATGCAAACGATATGGCTGACAGCGTCAAGCAGGTGTACGCGCTGCGACAGCAGAATATGCCTGCGGCGCAGGTTGGCTGGTATGCCTCGCAAAGCTTTATTGGTTATCAACTTTGTGCACTGATTGCGCAGCATTGGCTGGTAGATAAAGCGTGCGGGATGCCCGCTAAAGATGCCATTCGTAACGGTTACACGGTCACTGTCAATAACGGAACAGGCATCGATACGGAAGTAATGGATGCGATCCGTAAGGAAGATAAACGGTTTCGCATGAATCATCATATGCGTGAATTGGTGCGTATGGGCCGGGTATTTGGGATTCGCATTGCGATGTTCATTGTTCAATCAACGGACCCTGAGTATTACGCCAAACCGTTCAACCCTGATGGCGTGACGCCTGGTAGCTACAAGGGTATTCGGCAGATTGACCCCTATTGGGTGATGCCAGAGTTGAATTCGGCAGCCGTCACAGACCCAACGAGCCTCCATTTTTACGAACCTACGTATTGGCGCATAAATGGTAAGCCCATTCACCATTCGCATTTAATTATTTTCCGTACAGGGGAAGTCCCCGACGTGCTAAAGCCTACGTATCACTACGGTGGCGTGTCGGTGCCGCAAAAGATTTTTGAACGCGTGTATGCATCCGAGCGCACCGCCAATGAAGCCCCCCTGCTTGCCCTCTCTAAGCGTAGCACCGTGGTCCATACGGATGTCGAGCAAGCGATTGCTAACCCGGCGAAATTTGAGCAGCGCATAGCGAACTGGGCGCACTACCGCGATAACCACGGAGTCAAAGTTGCGGGTAAGGAAGAGCAAATTGAACAGTTTGATACGGCTTTGGCAGATTTAGACGCAGTCATCATGACGCAGTATCAGCTGGTAGCCGCGGCGGCAAACGTTCCTGCAACTAAGCTATTTGGCACGTCTCCGAAAGGGTTTAATGCTACAGGCGAGTTTGAGGAATCGAGTTATCACGAAGAGTTAGAAAGCATTCAAGCGCATGATTTAACCCCGCTTTTAGATCGCCATCATTTACTCGTTATTCGCTCTGAGATTGCGCCCCGATTTGCGATCAAACCTTTTGAGACGGCGGTCTCATGGAATCCACTCGATTCTATGACGACCAAAGAACACGCCGAAGTCAATAAGCTTAAAGCAGAAACCGGCGCGGTTTTGGTGCAATCCGGTGCCATTGATGGGATCGACGAGCGCCGCCGTATTACACAAGACCCGGATAGCGGATATACGGGCATCGAAGAAGCCATGCCCGACGAGCTAGACAACCCAGATGATGATGGCGCGTAAATTACTCCCCCGCAAAAAATCAGTACGGGCAAACCCTTTTCAGCCCATCTTGCTACGTGGTCAGCCTCTACGGGTAAGCGCCGGTCTACAAGCGCGTTATCAGCAAGAATTGGATGCACTGGTGACCACCATGACGGCTAGCACCTACAAAGAATTGGTCGCATTATTCCTAAGCCCATCTGCGCAGGAATTTTTTGCGCAAGATGCCGGTATATCGAGCCAAGCACGCCTTCTAACGAAGGCATTAACACGCCATATACGTAAGCATTTCACGCTACGCGCTAAACAACTGGTTAAGCACATGATGACTGAAGCCGATAAGGTCAGTAGCGCCAGTGTAAGCAATAGTTTACGGGAGTTATCGGGCGGTGTATCGCTGAAAACAAACGCCATCCCGCCAAGCTATCAAGCAATCCTTGAAAGTTCGGTAACAGAAAACGTAAATCTCATCAAATCGATAGCAACACGCTATCTCGATAAGGTGAAAGAGGCCGCCATGCGCTCCATCACAAGCGGCAACGGACTAGAAGATTTGATTCCGTTTTTGCAGGCGCAAGAAGGCACCACACGGCGGCGCGCACGAAATATTGCGCTGGATCAAACCCGCAAAGCCTACAACGGATTTAACCGAGCTCGTTGCGTAGGCGCTGGCGTGACGCATGGCGAATGGATCCATAGCGGCGGCGGTTTGCACCCGCGAGAAAAACATCAAGACTTTTCCGGCCACGTATTCGATTTAACACAAGGCGCGCCGATTGGCCCAAATGACACCTATGTACAGCCAGGAGAGGAACCCAATTGCAAATGTGCTTTTGCTCCAATCCTTCAATTTACCGGGGGTAGCGCATGACACACCGCGCCATTGATACCAATGGATGGGTAGAAATTCGTGATAACCCGCTTTCAAAGGTTGGCGTGTTTCCATATCTTGGCCGATCTATAGGCGCACCTGAGCCAGACCGGGTCTACATGGTCTACCGCCCTGAAGAAGAATTATCTCACTCAGACTGTATTCAGTCATTCCGGCTACTGCCGTGGGTCGATGAGCACGCCATGCTAGGCAATGAGGAATCCGGCTTTACCGCTCCCGAAACAAAAGGCATTCACGGCGTCATCGGTGAAGACGTGTACTACAAAAACGGCGTACTCAAAGGCAATCTCAAAGTTTTTTCCGAATCTCTCGCATCGCTTATCAATAGCGGCAAACGAGAGCTATCAGCCGGTTATCGCTGTCAGTACGAATTCACGACAGGCCAATACAACGGACAACATTACGATGCGATCCAACGAGCAATTAGAGGCAATCACCTTGCATCGGTTAAGGAGGGACGCATGGGGCCAGATGTGGCCGTTTTAGACCATATGACATTTACATTCGATGCAAAGGAGCTATGTATGCCAGATGATGAGAAAAACCCAGAAGGAAAAGATGAAGACGTGTCTTTAGCTGATGCAGTCAAGCAATTAATTCCGATTCTGCAAGCGCTAGTAAGTCGTACCCCTGCCACCGACGACGAGGACAACCCACCAGACCAGAATCAAACGCCGGTTGAAGATGATGATACGCCCCCCTTGATGGAGGATGAAGAAGAAACCGAAGACGAGAAAGAAAATGATGACGACAAAACCGCGCAAGCGATGGACGCCGCAATCCAAGCATTGTGGGCCGCGTCAAAATCTGCGCCCAAAGCCATGCGTAAAAACATGGATAGCGCGATTACGGGATTGCGCAAGGTCTGTGCTCACACCCAGTCAAATCAAAGTAATCGAATCGTCTCTACCATTGATGCAGCTGATATTAAAGCGCTACGGGTACGACTTGAACAATTGGAACGCAAAGAAAGTGAAGCCCATAAACGTGTTGAACTGGCTAACCGCCTCTCTGCGCACATTGGTGCGTTCGATCATGCCGACAAAACGTTAGATCAAATCGCGCGCTATGGCGTCTCAAAGCTGGGTATCCCCTGCGCTAAAGGGCAGGAAATTATCGCAATCGATAGTTTTTTATGGGATCGAAAACCACCGCAACCCGGAACGGGATTGGATAGCGTAATGAATAAAAATCTTTCAGTCGTGAAAGAGCTCGAGAACTATCTACAAGGAGCCTAAACCATGCCTTTTCAAAATACGGTACGTGCTGAGATGACATTGGGCGTGCCAGGTGAGCTATTTACGAGCGGCCCGATGCGGGTTGCACCGTGGACATTAGTTTCTGACAAGCCTAATGTGATTGGTTACGCCTACACACTCGTTAGTGAAAGGGTGGCGCAAGTGGGCGGTACAGGCCCATTCGTAGGGATTTTGATTCATCCTAAGCATTACGCTTCTTGCGGCACCTCTGAGGGCATTCTAGCGCCTACCTTGGAGTTACGAAATAACAGCAGAGGTGAGTTGCTCACAATGGGGGAAATTGTCGTGAGCCTGATCCCCCCGGCGGATATTGGCTATGTCGTCATTTATGACACGACCACGGGTGCTTTGTCCGCTATCGCAAAAGATAAGGAAATACCAGAGGGAAGTGCTGAGGTGCCGAACACAGTTATCTCTGGCTATGTGCCCACCTCTTACAAGCCCGCTGCTCCGGAATTAACCGTGATCACATTGACTAACTGAGATATCGAATATGCAAAGCCAAGAACATTCATATATCGGCCCGCGTGCGGTACGACAACTCGAACTGTCTAATGTGGACGGATATCAGGCGCTATCTAGGATCGGGATTGGCATGGATGATGCCATTGTGTATAGCATGATGGATGCTATGCCCGACGCTTCGCCGATGCCTGGTTTGACTACGCCGAGTATTACAACGCCCGCGCAATTCTTGCAAAACTGGTTGCCGGGTTTTGTCCGAGTTATCACGCAAGCGCGCAACATTGATGAGTGCGTGGGCATCCTAACGGCTGGTTCTTGGGAAGATGAGGAAATTGTTCAAGGTGTGATGGAACTCACCGGCACAGCCCGACCATATGGCGACTATACCAACGTCCCTTTATCGTCGTGGAATGTCAACTTTGAGCAGCGTACTGTCGTGCGATTTGAAAAAGGAATGCGCACCGTCCCTCTTGAAGAAAAGCGCGCCTCCAAAATGGGCGTCGATAGCCCCGCAAGCAAACGCGCAGCAGCAGCGGACGCACTGGAAATAGCCAGAAACCGGATCGGATTTTTGGGCTACAACGCGGGGCAAAATATCACGTATGGTCTATTAAATGATCCCAGTCTACCGCCCTATAGCACGTTACCAAAGAGCAAGGGTGCCAACGGCTCAACAAAATGGAGAGATAAATCTTTCTCAGAAATTACCGCAGACATTCGTACGATGGTTTCCGATCTGCGTAGTCAGTCAGGCGGGAACATCAAACCAAAAGTGATACCCCTTACGCTCGTCTTGGGTGAGTTGGCGGTCGATTATCTATCTGTTACTGAGTTGGGTAATTCCGTACAGGAATGGTTAACAAAGACCTATCCGACAATGCGCGTTGTATCGTGTCCAGAATTCGATGCTGCCCACGGTGGCGATAACGTAGCGTATCTCTATGCAGAAAGCGTGAATGATCTATCTACGGACGGAGGTCACACTTTTGTGCAGGTCGTACCGGCAAAATTTGAGTTACTCGGTATCCAGAAACTCGCAAAAGGGCATGAAGAGGCTTACTCCAATGCAACCGCCGGGGTCATGTGCAAGCGGCCTTATGCGGTGGTGCGACGCTTTGGAATTTAAAGGAGATTACGATGCCTTATGTTTACTCGACTCTGACGGCCAGCACCGATTATCGTGTATGGATGCCAAGCAAAAATGAATTGCCCACTGCGGGCCGCTCCATTGTTATTAATGGTGGAACAGGTATTGCCACTAAAGGCGCTACGAGCAAAGACCTAATTACGCCGTATGGAATAGTAACCAAAGTAACCGATGAAGAGTTGGCACTTCTAGAAGCGGATAAAGCTTTCCAACTGCATGTTGAACGGGGCTTTATTCGCGTCGAACGTATCAAAACCGATCCTGAAAAAGTCGCCGCCAACATGGCGAGCAGAGACGGCTCATCGCCACTGGTGCCGCAGGACTTTGCAGAGAATGAGCAACCCAAGACTAAAACCAAAACCAAGGGTGAGTGATGATGGGTGGGATCATCCAATTTGATGTGAGTGCGTTTCGTTTGTCCTTTCCGGCGTTCGCAAACATGGAAACCTATCCTGATGCATCGCTCTTAGCAAGTTGGGATGCAGCAACCTGTTACGTTAGCCCGCAAAACTACGGCTATCTACAGGGAGAGAGCCGTGCACGAGCACTCAATCTGATGACAGCGCATCTAGTGGCTTTGGCCGACATCGTCAAAGCGGGCCAGATGCCAAGCATGGTATCCGCATCTACCGTAGACAAAGTAGCCGTCACCCTGACGCCGCCCCCCGTTAAATCGCAATGGCAGTGGTGGTTATCTCTCACCCCCTATGGGCAGCAGCTCTTAGCATTGCTGTCAGCCAGTGCTGCTGGTGGTTTCTATATTGGCGGGTTGCCTGAGGGCTCAGGGTTTCGCCGGGTTCATGGAATATATCCCTGACACTTCCCCTTTTTTATCAAAAGACATTTTGAAGAGTACGCCCGATGACCAAAGTGAAACGCACGCTCGGTCCTGGTGGCGCTCGTCTCTATAACGCGCTCAAGCAGATTGATAGCAAAGTCGCAAAGGTCGGGTGGTTTGAATCCTCGAAATACGAAAACGGCACGCCGGTAGCCTATGTGGCGGCGATACATGAATATGGCGTGCCGGAGAAAAACATCCCAACGCGTGCCACGATGCGCCCGACACTGCAAGCGCAGCGCGCACCGTGGGTTAGCCTCGCACAGGCCGGATTGACAGGGGTGTTTCGTGGCACAGAGACTGCTTCTACCGCAATGGAAAAGATAGGCGCTAAAGCTGCTGGGGATATCCGAAAGGCCATTTCGCAGCTCCATACGCCGCCTTTAAAGGTTAAAACGGTTAAAGCGCGTTTGCGCGGCAAAAAGCAGGGGCGCGTAGTCTCGCTCACGATAGCGAAGCCCTTAGTGGATTCCGGCGTGCTTCTGAATACGCTTACCCACCTAGTCGAAAACAAATCATGACGCCCGGCGCGAATGTGCTCAGCCTTGCGTTATCGGTTATCGGCAAGCAATGCATCAAATATTACTGTTTCATCGGACGCGAGACGAACGAGATCGGTATTGATCTTAATCGCTATGCGCCGCCCGAAACCCTATACGCCAGTGTGCAAGCAGTAGATCGCAATGTGTATCCATACCTGGGGCTGGATTTTCAGAAAAGGTATATCCGCGTCTATGCCTGTAAGCCATTACAAGACATTGGTAGAGACCGTTCTAGTGATCAAATCGAATTTGCTAACCAGCGTTATCAAGTGCTCTCGGATGCGGATTGGTATCACATAGACGGGTGGGATGGTGCGCTTTGCGTACAGATACATTAACCGAGCTGAAATTGACTTTGTAGGTAAATTATCAGGTGTTTATTGTATGCAGGAGTTTGATATTTATTGGTAAACAGTGCTAATGAATAAAGAGAAGACTTTTCGGAGGGCGGTAATTTTATTCGCCCTATTAGGTGCCAAAAAGGCAAAAGGGGGCGGCTTTGAGTCCATCCACTAATGCCGCGTGCTCCTCAAGTACCAGCACACCTATTTATATTAGTACGGTTGGCCCGTATACCGGAAAAGGCAAGCAACGTGCTGACCCTGCCTATGAACAGAAAATAACGGATGAAAGGGGCCTATGCATAGTAGACGATAGTCGTTCTGCATTGACCAATCCGAGCGCACCAGATTACGCTATTAGCACGCACTTCGCATTTACAGAAAACCAGAGCACCCATAAAATTTTGAGTACGTGTGAGCGCATAATTTGCGCCACAGATAAGCACTATACGAAAATAGCCGATCCAAAAGGTGGGTTAAATAAGCTCAAAGAAATTTGCGAGAATGAGCGCGAGACGATAGTTAAATTAGAAATAAAGGCCCCGATAGACCCTGTTACCCATATTGGCCTCGAGACTGCGAAAGAAACACATAGTGCATTCTTGCAGGAACGGGTTAACGAGGCACTGCGCATTGTAGATAGCATATGCCAAATTATCCAAACGCTGGTGGCGCATCCTAAAGAATCGATTAGTGCTCAAGATATTAGTTCCCTAGAGCCATTGATAGAAAACATCGTAGTTGAGATAGCCAAGCTACAAAAAAGCTTACCCAGCCCTGCGAAAGCATTTTTAGGCGTGTTATTTGTTGCGGGGCTAGTCGCCCCTTTTATGGGCTTAATTTGGTATATTCTGGGAACTCTAGGATTGTTCTCTATGACGGCTGTGCTACCCCAGGCGCTTGCAACTTCTGCCTGGGTAGTAGGGGTTATTTTCGGCCTCATAATAAAGTGGCCTGATTACAAAAATGCGTGTGCAGAAAGAGCTTCTTCCAGTACACGGCAATTAATACAGTGCCACGAGACAATACGTTCTGCTCATAAGGAATTTAAAAAGAAAATGGACTCTGTAAAACTGGACAAATTGGACAAAGGTATAGAAAACACATTCCGCGCTAGCTCTATCGCTTTTGCTGAAACAAGCGCTATGCGGAATGAAGTTAGTGAGAAGCTTGATCGCTTACTAGCCTCTCGCTCTGAGTCAGCCAGCCCTGATTTAGCAGCAGAAAATGCAAGGCTGCGGGAACAGTTGGCTCAGAAAGACGCAACTATAGCCAATCTAGCAGCCGCTATAAGTAATATGAATAATGTAAATAAATTAGGATAAAAGTAGTTTTCTTAATTGCAGAAAGAGCTTCTTCCAGTACACGGCAATTAATACAGTGCCACGAGACAATACGTTCTGCTCATAAGGAATTTAAAAAGAAAATGGACTCTGTAAAACTGGACAAATTGGACAAAGGTATAGAAAACACATTCCGCGCTAGCTCTATCGCTTTTGCTGAAACAAGCGCTATGCGGAATGAAGTTAGTGAGAAGCTTGATCGCTTACTAGCCTCTCGCTCTGAGTCAGCCAGCCCTGATTTAGCAGCAGAAAATGCAAGGCTTAGAGAAGAAAATAAACAATTAAGAGAATACAACATGCAATTAATGGCCGCTGCTATGAACAATATAAATAAGAACGCATAAAAGTAGTTTTCTTAATTGCAGTACCGAGAAGCCCATAAAAAATTCTTTTTCTTTAAAGACTTTTTATGGGTATTTTTTTGAAATAAAAATATCTAGCTGAAATGAACAAGGCCCTCTGAGAGGGCTTTTTTAATGGACGGCTTTTGGATGGCTATGCAATAAAAGGTATGACCGATAACCCATGTCCTTACACACAACTATAAACAGCCAAGTACAATAAACCTTTAAAAGAAAGAGATGACAGGCAGAGATGAGCTGGGCAGCGAAAGAATTTAAGACAGTAGATTTAGGTGACAAGCGGTTAAACAAGAGGCTGATGTTGCTTGCAGAGCGTCTTGGGGAAAAGCCGACGGCGAGTCTGCCTGGGGCATGTAAAGGGTGGGCGGAAACCCAGGGGCGTATCGATTTTTATCTCAAGAGGATATAGGTTGGGAGTCTATTTTAGAGCCGCACTGGTCCTGTTCGCGTGCGCGCTTACAAGAGCAGCGTACCGTTTTGTGCATCCAAGACACCACGGAACTGAACTTCAACGGACAATCGATAGAAGGCTTGGGTCCCCTGTGTTACGAAGCGCAACGAGGTATGTACCTGCACCCGACGTATGCGGTATCGTTGGAGCGTGAACCGTTAGGCGTATTAGATGCGTGGATGTGGGCACGTGCATCCAAAGAAGACGTAGAGAATCGGTCTGGGATCAAGGAAAGTATACGCTGGATCGAAGGGTATAGCCGACTGGCAGAACTCTCAGCCGAGTTACCCGAGACACGTTTGGTGTATATGGCAGACCGTGAATCCGACATGCTAGAACTGATATGCAAAGCCTCCGAACTGGGGAATCCGGTGGATTGGTTAATTCGCTCGTGTCACAACCGGGTGCTACCAGATGGTGCTCGCCTGTGGGAGGCAGTCGGTGCGCAGGCAGCGGTAGGCGAATTGCATTTTATGATGCCCTCACGGCATGGCCAAAAGGCTCGAGCGGTACGTCAGCAAGTCAGAATGAAACGCGTTGTCCTTGATGATAGAAAGGGCTCCCCGTTAGAAGTGACCTGCGTAATAGCCCAAGAAGTGGAGGTACCGTCTGGCTGTAAGCCTGTGGAGTGGCGCTTGCTCACTAATCGCGTGGTACTTGATTTCGACGCAGCAGTGGAGTTGATTGACTGGTATCGGGCTCGCTGGGAGATTGAGATGTTCTTCCACGTTCTCAAAAACGGCTGTCGCGTCGAGGCGCTGCAACTAGGGGCTATCGAAAAGTTAGAGAGGGCGCTGGCGGTCTATATGGTGGTGGCTTGGCGAATCGCTCGCTTGATGAGACTAGGCCGTACTTGCCCTGATCTGGAAGCAGAACTGCTGTTTGAGCCAGAGGAATGGCAAGCCGCGTATCTTCTCATGAAAAAACCTGTGCCAAAAAAGACGCCTCGACTCAATGAAGTAGTGCGGCTTATTGCGATGTTGGGTGGATTCTTAGGCCGAAAAGGGGATGGCGAGCCCGGCGTAAAAACCATCTGGCAAGGATTACAGCAGGTTACTGCCTTTGCTCAGGGTCTACGCTGGGCGCGCCAAAACCAGATATTTTGAGTTGTGTATAAGGATATGCCGATAACCAACTCTTTCGCATCCTGCTGCCGTTGATTCGGGATGGGCTGCGCGCAGAAGGCGTTATTAATGTCGCTATCAAGCAGCAATACCAGCCAACGCAACAAGGACTATCAAGTAGCCCAATGATTTTACTGCATAAGCTCGGCGATTACCGCTATGGCTACCCTCAGCGTAAAAGCATATGGGATCAAGACGCCAAAGCGTTTATTCATCTTGAGGCTGTCCTAATAGAGACTACGTTTCAGCTCAATGCACTGGCCCCTCAAAATCCTGATCAACCTTATTTGCCAACTGCTTCAGACTTATTAAATCTGGTTGCCATCATCTTACAAAGCGACGCAACCCGCCAAACATTGCAAGCACACAAAATAGGTATTTACCGTGTGCAAGACCTACGCCAGATTTACTTTGTCGACGACCGAGACCAGTTCGCGGCCAGTCCCTCTTTTGATTTTACGTTGACCCATTCGCGCACGCTTAAAAGTAGCGTGCCGATGGTGCAAACGTTTGAATCTAATCTGTATCGCACTTAAGGAAATAGTTATGGCGATTCCCTTTTCTAAATATGTAGACATTACTTCTGGCGTAGGGGCGGCAACTGGTGTACGGCGGCGCGACCTGATCGGGCGATTTTTTACCACGAATACATTGCTACCACCTAAATCCATTATCGAATTTGATAGTGCAGACGGTGTGAGGGAGTATTTCGGTACGCTTTCCGAGGAATATCTTCGGGCTATGTTTTATTTCAGTTGGATATCAAAAAATATCACGAGTCCTCAGAAAATCAGTTTTGCGCGTTGGGTGAATACGGAAACGCCACCTATGATTTTTGGGGCCGCCATCACCACCACTTTAGCCGCATTTAAAGAAGTCAAAGCGGGGGCGCTTACGCTCACACTCGGAGCAGATACCCACATTGTTAAAAATCTATCGTTTGAAAACATCATTAGCCATAGCGATGTGGCCGCCGTCGTACAAGCTGGCATTCGCGAGGCAGGCACTGGCCCGTTATGGGCGGATGCTGTTGTGGCTTTCGATGCGGTGAACAGTCGATTTAATTTCACGACAACGAACGCATCCGCTAACGCAAAAATCGCCATTTCAGAAGGAACGATTAACCACATGCTCGGCTGGAACGAGCACGCCATCTTTGCGGACGGTGCCTTGGTTGAAAGCGTAAGCGAGGTATTGACTATCTCAACAGACAAATCTAACAACTTTGGCTCTTTCGCGTTCATGCCTACGCTATCAAAAGATGAGATTGTCGAGGCGGCAACATGGAACGCTGCGCAGAACGTGATGTACCAGTTTCAAGCAAGCGTCCTATCAAAAGATGCCTTTGATTATTACGAAGCACTAAAGAACTATGCCGGAACGGGTTTAACGCTTGCAGGGGCCGCTCATGAATACCCCGAGCAACTTCCCATGATGATTCTAGCGGCAACGGATTACAGCCGCCGCAACGCGACGCAAAGTTATATGTTTCAGTCGGCAGCGCTCACGCCTAGCGTGACAGAACCCACAGATTCGGCCCGTCTAGATGCCTTACGTATCAATTATTACGGTCGCACACAAAAAGGCGGTCAGATGCTGGACCTTTATCAACGTGGCGTGTTGATGGGCGGTGCAAGCGCGCCAACAGATATGAATGCCTACGCCAATGAACAATGGCTCAATGATGCGGCTGGTAGCGCGATTATGGAATTGTTGATGTCGCTTGCGAACGTGTCAGCCAATGCCCAAGGACGCGGACAACTGATTGCGACATTGCAAAGTGTCATTAATCAAGCGCTGATCAATGGCACGATTAGCGTAAGCGAAGATTTAAAACCCTTAAAACCCACACAGCAACTGTATATCACCAGGATGACCGGCAATGATAACGCCTGGCAACAAGTACAAACTATTGGTTATTGGCTCGATTGTGTAATGGAGCCTGTTGTTACTGAAGATAGCCGCACTGAATACAAAGCCGTTTACACCCTCATCTATAGCAAAAACGACGCTATCCGCAAAGTGGAAGGCGCGCATGTGCTGATCTAATTTAAGGAGTGACGATGAATAATATCTCTGGCTTTGGTCTGAGTGTACAGGTCCTTGCAACAGTGACTTTTCCAATCGGCTTTACGGTGACCGAATTTGCAGACGATGGCGATCCGTTCGATATTCCCAGCATCCAAATTAAAGATACGGCGATGGGCCTGAATGGACATTTAATTGCCTGGTCCAAACCCAGTCCCATTTCTATCACGCTCAACCTGCTTGCGAATAGCGACGGCGATAAAAATATGGCGAGATTGCTTGAAAGGAACCGCGCAGGTAGCGGAAAAATAATCACGCGGGATGTGATTACGATGGTGGCGACCTATCCAGATCAGAGCACGATGACTTTTACGAATGGCGTCATAACTGGCGGCATGACAGCAAACAGCGTAGCCAGCGCCGGGAGGATGAAAAGCAAACCCTACACTTTTGTATTTGAAAACCGCATAGGAACCCTATGAGCACCCTACTTGAACCCAAAGAAATCACGATAAAGACCATGGCAGGCGAAGATCGCACGTATATTTTGTCAAAATTCCCCGCCATCGCAGGCCGTGAGATCGTATCGCAATACCCGATTAGCGCAGTCCCTAAACTCGGAGATTACAAAATCAACGAAGCCCTTATGCTCAAGATTATGGGCTTTGTCGCGGTGCCAGCCGATAACGGTCCGTTGTGTTTATCGACTCATGCACTCGTGAACAATCATGTACCCGACTACGAAACATTGATGAAAATCGAGTTCCATATGATGGATTACAACACCTCTTTTTTGTCAATAGGAAAGATCTCAAATTTCTTGGGCGGTGTCGAGGGCAAGGCGGCAGCGTGGATTACCAAAACGTTGATGGGTTGGTTGGGGCAATACTTTCCGAAGGACGCGCCACCCTCCATGAACTCCGAACCCTCTACACCTTAGAAGACGCTTTGATTCTATGGGAGAGCATCGCCATTCCGCGATATAACGAATGGCTCGCGGTAGAAGCACTCAAAAGGACCACGCAATGAGCATCCTAGAAACGTTCTATATTCTCTTTGAGGCGGACGCCCAGGCCGTTAAAAAAGGCGCGCAAGAGGCCGAAACCGCAACCGACAAACTGGAAAGGAAAATCCAGCACGCCAATCTGGCTACGACGCAACTAGGCAAATCCTTTCAATCTTTGATCGGCGTGGCAACAAGCGCACTAGCAGGTGTGCTGTCAGTAGGTGCATTGGTTTCTGGTGTCGCCCATGCGGTGGCAAACGCGAGCGAAATCAGCAAAAGCGCTAACGCGCTAAAGGTAGAGTTCGATACGCTGCAGGCATGGAGCGAGGCAGCCAGACGGGCGGGAGGGAGCGGCACCGTATTTAGGCAGTCGCTTATCGACCTTAACGAAAAACTCCATGACTTTGCTAAAACAGGCAAAGGGGAGATCGGCCCATTACTGCAACAACTCGGCGTGCATTTCCGTAATGTGAATGGCACCCTCAAAACCACGCCGCAGTTACTGCTCGATATCGCCCAATCCTTTGAGCCGCTCAGCAAAATAGAGTCTACGGAATTGGGTAAGAAAATGGGGCTAGATGCCGCAACCATTACCCTATTACAAAAAGGCCAACGCGCCATTGAAGATCAAATTAAGCAACATAAAGCGTTAGGCGTACTTAACAAAGCCGATGCGCAAATCACCAAACAATATACCGAGCAACTAGAAAAGAACAAAGTGGCATTAGATAACCTGGGGCAGGTGTTTAGATATCTATTCACGACGATGGCCGTTACTGTTATGCCTGCTCTAACGTGGCTGCTTAAGCAATTCGAAGCCCTCACAAGCTATCTCGCGCAGCACCAGGACTTGGTAAAGGGATTTTTTATTGGACTGGCTGCGGTGCTCACCACCCTATATTTACCCGCCGTTCTGAAAGCCGCCTCCGCTACGTTGGCGCTTGTAGGCCCCTATCTCTTACTAAGTGCCGCGATTGCCGCAGTAGGCGCTGTATTTGCACTGGCCTACGAAGATGTGATGCATTTCCTGGATGGCCATGATTCCCTGATCGGAGAATTCACCAAACGTTGGTCGTTATTGGGCGAAGTCGTGCGTACAGTGGCGCATGTTTTCTTGTTCTTATTCGAGCTGGTAAAAGCAGGGCTAACTTTGATCGTAGACCTTATCCATAAACCAGAGAAAGCACTCGAGCGTTTCTCCGCAACCGTACAGGCTACATTTAATACACTGCTTAATAAGATACCCGCGCTCACATCGAGCATAGGCGCGATAGGGGGTGTATTCACTCAGGTAGGGAATATCGTACAGTCGGTGTGGGGTGGTATCACCGCCGCCATCGATAGGGCTATTGGCACCGCCTCGCAAGGCGTGAAGGTTATTGGCCACGCAATAGATAAGGTCAAATCTTTTTTTGGTATCAGCCAGGCTGCGAATGCGCAAAACGGCAGTTTTATGGCCGGTCAGCAGGCACTGGCGCTCACTTCAATCCCTCTCTCCGCGCAGACCTCGAACAGCATCATGCAGGCAAACCGCAACGTGAGCAAAAACACCAGCGTACAGACGGGACCGATCACTATTCATACGCAAGCATCTGATGGTGCGGCTATCAAACAGGAACTCAGCAAAGGATTAGAGCGCGAACTGAGTACGACATTACACCATTTTGATGATGGGGTTGTCGCGTGATTGCCGGATTCTTCCCCACGGCTGCTATCGATGTAGTCGGCTTGTTCGATGATAGCTTTGCGCAGTGTTTTGTTGATGCGAGGCCGATAAAAGCCACGGTTAAAGAGGCATCCAAGACGATGGAGCACCCGATTGAATCGGGCGCAACAATTACCGATCACCGTATTATTTTGCCGGTCGAAATTGAGCTATCGATGATGCTGCCCTCTACCGCATATCGAAACACCTATGCACAAATCCGAGAAGCCTATCTAAATGGACAGGTTTTCAGCGTGCAAACCAAGGCGGGCCGCTATCCCAATATGTTGATCGCGGACATGCCGCACGAGGAAGACCCGGATATTTTCGACTCAATCATGCTCTCACTTAGGCTGAAAGAAGTTTTATTAGTAAAAGCACAATACGAAGACTTGCCCCCTCAAAAGGTGAGAAATAAATCCCATGCCTCGACCGTGCAACGTGGCGAGCAATCGGGAAAACCCATAAAAAAACAATCGACGCTTCACAGCCTTTTATTTTAATGGGCTATATGCCTTCTAAGGTTGTGGCCTCAGCTACGTATTTAAATGACGAAATTTTTTTGTGCAAGATTTTGAGCAAAACTTGGTTGGAGAACTAAATGGCAAGAACAGCAAATTCAGCTGCCTCACTAGCAAATTTCATCTGGAAAAACGCAGAAGATCTTTGGGGGGATTTTAAACGCGCCGATTTTGGCAAGATCATCTTGCCGTTTACGCTTCTTCGCCGTCTTGAATGCGTTTTAGAGCCGACGCGAGGAGCGGTCTACGACAAGTACGCCAGCCTCAAAGATGAAGCGCTTGACTTAAATTTGATCTTACCTCAAACCACGGGCTACCCTTTCTACAATACCTCTAAGCACACGTTGAACAATCTCGGCAGCACGCAGACCTGCCAGCACCTCCAGGACTATATCGCCCATTTCTCGGACAACGCCCGGATTATTTTTGAGCAGTTCGACTTCTCCAATACCATCATCCGGCTAGAAAAAGCCGGGATTCTATTCAAAATTTGCCAGAACTTCGCCAATATTGATCTTCATCCAGAAGTGGTGCTAGATCGGGCTATGAGTAACCTCTACGAATACCTTATCAGCTATGTTGGCGTGGCAGTGAATGAGGGGGCCGAAGACTTCATGACTCCCCGCGATCTGGTGCATCTGGCGACTGCGATGCTACTTGACCCGGATAACGCTTTGTTCGAATCTAGTCCTGGCCTGATTCGTACTCTATATGACCCAACTTGCGGCACAGGTGGCTTCTTAACCGATGCAATGAACCATGTTGCAGATTACAGCAATCCCTTCAAAATGCCGCCTATTCTCATTCCACATGGACAAGAACTCGAACCAGAAACCCATGCAGTTTGTTTGACTAATATGCTATTGCGCAGACTGAAATCTGACCCTGGGCGGGATTTATCGAAAAACATCAAATTTGGCAGTACGCTTTCCAACGATCAATTTGCCAACGTACGCTTCCATTACTGTCTCTCTAACCCGCCATTTGGTAAAAAGTGGGGGAAAGATCAAGCGGCAATCACCCGCGAGCACAAAGAAAAAGGCTATGACGGTCGCTTTGGCCCTGGCCTGCCACGCACTAATGACGGGGCGATGCTGTTTCTGATGCATGTAGTTAGCAAGCTGGAATTACCCAAAAACGGTGGTGGCCGTGCTGCCATTATTTTGTCCGGCTCTCCGCTCTTCAACGGCGGGGCGGGTTCTGGCGAATCCGAAATTCGCCGCTGGCTTCTGGAAAATGATTTAGTAGAAGCCATTGTGGCTTTACCATCGGACATTTTTTTCCGCACAAGCATCAGCACTTACCTTTGGATTTTGTCCAACAAAAAACCTACCAACCGCCAACACAAAGTGCAGTTGATCAATGTCGCCGACCTTTGGGTTTCCACCAAAAACGAAGGTAAAAAACGCCGGATTATCAATGACGATCAACGTCGTCAGATTGTCGACCTGTACGCCGCTGCCGAAAATAGCGAGCGCTCTCGGATAGTTGATTACCCAATCTTTGGTTATCGCCGCATTAAAGTACTGCGTCCGCTCCGAATGTCTTTACACATTAATGGGCCCAATCTAAACAAACTGAAGGAAAATAAGGCATGGCAAACACTGTCAGCCGAACATAAAGCAATCTGGGAAATCGCCTTGCAAAAGCACGTTGGCTCGGTGCATCCCTTTGCCTGGATAGACACCTTCACGATTGAAACGATGCAATCGGCTCTAGCCGTTGGTCAGATCATTAAGATAGATAAGACATTCGTCAAAGCGCTAATCAGTGCCTTCAGCCAGCACGACCCGAATGGGGAGCCGGTGCGAGATGACAACGGGGAGATAGTGGCCGATCCGGAACTGACAGATTACGAAAACGTGCCGATAACCGAAAGTATCCAAGGCTACTTTGCGCGTGAAGTGCTGCCGCATCTACCGGGTGCTTACATTGATGAGACGTTTTGCGACCACAAAGACAAGGGAATTGGCCGTGTCGGCTACGAGATCAACTTCAACCGCTTCTTCTACCAGTACCAGCCACCGTGCAAGCTGCATGATATTGACGCCGAATTGAAGCACGTTGAAGCAGAGATTGCAGCATTACTGGCGGAGGTGGCAAGCGAATGAGCCAGTACAAACCGTATCCCGCGTACAAGGATTCAGGCGTTAAGTGGATTGGGCAGGTGCCAGAGCATTGGGAAATAAAGCCATTCTTCGTATTGGTGTCCGAACTTAACAGAAAGAATACAGGTTTAATTGAAACTCATATCCTGTCGTTGAGCTTTGGTCGGATCATCAAGAAGCCAGAAAACAGGAATATGGGACTGATACCAGAATCCTACGAAACGTATCAAATTGTAGAGCCTGGTGAGATTATGTTCAGGTTTACTGATTTACAGAATGACAAAAGAAGCTTGCGTTCTGCCGAAGTTACACAGAGAGGGATAATTACCTCTGCATATATGGCCGTTAAACCTCATGGCCTTGGGTCAACTTACTTGGCATGGCTAATGCGGTCATATGACCTTTTTAAAGTATTTTATGCAATGGGCGGAGGATTAAGGCAATCATTGAAGTTCGAAGATGTGAAAAGATTGCCTGTACTCGTTCCCTCACCCGAAGAGCAGATAAATATCACTAACGCAATTAATGAGGAAACTGCTCGCATTGATTCACTTATAGAAAAAACTGAGCAAAGCATCGCCCTACTCAAAGAACGCCGTTCTGCCTTTATTACCGCAGCAGTGACTGGTCAAATCGACCTTAGAAAGTCAGCATGAGCTGCCCTGCCCAATCGCAAATATCTCAATGACTTAATCAAGCTGCCAATCTACGATGATTCAAATTCCACTCGATGCGATTCCAAATCAATCGCTATCCATTCGGTTAGAGGATCGCCGCTACGAGATCACGATACAGGCGACGGCGGGTGTAATGGCCGCCACCATTACCCGCGATGAAATTGTGCTTGTACAAGGCCTGCGATGTCATCCTAGGGCGCTGCTGTTACCAAGCTATAAGGAAGGTGACAGTGGAAATTTCATATTTGACACTGAGAACGGCGAATATCCAGACTATACAAAATTTGAGAGTACCCACGCTTTGTTATATGTGAGCCGTGCAGAGTTGAAAGCCGTCCATGAATGAACTCGATCCGCGCATTGTTCGTATTGGCATCGAGGTCAACGGTAAGTTAACGACCTATGACAACCTAACGATTAGCGCCAGCGGTACTAAATTCGCGAATGCGTTGCAAAATGAGGCCGATATTCGGGTAGCGAACTTATCAAAACCAGACCGTGAATATCTGCTTACAGAGACCAGTCCATTTAACAGAAATCGCACCCCCAAGCGCATCATGCTTTATGCAGGCCGCCGTTCTACAGGCTTATCGCTGGTGTTTATCGGTGATATTTCAAGCTGCATACCGTCGCAGCCACCCGATATCACACTGATATTTAAAGCTTCGACTGGACAGTTTCAAAAGGGCAACATCATCGTCCGCAGCCAAGCGGCAAAAGTCCCGCTTTTCACCATTGCACAACAGATTGCAGACGATCTTGGGCTGGCATTGCGTTTTGAAGCGATAGATAAGCATATCGCTAACTATGCTTTTACGGGCTGCGCGCTTAAGCAAATCGAGCGGTTAGGCGAAGTGGGCGGCGTGAACGCTTTCGTGGATGACCAAACATTAGTCGTAAAAAATAGCCATACCCCATTACGCAGCGAAGCACGTCTAATAAGCGAGTTCACAGGGATGATTGGCATTCCCGAACTCACTGAATACGGCGTCAAAGTGAAATATCTTTTAGATACGACAACGCATCTAGGCGGCGCATTGACCATTGAGAGCAAACTCAACCCCGCTGCATCGGGCCATTACGTCATCTTTAAATTGCATTTTGAGATTGCGAATCGCGATACGCCGTTTTATTGGATTGCTGAGGCGAAACGTATAGATTCGCGTTGACTAGGGCGGCAATTCTTCTCCCTCATTTATGCGCAGGCGGCCAATGGCGGGCCGTATGGACCAATGCCAATATCCATATTGTTTCACCCACAATTTCATACACAAGACGATAGCTATCATGTGGGATGAGTTCACGAGTACCGATTATCTTACCCAGTTGGCCGAGCATTGGGTACTGAGCTAAATTACTAGCCGCCTCACTGAACCGTTCATCCATCTTAACTGCTGCCCGCGGGTTATCGACTGCAATGTAATCCCAAATTTCTCTACGGTCCTGTTGCGCCTCTGGCGTCCAAAAAAGTTTCATGTCTAGTTTGTTGCACGCGTGCGGCGTAAGGCAAATTCGGCTTCAACCTCTTCATTGGAGCGACCTTGTCCATCCCGCATCGACGCCCGGCCCACTTCGACCTTTTGCCGCAGGAATGCATCATATTCCCGCGCTTCGCACTGACGTTGAATAAATTCGCGCATTAGATCACGCAGCACTTGCGATGCTGGCCGGTGGGCGGCATCGGCTTCAGCAGTAAACGCGGCACGCAACTCTGGCTCTAGTTTCATCGTGAAAACGGCTTGCTTCGACATGATCGGAACTCCTCTGTAACTTTGTACTAACAAAGTATATACGTTTTCATTACTAATTGCGCATTTATGACGCAGCATAAGCTCGAGTTCGGTCTTACAAAAATGTAGAGCAAGATATTAATGAAGGTTAGCCAAGCTGACGCAGGGATATTCAGATTTATACATAGAGGAATACATGCATGAATGAACATGCCATACCAAGCCATGATCCCGCAAATGCAGGCGGATTAGCGGGTACTTTGCGCGAAGTGTTTAAAAAATTCATGCAAGGTGTCGATGATATGTTGCCGGCGAAGATCGTAACGTACGACCGCAAGCGTAACGTCGCCACCGTGCAGCCCCAAATTAGGGTATTGACGACGGAGAACGGGACCGTATCGCGCCCATTGCTTGTAAGCGTACCTGTTTTGGCCCTGGGTGGCGGTGATTTTTTGTTAAGTTTTCCCCTCAAACCAGGGGACACTGGCTCGATTAAAGCCAATGATCGAGATATTTCCCTTTATCTGCAATCCGGCGCAGAAGCAGGACCCAACACACAACGCTTGCATTCATTTTCAGATGGTTTGTTCATCCCCCATGTGATGTGTCATTACACGCTGGCTGAGGAAGACGCCACTAATGCGGTGCTACAAAGCACGAATGGCGCAGTACGTATTTCTCTTTCATCAGACAAGATCAAAATAACTGCACCGACTATTGAGTTGCAGGCAGCAGAGGTGAATTGCACTGGCAATTTCACTACGTCTGGCCGTGTGATTGGACGCGGCGGCGTGACCTTTGGAGACACGCCTGCTGAGAGTCACTGCCATAACGGCGTTCGTAGCGGCATTGACATAAGCGGGGGGCCAGTTTGAAAAGCCTTGCAACTAATCAACGTAATGACCTCTATATCGGTGCTGATGGCATGTTGGCGGTAGTACGTGGAATCGAAGCCATCAAACAAAACTGTCAGCACGCGATGCAGGCCCAATTGGGCGAAATGGTGCTTGCCTTAGATCGGGGGATGCCTCTGTGTGAAGTCGTCTGGCACCACACCAATCTAGCGCAATTTGAATCGACTGCTCGCCAAACACTGCGCGCAGTTGATGAGGTGATCGATATTCCAACCTTTGAAGTGGCTATTGTTAACGACACATTGCGCTATCACGCAACCATTAAAACCGTTTTCGGCCTGACCGATCTGGCGAACTATGGCTAAGCCTTATGATTATTTGACACGTACCGGCGTAATTGTGCCGGATACCTCTACCGTATTAGAAACCATACAAAACGAATGGCGCAGCGTATTCGGCAATGATTTGTCCGTTGAGGCAGAAACGCCGCAAGGGGTGTTAATGACTGCGGATACGCTGGGGCGTAATGCCGTTATTCGCAACAATGCCGCCCTGGCCAACCAGATAAACCCCAACCAAGCAGGCGGGGTATTTCTAGATGCCATATGCGCATTAACTGGACTAGAGCGCGCTAAAAAGACTCATTCGACCATTGCAAATGTAAACGTTACAGGTGTTCCGCATACCTTGATTCGCAAAGGCGCGCGAGCGCGCACGCAAGCCGGAGATTTATTTAAAACTATTCGAGAAACTCGGCTATCTCAAGATGGAACGGGAAAGGTAGATTTTAGTTCCGTTGAATATGGCCCGATTGCAGCGTCGGCAGGCACGCTGGTGCATATTGTCGATAACGTGCTTGGCTGGGAAACCGTCTATAACCGAGAGAATGCAAGCCTTGGTCAAACTGAACAATCCGACGAAAGTTTACGTATGCAGCGTAAGCGCACGCTTGCTTTGCAAGGTATTGCACTTTCGGAAGCCATCACCTCTTCGCTGTCTGTCATAGAGGGCGTGCGAAGTCTGCAATTTCGAGAAAATGTCGATAGTACAGCTCAAAGGATAGATGGTTTGTTGCTCAAACCTCACTCAATCTGGGTATGCATCGATGGAGGAACGGATACCGATATTGCACAAGCACTGTTGAAACATAAGAGCGCGGGCGCGGGTTGGAATGGCGCGGTGGCTCTCCAAGCTATCAACGCCGCTTCAGGGCAGGCATACAGCGTGTTATTTGATCGGCCAACCCCTCGCTATTTTCTAGTATGTGTAACAGTACATACTGACGCGTCCATTACCGACCCACAAAATGCCGTGCGTCAGGCAATTACGACCTATTCCGAAAACCAGCTCGAAAATGACAAGGGTTTTAGATTGGGTACGAGTGTCTCCCCATTTGAGCTTGCTGCTGCGGTTAACCGTGGTGTGCCAGGTATTTATGTACAGAAATTAGAAGTTTCTAACCTTGAGCCGGTTGAATACGTAACAACTGAAATTGCGCTCAACATTTGGGAAAAGGCATTTATCACGCCTTCGGCTATTCAAGTGGTCGTACTATGAAAATCCAATCGTTCGATTTTTCCATCGATCTATTGCAGGCGCTGCTATGGCAATACAACGATGCCGATAATCTACAGGGCCTGCTTGAGCATAAACAAGCGTGGTACGCGCAAAACCATACGGAATTCTGGGAAAACTGGATACGGGATATTTTTGATTTACGTACCGCAAACGATTTTGGGCTTTCGATTTGGTCTGCCTTACTGGGTGTACCGTTGAGCGTCACGGTAGACCCGACCCAGTCAGGCACACCCGTATTTGGTTTTGGTGCTGTTAATAAAAATTTCGGGCATGGCAGTTTCGGAAGTCAATCTTCCTCAACGGTCAAACTGACGCTAGAACAAAAACGTACCGTATTACGGCTGCGCTACTTTCAGCTCGTCTCACGCGGTACGATCCCTGAAATTAACCAATTTATGAAAGTGCTATTGGGCGATCAAGGGCCGGTCTACGTGTTGGATACGCACGATATGAGCTACGTTATTTATGTATTCACGTATCAGCCGAGCTCGGGGCTGACATTCGTGCTCGATCATTACGACCTATTACCACGCCCAGCAGGGGTAGGCGTGCGCCGAATTATTACCACTCGGCCTTCATTTGGTTTTGGTATGCAGAACAAAAATTTTGAGCATGGAACATTTTTAAGATAAGCGCTATGCAACGGTACCCATGATTTAGATACCCCTCCCTGAACAAAATATTCAGGCCAATATCGGGTGTACGAACCTTACTTACAGAGTATAGGATCGGACTGAGTCATAAGATTTGCGTTCGCCGTGCTTCTAGAGAAAAGGGAGTTTTGCATAATGATGCGTATTAATACGGCATGTACTATTGCGCATCCCCCTATTGAAGCAAAGACGATATCTGAAAAAAAAGCGGCTTCCTATGAGGAAAACCCCGTCAGTGCAGGTAGTAGCGCATCCTCGATAGGCAGTAGAAATAATACGTATAGCGAAGGAACGCTTATCGAGCGTGCAGAATTAGACCATCTAGAATATGAGGTAGTCGAAGGGGCCGTAGATTTATTTTCTTTTCCAGAGCCTACGAATGAAGAGGCATCAAAAATTGCATTTGATCTTAATGGTATCAATGTACTTTTTGACACTGAATTGGATATTCATGCGCATGACATATTACGCGATACACTGAGCGATGCTTTTAAGCGGTTTGAAAAATGCAATAAAGCGGTTCATACTTCTTGGGCCAAAAACCAGTTTCTTTCTGCCGATGAAAGCACTGCTCTTAAAGCGGAGATGGAACAGGCGAGCAAGCTATTAATTGCTCTTCATCAGATTTGCAAGGATGTGCACCACATAAAGAATGAAATAGACTGGATTACAGAACCCGTCCTCACTGCTTTATCCGGTGAGACAGAAAATCAAGAAATGGTCCTGTTGCCCGAAGAATTTACTACGATTTTATTAGAGCAAGTTCACGATAGTATTTCTGTGCATGTCCTTAATATCTGGGTGGTGCAAGACCTGATAGAAAAGCACTTAGAGCAGACTGAAAGATTTCTCGCTCTTGACGAAAACACCCCGCCCAAGCCAGGTCTATTAGAGCGGGCTTCCTTTATATTAACGGCGATACCGGGTTTATTAGGGGGGTTGGGTACGGTAATAGCGTATGTTTTGGGAGCAAAATCCGTATTGGCTTTTCTTCCTTTAGCCGCGGGGGGAATAGGCTCCTGCATCGTTTTATTGTATCTGGTTTTAAATTTATCAAAATTTGCGCCTACTGAAAAAATTACGCAGCTTACAGAAGAGCGAATAGAACTGAACAAAAACGTCTTTAGACCCGTATTAGATTTATTGAAAAAGGCAAAAAAAATGAATAGTGGTGGGAGTGGAAGAATTCCTGATGTGGCAAATAAGCCTGCAACTTTTGCAGCAATGTATCAATTTAATAAACCGATCCAAGATAATACTGCAGCTATTCTTGAAGGTAATGCAGAGTTACAGACATCATTAGGTGAGTTGATTGGCGAAGTAAAAAAGAATAATTTAGAACTTCAAGATTTAAAGCGCTCGGTAGCTCCTTTCCTAAGAGAACGTAAAACCTCGACCACTTCCTTAAACTCCAACTCTTCCAACGACTCCCAAGCCACCACCCTAGTAGGTTCCACGTCCAGCTCACATCCAAATACGCCTCCTAACCCAGAACAAGCGAAAAAGATTGAAGAGTTGGAGGAGATCATTAAGCGGCAAGATCAGAAGATTAGTGGATTAGAAACCACCCTTACTCATGTAAATAAGGGGCAGGAAGAAACTAATAATTTACTTCGCCAACTTCTTGCACAAAAAACTAAAGCAGTAACACAAGATATATAAAAAGTTAAATAAAAATAATTATTCAATAAGCCTCATTGAAAAAGCCCTCTAGGAGGGCTTTTTTTTGGGGGGCAAAGTTGGGAGGAGCAATGCAACAAAAATTCTTCATAAAACCATTTGCAGCGGCAGGCGACCGCGAAAGCGTGCCAAACAACACCCAAATTACCGGCGACGTGAGCTATGAACAAGGCTATGGGTACGATTATCAACGCGACCAAGCGATCGATCCGCTCGCTAAACCCATTGAGCGCAGCAAGCTCAACGCGATATTGCACGATATGACTCAGGCGCTACAGCAATATCAGGTAGACGGTACGCCTGAATGGATTACGAAAACGGATAACGAGGGCAAAGCCTATCCCTATGCAAAATGCGCACGGGTGCGCTATCGAACAAAAGATACCGACCCTTGGGAAATATACGAATCTTTGATCGATAACAACACCGCAACACCCAGCAATACGAAGAAATGGGCGCGTAGGGTGTCTGAGGTCGCCTCTCAAGAGCAAGCCCTTGCAGGAACCGACAACAGCACGATCATGACACCGTTACGGGTGGCGCAGGCCTATGCAACGCAACAATTTGTGACGTCAAATTATGCACGCACGGATTATGTGGATACCCACTATCTGAAACTGGAAGAGGCAGATACACGCTACCTGAATCCTCAGCAAGGCGATAGCCGGTATGTGCGTCGAGAAGAGCGGACTTTTCCAGAGCTCAAGCCGAATTATCAAGTGCTACCGAATGGCCTGATTTTGCAATGGAATAATGCGGTACTAGATGCGCATGGCAGTGAACTTTGGTTCCCACTGAGTTTTCCAAATGCAGTATTCACGGTTCAGCTTAGCCTTATTGACACAACACCTGCGTCTAGCCTTTATTACAGTATTCGAGATCAAACTAAATTTTTTGCAGCCGCTGTTACTCACGAGGGCAATTACTATCCCGGGAATATCAGCTGGTTTGCGATTGGCCATTAAAAATAAGCAGGAGATCAGGCAATGACACTGTATTACTCAGCAACAACCGGCGGCTTTTACGATAGCGACGTACACGTTACGCTACCTGCTGATAGGGTTGAGATCACGCCTCAGACACATCAAACCTTAATCACTGCTAATGCGCAAGGCGCACGTATTGCTGCCGATGCGCACGGCTATCCACAAGCGATCTTCCCCACTTTAGATAAAGCATGAGCCACGCTCCAAGAGGCAGCATTCATCAGCTTCGCTGAAATGACTTAATTTTAATTAAAAGGGGGACATGCCTAATACAAGGAAAATGAAACGGCATAAGAAAGAAAAGAAGGATGTATTTATTTTTTTATGGCGTTACACATTTTCGGAGTGCAGTATGCAACAAAAATTCTTTACTAAACCCTTTGCCATACTCGGTGATCGGGAAGCCGTCCCCAACGACACCCAAATTACAGGCGATGTGAGCTATGAACAAGGGTATGGCTATGATTATCAGCGCGACCAAGCAATCGACCCACTCGCCAAACCCATCGAACGCACGAAGCTTAACGCCATATTGCACGACATTACCGACGTATTGCAGCAATATCAAGCGTGTGGCACGCCTGAATGGGTGAGTGCAGCCGATAATGACGGCGAATCTTTCCCCTATGCGCAAGGCGCACGCGTACGCTATCGCACAAACGAAACAGAGCCCTGGAACCTGTACGAATCTTTAGGGGATCACAACACCACTGCACCCAGCGACCCTGAAAAATGGATGCGTGTCGTGTCAGCGATTGCTTCCGTAGAGCAAGCTGTAGACGGCACCGATAACCACTCCATTATGACGCCGCTCCGCGTTGCACAAGTCATAGATGTCTCTATTGCCTTCGCAATTGCCTCAGAAAGAGAAGCCGTTGAAGGCATAGACAACAAAACCATTATGACACCGCTACGCGTTAAACAAGCGATAGCCACATCATCACACCATGTTGGACAAATTGTGTTTGAAGCGCGCACCAACGCACGCGTAGGCTATCTCAAATGCGATGGAGCGGAAATTGACCGAAAGACCTATTCCAACCTCTGGGAATATACTTTGGCGAGCGGCGCACTAGTCGATGAAGCAGAATGGCACAAAGACAAATATGGCTGTTTTTCATCCGGCGATGGAGTCAGTACCTTTCGCATTCCAGACTTGCGAGGTGAATTTATTCGGTGTTGGGACGATGGGCGCGGGATAGATCAAGGGCGGCATATTGGCAGTTGGCAATCTGACATGACTCGAGTACCTTACCGGGGGCCAGGACACGGTGGTGGTGGAGCGTTCACGGGCAGTTGGCAAACTGAAGCCACTGAATCACATAACCATAACGCGCCTAAGGAAGAAGCGGGTACACCTAACCCTGGCGGTACTGCCGAGAACGAAACCCGCCCACGCAATATTGCGCTACTGGCCATGATTCGATATTAGCCTATGCAAGCATGAACCCAGCCTCAAGCTGGGTTTTTTTGTTGACTACCTAACCTTAAAAAAATATGGCCGAAACCTTTGACAAGGCGGCGCTTACATTAGAGCTGAAACGTGATGAAGGACAGCGCCTCAAGCCTTATCTGGATACCGTCGGAAAAATGACGATTGGCGTAGGACGCAATTTGAGTGATATCGGTATTTCTTATAGCGAATGCACCACTCTTTTAGAAAACGATATAGAAAGAACGCTGACGTGGCTCGATCACGCTCTCCCCTGGTGGAGGACTTTAGATGCGGTACGGCAGCGCGTCTTAATCAATATGGCCTTCAATCTGGGCGGGAAACTCCTTACTTTCGTTGACACATTAACCGCGATGCAAGGCGCTGATTATGCGGCAGCGGCTAACGGTATGCTTGCCTCGAAATGGGCAAAACAAGTTGGCCAACGAGCGCAACGCCTGGCAAAAATGATACACACCGGAAAAGCATGAGGGGAAAGTGAGATACAGAACGAGGCAATGATGGCTGACCGTGTACCGACCGCATATGTTTTTTATGAGAAAAATATGGATCTTCAAGAACAAAATCGAACGATAGTAACCCTGGCCGCAATAGGTGCCGCTATCGCAATTGGAAAATTGCTCACAGGTGGCGAGAAAATCACCGCTCGGCTTATTATTGGACGCATCATTGTAGGGGCGGGGCTGAGCATCGCTGCTAGCTCGGTCCTGATGCTATTCCCTGAATTGCCCTTAATGGCAATCACTGGCCTAGGCGCAGCTTTGGGGATTCTTGGACAATCTTATCTCGAGTTGATCGTACAGCGCTGGTTTAACAAACATCCGAATCAAGATGTGGATTGATTGGATAACACCACGGCCCCGATTATTGGGCCTTGCAATGGCTGCATTCAGCCTAGGTGTGTGGTGTGCGGGTTCTTTTTATTATGGGCCGCGTATTCAAAAAGAACACTCAGCATTGGTGCACTATAAAGCGCAGCTTGCTATAGCGCACGCCAAACTTACACAAGCGCAGTACAAACTCGCTACTCGCATTGAGATTCAATACCGCGACCGCATCAAAATTATCAAAGAAAAAGGCGACACACTTATTAAGGAAATACCCGTCTATGTTACGCAAGCGGATGCTACCCATTTTGGCGTTAACGTTGGCTTCGTGCGCCACTACAACGCCGCTTTTACCGATGAATCTGCCAGACCTGCCGCCCAGTCTGACCGAGAACCCGCCCACATTTCGCTTACTGAGATTGCAGCAATCAATGCCTACAACGCTAGCGCCTGCTTGCAGTGGCGCGAGCAAGCGCTTGGATTGAAAGATTTTTATAGGCAGTTGCAGCGTTATAGCAAATACAGTGACTCGCCCAGCGGGAGTTAACGAGCGTTTTCTCCTGAATACTTTACATTCAGCTTTAAGAGTAGCCCAAAAGCAATGTACTTTATCTAAATGTGTGGAAAGCCTGCCAATTCGGGTGAAAACCCCAAAAAAGTAAGGGTAGTGAACTTTGGGGGTTATATTAAAAGGGCAGGCTATTTTAGCCGATTAGAGACCTTAGACTAGGCATAGTCAGTCATGTTTGTCACTTTTTGAGATGCATGATTATATGCCTCAGCCTCGAGCTTATCGATTGCACATTGATTGAGCATGTGATCATCTCCTCCTGACGCTAATACTTTTCCTGATGCTGAAAAATTGACATTTAGCACAAATTCGCTATGCCCTGTAAACATAGCAATCTCTTTTCCAGTTGCTACATCCCATAGCTTCACCGCTTTATCATCACTTCCCGATGCCAATATTGCTTGTAATGGCGAAAAACATACGCTATTTACCTCATCACTATGCCCTTCAAGAGTAAAAATTTCTTTTCCAGTTACTATATTCCATAGTTTCACTGTCGTATCTAGACTTGCTGATGCCACTACTTTTTCTGATGGTGAAATATTTACGCTATTCACTCTACCTCTATGCCCTTCAAGCGTAAAAATCTCTTTTTTAGTTTCTATATTCCACAGTTTCACCGTTTTATCCCAGCTTGCCGATGCTAATACTTTTCCTGATGGCGAAAAATGTATACTGCTCACGAAATCGCTATGTCCTTTAAGCGTACAAATCTCTTCTCTCGTTTTTACATTCCATAGCTTGATAGTTTTATCATCACTTCCCGACGCTAATATTTCTCCTGATGGCGAAAAATGCACGCTCATCACTCTGTCGCTATGGCCTGTTAGCGTACAAATCTCTGTTCCATTTTCTATGTTCCATAGTTTGACCGTACCATCATCACCTCCCGATGCTAATATTTTTCCTGATGGCGAAAAATGCACACTATTCACGTAATTATTATGTCCGGTAAACGTGTTTACTAATTTTAAGGTCGCGGTTTCGTACAGCTTAACTTCGTTGCCCCTTGTGCTAACAGCTAGCCAGCAACCATTTGGAGAATAACTAGAGCCAGTAACATCGCTGCCTACTTTTATAATAGATGACCTTTCAGAGTTAATAGCAGCTGATAAAGAAGAAATTGGAAATTCTTGCTTTGCAACAGGGGATTGAATAGCCGAGCTGGAGATAGGATTTAACATAGAATGTCCTTAGGTTGAACAACGAATTTTGATCTACAAAGTCTTAGATTATTGCGAGGTAGATTTTTACTCTGCATTTGATGCTCCGAGTGGAATTGACGAATTATTATCCACCTCTGGCGAGAAAGTAAAAACGGATAATCTTGCTTTGAGTAATCTAAGTAAGTGATCCGTGGCCGGAAAAATGGGGTTGCCACGCTTGGTAAGTAAAGCCATCTTGCTAGATTGAAAAGCCGGGTGAGTCACTTCCAGCGCAATAAGCGTCCCTGCCTCAATTTCTTCACGTGCAGAAAAAGCGGACATAAACACGGCACCAGGGCTAGTAGACGCAAATATTTTACGGGCTGTTGTTGAGTTACTTACAAATGATGAAGAACAAAGTTGAACGCTTTCTGATTGCGCTACCGCTTGTATCTTTTGTCGTAATATTCCCGAAGCGGGCAGCGAAACTGGATAGCTTACTGCCTCCGAGAAAGTGACTTTGCGCTTACCCGCCAACGGATGGTTTTTGCCTACTAGAAGATATAAAGGGAAAGGCACATGCGCATAATGTTGAATATCCGGGGATTCTTGGAAAACATCGGCTATCCCTATATCAGCAGTATCGCTCAGTATTTGGTCGATTATCTTTGTGGTTTCAAATATTTCTTCAATCTGTAGATGCACGCCGGGATATCGAAGACGAAATTCATCAAATATATCCATAAAGACATGCACAAAGATAGCCGGTATAGCAAGATGAATATTACTTTCCCGTATATCGCCTAGCTCTTGTAAACCAACCTCAAAGGCCATCCGTGCATCGCAGCTCTGGCGGTAATATTCAAGCAATAACTCAGCTACATAAGTTGGCGCTACTCCATCCTGGCGATACTCGAATAATTTGTATCCTATCTCTTTTTCTAAAATCTTTATCTGGTGCTTAATAACGGATGCGCTTGTACTCATACTTTCCGCGGCTTTACAAATTTCTCTATGTGTAAATACGGCATTGAAGTAACGCAATCGCTGCTGGTTAATGATCACTGTCCCCGCTCCTAAAGTAAATCCACTTTATTTTCAAGAAAAATTATAGTGCTAATTTGAAAATGCAGAATTTTCTTATTTATTTTTTAATATCTGCTTGATAAGCAATAAAAAATATATTTTAAAGATTGGGAACCTAATCATTGGTTAAATGCATATTTACTCCAGAAACGCTATCATTAATAATTTAATAGCTAGTTGCTCTTGAAAAAGAAATATAAATTCACCAGAAATTTCACCTATTTATCAATTTTGGCGAATCAATGGAGTGGGTTTCAATTTTTAGAGTAGTCACGCAGGCTTATCCAGAAAATACGAATCGCTTCTCCATCTTATTTGTGCAAATCGTGATTCCAACATGTAGTTAGCTTACCATCCACTGACTAAAGCGTTCGATAATGGCACTATGCTTATCTGCCCAATACAAGCCACTACTAGGTATCCCTTTTTTTAAATTGTCTGGATACGTTGAGAGTGACTTTACATATTTTGGATCAATTCGGTTTCTTTCTAAGACATCTTTTTCCAACGCACTAGGCTGTGTAGGGCTAATCCCATAGGGTATAAGCCGCGCCTGTCGCTCTGGGTCAGTGGCAAATCGGATAAATTGGCGGCAGGCATCCACATTAGGAGTCCCCTTCAAAATCGTCCAATTATCATATCCATAGATATGTTGGTCCCATGAAAATGCAACCGGTGCACCGGCATCAATAGCAGATAGTGTTGAAATGATAAAAGCAGGCATTAAATCTACTTCGCCAGTTTTTAATAGCTGTTCGGCGTGCGGCGTATTCTGCCACCAGACGGAGATATGCGGTTTGATTCTATCGAGGCTATCAAACGCACGCTCAAGCTTGCAAGGGTAGATTTCAGTTGGAAGCACACCATCTGCTAGCAAAGCTTCTTCAATGGTATCAAAAGGGATTTGACGTAGACCACGGCGGCCTGGGAAACGTTCCACATCCCAAAAATCTTTCCATGTCTTGGGGGTTGGGCGTCCTTTAAAAGCATCCGTTCGATACGCGAGCACAATAGAGTAAACGTTCATACCAACGCTATAGTCTGACAAAAGGTGCGGCATAATGGTTTTAACGACATCATCGTTCCCCAGTCTATGAGCTTCTAAATAACCCTGTTGCCCCAGTACTGGAATAGCCCTATTACCCAGGCACGCCATATTCCACTTGTACTCTCCTGTATCGACCATCGTTTTAATTTCTGCAACAGGCTCCACATTCGACGGAATGCCGATCACCTTAATACCCGTTTCTTTTCTAAAGGGTTCAAAGAGTATTTCTGTATACGCATAATGACTCTTGCCCCCCGAAGTACGAATCACAATTTGATCTGCGGATTCTGTAGTCATTTTCCTTGAAGGCGCGCTCTTCCGGGAGGTGATGATATAGGGCGCAGCAATCGCCGCTGCACCTGCGGCAATGAGGGCCTTAATGGCATTACGGCGACTATTGCGAGGTGGAGTTTTACTCTGCATTTGATGCTCCGAATGGAATTGACGAATTACTATCCATCTCTGGCGAGAGAGTAAAAACGGATAATCTTGCTTTGAGCAATCTAAGTAATTGATTCATGGCTGGCAAAACGGGTTTGCCACGCCGGGTAATTAAAGCCATCTTGCTAGATTGAAAATCCGGGTGGTCCACTTCCAACGCGATAAGCTTACCTGCCTTAATTTCCTCTCGTGCGGAAAAAGCGGACATAAACACGGCACCCGAGCCAGTAGACGCAAATGTTTTACGGACTGTGGTTGAATTACTCACAAACGATGAAGGGCAAAGTTGGAGTTTTTCTGATCGCGCTATCGCTTGCACTGTTTCTAGTATCATCCCCGAAGCGGGAAGTGAAACTGGATAACTTATCGCTTCCGCAAAAGTTACCTTCCGTTTACCAGCTAACGGATGATGCTTACTGACTAACAGATATAGCGGTAAAAGCACGCTTGCATAAAATTGAATATCCAGAGTTTCTGGGCAAACATCGGCTATCCCTATATCAACAGTATCGCTAAGTATGTGGTCGATTATCTTTGTGGTTTCAAATATTTCTTCAATCTGTAGATGCACGCCGGGATATCGAAGACGAAATTCATCAAATATATCCATAAAGACATGCACAAAGATAGCCGGTATAGCAAGACTCACACTACCTCGTCGCATATCGCGCAACTCCTGTAAGCTAGCCTCAAAGGCTTTCAGCGCCTCGCAGTTCCTGCGATAATATTCAGACAATAACTCAGCTACATAAGTGGGCTTCATTTCACGCGGGCAGCGATCGAATAATGGGTATCCTATCTCTTTTTCTAAAATCTGTATCTGGCGCGTAACAACGGATGCGTGTGCACTCTCACTCACCGCGGCTTTAGAAATTTGTCTATGGATAAATACGGCATTGAAGTAAAGCAATCGCTGCTGATTGATGATCACTGTCCCCGCTCCTAAAGTAATTCCACCTTATTTTCAAAAAAATTATAGAGCTAATTTGAAAGTGCAGAGTTTGTTTATTTATTTTTTAAACATGCTCAATAAGCAATGGAAAGTATACTTTGAAGCTAGAAACTTAATAACTGGTTAAATATACAGTGTCATAAAAGCAACGCTTCGATAGAATATGATTCATATTTTATATAAGAAATGGTTTATATATCCACATAACTCTTATTTCACCTTAGTTAAGAAGCCTCTACATAACTCTGTAGCGGTGCCCTGGCTCCTCTTCGATCTTTCCCTCAGCAACGCTGTCTCAATCCTGGTTCATTCGATTCTTTGCCCAATGAGCAAAGATAAACCTTGAGATTACTATTTTTTACATATTCTTTGCCGTCCATACTAGCGCTCAAATCATATATGAGGGATCTACGGAGCTCTCAACGCAAGATGATTTACATGGAGTGCCTTTAGTGGATAACGCTCAAAAAATCACTTAGGGGCCTCCTTTTGGCAGCGAGTGTGAAATGAATAACTCAAATTATGGAGATGTAGGCAAATGAATACTTCATCGGCTGATAGTGGTGTTTTGGTACATAAAAAGTGGCGATATTTTCGACGGCAACATAAAACGAGTATGTTTCATCTCGCATTTATTTGTACCCGATTGCAAAAGCTGATGCACAGGCACATCGGCATTATTCCGTTACCGCTGTATTGCGTTATTCTTTTTTGCTTGAGCATTCTTTTAGCCTTTGGAAAAATCTCCAGTGATATCTCCATCATGGTGGCGATACTCACTACCTTAGGCTTTACATGTGCCGAATTGGGGGCGCGTATTCCGCTCCTACGTCTGATTGGTGGGCCGGTTATCGTTACGACCTTCCTTCCCTCCTGCTTGGTGTATTACAAACTTTTACCGGGTGAATTGGTTAGATCAATTAATGATTTTTGGCAGTCAACCAATATCCTGTATCTCTTTATCGCCTCTGTAGTGGTTGGCAGTATTCTTAGTATGGACCGCAGAACACTTGTTGCGGGGATGGCTAAAATTTTTGTCCCTCTTGCTGTCGGCTCAGTTGCCGCCGCTATCGTTGGCACGCTGACCGGGATGGCTTTTGGGTTAGGCGCTCACCATACTTTTTTCTATCTTGTCGTTCCCGTTATGGCGGGGGGTATTGGAGAAGGGGCAATTCCTCTCACGCTTGGCTATGCGGATATTCTTAACTTGCCACAAAAGCAGTTATTCGCCCAAGTTATACCCGCTATCGTGCTCGGGAATTTGATAGCGATTATCTGTGCCAGTTTGCTTCATCAATTCGGTAAGCGCCATGCCAGCTATAGTGGCAAAGGCCGCTTATCTGCTGCTGACGAGGGTATATCCACAAACCCTAGCGACGCTTCTTCTGTCACGGTTGAACATCTCGCCGCCGCGGGCATGATCGCGATTTGTTTATATATGTTGGGAATACTTGTACATAAGCTGATTGGCTTGCCCGCACCCGTAGCGATGCTCTTTCTTGCGGTACTCGCCAAGCTAACTTACGCCATTTCACCCAAGCTGGAGGGCGGCGCTCGTATCGTTTATCGTTTTTTCTCGACGGTGGTTACTTATCCTTTGCTCTTTGCAATCGGGATCACCATTACGCCGTGGAACGACTTACTAGCTGGCTTCACCTTAGCCAATATCGCCACCATTACGGCGACGGTTTGCACATTAACCACCGTGGGATTTTTTGTAGGCAAATGGGTGGGTTTATATCCGATTGAAAGCGCAATCATTAATGCCTGCCACAGCGGTATGGGCGGTATTGGTGACGTAGCGATACTGTCTGCAGCCTACCGCCTAGAACTGATGCCATTTGCACAGATAGCAACTCGCCTAGGGGGAGCACTGACTATTACTCATGTCCTTACACACAACTATAAACAGCCAAGTACAATAAACCTTTAAAAGAAAGAGATGACAGGCAGAGATGAGCTGGGCAGCGAAAGAATTTAAGACAGTAGATTTAGGTGACAAGCGGTTAAACAAGAGGCTGATGTTGCTTGCAGAGCGTCTTGGGGAAAAGCCGACGGCGAGTCTGCCTGGGGCATGTAAAGGGTGGGCGGAAACCCAGGGGGCGTATCGATTTTTATCTCAAGAGGATATAGGTTGGGAGTCTATTTTAGAGCCGCACTGGTCCTGTTCGCGTGCGCGCTTACAAGAGCAGCGTACCGTTTTGTGCATCCAAGACACCACGGAACTGAACTTCAACGGACAATCGATAGAAGGCTTGGGTCCCCTGTGTTACGAAGCGCAACGAGGTATGTACCTGCACCCGACGTATGCGGTATCGTTGGAGCGTGAACCGTTAGGCGTATTAGATGCGTGGATGTGGGCACGTGCATCCAAAGAAGACGTAGAGAATCGGTCTGGGATCAAGGAAAGTATACGCTGGATCGAAGGGTATAGCCGACTGGCAGAACTCTCAGCCGAGTTACCCCGAGACACGTTTGGTGTATATGGCAGACCGTGAATCCGACATGCTAGAACTGATATGCAAAGCCTCCGAACTGGGGAATCCGGTGGATTGGTTAATTCGCTCGTGTCACAACCGGGTGCTACCAGATGGTGCTCGCCTGTGGGAGGCAGTCGGTGCGCAGGCAGCGGTAGGCGAATTGCATTTTATGATGCCCTCACGGCATGGCCAAAAGGCTCGAGCGGTACGTCAGCAAGTCAGAATGAAACGCGTTGTCCTTGATGATAGAAAGGGCTCCCCGTTAGAAGTGACCTGCGTAATAGCCCAAGAAGTGGAGGTACCGTCTGGCTGTAAGCCTGTGGAGTGGCGCTTGCTCACTAATCGCGTGGTACTTGATTTCGACGCAGCAGTGGAGTTGATTGACTGGTATCGGGCTCGCTGGGAGATTGAGATGTTCTTCCACGTTCTCAAAAACGGCTGTCGCGTCGAGGCGCTGCAACTAGGGGCTATCGAAAAGTTAGAGAGGGCGCTGGCGGTCTATATGGTGGTGGCTTGGCGAATCGCTCGCTTGATGAGACTAGGCCGTACTTGCCCTGATCTGGAAGCAGAACTGCTGTTTGAGCCAGAGGAATGGCAAGCCGCGTATCTTCTCATGAAAAAACCTGTGCCAAAAAAGACGCCTCGACTCAATGAAGTAGTGCGGCTTATTGCGATGTTGGGTGGATTCTTAGGCCGAAAAGGGGATGGCGAGCCCGGCGTAAAAACCATCTGGCAAGGATTACAGCAGGTTACTGCCTTTGCTCAGGGTCTACGCTGGGCGCGCCAAAACCAGATATTTTGAGTTGTGTATAAGGATATGACTATTACTGCGGCAATCATTTTACTAGGCATCATTTCATAAAATTTTTATTTAAATGACGATGAGACCTATTTTTCTTTCCATAATATTATGTATTTTTCCTTTTATGGGCTGTGGTGGAGATAATCCTATCCATGAAGAACAGGCGCTCATATCTGGAAAAAATAAAAATGCGAAAAAATCCTTAGCGGAGCTTGCAGATGAATTAAGCAAAGTGAGCGTAAAAGATTATGGCCGTGCTGCGCATGATAGCGCAGTAGACTTAGCAGAGATCGCACGTAACTTAGAAAAAATTATGCCAGAGCCAATTGGGGGAATCGCAAGTAGAACCTTATTGCTGGTGGAGCGTTTAATAATATTAATCAATTCTTATCCAAATTTAAAAAATAATAGTTATATTTTAAATGACATTTCAAGAGAGACGGAAGAATTGAAAGAAGAAATGAGTGAGAGTATAGATGAAAGTCTATAAAATTAGAAAATAGATTAAATTAAACTTTTTAAGTTATTAATGAAATCGAGAAGATCTCTATAAAATTAAAATATATTTTACGATACTCTGACTACAAAGGCTTGTATTGCTCAAAGTCTATTAAAATCTCGCTTTTCTATTTGCTGCTATTTCTAAGCAATCTGCTTTTTCCAAAAAAAAACATTCCTCACTACGACTCGTAAAACATGGGTAAAAGCAAAGTTTACGTAGCCCATTGTCAACACCGTTCCTCTATCAATTTTTAAATTTCTTGATTTTGCTCTCTTCATCGACTAGCTTACATTAGCAAGCATCTCGTGAATAATAATTATCTTATATTGTTTATAAACCATCTTAACCAGTATAAACAATTAAAATCCGCGAGCCGCTATCCGTTAGGAAATTTAAATTGGGGATTTGTTTGTTTTTATAGTCCAAGGAGAAAGTAATGGGTGCTGTAGAAAGTGTTCTTCGTGAAGTAGAGAAAACGACGATAAGACCATTAGGACAAGTCGCGCAGGGTGTCGAGAGAGTGACGATAAGACCCTTAGGACAGGTCGCGCGGGGTGTCGAGAAAGTGACGATAAGACCTGTAGGAGAAATTGCCCGTGAACTGGAGAAAGTGACAATAAGACCTCTAGGGGGGATTGCACGCGGCGTAGAGACAGTGACGATAAGACCTTTAGGGGCAATTGCGCATGAATTGGAAAAAGCGCTAGCCAGACCTTTGGGGAGCATTGCAAGTAAAACTGTATTGCTATTGGAACGCCTAATAGATGCAGTTGAGCAAGAATCGTCTATGGAGACGAACACAGACATGCACGCCAGGCGAGAAAATTTAAACAGAATGGCAGAAGACGTGGTGCAAGTAGAGAGAGAGATAAACGAGGCAGTATTAGCAACGCCAGCGACTGACGAAGATCGTTTAAGGGTTTTCGGTGAATGTAGCAGAGTAAATAGCGAGATTGGGCATAACATCGGGCGACTGCAAAATAACGTAGCGCTTGCTCAAACTAACGCAGAACTTTTTCAAGTTAACTCGGGACTTGTTCAAACTAACGAAGAACTTGCATCTGAAAATCACTCTCTTAGAGACCAGTTAAATTTTATGCAAGCTAGACTTCGGGAGGCTTTAGTAGACGAAAATAATATTGGTCAGACAGACGTTATTTATGAGGATGAGGATGAGAGTGAGGATGAGGATGATTTAGCTCCTCCGGAATATTTTCCATAAATCAATTTATTTTTTATAATAAAGTGATTTTTTAATGAATAAATTTCAATTTAAATAACAATGCGTCTTATTTTAATTTCAATAATATTATTTACTTCTCCTTTTGTAGGTTGTGGGAGTGATACTCATGAGAGTGATAACTCTAATTTTACAAAGCAGCCGCTTGCGATTGAAATAAATAAAGGATCGGTAAAATCTTTGGAAGATATTAGAAATGACCTAGCTAAAGTAAAAGCTGATTGTTTGGATATGGTATGCGATGGGACAGATTCTTTAGGAAATATTGCGCTTGATTTTGAAAAATCACTTATAAAACCGCTTGGGGAATTTGCAAGTAGATCTGTTCTTCTGGATAAAGCTTTAATAATGGTCCTTAAGCGTGGTTTTGATATAAAAGACGATGAAAATATTGTAGATAAAATATTTGATGATGCGCACCAACTAAAAATAGAAATAAATCAAGAAATATCGGTAACACCAGAGATTGAGGTAAATATTATAAATTTCCTAAATAAACTAAAAATAAATGTTGATGAGATTGTAAACAACGCAGAAAACCTTTATAAAACAAAAATAGATTCTATTAAAAACCGACATATTCTTCTTGAAAATAATGCTTACCTTACTCAGCGTAATTTTCAAATCTGTAAAGATAACGTCAATCTTGTGCGCGAGCAAAAAAACTTAGAGAAGATTTAGCTTTAGCAAAAGCTCAGAAACTAATGCAAGAACTTATAGATTCATTAAGTTAAATATAACTTTGTGATGACGTGACATTAAATCAACCAATCAATACACTGCTTATGAAGCCCTGTATTACTCTAAATTTCTAGAGACTGAGTGCCTACCTGTTTAGGCCAAAATTCCTTGATTGTCTACCTCTATCTTTCAACGAATTTCTCCTAAATTTCTTATCTCGCCCCAGCGACTACAAAACGCATTTTCCGCGTGCTCCAGGCTACGTGTGAACAGTACGACCAGGAACCGCTGATTGTCAGTGAGCATGATCAAGCGCCATAGCTTGGGACAAATCTTGGGACAAATGAGGGGAAACCAGGGAACTGTAAGGGTGTGAAGCCCCATAAAATCAAGGCATTAAACCCATAACATCCCCCGTATTCCCCTATGCTGCTGGTTCAAATCCCTCCCTTTCCGCCAATTCCCTGTTTTTATAAGGCTTTACAGCTTCAAACCTCCGCTTCTGCACCGGTTTTTTGCTTCGTAATGCGTTTTTTCTTCTGTTTCGTGGGCGGGTTTATCGCAACGATAAATACAAGAGGAAAATGTTTGGGCTGAGTCGGGACTGGAGATGATTTTTTTTGCCGTCTTGTGCCTTACTGTGGAGAACAGCAGAGCAAAACTAGGACAGAGAAATTTCTAGATGTTTTAGATGGGGAAACCAACTGACCTGTTGGCCTTCTGCGCCACTACAATGCGTCTTGTGCTACTACGGTGCTGCTGTTACCAGCGGACCTCGTTAAATCTGAACGATAAGCCCGCCGGAATCTCGATTGCTGAGGTTAATCCCTTTAACGCCAGTGTCTATTGCTAAACCCTTCTTTTCTACTCCGCTTGTACAATTTACGCTAATCCAGCTCCTCTCTGTTTTGACAGCCTTTGATTCACTTCGCTTAACCCTTCCACTCCTTCCATTAACGCTCCTCTCACCGTCAGAAAACTATGACCCGTACTCCAGCTCAAATGCGCCTTATAGTCCACTCCCTCTTTTTTTAATTCCCATTGCCGCACTGAATTATCAAAACCACCTATTCCTAAATAGTCTACTCCGCTGATCTCTTTCCAGGAGAGGCTTGCCACTGAACCACTATCCTCAATGAGGATCCGGCACTCACCCGTTTGGACATCCCATAGACGCACCGTATTGTCCCAACTCCCCGACGCTAGCTGCGAGCCACTGGGCGAATACACTACGCTATAAATTTCACCAGTATGGCCTTCTAAGGTCTGGACTGACCTGCCAATCGCCGCGCCCCACAAGCGAACTGTCTTGTCATTACTCCCAGACGCTAGCTGCGTGCCACTGGGCGAATACACTACGCTATTAACACCAGCAGTATGACCTTCTAAGGTCTGGACTGACTTGCCACTCGCCCCGTCCCATAATCGAATCGTTTTGTCACTACTCCCAGACGCTAGCTGCGAGCCACTTGGCGAATACACTACGCTAAAAACACTTCCAGTATGGCCTTCTAAGGTCTGGATTTTCTCCCAATTCAAGGTCGTATACACACTGATCTTACCGTTGTAGAGACCTACCGCATACCTTTTACCATCCGGTGAATACGCGCACGACCATACTGAGCTCTCTTCTTCGAAATACGACCATTCGCCAAACTGCACTCCAGCCATCTGCGCTCCACTTAAATTCGCGTCTCGCAGCCAGCTCATACAAAATTTCACTCCCCTTAAATCCGCTCCTTGAAATTGCGTATGGTCAAACACCCCATAGCTTAAATCTGCCCCAGGCACGCGTATACCGCTGAAATCTTTGTTATTCAATTGCACGCCAGCTTTCACTAATAATGCCAACGCGTTAGCTGCTATAGGCTGCACCTCTTCTGTTTTCGACCTTTCCACCCAGTCTAATAATTTCTGTTTTAGCTGTGCATCTTGTTGGACTCTTTCTTGTAAAAATCTAAATATCTCTGCATCGTTAACAAGACATACCAACTCAAAAGCGCTAATTTCTCTACAACCTGATCGAATTGCCCTGAGTCTGATAACTTTTCTAATTGGCTCAATGCAAATTTCTTTAACCCTTCATCTGAGCTTATGAGAGATCCTAGATATTGGGATTGAATCCTTTCTTTGATTAAGTGCAACTTTAAAATAGGCGAATCTATAGGTTCATCATTGCGAGTCACTTTGGTCAATGCTTTAAACAAAGCTTGCTGGCTCGAAAAATCCAGAAACTTTTCTATTTCTTCCCTGATTTCCAGGGGAAGCGAAAGAAAACCTGATTCTGTGGATTTTTGTGTTGCTAGATAATGCAGATTGGTAGAGCTCGAAATAGGGTTCAGCATAAATCTTGTTCAATTAAGTAAAAAAATTTCATAAGCCCTGACCCAGGGCTTATTCATGACTCATCCATGCGCGTCGCCGGATTTTACACAAATAAATAACGAATGCTGCCAGCCTCTCTCATTTCGTCGGCTCCACCTTATCGCCTCGGCGATTCCGCACATAATGTTCCGCCATCTTGATGCTCGTATGCCCCAACTGCTTTTGCTTTGCTTCGCAATGGGTTATTTCGTCTGCTTCGTTGGCGGGCTTATTGCAACGATCAATACAAGGAAGCATCACCCCGAGAGCCCGATTCATAGCAGGCTAACAATTGTTCGGGGCAGTCGATGCATCTAGTAAGTAGCTCACCGACAGCCAACCACCCAGCTAAAGACTTTATGCTGAGGCAGTCAGTATTGTCAGTACGTCAAGCGAGGCCATATTTTTTGAAATTTGCGCAATTTACGGCTATGATTCCTCTTAGCATAAAATTTCAGTAGGCAATGTCTTTATCTGCAAGAGATTTTTTTCATCGAAGGAGGTGCCGCGAGGTTGTAGCGAAATAAGAGAAAACATTTTTTCTAAAAATAAATCATGACTTAGATTTTTTATTAAAAATTTAAATGCTAAATTAAGAGGAGATTTAATGAAAGCAAATAACTTAGTCAATTCACATAATGAATGGGATGAATTAGAAGAAATTATTGTTGGTAGCGCTCGACTTGCTAGGGTCCCGGAAAAAGATAAAGGAATCATCGCAGCTTCTGTCGGCGGTGGCTATGATTATTTCGACCCTGATATTTCAGAATTTTTCCCTGAATATATCTTGCATGAGACTGAGGAGGATATTGATAACTTTACTTCTGAATTAAAAAAACTTAATATCAAAGTTAGGCGACCAGAAGATATTTCTATAAATAATTTTTCTACTCCTGACTAGCATTGCGATTCTTTTTTTCCATATTGCCCCCGAGATGTTTTATTGACAGTGGGTAATTCAATTATTGAAACACCTAATTTATTTAGATCCAGATATTTTGAGACTATCGCTTATAAAGAGACTCTGATTGAATTTATGCAATCGGGTGCCCGCTGGATTTCTGCCCCTAAGCCCAGGCTGCTAGACCACGGATACAACATACAGGACAAAGCGCAGCTGAGTCTAAATAATCATGAACCAGTATTTGATGCCGCCAATGTGATCCGTGCGGGTCGCGACTTGTTTTATTTAGTATCTGATTCCGGTAATAGACTCGGTATGCAGTGGCTACAAAATGCCGTAGGCCATGATTATACTGTCCACGAACTATCACCCAGCATATATTCTTCCGTTCATATTGATTCGACCCTCTCTTTTCTGCGCCCAGGCTTGTTGTTGGCTAATCCGGCACGTGTCAATGAAGATAATATTCCAGACATACTGAAGAAGTGGGAAATTATTTACGCACCGAAGATGACAGAATATAGTTATTCAGACATTAAGCCATCATCTTCAAAATGGTTGGGGATGAACTTGTTAATGCTTTCACCTACCCTCGCTGTGGTAGACAAGCATCAAACTGAACTCATTAAACTGCTAGAAAAACGAGGGATTGATGTACTACCTACCTTATTGCGTCACGGGCGGACATTAGGTGGTGGCTTTCATTGTATAACCCTAGATGTGCGCAGAAAGAGCAAGTTGGAAAGCTATTTCTGATCGCCCCCCTTTGCTGTGTGAAGTGCTGCTTAGAGGTAAGGACCACGTGGTTGCCGGATGCGAGTGCGCAATATAAAAACTGCACTTGTATCTGGTGACGGACATATTTTAAAGTTCATTGGATCAGCTGCCGAAGATACAATGGCTTCAGCTGTGCGATTTACAGACATCATTTCACTTTTTTGCAAGCGAATTTGAGATTGTCAAACAGCGTCCAAAATTTGCCAGTAAACAGCGCCGAAAAGTTTCCAGTTAAGGCACTAAATGAGAGGGGATATTTCGATGTTTGAAACGGTAAGATTGATTGCCAGTTTCAAGGATGTGGCAATGATGGGTAATCCGGTCCAACAAAGCGGCGGTCATTTTTGCATCCCCGAAGAGCTGACGGCTATACGCCAGCCGAAAATGGGCCACCTTGATCGTTTGCGCAACGCCCCCTAATTCGACATGCTCATGGCTCCAATCAAATTGGCAAGCGTCAGCAGGCTCAAATACGAGTGGCACAAAAACCTGTGTGACTCGCGGCCCTTGAGCCTTCAGTTTCCAATCCTTAACAAAGCGTTGCACGCTGTCATAAGCACCCTGGTACCCCACTTCCTGTAACCCTTCAAACAATCTACGGGCGGTACGACGACGGCTACGGGGAAACTTTGCTTCTTGTTCTAACCATTGCTCTAGTTGCCCTTCATAAGCCCCCAATTGGGGGCGTATTGGCTGTGCTCGCTCATATTTGGGCTCCTCTACCGTCTCCACATTTTTGCGCACTGTCGGGCGCGATAGACCCATCTCTCGCGCTATCGCGCTGATGCTCTGTTTTTGTACTTTGTATCGACGTCTTATCTCGTAAATCATATCCATGTAAAACACTCCAGTTACCCCGGCAAATTCGCCGGATCATTGCATAAATAGGGTGGAAACTTTTGGACGCTGTTTCCCCTCCTAAACTGGAAAGTTTTGCACGCTGATCAACAGAATGGAGCACGTGATCGCTTATCAGATCACGCTTATTGCTTTTTTTCAGATAAAAAGAGAAAACTGAGCAATTTGAAAAAATTATCGAAGATGAGCTAGAACCCACTCAAATTTTGACCTGGTCACTTCATACATCAAATTGAGTAGCTGTCAGATCAAATCGAGACTTCATCAAGCAAAAAACTACGATATTTCGCTCACTGCATCTGCCACAGTCAGCGCACTCAACATCAACATCTGCCAATAATGATGCAGGCAAGTACCTAGATTACACGCATTTTATCGGCAGTTGCTGCAAGCTCAGTATGGTTTACTCGTCTCCAACCGTCCGGATAAAAGAGCTATCTTGCGCCTCGCTGTCTGAGTAAGGCGGCGTTTTCAGAGCTTAAACCGCAGGCATTTTCGATCAATGCATCTTCTGCAGTTAGCGTACCTTCCTCCAGTTCTCTCCCACTCACAATATACGCACTGCGCCTAATATGCCACAGCCCCACCGTCTTATCATCACTTGCAGATGCTAGCCACTGGCTATCGCTTGAGAATGCGATGCTATTCACCCGAGATGTATGCCCAGTATACGTGCATGCAAGAGATCGACTGCCCGAGACATACCACAGCTTCACTGTATTAATTAAATCTGCAGATGCTAGCCACTGACCATCGTTTGAGAACGCGACACTACTCACACGCTCATTATGTCCAGTATATGTGTGCACAAGAGATAGATTATCCGAGACATGCCACAGATTCACTCCCTCAGCACTTCCAAACGCCACATATTGGCCATCGACTGAAAACGCGGGATCTCCCACCCAATCCTCAGTATATCTGTGCACGGGAGATCCATCGCCAGAGACATGCCACAGCAGTGCCGTCCGAGTATCACTAGCAGCTAACCATTGGCCATCGCTTGAGAACACGACACTATGCAGCCCCAAATGACCGTAATAGCCAGTATAGGCGCGCGCAAGAGATCGGTCACCCGAGACATGCCACAGTTGCACACTATTATCATAATTTACAACAGCTAAATATTGGCCATCGACTGAAAACGCGACACTCCCGAATCCACTATACGTGTGTGCGAGGGATCGATCGCCCAAGACATGCCACAGATTACCATCACCAGCAGCTAGCCACTGACCATCTCTTGAGAACGCAATACTACTATCCGAATACCTATGGCTAGTATACGTATGGACTTTCTGTAAGCTCTCTGTTTCATAGAGATAGATATATTGACTCTCCTTCACAGCCAACCAGTGCCCATCCAGTGAATAACAACAAGCCTTCACTTCATTTTCCATCTGTAGTGCGGGACTTTCAACCAACTCTAATCCCTGGAGATCGGCCCCCTCTAAATTGACTCTTCTTAGCTGAGCATGGTACCAATTTACATTTCTTAAATCCGCACCTTGAAATTGCGTATCATCAAACACCCCATGACTTAAATCTGCGCCGGGCACGCGTATTCCCCTGAAATCTCTATTCTTCAATTGCACGCCGGCTTTCACCAATAGCATCAGCGCATTAGCTGCCACAGTTTGTACTTCTTCTGTCTTAGAGCGCTCCACCCAACTCAATAGCTTTTGTTCTATTTCAGAATCGATTTCGTCGTATATATAGCCAAATAGCCCTAGGTCATTGACAAACCATAACAGTTCCAAAAGTGCAGATTTCTCTACCGCCTGATCGAGTTGATGCAAGACACATAACCTTGCCACTTCATTCCACGCAAAATCTTCCAAGCTCTTATCTGAGTGGATCAAAGCTTCTTGATATTTGGCTTGAATCCTATCTTTGATTAGGTGTAGCTTCAGAACGGGCGAATCTATGGGTTCGCTATTGCGAGTCACCGTAGTGAGCGCTTTAAACAAATCCTGCTGGCTTGAAAAATCCAGCAGATTTTCTATTGCTTCTCGAATTTCTAGGGTTAGCAGGAGAAACGATGGTTTTACGGTCTTTTGTGCCGCCGGATAATGCGTAATGGCAGAATTCGAGATGGAAGTGAGCATCAATATTCTCTTATTTATTTAAAAGCTTCATTCAAATGATCCCTGTCATCCTGGGCCCTTTTCAACCCACGATGTGGAACAACGAATTTTACATGTCTCATTCGACACAATTGAACAAAAACTCTTGAAGTGACTCGTAGTGCTCACAGACTTTTATGATGCGGCTTTCGTTCCAGACCCTAGTCGTGCTAAAGAAGTTATTCACCGCGAGAATGGGCTGGATAAGGTCATGTGTACGTGTTGGGCGGGGGGCCAGTAATGGACTCTTGCTACCCGACCCCACCATTTGGCAAGGCCTTACTGTCAGATCAGATCTGAACTAATACACTTCATTCACTGGCTACCGATCTTCTGCGCACCGTTGCTCTCCATCGTGAGGCACGTCAAAATACAAGCCCCGGCCAATCCTTTCGATCCCGCATGGGCACCTTACTTTAAACGACGCCAAACCAAAACTAATTCCGTAGCGCTACCCGGTACCACGCCATGGTGCTGAAGAATGGCTTGAGCCGTGTGCAGGGTGATCTGCACGCACGGTTCTTAGAGGCAGCCCTTTCAGGGTGTTTGAGCTATCCTAAATGAGGAGTATCAACGAATCGGAGAGAATATGCTAAGAAAACTGTTCGAGCAAGCGACGCAGAAGATGCCAATAAGCGTAATGACGCGGTTATTGATGGGGTCAATATTTGATACGGAGTGGATAGATGCTTTATTTGAAAAACACCGAGAAAGACAGTACTCGCGGGAATTATTATTTTCGACGGTAGTAGAAATGATGTCGATGGTGACGCTGGGCGTTTGTCATTCACTCCATAGCGCTTCGCAGACATATAAAGATAAATTGAATGTGTCGCTAAGCTCACTATATGACAAGATAAATCGGACTGAGCCGAAGCTATTGCAAGTATTGGTACGGGAGAGCGCTATGCGTTTGGCGCCCGTGCTTGCGCCGCTGAATTTGCCAGTTACCTTGCCAGGTTACCGGATGCGAGTGGTGGATGGTAACCACTTACCTTCGACCGAAAAGCGTTTAACAGCGCTAAAGACAAAGACAGGAGCAGCGTTACCAGGTCATACTTTAGTAGTTTACGACCTAGATCAAAGCCTGGTGACTGATATTGTACCCTGCGAAGATGCCTACACACCAGAGAGCACGATTCTTGAACCTTTGTTAGCCAGGGCTCAGCCTGGTGATGTATGGATAGCAGATCGGCACTTCTGCCTTAAGAAAGTGCTAATGGGTTGGCAGATCCAAAACGCCTGTTTCATCGTGCGTGAAGCGGCCCAATATCACCCGAGGCTGGCTCAAGAGAGTGAGCTGCATTATGTGGGTCGCTGCGACACAGGTGAGGTTTATGAGCAAACAATTAGCCTGCGCGATGAAGTCCAGACTTGGCGTCGGATTGACGTGCGTTTAGATCATCCTACTAGCTCGGGCGAAACCCGCCTTCGTATTTGGAGCAATCTGCCTGCTGAGGTGGGCGCGCAAAAAATTGCTGATCTTTACCGCCGACGCTGGCGTATTGAAGGAATGTTCCAGCGCCTGGAAGCCGATCTCAAAAGCGAAATTCGCACTTTGGGTCATCCACGCGCTGCTTTGTTGGGCTTTGCTACAGCAATATTAGCTTACAACATCCTGGCGCTACTCAAGCGAGTGATTGAGCAGGCTCATCAAGAACAACAAGTCGAGGTATCCACTTACTATATGGCCAATGAGGTGCGTATGGCCTATTACGGCATGATGAGTTTCTTGCCTCCTGAGGCTTGGAACAGCTGGATCAGACTATATCAAGGCCCGGCCTTAGGGCGGCTGTTGCTGCAGATTGCTCGCTACGTCGATCCACAACGTATTCGGGTTCGACAACGCGGCCCCAAAAAACCGAAAACTAAATCCTACACAGACTCCGTAACAGCACACAAGCATTTCTCTTCTGCTAGAGCTATTAGGGAAGCTGCTCTTTGAATCAACACCCTGAAAGGGCTGGTTCTTAGAGGAGGGCGAAGCAGCAATGCTTCGCTCTTACTCGACAAATTAGGACTGTTGCCCCGTTTGACAAAATTCTAATAGGCCATGATCTAGTACTGATTCACGACCTACTCATGTGAGTCGCCGGATTTTATACAAATAACGATGCTGCCAGCTTCTCTCATTTCGTCGGCTCCACTTTTTCACCCCGCCGATTACGCACATAGTGTTCCGTCATCTTGATGCTCGTATGCCCCAACTGCTTTTGCGCACGCCGTATATCCCCTGATAGTTCCGCCTTGCCTGTCCCCGCTTTCGCATAAATCGCTCCATATTCACTATCTTCGATATAGACACTGCGACCGTCTTCTCAATAGCCCTTGATCCGTAAACCCTGATTCGGCTGATCCGTATACCCAGGGCAATCGTGCTATAAAAACCTTGAGAATAATTAGCCTCTGAAAAGTCATAGAGACCGGCCTTATTAAAGTAAAAATTAATCCACTCAGTTATCTTGAGAAAATAAATATTGAGATTTCGTCTGTGGCTAGCGCATGACAATGGAGCTCTTTGAAGTTGCCTCGCACTGTAATGGCTTATGGCTTAAACCGACCTTGATCGCCGCCATCTTCCGCGGCGAGTCCGATAATACTGCGTCCAGGCCGAGACACGCTGCAGTTTGGTAGTCGAGCGCATTATTTACTGCAAACGCCAGGATTTTCACTGACGCCTGCTGATGACGGAAACAGGCAACTGTCGCAGGTGTCCACATCATCCCATTGACTTGCGAGATACCTTCGCCAAGAGTGAAATTTTCCGCCACCACCAGCTTTCGGTGCAATTCGAAACCAGTCCATACAGACGTAAGTGGTACGCTTTCGTAGCCTTCATTGAGTAAAATTTTTACTAGCCGGCTGCGCGTTGCATCGCGCGATTCGAATAACCGGGCTTGTGGATAGCTGTTGAAAGCCTGTTGATACGCGGCCTCGGTTGAATAAATTAATACATGCGGCCACGCGTTCTCGTCGCTCAGCACCTGCGCCACCGCACGCGCCTGTGGCTCAGCGGGTAGCGCTTTCATATCGAGCACTACTGGCATGCCAACTGGTAGCGAGCGCAAAGCGTCGCGTAGTGTCGGAATGCCAATCGGACGGTCGCAATATGGATATTGCCCATGCTCGTTCTTGAAACTCCATCCGACATTCATCCGTGCCAATTCGGCCGCTGTGTAATTTGCGACCGGGCCGGACGCATTTGTTAACGAGGCGAGATCGGTAGGGCGATATAGTATCGGCACACCATCTTTGCTCAACTGCACGGTGAGCCACATTCCATCGGCGCCGTGCGCAACTGCGAGCCTGATCGCTTCAAGCGTATTCTCCGGAGCATCGCCAGTGCCGCCGCGATGCGCAACAACCTGTGGTAGCGCGACAGAATTCACGTTCGGTGTAACCAGTCCATTCGCGTAGGCCACTAGCAAATAGAGGCTCGTCAACGCGAATACAAAATAAATACGACATTTTTTCAACAACCTGAGGCGAACTCTGTCTCCCCAGTCAAGCAATCTTTTCATAATTTCAAGGAGTCCATAATAAGTCAATCCAGAGTGCCGTATCCAGCGGCATTTCGCCAACAAATGATCGAATTGGTGAGAACTAGTAGAATGTGCGACTTATTATGTGTTTTGCGACCGGAGATCGGCCAACACAGCAAAGAAAGGTTGCGGGTTTGGTAACAGCTAAAGCCAAATGTGAGCAAAGGCACCTATTTTTTACTCGTTATTTCTTTAAGTACCGCCAGGGCATTCGGTTTCATCTGAACTGGCACCATGCTTTGATTGCCGACACGGTTCAGAAGGTGATTGATGGCGAGCTAAAGAATGTTGTCATTAATATGCCACCGTGCTCTTCTAAGACCGAGCTGGTAGCGATTAATTTGATCGCACGTCAAAATTCTGTTTCCATCTTTATGCTCACTCCATCGATATTTAGATGGATGCAAGTATAAATTCACTAGCTTTAAGCGACAAGCCTGGGGTTCATGGCGTTCTTACGAAAAAAGGCCACAGCACCCATGAAAGATGACACGGGTGCTGCGGCTACGCATACTGAAAGCGTAAGCTTTTCTGCATTTGTTTAATTGCCCGCAGCCTTTTCGTGGGCCCGAGCGTAGTCGATCGCATGTTGCACGGTCGTAATTTTTTCGGCTTCTTCATCGGGGATTTCAATCCCGAATTCATCTTCGAGAGCCATCACTAGCTCGACTGTATCGAGAGAATCAGCACCTAGATCATTTACAAAGCTCGCTTCGTTTTTAACTTCTGCTTCTGCTACACCCAATTGCTCAGCAACGATCGTCTTTACACGCTTTTCAAAATCGCTCATTCATACCTCCATAGTTATTTTAGAAACAGTCCGAAAATCTCCCAAAGAGCCCTTCTTTAAAGAAGTATAGAAGCGCGGGAACTGGAGATATACTTAAATACAGCCAGGACCCTGAGCACTACAAGGCCACAAAGAAAGACTCTGTGGCGGATTGTAGACCGATTCTCATAATAGGTGTATTCGCATTACGCGGTTGATTGTAAGCAATGGCATACGTGCTCCTACCTTAAACGGCAATTTGTCAAAGTGGAGAGGCACATTAACTCATTGATTTGAGCCCAGATTAGATGGGCGGCGTCTCTAGTTTCGCAAGCAATACGTGCGCGGGGGACAAAAGAGCACACTGGCGGATGAAATTCTAGATATTGCCTGCCGTCACACAAGATATTCAAACTGACAACAGGATAACGAGCGTACCCGGCACGAAGTCGTCAACCGCTCTAAACTGTATTAGTCACTGATTTACGCAGCGTAGCATTGCTAGATTTATGCTTATCCGAGAATGGAGATGACTAAAGAACAGCTTTGCATTTAGCGTCTGAGAGCGAATTTGTAGGCATCCTTACATACTTTCTCTACGGATACCTACAAGGTCTCTGTGTACGTGGATCCGATTGCGCTGTTTTTGATTGGAGCTTAAGGGGATAAATCCCCCGTTAAGCCCTTATTTTACAAGGCTTTTCGGTTAATTCGAAGGGGGATATTTTGGCTGCCGCCGAAGGTAACTGGCGGAGACGGAGGGATTCGAACCCTCGATGCGGATTTTGTCCACATGCTCCCTTAGCAGGGGAGTGCCTTCGACCTCTCGGCCACGTCTCCGAATCTTGTTCGCATTTGAAGATAAATGCGGCAAAACCGGGATGATAGCGGGTTCGGGTTTCGAGGTCAAATTTAACTGCATTTGATGGCCACTAGGTTAAGTCGAAAAAACCATCTCAACGCTAGGAAATGTACTATATTTTAAGGATTCGCTAGATATCAAAGCGGGGGAAATCAGATAAGTCCTGTAAATTTTACAAGTCAAGCATGCCGCTCTAATCAATGTAACTGTAAATTTAACGTAAGGTAATTTTTTATGTCGCTGATCGTCGCTGGACGTTTTGATACTTTCGCTGAGGCCCAGAAAGCCGCCCAAATCTTATTTGCACACGGATTTAAAGAAGAGGATGTGACACTTTTCTTTGTTAATCCTCCAGGTCAGCATGACCCCCTGGTAGGCAGTGGTGCTCAAGTTGCAGATCGCGGTTCAAAGTCCATTTCTAAAGGTGCAGGCATGGGGCTGGTATTGGGTGCGGCGCTTGGCGCAAGCATCGGTGCCATGCTCTGTGCGGTCTTTGGCTTTCCACTGCTGCTCACTCTCATTGCTGCCTTGGTGGGTGCTTATCTTGGGTCATTGATGGGCGCGATGGCCAAAACACTTACCTCTACGCAAGAGCGGACCTCTGCCAAAATACATCAATCTGGCGTGCTGGTTGCGATTCATGTGACGGTCAATAATCAAGCAGATGCCACTGCGGTATTGCGCCAGGCTAACGCAAAAGATATTGAACGAGCACATGGACGCTGGGAGAACGGACAATGGAGCAATTTTGATCCCTTAAAAACGCCTGTTCTACCCAAAAATCTTTAATTAGGTGCGCCTGGATTGCCATAACCGTTCCGCTCTGATCCTCGGCCTAGGCGAGGAAGGAGTGCGGAGCCGGTTATGGTCGGCCCATTGTTTTGTTAGCGAGTCTTAGTCGCCTATTGTCGCTTCGCGTGGGCGTACGCTACTTAAACTTTACTTTGCCCCTGCTCCAATTCAAACGCTTTATGCAGTGCGCGCACGGCCAGTTCCATATATTCCTCATCGATGAGCACTGAGATTTTGATTTCTGAAGTGGAGATCATTTGAATATTGATCCCTTCTTCCGAGAGGGTGCGAAACATCTTGCTGGCAATGCCAACATGCGAACGCATGCCAACCCCAACGACCGAGACTTTGGAGACTTTCGGGTCGCCCAGCACTTGTTGAGCGTTGACTTTGCCTTTGATGTGTTGATTCAGAATATCCATTGCGCGCGCATAGTCGCTGCGGCCAACGGTAAATGTAAAATCCGTTTTGCCTTCTACGCTCTGGTTTTGAATAATCATATCAACATCAATATTCGCATCGGCAATCGAGCCCAGTATTTGATAGGCAATACCCGGGGTGTCCGGGACGCCAACGACGACGATCCGACCTTCATCGCGCTGAAAGGCAATGCCGGAAATAAAAGCTTGTTCCATAGATTTATCTTCTTCAAAAGTAATCAGCGTACCCGAGTGCATTTCTTCCTCAAGGGGTATCAAAGGGTCAGTCAGGCTGGATAAAACACGTGTTTTAACCTGATATTTTCCAGCAAATTCAACTGAGCGAATTTGCAATACCTTCGACCCTAGGCTTGCCATTTCTAGCATTTCTTCAAATGTAATGCGCTCAAGGCGGCGCGCGCCCTCGACCACGCGCGGATCGGTGGTATAAACGCCATCCACATCGGTATAAATTAAACATTCATCCGCGTTGAGCGCAGCCGCTATCGCTACGGCTGAGGTATCTGTGCCGCCGCGCCCCAAAGTGGTGATATTGTGCGCGCTATCCACCCCTTGAAAACCGGCAATCATGACGATGCGACCGGCGTCAAGATCTTGCTGCACGCGTTTGCCGTCAATCTCAACAATCCGCGCCTTGGTATGAGTATTATCGGTTTTAATTGGCACCTGCCAGCCCGCGTAGCTACGCGCATCAAACCCTAATTCTTTGAGGGCGATGGCCAGTAAACCCACACTCACCTGTTCTCCAGTGGCGGCTACGATATCCAATTCGCGCGGATCAGGCTGGGGAGAAATTTCATGGGCGAGCTTAAGCAAACGATTGGTTTCGCCAGACATGGCTGAGGGGACTACAACAATCTGATAGCCAGCCTTATGCCATTTGGCGACGCGCAACGCAACATTTTTGATGCGCTCGACCGAACCCATCGAAGTGCCGCCATATTTATGTACAATTAGAGCCATAGGTATTTGCTGAAACAAAAGGATAACCAGCACGAGCGTATCGCGAGCGATGCATCTGCAGGCAAGCGTTGAAAACTACATGAAGCACGCTGAAAAAACAAGCTTATTGGGCAGAATATCGTATAACTGAATGAATTTTCACGCTGCCTTCACGAAACCACTGACGCCAATACGAATACTCCTGGCCGCACGCTGATTGAAGCATTACACAACCCACCCACCGAAAACCACCATCATGATTTCTTGCCTAGTCTCATACAATACTGTATATTTATACAGCATAAAAACTCGTGCTGGGGATCACACGTGAACTACAAATCATTTTTCTTTTTATTTTTCCTTTCGGCGCTCTGGGGCGCTTCGTTTCTTTTTATCAGCATGGGGGTTTCTACTTTCGGCCCGACTCCGTTGATGGCAGTACGTGTCACTATCGCCGCGCTCTTTTTGCTGGCAATTCTCTTATATAAGCATGGTGTCAACAGCTTACACACCCTACGTGCTAATCTCTGGCCATTGTGTGTAGTAGGCATGTTGAATGCCGCCTTGCCCTTCGTTCTATTTGCTTATGCCGAACTCACGATCTCTGCCGGGCTAACTGCCGTGATTATGGCGACAGCTCCCCTTTGGGGCGCGGTGGTTGCACGGGTATGGTTTAAAGAGCGCTTAGACTTATCCCGCACGATAGGCTTGATGATTGGTTTTACTGGGGTCGTGTTGCTGGTTTGGCACCACCTGCCTATCTCTGTAGATATACTTGAGGAAACGCCAGACACCTCGCCTATTCTACTGGCCGTCCTGGCTTCACTGGTGGCCTCAGCCATGTATGGCATCAGCGCTAACTATACGCGGCATTATTTAAGCACGCTAAAGCCCCTGGAGATCGCAACCGGCAGCATGATGTGCTCTGCCATGGCGCTGATTCCGATTGCCATTATTCAATGGCCAAGCGTCAGCGTACCCTGGCAGTCCTGGGCGGTTGTCGCCACCTTGGGCATTGCCTGCACGGCCATTGCGTTCATTGTGTATTTTCATCTGATTGCGACTACAGAGCCCACTTATGCCATTTCGGTGATGTTTTTAGTCCCTATTTTTGGCGTGTTGTGGGGCATGCTGTTTCTGGGAGAAAAAATATCCGTCGATATGATTGCTAGCGGCTCAGTCATTTTAGTCGGGGTACTATTCTCTACCGGGCTGGTGAGTCGTCTGTACGTTAGCCGGAAGAATTGGTTCCGGACTTAGGGTCGGGTTGCCATGCAAGATGCACTCGCTCGGCTTCTGCTAAATCACTTAATTGAGGAATCTCATAATTCAAACCGATATAGGGTACAAAAAGTAGCCTATCGCCCACGTAGATACAGGGTACATCACGCTGCCAGGCAGGGATGCCGGCTTCTTGGAAGAGATTTTTCAAAGTGCGGCGAGGGCCTGGCGCCAATTGACGCATCCGCTCGCCGCCTTGGCGCAGGCTGGCACGCAGCGGCGCTGAATGGAGTAACGCAGCGGGCACGCTGGCTAACTCATGGCTGTCATGGCTGTGGCTGGCGATAAAAAGTAAAGTACCACGCCAGCGGACCAGAGGCCACGCCGTTTGTCCAGACCAGTGCAGGGTTGCGTCTGACGGCTTCAATAGCACATTGGCGTCAGACGCTAATACGCCCGCTGCGCGAGACTGGTTTTGAGGCCGATCGGTTCGCTCCCACCACACTTTGTCACGATATACCCGCAACTGATACCCAGCATGCTCTAGCTGGATCGTAGCGTCTGCTCGCGCCGCGCACAATTGCTTGAGTAGATTATCAAGCCGAGCATTTGAGGGCGCCGGCAAACCAAGCAAACGCAGCCAGTAACGGATTACATTGGCCGTGCGTAAGGTGTGCTCTTGGTTTAGCGCAATCAGCGCGGAGTGTGATAACACATACGCGTTGGGCTGCACTGCAATACGCTGTAAATCGAGTTGTGCTAACTCATCTAATAAAGTTTGCGCATCTGCCGCATGCCGCGCGGCCCGTGCCAGCGCGGTCTGATAAGCCGGAAAATAGGCGCCAATCTGCGGCAAGACTGCGTGACGCAAGGCATTACGCGTATAACGCAAATCTGTATTCGATTCATCTTCAAGCCAACGCAAATTATAGTGCCTCGCGTAAGCTGTCAGTGCCGCGCGGGGTACATTGAGTAATGGCCGCATATAGCTTGGCCGGTTTGTCGCTTGAGCGCCTGGTGGCGCCTGAAGATTTGAGGCCGGGAGAGCAGGCGCTACTAACCCACTATCCGCTGATTTTTTCTGTTCTTTCAGCACGGGCATCGCAGCCAGTCCGGCGATCCCTGTGCCGCGTAACAATTGCAGCAAGACTGTCTCAGCTTGATCATCCGCATGATGACCCAGTAGCAAGAGCTGTGCCTGTTGCACCTGGCAAAGCTCGTCCAAAGCCGCATAACGTAGATCCCGCGCAGCGGCTTCAAGACCGCGGCCGGACTTCCTATTGATCTCGATCTGACGCGCGGCAAAACGCACGCCAAATTGCGCGGCCAATGCGTCACAGTGAGCTAGCCAGGCATCAGCATGCGGACTTAAGCCATGATGAATGTGCAGGGCCACACAGTGCTCAGCGCCGACACATGAAATTGCCGCATGGAGCAAGACAGTCGAGTCGAGGCCGCCGCTAAATGCAATCGCCAGTGTCTGATTGACATGCAGCGGCAGCAGTGCGGCCGAGAGCGCCTGCGCTACCGGCTTAATCTCAGCGGCTTTAACGCTGAGCAGAGCCGATGGTGGTGGTTTCCTTGAATTTGCCATAGCCCATTAAACGCTCAAGGCGCCGCTCGCGCAAGTCGACTAGGCTCATGCCCTGTAACTGGCGCAAGCTATCGACCAACGCCCGGCGCAAGAATGCCGCCATGGCTTTGGGATCGCGGTGCGCGCCCCCCAAAGGCTCATTGACAATTTTATCAATCAAACCCAAGGCCTTTAAACGATGGGCGGTGAGACTCAGCGCTTCGGCCGCATCCGGCGCTTTGGCCGCGCTTTTCCAAAGAATTGAAGCACAGCCTTCTGGAGAAATCACCGAATAAGTTGAAAATTGCAGCATTAAAACGCTATCCGCGACGGCAATCGCGAGCGCGCCGCCCGAGCCGCCCTCGCCAATGATGGTCACGATCAGCGGGGTTTTCAATTCAGCCATGACATAGAGATTGCGGCCAATGGCTTCGGATTGTCCCCGTTCTTCGGCGCCAATCCCAGGGTAGGCGCCAGGCGTATCCACAAAGGTAAAAATAGGGATGCCAAATTTCTCGGCAAGCCGCATCAAACGTTCGGCTTTGCGATAGCCCTCTGGTCTAGGCATACCAAAATTACGCAGAGCGCGCTCTTTAGTATCGCGCCCTTTTTGGTGACCAATTACCATGCAGGGCTGTCCATTAAAGCGCGCCAGACCACCAATAATAGACAGATCATCGGCAAACGAACGATCCCCGTGCAACTCATGAAAATCAGTGAAGACTTCCCTGACGTAATCAAGCGTATAGGGACGCTGCGCATGTCGAGCAATTTGCACCACCTGCCAAGGTGTCAACCGTGCATAGATATCTTTTGTAAGCTGCTGGCTTTTCTTTGACAGGCGCTCAATTTCCTCTGAAATATCAACCGCCGAATCATCTTGCACAAAGCGCAATTCGTCGATTTTTGTTTCAAGCTCAGCGATCGGCTGCTCAAAATCCAAAAAAGTGGTTTTCATTTTATTTACAATCCTTATTTCCCACGCAAAACATGGGCGTCAACACTAAAGTAGGGCTTATATTGAGTGCACGCTTGGGCACTACAACAATCGCTTTAATAATCAACCGGCAGTGGATCAAGGCTACGCCACATATACCAAGTCGCAACTGTGCGCCAGGGTTCCCAATTTGCGGCAACCTCACGCGCCTCGCTGCGCGTAACCGGCTCGCCACTAAAGTAATTCAGTCCAATCGCACGAATTAAACCCACATCGTCAAGCGGCAGCACATTAGGTCTTAGCAGGTTAAAAATCAAAAACATTTCGGCCGTCCAACGGCCAATCCCACGAATTTGCGTCAGCTCCAGGATCACCGTCTCGTCATCCATGGTTGTCCACTTATCAACATGCAGCGCACCCGATACAAAATGCTGCGCCAGGTCAAGAATGTATTCCGCTTTTCTTTTTGACAGGCCGCACTGGGCAAGTGTTTCGACATCGAATTTCAAAAACTGCTTAGGAGTCAATTTAGGGCATGTTTTTTCAACCCGCTGCCAAACCGTTTGCGCCGCTTTCACTGAAATTTGCTGGCCTACAATTGAACGAGCTAAAGTGACAAAGGGTTCTCCCCGGCCAATCAAATGGACCGGACCAAACTTCGGAATCAACTTTTTAAGAATCCGATCGCGCTTCACTAGGTCGGCGCAGGCCTTATCCCAATAGGCTGGCCGCGTGGCAGTAGGCTGCAAGGTGTCGACCGGCAAAGGCACGGCGGTTTCTTGCAGCCCGCGTTTAGCAGCCATGGTGGCTTTCGCTGTGGGCGTAGCTTGGGCCGTCACTACCGTGGATCTCGTCACTTTGCCCATGGTCGATTCAGACGCCACAACTTTGGTTGCCTGGCGCGCTTTTGTCGCGGTTGCCCGTACCGGCGACTTTTTGACCGCGGCCACACTCGAGCGTAATGCTACTTTAGGAACTGTCTTACTGGCTAAGGTCATCGTACCCCCTACTTTGCCCACTCAGTTATCCTATCAGGATCAAATTGCGCGCAGACCATGTTCATCAAGCACGCCTCCATTCAGTCAGCGCATCGGATTTATCCTCAAGCACCACACCCGCGGCCAGAAGCTCTGCACGAATTTGATCTGCTACACGATAATCTTTAGCGCGCTTGGCGGCTTGCCGCTCAGCAATACGCGCGGCAATCACCTCAGCATTCAAGGCGGTGCTCACGGCAGGGGTGATTTGCAAAAATGCCTGCGGCACGCGCGCCAGCAAGCCGAGAATCTCAGCTAAGCCCTTTAACTGCCGCGCCAGCGCCGGATCCCGGCTTTTATTCACGGCGAGCGCTAACTCGAACAGTACAGCAACCGCGATCGGCGTATTAAAGTCATCGTTCATGGCCGCGTGAAACCGTTGCGCATGCGCTTCATTCCAATCCAGCGGCAAGGTATCCGGTTCAGTCTCTTTCAGCGCCGTATAAAGACGTGTCAACCCACCGCGGGCATCTTCAAGATGAGTGTCGCTGTAATTAATTGGGCTGCGATAGTGAGTGCGCAAGATAAAAAAGCGCACCACTTCTGCATCAAAATTAGCCAACACATCGCGAATTGTAGAAAAATTACCCAGCGACTTCGACATTTTTTCATCATCGATCTGCACATAGGCATTATGCATCCAGTAATTCACAAATGCATGCCCATTAGCCCCCTCGCTTTGCGCGATTTCATTTTCATGATGCGGAAACTGCAAATCTTGTCCGCCACCATGAATATCGAATGTGTTACCAAGCAATGAACAACTCATCGCCGAGCATTCAATATGCCAACCAGGCCGCCCACTGCCCCATTTAGAATCCCAGCGAGTATCGGCCGGCTCATCGGGCTTGGCACGCTTCCATAAAACAAAATCAAGCGGATCTTGCTTAGCCGCGTTGGCCGCAACGCGCTCGCCGGCGCGCAAGTCATCGGGAACAAAGCCTGCGAGCTGACCATACGCGGCAAATTTGCGCACCGCGTAATTCACATCACCATCGGCCGCCTGATAGGCATAGCCGTTTTTTTCCAAGGCCTCAATCAGCGCCAGCATCTGCGGCACAAAAGCTGTCGCACGCGGCTCAAGATCGGGACGTTCCACCCCCAGTGCCGCAGCATCTTCATGCATCGCACGGGTAAAACGTGCGGTCAGCGCGGCAATGGTCTCGCCGTTTTCTAAGGCGCGGCGAATGATTTTGTCATCAATATCAGTAATATTCTGGGCATAAGTGACCCGATAGCCAAGCGTGCGCAGCCAACGCCTGACCACGTCAAAAACAATCATGACGCGCGCATGCCCAAGATGACAATAGTCATACACCGTCACGCCACAGACATACATCTGGACTTCGCCAGCCACCAGGGGTATAAAAATCTGCTTGTCGCGCGTAAGCGTGTTATAGATGCGCAGTGAATTCATAGAAAACCGTGAGCCGGCCGTCAATACTTTACCTACAGGCTAAAGTTTACGCACCGGAATTTTGGAAAATAGCGAACGTTTTGTTAAAATGGTCGAGAGTATAACATTGTGGATTTAAAGCTATGAAGACCCCCAGTCTGGCCTATGCCGTGCGTATTTGGATATTCCTCTTATGCGCCGGCGGCACCCTCAGTAGCGCATACGGGCAGTCCAAACTGGCTATGGACAGTAGTATACCCACCAGCCATATTGCCAGCGCTGAGCACGCTGGACTCACCGCTCAACTGCACACGCTAGAGCAACGCATCAAAAACCATCCTAACGATGTGCAAGCACGCTTTAAGCACGCCACCATGCTGACCCAACTTGGCCGCGATCGCGAGGCCGTGAGCGCGTTCCAGGACCTCATCCAACGCTACCCAGAATTACCTGAGCCCTACAATAACTTAGCCTATCTACACAGCAAGCATGGCGCCTATGAAGCGGCGCGCGTAGCACTGGAAACGGCAGTCAGCGCTAGCCCTGACTATGCGCTAACGCAGAAAAATCTAGGCGCGCTCTATTTACAACTTGCCGCCCAAGCATATCAACAGGCGCTTGAGCTCAAGCCGCGCGATACGCTTTCTGCTCAGCGGCAACAGCAAATAGACGCTATTCTAGCCATGCCCGCCAAACTAGGTCATGACCCTGCTAGCCCTCTTACTATCGCGCCGGCCACCAGTGGCTTAAAATAAGAGAGACTCCCTTAGTATCATGTTTTATGTGATGGTTAACTACCCTCACACGGGATGAAGAGAGTTTCCATATTCCCGGTGGATTTTATCCACCTACTTTTTTTCCATTTTTATTTTAATAAGGATATCTTTGATGATCGAATTTCACACCAACCATGGCGTCATTAAACTCGAACTCAACGCTGACAAAGCACCTAAGACGGTCGAAAACTTTATCAACTATGTCAAAAAAGGACATTACGACAATACGATTTTTCATCGTGTTATCTCAAACTTTATGATTCAAGGCGGGGGCTTTGATACTGCTATGCAACAAAAACCCACTGATGCTCAGATTGCTAATGAAGCCGATAATGGTTTAAAAAACACGCGTGGCGCGATTGCCATGGCCCGCACCAGCGACCCGCATTCAGCCTCAGCGCAGTTTTTCATTAATGTGACAGATAATGCCTTTCTCGATTTCTCCAACCCTACCCCACAAGGCTGGGGCTATTGCGTCTTTGGTAAAGTGGTGGAAGGCTTAGACATCATCGATACCATCAAGGCAGTCAAAACAGGCTCAAAGCAAGGCCATCAAGATGTACCCCTTGAAAACGTCGTGCTCCAAAAAGCGCTCATCGTTGAGTAAGGAATTTTCAGAAATGCCTAAACCTGGCAGTGCATCGAATGACCTCATGAGTAATCAGCCAACCGATGCACGGCCGGTTTATTTTATTTCGGACTTACATCTAAGCGCAGCTATTCCATCTACCGTGGCCGCGTTTAGGCATTTCATCGAGATCACCGCAAACGATGCGCAGGCGGTTTATATTCTTGGCGATTTATTTGAGTATTGGATTGGTGACGATATGCTCGTCACGCCCTTTGCCAAAGAGATCAGCGCGCAGTTGCACACCCTGACTGAGCGCGGCATTCAACTTTACATCATGCCTGGCAACCGGGATTTTTTGCTGGGCACGCACTTGGCTCAAGCAGCAGGGGCGAAGATGCTAGAGGATCCATCGATTATTTATGCATTTGGCGTGCGCATTACACTCGCGCATGGCGATGCACTGTGCACTGCCGATCGTTTCTATCAAGGGTTTAGAAAAATTGTACGCTGCCGAGCGCTGCAGCGCTTTTTTCTGAGCTGGCCGTTACCTTGGCGGCTAGCGCTAGCCGCGCGCATCCGGGCACGTAGCCGTGCGCAAAAACGCCCGCATGAACGGATACTAGGAGATGTGACAGAAGCTGCCGTGCGGCAACTTTTTGCACAACACGGCACCACCACCATGATTCATGGCCATACTCACCGGCCCGCCCAACACCAGCATGGCACTGCAACACGCTGGGTACTTACCGATTGGGATTACGATCATGGCAGCCCACGTGGCGGGTATCTAAAGCTGGATCAAAGCGGCATGATGGCGTGGCCGCTAGAGTCTTCCGCACTACGCCACATCGGATGATTTTGTTTTCAATACAATGTGTTTGGCTAGGCCACGCAAAATATTGATTTCCTCACGCTCAAGCCCCGTACGTGCAAAAAGCCGCCGCAGCCTAGGCATCAGCTTTTTCGGCTGTGCCGGATCTAAAAAATCTAAGGCAATCAATGCATTTTCAAGATGCGCAAACATCTGTTCAATTTCATCGTTGGTGGCAAGCGCGCTCACTGACAAGCCATTGGCCAACGCAGGTGTATGATCATTACTAACCTCCTCAAGGCCTGCCATCCTGAGCTCATAAGCGAGTACCTGCACGGCCTGCGCAAGATTAAGTGAACTGTAGACTGGATTAGCCGGAATATGAACCAGCGCGCTGCAACGTTCAACGTCTGCATTGGATAAACCAACACGCTCATTACCGAAAACATAGGCAAAGCCGCCCCCTGCAGCCAATAAACACGCCTGTTGTGCTGCCGCACGGGGCGTGAAAATGGGCGGACTATAACCACGCGGCCGAGCCGAGAGCGCAACCGACCATTGCACGCCAACTAAGGCTTCTTCAAGCGAATCGACAACCTGTACAGACGCGAGTACATCCTGTGCGCCACTGGCCATCGCAATCGCGTCAGGATGCTTAAGCACATTGAGTTCGCGCGGTTTGACCAGCACCAGCCGGGTAAACCCCATGGTTTTCAAGGCCCGCGCAGCAGCGCCGACATTACCGGGATGGCTAGGCTCAACCAGCACAAAACGCGTCAATGTCAAATCACTCCCTAAGCACTGCGCTGATGCTAGCGGGGCCGTTTGCGGGTCATTTTTTTGTGGCATATATGATGTATGGGCAGTCAGTTCATTAAGGTGGTCGGTCAGGCCGGTGAGATCTTTTGTCATAGCCAGTCCGGCTTCCTTATTTAGCAAATTTTAGGCAATTGTAAATGCTTATCCCGCCCATGCGTATGCGCAAACCCTGCATGAAGCATATATCTACCCCTCGAAAGTCCATAAGTCCGTTAAAATAGAGGGTTTATAAATTTGCAAAAAGCTGGTAAAAAGGACCTCATTCATGCATCCTATGCTCAATACTGCCGTCAAGGCCGCGCGCCGGGCCGGGCAGATTATTACCCGTGCTTCGCTTGACCTTGATCACATTCAAGTGAGCAAGAAACAACACAATGATTTTGTGACTGAGGTGGATAAAGCCGCTGAGGCGGCCATTATCGAAATCTTGCTGACCGCTTATCCAAAACACGCCATTTTGGCCGAAGAGTCAGGCCACTCTGGGCAATCCTGCTCTGACTATCAGTGGATTATTGACCCGCTGGACGGCACCACGAATTTTATTCACGGCTTTCCGTATTATTGCGTATCGATTGCGCTCTCACATAAAGACGTGATTATGCAGGCGGTGATTTATGATCCAACCCGCAATGACCTCTATACTGCCTCGCGTGGCAGCGGCGCCTACCTGAATGACCGCCGTCTGCGCGTGGCACGCCGCGACCGGTTAGCTGACGCATTACTTGGCACAGGTTTTCCATTTCGCGATCAACAGGGCATGGATACTTATTTAAAACTTTTTGGGCAAATGACAGAAGCGTGCGCAAGCCTACGCCGCCCGGGTGCCGCCGCACTTGATCTGGCCAATGTTGCGGCCGGCCGGCTCGATGGTTTTTTCGAGCAAGGACTTCATTTCTGGGATATGGCAGCAGGCAGCCTGATGGTGACTGAAGCAGGCGGATTGGTCGGCAATTACACCGGAGACTCAGATTTTGCTGAGCTCGGCGAAATTATGGTGGGCAACGCCAAATTGTACGCACAAATGGCGCAAATTCTTAGCCCATATTCAAAGGTTAATTTAAAAAGCTAATATAAAAGCTTAGGGTTCACGCCCAAAAAATAGAGTCTGCCATACCTATCAGACTTTGTTTTTTTTATGTGAACCCCAAGCTTACCTAGAGTTTTTTGCACGTGGGCCTGTGCTAGGTTGTTCAAACAAATGATAATAAAAAAGGGCACGCAGTATTAAATCAAGCTCCCACTAACCTGAGCTACCTTGCGCCTCGTTGCCTGAGTAGCTCGGCATTTTGAGGGCTCAAATTGTGGGTCTACAGATGCTAGCCACTGATCTTCTCTTGTCAGTTAAGTCGGCGCCGTCAGTGAAGTGCTCATCGCCCGGCATGGTGTTTCTAGGTAGGTTTTTGACTGCATTTCAATAATCCGCGACACGGTACGCGCAAATTCATTGACCAGTGGGCCACCAAAATAAAGCTCTGCAGGTGGCACTTCAGCTGATATTAAGAGCTTAACTTTATGATCATATAAAACATCGATCAGCCAGGTAAAACGGCGGGCCTCAGACGCCATGCGCGGAGTCAGTTGCGGCACATTTGAAAGGATGATCGTATGAAAGCGATTGGCGAGTTCAAGATAGTCATTTTGTGAACGAGGGCCACCACACAGGGTTGCAAAATCAAACCAAACAACTTGGCCAGCACGACGTAACGCAAGAAGTTTACGTTGCTCAATACGCAATAGTGGGCTTTCATCCGGCATGGCTGCCAGCGCCACAAAAGTTTGACGCAAGGCTTCATCAACTGACTCGCTCAGCGGCGTATAGTAAATATTCGCTTGTGCGAAGGTCCGTTGCCGATAATCGACGCCACCATCGACGTTGATGATTTCAAGCTTGGTATTGAGCAGATCGATCGCCGGCAACATCCGGTCACGATGCAGGCCATCTGGGTACAGCAGGTCGGGGTGGTAATTTGAGGTTGCCACAAATTGCACGCCACTTTTGAATAAGCGCTCAAGCAAACGAGACAGGATCATTGCATCGGCAATATCCGACACGTGGAATTCATCAAAGCAAATTAAGCGATAGCGTTTGGCAATATCGCGCGCTAAATGATCCAATGGATTAGCGGTTTTTTTAAGGTCTTCAAGCTGCCGGTGCACTTCACGCATAAACTCATGAAAATGCAGTCGGATTTTATTTTGTAGTGGCACACAGGCATAAAAGCTATCCATCAAGAAGCTTTTGCCACGCCCAACGCCCCCCCACATATAAATGCCTTTAGGCAATTCACCCTGGTTGAGCCACTTCAGGAATAGGTTGGAGTGCCGAGCTTGGTAGTTGACCCATTGATCATAACAACGTTGTAAACCCATCACGGCCGCACGCTGAGCCGAGTCCACACGATAACCACGGCTTTCGAGCTCACGCTCGTAATATTCAATGACATTCATTGCGCACCCAAATAAAAAAGACGAGTCGCCTCGCCTTTTTTATTCGCCTTTGCTGGGCTTTTAGCATTTATTTATCACGCACTACATATTCAGCGCGCGCTTTTCCACGGCCAACGCCGCTTCACGCATCACTTCAGACAAGGATGGGTGAGGATGGCAGATACGACCGATATCTTCAGAGGCGGCTTTGAATTCCATCGCAACCACCGCTTCAGCGATTAAATCGGAAGCGGCAGACGCGACAATATGCACGCCAAGAATTTCATCGGTTTTGGCGTCCGCGAGCATTTTGACAAAACCCTCTGCCTTCGCCATACCCAGCGCGCGGCCATTGGCGGCAAATGGGAATTGCCCCGCTTTGTAAGCACGCCCTTCTTGTTTGAGTTGCTGTTCAGTCTTGCCAACCCAAGCAATTTCTGGCGAAGTGTAAATCACCCATGGGATGCAATTGTAGTCAATATGCGGCTTTTGGCCGTCAATCACTTCGGCGACCATAACGCCTTCATCTTCCGCTTTGTGGGCGAGCATTGGACCTCGCACCACATCGCCAATCGCATAGAGGTTAGGCAGTTTTGTATGGCAATGATCATCGACGTCAATCATGCCACGTTCGTTCACTTCTAAGCCAATATTCTCTAAGCCCAAGCCATCCGTATTTGGCACCCGGCCCACCGAGACGATTAAACGGTCAGCAGCCAGCGTCTGTGCTTTGCCATCTTTATCAGTATAGGCAATCGAAACACCCTGTTGCGTGGTTTTGACTGCGCCGATTTTGACCCCAAGGTGAATCTCTAACCCTTGTTTCGTCAAGTGTTTCCAGGCTTCTTTTGAGACACCCTCATCAGCTGCCGCCAGAAAGCCTGATGAGGCTTCTAGCACGGTGACTTGCGCACCTAGCCGCCGCCAGACAGAGCCAAGCTCAAGGCCAATGACACCCGCACCGATCACCGCCAGTTTTTTAGGTACTGAATCAAACGACAGCGCCCCTTCGTTATCGGCAACAATCCGGTTATCGACGGGGATCTGCGGCAAATGGCGCGCTTTTGAACCGGTTGCAATGATCACATGCTGACCGGTAATGGTTTGTGCCGCACCTTCGCCGCTGACTTCGAGTTGGTAAGTGCCATCACTCTTGCGAGCCGTAAATTTAGCGTGGCCTTTGAACCAATTCACTTTGTTTTTACGAAACAAAAACTCAATGCCCTTGGTCATTTTGCTCACGATGTTGTCCTTGCGGGACAGCATTTTCGCTAAATCAAGAGCCACTTCGCCCTTCACTTCAATGCCATGCTCGGCAAGGTGATGAGCCGTATGCTCAAGGGTTTCAGACGAAGCCAACAGCGCTTTGGATGGGATACAGCCCACATTCAGGCACGTGCCACCCAGGGCTACTTCACCGTTTGGACTTTTCCATTTTTCAACGCAGGCAACGGATTTGCCAAGCTGCGCGGCACGAATGGCGGCAATATAGCCGCCAGGGCCACCGCCAATCACGATGACATCAAATTGATTAGACATAATTCAGGTCGCAGAAGTGATAGAGGATTACAGGTCGAGCAGAAGTCGGGCTGGGTCTTCTAACGCCTCTTTGATTGCCACCAGCGCTAATACTGCTTCACGGCCATCGATGATACGGTGGTCATAAGACATTGCTAGATAGTTCATCGGACGAATCACGATTTGACCATTTTCTACTACAGCGCGCTCTTTGGTTGCATGTACCCCGAGAATCGCTGATTGCGGCGGATTAATGATTGGCGTCGAGAGCATTGAGCCAAATACGCCACCGTTTGAAATTGAGAAGGTGCCGCCGGTGAGGTCTTCTAGCGACAGTTTGCCCTCTTTCGCCTTTTGACCGTATTCAGCAATCTTGTTTTCAATGTCCGCCAAACTCATTTGATCGACATTACGCAATACCGGCACAACGAGCCCACGCGGTGAACCAACTGCGATACCGATATCGAAGTAGCCGTGATAGACGATATCGTTGCCATCCACGGAGGCATTCACGATTGGATATTTCTTTAATGCATGCACAGCGGCTTTAACGAAGAAGGACATAAAGCCCAAACGCGCGCCATGTGCTTTTTCAAATTTATCTTTGTACTTACTACGCAGCTCCATAACAGGCTGCATATTGACCTCGTTAAAGGTCGTCAAAATAGCATTCGTTTGTTGCGATTCAAGCAAGCGCTGTGCAATCCGTGCGCGCAAGCGTGACATCGGCACTCTTTGCTCAGGCCGGCCGTCGAGCGATTGGCTCGTATTGACCGCAGCTTTAACCTCAGGCAGCGCCGGTTTGGCAACCGCGCGCAGTGGCGTGGTGGAAACTGTTGCGACCGCAGGCTTGGCTGATTGAACGGCGAGTACATCACCCTTCGTGATCCGCCCATCGCGCCCACTGCCTTCCAGTTGAGCGGCGCTAATGCCTTTTTCATCCATCAGTTTCGCGGCTGAAGGCATCGCTTTTGCACTGACTGGTTCAGTTGGCGCGGCAGAGGCTGGCGCGCTCGCTGCCGGCGTTGCTTGGGCCTCACTCGATACCGACGCTTGCGCCTCAGTATCAATTCTGGCGATGACTTCATCCGCAATCACGGTGTCGCCGTCTTGGCGGATAATTTGTGCCATGATGCCGGCGGCAGGCGCAGGCACTTCAAGCACCACCTTATCCGTCTCAACTTCAATCACAATCTCATCTTGCGCGACCGCTTCACCGGGACGCTTTTTCCATTGCAGCAGCGTCGCATCAGCGACGGATTCGGACAGCTGCGGGACCTTGACTTCTACAATAGCCATTGACTTTCCTGAACATATCTTTAAAAAACCGACTACACGTCTATTTTGCTACATAACCAACGCTAACGCAAAATACTCGCACACTTATTTCATACAGCGTGGGCCCAATTGGGCCCAACGCTTTTATTTCACGCGCACTGCACCTTTCAAACGGCCAAACGCTCCATCAATAAGCTGCTTTTGCTGCTCATAATGTTTGGCGTAATAGCCGACCGCAGGCGAAGCAGAGGCTGGGCGGCCACTATACGCGAGCTTCTGCCCTTCTTTCATGCCTTCCAGCAAATGATGCTCGATATAGAACCAAGGTCCTTGGTTTTGCGGCTCATCTTGGACCCAGACTACTTCGGTTGCATGCTCATATTTCTTGAGTTCCGTTTCAAACGCTTTATGGGGAAATGGATAAAGCTGCTCAACGCGGATAATTACGGCATCTTTCAGTTTGGCTTCGCGGCGATGTGCGACCAGATCAAAATAGACTCGGCCGGAGCAGAGCACTACCCGCTTGATCTTTTTAGGATCGAGCGCCGTATCGGTTTCACCAATGATCGTGCGGAAGGTCCCTTTGGCAAGCTCAGACAAGCTGCTCACCGCTTCTTTATGACGCAGCAGTGATTTTGGTGTTGCCACGATTAATGGCTTACGGAACAGACGAATCATCTGCCGGCGCAATAGATGGAAAATCTGCGCTGGCGTTGTCGGCTGCACCACTTGCATATTGTTATCTGCGCACAACTGCAAATAACGTTCAATCCGCGCCGATGAATGCTCTGGCCCTTGGCCTTCATAACCATGGGGCAACAGCATCGTCAGGCCTGAAACACGGCCCCACTTGACTTCACCCGATGAAATAAATTGGTCAATCACGACCTGTGCGCCATTCGCGAAATCACCAAACTGCGCTTCCCATACCACCAGCGTGTTTGGCTCAGCCGTTGAATAACCGTATTCAAAACCGAGAACCGCCTCTTCCGACAGCACCGAGTCAATCACATTGAATACGGCCTGATTATCGGTCACATGTTGCAATGGAATATAACTGCCATGATCCCAGCTTTCGCGATTTTGATCATGCAGCACCGAATGTCGGTGTGTAAATGTACCGCGGCCGCTGTCTTGGCCAGTTAAACGTACAGCATAGCCAGAAGCCACTAACGAAGCATAAGCCAGGTGTTCGCCCATGCCCCAATCAAGCGGTGCCTCGCCTTTACCCATCGCACGGCGGTCATTGATCACGCGCTCAACTAAAGGATGCAACTTGAGCGTTTCTGGAATTGTCGTCACGCGCTCAGCTAAGCGTTTCAGCTCAGCCAGTGGCACAGCAGTGTCCGCCGCATCGGTCCATTTACGATTTAAAAATGGCATCCAATCTACCGCATACTTACTCTTGTAATTCGACAACACTGGATCAACCGTATGTTGCCCTTCGTCCATTGCTTTGCGATAGCGCTTCACATAAGCATCCGCTTCATCGCTGGTTAAGACGCCTTGCGCGACCAGCTTTTGCGCATATAGCGCGCGCGTGCCTGGATGCTGAGCAATTTTTTTGTACATCAACGGCTGCGTTACCGCAGGGGTATCTTGCTCATTGTGTCCAAGCTTGCGAAAGCAAACGATATCTAGCACGACATCTTGATGGAATTGCGTGCGGAAATCGACAGCGAGTTGAGTCGCCAGGATCACTGCTTCTGGATCATCGCCATTCACATGCAGCACCGGCGCTTCGATCATCTTGACGACATCTGAGCAATACAACGTTGAGCGCGCATCGCGCGGATCCGATGTAGTAAAGCCGATTTGATTATTAATCACTACGTGCACTGTGCCATATGTGCCGTAACCACGTGTTTGAGCTAGGTTAAGCGTTTCCATCACAACGCCCTGCCCAGCAAATGCTGCATCGCCATGCACTTGTACTGGTAATACTTGGCGTCCATCTAGGTCACCACGACGCTCCATCCGTGCTTTGGCCGAGCCTTCCACGACTGGGTTTACGATTTCAAGGTGGGATGGATTGAAAGCCAGCGACAAATGAACGGGACCACCTGCGGTCGATACATCGCTTGAAAAACCTTTATGATATTTGACATCGCCCGCAGGTAATTCATCAAAGTGCTTACCTTCAAACTCAGCAAAAAGATCTGCTGGCATTTTGCCAAGGGTATTGACTAAGATATTTAACCGGCCACGATGCGCCATGCCAATCACAATTTCTTGCGCCCCTTTGACGCCAGCACGATGCACCAGCTCGTCCATCGCTGCAATAAAACTCTCTCCGCCCTCAAGCGAAAAGCGTTTTTGGCCGACAAACTTGGTATGCAAGTAGCGCTCAAGCCCCTCAGCTGCAGTGAGTCGCTCAAGAATATGCTTTTTCTTTTCAGCGGAAAACTCCGGCGTTGCGCGAATCGATTCAAGGCGTTCTTTCCACCAGCGTTTTTGCTCAGGGTTGCTGATATACATGAATTCAACGCCAATCGTGCCGCAATACGTATCGCGTAGCGCTTTGACAATGTCCCTCAACGTGGCTTGCTCAGAACCAAAATATAAGTCGCCAGCATCGAAAGTTTGATCCATGTCAGCTTCCGTGAAACCATAGAAAGCAGGATCAAGCTCAGCGATCTGCTGGCGTTCTTGGCGCTTAAGCGGATCAAGGTTAGCCCAGCGCGAACCTAGAAAACGATAGGCATCAATGAGTGATTGAACATGCACTTGCTTACGTGCAATCGCCAAATCAGCACTGCCTGCCCGTTGCAAAAACGCATTTGCTTTAGCGCGTTGCGCAAAAGATTCAACGATTGGGCCATGGGCGACATCGTTTGCATTAGAACCATCAACAGCTGGCACGTTCTGCAACGCATCGAAATAAGCGCGCCAATGATCTGACACTGAAGCGGGATTGTTGAGATAAGCCTCATAAAGCTCTTCAACATATGGCGCATTACCGCCAAATAAATACGAATTTGATTGAAATTGTTGCATCATCTGACGCTCACCTTTCCTCAAGTTTGTCGAGAAATAGCGGGTTAATTAAACCTCCCGCAGCACGGCCTGGCCATTTAGCGGATCGCAATTAGCGCCCAGGAAGGAGTGTGTAAACACACGACAGCTTCAATCAAATAACTGACAGAAGCTGCCTATCCATAGATTTTAACATAGCAGACGACAGCACATATGCTCTCAATGCTTTTCTTTTGCATGATTAATTGTATAACGTGGAATTTCAACCACAATATTAGCGTCAGCATCGGCCGGGATAAGCGCTTGGCACGATAAGCGTGAAGTGGCTTCTAGACCCCATGCCATATCGAGTAAATCTTCTTCAATTTCATCGGGACGGCCAAGCTTATTAAAGCCTTCACGCACAACCACATGACAGGTTGTACACGCGCACGATTTTTCGCAGGCGTGCTCGATCTCAACCCCGTTTTCAAGCAATGTATCGCAAATACTTTTCCCGGGTACCGCGTCAATGACGGCGCCCTCTGGGCATAATTCGAGATGAGGTAATACAATGACCTGAGGCATCTAGTGTTCCAGTTTCGATTAAGAGTAATTTTATTGTTCAGTCAGCTCATCCACTTTGCGGCCAGCAAGCGCCGTGCGGATATTTTGGTTCATGCGCCGTGCGGCAAATTCATCGGTGGCGGCTGCTAAAACCTCAATGGCGCGCTCAAGGACATCGCTGTGCGCGCCATTTTTGACTTCCTGCAGCGCTTTTGTGGCGGTATCAATGGTTGCTCGCTCTGCCGCACTGAGCAAATCTGCATCGCGGGCTAAAGCGCTTGCTGTTGCGGCCAATAACCGTTCAGCGTCGACTTGTAGTTCGCGCAATGCACGCGCATGTTTATCGATATTGGCCGCTTGGAAACTGTCATCAAGCATGCGACCGATCTCTTCATCGCTTAAGCCGTATGAGGGCTTAACTATGACTGAAGCAGCCACACCGGATTGCATCTCACGCGCAAACACGGACAATAAACCATCGGCATCCACTTGATAGCTTACTTGAATCCGCGCAGCGCCAGCTGTCATTGGCGGGATCCCACGCAACTCAAAGCGCGCCAGCGAGCGGCAATCTGCCACGAGTTCACGCTCGCCCTGCACAACATGGATCGACATTGCCGTCTGGCCATCTTTGAAGGTTGTAAACTCTTGCGCTCGCGCCACCGGAATGGCCGAGTTACGTGGAATAATTTTTTCCACCAAGCCACCCATCGTTTCCACTCCGAGCGAGAGCGGAATCACATCCAGCAGCAGCCAATCATCCTCATCACGCCGGTTACCCGCTAACAGATCCGCTTGAATCGCGGCCCCCAGCGCCACCACTTGGTCCGGATCAATGCCGGTGAGCACTGGCTGCCCAAAAAACAGTTCAACCGCGCGGCAAACCACTGGCATCCGCGTGGCGCCACCGACTAACACAATGCCTTGCACATCTTTTGCCGCAATCTGCGCATCGCGCAAAGTTTTGCGCATGGTCACTAAGGTCCGCTGTACGAGCGGCTGAACGAGTTCAGCAAACTCGGCCTCGCTCACCGTCACGGCGATCCGTACGCCATTTGAGAGCAGAAGATCAATACGGGTTTGTGGTGCACTCGATAACGCTTCTTTCGCGCTACGCGCAGCATCCAGCAACAGTCGCTTATCGCCAGCAGTTAATGTTGGTGTGTCTGGCGCCGCTTTGGCCAGCACATATTCCAATAATGCCTGGTCAAAATCGTCGCCGCCCAGCATTGAGTCGCCACCGGTGGCCAGTACCTCAAATACGCCTTGCGTCAACTGAAGAATCGACAAGTCAAAGGTGCCGCCACCTAGATCATAGACCGCATAGATTCCTTGCGCGCCACTCTCAAGACCATAGGCAATTGCGGCGGCAGTGGGTTCATTGAGCAAGCGCAAGACGTTAAGGCCGGCAAGCTCGGCCGCATCTTTGGTGGCTTGCCGTTGCGCCTCATCAAAATAAGCCGGCACCGTAATCACTGCGCCAACCAGCTCGCCCCCGAGCGAGGCTTGTGCACGTTGCTGCAAGGCGGCAAGAATTTCAGCCGAGACTTCGACCGGGCTTTTGACGCCAGCTACCGTTTTGATTTGCACCATGCCAGGCGCATCAACCAAGTCATACGGCACGTGCGCCGTATTTTCTATTTCTGCTTTGCCACGGCCCATTAAACGCTTGACCGAAACAATCGTATTTTTAGGGTCAAGTGCGGCCTGTTCCTTGGCCAATCGGCCGAGCTGCGGTTTACCCGTTGCTAGATAGCGCACCACGGAGGGCAATAATAACGCCCCGTCCAGATCAGGCAGTACCTCGGACACGCCATTACGCACCGCAGCAACTAATGAATGGGTTGTGCCAAGATCAATGCCAACCGCCAGCCGCCGCTCATGAGGTGCTGGCGCTAGACCGGGTTCGGAAATTTGTAATAGAGCCATCAGATTGCCTTTTACATGTATTCAAGTTTTTCAATCTGAGCCTGCGCTTCGTGGACGACGCGTTCGATAAACATCAATTCGCGCACCACATCAGCCGCGGCTTGATCCATCTGAGTCTTAAACAGACTCGCGAGTTTTGCAAAACGCGTCGTGCGCGCGGCTTGCAATGTATCGAGCAACACCTCAAGCTCCGGCAGATTTTTTTCTAGTTTTGCGGCTTCAATAGATTCGCGCCATTCTAGCTGTAGCATTAGAAAGGCGCTTGCCATCACGGTGTTATTCTCGGCCTGCGTTTCAATACCGCGTAACTGCAATACATAAATCGCCCGTCGCAATGGATCTTTTAATGTGCGATAGGCATCGTTAGCCCGCGTCGCCCATTGCAAGGCAACCCGCTTTTGAGCCTCAGAATCCGCTGCGAAACGATCCGGGTGAGTATGCGCCTGCACCGTACGATAAGCACTAGCAAGTTTATCGTCATCAATTATGAAACTTGTAGGCAAGCCAAATAATTCGAAATGAGTACTGCTTAAAGATGACATGGAAATTAAGCCGCCAAGCTCTTAGCTAACGACAAAAAACTAGCATAAATCAGCGCTACGCTCAGATGCTAGATTGGTTGCCGCTGCTGTTTTAAATTCGGAATGATTCACCGCACCCACATTCATCTTTGACATTTGGATTCTTGAATTTGAAACCTTCATTCAAGCCCTCCCGTGCAAAGTCCAATTCAGTACCGTCAATGTAAGCCAGGCTCTTTGGGTCAACTACGACTTTTATGCCATAACTTTCAAATACTTGGTCTTCTGGCGCCAGCGCATCCACATATTCAAGCTTATACGCAAGCCCAGAACAGCCCGTCGTACGCACGCCCAAGCGCAAGCCAACCCCTTTACCACGGCGTAGCAAATATTTTTCCACATGCTGCGCCGCTTTTTCAGTCAACGTAATGGCCATCTTCACTCAGAAAAATGTAGGGCGTGTCGCCCTGCTTATTTGCCTTCTAAAATTAAGCCGCTTGCTCAGGTGCAGTCAGCTCAGCCACTTTGCCATGACGCTCTTGATAATCTTTCACGGCAGCTTTAATCGCGTCTTCGGCCAGAATCGAACAATGAATCTTCACTGGCGGCAGCGCCAATTCTTCAGCAATGTGCGTGTTCTTGATTGTCAACGCCTGATCAAGCGTCTTACCTTTAACCCATTCAGTCACCAGCGAGCTTGAGGCAATCGCTGAGCCACAGCCATAGGTCTTAAACTTTGCATCTTCAATCACGCCGTCAGCGCCCACTCGAATTTGCAGCTTCATCACATCCCCACAGGCCGGCGCACCCACCATGCCAGTGCCAATGCCGTCCCCGCTTTTATCAAATGACCCAACGTTACGGGGATTCTCGTAATGATCGAGTACCTTATCACTGTATGCCATGATCTAACTCCAAAAAAAACCTTTTATTGACTCAGCTAATTTCAGCCAAGTTACATACTGCATACCACTTTAGGCGAAGCGCAAATCGTTTATCGAATCGGCTCTAGCCGCCGTCAATGTGCTGCCCAGACGATCGAATTCAGATCGACCCCTGCTTGGTGCATTTCCCACAATGGCGACAAATCGCGCAACTTAGCAATTTTACTTTCCATCAAACGGATCACGTAATCCATTTCCTGTAACGTCGTAAAGCGCCCTACAGAAAACCGAATTGAACTGTGCGCCAGTTCATCATTACGCCCAAGCGCACGCAATACATAAGAAGGCTCAAGCGAGGCCGAGGTACAAGCAGAGCCAGATGATACGGCGATATCCTTGACCGCCATAATCAACGATTCGCCCTCAACAAAATTAAAGCTAATGTTCAGATTGTGAGGCACGCGCTGCTGTGTATCGCCGTTTACATACACTTCTTCCATTTTACTTAGACCCTGCAGCAGTCTGTCATAAAGCGCACGCGCATGCTTAGTGTCAGCGTCCATTTCTGCATGAGCTAGGCGAAAAGCTTCGCCCATGCCGACAATCTGGTGCGTCGGCAAAGTGCCTGAGCGCATGCCCCGCTCATGACCGCCGCCGTGCATCTGCGCTTCGATGCGCACGCGCGGTTTGCGGCGAATATACATCGCGCCAATGCCTTTAGGGCCATACGCCTTATGCGCAGAAAAAGACATCAAATCAACCTTTAAGCGGGCTAGATCAATCCCCACCTTACCTGCCGCTTGCGCTGCATCCACATGAAAAATAATGCCTTTATCGCGACAAATCTCACCGATTTGCTCAATATCTTGGATCACACCGATTTCATTATTGACCATCATCACCGAAACTAAGATCGTATCGGGACGAAGCGCTTGCTTAAAGACATCAAGATCCAACAAGCCGTTTTCTAAAACCTCAAGATAAGTCACCTCAAAACCTTGTCGCTCAAGCTCACGACAGGTATCCAGCACAGCTTTGTGCTCGGTTTTAACGGTAATAATATGCTTACCTTTGCTTTGATAGAAATGCGCAGCGCCTTTTATAGCCAGGTTGTTCGACTCAGTCGCACCCGAAGTCCAAACAATTTCACGAGGATCGCAATTGGCCAAGGCCGCCACTTGCGCACGCGCGTCTTCTACCGCTTGCTCCGCCGTCCAACCATAAGAATGGCTGCGCGAAGCCGGATTGCCGAAATGCTCGCACAAATAAGGGATCATTTTGTCCGCAACCCGAGGATCAACAGGCGTAGTCGCGCTGTAATCCAGATAGATCGGAAGGCGGGGAAGAACGTTTTTCATTAATGACTCCGAAAACCTTAAATTATATCCATCGTACTGACACGCTGGTCACGTAATACGGTCAAGCGAGGCTCAGCAGACATAAACTGCTGAGCCACCAAATCTTGTAGTGATACTGAATCAAGGTACTCACGCATTCTTTGATTCAATGTCGACCATAATCTATGCGTCATGCAATGTCCTTCTTGATGAGAGGCATGATCGCAGCTACCTTTGCCACCGCAGCGTGTCGCATCAAGCGCTTCATCAGCTGCAATAACGATATCTGCGACTGTAATTTCTGCAACTTGCCGGCCAAGTTTATAGCCGCCACCTGGCCCACGCACACTCTCAACAATGCCATGCCGACGCAGCTTGCTAAATAATTGCTCAAGATACGACAGCGAAATGCGTTGCCGCTCGCTAATGACGGCAAGCGTAACAGGGCCTTTGGCGCGGTGTAACGCTAAATCTAGCATGGCGGTCACAGCGAAACGGCCTTTTGTCGTAAGTCTCATAGGTAAGCAAAAACATCAAAGCGGACAAAGTGATCAAATTAGGTTCAGTAGCCTAACTATTTCTATGCACTGCACTCACTAAGTACACTCAATAACCTGACTATCTTTGTCAAGTATAAATAACCTAGGAATTTAGTCAAGTATAGGAGGGCTTTTATTCGCTCGTTCTGTAAAAGAACCGGCAAAAAGCCAAAATTAAGCCGAGCCTAACAGCTCACTCTGTATCACTCTTTTCTGAAGGTTGCCGGTCTTTGGTGCTTGGATTGAACTTACCACGCAGCATACGAATTACCCAGAAGACATAGCCTGAAAGCCCATACAGAACAAATAAGCCAAACAACATAATTGGTGGGTCGGACGACACCAGCACAAAAGCCAGCACCACCAACAAAATCACCCCAAATGGCACGCGATATCGGATATCCAGGGTTTTGCCGCTGTAAAACGGCGCATTTGAGACCATTGTGATGCCGGCATAAAGCGTCAACGTAAAAGCCACCCAAGGCAGCCAACTGAGCTTCATCGGAATCCGGTTATCAATCACCAGCCAGACAAAACCCGCAATCAAGGCAGCCGCGGCGGGGCTTGGTAAACCTTGGAAAAAACGGCTGTCGATTTTATTCAGGTTGGTATTAAAGCGCGCTAAGCGTAATGCCGAGCCCGCACAATAGACAAAGGCCGCGAGCCAACCCCAACGCCCTAAATCCTTTAAGGCCCATTCATACATGACTAACGCAGGCGCCACGCCAAATGACACCATATCGGATATGCTGTCATATTGCTCACCAAAGGCACTTTGCGTTTTTGTCATACGCGCCACCCGGCCATCCATCCCATCGAGCACCATAGCTGCAAAAATCGCAATCGCAGCCATTTCAAATTGCTGATTCATCGCCTGCACAATGGCAAAAAATCCACAAAAAAGCGCCGCCGTGGTAAATGCATTCGGTAACAAATAGATGCCCCGTTTGCGTAAGCGCCTTTGACGCTCAACCCTTAGCGTATCTTCATTATCAACCTCACCTTCGGCTTGACGGCGAAGCGAGCGCGGCAAAAACGTACCGTTTTGACGTACGCGGCGCAGCTTGGAAGCAGACATTCAAATTCCTTTAAAAAAGCGCAGCTGATCTAACATTTCAGGTTATGCGATACCTTTGGGCCAGGGACTTGGGGCGTGCCACAAGTCCCTAGGTTAGGTAGGGGACGCTTGGTCGATTTCTTCAAGACTCAAATTCAGCCAGAATAGTCGAAGTAGCAAACACTTTCTCACCAATCGCAACTTTTGGGCGGCTGCCAAGCGGCAGATACACATCAACCCGCGAGCCAAAGCGGATAAAACCGTAACGTTGACCGCGCTTAACAGACTCATTCGTCGTCACATAGCACAGGATCCGGCGCGCCACGAGTCCGGCGACCTGAACCGCAGTCACGGTTTGTCCTGCCTCTGTTTCGATCACCAACGCATTACGCTCATTCTCAAGCGAGGATTTATCCAGCGCTGCATTGAAAAATGCCCCAGGAAAATAAGCCGCTCTTTTAACCACGCCATCGACCGGCGAGCGCTGCGAATGGGCATTGAAAACATTCATAAATACACTAATCATCAATGCTTCACGCTCAGCGTAGGGGTCGCGGCAAGTTTGCACCGCCACCACGCGGCCATCAGCTGGACTGAGCACAGCATTAGCTTGGCTTGGAATCGGGCGGGGCGGATCGCGGAAAAATTGCACCACAAATACGGTCAGCAGCCAAAATGGCCAAGACCACGCAAAACCGGCAAAGATTTGCACGACGAGCGTCAAAACCGCGATAAATAACAAAAAAGGCCAGCCTTCGCGGGCAATAATTGGGTGAGGATAGTTCATATATGTCGTTTAATTTTTTGATTGGTCAACCAGCTTATTTTTCGTAATCCAAGGCATCATTGAGCGTAATTTGCCACCCACTTGCTCAATTTGATGCTCAGCATTTAAACGCCGCCGCGAAATCAGCGTAGGCGCGCCTGTCAGATGCTCAGTGATAAAGCTTTTTGCATATTCGCCACTCTGAATATCTTGCAGCACTTTGCGCATCTCATCTTTGGTTTTTTCAGTCACAATGCGGGGGCCGGTAACATATTCGCCATATTCCGCATTATTCGAGATCGAATAATTCATATTCGCAATCCCGCCTTCATAGATCAAATCAACGATCAGCTTAAGTTCATGCAGACATTCAAAATAAGCCATTTCCGGAGCATAACCGGCTTCGACCAAAGTTTCAAAACCCGCCTTGATCAATTCAACCGTGCCGCCACATAAAACGGCCTGCTCACCGAATAGATCGGTTTCAGTTTCTTCACGGAAATTCGTTTCAATAATGCCTGCGCGCCCACCGCCATTGGCGACTGCATAGGACAATGCTAACTCACGCGCCAGTCCCGATTGATTCTGCGCCACCGCGATTAAATGAGGGACGCCGCCGCCTTGAGTATAAGTTGAGCGTACCGTATGGCCTGGCGCTTTAGGCGCAATCATAATCACATCTAGGTCAGCGCGCGGCACCACCTGCCCATAATGAATACTAAAACCATGCGCAAAGGCCAGGGCTGCGCCCGCTTTGATATTGGGCTCAACTTCGCGCCGATAAACGCTACCAATCTGCTCATCAGGCAGCAACATCATCACAATATCCGCGCCCTGTACGGCCGCGGCCACTTCTTTAACCATCAAGCCAGCCTGTTCAGCCTTATGCCAAGACGCGCCATCGCGGCGCAGACCAACCGTTACCTTAACCCCGCTATCGTTCAGGTTAAGCGCATGAGCATGGCCTTGCGAACCGTAGCCGATAATGGTTACGGTTTTACCTTTCACTAAAGAAAGATCTGCGTCTTTGTCATAATAAACTTTCATTCATATTTCCTTATAAAATTTCAAGCCATTTAAAGTTTGAGAATACGCTCGCCACGTCCAATGCCTGAAGCGCCGGTACGGACTGTTTCTAAAATCAAGCTGCGCTCAATGCTGTCGATAAAGGCATCAAGCTTGCCACTATCCCCAGTTAATTCAAGTGTGTAGGTTTTATCCGTTACGTCAATAATGCGGCCGCGGAAAATCTCAGCCATGCGCTTTATTTCCTCGCGCTCTTTGCCTACTGCCCTGACTTTGATCAGCATCAACTCACGCTCAAGATACGCGCCATCCGTCAAATCAATGACCTTCACGACCTCAATTAAGCGGTTGAGATGTTTCGTCATTTGTTCAACAATATCTTCCGAGCCAGCCGTCACTAAGGTCATGCGTGATAGCGAAGGATCTTCCGTTGGCGCTACCGTGAGCGTTTCGATATTGTATGCGCGCGCGGAAAAAAGCCCAACCACACGCGACAATGCACCGGGCTCGTTTTCTAGCAAAATAGAAATGATGTGCTTCATAACAAAAATTAAAGGTCTTCTGAGCCAAGCAACATTTCAGTAATGCCCTTACCTGCTTGCACCATCGGCCAAACATTCTCGGTAGGATCCGTCTGAAAATCTAAAAAGACCGTACGATCTTTTAGCCGCAATGCCTCTTTCAAAGCAGGCTCAACATCGACGGTTTTCTCAATCCGTATGCCAACATGACCATACGCTTCCGCCAGCTTAACAAAGTCAGGTAGGGCTTCCATATAAGAGTGCGCATAACGCTTACTATACTCAACTTGTTGCCACTGACGCACCATGCCCAAGTAGCGGTTATTCAGCGAAACAATTTTCACCGGCGTATTATGCTGTAAGCAGGTAGATAGCTCCTGAATGCACATTTGGATCGAACCTTCGCCGGTGATGCAAACCACATCATCGTCAGGATACGCCATCTTCACGCCCATCGCTGCCGGCAAGCCAAACCCCATCGTACCAAGACCGCCAGAGTTGATCCAGCGGCGTGGCTTATCAAAGCGGTAATATTGCGCCGCCCACATCTGATGCTGGCCTACATCTGAACAGACAAAGGCATTACCCTGGGTCAGTTGATACAGGGTTTCAATCACAAATTGCGGCTTAACGATCTCGCTTGTCCGATCATAGTTTAAGCAATCAATGCTGCGCCATTGCTCAATTTGCGCCCACCAAGCAGCCAGGGCTTCGCGTTTGACCGGCAAGCGCCCGGCCTGCAATTGCCCGAGCATATCTTGCAAAATTTCTTTGACATCGCCGACAATCGGAATATCCACTTTGACTCGCTTGGCAATCGATGAAGGATCGATATCAATATGGATAATCTGGCGGGGGGCTGACATAAAATGCGCTGGATCGCCAATCACTCGATCATCAAAGCGCGCCCCAATGGCAATCAGTACATCACAATGCTGCATCGCCATATTCGCTTCATAGGTGCCATGCATGCCAAGCATGCCGAGAAATTTTCGATCAGAAGCACGAAAGCCGCCTAGCCCCATCAAGGTATTGGTGACCGGATAACCGAGTAAATCAGCAAATTGATTAAGCTCAGCCGACGCATTGGCGAGAATAATGCCACCGCCGGCGTAAATATAGGGCCGTTGCGCAGACAGCAAAAGATTCAACGCTTTGCGGATTTGGCCAGCATGGCCCTTGGTAATGGGGTTATACGAGCGCAGCGTAAGGTTTTGCGGATACTCAAAACGGCACGGCATTTTTGAGATATCTTTTGGAATATCAATTAAAACCGGGCCAGGCCGTCCGCTTCTTGCAATATAAAAGGCTTTGCATATCGTCGTTGCCAACTCATGCACATCTTTAACCAAAAAATTGTGCTTCACGCATGGACGTGTAATGCCAACTGTATCGCATTCTTGAAATGCGTCTTGTCCAATCGCCGTGGTCGGTACCTGCCCGCAGAGAATCACCAGCGGCACTGAATCCATATAGGCCGTGGCAATGCCGGTCACGGCATTGGTCACACCGGGCCCTGAGGTGACCAGACAAACACCCACCTTACCGGTTGCGCGCGCATAGGCATCGGCTGCATGGACCGCGGCCTGTTCATGACGCACTAGAATATGCGCAATCTTATCTTGTTTATATAGCTCATCGTAAATATAGAGAACCGAGCCGCCGGGATAGCCCCAAATATATTTAACCTGCTCTTGCTCAAGCGAACGGATCAGCACAGTCGCGCCAATCGAGTCACCTAGAGTAGGCGCATTTGACTCAGACACTGGAGAATTGGCGGCAGAAGATTGCTCGTTACGTTGATTGATTACACTCATTTCTCACCATTTCCAATTTTTGGTAAAAATCGATCAGGTACTTTGCTCGGGGCCAGCTTATGGCTAGCCCAAGCAACTGAGGCTCTCTCATGTCTCAAGGGATGGTGCGGTGGCGTCAATGGCCAGTTTTCAACAGCCCTTTGAGATCCACAACACACAATTTTTTACAATAAGAGAGCACTTTTTACTTAGAACCCAGGACGATAGCTTGCTACTATGCGTCGGTCAAGCAGAAATTTACGCCTTGCTTGGTAGAGCAGATGAGCGCACACAATAATGGTTCTCATTACGCCCCTCAAAATCATTGAGGCTCGTTGTACAAGCACGACACAAGGCCCCGCCTAACTGTGCTTAAGCTCACTATAATGGCTTATAGTCCCGTAATAGATCCAAGCCGCTCTTCTTAGACTTATCTAAATTTAAAATAGGGATATAAAATGATAGACGCAAAACCACCTCGCCGCACGCGTGAGCGCATTCTTGAACTTTCTTTAAAACTTTTTAATGAAATTGGGGAGCCCAACGTCACGACAACCACCATTGCTGACGAAATGGAAATTAGTCCGGGCAACCTTTATTATCATTTTCGCAATAAAGATGACATTATCAACAGCATCTTTACACAGTTTGAACAAGAAATCGAGAAACGCCTGCGTTTTCCAGAAAATCATCGGACGACCATCGATGAAGTGTGGGCCTATCTACAATATATGACCAATTTTCTTTGGCGCTACCGGTTTCTGTACCGCGACCTGAATGACCTGCTGGCACGCAATCGCACACTTGAGACGCATTTCAAACAAATTATGGAACATAAGGTGCGCTTTGCGCGGGATTTATGCGAGTTGCTGGTCGCTGACGGCGAGATGGCAGCCACGCCGGCGGAGATCGAGACCATGTCAACCAATATGTGCGTGCTGGCGACTTATTGGCTGTCCTATCAATTTGTCATGAATCCGCGTAAATATAATGACCAAGCCGCGATTGGCGCAGAGCTAAATCAAGCAAGCCGGCATATTTTATCAGTCATCGCGCCTTATTTACGTGGCCGCTCACGCCAGCTCTTCGATGACCTGCTCAGCGGAAAAATTCCGCCGAAAGAATATGTTTCCCCTGCCAAAGCCGCGAGTCAACAAAATGAGAGTTCAATTTTGAAGACAGTTCATTAAGGAATATTAGGGTACCCCCCCATTTTCAATTCAAACACAAGCGCGCTGGCTCGATAGTGCTCGCTCGCCTGATCACGCTGACCCAGCTCTTCGTGCAAACGAGCCAGCGCCCGATGCGCTTCTGCGCGCAACATAACGCTATCCTCGCTGCGGCTGGCAAGGCGCAATGCTGTTTCCAGAAAAGCTTGCGCTTTGCCCCATAGTTTTTGCTGCTGGCACAACCCCCCCAGCGTAAACAGCAAATCAGGGTCGTCTGGGTGCTCAAGTTGCCATGCCTCTGCTCGTTGAATTAAAGGCAAAGGATCCTGGCCCGCGCATTGAATATAACGCCGTAACAAACACGCATCCCAATGCTCAGCAAGCACTTCCTCAATAATGCGCCGAGCCTCTTTATGCCGCTCTAAAGCAATCAGTAGCTGCGCCGCCAAATCCGCTGTGCGTGGCCTCTGTTGTTCCGAGAGAGGCAGGCTATGCCAACCCATAAGAAGCGCTTGTGCCTCATAACGGCATTCATGCAAAACGTGCTCTGCCGCCACCTGCTGCAAGCGCTGCCACGAACTGGCGAAGGGGTGCAACGCTTCATGCGCATTGAGGGCTTTGATCACCTGTAACACTTGTGGCCAATGCTTAAGCTGTTGGTGCGCACGTAGGGCAATGTGCTGAGCCGAGAAACGGCGCGCGCTTTGAGCTGGCATCTCACTGAGTGCTGCCAAAGCCCCTTCTGCATCATGCGCATCGATGCACATTTTAGCGCTGGACAACAGCCTAGCTTCTTGCCACTGACTTGCAGTGGCCTGCGCCAACCATTCATCGCGGCGGGCATATTCATGCAGTTGATGCGCAGCACGTGCGCCAATCAACGCTGCAGCATCTTTATTTTCCACACTCAGAGAGGCGGTACGAGCCGCTTTTTCCGCCCGGGTAAAGCGGCCAGCAAAAAGGTGACTCACCGCAGAGGACAGCGCATCACGCGCCTTAGCCGCACGTAAACGCATACGATATGCCGCTAAACGTGCGGGCATTTGGAATAAATGAGCCAGCAAACGGAGCAGTAGGTAGAATGCAATAAATGCGGCCACCAGCATCACGCCGAATAAATGGATCGACATATCGATGCGGTAAGGCGCCTGGATAATCAGCACTTGCCCCGTGCCCAAACTGCCCAGCACCGCAATCAAAACAGCTGCCGTAAATAAGAAAGCCAGCCATAAAAGCCCTCGGATTGCCATCGCTTAGCTCCCGCTTTTTTGTTGACGCACAGCTTGCAAGCTGGCCTCTAAACTTGGTAACGCCACGTCGGCAGAAGCTTGTTCAATCTGTTTGATTGACTCAAGCGCACTACTCGTATGCGCTGAGGCCGCATCGAAATAACGCGTCAGAGCAGCTGTCACCCCCTGCACATCCGCTTTTAACTGGACCGCATTACGCGCAAAAAGCGATAAACGTGCCGCTAACAGCCTTAGCTTTAAATTCTCACGTAAAAAATAACCTTGATCCGGCGCAACGAATAAAGTGTCAGCATGATCAAGCCGGCGCACTTGTACGAAACTCGCTAGCTGCTGCATCACGCCGGCCTTAAAACGCTGCCAGCCAATTTGCCACAGGGGCGGCTTGCGCTCAGTCGGACTCTCGCTATTCGCTGTTGGCACGGCTAACGGCACGGCCGCCTCGCCCGCCAGCGGCAACGTATCAACCAGCGCCAAGACCGCATCCAGTTTGAGCGCAAGTCCCATCAGGTCAATATGCGGCGTTGCTTTTAACGCTTCCAGGTCCCGCCCAAGCGCTTTACGCACCGCCAACGCTCGCGGTGAAGTGCTGGCGGCCAATTGCGTATCGGCATTGTGCAGTGTCACCAAAACCCGCTGAGCATTGCCGGTCAGCTGCAACTGCTCATTGGCAAACGCTAAGGTCTGCTCGACTTCAGCTAACATCCAATCATCCCGGCTTTGCGTCAATTTTTGCGAAAGACTCTCCAAGGCCTGCTGTCGAGTTTGAGTTTCGTCCAACTTGCCCGTCAACTGCACCAATTGCATTTGCACCTGGCCTAGCGTATCAAGTGCTTGCTGGCTCTTGATACCCGCTTCAATCAACGCGCGCTCATTGGTCTGTTGGCGCTCAATAAGTTGGGTATTTTCAGATTTAAATTTTTGGTGCAAGACGTAGCCGCCAGCAAGCCCGCCGGCCACCGTCAATAACCAGATCAACCAAAGCCAAAGCATGCCAGCCGCGCGTTGCGGCTTAGTTGCCGCAGGCGCAGAAAGAAATGGCTGCGCGCCGCTGGCTGGTTTTGCTGGAACTTTCGATGAAGCTTCTTGCGTCAGATTTTTATGATCAGTCATGCTTATACGCCTATAGCGCTAACTTGTGGAAAAAAGCAAAGCACGCGCAATCGATTCATCGCCCGCGTGACATTGCGTAATCGTAACAAAACCCGCCGCATCCGCACATTCGGCAATCCGTGCGTGCGGCACAATGATCGGGGAGCGCTTCAGCGCGCTTTGCTCAGCCTCACTTAAATGGGCTTGAGCTAAGCGCTCCAAGTTACGCACCCCTTGCGAACTCGTCAACAGCCAAGCATGCGGCTCACCCGCCAGCAATGCGCGTACGCGTGTCCATTGAGCTAGCGTAGGCACAGGCAGCGCGCGGCGGTAGGCGCTGACCACCTCAATCTGAGCGCCCTCTGCACGTAAGGTATCAGCCAGCCATTCACGGCCGCTGTCGCCGCGTACAATCAGCACGCTACGCCCGTTTAATGAGGCCAAGCCAAGCGTTTGATCGAGGGCTGCTGCCAGCGCCTCAGAGTCATATCGCACCGCTTGGTCTGCGCTCCGCTGAGCCGGTGCAATGACGCGCTGTAATGGCGCGGCAATGCCGTACTGCTTAAGCGCGCGGACACTGCCTGGCCCGACCACAGCGATGGGCACCATCGCTGGCCATTGTAGCGGCAAATGAGCCGAGGCAAATTCAATCGCCGCCGGCGACACAAAAATAACCAGTGCATATTGCTCCAGCACAGCAAATGCCTTAGCCAACAGCGTATGGTCATTCGTTGAGAAAATCTCGATCAGCGGAAACTCAAAGGCCTCCATGCCAGCTACCGCCAATGCCTGGAGCAGGCTAACAGATTGCCCTCGTGAGCCAGTAAGCACAGCGGTACGCGTCATAGCCTGCAGCGGCATACACATCATTGGATTAAACAATGGTAAAGCACGCTACGCCCACGCGCCATTAAAAAACTGCCCATCTATTCGCCATGCGCCGGGGCGGCAGGCGAACTCAGCGCTTGCACAATCTCATGCGCGCCCTGCCTACCTAATTCAGCGGCGACACTCTGCCCAAGCGCTACCGCCTGCGCCAGCGTACTTGGCGTTGCTTGACCTTGCGCGCACAGAACCCGCCCACCATCAGGCGTTGCCACCTTCGCCTCTAAATGCAACAGCTCCCCCTCCCATTGAGCAAAAGCCGCCAATGGCACGTCACAACTACCGCCAAGCGAGCAAGACACAGCCCGTTCAGCCTCAACTGCGAAGGCCGTGCGGTGATGATGCAACGGCGCAAGCCAAGCTTCGACATCAGCACGCTCTGCACAAATTTCAATCCCCAGTGCGCCTTGTCCAGCAGCCGGCAAACTCTCACTCGGCTCCAGCAACAGGCGAATACGTTCACTCAAATCAAGCCGGATTAAGCCCGCAGCCGCCACGATAATCGCCGCATATTCACCGGCATCCAATTTATTCAGGCGGGTATCCAAATTGCCACGCAACGGGTGCACTTTAAGGTGCGGATAGCGCGCGCGCACCATTGCCTCGCGGCGCAAACTCGAGGTGCCAACCACGCTACCCGCTGGCAATCCAGCCAGCGACTCGTAATAAGGAGAAACAAAAGCATCGCGCGGATCCGCTCGCTCCAAAATAGCCGCCAGCTTAAGCCCCTCTGGCAATAACATCGGCACATCCTTTAACGAATGCACCGCAAGGTGAGCCCGGCCATCGGCCAGTGCATATTCAAGCTCTTTAACAAAAAGGCTCTTGCCACCGACCTTCGAGAGGGCACGGTCGAGAATCCGATCACCGCGCGTTGTCATGCCCAGGATTTCAATCTTTGTCGCTGGATATAATTTTTGCAACGCATCGCTGACATATTGAGCTTGCCACAGGGCTAAACGGCTTTGTCGCGAAGCAATCACTAGCGTGCTAGGTGCTCGTAACGGAGTTGACTTAGAATGCATTGCAACACAGGTAAATTAAAAATGAATGGTAGCACGCACTCGCTGCCTTTTTGCAAAAGAGCCGCTTAACTTTGTTCAGTTCACTAAGCTTTACAAACTCTTTCTATATGGATGATAAGCCACGCAGGGCTTGTTATAATCTAAAAATCTTTGAACTGCATAGGCCAGGTGGCCTATCCCCTCTATTGGCGATCTCAATGACCTCTCAGCTTAATAAAAAAGGCGAAGCATGGTCGGCTCGTTTTTCCGAACCGTTATCCGAACTCGTCCAGCGCTACACTTCATCGGTTTTTTTTGATAAACGGCTTGCCTTCGTCGATATCGAAGCGTCACTCGCCCACGCCACGATGCTGGCGGAATGCGCCATCATCAGCCTGGACGACCTCAACCAGATCAAGCGTGGGATGGCGCAAATCCGAGACGAAATAGAAGGCGGTGAATTCAACTGGCAGCTTATTTTAGAAGATGTCCATTTAAATATTGAAGCGCGCCTCACTACACTGATTGGCGACGCGGGTAAACGCTTGCATACTGGCCGCTCGCGCAATGATCAAATCGCGACGGATATGCGGCTCTGGTTACGCGGTGAAATCGATCACATCCATACGCTGCTAATTGAGTTGCGGCGTGTTCTGATCGACCTTGCCCAACATCACGTGGCGACGATTTTGCCCGGTTTTACGCATTTGCAAGTGGCTCAGCCCGTCACCTTTGGCCACCATTTACTGGCTTATGTCGAAATGCTGGCGCGCGACAGCGAACGTTTACTGGATTGCCGCAAGCGCGTTAACCATCTGCCCTTAGGCGCTGCTGCTCTGGCCGGCACCAGTTACCCGATTGATCGGCAGCGGGTTGCCGACTTACTTGGCTTTGATAAGCTATGCGCCAATTCACTCGATGCCGTTTCCGATCGAGATTTTACGATTGAATTCACAGCCGCAGCCGCTCTGATTATGACTCACCTCTCGCGTTTCTCTGAAGAACTGGTGCTGTGGATGAGCCCGCGCGTGGGGTTTATTGATTTAGCTGACCGTTTTTGTACCGGCTCATCGATCATGCCGCAAAAGAAGAACCCAGATATCCCCGAGCTCGCCCGTGGCAAGACTGGTCGCGTCAACGGCAACCTGATAGCGTTATTGACCTTGGTTAAAGGGCAGCCGCTGGCCTATAACAAAGACAATCAAGAAGATAAAGAGCCCCTATTTGATACCGTTGATACCATAACCGATACCTTGCGAATCTTTGCAGATATGGTAAGCGGCATTGAGGTCAAACCCGCAGCCATGCGCGCAGCAGCATTACAAGGGTATGCGACGGCCACGGATTTAGCCGATTATTTGGTCAAGCGCGGCGTACCGTTTCGCGATGCGCATGAAGCCGTGGCGCATGCAGTACGCGTTTGCGTCGAACGCGATTGTAATCTGACCGATCTCACACTGGCTGAGTTACGCGGTATCCTGCCGGAGAATGCATCCTTAATCGAGCCAGAGGTGTTTAGCTATTTAACGCTCGAAGGCTCAGTCGCAAGCCGCCGGCATCCAGGTGGCACCGCACCGGAACAAGTCCAGTTGGCACTTAATGCCGCTCGTGAAGCGCTTAAGTAACGTCAGTGCAAGTTGCCGCTTGCAAAGCGCTAAGTAACATCAGTGCAGATTGCCGCTTGCAAAGCGCCTAAGTAACGTCAGTTCGGATAGTGTAACCTGACGTTACTTAAACTTAATTCAACACTCTATTTGATGCACAGGTCATGCGCTGCGCACACAATCGACAAAATATTCAGCGCGCCCATTCACGGTCTCTGCCACCAGACCGTGAATATCCGTATAAAAACCCGGAAAATGCTGGTTAAATTCACGCGCAAATTGTAAATAACGGACAATCGCACGATTGAAGCGCTCGCCTGGGATTAACAATGGAATGCCCGGCGGATAAGGCGTTAATAGTACGCTCGTGACGCGGCCTTCGAGTTCATTAATCGGCACCCGATCGATTTCGCGGTGCGCGAGTTTGGCAAACGCATCAGCCGGCTTCATCGCAGGCTCCATATTGGACAGATACATCTCAGTGGTCATCCGGGCCACATCGTTTGACTTATAGACCGTATGAATCTGTTGACACAAATCCTGCAAGCCGACTTTTTCATAGGCCGGATAGCTGGCCACAAACTCCGGCAAGATGCGCCATAGCGGCTGATTACTGTCGTAGTCATCCTTAAATTGCTGGAGTTCGGTCACCATACTATTCCAGCGGCCTTTCGTAATGCCAATGGTAAACATGATGAAAAAAGAATAGAGTCCGGTTTTTTCAACAATGATGCCATGCTCAGCAAGATAGCGCGTTACTATCGCAGCGGGGATACCCGTCTCGCCAAATTCTCCGTCTACATTAAGACCTGGCGTGATAATCGTCGCCTTGATCGGGTCCAACATATTAAAACCTTCGGCAAGCGCGCCAAAGCCATGCCAACGGTCATTCGGCGCCAGCATCCAATCTTCACGGTCCCCGATGCCTTCTTCAGCTAAAGCGCCTGGCCCCCAAACCTCAAACCACCAATCAGCCTCATAGTCAGCCCCCACTTTGCGCATGGCACGGCGAAAATCAAGCGCCTCGGCAATCGATTCCTCGACCAGCGCAGTGCCACCAGGCGGCTCCATCATTGCAGCCGCCACATCACACGAGGCGATAATCGCGTATTGCGGGCTGGTTGAGGTATGCATCAGATACGCTTCGTTAAAGCGATGCCGATCAAACGTAGAATGCTCCGAATCTTGCACCACAATCTGCGATGCTTGCGAAATACCCGCCAGTAATTTATGCGTTGAATGCGTCGCAAAAACCAGTGCACCGGTGCGTGCGCGGCCAGCGCCAATCGCATGCATATCCCGGTAAAAGGGGTGAAACTCGGCATGTGGCAACCAAGCTTCGTCAAAATGCAACGTGTCCAGCAGATCTCCAAGCAGCTCTTTAATCATTTCAACGTTGTACACCACCCCATCATAGGTGCTTTGCGTGATGGTCAAGATCCGCGGCCGCACGAGTGGATTTTGCTTGAGCACCTCACGTGCAAACGGGTTAGCTTCAATCTTGCGGCGAATGTTTTCTGGCTTAAATTCATCCCGTGGAATGGGGCCGATAATCCCATAGTGATTGCGTGTGGGCGTTAAAAACACGGGGATCGCACCGGTCATTGTAATCGCGTGCAAAATCGATTTATGGCAATTGCGGTCAACCAAAACAATATCATCAGGCGCCACGGTTGCATGCCAAACAATCTTGTTAGAAGTCGATGTGCCGTTGGTGACAAAGAACACATGATCGGCGTTAAAAATGCGCGCGGCATTATGTTCAGAGGCGGCCACTGGACCCGTATGATCAAGTAATTGGCCCAATTCATCGACAGCATTGCACACATCAGCACGCAGCATGTTCTCACCAAAAAACTGATGGAACATCTGACCAATCGGACTTTTTAAAAACGCGACGCCCCCCGAGTGTCCTGGGCAATGCCATGAATATGAACTATCCGCAGCATAGTGGGTCAACGCCCGAAAAAACGGCGGCGCCAGCGAATTAAGGTAGCTTTTCGCCTCACGTATAATATGGCGCGCCACAAACTCCGGCGTGTCTTCAAACATATGAATAAAGCCGTGCAACTCGCGCAAGATATCGTTTGGAATATGCCGCGAGGTGCGCGTCTCGCCATACAAAAAAATCGGCAGATCGGCATTACGCCGGCGCACCTCGGCGATGAAAGCACGCAAGGCAATCAAAGCGCCCATGATTTCGCCATTTTCATCGACACCGCTGGCGCTGATTTCATCGTCATCAATTGAAAGAATGAAACACGAGGCGCGACTTGACTGTTGCGCAAAGGATGTCAGATCACCGTAACTCGTTAAGCCAAGCACCTCCATGCCTGCGCCTTCAATTGCTTCAGCCAATGCACGAATACCAGAGCCCGAAATATTTTCGGAGCGAAAATCTTCATCGATAATAACGACGGGAAAACGAAATTTCATTAAAGAGGTTTCTCAAAGACGAGGGAGAGAATTTCAAAGCGTGGATACCGGGTAGGTCTGCCCAAGATAGCAAGCACGCAGCGTTTTACTCAAACTTCAGCGGCCAAAGCCGCACATTAAACGCTTAAGCTTTGGGCAAAGTCACGCCTCTTTGCCCTTGATATTTTCCGTCACGATCACGATATGAGACCTCACATACCTCGTCGCTCTCAAAAAATAATACCTGCGCCACGCCTTCATTAGCGTAAATCTTGGCGGGCAGCGGTGTCGTATTAGAAAACTCCAGCGTCACAAAACCTTCCCATTCTGGCTCAAACGGCGTCACATTAACGATAATGCCACAGCGCGCATAGGTCGATTTTCCTAGGCAAACCGTCAAGACACTGCGCGGAATCCGAAAATACTCAACCGTACGCGCCAGCGCAAACGAATTGGGCGGAATAATACAAACGTCTCCCCTAAAATCAACAAACGATTTTTCATCAAAATTTTTCGGATCGACGATCGTTGAATTGATATTGGTGAAGATTTTAAATTCGTCCGCACACCGGATATCGTAGCCATAGCTTGAGGTGCCATAGCTGACAATCTTTTGGCCATCTTCGCCGAGACGAACTTGGTTCGCTGAAAACGGCTCGATCATCTTATGCGTTTCGGCCATACGCCGAATCCATTTATCGGATTTAATTGTCATTCGATGTGCTGAGAAGAGAAGTAAAAGCGACTATTTTACTTGATTGAAGCAGCTTGGTGGGACCCGCTACACATTCGCCGGCCTGGCGCTGAATGTGGTGCCTCGCTGCCGGCACCACCGCTGGCTGACTGCGGCTTAGCTTAACGCAGGTCCACGCTATAAAACAATAGCATGATTGCGCTTAATGCTTGCGCTGCCACTACCTGCCACTTCAAAACGCGGCGCTGACTTGACGCTGTTCAAGCATAGGGGACCCAACCTGCTTATGCCAAAGGCTCGCATAAATGCCATTTTTCGCCAACAAACTACCATGCGTGCCTTGCTCAGCAATCGCGCCATCTTTTAACACTAGGATCAAATCCGCATGTTGAATGGCTGATAGCCGATGAGCGATGATAAGCCGGGTGGTTTGAAGATAACGTTCATGCAAATGCTTAAAAATCGTCGCTTCAGTTTGCCCATCAAGGGCGGCTGTTGGCTCGTCTAAAAGGAGTAAATGACTTTGCCTCAAAAGTGCGCGGGCCAGCGTGACACGCTGCCGTTCCCCGCCTGAGAGTTTGTTACCGCGCTCACCAATTTGAGTTTCGAGCCCAGCAGCTGCAGCCGCAATCACTGGCGTGAGCGCCGCTGTGCTGATGGCCCGCGTAAGCTCTGCCTCTGATGCATGCGGACAAGCAAAATTGATGTTTTCGCGTAACGACCGATCGAGCAAATGCGCGTCCTGAGTGGCATAACTGACCGACTGACGCAACTTTTGCTCAGAAAACGATTCGATCGGTCGACCATCAATCAAAATCGCTCCGCTATCCAATGAATACAAACGCAATAACAACTTCATCAAGGTCGACTTACCAGCGCCAGTCGGGCCGACAATCGCACAAAATGCACCGGCTGGAACGGTAAAGCTCGCATCTCGCAAAACGTATTTACTCGGAGCATGGCTAAAACTCGCCTGCTTAAATTGGATCGATGGCGCTCGCTCAAACAGCGCATCACTAGCAGACTTGAAATCCCAGCGGGTCTCCAATTTATCCAGCAGCTCTTCGAGATTGAACAAACCAAGCCGTGCTTCACGGATGGCATAACCAAAAGAACTCAATGGCAGGGTGAATTGCAAAAGGTAACCATTTAACAGCGCGAAGTCGCCCACGGTAAACCGCTGCGCAAAGATATCTCGGCACGCCATACTCGTCAGCGTAGCGAGCCCAATGCCAACAATCAGTAACTGCAGCACGCCGAAGATTTCCATTTTTCGAGCAAGCTGGACACTCGCTTGTTCTCGCGCCTTGTAAACTCGGTCAAGCTGTCTCAATTCGCCCGCTTCATTTGAAAAAGCTTTGACCGTATCGGCATGCGTGAGGGTATCAATCAGCACAGTTGAGGCACGGTCCGAAGCCAGATTTTTCTGACGCTGTAAGCCCGTATAATAGGAAATCGTTAGGGTCGTGGAATACAGATACGCCGATAAAAATCCGAGTAGGACAAAAGCATAAACCGCGCCAAACATAAAAAATACGACAATGCAAGCTAGGCTAATTTCAATGCAAAGTGGCGCAATATGCCAAAAAATCCCAATCAGAGCACGCATCACACTGTCTTGTGCGCGGCTTACCTCGCTCGCCGAAGCACCGCTTTGGTGGTCACTCAGCGCAGCAGCGGGACGGTTAAGGACTTGGCTAACATAATTGACCGTGATCGACCGTTTGATGCGCTCATTGATTGCCGTCACCAGATACTGCTCACCACGCCGCAACGCTTGTGAGAAAAACCACGCACAGCCATACGCTATACACAGCGCATAAGCGGTGATTGATGAAGTCGATAAATTAGAAAAATCGTCAATCAACAATTTAAGCAGCACTGGCGTCACCACGGCCAGACCAATTGAAAATCCGGTACATCCGGTAGCTGCAATCACTTGCCAGCGCGCATACCGCTCAGCGGTCCATAAGCAGCTAAACAGAAAACGAATCGCCTTAAAGGCTTTAGGCATTTTGACTAATTTCATTGGCTATTGCCATCCTTGAATAAAGAGTTCTGCGGCATAAAGATGAAGAATATCCATAAAATATTCGCTACGACCTTTGCAACTTTCCTGGATTGCGTGACGGGTTTTAATTGGGTCGATATACCCTTGCTTAACAAGAAAACCCTCAAGACAGTGCGCCATCACATGATCCTTATGTTGGCGTATGCCGAGCAAATCGATACCGGAGGTTTCACCTTTGTTACGCCGCCAGAGATGTGGATAGCCGGTTGCCTCGGAGACGGCTTGCCGCACGATAATCCGATTATGGGGACCATCAAAATGACGGTAGCTGGGTATCGACAGCGCATATTCGACCATTGGCTGGCAAAGAAATGGATAATGCGTACCCTTTTTGAATGGATACGCTGGCGTCCTGACATCATCAAGCGCCAAATAGGCGAGGAATAATTGGTATAACTTGCCAGGCAAGCGAGTCTTGGTTTTTTGCATAAACGGATGCAAATGAGAGCGGCCATCAAGGGGGGGTAATTGGGCCGCGTCAGAGATTAAGCCAAATGTGCCGCTCACGCCCTCGGAGGGGTCCGCAGCGAGTGCAGACTTGATAGCCTGCCACCCAATGTGCGCGAGCGATGTTCTACGGATCAACGCCAAATCCATCGCAATCCGAAACAACTGCCGCCAGCGCAACGTGAGCATGGCATCGGCCAGCACGCCAAAAGGCGGCGGTGCTAGAAAGAGCGAATCCCCGCCATGTCCGCTAATCAAAACACTATTTTCACGCTCTTCGAGCCGGCTCGCAAAATGCTGATTAAAGGCCAGCAAGCAATATCGGATATGCGGCTTGGCAACACGCGGCAGATCTTTGACCGGCGCAAACGATAAAACGTCAGTGTCGATTTCACCGAGCTGAGCACCGGCGCTTTGGGCGACGCGGCGGGCATGCTCAAGTTCGTTAGACGAGCCCACCGCCGAATTGTAATAATGAGCGCAAGCAATCCGCTGCTGAGCAGGCGCTACCGCGCGCAATGCCAATAAAACAGAGCTCGACTCTAAGCCGCCTGAAAGTTCTAATACCGGCCGCTCATCGTTTGGCATCTGCAAGCTCAGGTAGTTTTTCAAAATCTCATACGGATTTTGAGAGGCTAAGCCATCTGTCGCGCTCATCAGCGGATTCCAAACCGGCAACATTTCCGGCTTATGTCCATGCGTATAGAAAATAGCGCATCCTGGTGGCAGCTCCGAGACACCCTCAAATGGCAACTCGCCACTTTGCACTGAACCGGTTCGCAGCCAAGTGGTAAAAAACGAGGTATTCCATCCCGGGCGCTCGCCCCTCTCCTTGAGCGTCTGATGCAAGCAGGTCATGCTGTCTGAAAACAACAACCCGTGGCGCTCAGACCATGACCAATAGATTGCCCACTGGTTACTCGGATCGCAACAGCAAATGAATTTCTTGGCTACCTTATCAAAGCAGACAAATAAATACCGCCCCCAAAATTTAGCGGTTAATAAAGACGGGCCTTTTAAGGCAATCTCACGCAAGTCATTTTCATTAATTTCAGTATTGTCTTGCTTTGAAAAAGCTTGCCCATAAAAGCCATAGAAATACGCTTCGCTCTCACGATACAGAGTGCATGTAGTATGGCGCTCGTCTGCTTCCTGCCATAACGCACCGGCTATTTGGCCGGTTTTATCTTGAGTTAAAACCCAGTCCCGGTTTGGCGTTAAAAATTCCTGTGTTTGGGGATAAATGATGCCGAGAACGGTCATAGGGTAATTCCAAGAGCGGTGTTGGAAATTCAAGAATGACGGACAGCTCCTTTCTTCTCAGAGCACTGTCGCCAATGATCGCATGGTCAGTTTCCGACCACGCATGCGCATAAAATGGGAAAGATTGGACGCCAATTAGCAGCTTTGATGCCAGGCCGGCACGCGCACACACGAGCGTTAGCGCTGCAGACCACTCCAGGCATTTAGTGGGTTTTGGATAGAATAAACACGCCCAATTGAGTGCATTCACAAAAGGCGTGTATTCTTCTGTTTGCCCAAAACGCAAATCATTTTGCCCAATAGCTTGAGAACACAGTTGCAAGACGCCAGTGAGCCCCTGCTTTGTAGCGTGCTTGTGTACCGCTCTTAGGTCAAGCATCGCTCTTATAATCCAGCGCCAAGCAGGCCTATGCTCAAAAGCATTATCCGCCAGCTTCCACCCATTAGCAGACATCCCTCCTGTTTGCGGGGAAGGACTGACCGAATTTAATTTGGGATCGACTGCCGGAAAGGTTTGCTCTGTGACTAAATGGGCCTCAATTAATTTTTGCAAAATACTGGTATTGGAGGCAACATTCACTTCAAAAGAAGCCGAATCAAGGCCAAGATAAGGAGCGACTGCGGCTGACTGCCCATGAGATAAAACGACGTACCGATCACGGATCACGTCGAGCACAATAATTTGCCCTGAAAAACAAGCCCCAAAAATATTGGGCATCAAATGATGAGGCATCTATCTTTTTTATGTAATTGTTTTCCAAAAACGCCAGACAAAGCACCTAAGAGTAGATTAAGTGCTTGTGTCTGGCACCTCCCTTATGAGCCGATGATCCTTATAGGAACCGACCAACGCCAGCTTCTCTATATTGTCCTGAGCCACCCATGGTTGCTTCAGAAGCGCTAAATTGCGTTAACGCTTCATCATCTAATTGGATAGCTTGCGAATTGAGTTCTTGATTCTTAATCATGGTTTTCTCCCCATTTTTTCGTTGAAAGAATGCCAGGCAAGTCATTTATTTGCTTCTAGAATACTGGCCTGGCATTCGTTAGGCGACGATCAGTCGATCCTTATAGGAACCGACCAACGCCAGCTTCTCTATATTGTCCTGAGCCACCCATTGTCGATTCGGAAGCACAAAACTCGGTGAGAGCTTCGTCTTTCAATTGGGTATCTTGTGTGGTGGTTTTTTTGCTATCGGTCATGATTACTTCCTCATTCTAATAATGAAAAATAAACCGCCCCATACTGCAGACGGATGACATCTGCTGCACACGGATGGAATCATCACAAACGAGGATTACCTCTAAATTCCATCACGTGTTTTCGTACTATAGAAGGTTAAAAAAAATTATGCAATAAATTTTTTGAGTTTTTTTAACCAAAATAGACTACCTACACCTACCGTCGAATCACGCCACAAGCAAGCCGTGATTTTCCTACAGAAGTATCCTCATCATGCAGCACAACAACCGAGCGGCCGATCACTGAACGAATACCGTCCAATGTCAATTCAGTGACCACCACAAAACCCGTTGCGACACCATTTGTGTCCGCTTTAATATTGGGCATATTGCCTGCTGGGCGCGCGTTACCCGGTGTGCCACTCCAACTCAAGCGACTCGGGTCGAACACTTGACCAGTATTGCGTGCAGTGAATGCATCGCAGTGGCCCCGTTCATAAATTTGAAATCTGTAATCACTGTTTGGCGGTAAGTCCACGATATTGTAGGTGACCTGCATACCATCTGCACGCTCAACAAAATTAACCGTACCGCGTGCAGTACCCCCCACCACCGGCAGAAGTATCGCGTGCGCGCTCTTTTCACGCGGCCCGAATAAAGTCGAACATCCGGCATTCAGCACACTGAAAACACCCACTATCATCAGCATGATAAAAACCGGAGAAAGCACCTTGCCTGATTGGTTTTTCATGCAATCCTCTAATACTCGTACTGCGATAAAATGCGGTCTTTATGAAAAAAATTAGCCCCCCATCACGCTAACTCAAACATCATAATACTGCTTTCGAGGCAGAATATGGGAAAATTGTACTCGCTAAGACGCTAGGTATTTTGCACCACAATATCTGGAAACTTTGAGCGCATATCGCGCGCCTTACGCGCAATAGCAATGGCAACTTTGCGAGCAATTTCACGATAAATGCCTGCATTGTGACCTTGCGGCTGCGCCACCACAGTTGGACACCCCGCATCGGTGCGCTCACGAATACTGATATCAAGCGGCAAACTACCCACCAGTTCAACGCCGTATTGAGCGCACATTTGCGCTGCACCGCCCGCGCCAAAAATAGGCTCTGCATGCCCACATTGAGTACAAATATGCGTACTCATATTCTCCACAATGCCAAGAATTGGAATCCCCACTTTCTCGAACATTTTTAGCCCTCTTTTAGCGTCAAGTAAGGCAATATCTTGCGGCGTAGTCACAATCACCGCGCCAGTCACTGGCACCCGCTGCGCTAGCGTCAACTGGATATCCCCAGTACCCGGCGGCATGTCGATAACTAAATAGTCTAGTTCACGCCAGTTGGTTTGCTTTAGCAACTGATCAAATGCAGACGTGACCATTGGCCCCCGCCAAACCATTGGCGTATCCGTGCCAACCAAAAAACCAATCGAATTCACTTGAATGCCATAGCGCTCAAGCGGCTCCATCGATTTGCCGTCTTTTGATTCAGGCTTGCCCTCAAGGCCAAGCATCATCGGCTGGGATGGGCCATAGATATCGGCATCCAGCAGGCCAACGCTCGCTCCTTCGGCCGCCAGCGCCAGCGCTAGGTTAACGGCTGTGGTGCTTTTACCCACCCCACCTTTGCCAGATGCGACGGCAATGATATTTTTCACATTGGGGAGTAATTTAATACCGTGCTGAACCGCGTGTGCGGTAATTTGCTGCGAAATAGTGATGTCAACACTCTCCACCCCAGGCAAGGCAGAAAGCGCATGGGTAATGCGAGTATGCAGCGCCTCAAACTGACTTTGCGCCGGATAGTTGAGCACCACATCAACCGTCACGCAGCCTTTTTCGATCGCACTATGGTGAATGCTTTTTGTTGAGATCAGGTCCTCGCCCATATGCGGATCGATAATCTGAGCGAGTGCAGCTTGAATCTGAGCGTTATCAATACTCATAAAATTTCTATCTCATTCATTGTAACGGTAGCGGGCCTATTGGGCCGCAGGGTAAAACTACGCAGCACAAACCTGCCATAGCCCTATCCCTTAAGCTTAATAACAGCGGCTCGAAATCATTCATCATAACGCGAGATCAAGGCAAATTGGATAATTCAAACTGATACAAAGCATTCAGGTGATGCGCAATTCAGACAATGACCGAAGAAATATCAAAATATATTGCACAAAACGCTCGCTCTAGAGCAACCTTAATCTATTCACACTCAGACAGTAACTCAAACTGATGCTTGTGTGAAGGTCATCCTTACAGTTAGGGTTGCGCCAGTGGCGGCAACAAACTTTAGCGCCATAACTTAATCTCCGGAGTGTATTATGAACATTAACTCAAAAAAAATCGTCCAACCTTTGGCTTCTTGCCTACTCGTTAGCGCACTTTTGGCAGGTTGTGCAGCGCCTGCTGGGCAACAAAACAATGCCGCGCTAGGCACTGGCATCGGTGCTGCAACGGGCGCTGGCTTGGGCGCGCTAATTGGCAACTCGGAAGGCGCAATGATCGGCGGTGCAATCGGCGCCGTAGCGGGCGGTATGACGGCTTACAACTGGTCAGCTATTAAGCAACGCTTAGCAGGCGCCACACAAGGCACTGGCACGCAAATCACTGAACAACAAGACGGTTCGCTCAAAGTCAATATTCCGAGTTCAGTCTCTTTTGCAACGAATAGCTATCAAATCCGGCCAACATTTACGCCGGCTCTTGATGAGGTGGCGCGCACCTTAGTGCAAAATCCAGAGTTGGTCGCCCGGATCATTGGTCACACCGATAATACCGGCGCGGTCCCTTACAATATGACGCTCTCACAAAGCCGCTCACTAGCGGTGGTTAACTTTCTCGTCAGCCGCGGCGTTGCCTCTGGCCGGCTCTCCTCTGAAGGGCGCGGGCAAGCTCAACCCATTGCGGACAACCTCACACCGACTGGCCGCGCGCAAAACCGGCGGGTCGAAATTTTCTTGTACCCGCTGCAAGCAAAACCTATCCAGTCGGTCCTGAATAAATCGTTTTGCGTACTATGTGATCTAAAAACTCAAACCAACAGTAAAGGTATGACGGAATAAAACGGATAAAAGAAAGACGTAAAAAAGCCGAAGCTTTCTGAGGATCATACGTAAGTTATGCCCAGCACCACAGAGCACCGCGTGCATGGCATCGCCTAACGCGCCTTTGAGCCAATTTCGGTCTAGTTTCCCATCCGCTTTCATATGGCCAATAGTGGGCTCAATGGCACTGCGTCGTTTGATGACCGCGCGTAGCGTACGTGTGATACCCCGACGCATACCAGAGTGATAGATTTTTACGCCATCGATCTCAATGCCTTTGTAACCGCGATCAACGATCGCAACCTCTGGAGTCACATCACACAGGATCGCTGCTTGTTCTAGTGCTTCGGCCAGCGTATGACCGTCATAAGGATTTCCTGGCATTGAGCGTGCGCCAACCACCAACCCTTCCTGGTGAGTCGTCGTGATCGATACTTTCACACCGAACTCGTAAGGCTTACGCGCCTTGCCCTTGGCTATGCATTCCACTTCTGGGGCATGCAGAGCATAGAGTTTGTCTTTATCCTTGGGCCTTTGCGAAATGATTCGTTTTGTGCGGGATATCAACTCTCTCAATGCATCACGGCCTTGTACGGCCACTGACTCGATTTGTCTCTCAACGTCACGCATCACTCGCCCCACTCGCGAACGTAGTGTACCCAACGCCTTGTTCATTCGTTTGTACTGCTTCGCGTGCGCATAACGGCTGATCTGGGTTGATAGGCGAGGCGCAATTCGGTTGTAGTTTTGCCGTAACTTTAAACCGTATTGTGCCGCCACTTTCACCAGATGCTCTCGGCAACGCTCTAGCAATCGCGAATCGGTAGGATGCGATATCGCCTTCTCCATCACCGTGGTGTCAACGATCACTCGTTTTACGCTCGATGCTTTGATGACATCACTACGTTTGGCCGCTTCGATCGTCTCCGCTAATAGCTCTTCTACGCCCGCTTCACCAAGCCGATTACGCCAACGCGTTAGACTTGACGGGTCAATCGGTGCCTCAGTTTGAAGGTACGTTTCCCCTGTAAAAAATTGTTGGTAGGGGTTTTCCAGCCAACCCAACACCACCTCTTCATCAGACAAATTGAATGCGTATTGCAGATACAGTAAGCCGGCTATGAGCCGCGGCGAGGTCGCAGGTCGACCTCTGTTTGAGGTGAAGCTCTCACTCATCAACGCGCTAAGCTGATCCCAGTTGATTAAACCCGCCAGTCGCACCAACGGATGCTTCATATTGATCTGTTCGTTTAGCGGATGCCGGAATAAATCTCCTGTGCTCGCCGTTGCCTTTGGACCCATTCTTGCCTCATCACAAATTGCAGGATTTATTTTCTTAATATGCCATTTTCTTGCAATTTATGCCACCCTATCTCGACGCAAAACCTTTACCACAAAAGAACTTACGAATTATTCAGGACCGACTATCCAGTGAAATCAACAAAATTGCCAAAGAAATTGAGAGCTTAACGGGTAGTCTTCTGACAAACCTTTCGGCGCACAGAGAGAATCATTCTCTCTGTGCCGCCTTCTTCTCTTGTTTCTTATTACGGGGCTTTAGTCCCGTTTTTTTGTCTCTCGAGTTTGGGCCGCTGTAAGCACGGGCGCACTGACCGAAACCGTCAAACCCATGTTTTTCTGCAGGAATCAATTCATTTTCGTTTTAAGGCGCCACCAGTAGAGACTGCTTTGGTCATCCAAAGCGAAACTCACCTTGCCCTACGGCCTAGCTTATTCTTCATAATTATAGTGCGCTGGCACTTTATAATCTTCCGGGAAATCGGGCCCAAATCGTTCATCTAAGCAGGCATTTACTAGCGCCTTTCTAACTGCACTAGAAAAATTATAAAGTTGAAAATTTATTAACCTAATTCTTTGAAGGATTGCTCGAACTGCTCGCAAATCCTCTTGTATAGATGCTTTTTCATATGCATCAAAAGCAATCTGCAAAGCTAACAGTTTCTCATTGAAAATTTGATTAAAGTCACTTTTTAGGTTGATGCCCCATATTAAATTCCTCGTTCGTTTATCCATGCGCTCTAATTCCTCATCCTTCACACCATGAGACCGAACTAGATCCATTAAGATATTTCTAATTATATTTAAATTTACTAATCTTTCTTGAGTAACTTCATTTTTTTCTTTATGGAAATATTTGCTTGGAATAGTGTAACCTTTTTTAAAAGAAGGCCAATTGAAACTTTTATTGTTAAGCACCCTTGTTAAATCGTATGAAATTGCATCGAATGGACTACTTGCCAATGATCCAATTCTTAAATATACATCCATCAGGCCTGCCTTAGCCGCCAGCATATCTTTTTCTGGTAACGCTTTGTTATATAACTCGATCGCTCTCTCTATTTTTTCAAAATCCCTCTTAAAAGATTTGTTATAATCAGCTCTCCAATCAATATACGACGCATATCCAGTTCTTTTATGCGAAGCCTTCAGATCAGCATATGTCAAACCATGAGATTGAAGAAATTCCATTAAACGTGCTTTAAATTTATTAAAATCCAACATTACATCCCCTTTATTTTACCAATCTTCTACCCTCTGCCTTTCGCGTTTTATCCCGATTAATTGTTCTATCAAGATTTAAAACGTGCTTGGAAACTCTATTCCTAGAATATACTTCCAAATGATTTCTATGCAGTTTATCTAAATACATCAAATCACCATTTTTTATTTCATCTCCAATTCCTTCAGTTGCTCTGTATATCCTCTCCCCATTATAGAACTCGTTAGTAGGAATAGTCACGCGCTTTACTTCCTTACCAAACTCTGTTCCATTAAAAAACTGCTCCATATTATCCACAGAACCAGCATTCGGCACATAATCCTTATCTCTATTGGCTTTCACCCCCTTACTAAAAATAACCGTGTCAAATATATCTAACCCTTCGGCAATCGGCGTCTCCATCACATTACCTGCTGATTGAACCTCTCTTGGCCTCGCCAAAGGCTGAACGATATGCTCTCCAGATTGATTAGGCATGCCTTCAAGCCGCACTTCTTCATCCTGATGCCATGCCATGCCGGGAAGCAGGGGCGGCTGCTCTGGTTCTATCAGCGTTATCATCGGCGGCGGAGGCGGTTGCACTAACTGATTACCGTCTTCTCCAGGCTGTTCGGTATTTGTTGCCCGCTTTTTATACTCTTCATAAAAATCCATGGCTCCTTTCGTCACCACCGCACCTGCAGCCACTGCGCCTAATAAGCCTAATAAAGCAAGTCCAGGTGGGGTTGCCACTAACGGTGCTGCCAGCACCATGGCATTATTTTCTATTTCAATCTGCGCCGCATGCTGCGCGGATGTCGCATCAACCCCTCCTGCATCCGCAAGCCCCGCCACTAGGCTAGTGACTATATTCTTGCGCGCGTCTTTCTCTTCTTCAGACACGCCTTCTACAGGACCTAACAGAGTATTCACCAACACACTTGCGCTCGCGCCCAAGGCCGCTGCGCCACCCGATTGCCCCCGCGCGACTGCGCCGCCATAAGCTAATGCCCCATGCAAGGCGGCACGCACCGTTTCATCATGCAGGCTATCTGCAATATACTTGATTTTTTCGGCACCCAGGCTTTGCAAATAGTTGAGCGCCGCTGCCTGGGTAAATTGCGCGCTCGTCCCAGTCACATTGCCCGATGCCGCTGCCGTCAGCGCAGTGACGATGCGACGGTAGGTGCCTCCTGCTCCCCATTGCTTATTCAAATTCTGCGCCTGCGCCCGTAACTCAGCCGCGACTTCCAGCAATTCCTGCCGCTGCGCTACAGGCATGAACTCATCATTGGCCAGCGTCTCTATATTTTTGGCCCGCTCAAGCTTATGATCCGCTTCCCGGGCTCTATTGACGATAAAGGTACCCGCTTCCCGACCTAATGCATTGACGATATCAAAGCTAGCCTCAATCTCAGCCCGGTTAAAAATCGGCGCTAACGTTTGATGACTCTGTGCCGGATGACGGTTTAGGTCTGCAATCGTCTCTGCCGCACTGTGCCCCGTCAGTTCCATTTGCCGGGCCTCATCCGTAATCACAATCTCCGCACCACTAATCGCACTGCGGGTTGTGGACTGCGCCTGACCAGAGGCACTCATCACAATCGGTATCGCAGCACTCATGCCACCCCGGCTCGCCAACTGATTACCACTATGGGCAGGCGTTGTCACTTCTCCCGATTGCTTCGAGCCCACCCCTTTGCCACTTTGACTGTACCCTCCACCTAAACTGATACTGCTTGCATCATAGCTCGCTTGATTCGTCAGATCAGTCTGTTGCAGGGTTCCTGTCATTAGAGTGTTCCTCCCTGCCCGCACTGCCTGTTCAGCCCCTGCAATCACGCCACCGACAAGCTTCGTATCACCCTTAACGGTTACCTGAAAACCTCCCTCTCCCGCCTGAATCCCCGCCTGTTCCGCGACGCTCAGATAATGACTGTCCATCCTACGTTGCGAGAAATGCAGGCTGGCCGCTGAGACAGAACCTGCTGTTACGCTGCCACTGATACTTTGAGAGTGGCTATGGTAAGTCGCCGTGTTTTGCACACTTTCTATTTCAAGATCCCCCTCAATCTGCGCTGTAACCTGCTCCCCAGCTATCTGCGCGCCTTTTAGGCGCACATCGCTTTGTGCCTTGAGCGTCAGCTTGCCACCCGCTTGGATCAAGGTCGGCGTATAGCTGATTTGCGCCCCATCTGCATGGCCATGCCCAACGCTCACCGCCAGCGAGGCCCCCACTGAGTTCTGGCGGCCAAGCGTTGTCGCCATCCCCACTGCAAAACTCCGGCTCTGCTGCTGACTCTGCTCAATCAAGCTATTCGGCGCAGCTTCCACATTCAGTCGACCTTCTACGTTAAGCGTAATATCCTGTTTTGCTTCTATGCGGGCACCAATCAGATCCAGCGTGGACTCTTCTCCTAAGCCACTGACCTGGATCGATATATTCCCACCTGCCGCCAGTGTGCTGTTCAGCGCCGTCTTGCTCAGCTGCGTCTGCTCTGTTTCATAACGATCTTCGCCAATCATGGCGCTCACTGTCGCGCCACCCACCGCTTTGGGATCCGCCTGGATCGCATCGTAGGCATTTTTCATCGCCAGTGCACCTGCGCCTGCCGCTAACGCCTGCATCCGTGGATCACTGACCTGGGTACTGGCCTGCAGCATCTGCTGATTCGTTTGCGCCGCTGCAAGCACGGGCGCACTGACCGAAACCGTCAAACCCGATTGCTGCCATTCACTACGCTGCCAGACCCTGCTCTCCTCATAGGCCACATCGATCTTGGCCTTGCCAGCTTGAATCTGGATATCGCCTATCGGCACAACCAGCTGACTGCCGCTTTGCTCGTATTCATGGCCGGCAAAGGCTCTAACATGGCCAGATACACTGCCTATCACCGAACCAATCTGGGGCGTGTGCTCATTTTCTTGAGCGTCTTTTTGTGTCCGCGTGCCCACCGTCACTCCGAATTTCCCGCTATCTAATAAGCCTGAGCGTTCTTTAACGGAATAGTGCTGGCCTCTCTCAGCCTGCTCGACAGCTTTTTGCTTGATATTGTTGGCCGCATGGAGATCCACATCGTGCATCCCGATCACGTTTGAGCCCATGATATTCAGGTCATGTCCGGCTTCTATCTGTACCGTGCCCCCGGATAAGGTACTGCTCAATGCTTGTTTTCTATACAGTTTGTTTTGCGTTAATTCGCTCGAAGAAGAGAATGCAGTGCTCGATTCACGATAATGAGACTCCTCAAAATCCGTCTCTTCATAGGCTGCCTCCACGTTAATATCTCGATCCGCTTTGACAGAAAGTCCTTTTCCAGCATTCACATAAGCGCCAGCCGCATGGATATCCCGACCCGCCTTAAGTTCAAGTGAACCGCCCGTTTCAATTTGCGTGCCGATTTCTGTTTTTCTGCTTAGGCTTAAGTCATTGTGTTCATCCCAGACTAATTGGTGTTGAGCACCTACAGTGGCGGTACCTAGTGTGAGGTCGCCTTTGGCTTCTAAACGGGCGTTTTCAGCCACCTTGATTTGAGTCGAGGCCAAATGAATATCCGACTCGGCATACGCGTCCAACTGCTCGGCTTGGACCCGGGTGACACCATCTAGCGCCGTCTGGCTGCCGCTGATGGCATGGGTCGTATGGGTTTGGCTTTGGAGATGGATATCCTGTCCAGCTTTTAAAGTCATTTTTTTGACGGCAATCAACTGGCCAGCGCGACTATCGATGTTATGGCTCGCCTGCATCGAGAGGGTGTCCAAGCTGACGATTGCGCCGCGCTGGTTATCAATATTGCGTGCAGTGAGAGCCATCTTGCCGCGGCTGATCATCGTGCCGGCATTTTTAAATGGGCGGTCGCTGTGCAGTTCAATGGCGTTGGCTGAAATCAGCGAGCCGCCCAGCGGAACTGGACTGGCATCTCTTTTCGCGAGATAGACTTTGGGCGTCAGGACCGTCTGTTCTGAGCCGTCGGGTAATTTAACGCTTTGATTCACCAGCCAAACTGGGCTCGCGCTTAAGGCGGCAATTTGCTGCGGCGTGGGCTCTATGCCGAGGGTCAGATGGTGTTGCTTGGCCCAGTTTGCCCCCCTATGCATTAACGCTTTGAATTCAGCAATTGGGTTTCGATAGCCGGATAGATAGTAGTGACCCGTCAAGCCAATGATCTGGTCACGAATCAGTTGCTGTTCATAAAAGCCATCTCCTAAGCGTTTGGGCACGTGTTGGGGGTCGAGATTGAGTAAATTCAGCAAGAAATTGCTAGAAACGGTATCGCTGTTACGCGTAAAACGGGGATCGGTTTGAATTAGATACGCTCGATCAGGATCGAACTGAAAGTGCTGTAAGCCACTATTTAAGAAAGGGCTGCTGCGGGTTAAGGCAGAGGTGCTCAGCACTAACGCTGTAGAGGGCGCTTGCTGGTCAACCGCGGTGTATTGTTGAGAGACGGCTACATTCAGAGTGTGGTGTTCTATCACCGGAGCGGGATGGTAGGGTACGTGCCCGCTCCAATCACGAGTCCAGCCCCGACTGAACATGCCACCATGCCAGTCTCTGTCTGACCATTGCGATGTTCCCTGATCGGTCGTGATACGCCGACCGTTGGCATCACGGTTATTAATCTGAGCCACTCCACCTTCGAGGTCACTGAGCGCTCCCCCTGCAATAATCCGGCTTTTATCATTAAAAACCGCTCCCGATAAGCGGATCGCCCCACCCGCTTGAATTTTACCGGGTTCGCTGTGCGTGACCACGGTCGTTGACACACGACGGGTAAAGTTATAGTTAGTAAAACAAAACACTTCTGTACCGGAGTGGTGCACTCGGTAAAGGCCCCCTACGTCACCATGCCATCCGATTTGAGATCCATCGTAGCGTTGGTTGGTATGCTGATCCTGACATTCGTGTATCTCCCGCTCTTCGATCAGCCTTTCTTGGGTCTCGAACCTCGAATTTTGATTGATCAACTTTTTTGCATGGATCGAGAGATCACCTACCGCATCAATCGTTGATCCATTATTGAGGATGCGTTCACTGCTGACCTGCGCTGTGGACTGAGCATCCAACTCACCGCCAATGGCTAAACTACCGCCGCTATAGAGCACGCCGCGCTCTAAGTTTTGAACCTCCTTAACACCGATTTTAAGACTGTTTTGCGCGAAGATCACACCAGCCATGTTAAGCAACATAGAGTTGAGCCTATCATGCGCGCCGATTGAAACCGTATCGCCAACAATCAAAGCCGAGCCTGGTTTCAACACGTGCCTTTGAGGAGGCTGCATAGTTTTGTAATTGTCGTTCCATCCCTGTTTATTATTCTCTATCTGGTCACCCTCGATCAAGACTTGACCCTTGCCGTGCAAAATACCATCGTTGATTAAACGATCTACTGAAACATAGAGATCTCCATCACTTTGTAAGACCCCTTCTATACAATTCAAAAAATTTTTACTTTTCAGCGATAATCTGTCGCTTGCAGACACTGTACCGTTGAGGTTGGCGAAAGATTGTTCTGCTTGCAGATTGACATTCTTCCCTGAAATCTGACTGTTAGCCCCATTGAAGATACCTTGCGCCTCCAGCATGACTCCGCCTTGAGCACTGATCAGGCCGCCTTGTGTTTCTGGATCTATACTCTCGCCATTTTTGATGGTATCCGAGAAAATCTTTATTTCACCTATACCGGTGTTGATGATCTGACCTTCATCATGGTTTAACACTTTCTTCGCATGCACTTCAAGCAAGTTAGCGTTATGGGTGGGTTGCGATGGGTGCGCCTCATCCGACCCTACAATGATTTTTCCTTTAAGGTTATTTAAGCCGATGGTGTCAATCTCGATTTTTTGGCTGGCCGATAACGTGCCAGCTTGATTACTTAAAAAAGAGGAGGCTTTTATTTTGAGCGCTTGATTCGAAAGAATTTTCCCGCCTTCAATATTCGCTATTTTAGGTGAGGTGACAGAAAGAAGGCCTTGAGCAAAGATTAAACCGGCTCCTTTTTCACCTTCATCATCGCCATTCATTATTGCGTAGTGGGCCACAATCTGAGCCTGTCCTGTGCCAGTATGGAGCAGCCGGCCTGCGGTATTGTCAATCATGTTGACCTGTATATCTAATACGCTTTGATCGCCATTGGCTTCTATATGGCCCTGCGTATTATCAAGATTTTTACTCCTCAGAATAAGATCCGCACTCGTTGTGATTTGCCCATTTTGATTGTCCAAATGATCGGCTTGGATCAATAGCTTATCTCTTGACTCAATGGTGGCAGACGTGGTGTTGTTTAGAGTCTGTGCTGAACCTTCTACTTTGTGCTGAGCATTGAGGGAGCCCCCTATCGTCAATTCGCCATCGCTATGCACCAAGCCATGTTCTTGGTTGTGTAGGGTCTGTGCGCCGATGGCAAGCTGGCGGCGCGCCATGATGGCCCCTGCTTGATGCGCGTCGGTATCCTCGCTACCATCATTGACTAGGCTCTGCGCACTGATAACTACAGTGCTGCCTTGGATTACTCCATCATTTCTAAGCTGATCGTGTAGGATTAGCGTCAAAAATCGTCCGTCGATCAAAGCGCTTGCTTGATTCTCTAGGGATCTCGCCTTAAGAGAAATATCGCCCTCTATTTTTAACTCCCCTTGATTCAGTAAGCTACCCGAACTCGAAATCGATAGGTTGCCGCTTGCATACATCTTGGCCTGTTGGAATACAGTCAGCCCGCTTTGGCTAGGTTGCGCTTCCTTATCTGGAGGCTGTGTACTGACTGTACCCTTCCAAGAGCTTGCCTCCGTGTCACAAACTTGACTGACTCCGCTTAGCAGGTGAATACTCTGCGCCTGCACTACGCCCTTTATTTTGAAAATGTACGCCATTAAATCCAATGTATCGCTTGCAAATACCGTACTGCCAGCGTCGAAAAAAAGTTCTTTTGCATTCAAACTCACATTTTTCGCTAAAATCTGACTTTTATTTCCATTGAAGATTTTTTCTGCTTCCATCTCGATCTTGCCCTGCAAACGGATCAGACCACCTTGCGTCTCACCTTTATCCAGCATGTTACGCACTTCCTTCGCCTGCACTGTAAGCACGCCCGCGTAATGGGTAAGGTTATCCGGACTATGGGCGCCAGTCGAGGTCGCCGTCTTGGCTGCTTCTTCCGTTCCTACACTAATGAGCCCTCCAGCGTAGTTGTTTAAGCTACTGGTGTTAATGTCGATTTTTTGGCAGGCCGATAAGGTAGCAAATTTATTGTACACATAGTCGGCAGCTTTTATTTCGAGGGTTTGGTTCGAAAAAATGACCCCTCCTTTGTCATTGACTATTTGAGAGGAGGTGACACTCACAGGGCCTTTGCCGAAAATAAATCCCCTCCCTTTTACCGCATCCATATTGCGATTCAGTATTGTCTGACGGGCCACAATTTGAGTCTGTCCTGCACTTGTATTCAGCAGTCGGCCAGAGGCATTGTTAATCAGGTTGACCTGCACGTCCAATACGCTTTGATCCCCCCTGGTTTCGATATGAACTTCTTGATTGTCAAGCACCTGACTTTTCAGAACAAGATCTGAATTCGCTATGATTTGCCCTTTCAGATTGCCCAACTCATCATTCACTGAAATATGGAAATCGCCCTCACTTTGCAAAATCCCTTTATCTAAATTGACAAGAGAATGAGCCTTCAGCGAAAACTTGTCGCTTGCGTACACCGTGCTCGCAGCGTTGGAGATGAGTTCTTTTGAGTTCAGATCCACCTCCTTCCCTAAAATCTGACTTTTATTCGCATTGTAGATTTTCTGTGCTTCTATCACTACCTTGCCCTGAACACGAATTAAACTCTCTTGGGCTTTTTCACCCGTATACGCAGTGTTGATGACCTCCTGAGCATTCACTTCAAGTACGCCTACTAAGTCAGGAGCGTGACGGGATGGACCTTGTACGCTATGGGAAGCCTCCGCCTTGAATTTCTCATCTTCGCCAACAGTTATCAAGCCTCCTACATTCTGTAATTTATCGGTGTCAATCTCTATTTTCTGGCCAGCCGATAAGGTGCTCAATTGATTGCCCAAGTAGGGGGTTTTTATTTTGAGCCTTTGATCCGAAATAATTGCTCCGCCTTCATAATTTACTATTTTTGGGGAGTGAATCGTAACCGGACCTTTACCAAAGATTAAGCCAGCCCCTGTTATCGCTTTAGTATTGAAATTCGCTATCGTTACCTGCGCCACAATCTGAGTCTGCCCCATTCCTGTATGAAGCAGCCATCCGGAAGTATTATTAATCGCAGCAGTGTAAACATCTAACACGCTTTGATCCCCCTGAGCTTTTATGCGCCCTTCCTGGTTTAGAATGACTTGACTGTTTAGGATAAGGTCAGAATGTGCTGTGATTTGTCCATTTTGATTGTTTAACTCACCGACTTGGATCGAGAGTTTTTCTTTTGACTCAATCATAGAAGAGCCGGAATTCACCAGCACTTGGGTTGAGTCAGTCAATTTGCGTTGGGAACCGAGGGCATCTCCTATAGTCAGTTCGCCATCGCTGCGCACTAATCCTTGTTCTTGGTTGCGCAGACTCTGTGCTTTAATTGTAATATGACGGCGCGCCAGTATTGCACCAGCTTGATGCTCCTCGGTATTATTCGTGCCATCATTGACCAGGTGCTGCGTATCAATAACCACAGCGCTGCCTTGAATGACTCCGTAGTTTATAAGCCGATCTTCTGCTTTGAGCGTAAGGTAAACGCCATCTATCAAAGACTTTGATTGATTCTCAAGCTCTTTTGCCTCTAGGGTTATTTCACCTTGAGTCTGTAGAGTACCTTGATTAATTAAGCGCTTAGTCGTCGAAATCGATAGATGACGGCCGGCACTCAATTGATTTTTATGTGTATAGTCTTCTTCAAGCTTTGCGGCAAGATCAAGCGCCGCGCTCAGCGTTCCCGCACCCGTAAAATTGACCGCTTTGACGGTTAAATTACCGTTTGATTGAATCCGAGGGCTGGCATTATCTAGCGTATCAGCTTGAATATTCAGATGCTCTTTAGCCCACACTCTAGCTGTCTCGATGAAGTGCAAGCGACTCGCGCGTCGCGAACCTTGATCGGTCTCGCTACGTGCGATGGAGAGTTCCTGTTGCCGCGTAATCATGGGCAGACCCGTATTCGCGTAATTGATTTCGTGCGTCCCTGTGCTAATGTTGATCTTATTGGCGGACAATTCTCCCTCTACTTTAATGGAGTACGCAATCAGGTCAATTTGCTCAAACTGTTTGAGTGTCGTGTTGCTTTTGATCGTAATTTGACCTGCCTTTACGCGAAAGGCCTGAAGCTCGCCATCACTATTTAAAATAGGCTCGCCTGTGCTGAGCACAAGATGTTTGGTATTGAGAAAATTACATCCCCAACACTCAATACCGTTAGCATTGGAAAAAACGAGTTGAGCCGGCTCCCCGGCGATTTTTATCACGCTATTCAGTTGAGAAAGCGTGCGCCCTATCACGTGATTCAAAATAATCCGAACAGTAGAGCCGTTCTGCAAGGTTACGCCGGGTGGATCAACGTTGAAATTTGGGTGTTCGTTATATGAAATGCCTGCCGCATTGGGCTGGGCGGTATTCACAGTCGGCGAGTCTACTTCCTCACTAGGGTGGGGTGTTATTGGCTCTTGTCTGTTAGGGGCAATAGAAGCAGATCGAATTTGTTGAATCGAAACCCCATTAATTGGTCTTAACATCATTCACCCCGTCTAATAATAATTAATTAGGAGTTTAAATGATGGTCTTTAATATAACAAATAATTTTTTAATTTTAATTGTATGATAATTTCATTTATTTAAATAATATTTTTAATAAATGTGATTTTCTAAAACTTACTCTCGATGCTTTAATCCTCACCCGCAACCACTTCTAGTAGCTGTGTCCCAAAGCGCTCCAGTTTGAGAGCGCCAACACCCGATACTGCGCGTAACTCACTCATTGTCGAGGGAGCAAGCTGGGCCAGTTCAACTAAGGTGCTATCGTGGGAAATAATGTAAGTAGGCACGCATACAAAGCAACTTAAATCGCACTAGGTACACTCGGGCTTTGCTAGAATCGATGCTTTGCCTGATTGAACGCCCCTATGCCCACTCGCCGCATTCTTGTCACTTCTGCCCTTCCCTACGCCAACGGCCAAATTCATATTGGTCACTTAGTTGAATATATACAAACCGATATTTGGGCTCGAGCCTTGCGTATGCACGGCCATCAGGTGTACTACGTAGGGGCCGATGATACGCACGGCACACCCGTTATGCTGCGCGCAGAAAAAGAGGGGGTCACGCCGCAAGCCTTGATCAAACGAGTTTGGGCCGAACACAAACGGGATTTCGATGACTTTGGGATTTCTTTTGATCATTATGATTCGACCGATTCCGCCGCCAACCAACAGCTTTGTGAGCAAGTTTATCTGACCCTGGCGGACGCTGGCTTAATCGATACGCGCGAAATCGAGCAAGCGTATGATCCAGTCCGCTCGATGTTTTTGCCTGACCGTTTTATTAAGGGTACCTGCCCCAAATGTCAGGCTCAAGATCAGTATGGCGATTCATGCGAAGTATGCGGCTCGACCTATCAATCCACCGAACTGGTGAACCCTTATTCAGTGGTTTCCGGCGCGACGCCAATCCGCAAAGTTTCAACTCACTATTTTTTCCGGCTCTCCGATCCGCGCTGCGAAAATTTTCTGCGGCAATGGGTGGCTCAGCTGGCGCAGCCTGAAGCCCGCAATAAGATGAGCGAATGGTTGGGCAGCGGCGCCGAGAGTCAAGACGGTCATACCACTCAACTCGCTGATTGGGATATTTCACGCGACGCACCCTACTTTGGCTTTGAGATTCCCAATGCGCCAGGTAAGTATTTTTATGTCTGGCTTGATGCGCCGCTTGGCTATTATGCAAGCTTTAAAGCGTTATGCGATCAACGGGGACTGGATTTTGATGCTTGGGTTAAACCCGGTAGCACCGCTGAGCAGTATCATTTTATTGGCAAAGATATCTTATATTTTCATACGTTGTTTTGGCCAGCGATGCTAGAGTTTTCCGGTTACCGCACGCCAACCAATGTATTTGCGCATGGTTTTCTGACCGTCGATGGGCAAAAAATGTCGAAGTCACGCGGTACCTTCATTACTGCACATAGTTATATTCAAGCAGGACTCGACCCAGAATGGCTGCGCTATTATTTCGCGACTAAGCTGAATGGCTCGCTAGAAGATCTTGACTTGAATTTTGATGACTTCATCCTGCGTGTCAATAGTGACTTGGTGGGTAAGTATGTCAATATTGCCAGCCGCACTGCTGGTTTTTTAGCTAAGCGCTTTAATGGTTGCGTACTAGACAGCGCCATGCATCATCCATTACTGGTGCAACTACGCACTGCGCTGCCGACCATCGCCGCCCACTACGAAAGCCGCGATAGCGCACGCGCATTACGCATCACCATGGAACAAGCCGATGCGGTCAATCTTTATATTGATACAACCAAGCCCTGGAGTCTGGCGAAAGACCCTACCCAAACAACCACATTACATGAAACATGTAGTGTCAGTTTAGAAGCGTTCCGCTTGCTCACGCTTGCGCTCAAACCTGTTTTGCCGGGCTTAGCCGCTAAAGTTGAGGCTTTCCTTAGCATTGAACCCCTGACCTGGTCGCATGATTTAACTCCGCTCACGGCTAAGCAACCGCTTCAACCCTACCAGCATTTAATGACACGTGTTGAAGCTAAGCAAATTGAGGCGTTATTAGCGGCCAACCAGAGTTCACTCAATCAAAGCGCCGGTTAAAGAGCAAATCAATGCCATTGAGCGTTCCAGTATGGGCCGTCAGTGACCAACTGCGAGAAAATTGCCAAGTCGCTTTGAAAATGCTGGCCGCGGTTGTGAGCCCTTGTTCATAGCCCAGGACAAAACGTTCATTCAGCGCCTTGGCAAGGTTAGCGACCTGCGGATCGGTTAGCCCGGCCTCACTTTGACCAATCGAAAATTCGTCGAGACCAATCGTTTGCGCGATCCGCTTGCCGCCAACGCCGCCTAGTAATGCAAAGGCTGCCGCGGCGGTATTTGTTTGCCCCAGATTCATGCTGTCACTGCTGCCATGCCCAAATAGCAGCCAAGAAATTTTTTCACTGTCAGGTAAATTGGGTTCTGAAACCAACCGTGCGTTCGGCATACGTAAGGTACCGCTGACCTGCACGCCAACTTCAACTTCCTGATTACGCCGCATCGCAAGAACATTAATACTTGGATTAGCAATCGGTCCATTAAATCCAAAATAGCCATTTTCAATCGCAAGCTTGCGACCAAATGCTTCATAGGTTGAACCCTGAGCGACCCGAATATCGCCAACGGCATGGAGTGGTTGGTTAAATTCACTGGTTACGCCTAATTTGCCACGTAGTTTTAAATCTGCGCCAGCGCCATGAAAACGAAAATCACGGCCGAGATCGATATGGATTTTTGCCGCCGGCAAAAAACGACCGGCGGACCGCTCGCCATCTGGCGCGACAAGGTTCAGTGCGGCCCCTGCTAGCTCGTCATTGGCGCGGATAATCACCACATCATCGCCCAGTTTAGGTGCTGACGTGGCCGGCAAATCAAACAGCGCATGATCTATCTTAAAGTCGCCGTCGATCGCTAACCCGCCTGCGGCATCATGATTGGCGAGCACGGCCTGGCCAGAGAGGGATAACTGTTTGTCTGGCGTGGCAAAGAGTTCGAATTTATCCGCGACGATCTTGGCCGATAAAGCAGGGTTGACATGATCCAGTGCAATGCTCCCAAGAATGCGCAAGGTACCTTCCACACCATGAAATTCAACCTGCCGAAAATCAACCCGATTCTCAGATAGCGCAATGCGCACAATACCTCGCGTCAATGCAATCTCATCATCGAGCAAGTTTGCGGCTAGGTCATCACCGCTTAATAGGCCCGAAAATTTAGGTTTGGCAATCTGTCCGGCCAGAGTCAAGTCCATCGCTAAACGCCCCTCAAACACATATTGCGGGCCAAGCAAAGCGCTCATGGTTTTGAGCGAAGGCAGTGACGCGGTGATCCGTCCTGACAGCGGCGCCTCAGGCGCAATCGACAACTGGCCCTGATTTAAACTCAGTGATGAATGTAAATTCGCCTCCAATACACCAAGCCGCGCAGCGTGTGCGCGCAGGCTGAGATGAGCCTGCCGCTGGCCAGATAAATCGACGCGTGCTGACAGGAGATCAAGGCCAAGCGCGGTGAATTTCCGGCTAGCATTGAGCCTTACATCGCCTGTTCGACGCATCAATTGTAAATAGCCAGTCGCCCTCTCGCCTAATGAAAAATCCCAATCACCATCCAAGACAAGGTCGGTTTTGAAAGCATCCATCTTACCGGTTAAGGCCTGCTCAAGACGCAATAACCAACTCGCATCAATCCCTTTTAGCGTTCCTGCTGAACGAATCAGGCCCGGCTCGTAAACCAATGCGCGTAAATCAAGCATTGCTTGCTCAATCTCTAATTGCATCGCTCCAAGGCTGAAACGTTTAGGCTCGATGCTGATGGCAACAGGTGCGACGAGGCGTAGAATGGGCAAGCCCGCGGCTACATTGAGTAGCGAGCCACGGTTTTCAAACTGGGTCAGCGTACCGTGCCAACTCATCTTCGCTAAGGTGCTTTGTAAGCTGCCATGCGCAGCCATACTTAGATCGAACGGCTTTTTACTGGCCTGGCCGACTGCATTTGCAGTCAATCGATGGCGCTCGCGCGTACCCGCCACCCGTGCTTTCAGGGTTTGCACCGTCACGCCGGGCATCACGAGATTACGCCCATCCAGGTTCAATACGAGGGCGCTATTGGCCGCCTCATGCATCTCGATCTGCCCCGTTGCCTGTTCAATGCGAGTTTGGCCCAATCCAAGCGACGCAGCTTGATAACTCGCAACAATATTAGGCTTGGCAAAATGCCCACTTAAATGCCCTTTTGCTTTGAATCTGCCACTTAAACCAGAATAAAATGCTGCCAGCCGTTCAAGGTGAGGCGCATTCAGCTCAAACAACAACTGGTCGCCTGGCTGGCCTAAGCTACCTTGCCAAACCGTTGTATTGCCCGCAATCGAGAGTTGTACTGAGTTTAACAAGACGCGTTCTGCGCCTAATTGCACAATGCCCGAGCCGGTGAGCGGCAGGCCGGCATAAACGCTATCATATAACTTAAATTTTAACTCCGCCGCCGCTTCTACAGATGACGCTGAAAATGGCGGCGTGATTTCAATCCGAGCATGGCTTACCAGTTTGGCACCTAGTGCGTCCACATCGATGATCATCTGCTCAAGCGAACCCGATAAACGCAGATGCACTTGTTGGATTGGCCAAACAGATTTAGGGTGCAACCGGCTTAAGAAATGAGCCGTGCCAGTCAGCGCAAAAGGTTGGCGAGCATCAAGCTGGAACTCCCCTTTAAGCTCGCCAAAGGGTGTGATGAGTTGCTCAACGGTAAGTTGATGGCGATCACGATTGCTACGAGCGCGCACAGCCAACTCGCTGAATTCAGTCACCGAGGCGCTTGCTTTGCCTGTTTCATCGGTAATGTGCGGTGTATCTGGCGGCACCTGATGTAAACGCAAACGGTCAACGCGCAGCTCTAGAATCTCAAATGCGCACGGCAGCGCAAGCTTCTTTGACAGTGATGGCAAGCTCGATGTTTTAGCCGTTTTGGGGGTAGGGGCAAAATGTGCGTCCACCGTGCCGATACGCAGCCAATCTACTTTCAAGCGCCATGGCTTGCGCGCAAAACCCCACTGACCATCGATCCGGTCAATGTAGATTTGCTTGCCTTTAGCCCGCCATGCGAGTTGTTGCACATGCAAGCCGCTAGCCAGAGTGCCGCCGTCTAGGGCACCGCTTAAACGGCCGCCCGACAGCATGAGCGCAATTTGCCAGAGAGAACGAGTTCCTTTTTCGGTATGGCTGGCATACAAAAGTGTACCTGCCATCAATACGGCGATTGCCAAGATACCTGGCACCAGCCAACCGAGTACGCGCCACCCCCTCATCAGAATGCAATGCCAAGTGTTAAATAGGGCCGAATCCTACGATCCCGCAAACCATACCCCAAATCCAAGTTAATCGGCCCTACCGGGCTACGCCATCGCATTCCTATGCCCATCCCTTGATAAAAGGTTTTTTCTGTCCATTTGTCGGTGGCGGTTCCTAGATCATAAAATACGGCCGCGCCCCAATCCCGATTAAACCAATGCTGATATTCACTGCTTGCCGTAACTAAATGCTTCGCCGGCAGGACCGAGCCGGCTACTTCATGGCCAATACTTTGATAGCCATAGCCGCGGACCGAATTAACCCCGCCCGCCCGGAATAACAACGAAGCTGGAATACCCGTTGAACCACCCGCAGTCAAAACACTACCTAATTCTGCACGAAACAAAACGAGATCGTTTTTGCCAAGCGGAAAATACTGGCGCCCATGCATATAGAAACGTCCAAACGATTGCTCCGTCATCAAATCTTTCACAGCAAACCCGGCCGATAACGAAACAATATTACCTCGACGGGCAAACATCGGGTCATCGACATCTCGGCGCGTCCATGACCAAGTTGGCACAAGCGCACGGCTCACATCTGGCGCGCTGGCATTTTGGCTTAGCTGATCTTCGTAATACAGCAGTGACCAAGCATAATCATAATTCTCTAATGAGCGTGCGCGTTGAGCACCAAGACGCAGGCTGCGAATATCCGTATCTTCAATGTTAGTGCGGGTGTGAGTCGCTAATAAGCTGTTGGTATAAGCTTTGCGATCAGGCGGCATCGATAGACGCAGGGCAATGTTTTGCTGGTGCTGCTCGAATTGGCCTTGCGCATTCAAGATCCAACTGCGGCCAAACATATTGTTATAGACATAGTTACCTTGCACCCGAGCGCCTGTATCGGATGAATACCCAATCCCTGAACGAATTGAATGCCATGGATATTCACTGACTTTCACTTTTACCGGCACGTGGTGCGGCTGGCTTGCATCGTTTGCCACATCGACTGCGACACTGGCAAAGTAAGTTGTGTTTTGCACCTGCCTTTGCAATTCAAGTAGCCGCTCCACGCTATACAGCTCACCCGGCTGCAGCGGGTTCACATGATGAATGATTTTTGCAGGATACCGCTTTAAGCCACTAATTTCGATCGCTCCCATGGTAAAAGTCGGGCCGCTATCGAACGTGGCCGCCAGCCTAGCCTGCTCACTACGAGGGTCAATCAACGCTTGCGCGTGGAGAATTTTGGCCGCGGCATAGCGTTTTGCTTGCAACGCTTTTAATGAAGCGTTTTTAGCTCCCTCCCAAGCAGACTGACTAAATGCATCACCGCGGCGCAATGTCCAGGCACGACGCACCAGATCCTCACGCGCAGGCTCTTCGGTTTGGATAGCTCCCGTAAAATTGAGCGCCACCGATGAAATCGCCGTGCACGGGCCAGGCTCAAGGCTGATGGTAACCTCCGGCTGATTGCCAAGCGTGACGACATCTGTCGTCACCACGGCACTAAAGTATCCTTCTGTTTCAGCGAGCTCACGCGCTTGTTGAGGCGCGGCCGTCACTAAAAACTCAAACTGTTCATCACTGATATCAGCGCGCTTGGCAAAGCGCGCCAAATCCAAATGCTTTTTAAGCAAGGCTTTGAGCTTGCGAGGCGCTTCAATATCAACGGTATATTCTGCTTGTGCAGACACGGGTAAACAGGCCAAGATGATGACCAGTCCAATGCCACATACCCCTTGCCAATCGCGCACTCGTTTGCTTATTTGTTGTCCGATCTTGCTCAAACTGGGTTCCAATAGAATTTTCCGATCGCTTACATAGATTCAGAAATTGCCGCAAGCAATAGCATTGGAACACATTTATACCGCCAATTTCACCCCCAAAGACCTAAAAATTAACCTAAAGCCGGCATTCAAGGGCAATTTAATATAAGATTGAACCCGATTGAACCCTAATGAAGTCGATCGCTCGTTAAGCTTACGACTGCGTTAAGCCTTAACTGCGAGAGCTATCCAATATTTTGCTTAAAATGAGTCGCCACTACCAATCCGAGATTACTCAGTTTATTCACCAGCTCAAACAGCAACAGCCTGCGCTGGAAGAAGCACAGCGTCGCGGGCGCATGTTATTGTGGGATAAATCCCCGCTCAACCTTGACGAGCGGGCGCGGCAGCAGACCTCCCGTATCCAGCAAAAGCCCTACGTCTATTATTAAAGTGACTTAAGTCATGAAGCGGCCGGCACTAAGCGCGATAGCTGACGACGCGTTGATGGCGCCTACTGCTGATTCAACGCCAGATACGATTGATGGCGTGGCTTATGCGCATCTGTATGGCGAGCCGCTTTTTAAACTGCCGCATGATCTTTATATTCCGCCAGATGCGCTGGAAATTTTTCTCGAAGCATTTGCAGGGCCGCTTGATCTGTTGCTTTATTTAATTCGTAAACAGAACTTCAATGTGCTTGATATCCCAATGACTGCCGTCACCCGCCAATACCTTGAGTATGTTGAGCAGATACGCAACCACAACCTTGAGCTAGCGGCCGAATATCTGCTGATGGCGGCGATGTTGATTGAAATCAAGGCGCGCATGTTGTTGCCGGTCAAAAAAGCCGCCCCAGATGAAGAAGCGGAAGACCCGCGCGCTGAACTGGTGCGGCGTTTGCTCGAATACGAGCAAATGAAGCTCACGGCGCTCAAACTCGATCAGCTGCCGCAACTTGGGCGCGACTTCCTACGCGCCAACATTTATATTGCACCCAGTCTTGCCCCGCACTTGCCTGAGGTGAGCACCGAAGATCTGCGCACAGCTTGGGCAGAACTCATGAAACGTGCAAAACTTGTTGAGCACCACCGCATTACCCGTGCCGAGCTCTCGGTACGCGAGCATATGAGTGTTATTTTACGTAAATTACAGCACGCCCGCTTTATTGAATTCAGTGAACTATTTGAACCGACATCAACAGCGCCAGTCATCATCGTCAATTTTATCGCCATCCTTGAACTGGCGCGTGAAACACTGATTGAAATCACGCAGGCAGAAGCGTTTGCGCCAATTTATGTCCGCCTCTCTTATACCCCTAGCACCCTTGAATCTGCGCCAACCAGCGATTCACTCTTAACGACTGGCCAAGCAACCGCTCTGGAATCATTCCATCTATGAAAATCATTCGCTCGATCCAAGAACTGCGTGATCAATTACGAGGCCAAAATCGCACGGCTTTTGTACCTACAATGGGTAATTTGCATGAAGGACATTTATCCTTAATCCGCCTCGCCCACCATCATGGTGACCCAGTCATCGCCAGCATCTTCGTCAATCGCTTGCAATTTGGGCCACAAGAAGATTTTGCCCATTATCCACGCACCTTTGAAGAGGACCTTGAAAAACTACAACGCGAAAATGTCTATGTGCTGTTCGCGCCCACCGAAACGGATTTATATCCGGAACCACAGCACTATCGTGTGAATCCCCCCGATGGCATGAGCTCGATCCTTGAGGGCGAATTCAGACCCAGCTATTTCCAAGGCATGTGCACCGTAGTCATGAAGTTATTCTGCTGTGTCCAGCCACGCATTGCGGTCTTCGGCAAAAAAGATTACCAACAGCTGATGATCGTACGCGCGATGAGTCAACAATTTGCGTTATCCACTGAAATTATTGCCGCCGAAACGGTGCGGGATGAGGATGGCCTGGCGCTTTCTTCACGCAATATGTATCTTAATCAAACAGAGCGCGCTGAAGCGCCCATGCTATTTAAAACACTATCGGATATACGCCGCAAAATTATTGAAGAAAACCATAACGATTTTGCTACACTCGAGCAAGAAGCGATGGCTCAGCTCGCGGCCCGTGGCTGGGAACCGCAATATATTACGATTCGCAAACAGGCCGATTTGCAGGCCTTAGCTGCGCACGAAACAAATGCGCCATTGGTGATCGTCGCGGCAGCAAAACTCGGGACAACCCGTTTGATCGATAATCTTGAAATTTAAAGCAAGTGCAATCAACAGAGCCAAGATAGATCTCCACCTCCTTTGGCTTTGATCTTTTGCCGGATTCCCTTTATTATCTTCCTATCATTCATTTTATTAAGGACTGTCTATGCAACGCGTTATGCTGAAATCAAAAATTCATCGCGCCGCAGTCACTCACTGCGAGTTGCACTATGAAGGCTCATGCGCGATCGATGAAAATTTACTCGAAGCCGCCAACATTATAGAAAACGAAAAAATCGATGTTTGGAATATCAATAATGGCGAGCGTTTTTCGACTTACGCGATACGCGCCGAGCGCGGCAGCGGCACGATTTCATTGAACGGCTCAGCGGCACGGCGCGCGCAGTTAGGCGACCTGGTGATCATCGCAGCATTTGGCTTTTTTGATGATACTGATATACGTGCAGGCAATGTTAAGCCTAATTTGGTGTTTGTGGATCATAACAACCGCATCAAGGGCAGCCGTGACCATGTACCGGTACAAGTATCGTAGCCGAATTAGTTGCTTGGGTCATTTGTCAGTCAGTTAGGCGGGATAATACTGAGCTTGCAACGAAATGCGCTTACATAAAAATTTGATCCAACTACTGATTAGCGTGCTAGCAATAACACCCTATAGTGCCTCTGCAAATATCCAAGTGACAGACGATGTCGGCACAGTAGTCACGCTTACCACACCGGCCAAACGGGTGATTAGCCTAGCACCGCATCTCACTGAATTAATTTACGCAGCCGGCGGCGGATCTGTATTGCGCGGTACTGTCAAGCATAGCGATTACCCAAATGCCGCGAGACAGTTACCGCGAGTGGGCGATTACCAAGCACTTGATTTGGAGCAAATCATTGCGTTGCGACCTGATTTGGTGGTGGCTTGGCAGCATGGCAATGTGGAGCGTCAGTTGAACGCCCTGCGCAAATTACATATTCCGATTTTTTATAACGCGCCACGCCAACTCAACGATATTTCTATCACGCTTGAAAAATTTGGCATTTTATTTGACACCCGCGCCACCGCCGATTCAGCCGCGGCTCGATTGCGTGCAGACATTGCAGCGTTACGCACACGCTATGCGCAACGCGCACCGGTACGGGTGTTTTATCAAGTATCTGATCAGCCTTTGATCACGCTGAACGGCAAGCAAATAGCCAGCGATGTGATTAGAGTATGCGGCGGCCATAATGTGTTTGCTGATTTAGCACCAGAGGTCCCTGTTATTTCGCTAGAAGCGGTGCTGGCAGCTGACCCGCAGGCAATTATTGTGTCGCGCCCTAGCGCAATCGCAACCGGTCAAGCCCTACCCAGCTTAGAGCGCTGGCGCAATTGGCCGCAACTGAGCGCCACTCAGCATAATGCTCTTTTTGCGATTGATGCAGATTTACTCGACCGCCCCGCCCCACGCATTGCGCAAGGTGCCGCACGACTGTGCAAAGCACTTGATACCGCACGCAATCGGCTTAAGCAGGAATAGGATTATAGCGGGCTTATCTCGCTGAAGCAGCAATACGCGGCGTTAACACCTGCACGTCACCGCACTGTGCGCGATGACGCAGCACATGATCCATCAATACCAAGGCGAGCATTGCTTCAGCAATTGGCGTGGCGCGAATGCCAACACAGGGGTCATGCCGCCCAAAGGTCTCAACTATCGCCGGAGCACCAGTTTTATCAATCGACTGGCGTGGCGTGCGAATGCTCGAAGTCGGCTTAATGGCAAGAGAGACGGTGATATCTTGGCCACTCGTAATGCCGCCAAGAATACCCCCGGCATGATTACTCATAAAGCCAGCCGGAGTCAGTTCATCACCATGCTGCGAGCCACGCTGGGCGATGCTGGCGAAACCAGCGCCAATTTCAACCCCTTTAACGGCATTAATGCCCATCATCGCATGCGCAATATCCGCGTCTAGTCTATCAAAAACGGGCTCACCCAGGCCAACTGGTACGCCACTTGCGATGACCGTGATGCGTGCACCGATTGAATCGCCTTCTTTACGCAGTTGATCCATATAAGCTTCTAGCTGCGGCACAATCTCTGCATTAGGGGAAAAAAATGGATTTTCTGGCACATAGGCCCAATCAATGAATGGAATATTAATCTCGCCAAGCGCGGCCATATAGGCTTGTATTTTGATTTTTAGATGCTCGTGCAGCCATTTTTTTGCGACGGCGCCTGCCGCTACCAAGGGCGCTGTTAAGCGTGCCGATGAACGGCCGCCACCGCGATAGTCGCGCAGACCATATTTATGCCAGTAAGTATAATCTGCGTGGCCAGGACGAAAAGTATCGACAAGATTGCCGTAATCTTTGCTCCGTTGATCCGTATTACGGATCAACAGTCCAATTGGCGCACCCGTCGTGATGCCCTCGAAGACACCGGAAAGAATTTCAACACTATCGTCTTCTTTGCGCTGCGTCACATGACGCGACGTGCCAGGCTTACGGCGATCTAACTCAAGCTGAATATCATTTTGCGTCAGGGTCAGTCCAGGCGGACAGCCATCGATGACACAGCCAATCGCCGGACCGTGGGATTCGCCAAAGGTGGTAACCGTGAAAAGCGTACCAAGAGTGTTACCGGACATATCCGCTGGCCTAAAAAATTAAACGGAGAATTGAGAAAAGCGGCATTGCCGGCCCAGTGTACATCATCTCAAGGCAGCCATTTCATTGGCTTTCGGTTTCAGGCCAATCCCGAATATAGGCTTTGAGCATGCGGTTTTCAAAACCTTGCTCCTCAACCACGGCTTTAGCCACATCGTAAAACGAAATCACCCCCATTAAGGTGCGCTCATTTAACACCGGCAAATAGCGTGCATGTCGTTCTAGCATCATGCGGCGGACCACATTAACATCCGTCTCGGGCGAACAAACCAATGGACTGCTATTCATAACGTCACGGATAGTGGTGGCGCCAATCACGCCGTCACTTGCTCGCAAAGTCAGAATAATCTCTCGGAAGGTGAGAAGACCCACCAGATTACCCTCTTCCATCACGACCAACGAACCAATATCGTGCGTCGCCATGGTATCCACCGCTTCGAGCAACGGTGTCTCAGGCCTTACCGTGAAAAGCGTATTCCCTTTGACTTTCAGTATGTCACAGACTTGCATAGATCCCTTCCTTGGGCTGACTCAATGTCTGGATGCTAACGGAAAGCTTAGCAAAGATAAAGTAGGCTGTTCGGCCAAGGCTATTTCTTTCGTTGCGCAGGTAAGTCGGTGCAGACGCCTTCAAACAGTTCGGCCGCCATGCCAATTGATTCGCTGAGCGTCGGATGGGGATGAATCGTTTTACCTATATCGGCTGCGTCTGCCCCCATCTCAATTGCCAGGCAAAGCTCGCCAATCAGATCTCCCGCGCTGGTACCGACAATCCCGCCGCCAATCACACGGTGCGTAGTTTGGTCAAAAATCAGTTTGGTAAGACCTTCATCGCGGCCATTGGCAACGGCGCGGCCGGAAGCGGCCCACGGAAACACTGCTTTGCCATATTGAATGCCTTCTGCTTGACACTGGGCTTCCGTTTTGCCCGTCCACGCCACTTCTGGATCCGTATAGGCAACCGAAGGGATCTGATACGCATCAAAATAAGCTTTCTGGCCGGCGGCGACTTCCGCCGCAATATGCCCTTCGTGCACAGCTTTATGGGCCAACATAGGCTGACCCACGACATCGCCAATTGCAAAAATATGCGGCACATTGGTGCGTTGCTGTTGGTCAACGAGGATAAAGCCGCGCTCATTGACCTGGACGCCGGCTTTGTCGGCGCCGATTTGATGGCCATTAGGCTTGCGCCCGACGGCTACCAGCACCAGGTCATAACATTGTGCACTGCTAGGCGCCTGTGCGCCTTCAAAACTAACATGAATCCCATCATTTTTTGCTTCGGCTTGAACCGTTTTGGTTTTGAGCATGATCTGCCCAAAGCGAGGGGCATTAAATTTCTCCCATACTTTGACCAAATCACGATCGGCCCCGGCCATCAGGGTATCCGACATTTCAACAATATCAACTTGCGCGCCAAGCGCTGAATAAACGGTTGCCATTTCAAGGCCGATGATGCCACCGCCAATCACCAACATGCGCTGTGGAATCTGCCGCAATTCAAGTGCGCCCGTTGAATCAACGATGCGCGGGTCAGCCGGCATAAAAGGCAACGGTATTGACTGCGAGCCCGCCGCAATAATGGCATGCTTGAATTTGACCTGGCGCACCTGACCGGCGTCAGCTTGGACGGCCAGTTGGTGAGGGCTAGTAAATTCACCTACCCCATTTATAACTTGCACTTTACGCGCTTTGGCCATCTGCGCTAAGCCGCCGGTTAGCTTATCGATCACCCCAGATTTAAAGGCACGCAGTTTATTTAAATCGATTTGTGCTTCGCCAAACGAGATACCGTGCGCCGCCAAGGCTTTCACTTCCGCACTAATTTGCGCGGTATGGAGCAAGGCTTTCGACGGAATGCAGCCGACATTTAAACAGACCCCGCCAAGCGTTGGGTAACGTTCAACCAGTACCGTGTGCAAGCCAAGATCAGCGGCTCGAAACGCTGCAGCATAGCCACCGGGCCCAGCACCTAGTACCAGTAAATCACACTCCACCGGATCCGCTGCTAGCGGCTGTTTAGTTTCAATTGAACTCATCTATCAAACCTTTACTACAGGGTTACACGGCGGAAATCGGCTAGCACAGCAGCCAGATAGGCGTTAAAACGAGCCGCTTCAGCGCCATCGATAACGCGATGGTCATACGATAAAGAAAGCGGCAGCATGAGACGTGGCATGAACTGCTGACCATCCCATACCGGGCTTAGCGCACTACGGCAAACGCCCAAAATAGCCACTTCAGGCGCGTTGATAATGGGCGTGAAGTAGGTGCCGCCAATACCGCCTAACGAAGAAATTGAAAAGCAGCCACCCTGCATCTGGTCAGATTTTAGCTTGCCTTCGCGGGCGAGTTGAGCCAGTTCTGCGGTCTCTTGTGCAATTTCCTGCACCCCTTTTTGATCGGCATCTCGAATCACCGGCACCACCAGACCATTCGGGGTATCTACCGCAAAGCCAATGTGATAGTACTGTTTATAAATCAGGTTATCGCCATCCAGACTAGTATTAAAGCTGGGGTATTGTTTAAGCGCCGCAACGCTGGCTTTGATTAAAAAAGCCAGCATGGTGACCTTGGCGGCAGTTTTATTATTTTCTTGGTTTAGCTTTACCCGGAAAGCTTCAAGCTCTGTAATATCAGCATCTTCATTGCTCGTCACATGGGGAATCATGACCCAATTGCGATGCAGGTTAGCGCCTGCAATTTTTTTGATACGCGATAAGGGCTTGGCTTCGACTGGGCCAAATTTTGTGAAGGCAACTTGTGGCCAGGGGAGTAAATTGAGGCCACCACCGGCGCCGCTCGCTACCGCGCCCGAGGCCGGCAATCCACCTTGCAATGCAGCCTTTACGTAAGCGCGCACATCGTCTTGTGTGATACGTCCTTTAGGCCCGCTGCCGCTAATCTGCTGCACATCGACCCCAAGCTCGCGCGCAAATTGGCGTACTGAAGGACTGGCATGGCTTGCCGTGCGGTCTGCTGGCGGGCTGGCTACGCCAGTTAGAGCCGTTGCCTCTGCTGACGTTGGTGCTAACGCGGGGCAAGGCGGCTGGCTCGAGTTGGCTGAGACTGCTCCCTGCTGCTCAGTGGGCGCACCTACTGTACTCTGCGCTACCGGCAATTGAGGGCGATTCGTGGCCGCTTCTTGAGCCGGCGACGCGTGCTCGGCTAGCGGAGCTTCAGCCACGCTCTCAAGCAAGACAATCACTGTGCCCTGAGAAACACGCGCGCCGGGTTTCACTTTGATTTCTTTGACCCGACCAGCGCTGGGACTCGGGATATCCATCGTGGCTTTGTCCGACTCGAGACTCAGCAAAGACTGCTCTTCCTCAACCATGTCTCCTGGACCCACCAGCACTTCAATGACTGGCACGTCAGCGTAGTCGCCAATGTCCGGTACTTTAATTTCAATGATTTGACTCATTATGTGTTCTCTAAGAGGAGGATATGCAACCCGTATAAGGGGCTGCACTATATCCTATCCATACATCGATATGAACAGGCCTACTAAACGGTCATTGGGTTAGGTTTAGCCGGATCGAGCTGATATTTGGCTAATGCTTCAGCCACCAGCTGTGGCTTAATCGCGCCTTCATCCGCCAAGGCTTTGAGCGCCGCCACGGTGACCCAATAGCGATCAACCTCAAAGAAGTGGCGCAGCTTCTCGCGTGTATCCGAGCGGCCAAAACCATCTGTCCCCAAGACCACATAGCGACCTGGCACAAAAGCCCGGATTTGCTCAGCAAAGGCGCGTACATAATCCGTTGCCGCAATCACTGGGCCTTTGGCGTCTTTTAGCAATGTCTCAACGTGAGAGTGCTTTGGCGCCTCAGCAGGATGGAGTAGATTGTGTCGCTCAGTGGCTTGCCCATCTCGAGCAAGCTCAGTAAAGCTTGGGCACCCCCATAGATCGGCAACCACCCCCCAATCTTTTGCTAGTAGGTCGGCAGCCGCAATCACTTCATTGAAAATGGTACCTGAACCGAGCAGTTGCACGCGGGGCATTGTGTCCTGCTGAGAATCGGCTTTCTTAAAGCAATACATGCCTTTCACAATATCTTGCTCAATACCTGCCGGCAATGCCGGATGCTCGTAGTTTTCATTCATTACCGTAATATAGTAATAAACGTCTTCTTGCTCCTGCACCATCCGGCGCAAGCCATCTTGCATAATGACCGCGAGCTCATAGCCAAATGTCGGATCATAGCTTACGCAGTTTGGAATCCCGGCTGAAAACAGATGCGAATGGCCATCTTCGTGTTGCAACCCTTCGCCATTGAGCGTCGTGCGTCCAGCTGTCGCGCCCAGCAAAAAGCCACGCGAGCGCATATCGGCAGCAGCCCATGCCAGATCGCCAACGCGCTGAAAGCCAAACATCGAATAAAAGATATAGAAGGGAATCATCTGCTCGCCGTGCGTTGAATACGCCGTTGCCGCCGCGATCCAGTCGCACATCCCGCCCGCTTCGTTAATCCCTTCTTGTAAAATCTGGCCAGTTTTTGATTCTTTATAAAACATCAGCTGATCAGAATCCTCCGGCACATATTTTTGGCCGTCCTGATTCCAAATACCAATCTGCCGGAACAAACCTTCCATGCCGAACGTCCGCGACTCATCCGGCACAATCGGCACGATCCGCTTACCCAACGCTTTATCTTTGAGCAAGATATTTAAAATCCGCACAAAAGCCATCGTCGTTGAAATCTCGCGGCCTTCTCCGGTTCCTTTTAAAACCGGTTCAAAACTAGTTAACGCGGGCACTGGCAACGGCTCAGCCTTAGCGCGGCGAGCCGGCAAATAACCGCCTAACGCCATGCGCTGCTGCCGCATATAGGTCAGCTCTTTTGAACCCTCTTCAAATTTCAGGTAAGGGACATCGGCCAGGGCTTCATCTGTAATCGGCAGACGGAATTGATCACGGAATTTTTTCAGTGCATCAATCGGCATTTTCTTTTGCTGATGGGTGATATTCATCGCTTGACCTGCTTCACCCATGCCATAGCCTTTAATTGTTTTGGCTAAAATTACGGTGGGTTGGCCACACGCTTGCGACGCTGCGGAGAAAGCTGCATAAATTTTATGCGGATCGTGTCCGCCACGATTTAAGTTCCAAATATCGTCATCTGACCAATCTGAAACTAATGCTTTGAGCTCTGGTGTATTGAAAAAATGCTCGCGCACATAAGCGCCGCTTTCAGATTTGTAAGTTTGGTATTCGCCATCAACGACTGCCCTCATGCGGCGCATCAGTACACCCGTTTTATCACGGGCAAACAAAGCATCCCAGCGGCTGCCCCAAACGATCTTAATCACATTCCAGCCCGCGCCACGAAAAGAAGACTCCAATTCCTGGATAATCGAGCCACTGCCGCGCACAGGACCATCGAGCCGCTGTAGATTGCAGTTCACCACAAACACCAAATTATCGAGCCGTTCGCGGCCGGCCATGCCAATCGCACCGAGGGACTCGGGCTCATCGGTCTCGCCATCGCCCAAAAAGGCCCATACTTTGCGCCCTTCGGTTTGAACGATGCCACGCATCGCTAGGTACTTCATGAAGCGCGCCTGATAAATAGACATAATTGGCCCCAACCCCATCGACACGGTTGGGAATTGCCAAAAATTCGGCATTAACCATGGATGCGGATAAGACGAAATGCCGTTGCCCCCCACCTCTTGGCGGAAATTATCCAGTTGCTCTTGCGTCAGCCGGCCCAACAAAAAGGCTCGCGAATAAATGCCCGGCGACGAATGGCCCTGCATAAAAATCAAATCGCCCCCATGCTCCTTAGAAGGCGCATGCCAGAAATGGTTAAAGCCCACGTCATACAGCGTAGCGGCGGAGGCAAAGGAGGCGATATGGCCACCTACGTTCGTCTCTTTACCCGCGCGCAAGACCATCGCAACGGCATTCCAGCGCGTATAGGATCGAATGCGGTGTTCAATGTCCGAGTCCCCAGGATATTGCACTTGCTGCTCAACTGGAATCGTATTGATATAAGGCGTGGTTGCCGAAAATGGCAAATGAGCGCCACGCAAGCGGGCGAGCTCAATCTGTTTTTCAATCAAATAGTGAGCACGTTGCGGGCCAACACTGGCCAGCACGCCTTCAAGCGCCTCTAGCCACTCACCCGTTTCTTCGGGATCTTCATCGTGTTCGACAGCAATATATTTCAACACTTCCTTGGGTACGGCAGACATTTTGTCTCCTGATGAAAGAACTGCTTCCCTGTTTGACGTATTTCGCTTTAGACAGCGATTTAAGCCGAAACAGGTCTTAACGGCCAAATTGTAAAGAGCGCACATTCAGCAATGCAAGAAGAATTTCCAAATTACGGGACATATTCCCATAATGTGAAAAATTATTGCATTGCAGCATAAAATTGAGGGCAAAACAAAGCTCGGTGAGCGCCGCCCGCGACAGAGATCAAACATGCGTTGAGAATAACCATGCCTCTTTGCAGCAATGACATAGCCAGTATAATGTGTTGCTTTCCATCAACAAGGTATTTGTTTTGTAGCCTCATCGACACTCTACAATTTTGCCAGACTACAAAACTCGCCCTCTACTATCTCATGACCGCTACTTTAATTAACGGCAACGCCCTCTCAAAAATTGTCCGCGCTGACGTCGCCGCGCGCGCTGCTACTCTTGCCCAACAAGGATGCCGGCCTGGGCTGGCGGTGATATTAGTCGGCGACAATCCAGCCAGTGCTGTCTATGTCCGCAATAAAGTGAAAGCCTGTGAGGAACATGGCCTGCACTCTTCATGCGACCGTTACCCAGCAAATCTCAGTGAAGCCGAGTTGCTAGCGCGCATTGAGATGCTCAATCGCGACCCAGCCATTCACGGCATTTTGGTGCAATTACCTCTGCCGGCACATATTAACAGCCATAAAGTGATTGAAGCCATTGCCGCCGCTAAAGACGTGGATGGCTTTCATATTGCCAACGCCGGCGCCTTACTCACTGGCCAACCGCGCTTTCGACCCTGTACGCCATACGGCGTTATGAAGATGCTGCAAGCTTCACAGATTCCGCTGAGCGGCGCCGAGGCGGTCGTGATTGGCCGCTCAAATATTGTCGGCAAACCGATGGCGCTGCTGTTACTTGAGGCTGGCGCCACGGTCACCATCTGCCATAGCAAAACGCGGGACCTGGCCGCTCATACGCGCACAGCGGATATCGTGATTGCAGCTGCCGGTCAGCGCAATCTCCTGACGGCCGATATGGTTAAACCCGGTGCGACCGTCATTGATGTTGGCATGAACCGTGATGAAGCAGGTAAACTTTGCGGTGATGTTGATTTTGAACAGGTCAAAGAAGTGGCTGGCCACATCACGCCGGTACCTGGCGGCGTCGGTCCAATGACCATCACCATGTTGCTTGTGAATACCGTTGAAGCGGCCGAACAAGCATGTACAGATCACCTCAATTCACAGATCGCTTAAAAATTTTATGAAATCTGATAATCCGCTGCTCGACTTTTCCGATTTACCACGCTTTGCGCAGATTCGCGCCGAACACGTCACGCCCGCGCTGGATGAGTTGCTCGCCAATGCAACCGCCGCCATTGAGCGTGCCAGTGCAACTGACACGCCGGCTGACTGGCAAAATATAGTGGCGGCCGTCGAGCGCGCAACCGAGCCGCTGTCGCGCGCGTGGGGCGTAATTGGTCACCTCAATGCGGTGGCTGACACCCCAGAGCTACGTGCAGCGCACAGCGAAAACCTCCCACGTGTCACTGAATTCTGGACCAACGTCGGCCAAAATTTAGCGCTCTACGAAAAATATAAGGCGATTGCGGCAAACCCCGATAACTCAGACTTATCTGCGGCACGTAAAAAAATCCTCGATAATGCGCTACGCGAATTCAGGCTTGCCGGCGCTGAGCTAGATGACGCCAGCAAGCCACGTTTTGCGGCCTTGCAAGAGCGTCAAGCGAATTTATCAAAAGCCTTTTCTGACCACGTGCTTGATGCCACCAATGCCTATTCATATCTAGTGACCAATGAGGCTGAGTTGGCCGGCTTGCCCGCCGATGTGCGCGAGAGCGCGCGTCACCTGGCGACTAAAAATGGTCAAGCAGGCTGGGCCTTTAGCTTGCATTTCCCGTCGTATTTCCCGGTGATGCAATCTGCTCAACATCGGCCACTGCGCGAGGCAATGTACCGGGCATATCATAGCCGGGCATCAGAATTGGGCGTCCAATACAGCAACGGTAAGCTTGAGTGGGACAATACCCAAAATATCATCGAACAGCTTACCCTGCGCGCCGAAGAAGCGCATATGCTCGGTTACGCCAATTTCGCTGAAGTGTCACTGGCCTCCAAAATGGCCGAGTCCCCAGCGCAAGTCAAACAGTTTCTTGATGATCTAGCGCAACGCGCCCGCCCCTATGCAGAAAAAGACTGGCAGCAATTACAAGATTTTGCCGCCAGCGAGCTTGGCTTGGCCGAGTTGGCGCCATGGGATATTACCTTTGCCTCTGAAAAATTGCGTGAGCAGCGCTATGCGTTTTCTGAAAATGAAGTCAAACAGTATTTCCCTGAAAATACCGTACTTGCCGGTCTATTCAAAGTTGCCGAAACGCTTTTTAATATTACTTTACGCGCTGACCACGCGCCGGCCTGGCACCCCGATGTACGATTTTTCCGCATCGAAAACGCCAGTGGCCAATTAATCGCCCACTTCTACCTTGATCTTTACGCCCGCGAAGGCAAACGTGGCGGCGCCTGGATGGATGATGCCCGGGCTCGTTGCCGCCAGCAAGATGGTGCCATCCAAACGCCGGCTGCCTACCTAGTATGTAATTTCTCAGCACCGATCGGCGACAAACCTGCCTGCTTCACGCACGATGACGTGATTACCCTGTTCCATGAATTTGGCCACGGGCTGCACCATATGCTCACGCGCATTGATGAACTCGCCGTCTCCGGCATTAATGGCGTTGAATGGGATGCGGTTGAATTGCCGTCGCAATTTATGGAAAATTTCTGCTGGGAATGGGAAGTATTGCACGCCATGAGCGCGCATATTGATACTGGCGAGCCACTACCTCGAACTCTGTTTGACAAAATGCTGGCCGCCAAAAATTTTCAAAGTGGTTTAGGCACGCTCAGGCAGGTCGTTTTGTCGATGTTTGATTTGCATTTACATACTGACTTTGACCCGACTGGTACCACCCGCGTCGACGAACTGGCACGCGCTCTGAATGACACCTACCATGTCATCTCGCAGGCCCCGTTCTCGCGCTGGCCAAATACCTTCAGCCATATTTTTGCAGGCGGCTATGCGGCTGGCTATTACAGCTATAAATGGGCCGAAGTGTTATCCGCCGATGCTTATGCGGCATTCGAAGAAGCCGCGCAAGCCCAAAATGGCAACGTCCTTGACCCGATTATCGGCGCTCGCTACCGCACAGAAATACTTGAAACCGGGGGCAGCCGGCCCGCGATGGCGTCATTCACAGCGTTTCGCGGTCGTGAACCCACGCTTGATGCGTTGTTGCGCCACCATGGGATGAACGTTTAAAGATAGCCGAGACAGCCTCTAAAATCAGAGGCTGTTTAGCAGCGTCAGCATAGTTGCGCGGCACACTACTTTGCTCACGCGCCTCAAGAAAGGCGCTGACGAAGGCCTTCAGCCGGGTTAAATCAAACACATGGCGGTTGCCCCTGCTGCCACACCAAAAATCATACACAAAAATTGCATCAATAAGCTTGCGCTCTCAATTAAAACCAAATAGAATAAATATAACTTTAATAGGTTAAATAGATGGAGATTAAATAATGCGAGTAGTCGATATTTATGAAGCACAAATCAAGTTATGCGGCCTCATTGAGGCGGCGCTGGCGGGCGAGCAAATTGTAATTGCCGATGGCAGTCGTTTTTTAGTTAAGCTCGTGCCGTGGAAGCAAAATGCCAACATGCACTATAAACCTGGCTTAATGCCTCAAAAGCATTCGCCTCTGAGAAGGTTACCCGAACAAATATATGCACTGTTTAAACGGAGAGAGGTTGCATAGTGCTTACCAGCAACAAATACGAATATGCTACATTAACTCAATATAGGACGCTTCTCATGAGTAAATTAATCTTTGACACTTACGAGTTCATCAAGCGGCTGACTGCAGCCGGCATGCCGCTCGAGCAGGCGGAAACTTTATCCGGCCTGCAAGCGCAGCTTATCGATGAGAGATTAGCCACAAAAGACGATTTAGCCCAGCTTGAAGTTCGGGTAGATGAAAAATTTTCTCATGTGCATAAAGATATCAGTGAATTACGCAAAGATATAGATACCCGCTTTGAACTTGCAAGCAAAGATACGGATATCAAGCTTTCCAAGCTAAGAGATACTTTAGTGGCCTGGGTGATCGGTCTGTTTTTAGCACAAACGAGTTTATTAGTTGGCTTATTCAAATTACTGCCCACTTCTTCAGCAGCGGTTTGAAGTGTAGTAGTTCTGATCACAGCTAGTACAATTAATGCACTACCCGCTCAAAGACAAACCGCCCATCTTGATAATCCACCGGAATCAAATCTTTCGGGCCAACTTTTCCTGAAAGAATCAACTTTGCAATCGGGTTTTCGATTTCCTGCTGAATAGCGCGCTTAAGTGGGCGAGCGCCAAATAACGGGTCATAGCCAATCGCGCTGATTTGTTTCAGCGCTGCCTCCGATATCTCCAATTGCATGTCGAGCTTTACTAGACGCTCAGTCAAGTTAGCCAGCTGGACTTTCGCAATAGACTCAATCTGCGCGCGATCCAGCCCATGGAAGACGACCACTTCATCAATCCGGTTTAAAAACTCTGGTTTGAAATGCTGTTTGACTTCAGTCCACACGGCATCACGCACCGCCTCATGAGGCTCATCCACCATCGCTTGAATCAGATGCGAGCCCAAGTTAGAGGTCATTACAATCACGGTATTCTTAAAGTCAACTGTACGCCCTTGCCCATCGGTCATGCGGCCATCGTCTAGTACCTGCAAGAGAACGTTGAAAACATCGGCATGCGCTTTTTCAATCTCGTCAAGCAGAATAACGCTATAGGGTTTGCGCCGGACGGCTTCAGTCAGATAACCGCCCTCTTCATAGCCAACGTAACCAGGCGGCGCGCCAATCAGTCTTGCTACACTGTGTTTTTCCATGAATTCGCTCATGTCGATGCGAATCAAATGATCCTGCGAGTCAAATAAGAATGCAGCGAGCGCTTTACATAGCTCCGTCTTACCCACGCCGGTTGGGCCCATAAACAAAAAAGAACCATACGGCCGCCCCGGATCTGCTAAGCCGGCCCGCGAGCGCCTGATGGCATCGGCCACCGCACGAATCGCTTCGTCTTGGCCAATGACACGCTCATGTAGCTTGGCTTCGATATGCATCAGCTTATCTCGCTCGCCTTGCATCATGCGAGCGACTGGAATACCCGTTGCGCGCGAGACCACTTCAGCAATTTCTTCCGCGCCCACTTGGGTGCGTAATAACTGCGGGCGAGTGGCTCCCGGCTTTTTTTCGGTTTCGGCTTGGGTCACCTGTTTAAGCTGTGCCTCCAATTGAGGAAGTTCGCCATATTGCAGTTGCGCCACCTGATCTAGCTTACCTTCGCGCTGCAAGCGAGCAATCTCAACCCGGGTGCGCTCAATTTTTTCTTTAAGGTGTGCGCTACCTTGCACGGCCGCTTTCTCGGCATTCCAAATTTCTTCGAGATCGGCATATTCCTTGCCAAGCCGGTCAATTTCCACCTCAATCAACTGCAAGCGCTTTTGCGAGGCTTCATCTGGCTCTTTTTTGACCGCCTCACGCTCAATTTTTAACTGAATCAAGCGGCGCTCAAGCCGGTCCATGGCCTCCGGCTTAGAGTCAATTTCCATTTTAATTTTGGCAGCGGCCTCATCGATTAAATCAATCGCCTTGTCCGGTAAAAAACGGTCTGTGATATAACGGTGCGAAAGCTCAGCAGCCGCTACAATCGCTGGATCGGTAATCTGAATGCCGTGATGCAATTCGTATTTTTCTTGCAAGCCGCGCAAAATTGCGATGGTGGCTTCTACGCTAGGCTCGTCAACTTGCACCCGCTGAAAACGCCGCTCAAGCGCGGCATCTTTTTCGACATATTTGCGGTATTCATCAAGCGTAGTCGCGCCAATGCAATGCAACTCGCCGCGCGCGAGCGCAGGCTTCAGCATGTTGCCTGCATCAAGCGCGCCTTCAGCCTTGCCAGCACCCACGACAGTATGAATTTCATCGATAAAAACGATTGTCTGCCCTTCGTCCTTGGCAACGTCGCTGAGCACGGCTTTCAGCCGCTCTTCAAATTCGCCACGATATTTTGCACCTGCTAAGAGGGCCGCCATATCGAGCGATAAAACACGCTTACTTTTAAGTGATTCCGGCACTTCTCCGTTGACGATGCGTTGTGCAAGCCCTTCGACAATTGCCGTTTTGCCCACGCCAGGCTCACCAATTAATACCGGGTTATTTTTTGTGCGGCGCTGTAAAATTTGGATTGACCGGCGAATTTCGTCATCGCGGCCAATCACCGGATCAAGCTTACCCGCCCGCGCCCGCTCAGTTAAGTCTAGCGTATATTTCTTCAGGGCCTCGCGCTGGCTTTCTGCTTCTGGGTTACGCACAGAGTCACCACCCCGCACAGCGGCAATCGCGGCCTCTAGCGCCTTGCGCGTTAAGCCATGCTGGCGCACCAACTGACCTATTTCATTTTTATCGTCGGCTAGCGCCAGCAAAAACATTTCGCTGGCAATATAGCTATCGCCGGCTTTTTGCGCTTCTTTATCCGTCTGATTCAACAGACCTGTAAGATCACGGCCAAGCTGCACATTGCCATCCGTGCCTTGGACTTTTGGCAAACGCTCAAGCGCACTACTGAGCGCTTGCTGCAATGCCTGAAGGTGCACTCCAGCATGCGCCAGTAATGAGCGTGCAGCACTATCGGGCTGCGCGAGCAGCGCCAACAGCAAATGAGCCGGTTCGATATATTGATGATCGTTGCCAACGGCCAAGCTTTGCGCATCAGCCAATGCTTGCTGAAATTTGGTGGTAAATTTATCAATTCTCATTGAACGCCTCTATCTCGGTTACTGCACTACAAGTTAGGGTGACTGATGAGTTTTTCAAGGCCGTCTTAGCAAAACCACCGCCTCCGCAGAGATGCCTTCGCCCCGCCCAAGAAAACCAAGCTTTTCGTTAGTTTTCGCTTTGACATTCACACAATCGAGCGGCACCTCTAGGTCAGCGGCAAGATTTGCGCACATCATATCAATATGAGGCGTGAGTCTAGGCGCTTGCGCAATTACCGTACTATCTAGATTAACCACCATATAGCCCGCAGCTTGCACTCGATTTAGCGTCTCGCGCAGCAGCGTCCGGCTATCAGCGCCCGCAAACTGCGGATCCGTATCGGGAAAATGCCGCCCAATATCGCCCAGCGCCGCCGCGCCCAAAAGCGCATCAATCACGGCATGCAGCAACACATCGGCATCCGAATGGCCGAGTAATCCTCGCTCGTAAGGTATTCGCACACCACCAATGATAAGGGGCCGCTCTGGCACCAACTCATGAATGTCATAGCCCTGTCCAATACGAAATTGCATGCTTAAATCCCCTTATGTTAGATTTTTTGACGACCCAGGATGGCTTCGATGATGTCGAAATCATCCGGGTAGGTGACCTTAAAATTACGCAAGCTGCCTTGTACTAGTTTAGGCGAATGTCCTAACCCTTCAAAAGCACTCGCCTCATCAGTGAGTATATGCCCTTCTTGCTGCGCACGCACGAGCGCATGACGTAGCATCCCTAGTCTAAACATTTGTGGTGTCTGCGCTAGCCATAACTGGGTGCGTGGTTCGGTGCGCAAAATAGCCGGTAGCGACGGTGCAACCCCTGCTGCAACCTCACTCGCCGGCGCCTGGCGCTTTAAGGTATCCGCCAGTGGCAATGCCACAATGCCACCCACCGGATCATCACGTACGGCACGAATCAGCGAACGGATCAACTCTGGCTGGATACCCGCACGGGCGGCATCGTGCACCAACACCCAATCATGATCACGCGCGCCAAATTCCGCCAACGCCTTTAAGCCGTTAAGGACCGACGCTTGGCGACTGTCACCGCCACAGCGGCGCACCGCAAAACGCAAGCCACTAAAACGGCGTGGGTCAAAGTGAGTATCATTGGGCGCCAATACCACGAGCGTTTGGGTTAACTCAGAACACGCATCAAAAGCCGCCAGCGTGTGATAAAGCAGATTGTGACCTGCCACCATGCGATACTGCTTGGGCAATTGAGCGCCTGCCCGCTGCCCAGTGCCAGCACATGGGATAACTACAAAAAGACGTTCATTCACAAGCACTTTATCGTCAACCAAAATAAAAAAATCGATTCAGATTCTATAATAGCCCCTTTGCGGCGAAGTTCTGAAAGAGCTCGCCACGCTACTTATGTATTATGCCTTGTTGCTCTATGCCTGAAAACATCACGCTCGCTTCTCCTCCTGTCCCTAGCTTAGTCAAGCCCGGTCAGCGCTTTGTCTTTGATGGCGCATACGGCTCAGCCGATGCGCTGGCACTCGCGCGTTATTTCACCACCCATCGCCCACAGTTACCCTTGCTGGTGGTCTTTTGCGCACTCGCAGCCGACGCTCAGCGACTGCAGCATGAAATCGCTTACTTCGCACCTGAAGCGCGCGTACGCCTTTTGCCGGACTGGGAAACCCTGCCTTATGATGCTTTTTCGCCACATCAGGATTTGGTTTCAGCACGGCTGGCAACCCTGCATGATCTGAGCGCGGGGCGCTGCGATATTGTGCTGGTACCCGCCACCACCGCCCTTTACCGGATGGCGCCGCCCTCTTTTATGGCGGCCTACACGTTTGAATTTACGCAAGGTGAGCAGCTTGATACAGCACAACTTAAAGCGCAACTGACCCTCGCCGGTTACGAGCATGTCAGCCAGGTCATGCGACCCGGCGAATATTGCGTGCGTGGCGGGCTGATTGATCTTTTTCCAATGGGCTCTGCGTTGCCTTACCGGCTTGATTTATTTGATCATCAAATTGATTCGATCCGCGCTTTTGATCCAGATACCCAACGCAGTCTCTACCCAGTGCGTGAAGTAAGATTGCTACCGGGCCGTGAATTTCCGTTTGACGAGCCTGCGCGCACTGCGTTTCGCAGCCGCTGGCGCGAACTCTTTGAGGGCGACCCAAGCCGGGTGCCGCTTTATAAAGACATTGGCGTCGGCATACCGTCAGCCGGCATTGAATATTATTTACCGCTGTTTTTTGACAAAACAGCAACACTTTTTGATTATCTGCCGCCCACTGCTCACTTAGCAATGATTGGCGATCTAGATACAGCAATCAAGCAGTTCGCCGCCGATACGAAACAGCGTTACACATTTTTGTCTCATCATCGCGAGCGGCCCATTCTAGAACCGGCACGCCTTTTTTTGTCAGATGAGGATTTTTTTACCCAGGCTAAACCTTTTGCGCGCCTTATTCTAGCAACGCCAGCTGCCGGCCAAGCGCGCCGCACGCACTGGGCTGAGCCACTGCCGAACCTCTCAGTGAACCGTCAGGCCAGCGACCCGGTGGCCGCACTTCGTGACTGGCTAGGCAAGACATCGCAACGCGTACTGATTGCGGCCGAATCCGCTGGGCGACGCGAAACCATCCTGCAAATGCTTGGCGAGCATTCTCTCAAGCCCGCTGTGCTTGACACTTTTGCGGCTTTTACAGATGAGACGCTGCGCTTTGCACTAACGACCGCGCCACTGGCCACGGGCTTTGCCTTACCCGCCGAAGATCTTGCCATCATCACAGAAAGCGAACTGTACGGTGGGCTGGCGCGACGTGTCGGACGCCGCCGGCAAGAACAAGCGAGCGACGTCGATGCGATGGTGCGCGATTTGTCCGAACTTAAAATTGGCGAACCCGTCGTGCATAGTCAACATGGCATTGGACGCTATCACGGCTTAGCCTCAATGGACTTAGGCGAGGGCGAGACTGAATTTTTACACCTCGAGTATGCCTCCAATAGCACGCTCTACGTGCCGGTTTCGCACTTGCATATGATTTCGCGCTATAGCGGCGCTAGCCCAGAGAATGCCCCCCTCCATGCACTCGGTTCCGGCCAGTGGGAAAAAGCCAGGCGCAAAGCCGCCCAGCAAATCCGCGACACTGCCGCTGAACTGCTCAATCTGTACGCTCGCCGCGCGGCCCGCGAGGGGCATGTTTTTTCTCTATCGCCCGATGATTACGAACGTTTTGCTGAAAGTTTCGGCTTTGAAGAAACGCCGGATCAGGCCGCCGCGATTGCGGCTGTGATGGCAGATATGACCAGTGGCAAACCGATGGATCGACTGGTCTGCGGCGATGTCGGTTTTGGTAAAACAGAAGTGGCGCTGCGTGCTGCCTTTATTGCGGTGTTAGATGGCAAGCAAGTGGCGCTGCTAGCGCCCACGACACTTCTGGCCGAGCAACATTTTCAGACTTTTTCCGATCGCTTCGCAGATTGGCCGGTTAAAATTGCCGAGTTATCGCGCTTCAAAACCACCCAAGAAATTGCTCAAGCAATCACTGCATTGCAGGCCGGCACCGTCGATATTGTGATTGGCACCCACAAATTATTGTCGCCACAAATCAATTTTAAGCAACTCGGGCTGGTCATTATCGACGAAGAGCACCGCTTTGGCGTACGCCAGAAAGAAGCGCTTAAAACCTTACGCGCGCAAGTCGATGTGCTCACGCTTACCGCGACGCCAATCCCCCGCACGCTGGGGATGGCGCTGGAAGGGTTACGCGATTTCTCGGTGATTGCCACCGCCCCTCAAAAAAGGCTAGCGATTAAAACTTTTGTGCGCCGCGAAGACCACAGCACAATCCGCGAGGCCATGCTGCGCGAACTCAAACGCGGCGGCCAAATCTATTTTCTGCATAATGAAGTTGAGACCATTCAGCAGCGTCGCCTGATGCTCGAAGAGTTGATGCCCGAAGCCCGCATCGCAGTCGCGCATGGGCAGATGCACGAACGTGAGCTGGAACGCGTGATGCGTGACTTTGTTGCTCAGCGCACCAATGTGCTCTTATGTACCACCATCATTGAAACCGGTATTGACGTACCCAGCGCCAACACGATTTTGATGCATCGCGCAGATAAATTCGGCCTCGCCCAATTGCATCAGTTACGTGGCCGCGTTGGCCGCTCGCATCACCAAGCTTATGCTTATTTACTGGTGCACGATCCAGAAGCGTTAACCAAACAGGCCATGCGCCGACTCGAAGCGATTCAGCAAATGGAAGAGTTAGGCTCAGGCTTTTATCTAGCCATGCATGACCTTGAAATCCGCGGCACCGGTGAAGTCCTGGGAGACAAACAGTCAGGGGAAATTCATGCCATTGGCTTTCAACTTTACAGCGAGATGCTGCATGATACCGTCAACGCACTTAAAGCTGGCCATGAGCCGGATCTGACCGCACCGCTTGCCGCTGCTACAGATATCAATTTACATGTCCCCGCACTGTTGCCTGCAGACTATTGTGGCGACGTGCAACAGCGACTGTCTTTATACAAACGACTGGCAGGCTGCGCCCTTGACGATGCTATCGATACCATCCACGAGGAACTGATTGACCGCTTTGGCAAGCTTCCCCCGCCGGCCCACGCACTGATTGAAACACACCGCTTACGCGTAGCCGCCAAACCCCTTGGCATTATAAAAATCGATGTGTCAGAAAGTGCAATCACCCTGCTGTTTATGCCTAACCCACCGATCAACGCGGCGTACATCATTGCGCTGGTACAAAAGCATCGTCATATCAAACTGATTGGGCAAGACAAGCTGCGGATTGAAACTCAGGCGCAGGATCTGCCGGCACGGCTGACGACGCTAAGAGCGACCTTACGTATGTTGCGTGGGTTAGAGTGACAAGTATAAAGAGGCGTATTTTTATTGTATTTTGGCGCGCCCGGCTGGGATCGAACCAGCGACCTTCGGCTTCGGAGGCCGACACTCTATCCACTGAGCTACGGGCGCTTGGCAAAGCGAGAGACTGCTAAGCGAAGTCGCAAGGATACCCGTTTCAGCTCACGAAGTCTATGTGTTCAGTGTGAATATCTAGCTATCTGCCCTCTGATCGGGCTTTTCCATCAAAAACACCCCCCTCAAATCAATCGTTTAAACTTATAATTTGTTGATATCGTTCAATAATGGAGACAAAACTAGCATGAGCGAAAACCATCACGACGCACTCATTAAAACTCCGCGGCAGCTTATTGTAGTCGTCATTGCTTCTTTTTTGATTCCAGTCGTAGGCATTCTCTTGCTGATCGAATATGTTGATAATACCTATCGTGCAGGCACAGGCACCGATGCTATGTCACCAGCCTCCATTGCTCAGCGCATCGCCCCCATCGCTCAGCTCGAAATCCGCGAAGCAGCAGCAACACCAGCATTAAATACCGCCGCCACCACGCCAGAAAACGCTTTGCCGACTACGCAAACTACCGCCTCAGCCGCGCTGGCTGCACTGTCTGCAATCCCCACCCCATCAGTTGCCGGCAGTGGCGCCGATCTGGCGCAAGCCGGCAAAGCGCTCTACTCACAATTTTGCGTTGCCTGTCATGGCACTGGCGTGATGGATGCCCCTAAACTCGGCGATAAAACCGCCTGGGCGCCTCGCTTAAAAGAATCGATCGAGACCATCTATAAATACGCTCTGCATGGCAAAGGCAATATGCTGCCTAAAGGCGGCTCAAATGCCCCTGATGCTGAAGTTAAAGCAGCGGTTGATTATATGATCAAAGCCGTTAAATAAAATTGATTGATCCCTAATCAATAGGGCGGCGAGACTAATTTAACAGGGCTTTTAAATTAGCCAAACGGTCTTTCGGCGTCATCGGGGCGTCTTCTGGCGCGCCCGGCGCACTCTCCTCCAGCACCATTTCTGCAATAAAACGCGACGGTTCACATACTTGCGTTTGCTGCGCATAGTTACGTTTAGTGCAATACGTAAGATGTAGACTGCGCTTGGCGCGAGTAATGGCGACGTACATTAAGCGTCTTTCCTCTTCAATGCGCGCATCATCCATTTCAACACCTTCGCCCCCTCGATGCGGCAAAATTCCCTCTTCACAGCCGATTAAAAATACATGCGGATACTCAAGTCCTTTGGCTGCATGTATGGTTGACAGTCGCGCTGCATCAGGGTCTTCATCACGGCCCTCAAGCATTGACATCAAAGCCACCATTTGAATCAGTTGCAATAAGTTTTTACCTGTATCGGAGAGACCATCGGCCGTATCAAAGCCAGTGGCTGTTTGCTCCTCTAGCTCAGGCTTAGTGCCTTTACGTTTAAGCCACTCAAGAAATTCAAGGACATTTTGCCATTTGGTCCGCGCCTGGCGCTCATCATATGTATCATATAGATAAGCCTCATACTGAATGCCCGCCATTAAGTCATCCAGCAAAACCGTCGCGGGCTCTTTCGCCGCGCGGACCCGCAAGCGCTCAATAAAATCACAAAATGCGCGCAGCGGCTCAAGTTGGCGCACCGCAAGCCGTGCTTCAAGCGCCCCCATATAAACCGCCTCAAACAGCGAACACTTCGCTTGTCCAGCAAATGCGCCAAGGGATTCAAGCGTCGTGTTACCCACACCACGGCGAGGAGTGGTGACCGCCCGAATAAACGCTGGATCATCATCCGCATTGGCGATCAGCCTTAGATACGAGCACACATCCTTAATTTCAGCGCGCTCAAAAAATGATTGCCCGCCTGATAAGACATATGGAATTCGCTCACGTCGCAGCACTTTCTCTAATACCCGCGCCTGAAAATTACCGCGGTACAGAATCGCATAATCGCGAAACTGCGCCCGCCGCTCAAAGCGATGTGCGGAGAGCCGAAATACCACTGACTCAGCCTCATGCTCGTCATCATTAGCCGCCGTTACCGTAATCGCATCGCCCACCCCATGTTCGCTCCATAATTTTTTCTCGAACAGCTTGGGATTGTTAGCAATCACATTGTTAGCCGCATCCAAAATACGCACGGTCGAACGATAGTTTTGCTCCAGCTTGATCACTTTTAGCGCAGGAAAATCAACTTGCAGTTGCTTGAGGTTTTCCAGTGTCGCGCCACGCCAACCGTAAATCGCTTGATCGTCATCACCCACCGCTGTAAATGCTGCCCGCGGCCCAGCTAGCCACTTCAGTAAAGTATATTGGCAAGCATTGGTGTCCTGATATTCATCAATCAGCAAATAACGTAAGCGGTTTTGCCATTTGTCGCGGATCTCTTCATTAGCCGCTAAAAGCTCGGCCGGAATACGGATCAAATCATCAAAATCCACTGCCTGGTAAGCGCTCAGCGTGGCGACATAATTACGATAAATCAGTGCTGCCTGATGCTCATCTTCATCGCTAGCGTTGGCAAGCGCGCTCTCCGGCGCTACCAGCGCATTCTTCCAAAGCGAAATCGCGCTTTGAATACGGCGGATCAGTGCTTTGTCAGTGGTGGCCGCTTGCTCTTGGACCATCGTAAAGCAATCTTGCGCATCCATGATCGAAAACTGCGGCTTCAAGCCTACATGCTCGGCTTCTTGCCTGAGCATTTGCAGGCCAAGCGAGTGAAAGGTGCAAACCGTGAGTTGCTTAGCAGGTATCTTGCGCCCTTCCTTGCCAGGCGCAGACATGGTTTTGCCTTCCAGTAGCTGAGCCACACGCTCACGCATTTCGGCAGCGGCTTTATTGGTAAAAGTTACGGCGGCAATATATTTAGGCTCAAAGCCTCGCTCTTCAATCAGATACGTAATTTTTTGCGTAATCACGCGCGTTTTGCCGCTGCCCGCGCCCGCGAGCACCAGGCAAGGCCCATCAAGATAGCGCACCGCTTCGCGCTGCGCTGGGTTCAAACCAGCGGACATCGTATGCTTTATATTCAGATAAAAAGGCCGTGAATCGGCACAAGGGGGATGATCTTAACACGCGCAGAAAAAATATTGAGATGCGACTTGTTAATGCAAAAACGCATTACAGATTGGCATCAACGCAGCCAATGCCGACGACATCATTTCGGCAGAAGAAGTCGAAGACGAAGCAGCGACCTAGCGCACAGAAACACGGTGCAAGATAACTGGCGCTAGCTCATGCAACTGGTCTGGACTCGCCCAGCCAAGAAGACCGAAAAGCCATTCGTAAGTATATCGCTGCCGATAATCCAAATGCAGCGCTCGACTTACACTGGCTCAGCGGGAAACACAATATGCTACCATCCGATTTAATTATAATATAAAGGAGACATAACCATGAGCGAAACGATTTGCGCCTTCCAAGGGCGGCGCTTTTTTCGACCAAAAACCCAATATGTTGAACGTCGCTGTGTCTCGTGCCAAGGACAGCTTCCTCGTTATTGGCAACCTAGCATTGTTCGATGTGGCCAAACGTAGCCGCCCTTCGGGACTCTTAGCAACGTACTTCTTCGATGAGGAGTGGAGTTCGGCTCTTGAATAGATGGAATGGCAACCTCCCTTTTGTGGTAAAGGTTTCTCGTCGAGATAGGAGGGCATAAATTGCAAATAAATGGCATATTAAGAAAATAAACCCTGCAATTTGTGGTGAGGCAAGAATGGGTCCAAAGATTCGGCTTTTTTACGTCTTGCTTTTATCCGCTTTATCCTGCTCTACCTTTGCTATTGGTTTGAGTTCTAGATCAAATAGTTCGCAAAATTATTTATTCAGGACCAATTAGGTATTTTTATCGAGATAATTTATTATTAATACAAGCGGAAATTTTTAAATTAAGAAAAAAATGAACAAAGCTAATTCGCTAATACAGCCGCTAACCAACCGCCCCCTTTTTATTCTTCAGTGCATTATTGCTACCGTTCTTCTAATGGAGGGCATTGACGCAGGCATGCTCCCGACTGCTCTACCTGCTATTGCCGCAAGCCTTCATGCCGACATGACACAGTTAAAGTTGGTTTTTGTTTCATATTTTTTGGCCGTGGCTATTTCCATTCCGATTAGTGGCTGGTGTGCTGATCGCTTTGGAGCGCGCAATATTTTCTGTATCGCGATTACTATTTTCATACTGGCCTCAATTGCCTGTGCCAGTGCTCCAAATTTTTATATTTTCGTAGTTGCTCGTGGTCTGCAAGGAATTGGCAGTGGAATGGTCATGCCTGTTGGACGATTAATACTGGTTCGCTCAATGGCTAAGAGCGAGTTCTTACGAGCTTTCTCATACATAACGATTCCTGCCACAATCGGAGTTACTGCTGGCCCAATGATTGGAGGTTTTTTGACCACCTATATTCATTGGAGTTGGTTATTCTGGATTAACGTACCCATAGGGGTTACTACTATCGCGATTGGCATGAAGTATATCCCTAAATTTCGTGATGAACCTCCACCTTTCGATTTAATTGGTTTTCTTCTTTCCGGCTTTGGCTTGGCGGCAATAGTATATGGATTTTCGGCTATTGGGGACCAATCATTGCCTCTGTATATAGTAGCTACACTAACAGTGTCTGGCGCTGTTTTTATGCTCGTTTATTTTTGGCATACACGAAAAACGGTGGCCCCCGCACTAGACTTGAAGATTTTTGCTATCAAAACTTACCGGATAGGTGTAATTTGTGGCTTTATAAGCCGTACTGTAGGCGCTGGCGCTTTTTTCTTCCTTTTACCAATGATGCTTCAAGTGGAGTTTGGTTTTACTCCCCTACAATCGGGAGCCGTAACTTTCGCTAGTGCGGCAGGATTTTTAGTCGCTAATTTTTTTATTCATAAAATATTACGTCGCCTCGGTTTTCGTCGGGTACTCAGTATAAATGCGATTATCGGAGGTATCTGTATTGGAATGCTTGCATTATTTTTGCCGACGACCCCACATATTGTAATGATTGCGATGTTATTTGTAGCTGGGTTTAGCAAGTGCTTGCAATACACGGCGTTGGATAGCATGTCTTATGCTGATATGCCACAGTCAGCAGTAAGTCGGGCGACAACCGTAGCAAGTGTTTCGAAGCAGCTCGCAGTAGCAGCTGGGGTCGCTTTTACAGCGTTGGTGTTACGAAGCATTGAAGTTGTTCGCGGAGTTTTCTCTGCCGACATTACCAATTTTCAAATTGCGTTCATTCTTGTTGCAATTCCTGCCATGATGAACATTTTTATAATTCTGCACATTGCCACGGACGCTGGCGATGAGATTTCTGGCTACCAATCTCATGCAAATCATTGCGACTGACCCCAGTGTTATTTTAGTTTAAAAAAACTTATGGACAGTTTGTTGATAGCGCGTTTTGGGCTGCTATGCAAGCCTGATGCTTAGGGGCCCACCTACTCCAGAAGCGAGAGCTCTTAAAGCTTTGCTAGCCCGTCAGGAAGCCATTTCTGAAGACTTGATGCGTGAACGTAATCGGCAAGAAAAATGCAACGCAATCCCCACCCATAAGTGTGTTCAGGAGTCCCTCGAAAATAGCATTACTTTCCTGCAAATGCAGTTAAAACAACTTCGACAAGAACAGGGTAAACAGGCTCTTAGAGTTGATAGCGCATCCAAACCAACCCCAACGCTCCTTTTTTGCGTGGGACCACTGTACTCATCAGCGAAAACTTCTTAAAACGTACTGAACCTATCGGCAATAGCACTGGCAAAGGTAGGTAATGAAGTATATCTTCCCGTCCCGTCAACCCCACGGTAAAACCTCCACCTAACGAAATCGGACCAATTGGTTTAGTGAACCATTGACGTGCATAGCCAACAATCGGCTGAAGATGCTTATATGAATCAGCAAACGCCAAAACATACAAAAAATCTTCACGTCCATTGGCGTCAACCCAGTGCTTGCCAACGCCGCCTCCATACGCTTTAGAGTTCAATTTTTTTCCGCTAAACGTAGCACCTGCATGCCAAGCATAACCCGTTAGGTAAATATCCCAACCTCCCTCTTGATAAGGTCTGACGACATGCTGGCTGATAGAGGCTGTCTGCGCACCGCTAACATCGGCATGCTCGTTAGCAACGGCGGTTAACTGAAATACGATGGCGGTTGTTATAAAACAAAAAATTTTCTGAATTTTCATAGGATAAGTATGGATTACATATTAAGTTCTGAAACAACACTATATTAAAATCAATTGTCAGCTATGCCTTAGAGCTACGATAAAAAAATATTTTCTGAAATACCTCTCTCCTTTCTGGTAAGTTGAAATAGAGACCCATTCGAAGTATTGCTGACTTGCTTTGCAAACTGGACACGTATCTCCCAAAAGATACTTAAAAAGCAGCGCTGACTTGAGGCGAGTTCATAACATGAGACCCAACTTGCTTATGCCAGAGACTCGCATAGATGCCATTTTTCGTCAACAAGCCGCCACCAGATAGCGTGTTGCCTCTCTCGCCGAACTGGGTTTCCAGCCCAGCATTTGCCGCGGCTATGACCGGTGTAAGCGCAGCAGTGCTAATGGCCTGCGCGATCTCTGTATCCGCTGCTTGCCGGCAAGGTCACATCGTTGCGCTTACACCACCAATATCGCCACTGGAGGCATCACCGCAAAACAAAAATGAGCTCTTGCTGCTTAACTTTCTACTTTTAAAAACTATTAAAAATGGGGAGATTATCCTATAAGGCATTCAAGAATTGAATCTTTCCCCTACTTTTTTGTCAAATAACTTTATCAATAACAAATGACCGCTTAAACCTTTTTTATTGGCGTCAACTATTGACGACTTACTCATTATTAGGTATTTTTACGCATTAGTTGCATCAATGTCTCGCTAGTATATGATTATTCACATCCAATAAGAACTGATCCTATGAAAATTGAAAAGCAAACAAATTTTTCGCTCACGAGGCATATTATGAAAGCACCTTCTAGGGCGATGGCAGGCATAACTGTCGGTACAGCCCTGCTTGTCGTCATGCTGGGTGGCTGCGCGACCGAAACGTCGCAGGTGCTGCCAGTGCAGAAAGTGGAAAGTGCAAGCCGTCCCTACGCGGGTATCCGCGCACCCATCGCGGTGGGCAAGTTCGACAATCGATCAGCCTACATGCGCGGCGTGTTCTCGGACGGTGTGGATCGCCTTGGCGGCCAGGCCAAGACCATCTTGATTACGCACCTGCAGCAGACCAACCGCTTCAACGTGCTCGATCGCGACAACCTGGCCGAGATCAAGCAGGAGGCCACCATCAAGAACGCGGCGCAGAAGCTCAAGGGCGCGGATTACGTGATCACCGGCGACGTGACTGAATTCGGTCGCAAGGAAACCGGCGACCGCCAGTTGTTCGGCATCCTAGGACGCGGCATGGAGCAGGTCGCCTATGCGAAAGTCAGTCTGAATGTGGTTAACATCTCCACGTCTGAAGTGGTGTTCTCGGCTGGCGGAGCAGGCGAATACAAGCTGTCAAACCGTGAAGTGATCGGTTTTGGCGGCACCGCCAGCTATGACTCAACGCTCAACGGCAAGGTGCTGGACCTGGCCATGCGAGAAGCCGTGACGAACCTGGTCAATAGTATTGAAAGCGGTGCGTGGAAGCCAGGCGCGCAATGAGACAAAACAACAGAACATCAAAAAGGATAACCACAGTCATGAGCAAGACGTTTACGATATGGCGAGCGACCACTGCTGCCATCATGGGAGGCGCGCTGCTGGCCGGTTGTGCCGCGCCGAGCAAGCCGCTATATCAGTGGGAGGGCTACCAGCCGCAGGTTTACGAATACTTCAAGGGCGCATCGAAGGAAAAGCAGATTGCTGAACTCGAACGCGGCCTGGAGAAGATCAAGTCAACCAATGGTGCGGTACCACCAGGCTACCACGCCCACCTGGGCCTTCTGTATTCAAGCTTGGGCAAGGATGACCAGATGGTCCAGGAATTCCAAACCGAGAAGGCGCTGTTTCCAGAGTCGGCAGCCTATATCGACTTCCTGATGAAGAACGTCAAAAAGGGGACCCAATGATGACCCAGCGCTTCCTGAAACTGTTTACCGCCGCTGGCCTGGTTATGTTGATGGCGGGTTGTGCAGCGCCAACCAAGAACGTCGACTATTCGGCCTTCAAGGCCAGCAAGCCGCGCTCGATCGTGGTGTTACCGCCGCTCAACAAATCGCTGGAAGTGGGCGCAACCTACGGCATGCTGTCGCAGGTGACTGTGCCGCTAGCCGAGGCGGGCTACTATGTTCTGCCGGTCACACTAGTGAACGAGACCTTCCAGCAAAATGGCCTGACCGTTGCCAGCGATATCCACGGCGTGCCGGTCGCCAAGCTCAGAGATATCTTCAGCGCTGATGCTGCTCTGTACATCACTATCACGCAGTACGGCACCAAATATATGGTGTTCGACAGTGTCAGCACCGTGGCGGCCAATGCCAGGCTGGTGGACCTCAGGAGCGGCCAGACGTTGTGGACCGGCCAAGCCAGCGCGTCGAGCAACGAAGGCAACAATAACAGCGGCGGCCTGGTTAGTATGCTGCTGACAGCGGTGGTCAAGCAGATCATCCACAGTTCAACCGACCGGAGCTATGGGATTGCCGGAACGACAAGCTTTCGTCTGTTATCGGCGCAACCAGGCGGCATCCTCTACGGCCCGCGTTCGCCCAGCTACGGCACGGATTGACGCTCTGCGAAGTATAACAATAGTCAAATTTTCTTTTAAACAAACAACTCAGCAAGCTTTTCCTCCTCAGAGAGTAACCTTGCCCCCGTTTAGCGTATCCCTTAGCCGAACGGATTATGCTGCCAGCGTGTAGCGTGCCGGCTTAATTTTTAACAATTTTTTCTCCCTTACTGAATTTTAAACCTTCAGTAAGGGATTCTTTTCTCGGGGGCAAGGTCAGTGGCTTTAGCCAAACTCCACTTTTTCATACCAGCGCCTCGATTTCGACATCACCGAGGATTCGCTCAGGATTTTCTTGCCTACCTCACAGCGATAACGGCTCTCCCACTGCCCCCCTTTGCTTCAACAGTGTCCGATTCACCTCGCTTAAGCCTTCTACGCCTTCTATAAATGTACCCTTCATGGTCAGTTCGGCATGCGGTGACATCCAGCGTAGCCGCACCTGAACTTCATCACCCTCGCCGATCACCTGCCACTGCCGAACGAACTCATCCTCACTGCCCGTCACCAGATCGTTGCCGCCGACGGACCGTTGCCAGGCAATACTGTAGATTCTCCCGCTAAAACCTTCAATCACCGCCTGACACTGACCCGAGGCGACTGCCCACAGACGAACGGTCTCGTCCTTACTCCCCGAGGCGATCTGATCGCCGCTCGGCGAATACGCTACGCTATTAACCTCAGAGTCATGTCCTTGTAAGGTGTGGCGCAGCGCGCCGCTTGCCGCGTCCCACAAACGAACGGTCTTGTCATCACTCCCCGAGGCAATCTGATCGCCGCTCGGCGAATACGCTACGCTCCTAACCTCAGAGTCATGTCCTTGTAAGGTGTGGCGCAGCATGCCGCTTGCCGCGTCCCACAGACGCACGGTCTTGTCATCACTCCCCGAGGCAATCTGATCGCCGGTCGGCGAATACGCCACGCTCCTAACATAATCGTCATGTCCTTGTAAGGTGTGGCGCAACGCACCGCTTGCCGCTTCCCACAGACGAACGGTATAGTCAGAACTCCCCGAGGCGATCTGAGCGCCGCTCGGCGAATACGCTACGCTACTAACCGCATCTTCATGTCCTTGTAAGGTGTGGCGCAACACGCCGCTTACCACTTCCCACAGTCGAATGGTATGGTCATCACTCCCCACGGCGATCTGATCGCCGCTCGGCGAATACGCTACGCTATTAACAAAAGAGTCATGTCCTTGTAAGGTGTGGCGCAGCGCACCGCTTGCCGCGTCCCACAGACGCACGGTCTTGTCCCAACTCCCCGAGGTGTGCGATTTACATACATCGTTTCAATTAAAATAGGCGGATGAACGCACAAATACGCTGTCGACTTAAATGGGTCAAACTATACGAAGAGCTGGGAGATGCAGGCGTGGTATGTCGACGTTGTGGCATCTCCCGGCCGACATTACGCAAGTGGGTTAAACGCTATCAACAAGAGGGCGAAGTGGGCCTGGATTCAATGAGCCGCCGTCCACACCACAGCCCTAATCGCAAGGTCACGCAGACTGACCAGGACAATATTTTGCGTATGCGTGGTGAGAATAAGGGCGCACGCCGCATACAAAATGAACTTCGTCTATATGAACAAAAAGAATTGTCACTGCGGACCATTCATAAAGTTTTGGTCGCGGCAAAAGTCAATCCGCTGGTCAAACCCAAACGGTCAATTCCGTCTAAGCGATATAGTCTTCTCATTCCAGGTGAACGCGTACAAATAGACACCATGAAAGTCGCACCAGGGGTGTATCAATATACGGCGGTGGATGACTGTTCGCGATTTCGCGTGTTGGCAGTTCATCCACGCCGCGATGCCCGCCACACCTTGCTTTTCCTTGATCGCGTGATAGAAGAAATGCCCTTTCCGATTCAACGGATTCAAACGGATCGTGGAACCGAATTTTTCGCTGAAAGCGTACAAAGATATTTGATGAGCAATTGCATTAAATTTCGTCCAATTCCACCTCGTTCACCCCATCTCAATGGCAAAGTCGAGCGTTCTCAACTCACCGATAAAATTGAGTTTTGGTCACGCTATTCACATAAAGAACAAGGCATTGATCAGCGTATTGAAGAATGGCAGTTTGAATACAATTGGCGACGCCCACACGGCTCTCTTTCTGGAAAGACTCCCGTTGGCAAGCTTGCAGAAGTAGGCGCACAGATCCCGCTTTCTGAAGACATTACTTCTGCTTATGACTTACGCAAAGAACGCATCCGTTATAGCAATTGGAAAGTCGATTTAGCTATCGCTGCTATGGATTTGCAATAACCCTACTGAACTAATCATCTCACTCATTTTTACCCTAAAAAACATTAAAAATGGTTTGCAGAAAAGTGAAACGATGTATGTAAATCGCACACTTTAAACGACGCCAAACCAAAACTAATTCCGTAGCGCTACCCGGTACCACGCCATGGTGCTGAAGAATGGCTTGAGCCGTGTGCAGGGTGATCTGCACGCACGGTTCTCAGAGGAGGGCGAAGCAGCAATGCTTCGCTCTTACTCGACACATTAGTCACCAGTTTCGACGACATCTAATCCTTTCGACACCTCAACGATGATTCGTTTACACTCGTCTTCTGAGAACTCACCTGACGCATAATTTTTGCGCCTTTTCCTTGACGCTCACTACAACGGCTCTTTACCGATGCAGCTCAAGGTAGTTTGGAACCTGCGCCTGTACGCCGATTCCGAGGGGCCTACCCTCATCTTCGATACAGCATTGCGACCGAGGCTCGCGCCTCTACGCATTCGTGACACACTAGTGGCCAGAATTTACTCTGCCTTACCTGCTAGGATTTTAGTCAGCCTCCCTCTTCTTGGCTCATTGGAAAGCTAAAAAATTATTGCTTAATGCGCTTTACCTTCCTATAGTAGGGAAACACGCTACAAGTCCCTCGCTTGTTATTGACGTGCTTCCCACAATTAGCAACATAGCCTAATAGACATGGAGGTTAGCATGACACACATAGACCTTTCTAGTATTTCCAGAACTGTACCTGCTCAAAATACTTATCATCAGGCAGTAGATAGTACTGCCACAGTAACTAATAATGCTCTTTCGATTGTAAACGATCAACTAAATGGAAAAATTGAGGAGCTGACGCGGCGACTCTTCCAAATAGAAAATTTTATTAAAGACCAAAATCAAAAAATTGAACAAAAAGACCAAAAAATCTTAGATTTAGAAACATCCATCAAAGAACTCTCTGGAAAATCAAATAAAGCTTCAAATACAATTTCAGATTTACAAGTAAAAGATCAAATTCTTTTTATTTTTTCAGATACATCTACGCGCAGCTTAATTTATCGTACGCACGGCTTTAAGAGGTCTAGCGGTCCTGGGATTGCGGGTGAAGCAGAAGTGATGATTGAATTCAAGCCAAATTTCCCTAAAGAGTTTACTCTTGACATCAAAGGTCATATTCCCAGTTTTGGTTCTGATGGCATAGAAAATGGAATTTTTGAAGTTCATATCGGAAAGCTTGAAGAAAAACGGCATAAAGAAGAATTTCAATTAGTTCAAGAGGGTTGGGGAAAAGATTACACTAGAGATTATGCTAGTGTTTCATTTAAAACAGAGGATGAAGATAATAATACTATTTGGATTAATCTACCAAAAGCTCCTTATGATGAGAAATATGAAGAATATAAAAAAGTTGGAATGAAACTTTATTCTTTAAATATTATCCCAAGAGAAAAATAGGAATATCTATAATAGTCAATATTATTTCATGGAAAGCCCTAGTGAAGGACTTTCCCTTTGCCTATAACTACTAAAAATTGTCGCAGTCCCATCTTTATCAATAATTTGTTCTATCCAATTTTCAGGCATCGGGGAAATAAATGAGACGATTGCAGCTCATTTTTTGGCAGCTGGAGCGCTGTTAGTAACAAACAATACTCGCCATTTTGAGCGGGTTGAGGCTCGCTTGCTATTAGCTATCTGGGCTTCTTAATAAAAGGCTTTCATCAAGCTTTGAACAGAGACCTAAAAACTTGACAGGCTCCTACGCTTGGTTACAGCCGAGCCAGCTGAACCCGCTTTCTGTGAATGTCGATTGCGGATTGGACAAATCAACTCCCTCTAGAAATTTATCTAATATCCCTTTGTCTATCTTCGTCATATGTTTTCTTTTTTAGTAACTTCATTATCATATGACTTCTTTCACACAAAATTCCTGACACCCTCGGATTGTCTTAGTGCAGCATCCGAACTCTTTGGATAGCTCCTTAGCGCTCTTGCCCGCTTGCACTAACTCTATTATTTGTTGACGAAAGGCCGCTGGATACGGTGCTCTAGACTGATTCATTACAGACTCCTTTTAGGTAGTTTAAAAGTGTCCGCGAAAAGAAGTCAACATCACTCTTCTCTCTAAAATACTTTTCTACTTCCTTTTTTCTATAACTACCCTACACTCTACTCTCTGTCCCTTTTACCAAACTCGCTTTTCCATTGCTATTTTCTAGAGGGCTATTCTTTACCGCCGCTCTCTTTCCATGACATGCTCAGCTGTCTCCGCGGCGGACACCCTTTGCGCCTCCCACAGCCGCACCGTATTGTCATAACTGTCCGATGCGATCTGCAACCCGCTCGGTGAATACATCACGCTAATAACCCAGTGAGTATGTCCTTCTAAGGTGTGCACAAGGGCTCCGCTGTGCGCGTCCCACAGACGTACCGTCTTGTCATCACTCCCAGAGGCGAGCTGCAAACCGCTCGGCGAATACACCACGCTATTAACAACAGAGGTATGTCCGCGTAAGGTGTGCCCAAGGGCTCCGCTGTGCGCGTCCCACAGCCGCACCGTCTTGTCACCACTGCACGAGGCGATCTGCGTTCCGCTCGGCGAATACACCACACTACTAACAGAGTAGGTATGTCCTTCTAAGGTGTGTCCAAGAGCTCCGCTTTCCGCGTCCCACAGCCGCACCGTATTGTCCCAACTGCCCGAGGCGATTTGCGTTCCGCTCGGCGAATACACCACGCTACTAACATAGAAGGTATGTCCTTCTAAGGTGTGTCCAAGGGCTCCGCTTTCCGCGTCCCACAGCCGCACCGTATTGTCCCTACTGCCCGAGGCGATCTGCAACCCGCTCGGCGAATACACCACGCTAATAACCTCGTCGGTATGTCCTTCTAAGGTGTGCTCAAGGGCTCCGCTGTGCGCGTCCCACAGCCGAACCGTATTGTCATCACTGCCAGAGGCGAGCTGCTTTCCGCTCGGCGAATACACAACGCTATAAACAGTGGAGGTATGTCCTTCTAAGGTGTGCTCAAGGACTCCGCTTTCCGCCTCCCACAGACGTACCGTATTGTCAAAACTGCCCGAGGCGATCTGCAAACCGCTCGGCGAATACACAACGCTATTAACACCTGAGGTATGTCCTTCTAAGGTGTGCTCAAGGGCTCCGCTTTCCGCGTCCCACAGCCGCACCGTACGGTCTAAACTGCCCGAGGCGATCTGCGTTCCGCTCGGCGAATACACCACACTCCTAACAGTGGAGGTGTGTCCTTGTAAAGTGTAGAGTGTTGTCCAATTCGAAATATCATTTACTCTGGCTGCGTCACTCTCAAGATCATCCTCGTAGGATTGATCATCCGATGAGGAATCACTCAAACTCTCCTCTCTCTCCTCTTCAACATACGACCAATCTACATACTCCACTCCTGACATCTTCGCACCACTTAAATTCGCATCACCATGCTTTATATTTGTATTGCGTAAATTCACCTTCCTTAAATCCGATCCCTCAAACTGTGCTCCTTCAAACTCTCCTTCACTCAGATCCGCTCCAGGTATCTGTATTCCATTTAAATCCCACTTCTTAAACGAAAAACCCGCTTTAACTAAAATCGTGATCGCGTTCGACGCCGCTTGCCGCAACTCACCATCCGTTTTCGACCGCTCCACTACCTTTAACAACTGCTCCTTAAATGCAGCCTCTTGATTTGCACGATCGGTCAACAAACCCACTACTCCCTTATCACCTACCCAGTGCTTCGGCCATAACGATAACTCTACAAGCTTTCGACGCGGCACTGCTGCTTCAATTTCAAAACTATAGACTGATGCATCGCTGCCTCGACGCGAACGGCTTTCTACCTCCGTGCAGGCATCGAACGAATCAAACAACCTCCGCACCACGCAATATTCCAACAGCGATTTATGAATAAAACGATATTGCGTTCCACTTCGTATCAACGGCCACGTTTCTCGCAATAGTTGCTTCTTCTCTTCACGACCAAAAAATACTTCTTTCCAACTCCCTTCGTCTTTTAGCGACGAATACTCTACTACCGGATTGCCCACATTCTTTGTATACAGATGCACTCCTAACTCTTTCACAAATCCCAGCCCGTGTTCGGCAAATCCTTCGTCGCTCAGCTCTCTAAACAGCTCTCTTTTTGCTCCTGTTAAATTTTGCGTGCTTAACCACTGTTGGTTCCGATCAAACCACTGCCTAAAGAACTGGTCATACAGATCCAGACGTAATTGCACGGCACTTCGCTCTTTCTCTTCATTTTCCAGGTACGGCAAAGCTTCCAGCACCACTCGCAGTAAAAACGGCGTGCTCACCAGCTCTTTTAAATGATCTTGTTTAAGAGCGAACTGATACTGTTGCGCTGTCCAGCCCATTGCGTTGCGCTCCACATATTTTTCTAAATATTGAGCCCGATCTGATTCTGAAAACTCCGTAATCTCCAATTCTTGAAATAACTCGTCCTCGCCCTTAAGACGCAGTTTCGGTTGAAAACGTTTTCCATACTCACCCCCAAGATACTCGCTGCCGCAACTGATTAACATTTGCCCCTGCCAGTTCCCAGAACGGTTGATCTCATTACTCAGATACAGATTTCGCGTCTGACGTATCTCATCATAACCATCCAAAATAAATACAAATTTCTCCTTTTTCTTTAACTTCTCTACCTGATATTCTGACAACCCTCTTTTCTTTAGTGCTTTACCAATCAGATCGTGTTCTGGCTTATCGATACTCGCCAGTGATATAAACAACGGAATCGCATCAGCCGCTTCTTTTCTAGTCTCCCATAAGTGCTTTTCTAGAACTCGGCTAAACGTCGTTTTCCCCGACCCAGAATCTCCCTTCAACAAAATCACCCGTTTATCTTTGAGCAACCCTTCGACTTGCGCTAACAGGCCTGTAGCAGCTCCTTGCAGACTCGCTTTACCTTGCGGTTCAACATACAGCTGTAGCGTTTCATTAAATACCTCATCTTCCTTCAGCGCAGCAAAATACTGCTCTTTCAGCGCGGCTCGGGGGTCTGCATTCAGCAACCGCAGCTGGTGATGCTGCTGTTGCACCGTGGACGCAAGCTGGCTATGCAGCGCTGTCCATATGCCATCGAAAATGCCGTCTAAGAGCTTCGCAAACTCTAGCTTGCCAAACTTTGAATCTCTCTTTAAGCTCGAAATAAACCTGCTGTGCCCATCCCAAAATTTGTTCAGAAACGTTTTAGCCTCATCGCTACCCACCAACAGCCGCTCGAGCACCTTAAATAGCACTCCATGCGGACCTTGGTTCAGATAGACTTCTTCTCCCTTCTTGGCTTGCAAATCAAAGCGCAGAGGATCCTCCATACGAACCGTCGTCGATTCAATAAAATCCTTCAGACAGTAGTCATAGCTATCGGGGGTCAATGAAACCGGGATTATGCCGTGGTGACCTTTCAGATGCGCTGCTCGTATTTCCAAAAACGCCATTTCCGTCAACACATGATGGAACTCCGACTTATACTTTTCCTCCTGCGAAAATTTTCTGACAACCTCACGTAAAGCTGGAGTACCCTTTTGCTTATCGTCTTTGAGGTAGGCGTCTCGGTCTTCGTCATAAGCTTTTTTAAGCTCATCACAAAACTCTTTATAGGACTGCCCTTTTAGGTAGCTTCCTAACACATCTGAACAACATACGATCACCTTATCCACCGGCTCAACATCCGCTCGCAACTGAGCAGGCAGCAAGCACAGCTGATTGGTTAAGATATCTTCTAGCTTCCCATCCGCTTCCAGATTTTCAACCACGCTTGAATACGCTTGTCCTATCGGCGTTTGGTCCGAATAAAGCGTCACCCCTCGGATTTTAGATAACTTATTGATTAAATATTTGGATGTCGAGGCCTTCGCCTCTCCATGGTCTTTATTGTCATGCGCATACACCAGAAACAGGCTCGGTTTATTCGACACCTCTAAGGAGTTAAGCGTCAACAGTGCTTTTTCAAACAGATAATCCACCAACTCGCTTTTTTCTTGGACCGACATGACAGGCGACAGCCGATGCATTGAAGTAGAAGTCGCCGCCAGTATCAAAGTAGGCACTGCGCCCGCAGGTAACGACTTAGTTGACACTTTAGGAACTGACTTGATCCCTTCGTAACCCCACGCTTGCGCTTTTTTGTAACTCGCCTGCGCTTTTTCCAATTTTCCTAATTTCACCAAGAGCTCCGCGCGCTCAAAATAAACCTCGCCTATGCGCTGCCGTAATGCATCTTCTTCGCGTGTCTGAGGCGTACGTGCTTGGCTCAAAGCGCTTTTCATCTCCGATAACGGAGGAGCAAGTTGGTATGCATCTCCGGCATGTTTAAAAGTCACTTTTGCTTGGTCATACAAAGCTAACGCTACTTCAAAATGCTGCATCGTCTTCTGTAGACGAGCTTGTTCCAAATAGCTTTGCGCCTGCACCTGAAATTGTTTACCTATCAGGGCTTGAGAAACAGGGTTACCCAACATCATCCACACTCCTTTTTGTTATTCGGTTCTAAAGCAATCGTTTTAGGACTTATGGTTCTACAACCCTTGTCTTGACCACCTTGTTCTAAATGCTATTCCGTCGAAGATGGTTTCGTGTGCGAGTTTACTTCAAAAATAAACACTCAATTAGTCGCAATAAAGGCTAAAAACCCATAATTCGCCATTGGGACGAAGCAAAAATCCATAATCTGTTGTTTTAATTGATTTTTATTCGGATTCGGAGTGCGGCATGCCCATCTTTGCATCACCCCTTCAAATTTTTAGAGTGAAAAGGCCTTTTACTGTACATTCATCCAGCCATTTTGAATGCTTTTTTGGCGCTTAGTTTTTGAAGATTTGAACGGCTACAAAATAGGCGTTTGTTGTAAAGTTACTAAATCCGTTGTAAAGTTTGGATTCAAGAACCCCGCAAAGCCTTATGTGGTGGGGTGACCGACGGGGCTCGAACCCGCGACAACTGGAATCACAATCCAGGACTCTACCAACTGAGCTACGGCCACCACTGAGAAAGACATATCAGCCAGCCAAGAAACAGCTCGCTGAAAAAGGTGAATTATACAAAGCCCAGGGCTCTTGCGCTAGTACTATTTAACAATCTTCTTAGCCAACGCATAAACCTCACTCTCACCTGGCTATTTCAAAGCAATCGCTATGCTGCTCAGCAGCCAGAAAGTGCTTGGCATAACGCGGATTAATTTCCGAGAGTTTGAATAATGTCAGGAAGTCAGCTGTATTGAAAGCTGAATCAAACGCAGGCGCGCCGCAAATTTTTGCGCCAAGGCGTAGATACCCCTTGATCAACGGCGGCAGCGTAACGTTTGTCCCCGTTTGCAGCGAGTCAACTGGCAAAGCGACGCGCGGAAAGGCGCGATATTGACTTGCCGTCATCGATTCCGCTTGTAACGTCCGGTATAGATTAGCCGCAAAATGACCGCCGTCAGCCACTGAGACACTCGCACAACCGAGCATTGTTTCATAACCATGCCGCTGCATATAGTCAGCCAAACCTGTCCATAGCGACATAATGACCATGCCGCGGCGGTAATCGCGATGCACGCAAGAGCGGCCCACTTCGACCATTTTCTCGCGTAAAGGCGCCAATTGCTCAATGTTAAATTCGCCTTGTGCGTATAGGCGTCCGAGGCGCATGGCCCGGTGTGGCGGTAATACGCGGTAAGTGCCTACGATTTCGAGCGTTTGTGGATCACGCACGAGCAGATGATCACAGTGTGCATCGAATTCGTCGCAGTCAAGACCCAGCGCGCCACCAATGCAAGCACCCATTTCTTCGGCAAATACACGATAGCGCAAACGTTGTGCGGCTTGCACCTCTGCTTCATCGCGAGCCCAGCTCACCAGCAATGGTTCTGTTTTCTTGCACGTCCTCACGCAGGATGTGATATCAGGGGCCGGCCATTGCACCCGGTTTAGCATTCGTTCCATGTAATCAGTATCTCATTCTTGCAAATGCTCTGGTCACCACACTATAAAGCAGCTAGATACATTGCTTCTAGGTTGCTCTTTATGCAATTGTTGCAAACTAACAACAAAAGAGATTTCATCTTTTCATTTTGCCCAGCTTGGCCTTTTTACCGACTGGGCAGAGTACGGCTATTGGTGGGCCTGTTGGGGCTTGGCTGCGCTTTCTCCTGCTTGATGCGAGGCGGCGGATCAGGCGCCACCCTCACAAAAATTTCCCCTTCTTTGACCATCCCTAGTTCATAGCGTGCGCGCTCTTCAACGGCTGCCACTCCGTTTTGCAGATCGCGTACCTCTCCTGCTAGCTGCTCATTGCGTAATTTTAGCCCGACATTCTTTTGTTGCTGGCGCTCAAGCTGCTGTTTAAGCTCATGCACATGCAACCAGCCGCCATGGCCCCACCATAGCGGATACTGGATCAGGACCAGTAAAATGGTCAATACAATTGTGACAAGCCGCATCGTATAACAAGAATAAGCCAGTGCGCCACAGTTTGGCGCTTACACACTACAGGTTGCGATGCGCGGGGTAAAACAGGCGGGAAGATGAAACTATCCGCTCTGCAGTGACCCATTACCGCAGATTATAGAATGCTGCGCGACCACTATAGCTGGCGACCTCGCCTAAATCTTCTTCAATTCGCAATAGTTGATTGTATTTTGCAACTCGATCACTGCGCGACAGCGATCCCGTTTTGATCTGCCCGGCATTGAGACCCACCGCGATATCGGCAATCGTCACATCTTCCGTCTCGCCCGAACGATGCGACACCACAGCCGTGTAAGCCGCACGCTTGGCCATTTCAATCGCGGCAAAGGTTTCAGTCAGTGTGCCAATCTGATTAATTTTGATCAAAATTGAATTGGCAATGCCACGATCAATCCCTTCTTTTAAGATACGCGTGTTGGTTACGAACAGATCATCGCCCACCAATTGGATTTTTTTGCCCAGCTTATCAGTCAATAGCTTCCAACCATCCCAGTCATTTTCAGCCATGCCGTCTTCGATGGATACGATAGGGAATTTGTCAGCCAGCGCACCCAAGTAATCGGTAAATTCACTGGCGCGCAGTTGCAGTCCTTCGCCTGCGAGTTGATATCGGTCATCCCGATAAAATTCGCTCGCCGCACAATCAAGCGCTAACAACACATCTTCGCCTGCCCGATAGCCGGCGGCTTCGATTGCTTGCAAGATCGTCGATAGGCATTCATCGTTGCTAGCAAAATCCGGTGCAAAACCGCCTTCATCGCCAACGGCTGTGCTCATGCCACGCTTAACTAGAATGTTTTTGAGCGCGTGGAACACTTCGGTGCCGCAGCGCAGCGCTTCACGAAAGCTCGGCTGGCTCACCGGTACAATCATAAATTCTTGAATATCAAGGCGATTGTTCGCATGGGCGCCACCATTGATAATATTCATCATCGGCACCGGCATTTGCATGGCTGCTGAGCCACCAAAATAACGATACAGCGGCAAACCCGCTTCTTCAGCCGCGGCCTTGGCTACCGCCATTGATACCGCAAGCAATGCGTTAGCGCCAAGCCGTGATTTGTTGTCAGTGCCGTCGAGCTCAAGCAAAATTTTATCTAAAAAGGCTTGTTCACAGGCATCAAGGCCGATAACCGCTTCACAAATCTCAGTATTAATATGCTCGACCGCTTTGAGTACCCCCTTACCAAGGTAGCGGCCAGACTCACCATCACGCAGCTCAATGGCTTCACGCGAGCCAGTCGATGCACCTGATGGCACGGCGGCGCGACCCATGGTGCCTGATTCAAGCAATACATCGCATTCGACCGTAGGGTTGCCCCGGGAATCAAGTATTTCGCGGCCGATAATATCAACGATGGCACTCATGATTTCCTCAAAAAATAATCAGATTAAAAATTTTAATGCTTTCAGCAGGTTTAATGAAAATCATCTTCCAGCAACGGCACCCGTTTTACAGCAGTATCTAATGCGCTTAGGGTTTCAAGCAACGCGCGCATTTGTTTGAGTGGCACCGCATTGGGGCCATCCGATTTTGCTTTTGATGGGTCTGGATGAGTTTCCATGAAAAGCCCAGCAATACCCGTTGCCACTGCAGCGCGTGCCAGCACTGGAATAAATTGACGCTCGCCGCCTGAAGAGGCGCCCTGCCCGCCTGGCAGCTGCACTGAATGCGTGGCATCAAAGACGACTGGCGCGCCCGTCTCACGCATAATCGCCAGTGCGCGCATATCGGAAACGAGGTTGTTGTAACCAAATGACACCCCTCGTTCACATGCCATAAACCGGTCCTCATCAAGCCCGGCCTCGCGCGCCGCAGCGCGTGCTTTACTGATGACGTGTTGCATATCATGGGGCGCTAGGAACTGGCCCTTTTTAATATTCACGGGCTTACCTGAACGCGCGCAAGCCTGAATAAAATCTGTTTGGCGGCATAGAAAAGCTGGCGTTTGCAGAACATCGACGACTTCGGCAGCCAATGGCACTTCATGCTCGGCGTGCACGTCTGTCAATACTGGCACGCCAATCTGGCGCTTTACTTCAGCTAGAATCTTCAGCCCCGCGTCCATCCCTAGCCCACGAAATGACTGGCCTGAGCTGCGGTTAGCCTTATCGTATGAGCCTTTATAAATGAACGGAATAGCCAAGGCAGCACAGATTTCTTTTAGCATGCCAGCCGTATCGAGCGTGAGTTGCTCGGATTCAATGACACAGGTACCCGCAATCAGAAAAAACGGCTGCTGAAGCCCAACCTCGATATTGCAAAGCTTCATAAACAATCCTTAGCAACTGAGGCAATCTGAGTTTTTATACGCCCGTGCTGATAATGCAGAGCGGCTAGCACAAAAGCTTTAAAAAGCGGATGACCATCACGCGGCGTTGAAGTAAATTCAGGGTGGAATTGCACGCCAACAAACCAGGGATGCAAATCGCTATGCAACTCCATCATCTCAGGCAGGTTTTCAGTCGGCGTGCGGGCGCTGATTGACATTCCCTGCGCTTCGAGTTTTGGCACAAAATGGTTGTTGACCTCATAACGATGACGGTGCCGCTCGCTCACATAGGCGCCATAGATTGCTTCGGCGTGGGTATCGGGTTTAACTGGGCAACGCTGAGCGCCTAAGCGCATCGTGCCGCCCAGGTCGGAGTCCTCGCTACGCTTTTCGATGCGGCCATCGCCCTCTTGCCACTCAGTAATCAGCGCCACTACTGGGTGCGGCGTTGCGGGATCAAACTCAGTGCTATTTGCCTGGCTCAGCCCGGCAACATGGCGGGCGAATTCGATGACAGCCAATTGCATGCCGAGACAAATGCCCAGATATGGGATTTTTGCTTCGCGCGCATATTGAATGGCCGTGATTTTGCCTTCAGTACCCCGCCGGCCGAAGCCACCTGGCACTAAAATTGCGTCTAAATGCGCAAGGCTGCTCGGACCGTCTCTTTCAATCAACTCGGAATCGATATACTCAATCTCGACCTTGGTCGAGGTGTGAATTGATGCGTGCTTAAGTGATTCGATTAAAGATTTATACGATTCAGTCAACTCAACATATTTGCCCACCATCCCAATGGTGACGCAATGTTGCGGGCGCTCAAGGGCTTCAACCAATTTAGCCCAAACCGACAGATCAGCCGGCGCAGGCGATAATTCAAGTTCATTACAGATAATTTCGTCAAGGCCCTGATCATGCAGCATTTGCGGAATTCTGTAGATATTATCGACATTCCAGACTGAAATCACAGCCTCTTGCGGCACATTCGTAAACAGCGAAATTTTAGCGCGCTCATCATTTGGAATTGGACTCTGTGCACGGCACAGCAATGCGTGCGGCAAAATGCCAATTTCACGCAACTTTTGCACGCTATGTTGAGTCGGCTTAGTTTTCAGTTCACCAGCAGCGGCCAAATAAGGGACTAAAGTCAAATGCACGAAACAGGCCTGGTGACGGCCCAAGCGCAAGCTCATCTGCCGCGCCGCCTCAAGAAAAGGAAGCGATTCAATATCGCCCACCGTGCCGCCGATTTCAACAATCGCGACATCAGGCTGCCCACAGGTTGCCTCTTGCGCACCACGCTCGATAAAAGTTTGAATTTCGTTAGTGATATGCGGAATCACTTGCACGGTCTTGCCAAGATATTCACCACGGCGCTCTTTACGAATCACAGATTCATAAATCTGCCCAGTCGTAAAGTTGTTGGCCTTACGCATTTTAGTGCTAATAAAGCGCTCATAATGGCCAAGATCAAGATCCGTCTCTGCGCCATCTTCGGTCACAAAGACTTCACCGTGCTGAAACGGGCTCATTGTGCCAGGATCAACATTAATATACGGGTCAAGCTTGAGCAGCGTTACTTTAAGGCCGCGCGATTCAAGAATCGCAGCCAGTGAAGCGGCGGCAATGCCTTTACCAAGAGAAGAGACGACACCACCGGTGACAAAAACGTATTGAGTCATTGCTAAATTGCTCGCAGGAAAGCCGAATTATACCGTGCACAAGCGCTGATGTTTTAGGCTCTTTGCAAATCTTTCGTTTTATCGCATTTAGATCAATCCAATCCCGGCCCATCGATCAAGTGTTTTGGCTAAGCTGGCATTAGCGTGGCGTACCTAATTCAATCAGCGGCCCATCCAGTAGCGCCGGTGTGCCGTACGGTAACGTTCAACAAAAAATTCAGCGCCGGCAGTCTCAAATTGCACTGCGCCATCGTGATCACTGCGATGCAAGTTGCTGCCATGCGCTTGGTAACGGGCCACCACAGCGGCATTAGGATGCTTAAACCGATTTCGATACCCCACCTGAAAAACCGTCTCGCGTGGCGCCACGGCCGCCAAAAAACCTGCCGTTGATGAAGTCCGGCTGCCATGATGCGGGGCCAGCAATAGGGTTGCACTTAACGCTGCCGGATTATGTGTCAGCAAAGCGCGTTCTTCACGTGCTTCGATATCACCCGGCAGCAATGCTGCATGATGGCTATTACTAATATGCAAGACACAGCTTACTTCGTTGCGTGCCTCACGTCCGCCACGCGCCTTACTGCTCTTGGTTGCTGCTCGAGTTAATCCTCTGCGCTCATTCGTTTCATTGGGCCATAGCATGGTAAAACGGACACCGTCCCAAAGCCAACTCTCGCCGGCATGACATGCCGCAAGGTCCCTTACCTGCTGCGCGCGCGCCTGCCGCCACAGCGCATGTTTAGGCGGCAGTGACGCCCGCATGCGAGCCACGGGCAATTCAGTCAACACAGCTCGCGCGCCACCAGCATGATCATTATCGGCATGGCTAATCACCAGCGCATCGAGTTGTTCAATACCTCGCGCGCGCAGAAACGGCAGCACAATCCGCTGACCTGCATCAGCCGTCATATCGTAGCGTGGCCCGGTATCGAACAGCAGTCGATGATGAGCCGTTTCAATCAGGGTGGCAGCGCCTTGCCCAACGTCTAACACCGTAATGCGAAATTCGCCCTCTGCGGGGGCGGAAGAGAGTGGCAAAGCCAGCGGTAAAAATAGGAGCGGCGCGGCACCTCGTAAGGGCCAACCGGGCAACATCAAACTCCAACCCATACCAAGCGCAGCAAATGCAAGGGCGAGCACATCTGGCGTACGGATTGAATAGAGTGCCCACGACGGCGCCGCAATCACATCAAGGACCTTAGCCAACACCATTAAGAATGCGTGTGCCACCTTCAATATCAGCGCATCAAGCGGCGCTGGCAGCAGCACCCCCAGCAGCACGAGAGGAGTCACCAAAAAGCTCACCCATGGAATAGCAAATGCATTGGCCAATGGACTTAACAACGGTACTTGTGCAAACCAGAGAGCAGTCAATGGAATGAGGCCAAGACTGACAGCTCCCTGGATGCGAGCAGATGCCGTGAATGTTGCCAATAGGCGGCGCCATCGGTACACTCCCCAAGCATAGATGCCGCGTATAGAAAGAATGCTGCCATTCATTTCTTTGGCCGCTTTATCCGCTGCTTTAGAGTAAGCCATGCGACCGGCGCTTGCCGCCAATAAAATCACCGCCACGGCACCAAACGAGAGCCAGCAGCCAGCCGTGATCGTGGCCCAAGGGTCAATCGCAACCACCACCGCCAACGCCCAGGCCAAGACCACCGAGACTGCAACGCGGCGCGCACTCGCAAACGACAACGCCACAATCAACAGCATCAACAAGGCCCGTTGCGCAGGTATGCCAAACCCAGCCAGCCCAGCATACAGCAACCCTGCAGCAGCACCTGCTACGGCCGCCACCCGCGGTGCTGCCAACCACAGCGGCCAGTGATCACCGATAAAGCACGAGTGCCGCCACAACCAGCCGGCCAGCGCCGCAGCAAAACCAGCGACGAGTGAAATATGCAAACCTGAGATCGCCACTAGATGGTTTGTACCCGTGCGTGTAAAGCGCTGCCGGTCATCCGCTGAAATTCCCGTTTGTAAGCCAATCGCCAGTGCGCTGACTACCCCTGTATGCGGTGCGTGCGCTAACACTTCATGAATACGTAGATGCTGCCTATCACGCCAACGTTCAAGCGCCATCAGAAGACCGCTCGCACGACCAGCCATACGCTGTGGCGCGGGTTGTTCACGCACATAGCCAGTCGCCCGTAGATTGCGCTCAAGCATAGATGCTTCAAGGTCAGCTGCGTGATAGTTCGCATTGCCATGCGGGCGCACCAGCCTGATGGTGAACATCCAACGTTCACCCGGACGTATACGCACAGGCAGCGTCCCCGCTTGCGCATACCAACTCAACTGGACCAAACGTGGCATTAACGGCACGGCGGGATCGCTTTGCTCGATTTTGAAGACAAAGCGCGTGCGGCGTGTATCGCTGAGTGGCACACTGGCGATAATGCCCACTGCTTTGATATCGCGCCGCTCCAGCTCAATCGGCAACGCCCACGCCAAGCGAATCTGTGCTCGCCATGCTGCCCAGCTATAACCCGCAATCAAGGCCGCGCATAAGATCAATAGAACTTTGCCCCAAGGCCACTGGATACGATGTAAAACACCTGCAGCTAAGGTAAAAAGGGCCAGCAATACAACGCATAGGCTTAAGCCCAATCGCGAAGGGAGTTCAGCGCTTTGCTGTAATGCCCATGTACCCGCTGCAAAACCGCACAGCACTGCTCTTACCATAGCCGCCCATACCTAGCCTCTTTTTAATAATTTGATTATGCGTGAATGGGATCAGACTGGAATGGCACAACGCCAGAATTGGCCATTAGGCCTATGAAATTTACGGTTAGTTTTTACCTATTGTGTGGTGTAATCAATCAGAAATTTTTTGCAAAAAAACTCTCAATTAATGCTACCATTAAGTTTAAATTTAACCTTTTAAATTAGTTATAATGACTGCCATTCCTTTCGACACACTACTATTCGTTGAAACGCTCACAGAAACAGGCGTCGACGAAAAACAAGCCAAAGCAATTTCTACTGCAGTGCATGACTCATACAAAATGGCAGGGTTCGTGACTAAGACAGATCATCGCTTGTTTGAATCAAGCATTCGCTCCGACCTCGACAAACTCTCGATCGAACTTCGTCATGAAATAAGCGATCTACGCAAAGATATGAACACTCGGTTTGCTGCTGTTGACGCTAAATTAGAAAGCCTTCAACTCCATTTGACACTTAAAATAAGCTCAATCATTGGCGGCATTCTGATTGCAGGCTTAAGTGCTTTAGGTATTTTCATGAAAGCACTCATTTCAGCCAACCTATAGTCTTAACAAAAAGAAGTTAAACAACAGTCGTCGCTAGCAACGCTCCTTCTTTCAACTGCAATACCCGATCACAACGCATAGCAAGCTGTGCATCATGTGTAACGATCACAAAACTCGTATTTAACGTTTGCGACAACTCAATCAGCAATTCAAATATTGTATTCGCTGTACTTGCATCCAGATTACCTGTAGGTTCATCCGCCAACACACAAGCAGGGCGATTAACCAAGGCGCGCGCCACGGCTACCCGTTGACGTTCACCGCCCGAGAGTTCACCTGGGCGATGCTGAGCACGCGCTGTCAGTTCCACTCGCGCTAGCATCTGAGCGGCAATCTCACGAGCATCGGCAAGTGAAAAGCGGCGAATCAGAAGTGGCATCGCGACATTATCCAGCGCACTAAATTCAGGCAACAAATGATGAAATTGATAGATAAAACCTAATGCCTGGTTACGTAAGGTCGTGCGCTGCCGGTCACTCAGCGCAGAAAACGCTTTACCCAACAGTGACACCTCCCCTTGATCCGGGTCATCCAGCCCACCTAAGATATGCAATAAAGTACTTTTTCCGCAACCCGATGCGCCAACAATCGCGAGTTTCTCGCCGCGCCGTACTGCTAGCTGCACATTATGTAGAACTTCCACGCGTGTGCTGGCCTGGGCAAAAGTTTTGGTAATGCCGCTGGCCTGCAACACAACGTCTACTGCCGGCTCCGGCCTTTGGTTCTGTTTATTCATAACGTAAAGCCTCCGCAGGCCGTACGCGAGCAGCCTGCCAACTAGGGTACAGCGTTGCCAGCACCGATAAGACACAAGCGATTGCGCCAATTTTAATGACATCAAGCAGCTTCAGATCCGATGGCAGTTCGCTAATAAAATAAATGCTAGGGGGCAAAAAGCGGATACCCAATACATGCTCGATAAACGGCACAATAGTTGGAATATTTACGGCAATTAAACAGCCCAGTGCGACCCCAAGCAGAGTACCGCATAAGCCAATGGTCATGCCCTGTACCATAAAGATTTTCATAATCGAGCTAGGTTGTGCGCCTAGCGTGCGTAAAATCGCGATATCCGCCTGCTTGTTGGTGACCGTCATCACCAATGATGAGACCAGATTGAATGCCGCGACCGCAATAATCAGCGTCAAAATGATAAACATCATGCGTTTTTCGATTTGCACGGCCGAAAACCAGGTTTGATTCTGCCGCGTCCAATCACGAATATAAAGATCTCCCGCTAGCGCTCGAGTGAGTTCAAGCGCAATCTCCGGCGCGCGTTGCATGTCCTGTAAACGCAGCCGCACACCGGTTGGGGCCGTCAGCTGGAACAGCGTCTGCGCATCCGCGATCTCCATTAAAGCTAAAGCGCTATCGAATTCGTAATGGCCCGACTCGAAAATACCCACCACCGTAAACTGTTTAAACCGTGGCAGCATACCAACCGGGGTCATTGATCCTTGTGGTGCAAGCAAGATAAGCTTTTCCCCTACTTCGACCCCGAGTTGCTGCGACAGTTGTTCACCCAGCACAATGCCGAATTCACCGGGCTTTAGATCAGCCAAACGCCCAGCCTTCATCTCTGCGCCCAAGCCCGATACCTGCTCCTCGAGTGACGGCTCCACCCCACGCAGGACAACCCCTCTCATGATGCCTTGACGAGTCAGCAACGCCTGCGCCTCGACATAAGGCGCCGCTGCCAGCACCGCTCGGTTGCGCAATGCTTCATGCGCAGTTTGCCGCCAATCAACGAGGCCCCCGCTAGGCGAAAAAACTTCAACGTGGGCAAGTACCGAAAGCATCCGATCCCGCACCTCCTTTTGAAAACCGTTCATCACTGAAAGCACGATAATCAGCGCCGCGACCCCAAGTGCAATGCCCGTCATTGACATCAGTGCAATGAAAGAAATAAAGCCATTTCCGGTTGTCTTTTTACCTGCGCGCGTATAGCGCCAACCAATCTGCCATTCGTACGGAAGTTTCAAGTTAAGCTACCAAAATCAGAAATCAAATATTAAACGATGGTGGAGTTTGCCATACAATGCAGCTGCTATGACTATGCAATCTCCTGCTCTCCACCTGCTATTACCGTTCTCGCTACCGGCGCTGCGCGCTGCTCGCCATACGTTACCTGCTTTGCAGCAAGGTGCGCTGGCCAAATTACTCGCACGCGCAACACTAACAGAAAAATCTGTCGGCGAAGATTTTCAGCGGACATTACCGCATGAGCGTTGGCTAGCGCACCGCTTTAAGGTGATTGATGCGGCGACACTTGATGAAGCGCCGCTCGCGCCCTATATGCTGCTAGCCGATCAGGTCGCGCCCGTTACCGTGACACTTAACACGGTACTCGCTACAAGTCATATCCATTCAGACGATACCCCAATTTGGGCGTGCGTCGAGCCGGTACATGTACAAATCGCCCATGATCACCTGATCCTGATTGACCCAGCGCACCTGGAGCTTGCTGCGGATGAAGCCACCACGCTACTTAAAACCGCCCAGCCACTAATTGAATCACTAGGCATCACGCTCGTCGCGCCCACCCCTTTACGCTGGTATATCTCGGCGCCCTTCTTGCATGGGCTATCGGGCGCCTCACCGCTACGCGCCGCCGGACGCAATATTGAAATCTGGCTGCCCCATGAAACTCGGACAGGCGCCGCCTCACGCGCGTGGCTGAAGCTTCAAAATGAAGTACAAATGGCCTGGTTTGAGCATCCGATCAATGATGCACGCGAAACACGCGGTGTCTATACGGCAAATTCGATCTGGCTGCATGCGCAAGGTTCGTTTAAACCCGTCACCAGCCCATTTAGCTGTATCTTAGCCAATGCGCCCGCCGCGCGCGGCCTGGGGCTGGCCGCCGGATTAACAGCGCAGCATCAAGTCAACCTGCCGCCCGCTCACTTTGATCAGCTCGCTCTGTTTACCACCGCCCAGGCCACTCGTGCTCCTGCAACTAAAATACTGGTTGAGCTAGATGATTTAACGCTGCCATTTTTGCAGCAAGATTGGTTTCACTGGGCGGCAACGCTCACTACTCTCGAGCATAATTGGTTTGCGCCTGCGCTCGCTGCGCTACAAAGCGGCGCCTTGCGAACCCTGACGTTAACCCTATGCGGGGACACCTCTTCACTCACTTTAACAGTAACGCGTGCTGACCTGCGCAAATTCTGGCGCCGCCGATCAACCGCCTCACTGCTTGAATTATGACCCAAATTACTCCACGTTCGTGCGCACCTGCCCAGACTGAAGTTCTGATTCGCCAAGGAATCCATCCGGTACTGGCCCGTTTGTATGCCGCGCGCGGCATTTGCCATACAGACGAGGTTGAAACTCACTTTACGCACTTACTCGCGCCCGCTCAACTCAAAGGCATTGACGACGCAGCCATACTGCTTGCCGACACCATTGCAGCGCGCGGAAAAATGACGGTCATCGCAGATTATGATTGCGATGGCGCGACCGCCTGCGCGGTCGCTGTGCGGGGCCTACGCTTATTTGGCGCAAATGTCGATTACTTGGTCCCCAATCGCTTCGAATACGGTTATGGACTGACCCCAGATATCGTGGCGCTAGCCGCCAAAGGACAGCCTCAGTTACTGATTACGGTTGATAATGGCATTGCCAGCGTCGATGGGGTTGCTGCCGCTAATGCGCTTGGCCTAGAGGTGCTCATCACCGACCATCATTTACCTGGCGATACCTTACCAGCGGCTCGTGCGATGGTTAATCCGAACCAACCGGGCTGTACGTTTGCGAGCAAACACCTAGCGGGGGTGGGTGTGATGTTCTATGTTTTACTTGCCTTACGTGCACAATTGCGTCAGCGTGGCGCCTTTAGCGACCGCCCAGAGCCCCGCCTGGATAGCTTGCTTGATCTCGTCGCCTTAGGCACCGTCGCTGACGTCGTCAAGCTCGATGCAAATAACCGGGTCTTAGTCGCCCAGGGGCTTACACGCATCCGTGCCGGCCGGATGCAAGCTGGCATCGCCGCCCTCTTTCGCGCCGCTGGCCGTGAGGCAAAATCTGCATCCGGTTTTGATCTTGGTTTTGCGCTTGGGCCCCGCCTGAATGCAGCCGGCCGGCTGGCGGATATGTCGCTTGGCATCGAATGCTTACTCACGGATGATGTTGGCCGCGCTTGGGCGCTGGCTCAGCAACTTGACGCGATGAACCGCGAGCGGCGTGAAATCGAAGCGGAGATGCAGCAGACCGCACTGGCCGAGCTCGCCGAGGTTGATCCGTCTGGTTGCACCACCCTCACCCTGTTCAATCCAAGTTGGCACCAGGGGGTCATTGGGATTGTCGCCGGGCGGCTCAAAGAACGTTTTTTCCGGCCCTCGGTGACATTTGCCCTCGCTGATGACAGTGGCGATCTTGTGAAAGGCTCGGGTCGCTCGATTCCAGGCTTTCATTTACGCGATGCGCTCGATCTAATCTCAAAGCGGCACGCCGGCCTATTAACCAAATTCGGTGGCCATGCAATGGCTGCTGGCTTGACCCTGCGCACAGTTGATGTACCGCGCTTTAAGGAAGCCTTCGAAGCGATTGGCCGTGAATGGCTCGGTACTGATTCATTAACCCGCGTGCTAGAAACGGATGGTGATCTCGAAGATGCTTATTTCACCCCGCAATTTGCTGAACTACTGGACAATCTGGTGTGGGGGCAGGGGTTTCCAGCACCGATTTTTTCAACTGAATTTGGGATTGCCTCGCAAGCGCTCGTTAAAGAGCGGCATTTGAAGTTACAGCTCATGCGCGGCAGGCAACGTTATCAAGCGATTTGGTTTAACCGCACCGAGCCATTACCTGCTCGTGCGCTGATTGCGTATCGGCTCGTGCGCGATACCTGGAACGGCGTTGCACGCGTGCAATTGGTGGTAGAGCATGCACTTGCATGAATCGCATCAGCCGAGAGCTATTGAAGCATCTAGCAAGCAAGTATATCTGGTGGAAAACGCCAGATGAAACCATGTTGATGCCTCAGCGCGTGAGCTTGATTCGTCCGACAACAGACCCTTAAAAGGGCCAAAAACATAGCTTGCTTAAACAATTCCACCATTCACACCAATGACCTGACGCGTAATATAAGCGGCTGCATCAGACATCAAAAAACTGACTAATGCGCCAACTTCAGAAGATGTTCCAACACGCTTCATTGGCACTTCTTTTGAGGCTTGCTCGCGCAATTCCGGATTGATCATCTCAGTTTCAATAATACCGGGAGCCACGCAATTGACCGTGATCGCGCGGCTCGCGAGTTCTATCGCCAACGCTTTGCTCGCTCCGATCAAGCCCGCTTTGGCAGCACTGTAATTCACCTGTCCACGGTTGCCAATCATGCCGGACACCGACGAGATCGTCACAATTCGCCCGCCGGCTTTCGCGCGCACCATAGGCATCGTGAGCGGATGCACAACATTGTAAAAACCATCGAGACTCGTATCAATCACTGTATCCCAGTCCTCGCCGCTTAGCGCAGGGAAAACCGCATCGCGTACCACGCCGGCATTACACACAATGCCATAATAGGCTCCGTGTGCCGCCACATCCTCTTCAAGCATCTTAGAGCATATGGCGCGCTCACGCACATCAAAGCGCAGTGCCTGGGCTTGTCCGCCCTGCGCCACAATACCTGCCACCACCGCTTGCGCTTCAGTCCAGCCACTATGAGCATGGATCGTAAGCGCAAAGCCATCAGAGGCGAGCTGCTCGGCAATAGCACGGCCAATACCTCGGCTTGCCCCTGTCACTAATACGCGGCGCTTCATTCAATTGACTCCTCAGGAATTCTAAATCGCTGCAATTTTAATCATTTGTGTAGCACTTTTAATCAGCACCAACTACGAGGCGCTGCCCATGCTTCCGTTAACCTCAATTAGACGATGGGGAAACAGCAGAGGAGCGCCGATTCAACTAGAACCACCATGCCGCTGCATAAAAGCCGAAAAATCCGGCGGCTGGAACACTTTCAGTACCGCCTTGGCCGCGAGTTCACCGCCCTGCCACAACTCGCAGTCATACGCCTGGTTACCATCAGCCAACGCTAATATTTGCTGAACCTCTACTTTCAGCAATGTATTCGCCTCGAACGCTGCACAAAATGCCTGATACTGGCGCGAACCTAATAACACACCAGCTTGTGGCGGTCCGCCATCGGATTGAGCAGATAGACCAGCATGGGCAGCCATGGCCTGCGCCATTAACTCGAGGCCAATCCATACTGGCATCCGCGCGTCAGGATCAGCATACCAAGCGTCGCCACGCACTCGATACTCAGCACTTAGCGTTTTGTTGGTAAAAGCCGTGACCCGGTCAAGTAATAACATTGTGCCGCGATGCGGCAGTAAAGTTTCAATCTCAGGAAACCCGTGAGAAGAGCCCATGATCAGCCACCAATGATAAGGCTGACATTGCTGCCACCAAAGGCAAACGAATTACTCATGCAGGTTCGCTGCCGCAAGCCTTGCCCAGGCTGTACCAGATCAAGCCGTGGCAGTTGCGGATCAGCCTCCCCATCCCAGATATGCGGCAGCAAAGAGGGCGTCATACCATTTAGCAGCAGCCAGCAAAAACCCAGCTCAGTTGCACCTGCCGCCCCCAGCAAATGACCCACCAATGGCTTAGTGCCACTGGCCGGCACGCCAGCCGGAAACACGCGCTGCATCACGCGGCTTTCCATTTCGTCATTTTTTGGAGTAGCCGTCGCATGCAGATTGACGTAGCCAATTTGAGACGGAGTGAGCGCCGCATCGTCAAGTGCTGCGCGCAATGCCATTTCAGCGCCCTTCCCTTGTGGATCAGGCGCAGAAATATGATACGCATCACTGGCTTCACCCACACCCAAAAGTGCAATCGGCGCTTCATCACGGCTCATAATAAAAAGGGCCGCCCCTTCACCAAGGTTAATCCCACGGCGATTGCGACTCATAGGATTAGCGCGCTGCGGACTGATCGACTCTAACGCACTAAAACCACCCAAGGTCAAACCACTCAGCGTATCTACCCCACCCAACACCACGGCATCGCATAAGTCAGCTTGCAACCATCGGCGGGCCACCGCGAAGACTTTTGCGCTGGAGGTGCAAGCCGTCGAAATAGTATACGCCGGGCCTGTCACATCAAGTACTTTGGCCAAGAATGGCGCAGCTGCGCCGATTTCAACCTGCTGGTAATCATAGCCAGCAGGTGCTGCCCGGCCGGCGGCCCATTCAGCGAGCATGGCCTCGCCCGCGACAATGCCCGAAGTTGTCGTACCCAACACCACGCCAATCCGTGAGCGGCCATAGCGAGATAATATTTTTTCAAGCTCGACTTCTATGGTTGCCAGGGCAGCCAGTAATAGGCGGTTGTTACGACAGTCATCGCGCGCCAACGCCGTCGGCGGTGCTGGCAATACCTGGCTTACCCGACCCACAGGCAAGCTGCCAAGCGCATCACTCACCGCTTCAGTGACCATACTCGAAGTGTCGCCCTCAGCTAAGCGACGGCCAATCACGGCTAGGTCATTACCCAGTGCATTGATCATGCCAAGGGCATTTAAATAGTAGCGTGGTTTACTCATCAAGCACTCTGAAGAAGATAGGGTTAAACACGCTCAACGAACTGCAGAGAGCATCGGCTCTAATTTATCCAACAGCTCGCGTGGTAATACAAACTGCAACGCTTGCGTCTGTGCATCCACTGCCACTTGAATCGTATAGCCTTTAGTCAGCGGCTCACCACTTTCCCGGTCAGTAATTAAATAACCGATTTTAAGCCGGCTTTCATATTCGACGAGCTTAGCGCTCACGTCCAACAACTGGCCATAGCGAGCAGGCCGCAAATATTTCAGCCGACATTCAACCACCGGCCACAGATAGTTTGATAAACGCATCGCGTCATAATCGAAACTACGCAGCAATGCGCTACGCGCGATTTCAAAATACTTGACGTAATGGCCGTGCCAGCAGATATTCATCGAATCAATATCGTGAAACGGCACTTCAATGCCGACCGTAGCAGTCAGCGCGGTTTGGTGGATCGGCTTAGCCATCATAATTTGCCTGTCTGATCTCGAGCGCTCGCCAAATCTGTATAGAGGGGAGCCACACCCGCGCGGATCCAATCCGCAGTCCCACGCAAATCAAACTCAAGCGCCCGATCTTCATCGACGAAAGCGGAGTGGGTGGCAGACATCTCCATGAATTCCGTTAAGACAACAGGTGGCTGCGGTATCGCCGAGTCACGCAAACGCAAGGTGACGGCTTGCACCGTGGCTAGCGTATGTGCAGCAGCAACCTGTTCCGTCAACGTCAGCACCCGTAAACAGTCGCGCGCGGCAATCGTACCCATGCTGACTTTATCTTGATTATGGGACTCCGTTGAACGTGAAAACACGCTCGCCGGCATGGTCAATTTAAGGGCTTCGGCAGTCCAAGCAGACGCACTAATTTGCACCGCCTTAAAGCCATGATTGATCGCCGCGCGCTCACCTATGCTGCCAGATAAATTACGCGGCAAACCATGATTGAATTTGTCATCGACCAGCAAGGCAAGCTGGCGATCCATTAAGTCAGCTAAATTTGCCACTGCAACCTTAAGGGCATCCATGGCAAACGCAATATGGCCGCCATAGAAATTGCCACCGTGCAACACGCACTCATCGTCTGGATCAATCAATGGATTGTCATTGGCACTATTTAATTCATTTTCAATATCACGCCGGATCCAGCTCAGCGCATCACGCGCCACCCCAATCACATGCGGCGCACAGCGCACCGAATAACGATCTTGCACACGCTGCGCACTGCTGTCCGGGCGGCCGCTTAGATCTGCGCGAATCCACGCTGCTGCCTCGCCCTGCCCTATATGGGGCTTGGCCTCAAACAGTCGCGCATCAAAATGCGCTGCGCGCCCATTCAAGGCAACGGTAGTAAGTGCCGTCAGCCGGCACGCCAAACGCGTCAGATAGTCAGCCCGGCGCCAGGCCAGGCAGGCCAAGCCCGTCATGACTGCCGTACCATTCATTAGCGCCAGCCCTTCTTTCGGCGCCAGCACAAGCGGCGCAATGCCAAGCTCAGCGAGCACATCGCGCGCCGCACGCAATTGGCCACGATGCGACACTTCACGCTCACCAATCAGCGCGGCAGCGACATAAGAAAGGGGCGTTAAATCGCCACTCGCGCCCACTGAACCTTCAGCTGGAATACGCGGTAACACCCGCTGGTTAATCAGCTGCATGAGTTTGTCAAGCAACTCCCAGCGCACGCCAGAATAGCCGTGCGCCAACGAATTGAGACGCGCCACCATGACCGCCAGCGTTGCATCCGTGTCTAAATATTCGCCCATACCACAGCCGTGATAACGGGTCAGCTGCAACGGTAATGCCGCCACCAAGGCTGGCGGCACGCTGACCTCGCAGGCATCTCCATAGCCCGTATTCACACCGTAGACTGTCGCACCACTAGCCAGGCAGGTGCGCAAATAATGGGCGCCACGCTCAATCCGTTCACGAAATGCCGCCTGATCGGCGAGCCGCACCTCTGCGCCGCGCTCAGCAACGGCCAGCACCTCCTCAATCGTGACCCGGCGTGCGCCGACGACGATATGCTCAAGGCTTTTACCTACTTCTTCATGGGTCGTTCGATATAAGTTATACATTTCATTCACTAGGTCATTCGATATACGTTATATATTTCATTCACTTTGCTAAGCACTAGCAAATCTACACAATAGCGTCCTTACTATAAACAATCCGCCCCGTTGCATAGTCATGCTCACCCACATGGTAGCGAAAGGTAATCCGCGCACGCCCGGGATCATGCGCGAGCGCAAGCCGCAGCGTGGCGCCTGGACGCACCATAGAGAGGAATTTAATTTGCTCAAGCGATTGGAAGCCATCACATAGTGCAAAATAATGCGCGACATAGCGGACAACCCAATCGATCTGGACCACGCCTGGTAAGATCGGCAACCCCGGAAAATGACCGCTGAAGTGAATCAAGGTTGACGGCACATGTAGCTCAAGCAGCGCTGTATCGCCATTGCACCATTCAGCGAGCAATTCAGGTTGCAGTGGATTTTTTGCGAAGCGCGCGGCAAGATCAGTCACCGACAATTTTCCTCGCTCATCAAAAGGCAACTGCATACAAAAGCGCCAATGACGGGGCAACACGACCCCATCGAAATGCTCAGCTAAATAACGGCGTAAGGCCTGCGTGATAGACAGACGGCTCGCGGCGCTACGCCATGCCTGTATGCCTTCCTCAGTTAAAGTCAGCAGCGCGCCAAGCGTTAGCCGCGCGCCATTCAGCGGCACAACCGCGGCCTGCTTAACCCACGGGTGCTGCATCAGCACGTGCTCTAGCTCAGGTAACGAAACACGTTTTTCTTCGAGCTTAATGATTCGATCCAGTCGGCCCCGTAAACGAAAGCGACCATCAACGTCGATCTGCACCGCATCTTCCATGCGCCACCACTGATCGTCAGGCAGATGTGGCGAACGCAGTTGCAATGCACCATCGGCAGCACACCGCACAGCAACCGCTGGCATCGGCGTCCAGGCATCGCTCACCACATTTTGATGCTGCGCTTGACGCTGACAACGCCAAGCAATCCCGCCGGTTTCAGTACTGCCATACACTTCGATTGGCGCAGCGCCAAACGCTTGCGCATAGACCGCGGCAGTCTCAGTTGCCAGCGGGCCACCCGAAGAAAAAATCAGTCCCGGCAGCGGTGCAAGCTGGGCTAGGTTAATCAGCGCAGGCCAGCGCGCCAACTGCGCCGGGCTCGACACCAAAACCGTCTTCTGCAACGCAGCCAGCCGGGCCCGCACGTCCGCGGGGTCAACACAGGTCATGCGATCAAACGGCTGACCGGCAGCAAGCGGCCATAACAAACGAAACAGCAAACCATAAATATGGTGATGCGGCACGCTAGCGACCACGGTAATACCTTGCATCACCGTACCCCACAGCGTCGCCAACGTCTGAATTTCCGCCTCAAACTGTGCCAGCGTTTTGTGGATCACCTTCGGTACGCCACTACTGCCCGAAGTGACAAGACTCAGTGGTGCACGCGGATCAATCGTCAACTCAGCGCACAGACCACCGTCCCCGCTGGCAAGCAAACCGTCTAGATCATCCAGCACGCTATCGTATAAACCAGCGAGCGGCAAGAGCGCCGCTGGCTTATGATTGGACGGCAGCACAATCTGTTTACCTGCTGCTAGCAACGCAAATAAGCCACAGACAAAATCAAATGGATCGCTCAAACACAATGCCCAACGCGCGCAGCTCCTATGGCGCTCGCCACCTAGAGCGCGCACCGCAGCACATGTACGTTCGGTAAAGAAGCGCCAGTCCAGCACATGATCACCGTCAATACATACCGGCCGGGTATCAACGCAATCGTGACTAAATAACAAGTGTAAAGATGTGGTCATGCAAAATAAAGTGTGCCGTTCCAAACAACGGTTTGGTCATCTCTCAAAAAGCGCTTTAAGATTCAGGCAACGCATTACGCTGGCTTGTAACCCAATCAGCCAAGGTACTCACCGAACGGAAATGTTCGCGCATACGACTATCCGTGGTTTCAATGGGCAGCTGATATTTTTTGCGCAGCGCAATCCCAATTTCCAGCGCGTCAATCGAATCGAGCCCAAGGCCATCGGTGTTAAAAAGAGGCGTATCGTCGCCGATATCCGCTAGGGTCAAATCCTCAAGATTAAGCGCGTCAATCAAAAGCTGTTTGAGCTCAAGTTTTAAAGCAGTCATGGTCTTTCCAGTGTTGTTTAGATTAATTCTCTGTTGAAATCACGCTCAATTTCATGCGCTTCGAGAAGCTCTCGTTGCCTATCAATAAATAGCCATTATGCTTTTCTATCACGCCACTGCCAGGACCAGCTCGACCCGGCGCCCTCCCAGCAAGTGGCTTGATGTGTTTCAAGGCAATGCAAAGCGGCATTCAATTGACGCGGGTAGAGCGAGCGCTCCGGCACCTGCGCTCGTTCACTGCTACGCACATGGCATTCAAGCACGCCTGGCGCATCGTCGGCTATCCACAAGGCCAGTGCAGCAGATGGCGCATCGGTCTCGTCGACCGAAGCAAAAATTGGGTCAGGCGGTTCGTCCGCATAGATCACCAATATCGGTGCCTGCGGATCAGAGGTATATTGCGCAAACGCCTCAAGCAATGCGTAACCCAGGGTCTCAGAGCCCGCCGCTAAGGCGGTGGCATTTGAATGGTCGCCCCGCATCATACTAAAAACACCGGCGGCCGCATTCAAAACCGAAAGACTGAATGCATTCGGCGATAAAGACTGCATCGGTTCTTGCGCTTGTGCTTTGAGCAACTCCGTGGTGCGGCGTGACTCCCCATGACGAGAAGCGAAGATCACTCGCACCGGTTGGTCAGCCAGCACGCAATCATGCGCCACTTTGAGTCCCATTTTCGATAGCGTACTCAAACGCCGCCGCAACATCGGCTCAATAAAATTCACCTCGAGCGCAGCCGATGTCTGCGCACTCCATGCAGACCAACGGGCAACAGGCAAGGTCCAAGCTAAATCAGGCATGTTAATCGGGATAGGATAAGAAAATAGGGATAAATTCAGTGCAAAATAACCCTTTATCATATCAAACTCAAAAAGCACTGCCATCTCCAATCCGTTATAATTTGCTTTTTTCCAGCAAAAAATACGCCTAATATGGAAGCAGAACGCCTCAACGCCATCAACACCACTCTTACTGACTTATGCACTCGTGCCGAAGAGCTTCGGGGGTTTCTTTGACTACGATACCAAAAAAACCCGTTTAAGCGTCCTCAATCAAGAGCTCGAAGACCCGGCTACCTGGGGCGATACAAAACGCACCCAAGCGCTTGGCAAAGAAAAAAAACAGCTCGCAGGGGTGGTCACTATGCTCACCTCTTTGGATAACGATTTACGCAATACACAAGATCTGTTCGAGCTCGCTCGTGACGAAGCAGACGAAGACACGTTGCTTGCCATCGAAGCGGAGGTCGCAACGCTCGCCACCCATGTCGCAGATATTGAATTTCGTCGTATGTTTAATCATCCGGCCGACCCTAATAACTGCTTTATTGATATCCAAGCGGGAGCGGGCGGAACCGAGGCATGCGACTGGGCCTCTATGTTACTGCGGCAATATCTACGCTACTGCGAGCGCAAAGGTTTTAAAACCAGCTTACTAGAAGAGTCAGCCGGCGAAGTGGCGGGCCTTAAGAGCTCAACCATTAAAGTTGAAGGGGAATATGCGTATGGCTATTTGCGTACCGAAACCGGTGTGCACCGGCTGGTGCGTAAATCCCCCTTTGACTCGTCGGGCGGACGACATACCTCATTCGCCTCTATTTTTGTCTATCCAGAAGTAGACGACTCAATCGAGGTGGATGTGAATCCAGCTGATTTGCGCGTCGATACCTTTCGCGCCTCAGGAGCCGGCGGCCAGCATATCAATAAAACGGATTCCGCGGTACGCCTCACGCATCTGCCAAGTGGTATCGTTGTGCAATGCCAAAGCGACCGCTCACAGCACCGTAATCGTGCCGAAGCCATGGCGATGTTGAAATCGCGTCTATATGAAGCTGAATTACGCAAGCGCCAAGCTGAGCAAGACAAGCTTGAATCCAACAAAACCGATGTTGGCTGGGGCCATCAAATCCGCTCCTATGTGCTTGATCAAAGCCGCATTAAGGATTTACGCACAGGCGTCGAAATCAGCAATACCCGCGCCGTATTAGACGGCGATCTCGATGATTTAATCAGCGCCAGCCTGAAACAAGGCGTATAAAACTTTATTAGAAACTGCATAATGTCCGATTCGACCCCAATCCCTGCTAGCGTGCAAGAACGGCACGAGAAACTCAACGCCTTACGCGCGCAAGGCTGCGCCTATCCAAATGATTTTCAGCCGACCCATCAGGCGCTCGAACTCCAGACGCAGTATGCCGAGGCCAATAAAGAAATGCTTGAAGAGCAGGCCCTCGAAGTAGCCATTGCTGGGCGCATGATGCTCAAGCGCATTATGGGCAAAGCCAGCTTTGCCACGGTACAAGATGGCAGTGCACAAATCCAACTCTTTATCACCGCGGCTGAAGCCAGCGCCGATCTCTATGAGTCATTCAAAAAATGGGATCTGGGCGATATCGTTGCCGCCCGTGGTTTACTCTTTCGCACCAATAAAGGGGAGCTATCGATACGCTGCACCAGCTTACGCTTATTAGCCAAGGCGCTGCGGCCACTGCCCGATAAATTCCATGGGCTAGCCGATCAGGAGATGCGCTACCGGCAGCGTTATGTGGATTTGATGGTCACACCGAATACGCGTAAAACCTTTATCGCACGTACTAAGGCGGTTTCATCCATCCGCCGCCAAATGGAAGCAACAGGTTTTCTTGAAGTCGAAACGCCAATGCTTCACCCCATCCCAGGAGGTGCCGCTGCGCAGCCTTTTGCCACGCATCATAACGCGCTCGATATGCAAATGTTTTTGCGCATCGCGCCAGAATTGTATTTAAAACGGCTGATTGTGGGTGGCTTTGAGCGTGTGTTTGAAATCAACCGTAATTTTCGTAATGAAGGCGTTTCACCGCGGCATAACCCAGAATTTACAATGATGGAATTCTATGCAGCCTACACCGATTACCGGTGGCTGATGAATTTCACCGAAAAACTGATCCAGCAAGCGGCCATTGATGCCTTGGGTACTGCCAAGATCCAATACCAAGGGCGAGAGCTGAATCTTGCGGCCCCCTTTCAACGACTCACGATCACTCAAGCCATTGCAGAATATAGCAGTGAGTACCGCGATGCGCCCTTACATGATAAAGAGTTCTTAACCCAAGAACTCAAAAGGCTAGGCGTTAATACGCAAGAAGCCAAATTTTTCAACGCCGGGATTGGCGCGCTACAGCTGGCATTATTTGAAGAAACCGCCGAAGCAAAACTATGGCAGCCGACTTATATTATTGATTATCCAATTGAAGTATCGCCCCTGGCACGCGAATCGGATACCCAACCAGGCATTACCGAACGTTTTGAACTTTTTATTGCTGGCCGTGAAATCGCCAATGGCTTTTCTGAATTGAACGACCCGCAGGACCAAGCGGCGCGATTTAAGAAACAAGTTGAACAAAAAAATGCCGGCGACACAGAAGCGATGTACTATGACGCCGATTATATTCGCGCACTTGAATACGGTATGCCCCCGACTGGCGGCTGCGGTATTGGCATTGACCGACTGGTCATGTTGTTAACGGATAATGCAAGTATTCGCGATGTGATTTTGTTCCCACATCTGCGGCGCGAAGATTCGGCATAAACCTAAACTCCAAACGCCTAGCCTGGATATCGATCTTAGTCTAGGCAAGGTATACTAACGGGATGAAACTCGCCAGCTGGAATATTAATTCACTCAACGTACGTTTACCGCATGTCATCGACTGGCTGGCTGCCAATCCAGTCGATGTGCTTTGTTTACAAGAACTCAAGCTGCCAGATGAAAAATTTCCTGAGGCACAATTAAAAGCTATCGGGTATCGCAGCTTCTATGCCGGCCAAAAAACCTATAATGGCGTAGCGATCCTCACGCGGGAAGATATACCATTTGACGCGGCTAGCATCCAACGCAATATTCCCGGTTTTGACGATCCGCAGCAGCGACTGATTGCCGTCACGCTCAACGGCACCCGAGTCATTTGCGCCTACTTTCCAAATGGTCAGGCTCCAGGCACCGATAAATTCGCCTACAAACTAAAATGGATGGACGCGCTCAGCACCTGGCTAGAAAGTGAACTAGCCCAATATGAGCGGTTAGCCTTGCTCGGAGACTACAACATTGCCCCCACAGAACGCGATGTGCATGATCCATTAGCCTGGGAAGGACAAAATCTGGTTTCCCCCGATGAGCGGGCTGCATTTACCAGGCTGTGCTCGCTTGGACTGACCGATGCCTTTCGCTGCTTTGAACAAGCTGAGAAAATTTATAGCTGGTGGGATTACCGGATGCTTTCATTTCGCCGTAATGCAGGGCTCAGAATCGATCATATCTTGCTATCGTCTACACTGACTGCGGCTTGCGAGCGCTGCATCATTGATAAAACCCCGCGTGGCTGGCTGCAACCCTCTGACCATGCGCCCGTCATTGCTGACATAAGAGATTGACGCATCGGCAACTCATCTCACAATTTTCACCAAAGCTTTATTTAAAAAGCGATAATTTCGTTATGATCTGCCGCAACAGTTGATTCACTGCGGCAGGAAGAGGCCTGCCACGCCTGACAAACAAACGGCTTTCTGGAGTATTCAGGATGGGGTTATCAATCTCCAGGGCAACCAAACCGTCAGTTTCAATCCCCGGTTTTAGACTCGTTGCCATAAATGCGACGCCCTTGCCGGCCTTAACAAACCGTTCCAGGACAGTGATTGAATTGGTCGTCAAGCTCGGGGCGAATCGAATTTTTTCCGAATCCTCTAGCGCCTGAAGCATTTTCAACAAACCAGAAGAAGCCGACAATAGCCCTAACGGGTAGCGCAATGCATCTGCTAACGTAACCTTTTTCTGGCGAGCCAACGGGTGCTTTTTACCAACCATTAAACGCACCGGCCGTTTTGCGCGCGCACAGCAACGCAACTCAGGAATATCGGGCGGGTTATAAACCAGTCCAATATGGGCAATATCTTCGGTCACTTGGTCGACGGCTTCATTGGTCAATACAGTTTCAACATGAATATTTAACCGGGGATACTGTTGGCAAAAGTCATTCAGCACCTCATTCATCAGCGGCTCAATATACCCTTGATTGACGGCGATATAGATACGGCCACGCTGGAGACTGCGCATTTCCTCCAAATAGGTTTCTAGGCGCTCTTGGTGCGCGTGACGGTTCCGACAATATTCAAGCACAATTTCAGAAGCTTCATTCGGCTGTAAACCTCGTGGGTGACGATCAAACAACGTCACCGCTAGCTCTTTTTCCAACAACCGGATCTGCCGGCTCACCACTGAGGGCGCTGTATTTAAAACTTCTGCTGCATCACGGATCGAGCCCTGTGTTAGCACCTCGTAAAAATACTGCATTCGCCGTTGGTTAATTTCGTTCATTATGAATGCTTGCCTTTATTTCAAACTGACGCCCGTAAACACAGTTGCGCTAAGAGGATTGATTTTGAAGCCCGTGACATTTTTATTAATTGGCTGGTAGGCCGTTGCATGTAAGATTGGCGTAAATGGCAATTCACGGTTGAAAATCCGCTGCGCTTCCTGATAAAACGCTGCACGTTTCTCAATATCATTCGTTTGGCGTGCGCCTTTGATTAAAGCATCAAACGGCGGATAGCACCATTTTGAGTAATTAAGGCCGCTCATTGCATCGCAGGTAAGTGTTACGCCAAACCAATCATCCGGATCAATATTACCCGTCCAGCCAATAAGCATCGCATCGTGCTCACCATCATGTCCATCCTTAATATATTTGCCCCAGCTATGAGTCACAATTTTCGCTCTCACCCCAATCTTCGCCCAGTCAGCCTGAATTATTTCAGCTGTTAGCCGTGGGTTGGGGTTATAGGGCCGCTGTACTGGCAAGGTCCATAGCGAAATTGTAAAGCCTTTAGGGTATCCTGCCTCTGCCAGCAAAGCCTTCGCCTTTTCTAAATCAAACAACTCGTCTTTAAGTGTTTCATCATGAGACCAAAGTGCCGGTGGAATCGGTGCGCTTGCTACTTGTGCCGCACCTTCCCGTCCACGGAACGTAGCTTTAATAATAGCCTTTTTATTAATTGCCATATCGAGCGCACGACGAACCAAGACATTATCAAGTGGCGGATGCAGCACGTTATAAGCCAAATAACTAAGATTCAAACCAGGCTGGCTTAATAATTCGAGCTTAGGATCTGCTTCAATAGCCGCAAAATCAGCGGGTCGCGGATAACTCATTATCTGACACTCATTACGCCTAAGTTTACGTACTCGCTCCGCAGCATCAGGCACAATTTTAAAAATCAAACTCGATACTTGCACATCCTGTGGTCTCCAATATTTCGAGTTACTGTCAAAACGAATTAGCGCATCTTCAGCCTCCGTTTCTTTAGTATAGCTCCGAAAAACAAACGGCCCCGTTCCCACCGGCCACCAATTGATATTCGATGCTTTGCCAGCTTTTAACAACTGATCGGCATATTCAGCTGACAAAATGGAAGCAAACGCTAAGCCAAGATTCGTTAAGAATGGTGCGTTAGCCGACTTCAAAGTAAAGCGCACCGTGTATAAATCCAGTTTTTCGATCTTTGTAATTTCTTTATCAAGCCCTAAGTTCACAAAATAAGGGACAGGGGCTGGATAAGCTTTACGGAAAGGATGGTTTGGATTGCGCATTCGCTCGAAAGTGAACAGCACATCATCCGCATTAAATTCTCGTGTAGGCCTAAAATATGACGTGGTATGAAACTTCACGTCACGCCGTAAATAAAAAGTGTACCGCAAGCCATCCGGTGAGATATCCCAGTGAGCAGCCAAGCCTGGGCCAATTTCAGTGCTGCCCCGCTTGAATTCAACCAACCGATTGTGAACAGTGAAGGCGCTTACCGTATATTCAACACTTGTTGTGAATTGCGCTGGGTCAAAACCAGCTGGGATACCTTCGGAGCAGTAGACAAGTGTTTTATTCGGGAGCACTGCATGAGCGGGAAAGATAAAAGTAAAAAGAAACAAGACTGCTAAGTCTATAAATGCCGCGCGGAAGTAAGACACTCTCATTTCAAACCAACTCCCGTGAATAGCACAGCATTAAGTGGATTAATCTTAAAATTAGTCACATTTTTATTGACCGGCTGGTAGGTTGTTGCATGTAAGATTGGCGTAAATGGCAATTCACGTTTGAAAATTTTTTGCGCTTCTTGATAAAGTATCGTACGGTTGTCTATATCATTGGTTTGGCGTGCTGCTTTGATTAAGGCGTCAAATCCAGGATTACACCATTTTGAACTATTAAAAGGGCTCTTTACCGCATCGCAAGCAAGCAAAACGCCTAACCAGTCATCTGGATCATTATTGCCCGTCCAACCGATAAGCATCGTATCGTGCTCCCCCTCATTTGCACCTTTAATGTATCGGCTCCATTTGTGGGCTACGATTTCTACCTTCACCCCGATTTTAGCCCAATCTGCTTGAATCATCTGAGCCACTAACCGTGGATTTGGATTATAGGCTCTCTGTAAAGGCATAATCCACAGCGAAATTGAAAAGCCTTTAGAATAACCAGCCTGCGCCAATAAAGCTTTAGCTATTTCTAAATCAAACGGCTCGTCTTTAAGTGTTTCATCATGAGACCAAAGTGCTGGAGGAATCGGTGCGCTTGCTACTTGTGCCGCACCTTCCCGTCCACGAAATATAGCTTTAATAATAGCCTTTTTATTAATTGCCATATCGAGCGCGCGGCGGACCAAAACATTATCAAGTGGCGCATGCAACACGTTATAAGCTAAAAAGCTAAGGTTCAAACCTGGCTGGCTTAATAATTCGAGCTTAGGATCCGCTTCAATCGCCGCAAGATCTGCAGGCCTCGGATAACTCATTATCTGACACTCATTGCGCTTGAGTTTACGTACTCGCTCCGTAGCATCAGGTACAATTTTAAAAATCAAACTCGATACTTGCACATCCTTTGGTCTCCAATAATCTGGATTGCCGTCAAAGCGGATGAGTGCACTTTCATCTTCTGCTTCTTTGGTATAGCTCCGAAAAATAAACGGACCGGTCCCCACCGGCCACCAATTGATATTAGACGCTTTACCAACTCTTAACAGCTGCTCGGCATATTCAGCTGATAAAATCGAGCCAAACGCCAAACCTAAATTCATCAGAAACGGGGCATTAGCAGATCGTAACGTGAAGCGCACCGTATATAAATCTGGCTTTTCGATTTTTTCAATTTCTTTATCAAGCCCTAAATTCACAAAATAAGGGACGGGCGCTGGATAGGCTTTACGGAAACGATGGTTCAGATTACGCATCCGTTCAAACGTAAAAAGCACGTCGTCCGCATTAAATTCTCGCGTAGGGATAAAGTAAGGGGTTGTATGAAACTTCACGCCCCGTCTTAAATAAAAAGTGTATTGCAAGCCATCTGACGATACATCCCAGTGAATAGCAAGGCTAGGATAAGGTTCTGCGCTACCCTGCCTAAATTCAACTAGCCGATTATGGATCGTGAATGCACTCGTGGTATATTCAGCTTTCGATATAAACTGAGCTGGATCAAAACCAGCCGGCGCCCCATCAGAGCAATAGATAAGTGTTTTATTTGGAAGCGATGCGTGTGAAGAGGAAACAGCAAAAGCAAGCACTACAGCCATCAAACTTGCCATACATACAAATGTCAACTTAATGTCATGTGTAGCTCGCCTCATCAAATCACTGCTTTCCATCGGGTCCCTCATGCTTCATACAATAAAGAGCTAATATCACTCACAACCATTGATCTCACTGGATCTCTACAAGACAAAACCAAATATGAAGGCGGATATGCGCACCGTCATTTCAACCCCACCCCCATGAATAGTATGGCGCTAAGCGGATTAATCTTGAAATTGGTCACGTTCTTGTTGATTGGCTGGTAAACACTTGCATATGCAATAGGTGTAAATGGCAACTCGCGCTTGAAAAGCTGTTGCGCTTCCTGATAAAGAATAATACGTTTATCAATATCATTGGTTTGTCGCGCTATTTTAATTAAAGCATCAAACGCTGGGTGACACCATTTTGAGTAATTAATACCGCTTGTTGCATCACAGGTGAGCATCGGACCAAACCAATCATCTGGGTCGCTATTACCCGTCCAGCCAATAAGCAGGACATCGTGCTCGCCTGCTTGTGCGCGCTTAATATATTCACCCCATTCGTGAAAAACAATCTTCGCTTCCACGCCGATTTTTTTCCAATCATCCCTAACCATTTCAGCTATCCGCCTCGGGTTATAGTACCGTTGTGTCTGGCTAGTCCAGAGTGAAATCGACAAACCGTTAGGATAGCCTGCTTGCGTCAGTAAAGCTTTTGCCTTTTGCAAATCGTATGGAGCATCTTTTAGTGTCTCATCGTGTGACCAAAGAGCTGGTGGTATTGGTGAGCTCGCTATTCGTGCTACCCCCTCTCGACTTTTAGTAGCTGCAGCAATAATTGCCTTTTTATTGATTGCCATATCAAGTGCGCGGCGCACTAGAACACTATTAAGCGGCTCATGTGAAACATTGTATGCGAGATAAGTAAGGCTAAGCCCCGGTTGGGTCAGCAATCGAAGGTTTGGATTAGCTTCAATGGAAGCAAGATCACTTGGACGTGGATAGCTCATTACTTGGCATTCGTTACGCTTCAGTTTATAAAAACGCCACATCGGGTTAGGCACGATCAGAAAAACCAGCTTAGAGATCTGCACATCAGCCCGCTTCCAATAGTTAGGATTGCCATCAAAGCGGATTAACGAGTCTTCGATTTGTGCTTCTCTAGAGTAGCTGCTGAAAATAAAAGGACCCGTACCCACGGGCCACCAATTAATATTGGCTGCTTTACCAGTTTTAAGCAATTGCTCCGCATATTCAGCCGACAAAATCGATGCAAAAGCCAGACCGAGATTCATCAAAAATGGTGCATTGGCCGACTTTAGCGTGAAGCGTACTGTATAAGAATCAAGTTTCTCGATCTTCGCAATTTCTTTATCGAGGCCCAAGTTAGAAAAATAGGGGAATGAAACTGGATAGGCTTTACGGAAAGGATGCTCTGGATCATGCATACGCTCAAAAGTGAAAACTACATCGTCGGCATTAAAATCACGTGTCGGCTTAAAAAACGATGTTGTATGAAACTTTACGCCCCGCCGCAGATAGAAAGTATAAGCTAGACCATCTGGAGAAATATCCCAATATACTGCAAGGCCAGGCCCAATATTTGTAGTACCGCGCTCAAACTCAATAAGCCGGTTATAAACTGTGAATGCGCTTGCAGTATATTCAACGGGTGTTGTAGATTGTGCTGGATCAAAACCTCTTGGACTTGCCTCAGAACAATAAACTAGGGTTTTATTTGGAAGTGTCGCGCGAGCAGGTATGGAAAAAGTAAATAATGCAACTATTAATATTGCTATGGAAACAGATATCCTTGACACACCCTGCATGGCTGACATTAAACCATTACCATTCGTCAAATCTTTTCTCATCATTTCAACCCCACCCCCATGAATAGTATGGCGCAAAGCGGATTAATCTTGAAATTGGTCACGTTTTTGTTGATTGGCTGGTAAACACTTGCATATGCAATAGGTGTGAATGGCAATTCGCGCTTGAAAATCTGCTGTGCTTCTTGGTATAGCATCGTGCGCTTTTCAACGTCATTCGTTTGGCGTGCTGCTTTGATTAAAACATCGAATACTGGGTGACACCATTTTGAATGATTAATGCCGCTTATTGCATCGCAAGTGAGCATCACACCAAGCCAGTCATCCGGATCGCTATTGCCTGTCCAGCCAATAAGCATCGCATCGTGTTCACTATTATGCGCACCTTTAATATATCTGCTCCAATTGCGAGTCACGATATTAGCTTTCACCCCAATTTTTGCCCAATCGGCCTGAATCATTTCAGCTGTCAGCCTCGGGTTGGGGTTATAGGGGCGCTGCACCGATGAAATCCATAACGAAATCGCAAAACCTTTAGGATAGCCCGCTTGTGCTAGCAAGGCTCTTGCTTTTTCCAAATCAAATGGCTCATCTTTGAGCGTTTCATCGTAGGACCACAGCGCTGGAGGGATTGGTGCGCTCGCTATTTGCGCAGCATTTTCCTGTTCATAGAAAGTGGCTTTGATAATAGCCGCTTTATTGATTACCATATCAAGCGCACGACGAACTAATACGTTATCAAGCGGCGGATGCGACACGTTATAAACCAAATAGCTAAGGTTCAAACCAGGCTGGCTGAGTAACTCAAGCTTCGGATCTGCTTTAATAGTGGCAAGGTCACTCGGTCTCGGGTAGCTCATTACTTGGCATTCGTTACGTTTTAACTTACGTACTCGCTCAGTAGCATCAGGCACAATTGTAAAAACGAGCTTCGATAACTGCACATCCTTTGGCCTCCAATAGTCTGGGTTACCATCGAAACGAATCAACGCATCTTCAGCCTCAGCTTCTTTAGTATAGCTCCGAAAAATAAATGGCCCGGTCCCCACCGGCCACCAATTGATATTGGATGCTTTACCAATGTTTAATAACTGATCTGCATATTCAACTGACAGAATAGAAGCGAAAGCTAGCCCAAGATTCATCAGAAACGGGCCATTGGCCGACTTCAGAGTGAAGCGTACTGTATACGGATCGAGTTTTTCGACCTTTGTGATCTCTTTATCAAGCCCTAAGTTCACAAAATAAGGGGCTGAGGCCGGGTAAGCTTTACGAAAAAGATGCTCTGGATTACGCATCCGCTCAAAAGTAAAAACCACATCATCCGCATTAAACTCCCTTGTTGGCCTGAAATATGATGTGGTATGAAATTTCACGCCTCGGCGCAAATAGAAAGTATATTGCAAACCATCTGGTGAGATATCCCAGTGAGCAGCCAAACTCGGGCAAATTTCAGTGCTGCCCGGCTTGAATTCAACCAGCCGATTATGAACACTAAATGCGCTCGCCGTATATTCAACGCCCGTTGTAGACTGAGCTGGATCAAAACCAGCCGGTCGCCCTTCAGAGCAATAGGTAAGAGTTTTATTTGGGGGGGTGGCGCGAACAGGCATTGAAGCCGCAACTGATAGCACTGCCATCAACAAAAATACCAGCAATCTGCCCTGTATGAGCGACATCAAATTATTGCTTTTCATAAGGCCTTCTTTCATACCTCATACGATAAAAAAACAGCATAATCAAGCAAAATACTACTCACTCCAAACCAACCCCTTTGAATAATATAGGGCTAAGTGGATTAACCTTGAAATCTGTAACCTTTTTATTGATTGGCTGATAAATAACTGCATGTGCAATTGGCGTAAAAGGTAACTCACGTTTGAATATTTTTCGAGCTTCTTGATAAAGCATCATGCGTTTATCAAAATCTATTGTCTGGCGAGCAGTACTTACCAGAGCATCAAAATCTGGATGGCACCACTTCGGATAATTAACACCAGTTATTGCATTACACGTAAGTAACGTACCTAGCCAATCGTCCATATCACTACTTCCAATCCAACCTATCAGCAGTGCATCGTGCTCACCTGCATGTACACGTTTAATATATTCACCCCATTCATGTGAAACAATACGAGTTTTTACTCCAATCTTTTTCCAATCTTCTTGAATCATTGCAGCCATTAATTTCGCATTCGGATTATAGGGGCGCTGTATTGACATTGCCCACAATGAAATCGAAAAACCTTTTGGATAACCAGCTTGCGCCAACAACTTTTTAGCTTCTCTCAAACGAGAATCATGCTGTACATTTTGCAGTTCTTCTTTATAAGGCCATAAAGCCGGTGGTGCTGGCTCAGTTGCCACCTGTGCATGTCCATCAAATACTGTATTAATAACGGCTTCTTTATTGACCGCCATATCGAGCGCACGACGCACAAGAGTATTATCTAGAGGTTTATGCAATACGTTGTATGCTAGAAAACTAAGATTAAGACCAGGTTGACTAAGCAATTTAAGATTTGGATCAGCTCTAATCAGATCAAGATCATCTAGACGTGGGTAACTCGCTATATGACATTCATTTTTCTTGAGTTTTTGTATGCGTACAGCAGGATCAGGCGTAATTATAAAATTTAATTTAGATACTTTAACATTAGCCAGCTCCCAATAATATGGATTGCCATCAAAACGAACAGTTGTATCTCGATTGTAGCTATGAAAAATATAGGGTCCTGTACCAACAGGCTGCCAATTAATATATTCTGCTCTGCCATCTTTTAATAACAAATCTGCATATTCAGCTGATAGAATAGAGGAAAAAGCTAATCCAACATTCATTAGAAACGGCGCATTCGCAGACCTTAGCGTAAAACGTACAGTATATGGATCAATTTTCTCGATCTTAAAAATTTCCTTATCAAGGCCTAAATTAACAAAATAAGGAAATTGAACCGGGTATGCTTTATTAAAAATATGCTCTGGATTGCGCATCCGTTCGAAAGTAAAAAGTACATCGTCTGCATTAAACCCACGTGTGGGTTTAAAGTAGGAGGTTGTATGAAACCTTACATTCCGTCTTAAATAAAAAGTATAGTTCAGAGCATCTGGTGAGATATCCCAGTGCATTGCGAGCCCTGGTACGATTTTTGTAGTGCCACGTTCGAATTCCACAAGCCGATTATAGATCGTATATGCACTTGTAGTGTAGTCAGTAATCAACGTAGCTTGAGAAGGGTCAAATCCCGTAGGACTACCCTCAGAACAATAGATCAATGTTTTATTTGGGAGGGCGGCATACACATTAGGCACATTGAGTCCAACAACTGCTAAAGCAATAATAGCTGTGGACATGATACAAATCAATGGATCGTTCTTCATAAGAGCCCCCGTAGTACTGAAACATCTGATGTTCCACTTTGTATTGCCAACTTACTTGGTGATTAAAACCCACTTACTCTTAAGCTCAATATTTAAAAAGTGATAATTTTTTTTCTGCTTGCTTCAATAGTTCATTAATAGCCCGAGAAAGGGGCCGGCCTTGTCTTACAAACAAATGAACCTCAGGAGAAACCAAGATAGGATGATCAACATCTAATGCAACCAGTTCACCCGTTTTTATTTTTGGATATCTTAGCGAATGCGCCATGAAAGCCACATTAAAGTTTCCACCAATAACAAAGTGCTCCAATACTTTTATAGAATTTGTAGTTAGCATTGGTTCTAATTTAATCTTCTCTGAAGTCTGAAGCAACTGAATTGTTTGAGCTAAACCCGACAGCGAAGACATTAATCCTAATGGATACTGTAGCACATCAGCAATGGTAACTTTATGCTGACTAACAAGTGGGTGAGCTTTTCCTACTAATAACCGTACAGGACGATTTACCCGCATACAACACCGAATATCAGAGTTCTCTGGTGGATTATATCCAAGGCCTATATGTATATCATCTTGAATAACCTGCGTAATGATCTCACTTGTTAGCAAAACTTCGACATGAATATTTAAACGAGGATACTGCAAACTAAAGTCATTCAGTACGTCATCCATCAAAGACGTAACATACCCTTCATTGACCCCAATACGGACACTACCGCGCTGCATGCCGCGCATTTCCTGCAAGCAAGACTCCATATACTCTTGACTGGCATTACACCCGCGATAATATTGAAGTACAACTTCAGCCGACTCAGTGGGTACTACCCCACGTGCACGCCGCTCAAAGAGTGTCACAGCGAGTTCTTCTTCGAGTAGGCGAAGCTGGCGAGTAATCACCGAAGGAGCTACATTTAAATGCTCTGCTGCGCCACGAATCGTTCCACGCGCTAGCACCTCATAAAAATAACGTATGCGCCGCTGATTAATCTCTCTAAGCATCGTCTTGCGCGGGGAGCCTCGGTTTCACTCCGAGGAGGGATAGCGCATCACGCATAACGTGACCTGTTCTCCGCATTGCCTTTGTCAAAGCTATCCTGCATTCAACATTCGTATCAACTTCTGCTTTATAGTTTTATATGCTCCAGCTCTCTAGAGCTAAGTAGCTAACGTCTGAGTTTATTCTTATTTTCATAAAAAGCATCAATCTTTCTACTACGCTACTTTTATGCTAACGATGACAATAGTAGCACTCGTATAAGTCATACGGAATATATTTTTTATTCTTAATGTTGTTTTATTCACAACAACAGCCATGTACCCAGTAGAGAGATAGCTCTACAATGCTTCATTAGTAATTAAATAGTTTTTTAAACTGTAAATTTAAATTTATTAAAAATACTTTATAATTTTCTTACGCTCGAAGACAGAATGAACATCTTCTCGCCTTTGGCGGCAAACCAGGCCGTAGCTTTTGCCAATATATCGCGCTCCATCTGTAGCTGGCGTACTTGACGGCGTAAGAGACTGATCTCTTCACGCTCTGCAGCACTTGGGCCCGCCTTGATCGATGACTTAGGTTCTTCAGCTATTGAGGCTTGGGCTACCAACTCATAATGGTCAACAGTAAAAATAGATTTTCTGAAATTCATGTCATTTTTCTAGCAGGAAATAGCAGTCCCAATTACATGGGAAGCAAAATTGAAATACGCATAAGAAATTCAGACAACTCATCCTCACAAAACTGAGCTACCTGTAACGTTAGCTAATTAATTCTTAGGGTCTCACAAGCGATAATTTTTTACATATACCCGACCGCAATACATGATTAATCACCCTATGTCAATAATAAATAGGGGCCTGATTTAGAGAAATTTTAGGATTAGAATTTATATCAGAGATTTGCATTGTTCATTGGACTATCTGATAAGAGAGGTGAGCAAAATGAGGCAAAGAAATTTTAAAGCTCTGATTTTAACGGGATCTAAAGGCCAAGCTAGATGGCGAGTTGGTCTAGTGACTGAATATCCTGCTACCGCCGTGCCAGGCGAAGCGCTGCGCATACTAGCCAAGCTTGCTAGCCAAAAAGCAGGAAATGCATTACGCATATTGGTTGCTTGCGATTCGCCTTTAGTACCTAAAGAATTAATGCAGGCAATTACTGTTAATAAAATACAGGGTGGCGCATTATTCGGTGGTGCGCTTACAGAGGTGGATTCAACTTTTACTCTTTCTGCCCTACCTCTGATTAAGGGTGAAGCCCTTAACGCCGGCCACCTAGAAACTCAACAATTTCGACACCGCTTCACACGGGCATTTGGCTTACATAGACAACGGCTAGTTGCTACGGTCCCCATGCCACCCACAGGCTTATGGACACTTGAGCCAGTTAAAACAGCACAGAGTTTAACGGGATTGCGTATCCGAACCTATGATGCGCTTTCTCAGTCTATTTTTCAAATGCTTGGGGCTAATGCATCGAATTTACCTTTTGCACAAATTGAGGCTGCACTATCCGATAAGCGCATAGAAGGTGTGCTTTCATCGGGAGACGGCGCTGCCGGAAAACGACTATCGGCAATATTTCCTCATTATTTGGCGCTTAATTATGCAATCCCTGTCACATTTCTAGTTTTAAATGAATCCACCTTAGCCGACATGCCCCACTGTATGCAACGAGGCATTATATGGGCTGGCGCTGAAACGGAGCGCCGCTACTGGGAAGCTATCTCTAGCCGAACGCAGAGTAATTATCAACGCTTGCGTGACAACGGAATCATCGTACAGACTGATGTACCTCCATGCCTAGCGCATTTGCTACAAGATGCGGCGCATCAATGCAGATGGCAAACGCTTACTCAACTGACTGTGGCTAATCAAAATGCTAATACAGCAGCATAAGCGCTATCTTGTAAGCGATATACCTCCGAAGGGCCTTTATGTCTGCAATTGTTACCACATCGCGTCTGCCAATTATTGAGAGCTCTATATTTGCGCGCATGTCTCGCATTGCAGCGCAATTTAATGCAGTTAATCTATCGCAGGGTTATCCTGACTTTCCTCCCGATGAAAGGCTTATTGAAGCTTTATTTAATGCTGTACAGTCAAACTACAACCAATATAGCCTGTCAGAGGGAATTGAGGCGCTGAGAGTAGCAATTTCCAAGATGTTTACGGTTTTGTACAGTATGCCAGTTGATCCCGTCGTTGAATTGACAGTGACAGTAGGAGCAACTCAAGCTATTTTTGCTACGGTAAGCAGTTTGGTTCACACTGGAGACGAAGTCATTTTTTTTCAGCCTGCATTTGAATGCTATATGCCAGCAATCATGCTGGCTGGAGGAATTCCAACTGCTCTGCAGTTGCATGGTCCTACTTTCTTACCTGATTGGGATGAAGTAGAACAAGCCATCACCGAGCGGACCAGGATGATTATTATAAATAGTCCTCATAATCCAACTGGGGCATGCTGGTTGCAAGCTGATGCCCGCCGACTCGGTGAGTTGGCTGATAAATATGGCTTCATTGTATTAAGCGATGAGGTGTACCACAATATTTTATTTGAACAGCAAGAGCACGTTACTGTATTTTCTGAACCTCGATTACGTGAACGAGCCGTAGTGGTTGGTTCGCTGAGTAAAATCATGCATGTAACTGGTTGGAGGATAGGTTATGCGATTGCATCGGCTGCGCTTACAGCAGAAATCCGGAAAGCGCATCAATTCCAGACATATGCTGCTCCGACACCGTTGCAATATGCGATTTGTGTATAAGGATATGGGCTAAGCTATCCCTGAACTGACACCTAGTTTGTGAACTTGCGATTCCTTTAAAACTCTGGTTGATGGATTGGGAAGTAGCGCATCTGCCACAATACCTTTCCTTTTTATATCAACCACAACCTCCCTACCTACTTTCGCCCCCTTAACCGCCATCCCAACAGCCGCTGCCCCAACACCTACCGGCAAAGCATCTCCAGCCGCTATCTCACCAGCTGTAATCGCCGCCTGATTCTAGCGGCAGCAAGACGGCTTGCGCCGCTCTTAATTCCTCCACCGTTTTGGGGCTTTGCGTACTCTTTCTCGCGCCGCCAACTCTTCATTACCACTCACTTTGTGGGTCATGCTTTTCTCCTTAATAGCATAATCTTATTATTCATTTTATTCGGAATTGGTATTACTCTTCTTCTGACTAGTTCATCTCGTTTCTTACAACAAAAAATAATTACCTTAAAAAAACTTATTTCAAATACCTTTGAATTTCATTAGCCTTTTCAAAAAACTTCCTAGGAATTTTTTCATTTTCAATAACCCAATTAAGCTTATCACGAAGTCGAAATGCAACTTCTAATCCTGTTGCGCCTCCATAAATTGCAACCCGAATTTCCTCCGCCATAGCATGAAAGCCCTCATGCTCTAGTAATTCAGCTAAACTAAATGCTTTTTCTGATGCAAGGATGGTATTCACTTTTTTCCTCCGATTGTACTAAAAAATTCAGCTTTTACTCCTGCAGACGGAACAACTACCTCAAATGCGCCACCAGTATTTCCCTGAAGCCCAGGTGCTGGCCGCACAACAAAATGCCCCCCTGAGTTTACTAATCCTCGTTCAACAAAATTCACTCTTTCAATATTCTGCTTAGGAATACCGTAGCGTAATCCATAGTTTGGAGCTGTTAATGGATTCTCTATCGCCCAAAACTGCGCTTCAACTGCCTCGCTCAAACCAGTAGTTCCTGAGCGAAATACAGGAGCGCCTTTTGCGATTGGTCCACGCAGAGCTAAAGCTTTCGGTGACAAACTTTGCCATGCCAAACCATATGGCGTAGGTACTGCCAATCCAGTTTTGACGCCGGCATAATTAACGCCAGCAATTGTTCCAGTTACGCCTCGTATACTAACTGCTGTCGTTACTGCTGTGGTTCCGACTTGATGACCAAACTGCTCACCAGCCAACCTGAAATTGCCCTCTCCTGCCTGATCCAGTGCATGACCGACTTGTGCTTGCATTCTATTGGCCGCCTCCTTGGGACGAGTGACGATGTCATATAATCCTTTGCCTACTCCCGCCAGCGTATCAATTGGGTGTGATGTTGTGTTCCATATACCGTCAGCTATACCCTTTACATAGTCACTGACTTGCTGTAAGCCTAGATTTGACGGAGGAATAATGGTCTGCGGATTTGCACTAAAAATTGTACTATCAGTACGTTGATAGCCCGATGCATTACCAAACATCGGCACCGCATCGCCCCACTGGTCATAACCAACTTTAACCCCTGCATAGAGAGCTTTATATCTATAAGCTTCTAAATAAGCGGCCGCCTGAGTATCCCACTGCCCATCCCGGCCCGACTCTGCATTTACCATCCTCTCTAGCTGCACTTCCAATCTTCCTGCCGCCTGCTGTTCTGTTATGTCCGCATGTTTCGATGCATAGATTTTTGCTAAATGTTCATGAATAATATTCTTCTCATCCGGATGCAACTGCCGATTAAACTTATCCGCAGCCAATGCCCCCCCAGCCCCAGTAAGCGCGCCTGACTGGCTGCCCACGGCTCCACCCACGATCGCCCCAGTTGTACCCGCCAGCATATTCGTGACGACATTTGATACCGTCTGCTTCGCGTTTGGATTGGTCATCCCGGCCATTGCTTGATTAACCCGCGCAGACACCTTTGACGCCGCTAGATCACCGGCCACTGTCCCCGCTATGGCACCGCCCACGTTGCCACCAGCCATCTTGGCCCCTAGCCCAGCAACGGCTGCATGTAGCCCTATCCTCCCTAGCTGGCCTTCTCCCCATAACTTGCTGTCTGGATTTTGCGCCGCTAGCTTATTTGCAAGATCGCCGCTCACTTGCATCCCTAAGTTCGCGGATTCACGCCCCAGTTCTATCTTTTCTTGGACTTCTTGTAAGTCAAAGATCTTCTGTAGTGTTTGATGCGCATTTTGGGTATCGCGCTTTAAGCCTTGCGTGCTGTCTTGTCCTGTTTCTTGGTCGCGGCGCACTTCAATCCGTGCTGGCGAGATGGCCGCTTGAGTTGTGCTCGAAGCTACGCCCTGCATCCCGGTCAGGCCCAAACCAGAAGGGGCATTGGCTAAACTATTCGCCGCTATATTTTGTTTGGCGCTGGCAGCACCACCATAGCTCGCTGAGAAGCCGCTGCTGCGCGCTTCATACTGCGCTTTATTTTGTAGATCAGTAAAACCCAGTGTTTCTGTACTTAGCACGCTCTTACTTGGCGCTGCGTTCGCAATCTGAGCGCCATTTAACTGAGTGTGCTTCCCTACCTGAATTTCAAAGCCTTCTTTGCCCGCAATTAACCATGTTGGCAAATTAACACTGGCATAGTGGCTTTTGACCTGTTCTTGGCTCCCCCCTAGGCTGCCATTTACTCCGCCAGCACCCAATACACCACTCAGCCCAGCGCTTAAATTCGTCTGGCCTTGGTGATACGCGTCGCTATCTTGCTGGCTGGTGAGCGTTAGATTTCTACCAATATCCGCTTTGATCTTCTGGCCACTTAGCTGAGCACCGGTGAGCGTTGCATCACGGCCTGAGGTGAGGGTTAAGGTATCAGTGGCAATAACGCTGCTGTTAGCGTACTGCGCACTCTGACCATCAGCATGTCCATTGGCAACTTGGCCGCTGGCAAATAAGGCTAGGCCGGTTTGTTGGCCCACGCTTAGCCCCACTCCCGCCGTGAAGCCACTGCTGTTTTGCGTGCTTTGATGGTGTACGGTGTTGGCGACGCTTTCGAAGACCATATCATGGCGCGCAGCAAGGTTAACCTCTTTGCCTTTGATTTGACTGCCCTTTACGGTTAAATCACCGCTCTTTTCATGGCCATCTCCGGTTGCCATGATATTGACCCGGCGATTCGCTACTAGATTTGAGCCGCGCGCTGTGGTTTGTATCGTGTGCGCTTCATGTTCACTTTGGCTTGAGCCAACACTGAGTTCAAGCCGTACACTTTTGCCTCCGGCAGCGCCCTGAGTCCCGTTTGCGCCTCCTTCTGGGCCGCTGGTTACCGCGGCGCTACTGAGTTGAGCCACCGCATAGGCAGCTTGCGCTTGCTTGACGGCTTTGAGCCGAGGGTCATTGACTTTACTCGCGCGGTCCATGTGACGATAGATTGCCCTCGCTTTCTCCACTATCTCGCCGCCTAGCCCTACGCTTAGACCGCTTTGCTCAAAAGTGTGTCGTTCGCTTTGGGCAAGTACGTCGTGCACACTAGCAAGCGTGATATTTTGGCCGGTCACGTTCAAATCCTGGCCGGCATATAATCCGCTCGCTTTAAGCTGAGTGTCTTTGCCTGAAACGATAGTGACGTCGCCCGCTAATGAGGCAATCGTGCTATCCGTATGAGTGATTTCCAGCTCACCCGCTTGGGCGTGTTGGGCTTGTGAGCCAATCGTGACCCCTATACCACCACCATTTAAGAGGCCTGATTTCTGCTGCTGGGATTGGTGGGAGTGCGAAGCCGTATTTTGTGCGGCCGTCAGATGGATGTCGCCTTCTGCCGCCAACGATACTTGCTGGTTAGCCACCACATCGCTGCCGTGTACTGTTAAATTTTGACCGGACTTAATTCTGACTGTGTTGCCGCTTAATAGGCTGCCGGTTGCCTGTGTTTGGTTAATCGTATCGCGCGTGGCGTTACTGCTGGAGCTCAACAGGCCTCGCCGCGTATGGCTATGCCCTTCATCAAAGTTATGCTGTGTTTGCCCCGCTTTAATAGTTACATTGTGCTCAGCTGTCGCCGTGAGCGTGCCTTGCTGGCTCGTGAGATTTGCCGCTTTGGCGGTGAAATTATGACCGGCGGCAAGCTGGAGATTGCCAACCGTTTGGATCGTACTGCCAATTTCATCACTTAAGCCTTGTTTAAGAAAATTATTGTCGTCACGAACCATGTTCTCCTGGTAGCCAACCGTGAAGGCGCCCAGGTTTAAATTATGACCAGCTGTGATGGTGGTCTGATTTTCTGGGCTGGTGTTGCTAATCTCGGCAGCCGTGAAAGTCGCATCGCGCCCGGCGCTAGCGCTGAGTGAACCATTCGATGTCAGGCTAGCAATGCGATCAAGATGAGTACGGCTGAAGTGACTGGCGCCCGTTGTTTTAGCGCCTTGCTGGGTGGTGGAAAGCAGATTTAAATCTCGGTCAGCGCGAACGGCTAAATGGGTATCGCCAGTTAGGGCACCACCATGGTTGTCTAGGTCGGTGCGAGCGTGCAGGGTTGTTTCGCCCCCTGTAATCTTTCCGCCTAGGTTTTTAATCTCTGCAGCGTCGACATTCACCTTTGTGCGGCCAGCCATCGTGCCTTCATTCATCATGTCTTGGCGCAGGCTCAGCTTGAGCGCGCGACCTGAGATTAAGGTCCCATCTCCTTTGAGATCGTCCTCTTTGACATAGGCATAGACTTGCGGAACTAATACCTTTTGCACCGCGCCATCGGCAAGCACCACCTCGCGTTGAACAGGCCAGACGATATCGCTGGTAAGTTGCGCCATTTGCGCTGCGCTCAGCGCGATGCCAGGGCGTAGTTTCAACTGATCCGCGAAATGTAGGCCTTGCTCCATCAACGCACGATATTGCACTTCGTCGTTGGTATGATTGTGTAGGAATCGGCGCCCCGTGAGCTGGTTGATTTGTTCGCCTACTAAGCGTTGTTCGTAAAAACCGTCGCCCAAGCGTTTTTGGACGACCGCAGGATTTTGCGCCATGCGCTTGAGCATATATTCTGCGTCAAGCTTCTTGTGGGAGCGGGTAAAGTGAGGGTCGGTTTCGATCAAAGTCAGGCTGTCTGGCTTAGGAGTGTGTCGAAACAAAGTGTGATTGGGTAAGGTAATCGCCGGAATTTGGGTGCGAATTATCGTCCCGGCATGGCCCGCGATATCACTTGGCGTCGGAATCGAAATTTCTTCTAGGCTGCGTGACAAAGCTGGAGTCTGAGCGCCCGAGCGAGTAGAGTGGGTATGCTCGAGCACTTTTGTCACAGGCACTGTGATGGTGTGGAGCTCATCAGCTGGGGTATAAGGAATAGGATGATTCCAATCACGCGTGTGATGATTCTTCCATCTGCCGCGATAGCGAGACGTACTATATTGGCTGCTCCCAGCTTCCTGCACCGTACGAGTCCCTTCGGCTTCAATGTTACGCAGATTGCTCAGATCCCCGGTGATACGGCCACCAGCGATGAACTGGCTTTTGTCGTTGTTCAGATCATGGCCGCTTAACCGCAGATCGCCTCCCGCAACAATCTTGCCAGGGTCGCTACTGTTGACCACGCTTTGAGTTTCAGTACGCATCACGTCATATTTAGTAAATCTCCTGACCTCCCAGTTTTGATGGCGGTACTGGCCTGCGCGGGACCAACCTTCCCAAACAAAATGGTGCTCAGGATATCGGTTTGGATCTCCCTCTGGCTGAATAAAAATAGCCCTGCTAGGCTCCCCTACCGGAACAGTTTTAAGGGTAAAGGGCGCATTTGTATTATTCAGTGTATCGACGGCCAAATTTAGGTCACCAAGCGCCTCAAGCGTGGCACTGCTATTGTCGAGTTTCTCAGCTTGACCGATGGCGCGATGGCATCCATCGAGCTCTCTCCCCAAAGCAAAATCACTTTCACTGCCAAGTAGGCCATGTTCGCGGTTGGTGAGCGACTGCACACCAATATCTAGTCGTTTGCGCGCGCTCACGTTCGCCGCGCTGGTAACGCCATGCACCGTTTCAGCGCCGTTATCCAATCTAGTTGCGCCGATTGCAATATGATCGCCATATATCCGGCCGGTACCCAGGTTATTAACCTTACCCGCCTGAATCAAGGTTTCATCGCCATTGATGAGACCACGGTTTGTCAACGATTCAAGGGCCACAAGCTCAGTCTGGCTGGCGTTGATTTCTCCTGTACTCGTATTGTCGATACTCGCCGCTGAGACCGTTAAACGATGACCCGCGTCTAAGGTTTGGCGGTTATGCAATGCGCCTGTCAAGCTCAGCGTAGCATCGCCGCAGGCGGTGATTTTGCCAGTGTTATGCAAATCATTCAGCAGCTTGATATCGAGCTGGCCATTGGAATGTATTTGACCATCGCTGTTCAGGCTATGGCTGTCTACTTTAAGCTTGGTGCCGGCCAGCACAGTTCCGCCAGTATTTAGTATGCTCAGCCGTTTGTCGGTAGGTGATCTCCTCTCGGGCGCTTGCAACGCTACCGCCTGGCGTGAGGAGATCCATCCTGAGCGATTATCGATCTGCGTCGTGCCAATCAGGGTTAACGCACCATCGGTTTGAATCGAGCCGAGCTGGTTATCAATTGAATCTGCTTGAATCGTGATTTTTTTACCGGCCACTCCGTGCTCACTGCCTTGAGTGTTCGCATTGTTGAGTACGCCCGTTGTCATGCGGAGGGTACCTTTTGAGTGGATCAAGCCAGTTGGGTTGTCCACTGTGCCACGCTCAGTTCCATCCAAGGCTAGAAACTCGTCAGCGCGAATCACCCCCCGCTTATTTTTAATCGAATCGGTGATCAGCGTGACTGTTTTGCCTGCCAGTCCACGCGCGCCATTGTGGGTATGGGTATTGTCGAGTTGGCCGGTGGTTACGCGGAGCTTACCTTTCGAATACATCACACCAGCCGTGTTATTCACGACGCCATTCTTCGCCCCATCCAAGCATAAAGACTGGTTAGCGCGAATGACACCTTTTTTATTCTGAATCGAATCGATCATTAGCGTGACCGTTTTGCCTTGCAGTCCACGTTCGCCGCTTCGAGTATTGGCATTGTTGAGGTTACCGGTTGTCACCCGGAGCATGCCGTTCGAATGGATCAAGCCAGCCTGATTGTTGATCTTGCCCGGCACTTGAGCACGCAGTCTGCCAACCGCTTTGATGCTTCCTTTTGAATTATTCAAATTGGCGCTGGCGATGGACAAGTCGTTCATGGTGGCAATCTGGCCGCTATTGTTGAGGCGAGCGGAGCCGGTATGCAAGGTCGTGTGGCCATGTGCCGTCAGTATCCCTCGGTTGATGAGAGGGCCACGGGTGCTGATGTCTAGCGTGCCTTCATGGCGCACACTGCCTTGTATGGCGCCTTGTGCGGTTTTAATGCGAGTCGGGCGGCGGCTATCGATCTCGCCGGAATTTTCTAGAAAGCCATTCAGGGTGATTTCAATTTGGCCCGCTTCCATGCCGATATGCCCAGCATTTCTAACCCCCACGCCGGTCTCCGTGCCAACCAATTTAATTTTGTTGGCGTACAAACCACCCAGTTCTGCAACATCAATCGCGAGCACGGGCGCCGGACTGGCTGGTTGTTGCAATGGGGTCACCACGTCGCCGCTGACTAAATTAGCGCCCGTGATAATTTTTAGCTGATTGGCCTGGAGTTGGTCATTGATCAATACAGCTCGCGCAATCAGCTCGGTGTAATCGGCTTTACCCGATTGCAGTCCATCGCCTTGCACGGTAATTAAACCATGTTGTACTCGATAGCCGTCAAGATGGCCATTCTTGTTGATGATCGGCGTCCCTGTCGTTAAGGTCGCGCGGTGAACATTAATAAAACCGCAGCCCTCGCAGTACAAGCCAGAAGGGTTGGCAATGATCACTTGAGCTCGGTCGCCAACCACTGTTAGAGGACCCTTCAAATAACTCGGATGGCTGCTGTTCACTTGGTTTAGGATGGTGCGCGCGGACCTCGCCAGCAAATGAGGATTCTGGGTGCGATCATTGTTCCAGGCCAGGCCTCTGTCAGCATCGAATTGGCTGTAATCGTTTTTCGATAGCCCTTGATCGTTTGGGATTTGAATGTTGATCAGGGGTAAACCATCGGGTGTACTAAGAATTGTCGGTCGATGGTGAGGCTCCGCGTTGGGGTCCGCTACAATGCGTGCGACATTCAGGCTGCGCGCGGCCGCCGCTTGGACGAGCGTTGCCAGCAGCACGGTACAAACGATGCGCGCTAAGTAGTGAAAAGAGATAAAACGTTGTTTGTTAATAATCTGTGCCATCGGACGGCCCCACTTAACGCGATGTGATAATTGATTAAAATGAATAGCTCGCGCTAAATCCCGCTGTTACATTGGCCGTGTCAAACACCTCTGGCTTTTTAAAAGGCCGGCCTGCAAATACATCGTATTGCACATTTTTGAAGCCACCGCGTAGCCCAATGACACCGCCCGCTAGCCGACTACCTGGCAAAAATTCCGTCGACGGGCCGCCCAGTTGGCCATAATCCACCCCAACATATAATTCTTGGCCGCTTGAGCCTAATGCCAAGCCTAAATCATTGCGGATCAGCCAACCCCGCTCGGCTAATAAAGTCAGTTCGCCATCAAAGCCGCGCACCGTATAGCGCCCGCCTAGCGAGAAGCGGTCTTGCGGGATCAGTGGGGTGCGCTGCCATTGCGCGCGCCAAACACCGTTGTAGCGGATTTTTTGGCGCGCCAGCGTGAACGGCATATCGAGAGCAACCTCGGCGCTAAAAAACTTGGGGTAAGAGGTGCCTTCGCCAGACTCTGCTTCGGCAGCAAGCAGCGCATTTAAAGCACCGGTGCCACGTTGATGCGCAACCTGGATGGCGAGTGCACCGCGGCCAATATATTCTCGATGAGCGAGAGCCAACTCCCATCCAGCCAAGCGGCGGCGATGATGATCGAGCTCGGTGCCCTCTATAAAACTGCTTGATTCCTTGAAATACCCCCGTAACGAGGCGGTCAGCTTGCGCGACGCATCGCGATAAAGCAAACGTGACAATTTAATTTCATTGTTTTGGCTCGCACCGCTATACATATAGTTCTCATACGGGCCGGCCACCGTCTGTTGGTAACCATATCGACTAGCGGTCAAGCCTAACAGCCAATAACCCAACGGCACGGAGTAATGAATCGTATGGCCGCGCGTGCCTTTAGGGCCTGCTCCGCCGCCCCTTAAGCCTTGGCTAAAACTCACATAAAACAAATCATTTAGCGTCCACCAGTGATCCACCGAAATCGACACATTGCCCTGATATTTGCCCGTTGCTTTGCTGCCTGCATCATCTGCTGAGAGTGTTAGACGCAGCGGCAAACTCTGCTGCCAGTCGATCATCAGATCGCTTTCTCCAGGCTGAGCATCCGCTTGGGCCGCAGGGGTAATATCGATATTGGCCTCGACCGTTGGCACGCGCTTAAAATTCTCTAGACTTTGCTCAATGTCACGCAAATTCAATAAATCGCCTGCTTTGATGGGCACGGCATTCCATTGCGTCGCGCGCCCCGCTGTTTTTGCGGTAAAACGAATCGTGTGCAGGCGGCCGGGAATGACCGTGAGTGTGAGAACGCCGCTTTTAAGATCTTGCGGTTCAGCCAGTACGCGAGTCGTGACATAGCCTCGCTCAATTAAGGCGTTTTGCACTCTTTTCATCACTAGATTGATCCCCTGTGCGCCTAAGCAGCGGCCGCTGGTCGGATCATCTGGTCGATTCGCCGCTTGCAGCGCCCAGGCGAAGCGGTGGCTTTCCTCTCCTTTTAAGACAATCAGCTCAATTGGAAAACAGGGCGTTTCAGAAGTAGGAAGCTTGCATGACAACTCTGCCGCCTTGGCTTTGTCTTCATTTGATAGACGCACATCAGGCGTATGCTCTTGTTGTTGGCGCAATATACGCTCGTGCTCTTGCTGGCGCAGCAGTCCTTGTGTGTCTTTGCCTGTGAGAACTTTGTCTTTGAGTGCTGATGTAGGCAAAGCTTGGGCATATAGATCAGGTGCGAAACCGCCTATCAACAGCAATGCCGCGTAGAAAAAAATAGGGAGCATCCAAGCCTTGTATGGTCTGCGCGGAGGATCCATGGGACACACCATTTTTATTTGTAATAAAAAAGCGAGAGTATACACGCTACAGCAGCCTATAAGTGTCAATTTTGCCAAAACAGAATAAACACATTTTCTTTAATTTAATTGGCTTAACTGCAAGGAAATGTTGATTTTTGGGTATTTTGATTGAGTCAATCATACACAAGATATTCTAGCAATTTGTGGCGACAAAATCTAAAAATATGATCTGATTGACCGGTTGATTATAGTAAGGGGCCGCCTGACCCCAAAGCGTTTTTTACGCACTCGGCTCAAGCCGTTTCATGCCACCCAAATAAGGCTGCAACACATCCGGCACACTCACCGTACCATCCGCATTTTGGAAATTTTCAAGAATCGCAACTAAAGTACGCCCAACCGCCAAACCTGAGCCATTTATTGTGTGCACTAGTTCCGGCTTACCTTGCCCACTGCGAGAACGTGCTTGCATCCGCCGTGCTTGAAATGCTTCCATATTCGAGCATGATGAAATTTCACGATAGGTATTTTGCGACGCCAGCCATACTTCAAGATCATATGTTTTGGCACTGCCAAAACCCATATCGCCTGTGCACAATAAGACTTTCCGATAGGGCAGTTCAAGTTTGCGCAAAACCGTTTCGGCATGGCCTACGAGTTCTTCGAGCGCTTGATAAGAGTGCTCAGGTGGCACAATTTGGACCAACTCAACTTTCTCAAACTGGTGCTGGCGAATCATGCCGCGCGTATCACGGCCGTAACTGCCTGCCTCTGATCTAAAACAGGGCGTATGAGCCACCCATTTGAGTGGCAGTTTATCCACGGCCACGATGGTTTCTCGCATCAAGTTAGTGAGCGGGACTTCAGCCGTTGGAATCAGATAAAAGTTCTCAGGCGCATGGCCCTCATCACTGGCTTTATGCGGCACTTTAAATAAATCTTCTTCAAATTTAGGTAGTTGACCGGTACCGCGCATAGAAGTGGCATTGACGATATAAGGCACCTGAATTTCTGTATAGCCATGTTCAGTCGTGTGCAAATCAAGCATAAATTGCGCCAAGGCACGTTGTAGCCGCGCAAGCGGGCCACGTAGTACCGCAAAGCGCGCGCCACTGAGCTTAACGGCACTATCAAAATCGAGTCCAAGCGGCCCCCCAATATCGACATGGTCTTTAATCTCAAACTCAAATTGGCGCGGGGTACCCCAGCGGCTTACTTCAGTGTTTTGTGTTTCGTCACGGCCTAGCGGCACACTTTCGTGCGGCAAGTTAGGCGCGTCCAGCATGAACTCGGTTAACTGTGCTTGAAGCTCATTTAGTCTTAGCGCTGAGTCTTTGAGCACATTGCCAATGCTGTCTGCTTCAACCAGCAACGCCGAGCAATCTTCTGCTCGACTTTTTAAGACGCCAATTTGCTTTGATAGGCTGTTGCGGCGTGCTTGCAGTTCTTCAGTGCGCACCTGTAGCTCACGTCGCTCTGTCTCAAGTTTTATAAATGTCGCACGGTCTAGCGCGTAACCACGGCTATTAAGACGGTGTGCGACGCCATCAAGGTCTTTACGCAGCAGTTGGATATCAAGCATGGAAAATAAGGTAGGGCAAACAGAATAAACTGCGATTTTAACTTAGGTTTTAACGGATGCTGCGCTTATGTTTTTGGGTTAACGCCATGTTCAGCGCGCCAAGCTACATCAAGCTCATCTAGCCGCTTAAGTTTTTCAGCAATCTTGGCTTCAAGGCCACGAGGCGTTGGTTGATACCAATTAGGGTTGGTGATGCCATCCGGCAAATATTGCTCTCCGGCCGCGTAAGCATCCGGCTCATCATGCGCATAGCGATATTCATGCCCGTAGCCGAGTTCTTTCATCAGCTTGGTTGGAGCATTGCGCAGATGAACCGGGACTGCACGGGATGAGTCTTTGCTCACAAATTTGCGCGCTGCATTGTAGGCGCAATAGCCAGCATTCGATTTTGGGGCTGCGGCAAGGTAGAGTATGGCTTGTGCCAGAGCGAGCTCACCCTCTGGCGAACCAAGCCGCTCATAGGTCTGCGCCGCATCCAGCGCGATGCCCACGGCGCGCGGATCGGCCAGGCCGATATCCTCCCAAGCCATACGAATGATTCGCCGTGCCAAATAATGCGGATCTGTACCACCATCTAGCATACGGCAAAGCCAATATAGTGCTGCGTCTGGATGGCTGCCGCGCACCGCTTTATGGAGTGCGCTAATTTGGTCATAAAAAGCCTCACCGCCTTTATCGAAGCGACGCAGATTTTCTGCCAGTGCGCTGCCCAGTAGTGCTTCGTCAATTTCATTTGTCTGCTTAAGGACTGCTGCGCGGGCGGCGATTTCCAGATTATTCAGCAGCTTGCGAGCGTCGCCATCGGCTGTTTCAATTAGTATTGCGCATGCCTGTGCAGTCAATGAAATACCACCAAGCGCAGCGCTTGCACGCTTTAGCAAATCCTCTAACTCACTCGCGTTAAGGCTGGTGAGCACATAAACGGCTGCGCGCGAGAGTAGTGCGCTGTTTAACTCAAATGACGGGTTTTCAGTGGTAGCGCCGATAAAAATAAAAAGGCCCGCTTCAACGTGTGGCAGAAATGCGTCTTGCTGGCTTTTATTGAAGCGATGCACTTCATCGACAAAAACCAGCGTTTGACGACCATGCGCCTGATACATACGCGCCATTTCAACCGCTTCTCGAATCTCTTTGACCCCTGCTAAGACGGCAGAAAGAGCAATAAACTCGGCTTTAAAAGCATCTGCCATAAGTCGTGCAAGCGTGGTTTTGCCCACACCGGGCGGCCCCCATAAGATCATCGAATGCGGCTGGCCCAACTCAAAGGCGACCCGCAATGGCTTGCCTGGCCCAAGCAAATGCTTTTGGCCAATCACCTCATCGATCACTTTGGGCCGCAACCGCTCAGCCAGCGGTGCGGCTGGAGAAGAATCATCGGCAAACAACATGGGCCGCTTTTCTATTTTTGCAAGACGTGGGATAAAACACGCTAACGCTCATCCCTGAATCACATCGACGCCTTTCGGTACGGTGAATTTGAAACGATCAGGAGGCACTGTCGGATTTTTCTTCATATCCGTAAAAACCAATAAAGTGACATTGCCGAATAGATCAAACAATTTCATAGCCTCGAGATTCCCGCCTCTAAATCCAATAATGACACGCTGAAATTGCGTATCGGCCGCTTTCGGCTTGAGCTCAAGCCAGTCTAGCCCTGCTTGTTTACCAATATCGCGCAGTCTGAAATTCCGATTAAGATCGTTGCTGCCAAATAAAATCGCTGCTGGGCTGACGCCTAGCATACGGTCAAGCTTACGCTTGATGACTTGCTTGAGCTCTTTATCGTAGATATAAAAATATTCGCCATCAGACTGCAGAACTTGGCGGGAAGGCTCTTCATAAGTCCAGATAAATTTACCCGGCCGCTCGAATAAGAAAAAACCACTGGATTTACCACTTTCTTCCTGCGGCCATGTACCCTGGTCAGGGAGGTCTTTCATTTTCTTTGGGTCAGTTTTAATCTGCCGCTGAACAAAACGGCCTTTTGCCGTTTGCACTTGCGCAACAAAATTATTCAGCTGCTCAGTCGCATTAGTGTAGGTAGATCCACCGGCGTACGCAGGTGGTGCAAGGCTTGCCGCTGTGAACGCCGAGACCGCTAGCCCTCTCGTTAGCCAAAGTCTAAAATTCAATAAAGTTACTGTTTTAAGCTTCATCTCTTACCTCTTCTAGTTCGGGTCACGATTGGGCACCAGAATTTCACGGTTACCATTTGCTGCCATTGCCGATATTAACCCTGCTTGCTCCATTTGTTCAAGCAACCGGGCTGCACGATTATAGCCAATTCGCAAATGGCGCTGTACCAGCGAAATAGAGGCACGTCGGTGTTTGGTGACAATTTCAACGGCTTGATCATAGAGTGGATCGGCTTCAGCGTTTTGCCCACTGCCATTGGTATTGCCCAGTCCTTCATCAATCTCACTATTGCTACCTCCTTCTAGAATACCTTCAATATAGTTCGGTTCGCCCTGCTGTTTCAGTTTTTCGACCACCCGATGCACTTCTTCATCAGAAACAAAAGCGCCATGTACACGAACCGGCAAACCTGAGCCAGGCGGCAGATAAAGCATATCGCCCATGCCCAATAGCGATTCAGCGCCTTGCTGATCCAAGATTGTGCGCGAGTCGATTTTCGATGAAACTTGAAAGGCAATGCGGGTTGGCACATTGGCTTTAATCAATCCGGTGATGACATCAACCGATGGCCGTTGCGTCGCAAGAATTAGGTGAATCCCTGCCGCTCTCGCTTTTTGTGCAATCCGTGCAATCAATTCTTCCACTTTTTTACCCACTACCATCATGAGATCGGCCAACTCATCAATCACCACGACAATATGTGGCAGCCGCTCAAGCGGTTCGGGCATATCTGGCGTTAGGCTAAATGGATTCGGGATGGTTTCTTCGCGCTTGTGCGCCTCATCAAGCTTATGGTTATAACCACTGAGATTACGCACCCCAAGCTTACTCATTAATTTATAACGGCGCTCCATTTCAGCAACCGTCCAGTTTAAAGCATGGCCTGCTTGCCGCATATCGATCACCACCGGACACAACAGATGCGGCACGCCATCGTAAACGCTCATCTCAAGCATCTTTGGATCGATCAAAATCATCCTAACTTGCTCAGCTGTTGCCTTATAAAGCAACGATAAAATCATGGCGTTAATGCCGACCGATTTACCCGATCCAGTCGTACCTGCCACCAGCAGATGCGGCATTTTGGCTAAATCAGCGACGATCGGCTTGCCGCTGATATCTTTACCTAGTGCAATGGTCAGCATCGAAGCTGCGGCTGCATAAGCTTCGGAACCTAAAATTTCAGACAAGCGGACTGTTTGCCGGCGCAAATTGGGTAGTTCAAGGCCCATACAGTTTTTGCCTGGAATGGTCTCGACCACGCGAATTGACACTAACGAGAGCGAACGCGCTAAATCCTTCGCCAGGTTAACCACCTGACTACCCTTCACGCCGATAGCTGGCTCAACTTCATAGCGGGTAATAACGGGTCCTGGATAAGCCGCAATCACGCTGACTTCAACTCCAAAATCCTTTAATTTTTTTTCGATCAAACGTGAAGTAAATTCAAGCGTGTCAGCCGACACAGTTTCTTGTGTAGCCAAAGGTGCATCAAGCAACGCAAGCGGTGGCAAAATACTATCAGGCAAGTCATGAAAAAGCGTTTGCTGTTTTTCTTTTTCAATCCGCTCAGATTTAACTACAGCGCTCGCTGCCGGCACAATACGCACAGGCTCGTGTTCTTCAACCCGCACACGGTCCTGTTCGAGCTTGCCTTCACGGCGTATCGCAGCAGCCTCGCCGACTTTGCGATCACGTCGTGCTTCATAGTGCATTTGAATGAACATCAGCGCGGCGACGATCCCATCGCCAGTGCGCTCAGCAACATTTAACCAAGAAAAACGAAAGAAAAGGGAGACCCCAATCGCCAGCAGTAACAAAAGGGCCAGCGTGCCGCCCGTGAAGCCTAAAGCGTGCAATACTTGCGCTGCCACAGCATCCCCCAGGACGCCACCTGGTGCACGCGGCAAGCTAGTTGATAAGGACCACAGCCGCATTGCCTCAAGACCAACACTGGCAATCAATATCAAAGCAAAAGAAAATAATTCAATCAGCCAACTGCCCTCTTGCAGCAGCCCATGTTCTTGCTGTATGTCTGCCGGACGGCGTTCAGCACGGGCTGGCGGGCTCTTACTTAGATCATCAGCTTGCCCATCGGCCGGCGCTATGCGCCAGTAACCCAATACCACGCGGCGCCCGAGCCATACGGCCCACCAATAGGCTGAGAAACCGAAGAGCAAGAGCAAAATATCAGCCGTCCATGCGCCTACGCGCCCCCCCCAGTTTGCAATACCGTTAGCTTGCACCGCATGCGTCCAGCTCGGATCAAGCGGGCTATAGCTAAGCAGCACCATGAATAAAAAGAATACACCTGCAAGCTGCAGCAGCCAACGAATTTCAACAACAAGGTGTGAGATCCTGCGCGGCAACGCTTGTGCGCTATAAGAGAAAGGAGATTTCGCCATGAACCAATATGTGCTATGTGCTGCCCGGGGGACAGGCCCCACTGAATTAAGCTAGTTTAGCCTAAACTGTCACACGCGGACCGCAGCGCCGACCATCGATACGGCGCTTTACAGTCATGAACGCGCACGATAGCTCAAACCCGCACGCCTAAACAAACATATAATATGCTATTTGGTGCTTAGATCCTAAATTTTTCGTCCTTGATATGTCATCCACAAAACATGCAAAAGTTCTCATCCTAGGCTCCGGTCCAGCCGGTTATACGGCTGCCGTCTATGCGGCACGCGCTAACTTGTCGCCAATGCTCATTACTGGCCTGGCACAAGGCGGCCAATTAACGACCACCACAGAGGTCGAAAACTGGCCCGCCGATGCCCAGGGCGTACAAGGTCCAGAATTAATGGAGCGCTTTCTTGAGCACGCTCAGCGCTTTAATACCGAAATTGTGTTTGATTATATTCATACGGCAAAGCTTGATGAACGGCCTCTACGTCTGATTGGCGAGACCAACGAGTACACCTGCGATGCATTGATTATTGCAACCGGCGCTTCCGCCCAATATCTTGGCTTGCCGTCTGAAGAAGCCTTTATGGGCAAAGGCGTCTCCGCCTGCGCCACCTGTGATGGCTTTTTCTACAAGCAACAAGACGTTGCGGTCATTGGGGGTGGCAACACCGCTGTCGAAGAAGCGTTGTATCTTGCCCAAATCGCAAAAAAAGTCACCGTGATTCACCGCCGCAGCGCGTTCCGCGCTGAGCCTATTCTCATTGACCGGCTGCTGGCCAAAGAAAAGGCCGGCATAGTCGAAATCAAATGGGATCATGTGCTGGATGAGGTGCAAGGCGATGCTACCGGCGTAACAGGCATTCGTGTCAAGCACACCCAAACCAATCAAAGCACGGATATCCCCTTGCAAGGCGTGTTTGTTGCCATTGGCCATAAACCTAATACCGATATTTTCGCTGAACAACTCGAGATGAAAAACGGTTATATCCTGACACACGCTGGACTCGTAGGCAATGCAACAGCCACCAGCGTGGCGGGAGTTTTCGCTGCAGGCGATGTACAAGATTCGATCTACCGACAAGCGATTACCAGTGCCGGCACTGGCTGCATGGCTGCGCTTGATGCACAGCGGTATCTTGAAAGTCTCACGGATAAATAAGGTGATTTATTCTGAGCCAAGCTCTGCCTGTTGAGCAGCAGCGGCAAAACCGGTGACTTAGATTTCGTCCAAAATCACCCCTGACCCTTTTTAATCCTGTATCTCATGCCGACAAAATGCGGAGCCCCCAAAAATGGAGGCGAGATTGAGAATTAATGGTGCGGCATAGAATTAAAATATTTACCGCCGCCCGCAGGCACACGACCACATCTTATGACTTTTGATATATATCAAAACAAAGGCGGAGCGAATACAGTATAGGAATTATTCACTCGCTCTATTTCCAAAAAATTCCGATGACAAAGATGGGGGATTAACTTTACCCAAAGAGTTTGAAATTCGCTACAATAGTTCAATCAAACAACTGGAAGGAGAACATAACGTGCGATATATAACGAGTGTAGAGCGTATTGGCAGAGAGCAAGGTCTTGAAGAAGGTATACAACAAGGTCTACAGCAAGGCCAATCTACTTTATTGAAAACTCTGCTAGAAAGTAAGTTTGGTACTTTAACCGAACCCTATCAACAGCGCCTCAATACAGCGAATGTGAATACTTTATGCCAATGGGGCAAACGTATTTTCTCTGCGCAAACGCTTGACGAAGTTTTTTGAAAGACATTCACAATACTTCGTTAAAGCGTGAGGTAATCGGATAGCGCCAGTCACGCCCGAAGGCACGTGAAGTAATGCGCAGACCAATCGGTGCTTGACGCCGTTTGTACTCGCTTAGCTTGATAAGCCGGGTGATGCGCGCGACATCTTCTGGCTTAAATCCAGCTGCCACAATGTCAGCGCCCGAACGACCCTCTTCCATATATTGCTGCATAATGGCATCTAGCACTTCGTAAGGCGGTAGGCTGTCTTGATCAGTTTGATTCGCGCGTAGCTCAGCAGAAGGTGCACGCGTTAGGATACGCTCAGGAATAATGTGCTTAAGCACAAAAGCATCGCTCGTGTTCCGGTAGCGGCATAGCCGGTAGACTAAAGTCTTGGCGATATCTTTAATCACCGCAAAGCCACCTGCCATATCGCCATATAAAGTGCAGTACCCGACTGCCATTTCGCTCTTGTTGCCCGTTGTGAGCACAATCGAGCCTGATTTATTCGACAACGCCATCAATAAAGTACCGCGGATGCGGGCCTGGATATTTTCTTCTGTCGTATCTTCGGCCAGTCCATCGAAGACTTTAGCAAGTGATAAACGGAACGTATCGAATACTGAGGTGATCTCGATTTCGTCATAGTGAATATTGAGACGGCTAGCCATTTGGCGTGCATCGGCAATTGAGATATCAGCGGTATAGCATGATGGCATCATGACTGCGCGAACACGCTCTGGCCCAAGCGCATCGCATGCAATAGCCAATACCAACGCCGAATCAACCCCGCCTGAAAGGCCAATCAGCACGCCAGGGAAACTGTTCTTCTCTACATAATCACGCACGCCAACGACCAATGCTGCATAGACTTGCGCTTCTAGAGAAGATTCAGGCGCAATTTTGCTAAGTTGTGGCGTTGCTCCATCGAACTCAACCAATGCAATGCCGGCTTCAAATTGCGGCATGCGGGCGACACATTCCCCTTGCGCATTACACACGAAAGAGCCACCATCAAACACCAGCTCATCTTGCGCCCCGATATTGTTCACGTAAACGATCGGCAACCCGCTTTCACGGATGCGCGCACGTACTATATCTATACGTAGGTTATCCTTACCGAGGTGGTAGGGTGAGCCATTGGGTACAAGCAAAAGCTGTGCACCTGCAGCTTTTGCCTCTTGCGCTGCTGCCGGATACCAAATATCTTCACAAATCAGGATTGCGCAACGTACGCCATCCAGTTCAAAGACATAGGGCTTTGGGTCTGTCGCAAAATAGCGCCTTTCGTCAAACACCTCGGTATTAGGAAGCTCTTGCTTGAGATACGTGCCAAGCACACGGCCATCTAGCAAAACTGAGGCCGCATTAAAGGTATCGCTCGGCGGTACGTTAGATTTAAGTGGCCGATTTGCATGAGCATCAATACGATGGGGGTGGCCGACGACTACATGCAGCCCTTTGAAGACACTTAACTCAGAGGCAAGTTGCGTTAGGGCAGTAGCGCTTGCGGCATAAAATGATGGCCGCAACAGCAAATCTTCAGGCGGATAGCCAGATAGAACCAACTCTGGCATAACCACTAAACGAGCACCTAGTTGATAAGCGTCACGGGCAGCAGCCACAATAGCCGCTAGATTACCAACAAAGTCGCCAACGGTTACATTGATTTGAGCAAGGGCAATACGCATTTTTATATAGAAAGTAATTAATTAGCTCGCCCTACTCGGTCAAGGATCAGCCTATGGTTTTTTTTACCTTAACCTTAATTTCACTTTGGCACATCTTGACCTGGCGCTGGCGTACTTGCCGGCGGCAAAGAAGCTTTGCCCGAATGCGTCCCAACTGGTACGGATGTGACGACACCTTCCAATACGCCCGCTGAGGATTTAGGTTTTTGCGAACCAATAAAGGTCAGGCTAAGCGTAGAGACAAAGAAAATCACCGCCAATATCGCTGTTGTGCGAGACAAGAAATTCGCCGCACCGGTTGCGCCAAAAAGACTGCCGGATGAACCACTGCCAAATGCCGCGCCCATATCAGCGCCTTTTCCGCGTTGCAACAGCACTAAGCCAATAATTCCCAAAGCAGATAAAAATTGTGCGACGACAATCAAATTTTTTAATACCAACATTTATTCACCTTAATCTGTAAACGTGTTCAGAAATAGTTGCGAGCGCTTAAACTGCAGCCGCTTTGCAAATCGCAAGAAAATCTTCAGCTTGTAACGATGCGCCCCCCACTAGGCCACCGTCAACGCCTGGCTCAGCCAATAGTGCGCGCGCATTGTCCGGCTTCATACTCCCTCCGTACAGCACTAAAGCATGAGCAAGTTTAGCATCCACCGCGGCCAATACGCGGCGCAAAAACAGGTGCACCGAACCGACCTCTGGCACACTTGCACTCTTGCCTGTGCCAATCGCCCAGACGGGCTCATAGGCAAGCACAATCCGCTCGGCTTGGGCAACCGTTAACGTCGTGAGCACAACCTGCAACTGCTTGCCAATCACCTGCTCCGTTTGCCCGGCTTCACGCTCAGCCAATGTTTCACCCACACAAATAATAGGCGTCAAGCCAGCTTCGAGGGCGCGCTTTGCTTTAATGGCCACTTGCTCGTTGCTTTCTTGATGATATAAGCGCCGCTCCGAATGCCCAACAATCACGAAGCTGGCGCCAAACTCGGCAACCATTGGCCCCGCCACTTCGCCCGTATAAGCGCCGGCTAGATGAAGCGAGATATCCTGTGCGCCCCAAGCCACGCAGCTTTGCTGCAACAGGGTTTGTGCTTGTGCGAGATAGGGAAATGGTACGCATACGGCAGCCCGAGTCGACGCGTTAAATTCGGCGGCGCCTGCTGCCAGTGCGTTCAATAGAAGCGCATTGCCAGCTAAGCTGCCATGCATCTTCCAATTACCGACGATGAGTTTAGTCTTAAGTTTTGAATTTGTCATAAAGCAGGATTACCATGCCAACATAATTTTTCCAATATGGTGCCCTTCTTCCATCCAAGCGTGTGCACTGGCTGCCTCTGCCAGCGGGAAAACTCGGTCAATAACGGGCCGAATTTTACCCATTTCTAGCAGCGGCCATACACGTTCTTTCAGCTTCACTGCGATCTGCGCTTTGCAACGGGTTGAGCGTGAACGTAGCGTCGATCCCGTTAGGGTCAAGCGCTTGGTCAGCATCTCAGCCAGATTAATGCTAGCTTTGGCGCCCCCCAAAAACGCAATCAAGGCAAGCCGTCCATCTGGCGCCAAGGCTTTCAATTCGCGCGCAATGTAATCCCCTCCAACCATATCGAGAATCACATCAACCCCTCGTCCAGCCGTCAGCGCAGAGGTCACCGCCACAAAATCTTCGGTTTTGTAATTGATTGCCCGTTGTGCGCCAAGGCTTTCGCAAGCGCGGCATTTGGCATCGCTACCGGCCGTGGCAAAAACACGGTGACCGAATGCATGCGCGAGTTGAATCGCCGCTACACCAATGCCGCTTGAGCCACCTTGTACCAATAGAGTTTCATCTTGGCCACGCTCAGTCGCGCCTAGTTGCGCGCGATCAAACAGATTACTCCAGACCGTGAAGTAAGTCTCGGGTAATGAAGCCGCCTCAAGTTCTGACCAGCCAACAGGCACTGGCAAACATAGCGCTACAGGTGCTGCCGCGAATTCGGCGTAACCGCCTCCTTGCAGCAAAGCGCAAACACGGTCGCCTTTTCTGAGCTGCCAACGGTTATCTACATGCTGCAAATCGCCTTCTACAATCTCGCCTGCAACCTCCAAGCCAGGCAGCTCAGAGGCGCCTGGCGGCGGTGCATAGTGGCCTGCGCGCTGCAGCAAATCTGGACGATTCACCCCGGCGGCGCTGACCCGAATCAATACTTCGCCCGGCTGCAAAACAGGCCGAGCACACTCGACCTGTTGCAAGACCTCTGGCGCACCATAGGTCGTGATTGCGATTGCTCGCATAGCAAGAAAAAACCAGGCCTAACGGATTGGATCCATCGGCTCCAAGGTTGTTGGGCTCGCTTCTTCCATGACAGGGTTTCTGTCATTGATCACGGCTTTAGCAGACAACCGTACCCGGCCTTTTTCATCGGTCTGAATCACTTTGACTTCTACCGTTTGCCCTTCTTTCAAGCGATCGCTCACCTCTTTAATCCGCTCGTTAGCGATTTCAGAAATATGCAGCAGACCATCACGCCCTGGCAAAATATTCACAATCGCGCCGAAATCAAGTAGTTTAAGCACCGTGCCTTGATAGATTTGGCCAACGGTAACATCCACCGTAATATTTTCAATGCGGCGCTTAGCTTCAGCAATGCCTTCGCTGCTCGTGCTCGCAATCGTGACCATCCCATCTTCAGAGATATCAATGGTGGTGCCCGTTTCTTCAGTGAGTGCGCGGATGACCGAGCCACCCTTGCCGATCACATCGCGGATCTTGTCTGGATTGATTTTAAGCGTCACCATGCGTGGCGCAAATGACGATAATTCTGTGCGCGCGCCGGTTACTGCTTCTTGCATCTTGCCAAGGATATGCAAGCGCCCTTCTTTTGCTTGAGCTAGCGCAACTTGCATGATTTCTTTGGTGATACCAGCAATCTTGATATCCATTTGCAAGGCCGTTACGCCTGTTTCCGTACCTGCCACCTTGAAATCCATATCGCCGAGATGATCTTCATCACCCAAGATATCGGTGAGCACCGCAAAACGGTTATCTTCTAGGATCAGCCCCATCGCAATACCCGCCACATGAGCCTTAAGAGGCACGCCCGCATCCATTAGGGCGAGACTACCGCCGCACACAGAGGCCATTGACGACGAACCATTCGACTCGGTAATTTCGGAAACGACGCGAACGGTGTAGCCAAAGTCTTTTGCATCGGGCAAACAAGCAGTAAGCGCACGTTTGGCAAGCCGGCCATGACCAATTTCACGCCGTTTTGGAGTGCCTACTCGGCCTGTTTCGCCAGTGGCAAAAGGTGGCATATTGTAATGCAGCATAAAGCGGTCGCGGTATTCGCCATCAATCGCATCGATGGTTTGTTCATCGCCCTTAGTACCCAAAGTCGCAACCACCAACGCCTGTGTTTCGCCGCGAGTAAACAGCGCAGAACCATGGGTACGAGGCAGAACGCCTGTGCGGATCGTAATCGGACGCACCGTGCGCGTATCGCGCCCGTCAATGCGTGGCTCGCCCGCAAGAATTTGGCTGCGCACGATACCGGCCTCAAGATCAAACAGCATACTGCCAATCGCGACTTCATCCAGCGCCTTCACACCCGCGGCGAGCGCCTCTTCTGCCAGTTGTTTGTTGACCGCGTCATAGATCACTCGCACCCGCTCGCTACGCATTGATTTCTCGCGTATCTGATAAGCCGCTTGCAGATCATTCAGCGCTAGCGCGCTAATCCGGTTAAACAATGCTTCATCTTTCGGCGCAGGCTGCCAATCCCACTCTGGTTGTCCGCCTTCACGCACTAGATCATAGATCGCATCAATTGCCGTTTGCATCTGCTCTTGGCCAAACACCACAGCGCCTAACATAACCTCTTCAGACAATTGATCCGCTTCCGACTCAACCATTAATACGGCTCGCTCAGTGCCGGCTACGATAAGCTCAAGGGCAGAGGTTTTGAGCTGGCTGCGACTCGGATTCAACACATATTGACCATCAATAAAAGCGACTCGCGCAGCACCGACCGGACCATTAAACGGAATCCCGGAAACAGCTAACGCAGCGGACGCGCCAATCAGCGCTGGAATATCCGTTGGCACTTCTGGATTGACTGACAAGACGTGCACCACGACTTGCACTTCGTTATAAAAATTCTCGGGAAAAAGCGGACGCAAAGGCCGATCAATCAGACGAGAGATCAGTGTTTCACTTTCAGATGGACGTCCCTCGCGGCGAAAAAAACTGCCCGGAATCTTACCCGCTGCGTACGTTTTTTCAATGTAATCCACCGTCAATGGAAAAAAATTCTGACCTGGCTTTGCGCTTTTTGCGCCAACCACCGTTGCCAGAATAACCGTTTCATCCATATCGACCAGGACAGCGCCACTGGCTTGACGAGCTATTTCGCCCGTTTCAAGACGGACGGTATGCTGTCCCCACTGAAATTCTTTGACAATCTTCTTCAACATACTATTCCTTATTTTGTGTGCCGCAAAAAGCAAAATGCCTGCATCAGCAATATGGCTGATACAGGCATATGATCTCAATACGGCATTTACTTACGTAGACCCAATGCTTGGATCAGCGCTTGATAACGCTCGAGAGATTTCTTTTGCAAATAATTAAGCAAACTACGGCGGCGGCTGACCATTTGCAGCAAGCCACGGCGGCTATGATGATCTTTTTTGTGGGCTTTGAAATGGACGGTCAATTCATTAATGCGCGCCGTCAATAAAGCAACCTGCACTTCGGGCGAGCCCGTATCTTTATCCCCGCGAGCAAATTGCGTGATAATTCCAGATTTTTTTTCACCTAAAACGGACATAATTTTCCTTTATAAAACAAGCGGTCACGGAAGAAAGGCCGTGCCGTGGACGAACATAACAACTTAAAACTGTATGGACTTTCTTTACCATACAAAGGGTGAGTATACTACAGTTGGTTTCGCCGCTTCTCGTTTTGGGCTTGTCCTGCAAATATATGCAACCGATTGTCATGCAAATACCATCAACCTTTAATTGCCATGCAAATATATTTAACCCTTCTATCCTTTTTCTCAGGCCCATGGCTACGCAACGCACTCACGGCCACAGCCATCTCAAGCCTTGCTGCCTGCGCTGCGCCCTGGCAAAACGTGCAATTTGGCCCGGATCAAGCCTCCGCCATTGCAAAATTAGGCCAGCCGCGTGAAACGTATGAATTGCCCAATGGCGGCAAACGACTGATGTGGCCTTCTCGGCCTTTCGGTGAAACAACAACCGCTATCGACATAGACGCCGATGGCAAAATTTCTCGGGTGCGGCAAGTATTAACTGGGCGAGAGTTTGAGCGAGCCCAAATTGGCCTATGGACTCAGCACGATGTTTTAATCAATTTTGGCGAACCCGTAGAAATTGCCAACTTCCCTCGCATGCAACGCGAAGTATGGAGCTACCGCTATATGGACAATGACGTTTGGTACGTGCTTTACAACTTTTATTTTGACTCAAATGGCATCCTACGTTCCATGCAGCAAACCCCAGATCCTCTGCATGATCCAGGCCACCGAAATTTATTTCGCAGATTTTTTTGACGTAGCGCTCAACATCTAATAGAATCTCGCCTTGTCGTCGGGGCGTAGCGCAGCCTGGTAGCGCATCTGATTTGGGATCAGAGGGTCGCATGTTCGAATCATGTCGCCCCGACCACATACTACATATAAGTTTTTTTATTACCTCTACCATTCATCAATACGATGCGCCAGCTTATGCAGATTGTTGTGCTACTGGTGAGCTGCTTGACGCTCCTCTTACCGCTTCCAAGCCGTGCTGACTGGCATGTCGGGCGTCTTGATTTGGTCAAGCAATTTATCGCTGAGCAGCAGGCTAGCCCTCTCGTTGCAGACTGCGCAGCCCATGCGCGCTTTGTTGCAACCACGCTGCCACTTTACACCCGGATTGAATTTCCTGATGGCGCGTTAGACACTGGACAGGCCAGTATCTTGCCTTGGAATCAAGCCTTCGGTAACGCTAAACAGCGTGTTAAGGTGGATACAATGGTGCTCATATCCGGTGTTGGCTACCGTAAACCAGAACGGTCTAAGCCAGATGTTTTGCAATTTCGCTGTGGTTACTCGGCCAACCAGCTGATGGCCTTTGATTATAACGAACCCAAGCCAGCACCCGCTAAGCGTCAGACACCCCGCCGGGTAAAGCGCCCATCTCAAAGACAAATCAAACCATCTGCGTGCTAAATCAAATAACTTAAGATAAAATCCGGCTAATCGTGTCCGAGTGACCGACTTGAAAATTTACTTTACGCCGCAGCACGCCGCCTAAACACCCAATTGAATTCATCCGATGCTTGCGGTTCAAACAGATACCCTTCGTCATCAAAATGCTTTAAGCGCGCCACCTCATCAATACGATTCACAATGGCATAGCGCGCCATCAAACCACGTGCTCGCTTGGCGTAAAAGCTAATGATTTTATAACGGCCATTCTTCCAGTCTTCAAAGATTGGCGTGACCACGCTCGCTTTCAGCTGTTTAGGTTTAATCGACTTGAAATATTCAGCCGATGCAAGGTTAAGCACAATAGGGGAGGCACTGTGGATTGTATCGGCTAATTGGGTATTCAGTGCTTGCGTAATTCTTTCGCCCCAAAAAGCATATAAATCTTTGCCATACGGATTGGACAAGCGGGTACCCATTTCAAGTCGATATGGTTGCATCAAATCCAGCGGCCGCAGTACGCCATATAAGCCAGATAAGATCCGTAAACGATCTTGTGCCCACATCAGCGCTTCAGTCGATAGCGTTGCTGCGTTAAGCCCAGCATAAACATCGCCATTAAAAGCCAGCGCAGCTTGCTTCGATTGAGCCGCAGGAAACGCCGGCGACCAATCCGTATAGCGCTGAAAATTTAAGTGCGCGAGTTCATCTGAAATACCCATTAAGCTTGCAATCTGGGCTGGGGATAAAGTGCGTAGCACCTCAATCAATTCAGTGGACGCCTTAACAAAATCGGATCGCGTAGCGTACTCAAGTGGCGCTGGGGTTTTGTAATCAAGCGATTTAGCTGGGGATAAGATGATGATCATCGGATCGATAAAGATTCTTTAAAATTCAGCCTGCGGATGACAGTCCCATAGGAAGGCCATCATCTCAGTGGCATCTTGACTCAAATAAAAGCGTACCATCTTTTCATTAAATGCCTGCGCTTTAGCTGCAGGCACGCTGATTGCATCAATACCATTTGACATTAAGATGCCGTTCATCATGAAACGAGAGGTCCGCTTATTACCGTCGAAAAAAAACTGCTGCAAAGCGCCGAACAGGAAAAATCCCGCAGCCTGTTCAAATGGCTGCCGTACATATTCTTTTAACGCAGCAACGCCGCGCATAAAAGTTCTATGCAACTTGTCGGCTCCGGCCACAGTCGGCAGCGGCGTGTAATCGCCATGTTCCCCTAAGCCTACGTTTGGTGTATAGCGTATCTCGTGCCCTTCGCCGCGAAAATGGCCCCATTCGAGGGCTTCATAGCAGGCCACAAGACTATGAAGTTCACAAAAGTGCGCTTTATCCAGTCTAAATTGCAGGTTTTTAACCATTGCCAGCAAGCGCTTAGCACTTTGAGCTAGATTAAGAATTTGTGCTTGATCAGAAATCCGGCGGCCGCCCACTGTAACGCCATCCAGCAAGGTCTTGACTTCAGGGTAAGTGAAAGGATTGCTTTCAAGTACGCCCGCGTCCCAGACGAATTCGGGCAGCATCCGATGAAAGCGGAAACAGACTCGTTCAAGGCTATGAATCGGGATCTGCTGCGGGATTTTCTCCCGGTCCCAGCAAAAGCCCAATTCAGTAAAAAGTTCCATGTATAAATGATAATACTTTATGGGGTTCAACACCGACGAATCTAAGCAATCAGCGCAACTCTGGCCTTGAGTCTATCGGCAGGTAGGCAAAAACTCAAGTATTGTATGAGGCTACTATAGAGCTATTTCTCAAGCACGATTTTTTCAGCGCTTCATGAGGTAGCAAAACACAAACCCCGGAAAAGCCAGCACCAGAAAAAAACAAAAGGTCACGGTGTAAAACGGCCAGCCCTGCGCAAAAACATTCCCCGCCCGCGCTTCTAGCAAAAAGCTCAGTGCGCCGACAACTAAATAAAACACCAGCAACTCAAGCAATCGCCAGCCAATGCGCTTGCGTTTGGCGGCGAGTACCCAGGGCAAGGGCAAGCAGCCCAAAACCCGCTGATTCAGAAACGGCAAATTAGCCAATAGCACAGCCAATCCCACGATAAACCAGCCGGCTGCGGACATCATTAGGGCAGCAGCAAGGTTTGCTGGAGCACACGCATACAAAGCGACATTAACGGCCCTGGCATCAGGCCCAAGGCTAATAACGCGAAACCATTTACGACTAGCACGATGCGCGCACCCGTATAGGCCACCAGAGGCGTTTGATCAAGCGGTGCATCAAAATACATCAGCTTAACAATCCGTAAATAATAAAAGGCGCCCAATAGCGAGGAGAGCACAGCCAGCACCACCAGCCAAGTCAGACCTGCATTCATCGCCGCTTCAAGCACCGCAAATTTCGCATAAAAACCTACCGTGGGCGGCAGACCGGCAAGGGAGAACATCATCACCAGCATGACCAACGCAAAAAGCGGCGAGCGTTGGTTAAGCCCTTTAAATGCATCGATACTCTCTACCTCAAAATCACGCCGCGCCAGCAACATCACCACCCCAAAACTGCCAAGCGTAGTCAATAAATAGATGATGCTATAAAAGGTTGCCGAGCTATACGCGCCGACCAGATTACCCAATTTGCCGCCCACTACACCAGACAAAAGAGCCAGCAGCACAAAACCCATATTTGAGATGGCTGAATAGGCTAGCATGCGTTTGATATTTTTTTGCGCAATGCCCACTAAATTGCCGATGACTAAAGAAAGCGCGGCCAGTATCACCAGCATTTGCTGCCAATCAATCGCCAATGGCAAGAGGCCAATCACCAATAAACGCAGTCCCCAGGCGAAAGCGGCCACTTTTGGGCCACCGCCAATTAATAATGTCATCGCAGTCGGCGCGCCTTGATAGACATCAGGTACCCACATGTGAAATGGCACCGCACCCAGCTTAAAAGCGATGCCTACAACAATAAAAACGACGCCGAAGAGCAATACCGTATAGTTAATGCGACCTGAGGCAATCGCCCGAAACACTTCGTCTAAATCAAGCGAGCTGGTTGCGCCATACAACATCGAGATGCCATAAAGCAAAAAACCAGAAGCCAGCGCCCCAAGTACGTAGTATTTCATCGCCGCTTCGGTGGCTAGTTTAGGCACCGATTGCGTGGCTGGCGTCAATAGAGCGGTTGTGTCTGGGCGTAGCGCAATTAATGCATACAGTGACAATGACATTAATTCAAGCCCGAGATACAGGATCAGAAAGTTATGACCCGAAATCATCACCAACTGTCCAAGCAACGAAAACATCGCTAGCAAATAAAAATCACCCCGAAAAAGCCCACGCTCCTCAAGGTATTTTCTTGAATAAATCAGTGCGATGGCAAACCCTGCGGTGACGGCTGCCTTCATCAGATTAGCGAATGGATCAATCACATACATATTGTCGAAAAAATAGTGTGATTGGCCATGGGCAGCCAGTAATAAATAACCGAGGGCCGCGAGCAGCGACGAAATGACGGCAACTAGATACGTCGCACGACGCCCGGCCAGATTCGTGGCGCCCGTGACAATATCGTTCAGCCAAGCAAGTATAATTGCCAACAATAAGAAGGCATCAGGCAACAGCATGGTCATATGGGTATTTTGCATACAGTGGCCTTATGATGGAAGTTTTGACTGCGCAACATGAGACAGCAGCTTGGCGACCGAGGTATGCATTACTTCGGTTAATGGCTTCGGCCAAACCCCTAACGCCAAGACGAACGCCGCCAGCACAAACAACATGGAAAACTCGCGCCGGCTGAGATCTTTTAGCTGCGCGACCTGTTGGTTAGCTACCGCGCCAAACTGCACTCGTTTATACATCCACAAGGTGTAGGCTGCGCCCAAGATCAAAGTGAAGGCAGCCAGCAAGCCAATCCAGAAATTGAAACGAACCGCAGCTAAGATCACCATCCACTCACCGACAAAACCCGATGTGCCTGGCAAACCGCAATTCGCCATTGAAAATAACATCGAGAACGCGGCAAATTTTGGCATCACATTCGCCACCCCGCCGTAATCCGCCATTAAGCGGCTATGCATACGGTCATACAATACGCCAATGCATAAAAACATCGCGCCGGATACAAAACCATGCGAAATCATCTGCACTAGCGCACCTTCCATGCCGAGCGCATCAAAAATGAAAAAACCCAACGTCACAAAGCCCATATGCGCAATCGATGAGTACGCGACAAGCTTTTTCATATCGGTTTGCACTAACGCCACTAAGCCGATATAAATCACAGCGATAAGCGACAAGGTAATCATCACCGGCGCTAGCAGATGGCTCGCATCAGGCGCGATCGGCAGCGAGAAGCGCAGAAAACCATACGCGCCAAGCTTCAGCATCACTGCCGCCAACACCACCGAGCCGCCGGTTGGCGCTTCAACGTGAGCATCAGGCAACCAAGTATGGACTGGCCACATTGGCACCTTCACGGCGAAGGCCATAAAAAACGCAGCAAATAACAACACCTGAGGCAGCATCGCTAACGGTAGCTGGTGCCAAATAGCCAGCTCAAAGCTGCCCGAGTGCGCGTATAAATACAGGAGCGCAACCAGCATCAGCAACGAGCCAAAGAGCGTATAGAGGAAAAATTTAAACGCGGCATAGACACGGTTTGGACCGCCCCAAACACCGATGATGAGATACATCGGAATCAAGGTTGCCTCAAAAAACACATAAAACAGCAAGCCGTCTTGGGCGCAAAAGACCCCGACCATTAAACCAGACAAAATCAAAAAGGCAGCCAGATATTGCGCAATATGCCGCGTCACTGAAGTCCAACTGGCAATGATCACCAACACGGTGATCAAGGCGGTTAACACTACAAACCACAGTGAGATGCCATCAATGCCAAGGTAGTACAAGACATTAAAACGCTCAATCCAATTGGCCCGCTCAACAAACTGCAGCGCCGCCGTGTGCGCATCGAAATGCGTGATCAGGGGTAAGGTAACGATAAAGCTCAAGCTCGCGCCGAGCAATGCCAGCCAGCGCACCAGCGCAGGTTTAAGGTAGGCACTGCTGGCCAAGACCAAGACGCCAAAGGCAATCGGCAAGCCGATAGCTAGGCTGAGAAGCGGAAAAGATTGAAAAGGTTGCATTTGGATACGGGTCTCTGGCTTCTTATTTACCGCCAATCGTGACAAACAGCGTTAGCAGCGCTAGCATGCCAACGATCATCGCGAATGCATAGTGATAGATATAACCGGATTGCAAAGAGCGCATCACACTTGCAAACCAGCCGACTAGGCGCGCACTGCCATTCACCGCGGCGTCAATCACTTTGCGCTCACCGGTTTGGGAAAAGCGTGCGCCAATTAAGAGCGCGCCTCGCGCAAAGACCGCTTGATTGATTTTGTCCAGATAATATTTGTTCTCAAACAGCGTATAAAGCCAGCTACAACGGGCCTTAATGGCTATCGGCAAAGCCGGGTACTGCAAATAACCCAACCATGCCACCGCCACCCCGGCGCAGGCCAGCCATACCGGTAACGTCGTCAACGCATGCAGCGCCATTGCAGTCCAGCCGTGGTATTCAGCCGCCATCGACTGCAGCGCAAGGTGACTCGAGCCGATATAAATAACTTTTTCAAATGCCACCCCATGCTCGAAAAATTGACCGTAGAGCAGCGGGCCAATCGCCAATGCGCCGCTGATGACGGAGGGGATAGCAAGCAGCATCAACGGCACGGTAACCACCCATGGCGATTCATGCGGCGTATGCGCGTGACTACTATGGCTATGATCCGGACTGTGCTTAAAGCGCTGTTTACCGTAAAACACCAGAAAAATCATCCGGAACGAATATAGGGCGGTGACAAAGACACTCGCCACAACGGCAAAATAGGCAAAGCTCGAGCCCACAATAGTTGAATATTTGACCGCTTCAATAATTGAATCTTTTGAATAAAAACCTGAGAAAAACGGCGTGCCAATTAATGCCAGCGAGCCAATCAGCGAGGTCAGCCAAGTGATTGGCATGGCTTTACGCAAGCCGCCCATATAGCGCATATCTTGCTCATGATGCATGCCAATAATCACCGAGCCTGCCGCCAGAAATAGCAAAGCTTTGAAAAACGCGTGCGTCATCAAGTGAAAAATAGCCACCGGATACGCCGACACCCCCAAAGCAACTGTCATATAACCCAGTTGTGACAGCGTCGAATACGCGACCACCCGCTTGATATCGTTTTGCACCAGACCAAGCAGCCCCATTAGCAAAGTGGTGATCGCGCCGATAATTAACACAAACGACAGCGCACTGTCGGTTAATTCAAACACCGGCGACATCCGCGCCACCATAAAGATACCCGCGGTCACCATGGTGGCGGCGTGAATCAGCGCCGAAATCGGCGTTGGGCCTTCCATTGAATCAGGCAGCCAGACATGCAGCGGAAATTGCGCGGACTTGCCCATCGCGCCGATAAAAAGACAAATGCAAGCGACGGTTAAGAGGCCCCATTGAGTACCCGGGAAAGTCAATGCGGCGAGCGCTTCGCGTTGCGCAAACACATCGCCATAGTTGAGCGAGCCCGCATACGCAAATAGCAAGCCAATCCCAAGAATAAAACCAAAATCGCCGACCCGATTGACCAGAAACGCTTTCATATTGGCATAAATTGCGGTTGGCTTGGTGTACCAAAAACCAATCAGCAAATACGACACAACACCGACTGCCTCCCAACCGAAAAAAAGCTGTAGAAAATTATTGCTCATCACGAGCATCAGCATCGCGAAGGTAAACAGCGAAATATATGAGAAAAACCGCTGGTAGCCCGGGTCATCCCGCATGTAGCCAATCGTATAAACGTGCACCATCAGCGAGACAAAGCTGACCACACACATCATCAATGCGCTTAACGAATCAATTAAGAAACCAATTTCAAATTTGAGCGTACCTAAACGCATCCATTCGTATACGGTTGCGTTATAACCGGCACCGCCGATCACCGCAGATAAGGTCAGTGCCGAGAGCACAAAGGCAATCGCCACACCGACGATGGTGACCGTGTGTGCGCCTGCGCGACCGATGGTTTTGCCAAAAAGCCCAGCGAGCAAAGCCCCCGCTAGCGGCGCTAGCGGAATTGCAAGCAGCAAATTAGAGTCAAGTGTTGCTGTCATTAGAAGTAACCTAATTAACCTTTAAGCTGATCGAGATCTTCGACATTAATCGTGTCAAACGTACGAAACAGGGTGACTAAAATCGCCAGCCCAATGGCAGCTTCAGCGGCTGCCACAGTCAGGACAAAAAAGACAAAAACCTGGCCATGCGCATCGCCAAGGTAGCGTGAAAAAGCAACAAAATTAGTATTGACGGCAAGTAACATTAATTCAATTGCCATCAAGATCACAATCAGATTGCGTCGATTTAAAAAAATGCCAACGATGCTAATCGCAAATAAAATTGCAGCAAGAACCAAATAGTGGGCAAGGGTCAGAGTCATCTTTATTCCTTTTGCGTTTAGCTCGGGCTTTTGCCATCCGCGGAGTCAGCAGACGCAGATTGGCTTGCAGCACCCTCAGAATTTTCTTCTGAAGGCATTTTTACAATCCGCAGCCGGTCTTCGCGGCGCACGCGAATTTGCTTTGTCGAGTCAGTGCGCTTACGGTCTTTGCCATGGCGTAGCGTTAACGCAACCGCTGCAATCATTGCCACCAACAACAAAAGGCCTGCGATTTCAAAGGCGAAGATATATTCGGTATAGATCAATTTGCCCAGCGCATGCGTGTTTGAAACGGCATCAGCCTGACTCGCTGGCGCGGTCGCCCCACCATACCCGCGCCATAAAATTAAGGCCATCTCAGTAATCAATACACCACCGATAATCATTGCGGTTGGCACAAAGCGTTTAAAGTCGCCCCGCAGTCGCTGCAAATCCAGGTCGAGCATCATTACGACGAAGAGAAAAAGCACCATCACCGCGCCAACATAAACCAGGACCAGTAGAATCGCCAGAAATTCGGCGTGCAATAGCAGCCAGAGCGCGGCCGCGTTAAAAAAAGCCAGCACCAAAAAAAGCGCCGACTGTACCTGATCAGGCGCTGTGATCACCCGCAGCGCCGAGACGACTAGAATCGACGCAAAAATATAAAACAGTAAAGTTGTGAATTCCATTTAGCCTCTCACTCAACGATAGGGTGCGTCAGCGGCTTTGGTTTCAGCAATTTGCGCTTCATACCGGTCCCCCACCGCCAATAACATGTCTTTGGTGAAATACAAGTCACCTCGCTTTTCACCGTGATATTCGAGGATTTGAGTTTCAACAATCGAATCGACTGGACAGCTTTCTTCGCATAACCCGCAGTAAATGCATTTGGTTAAGTCAATATCATAACGTGTGGTGCGGCGCGTATTGTCTTCACGTAATTCCGATTCAATCGTAATCGCCAGCGCCGGACATACCGCTTCGCACAGCTTACAGGCAATGCACCGCTCCTCCCCATTAGGGTAGCGGCGGAGTGCATGCAAGCCTCGAAAGCGTGGCGAGAGCGGAGTTTTTTCTTCTGGGAATTGCACCGTAATCTTGCGTGCAAATGCATAGCGCCCAGTCAGCGCCATGCCTCGGAAGAGTTCAATTAAGAAAAAACTCTTAAAGAAATTTTTAATCGCGGTCAACATAATTCGATCCGTTAAATCGGCTTGGCAAAGCAGCCTGAGCAACACAGCGTCGCCCGATAAGGCTCTGTTACAAGACCTTTATTGCCAAATATTCCATGGTGACATAATCCAAAACCCCACCACAGCAAGCCAAACAAGCGTCACTGGAATAAAAATTTTCCAGCCCAAACGCATAATTTGGTCATAGCGGTAACGCGGGAAAGTCGCACGCGCCCAGATAAAAATAGACAACAATAGAAAAACTTTGAGCGCCAACCAAATCACGCCGGGGATAAATGAAAGCACGGCTAACGGCGCATCCCAGCCACCTAGAAAGAGCGTCGCAGTCAGCGCCGCAATAACGATCATATTGATGTATTCAGCCAGGAAGAAAAGCGCAAACGCCATCCCCGAATAATCCACCATATGACCCGCCACAATTTCCGACTCGCCTTCAACCACATCAAATGGGTGGCGGTTGGTTTCAGCAATACCCGAAATAAAATACACCCCAAAGATGGGCAAGAGCGGCAGCCAATTCCATGACAGCAGGTTAATCCCTAAGCCAGCAAAGATCCCGCGCTGTTGCGAATGAACAATTTCAGACAAATTCAAACTGCCGGCGGTCATCAACACCACGACCAGAGCCAGACCCATCGAAATTTCATAAGAAACCATCTGCGCCGAGGCACGCATAGCCCCCAAAAAAGCGTACTTGGAGTTTGACGCCCAACCTGCAAGGATCACACCATAGACCCCCACCGATGAAATCGCCATCGCATATAAGAGGCCGGCATTCACATTCGCCAAGACAGCTTGCGCCTGAAATGGAATCACGGCCCATACGGCCAGCGCTGGCGCCACGGTCATAATCGGCGCCAAGATATAAAGCCAGTGCGTGGCCTTAGCCGGCGTGATGACTTCTTTGAGCAGCAACTTAAGCACATCAGCAATCGGCTGTAGCAGCCCTAATGGCCCTACCCGATTGGGTCCTAGCCGCACATGCATCCAGCCGATCAGCTTACGTTCCCATAAGATCAAATAAGCGACCGACAAGAGTAGCCCAACGCAGACCACAAGAATGCGTATCAGGAGCCATACTGTGGGCCAGGCAACGCCAAGCGCTTGCATACCAAGCGTATTGATTGTATCGAACATAATGGAGGCCTTTGCTTTACGCCCTTTCTATCCGTAACTCGCCAAACAGGCTGCCGAGTTGAGCCGAGGCGTGCGTTGCGGCTGGCACACGCGCCACCGTCTCCGGCAAACGTGCATCACGCACCGCCGGCATGGTCACTACATAGTCACCTTGACGCACCCGCACCGCGTCGCCTGCTGCCAAGCCAAGCTGGTCGAATAGTTTTGCTGGCAACGATACCCGTGACGCTGCTTGCGCAGTACGGGTCAGTTGTAAAGATTCAGCACGACGCACCAGCGGGTCGGCATGATAGATCGACACCTCAGGCAAGCGCTCGAGCACCGTGACGCCAGTTTCCAGCGCTGGCTGATCGCTCTGCTTCAGCTTCAGCGACGGTGCGCTCTGACTGCTATTCGAGAGCCGCGCGGTAATCTCAATGCCCTCAAGAGCGGTAGCACGCACGGCTTCAGCGGTCTCATACGCAAAACCAGGCAACTCTAGCAATTGGCCCAGCACCGTTAGAATCTTCCAACCTGGGCGGGCTTCGCCTAGTGCTTGCACGACGCCATTAAAACTTTGCACGGTACCCTGCGCATTGATCAAAGTTCCAGCGGTTTCAGTAAACGCCGCCACCGGTAATAACACATCGGCATACTCCAAACCGTGCTTAAAGGTGGCTAGACTCACCACCATCTCGGCCTGCGCTAGCGCCGCGCGTGCCTGGGCCGGATCTGCTGTGTCATATTCCGCTTCTACGTTAAACAGGAGATAAGCCTTGCGTGGTTGCTTAAACATCTCCGCGGCAGACAAGCCGCCGGCTCCCGGCACAGCACCAACAAGGTGCGCTCCGACGGTGTTGGCCGCTTCGGTTAAAAAGCCGAGGGTCGCGCCGGTGTACTGCGCAATCCACTGAGCTGCGGCATAGAGCAAGCTGAAATCTGGATGCTGAACAACCGCATTGCCTAACAAGATCGCGCGTTGCGCGCCTAATTGAGGAAGACCGAGCTGAATGGCTATTTTTCTAGCAGCGGTTGAAGGCGTCACGCCGTTAAATACCTCAGGTACCGCTAGATTGCTCGCCTGCGCAAGCGCCACGGCAATCCCAGCCAGCTCCTCTAACCAAGCAGACGGGGCGGCAACTAAACGCTGTGCCGTTGGGATCAATGCATCATCATCTATCGCGTGCAATAAATGAATCTGAGCGCCGGCTTTGGCCGCTTGCCGCAAGCGTGCCGCAAACAACGGATGATCACTGCACAGTAACGCCCCCACCACCAGTGCGCTATCAAGGTTTGATAAAGCAGCAATCGGCATGCCGAGCCAAGGCGCGGTAGGTAAAGTCTCGCTAAAATCACTTTGCCGCAAACGGAAGTCAATATTTTCAGTGCCTATCCCACGGGCGAGCTGCTGCCACAGATGAAGCTCTTCCACTGTACTGTGCGGACTAGCGAGTGCGCCAATTGAAGCTGCGCCATGGCTTTGCTTGATCTTGCTTAAACCCTGCGTGACATAGGCTAAGGCAGTTTGCCAATCGACTTCATACCATTGCCCATCTTGCTTGATCATCGGCTTGGTCAAGCGCTCGCTGCTATTGAGCGCTTCATATGAAAAACGATCTTTGTCGGAGAGCCAGCATTCGTTAATCGCTTCGTTCTCAAATGGCAAAACCCGCATCACACGGTGACCTTTAACTTGCACCACCAGGTTAGCGCCGACGCTATCATGCGGGCTAATGGATTTACGGCGAGATAGCTCCCAGGTCCGCGCACTGTAACGGAATGGCTTTGAGGTCAGCGCACCCACCGGGCAGAGATCAATCATATTACCCGACAATTCCGAATTGACGGTTTGGCCAACAAAAGCAGTGATTTCAGCATGCTCGCCGCGCCCCAGCATTCCCAGCTCCATCACACCAGCCACTTCTTGCCCAAAACGCACGCAACGCGTGCAATGAATGCAGCGCGCCATTTCTTCCATCGAGACCAACGGGCCGATATTTTTATGAAAGACAACACGCTTTTCTTCGCTATAACGGGAATGTGATTGACCATAGCCGACGGCCAGATCTTGCAATTGGCATTCGCCACCTTGGTCGCAAATCGGGCAATCGAGCGGATGGTTGATGAGTAAAAATTCCATCACCGCTTGCTGTGCTTTGACGGCTTTTTCTGAGCGGGTTTTGACCATCATGCCAGCCGATACCGGCGTTGCACAAGCGGGGACCGCTTTCGGCATTTTTTCAACTTCAACCAGACACATCCGGCAGTTGGCCGCGACCGACAGTTTTTTGTGATAGCAAAAGTGCGGGATATAGGTATCCACCTGCTGCGCAGCCTGAATCACCATCGTACCCTCAGGTACTGCAATTTTTTTACCGTCTATTTCCAATTCAACCATTTTGCGACCGTATCAAAAAGATTCGACTGGTTGAGCAACCAGACAGCGCTTGTGTTCAATATGATGCTCGAATTCATGCCAATAGTGCTTGAGCATGCCGCGCACAGGCATCGCAGCAGCATCGCCCAAGGCACAGATGGTACGACCCATGATGTTTTCAGCGATCGAATTGAGCAACTCAAGATCATCCGGGACGCCCTTGCCATGCTCAATCCGATGAATCACACGGTAGAGCCAGCCGGTGCCTTCGCGGCACGGCGTGCACTGGCCGCACGATTCTTCATAATAAAAATAAGCCAAACGCAATAGCGCGCGCACCATACAACGTGTTTGATCCATCACAATCACCGCGCCAGAGCCAAGCATAGAGCCCGCTTGCGCGATGGAATCATAATCCATATCCGTTTGCAGCATGACTTCAGCTGGCACCACCGGCGCCGATGAGCCACCGGGAATCACCGCCTTGAGCTGACCATTGCCGCGCATCCCGCCAGCACAGGCTAATAAGGTGGCAAATGACGTGCCCAGCGGTACTTCATAATTGCCAGGCTTGGCCACATCGCCTGAGACCGAAAAGATTTTAGTGCCACCGTTATTCGGTTTGCCCAGCTCCAAATATTTCTGCGCGCCAAGCGCAAACAAAAACGGGACCGCGGCAAACGTTTCTGTATTATTGATGGTGGTCGGTTTGCCATACAGGCCAAAACTTGCCGGAAAAGGCGGTTTAAAGCGTGGTTGACCTTTTTTGCCTTCTAGCGATTCAAGCAATGCGGTTTCTTCACCGCAGATATACGCGCCATAACCGTGGTGCGCATACAGCTCAAATGAAAAATCTGAGCCAACAATGTTGGTGCCTAAGTACCCTGCCGCGCGCGCCTGTTCAAGAGCCAACTCAAAGCGCTCATAGGCTTGCCAGATTTCACCATGAATATAGTTATAGCCAACGGTAATACCCATCGCATAAGCGGCAATCGCCATGCCTTCGATCAGCGCATGCGGATTGTAGCGCAGGATATCGCGATCCTTAAACGTGCCAGGCTCGCCTTCGTCAGAGTTGCACACCAGATATTTCTGGCCTGGAAACTGACGGGGCATAAAGCTCCATTTAAGACCGGTTGGAAAACCAGCACCACCGCGCCCGCGCAGACCCGAAGCTTTAACTTCGGCAATCACGTGTTCAGGGGGGATTTTCTCAGCCAGAATACGCTTAAGCTGTTGGTAACCGCCACGCGCGAGGTAGTCCTTGAGCTGCCAGTTCTCGCCGTTCAGTCCAGCCAAGATCAATGGTTGCAGGTGGCGTTCGTGCACACACGTCATCGCGCAAGCTCCTCGAGCAACTGATCAATTTTGTCACGACTCATAAAACTACACATTCGTTTATTGTTCACCAACAACACCGGCGCATCGCCGCAGGCGCCCATGCATTCGCCTTCGCGCAGCGTAAATTTGCCATCTGGCGTGGTTTCGCCAAAGCCAATACCCAGTTTACGTTTCACATAATCGGCCGCCGCCTCTCCACCCGATAAAGCACAAGGTAGATTGGTACAGACGGTAATTTTATGCGTACCCACCGGCGTCGTTTGATACATGGCATAAAAAGTCGCGACTTCCTGCACAGCAATGGCAGGCATAGCGAGATAATCCGCAACAAAACGGATCACTTCAGCCGAGAGCCAGACATGCTCATCCTGCGCGACCGCAAGCGCCGCCATCACAGCGGACTGTTTCTGCGCAGCCGGATATTTGGCTAGCGCACGATCAATTTCTTTCAAAGCTTCAGCAGAGAGCATTGTGAAGATCACTCTTTTAATTACATCACTGGCTTAAAAGACAGCCATAAATAAACTATAACGCCTAGGCGCAGTTCCTGATTAACGATCAATTTCACCAAATACAATGTCTTGCGTGCCGATAATCGTTACCGCATCAGCAATCATGTGACCTTTTGCCATTTCATTTAAGGCCGACAAATGAGCAAAACCGGGTGCGCGTATCTTCAAGCGGTAAGGCTTGTTAGCGCCATCTGACACTAAGTAGATACCAAATTCACCCTTTGGATGCTCAACCGCCGCATAGGTTTCTCCAGCGGGCACACAAAAACCTTCAGTGAACAGCTTGAAATGATGAATCAGCGCTTCCATATTGCTTTTCATCTCAAGCCGATTAGGCGGCGCAACCTTATGGTCATCGATCATCACCGGACCCGGATGTTGCCGCAACCAGTCTATGCATTGACGAATAATACGAGTTGACTGCCGCATTTCTTCAATGCGCACCAAATAACGATCATAACAATCACCGTTGGTACCAACTGGAATATCAAAATCAAGCTGAGCGTAAACCTCATAAGGCTGCTTTTTGCGCAGATCCCACTCAACCCCGGAACCGCGCAACATCGGCCCGGTCAGGCCAAGCTGCAAGGCGCGCTCAGGACTCACAATACCAATATCGACTAAACGCTGCTTCCAGATCCGATTATCGGTGAGTAAGGTTTCATATTCATCGACGCAGTTTGGAAAACGTTGGCTAAAATCATCAATAAAATCAAGGACTGAACCCTGACGCGCTTGATTCAGCTTGGTCAGCGCCTTGGCATGACGAATTTTAGAGGCTTTATATTGCGGCATCGCCTCAGGCAAATCGCGATAAACACCGCCTGGGCGATAATAAGCCGCGTGCATACGAGCGCCTGACACCGCCTCATAAACATCCATTAAATCTTCACGTTCGCGAAACGCATACAGAAAGACCGCCATCGCACCGACATCAAGCGCGTGTGAACCCAGCCACATTAAATGATTCAGGATCCGCGTAATCTCGTCAAACATCACCCGGATATATTGTGCGCGGACCGGCACGGTAATGCCTAACATCCGCTCAATCGCCATCACATAGGCATGCTCGTTGACCATCATCGACACATAGTCGAGACGGTCCATATACGGCACCGATTGCAGATAGGTCCTGGTTTCAACAAGCTTTTCAGTAGCCCGGTGGAGCAAACCAATATGAGGATCGGCGCGCTGAATCACTTCACCATCAAGCTCCAGCACCAACCGTAGTACCCCATGGGCCGCCGGATGCTGTGGACCAAAATTCAGCGTGTAGTTTTTGATTTCTGCCATCTTAGCGATCCCAACTTAATCTTCGCTTCATATGTCGTAGCCTGGGTTAATTAGGACGGTTTGGCTTCAAGCCACCGTAGCCTTCTTCGCGGATGACGCGTGGGATAATTTCGCGTGGCTCGATGGTTACCGGCTGATAAATCACCCGTTTTTGCTCAGGGTCATAACGCATCTCAACGTAACCAGAAACCGGGAAATCTTTGCGGAATGGATGACCGATAAAACCATAATCGGTCAAAAGACGACGCAAATCCGGATGCCCGTCAAAGACTAAACCGAACAGATCAAATGCTTCGCGCTCATACCAATCGGCTGAACTCCAAATGTCAATCACCGAAGGCAACACCGGCAACTCGTTATTCGGCGCAAATACTTTGACACGTAAGCGCCAATTATGGGTAATCGATAAGAGATGCGAGACGGCGGCAAAACGAGGACATATCGACTCATCTTGAGCCACGATGAGTTCGCGCTTAGCAACCTCGTCATACACGGAATAATCAACACCGCACAAGTCAATCAGTTGCTCAAAGCACAACGAAGCTTCATCGCGTAGCGTGCGCATCACATCGAGATACTTATTGGCATTGACCACGGCTGTAATCTGCCCAAACGCATGCGTAATGCGCACATCAGTACCAAAGGTTGCCTCGAGATTCGCCATGAGCGCTGCGAGCTTGCTTGTCATTGAGGAAGACCCCACTTCAAATACCGTATCAAAAATTTTGCTTAACTGTATTGCAGAGAAATTAGCGCGCAATCGTATTCGTACGAGTGATCTTAGCCTGCAACTGAATAATGCCGTAAATTAGGGCCTCAGCCGTCGGTGGGCAGCCTGGCACATACACATCAACCGGCACAATCCGGTCACAACCCCGTACGACAGAATATGAGTAATGATAGTAACCACCCCCATTAGCGCATGAGCCCATCGAAATCACCCAGCGCGGTTCTGCCATTTGGTCATAGACTTTGCGCAATGCGCTCGCCATTTTGTTACACAGCGTACCCGCCACAATCATCACATCGGCTTGGCGCGGACTGGGCCGAAACACAACGCCGAAGCGATCGAGATCATAACGAGATGCACCCGCATGCATCATTTCAACCGCGCAGCAAGCAAGACCAAACGTCATCGGCCATAACGAGCCCGTGCGCGTCCAATTAATCAGCTTGTCCGCAGTGGTGGTAATAAACCCTTCTTGCAGGACGCCTTCAATACTCATAACTTTGCGCTCCGCTCCAGATCAGCATTAATCTGCCCTCTGCATTTGCTATACCTCACCCTGATCACTCCCAGTCGAGTCCGCCTCTGCGCCAGATGTAGGCGAAACCCAGCACAAACTCGAGCAGAAAAATCATCATCGCGAGAAAGCCCGGCCAGCCAATATCTCTAAGCGCCACGCCCCACGGAAAAAGAAAGGCAGTTTCTAGATCAAAGATAATAAACAAGATCGCGACTAAATAATAGCGCACATCAAATTTCATGCGCGCATCTTCAAATGCCTCAAAGCCGCATTCGTAAGGTGCATTTTTCTCGCTATTCGGGCGATTGGGGCCCAGTATCTTGCCGATACCGAGCAATATCATACCCAAACCCGTGCCCACGAGGATAAAGAGCAAGACAGGAAACCAAGCTGCGAGGTTCAAGACAATCCTCTATCGTTTTAGGCTGCTAGCGGACATCATCAATGCCCAGCTATACATACCTATATCCATAAACTCAAACAATAATGCCAGCCGAAGCACACGCTAAGCAGCTGGCATTGAAAATACATGGTGCCGACGATGAGACTCGAACTCATACGGCTTGCGCCACTACCCCCTCAAGATAGCGTGTATACCAATTTCACCACGTCGGCACAGACTATGTTTACACAAATTGCTGCAAAGCCGAGATTCTAACGTGTTCGCAGCGATTGTTCAATGCAATTACAGCGATTGTTTAACGCAATTGATCAGCAAGCAGCGATAAGATGCGCTGCGCTGACGGTGAAACATCCATTTCGCCGTCATCATTGACCACGGCCACGCGAGTTGTGGTCTGAGTCATCGCCCGCACACGCAGTTTGTACTGCTTTACCACTTTCTCTTTTTTGCCACGAAAAACCTGGCTCCAAAAACTAGGCTCAGCCGCAGCAGCCGTGGGTTCAACATAACGCACGGTATACATGCCCTGAGCACGGTTGCCCTGAGCAACGCTGAAATTACCGCGTTCAAGTGTATAGCCTATATATAACCACACCCGGTCAAATGGCTCAGCAAAATCGATTTGGGTCAAACTAACGGGAGCCGGCGCACTCTGCTGCGCGGGTGAGGCTAGCGCTGCCGTCGAAAGAGCAACCCCAGTCACAGTCGGTGCTTGACTCGATTTATTCGGCCCCAATGCCAGCATCAAACGCTGCAAATATTCGGCTTCAAGAACCGGATCATGCGGAGCGCTTTGCCATTGGCTCATTTCTTTGTGACGGCCTACCAACACCTCACGCATGCCCTTCTGGCTTAATAAGATCGTGCTTCCCCCCTGCGGGCGGCTCTCCAGGCGAAGGCGATATTGATTTTTTTCGCCCGTCACATAAGCATGTGAGAATGCTTTAGCGAGCGTGTTGCGGATAATGCCTTGGTCAATATTGGTATAAGTTTCTTTCCAGTCCGTTTCCATCACACCCCGCTCAGGGGCATCAAGCGTGAGCGAAAAACCTTGCTCTTGCCAAAACTGACGGATTTGCGGCCACAGTTGCTGCGGGGTTTGCTGCTCGACGATTAGCCAACGCATACTGCCTTGACGCTCAATATGCATGCCGACAATCGGCTCAAGCGCCCGCTCGAGCGGCACCATAACAGGCTCAGGACGCAGATACGAAGACAGCGATACCGTGCCATCTGGCCCCGGGGTACGCTGCTGGGTTGTCGCATACGCCATATCAGGCGGGACCACGAGCGGTGTAGATTTCGATTTTGTTGCGCCTTGATAATCAATGGCATTGGGATTAGGCGAGCTACACCCCGCTATCGCGAGAACAAATATCGAGCGCGTCATTGCGCGCAGCATCATAGTAGATTGGATCATTAGATAAAACCGCAGAGTAAATCGGAGGAATTTTGTGATAGGGAGCACATTTGTTTTGGATTTTAGCATGGCGCTTATCATTACTGATCGCATAAACTCATCACCGCCGCCTCAAGGCGATGTGCTTTTGAGTTAACGCTAACACTTACCATACACTTTTTTGTCTTATCTAGTGTACGCTAATAGTTTATGAGTCAAGAAGCTGCTATTGTGGTGCGCTCTCTGATTGTGATGCCTCTGGATTAAGGATAGTTAGTTGAGTGGCATCGGCATAGTGAAAAAAACCAGCAAAAGGAACGTTAAATGACTGAGGGCCAACAGATAACGCCTGTTAAGCGTTTCTTTTTACAAACGCTTAACAGGATGCGCGTCATGCCGCGGCGCACCTGGCTGCTACTGCTTACGCTTTTCACCCTAGCGCTTGCCATACTGATCTGGCGCGGCTGGCTCCACCCAACCCACGCCAACTCAGCAACTAAGCTGCAGAGTAGTTCGCGCCTAGACAGCGCTCAGGTGCAAACTGTACGTGTCGCGCAGGTCACGCTCGGCGAGATGCCGATTGAACTTAATGCACTCGGCACCGTCACCCCACTCGCCAGCGTAACAGCAAAAACGCAAGTCTCAGGCACGCTGATGAAAGTGATGTTCAGAGAAGGGCAATTTGTGCAAAAAGGCGATTTACTCGCCCAAATTGACCCACGACCCCATCAGATTAATTTGCAAAATGCACAAGGCATACTGGCTAAAGATCTCGCTTTACTCAAACAGGCTCAAGCGGATCTTAAACGCTACCGAATTTTGTTGAAACAAGATTCAATTTCGGCGAAACAAGTGGCAGATCAAGCCTCACTGGTCGAGCAGTATCAAGGCATCGTGCAAGCCGATCGCGCTCAGGTCGATCAATATAAACTTAATTTGGCGCATTGCCGCATCACCACCCCAATTAGTGGCCGCGTCGGTCTACGGCAAGTTGACGCCGGTAATTATGTACAACCTAGCGATGCCAACGGCATTGTGGTGATTACACGGATGCGGCCAACTAGTGTTATTTTTAGTTTGCCTGAGGATGCCCTGCCCGCAGTGCTCAAACGTTTGCACTCGACACAAAAATTACCGGTTTCTGCTTACGATCGCAACCGCAGCATAGTGCTTGAAACGGGGCATCTGAAAACCATTGATAATCAGATCGATACGGCAACCGGCACCATAAAATTGCGAGCCCACTTCGCTAATCAGCAAGATATGCTGTATCCGAACCAGTTCGTGAACATTAATCTATTGGTCAATACCCTACGTGGCATCGCTATCGTACCCAGTCCAGCGATTCAAAACGGCTCGATCGGCCCTTATGTCTATATTGTCAATGCAGATCGCACCGTCTCCGTGCGTACCCTTAAAACTGGCCCGGTTAGTGGTGAATACACCAGCATCAAGGCGGGACTAACGCCCGGAGAGCAGGTCGTGATTGACGGCGCAGATCGCCTACGTGAAGGCACAAAAATCGCCATTGCACCCGCTCAACCGGCATGAATCCCTCGCGCGCCTTTATTGTACGTCCGGTTGGCACCAGCTTATTAATGCTGGCCATTCTGCTGGCTGGGTTGGTCGCGCTACGCTTCTTGCCCATTTCAGCCCTGCCGGCACTTGATTATCCGACGATTCAAGTACAAACCTTCTATCCGGGCGCAAGCCCGGAGGTGATGACTTCAGCCGTCACCGCACCGCTTGAGCGCCAATTGGGTCAGATGCCAGGCTTAAAACAGATGTCATCGGCTAGCTCAGCGGGTGCCTCCGTGATTACGTTGCAATTCAATCTTGATTTGTCACTGGATACCGCTGAGCAAGAGGTACAGGCGGCCATCAATGCCGCGAACAATTTATTGCCCACTGATCTTCCCGCCCCCCCCATTTATGCCAAAATCAACCCGGCCGACGCGCCTATCCTAACGCTGGCGCTAACCTCAGCCACGCTCCCCTTAACCCATGTGCAAAACCTCGCCAACACGCAGTTGGCGCAAAAAATATCGCAGGTCTCAGGGGTTGGGCTGGTGAGCTTGAGCGGCGGACAACGGCCGGCCGTGCGGATTCGCGCCAATCCACGCGCCTTGGCCGCCTATGGCTTAACGCTGGATAGTTTACGCATAACCCTAGGCACACTGAATGTGAATACGCCTAAAGGTAGCTTTGATGGACCATCGCGCGCTTACACGATCAACGCGAATGATCAACTGCAAAGCGCTGACGAATACGCCAACGCAATCATCGCCTATAAAAATGGCCGGCCGATTAAATTAGCCGACGTTGCCACCGTGATTGAAGGTGCTGAAAACGATAAGCTTGGCGCCTGGATGAACACAACCCCGGCAGTCATTTTGAATGTGCAACGCCAACCGGGCGCCAATGTGATTCAAACCACGGATAGCATCAAGGCCTTGCTACCGCAATTAAAACAAGCGCTGCCGGCCGCCTTGCAAGTCACCGTCCTGACCGACCGCACCACCACCATTCGCGCCTCCGTGCACGATGTACAGTTTGAACTCCTGCTGTCGATTGCGCTCGTGGTACTCGTCATGTTTGTGTTTTTATCAAACTTCTATGCCACTTTGATTCCGAGTTTATCCGTCCCTTTATCGCTGATTGGTACGCTTGCGGTGATGTATTTATGGGGCTTCTCGCTCAATAACTTGTCTTTGATGGCGTTAACCATTGCCACTGGCTTTGTGGTGGATGACGCGATTGTTATGATCGAAAATATCGCGCGTTTCATTGAAGAGGGCGAGAGTCCATTGCAGGCCGCGCTAAAAGGTTCAAAACAGATTGCGTTTACAATTATTTCTCTCACCATCTCACTGCTCGCCGTGCTGATTCCACTGCTTTTTATGGGGGATGTGGTTGGCCGGCTGTTTCATGAATTTGCGCTTACTTTGGCCATTGCTATTTTGATTTCGGCACTGGTATCGCTCACCTTAGTGCCGATGATGTGCGCCTATCTGCTGCGCTCGGGGTCTACCCAAACCAACCGATACCTACACACATTCGAAGTTAAAACACGGGCTTTTTTCGAGGCCACGATCATGCACTATGGACGTGCATTGATTTGGGTGCTCGCTCATCAGTCGCTGACGTTATTGCTCGCGCTAGGGACTTTGCTACTGACAGTACTCTTATATTTATTCATTCCAAAGGGATTTTTTCCAGTCCAAGACACGGGCATCATTCAAGGCATTGCGCAAGCATCGCAAACTACTTCGTATGCGGCGATGGCACAACGTCAGCAGGCCCTAGCCGCCGAGATTATGCAAGACCCAGATGTGATGAGCCTGTCGTCGTTCATCGGGGTCGATGGGTCAAATATCGCCTTAAATAACGGACGCTTCTTAATCAATCTGCGCCCGCATGGTCAACGCACAGCTCAAGCCAGTGAAATCATCCGACGACTGCAACAACGCGTGGCATCGATTGCTGGCGTGTCACTGTATATGCAGCCCGTGCAAGATTTAGCCATTGATGCAACGGTCAGCCCAACCCAATATCAGTTCATTCTACAAAACGCCCAAGCAGATGAATTCGATGTCTGGTTACCTAAACTCATCACGCGCTTGCAACAGTCTAAAGTCCTTGCCGATGTAGCCACTGACTTGCAAAACAATGGTTTATCCATTTATGTGAAAATTGACCGCGATAACGCGGCCCGCTTTGGCATCACGCCAGCCACGGTCGACAACGCACTCTATACGGCCTTCGGCCAGCGCATTATTTCAACTATTTTCACCCAATCAAACCAATACCGCGTCATCCTGGAGGCCGATTCGGTAGCACAACAAGGCATGAGCGCGCTGGCTACGCTCGGTTCAATCTATTTGCCATCGACAACTTCTGCCAGCGGCCAAGTGCCACTCACAGCGATTGCTAGCCTCAGCGAGCAGCGCGCACCCCTGATCGTCAACCACCTCGGCCAATTTCCAGCCGCCACGGTTTCGTTTAATTTAGCGCCCAATGCATCACTGAGCGCTGCCGTCCAAGAAATTGAAAAAGCCTGCGCTGAAATTCAGCTACCCAACTCATTTAACCTACGCTTTCAAGGTGCCGCGCTCGCCTTCAAAGCCTCGCTCACTAACCAATTGTTTTTAATTCTAGCGGCGATTATCACGATGTATATCGTGCTTGGGGTCTTATACGAAAGTTTTATTCATCCCGTCACCATCTTGTCAACCCTGCCTTCAGCCGGCGCCGGCGCGCTCCTTGCACTGGTGATCAGTGGCCACGACCTGGATGTGATTGCAGTCATCGGCATCGTGCTACTGATTGGTATCGTTAAAAAGAACGCCATCATGATGATCGATTTCGCCCTCGAAGCGCAACGCACTCAAAAGCAGTCGCCGCACGCGGCTATTTACCAAGCTTGCCTATTGCGCTTTCGGCCGATTCTAATGACCACACTCGCCGCGCTCTTTGGTGCGATCCCATTGATGCTTAGCTCAGGAGTTGGCGCCGAACTACGCCGGCCGCTTGGCATTGCAATTGTCGGCGGGCTGATCGTCAGCCAGGTCCTAACGCTCTTTACCACACCGGTTATTTATCTTGCTTTCGACCGCTTAGCACAGCGCTTTAAACGCCAAGCCCCAAGCACACTATGAATTTATCGCGTCTATTTATTGCACGCCCAATTGCAACGACGCTGTTGTCGGCCGGCATCATGCTCGCTGGCATTTTTGCTTTTTTCAAACTGCCGGTGTCACCCCTGCCGCAAGTTGATTTCCCAACGATTTCGGTAGAAGCAAGTTTGCCAGGGGCCAGCCCCGAAGTCGTCGCCACCAGTGTCACCAGCCCACTCGAGCGCCGCTTGGGGCAAATCGATGGCGTCACCGAAATGAGCTCGGCGAGCTCAAGCGGCTCAGCTCAAATTATTTTGCAGTTTGAACTAAATCGAAATATCGATAGCGCCGCGCGCGATGTACAAGCGGCCATTAATGCCGCGCGCGCCGATCTGCCCAGTCATCTGAAACAAAACCCCAGCTATAACAAAGTCAATCCGGCTGACACCCCGGTCTTAATCCTCGCGCTCACCTCACCCACTCTAACGCGCGGCCAGCTCTACGATTCAGCGGCGACGGTACTGCAACAAGCGCTGTCTCAAGTACCCGGCATTGGTGAAGTCGCGGTCAGCGGCTCCGCCAATCCAGCCGTGCGGATTGAACTTAACCCACAGGCGTTGTCTCAATACGGAATGAGTCTTGAGACGGTACGCAGCGCGCTCGCAGCGGCCAATCAAAATATGCCCAAAGGCGCTCTAGAGCATGGTGCTCAGCGCTATCAACTCTACACCAACGACCAAGCAACCCAGGCCAGCCAGTACCGTGATCTGATTATCGCTTACCGTAACGGCGCAGCCGTACGCTTAACCGATGTCGGCAAGGTCAGCGATTCCGTTGAAAATGTACGCACGCTTGGCTTGTTGAATAACCAACCTGCCGTACTGGTGATCCTTTACCGGCAGCCGGGCGCTAACGTCATCGACACCGTTGACCGCGTCAAGACGCTCTTGCCGCAACTAGAAGCCGCCCTACCTGCAGCGGTGAATATTACGACCATCGCCGATCGGACTAAAACCATCCGTGCTTCCTTAAAAGATGCTGGCTATACGCTGGCAATTGCGGTTGGCCTAGTGATTTTTGTGGTCTTCGCCTTTTTACGCAATGCTCGGGCAACCCTGATTCCGTGCATTGCGGTACCGATTTCAATCATCGGCACTTTTAGTGCCATGTACCTGCTTGGCTATAGCATCGATAACCTGTCATTGATGGCGCTCACGGTTGCCACTGGCTTTGTGGTCGATGACGCGATCGTTGTATTGGAGAATATTTCACGCCATATTGAAGCCGGCAAATCGCCGTTGCGCGCAGCCCTGGCCGGCGCGCGCGAAGTCAGCTTTACGGTACTGTCTATTTCAATTTCACTGGTCGCGGTTTTTCTACCTATTTTATTGATGGGCGGCATCGTCGGTCGCATCTTCCGCGAATTCGCACTCACGCTCTCATTGGCGATTGGTATGTCGCTGCTGGTGTCGCTGACGCTCACTCCGATGATGTGCGCGCGCCTTTTACGCGCCCGAAAAACCTCAGCCGAACCCGTACCAACAGGCCTAGCGCGTACTAGCAAACGCTTTTTCGAGGCGTTGCAGCGAGGTTATCAGGTTTCTCTCAATTGGTCGCTACAGCGACCTAAACTGATTGGGCTCATCTTACTTGCCACCATCACATGCAATATCTATCTGTATATTGCCATTCCTAAAGGTTTCTTTCCGCAACAAGATACTGGAATTTTAGTCGGCAGCATCCGCGCCGACCAGAATACCTCATTCCAGCTGATGCAAACAAAGCTGGCGCAATCGATGGCAATCATCAACGCCGATCCTGCCATCGACACTATCGCGGGTTTTATCGGTGGACGACGCGCCAATGCCGGTTTCATGATCATCTCATTAAAACCACGCCCTGAGCGCCAACTGAGCGCTGCGCAAGTGATCGAACGGCTGCGCCCAAAACTCAACGCAGTGGCGGGTAGCCGGGCTTTCTTATATGCCTCACAAGATATTCGGGTGGGTGGGCGGCAAAGCAATGCGCAATATCAATTTACTTTGCTCGGCGAATCATCGGCTGAACTCTATCGCTGGGGGCAAAAACTCACAGAAGCACTGCAGCACAAGAACGAACTGACCGATGTGAATAGCGACGCGCAACAAAAAGGGCTAGAAAATATGATCGTGATTGATCGCGCTAGCGCCGCGCGTTTTGGCATAACACCCGCACAAATCAGCAGCACACTGTACGATGCGTTCGGCCAACGGCAAGTTTCGACCATTTATAACTCGTTAAACCAGTATCACGTGATCATGGGACTAGCCCCGCAATACACGCAAAATCCCGCGTCACTCAATGATATTTATTTGCGTACGGCTAGCGCGCAAACGATGGTGCCATTATCCGCGTTTGCCCAGTATCAACCAGGTTATACGCCACTTGCTGTATTCCATCAGGGACTTTTTGCCGCGACCACCCTCTCATTCAATTTACCGCCCGATAAATCGCTATCCGATGCCACCGCAATCATTCACGGGACGATGAACGAAATCGGGGTGCCCGCCACCATCCACGGCAGCTTTGAAGGCACCGCCAAGGTTTTCCAAAAGTCATTAGCGAACCAGCCACTGTTGATTCTCGCAGCATTTGTTGCGGTTTATATTGTGCTTGGCATTTTGTATGAAAGCACCATTCACCCTCTGACGATCCTGTCAACGCTCCCCTCGGCAGGTGTCGGCGCACTGCTTGCACTGCTCTTATGCAACACTGAATTTAGCTTGATTGCACTGATTGGCGTCACGCTGTTGATCGGGATTGTGAAAAAGAATGCCATCATCATGATCGATTTCGCCATCGCTGCAACACGTCGTGGCAGCACTGCGCGCGATGCCATTTTTAACGCGTGCCTATTGCGCTTTCGACCCATTATGATGACCACCTGCGCAGCCATGCTAGGCGCACTGCCACTGGCATTCGGCCAGGGTGAAGGCGCTGAACTGCGGCGCCCGCTTGGCATTACGATTATTGGTGGCCTACTGGTTAGTCAAATCCTAACGCTGTATACGACACCGGTGGTCTATTTGTATCTGGAGCGGTTACGCGAGCGATTGGCACAGCGACGCGCGTCAGCACCCAACGCTGGCCACTATAGTGATAACAGGCATATTTGAAGCTAGCATCATCCCTTACCTTCCCTTTTTACAATAGATCAAAAATGCTGTCGCGCACAATGCAAAATAAACAATGTAAGTCGCGGCGTAAGCTTGCACGGCCCCAAGCGCACCACCAGATGGAATCAAACAGTGCGAAAAAAACGTGAGCAAGCCAAATTGGCTGATTTCCGTCAACACACAAAAACACAGCGAGGCTCGCGCAATCACTAGGTAAGCAAACATATAAGCACTGACCTTGAATACATCGCCGCTCAACTGCCACGCAAAAAGATCACGCATTGGCTTAAAATCAGCTGAAAACAATAATTCAATCACGATATCGCGCAGCAGCCATATACTCAAGCTCATCACTAATGCCAGTGGTAACAAGAAGCATTGGGCACGACCGATTTCACGCGCGAGGCCTATCTTATTTTTTTGCCTAGCCAGCATGGGCAGCAAATATACGGTAAAAGGCGCCGTGATAAATTGCAAATAAGCCATGGAGATCTGACTCACTCCCTGCCACAGGCCAACCTCGTCCCAACCATGACGAGCTGCCAAGAGCTCTCTCATCATGGCGTAGGCCAGCGGCAGCATAATGGCAGTGATTGTCGCCATTGCAGTAAATTTGCATAAGCCGCAAGCCAGCGTGCTGTCCCATATTGGCTTCAGCGATACGATACCGCGCTTAAACAGCATGACTCCTGCCGGCAAAACCAATAACGCTGGTGCTAAAGCTAATCCAATCAATGCACTAGAGTAGTCACCGAGACGAAATGCGAGCCAACATACCCCTAGGCCTAGCAGACTGCCAGCGATCACCGACAGCGCATTGCCCCTCGCATCACACTGACCTTTCAGGATGGCCAGAAACAAATTGGCGTAAGCAATACCGAACTGGATGAAGGCTATCGCCCACACGACACTCTGCAAATCTTCACGACCAAACAGCAGTTGACTCAGAGGAGCTGCCGCCAAGATAAACAACAGCGCCAGTACACACGAGAAGCCAAACACTATAATAGAAGACGTGCCGAGCAGACGGCGTAAGCGGACCGGATCATGCTGAAATTCGGCGACGTATTTGGTCACTCCGTTGTAAATACCGGCGCCTGAAAGTACGCCCAACAGAGTAACCAGCGCTATAAAATTTCCAGCGCGACCCATGCCATCTGGACCAAAAGCGTGCGCCATCCACTTAACGACCAGCAGCCCCAATCCCATTTTAATCAGGGTGGCAGCCGCAGACCAGGCTAACGCCCGCCCCATGGATAGTTCAGACAAAATAGCTCACAAACGCACTTTTCACAGCCCGATGGTTAATAGTGAAGAACGGCCAGACGAAAGGTTGACGCAACTGCGCGCCTAAACACTCACAGTTGGCCACGATAGTGATAACTAGCGTATTTGCATAATCTCGCCACACGCCCAATGCGGGTTGGCTGGGCCAGCACTCGGTAGAGCCACTCTAAACCTAAGGATTGCCACACTTTGGGAGCTCGTTTAACCGTACCGCTAAAGACATCGAAGGTGCCACCGACCCCCATATACAATGCATTTGGATAAATTTGCTGGCAGCAGCGCATAAAGAGTTCTTGTTTAGGCGAACCCAGAGCAACCGTGACCAGCGCGGCACCACTCTCTTGAATCGCTTGAAACAGTGCTGAGCGCTCTTCCTCTTTAAAGTAGCCACTATGGCTACCCACAATCTTAACGCCCCAAGCGGTAATCAGCTTCTGCTCTACTTTGGCTAACACCTCGGGCTTACCGCCTACGAGAAATACCGGTATGCGTCGCAAGCCAGCGCTTCTCATCAAAGCTTGCCACAAATCGACACCAGCGATGCGCTGCAAACAGGATGCTGCAGCATACTTTCGCTTAATCGAACGAACGATGCTAATGCCATCGGCATATTTGTATTCAGCAGATTCAATCAACTCGCTGAGGAGCGGATTTTGTTCCGCTAAAATTATTTTTTCAGCGTTAATCGCAACTAGCATACCCGTTTTCAATGCACCATCGGCCAGCAGGTAATCGACAAATTGAGCTTGCTCCTGAAAACCCCAAATGCCAATGCCGCGAATATCATATTTTGGAATAGCACTCATCAAACTCCCCCGATTTTTTTCTGCCTGTGCCGGCCAGCTATCAATAAACGGTACAACAATTTGGCCAATAGCAGGCATGAGCCAAAGACCAAACAATAGAATCCTAGGCGCGAAACGAAGGCATCTAATCCTTCCCTGACCAAAATAATAATGTGAAATAATAGGCCAAAGCAAAAAGCCTGCATCGTAGCGCTCGTATAGCGATTCTGCGCATATCTGGCCGCGCGATATAAGCCATCAAGCCCTCTAATAATCAGGCCGACCACCATCGCCCCCAGCACAAAAGACCACCCCCCCCCCATAATCAGAAGCGATCCAATCAGGGTGGGTGAAATTGCTACAGCAAAGTATTGCCGTATCTGCCAAGTAAAATAATTGGCCGTATTCAGCACTAGGTTCGGACGTTCAGGCCATAACCATTGAGGAATATAGACATAGAAATCGCGAACAATCGGCGCTAACCCCTGGAAATCGATTTCACGATACTTCTCTAATAACAGCGCCAGACTTTCCCAAGGCGAAAAAGTGTCGCGCGTTAGGTAAAGCAGCGTCTCTATCCGCTCCGCACCCTGAACATTTAGCCCGTAACGCTGTAACGCCAGCCACGTCATCACGCCAATCGCGGCCACCCCAGCAAACAGCAGTGTTCTAAGCCGGATATGATGATCGGCAATACCAATAAATAAAAACAAGGCGAATGACAAAGCGATATTGGCGCGTGTGCCCCCAACAGCAAAATAACTGAGTACGCCAAAGCTAATGGTTGCGACAAGAAACATTAGCCAAGATTTAACGCTCGGCCGCAGGAAATAAAGCACCAGCATAGCGGGTATAAAAAAATAGAAAAGGCGCTTAAAGGGAAGTAAAAAAAGGTCTTTAGAAAAGAGGCGTTGACCATAGCTACGCGAGCTAAAAAATAGCCAGCCATTATTTAGAATGAAGATAACCAACGCCACTACAGCAAGCAACGTCAGAAGCACCCACAGCAAATGCGTTTCTTCACGCTTCATGGTGAACAAGGATGACCCTGAACGCCAAAACGGTGGCAGCTTAACTTTGTAGGTGGCGTAGTAAAAAATATAAAAACCCGCCGGCAACAGCAATGCATAAGCTAGATAATTCGGTGGTGAGATAGGTAAACCAAAATGCAGCACTAGCCAACAAGAGAACGGAAAACCAAGATAAAAAGTGGATAGATAAGCCAGCGAAAAGCATAGATTAAAACTAAATCCAACTAAGCGGAATTCACGATAGGCAAGCGCCAGCACAAATGAACCTGCTGCCAACCAGAGCATTAAAAGAATCAGGAAATTAGCAAGCGTCATCGAGAGTCTCTCCATTGGTAATCGCCAACGCGCGTTGCCAGCCTGTGATGTAATTAGGATTGAAAAAAGCAATCTGGGTCTGATCTAATTGAGCCATTCGGTGCTGGGTTTCACGCACAATCTCAGGGCTCAAGTCATCGCCATGAAATAACACCGGTACGCGCTGCTCAGCAAGGTCTTGCTGGAAAGGGTTTTGCCGGCTGATAACAAATGGAATACAGAGTTGGATCAACAAGCATAGGGTGCCAACCCCCTGCTGCCGATTAAACAGGAAATAGCCCAAATCACATTGCATTAAGAGCTTTCTGTACTCGTTAAAATCAATTACTTTATTGATGAACTCGACCTGCTCCGGCGCGAATAATTTTTCAGCTTCCGCGCGAATCTCATTGCCATATAAGTCGTTGCCCAATGGATAGCCAAAAGGCAGCAGGATACGCACCTGCTTGCCAAATTGCTGGTAAATCGCCCGCAATCCTTCAATATGACGATTCGAGCGATCGCCAGAGTTGCCCAGCAAAATCGTCAGCCGCTGCGTTGCAGGTTTCGGCAAACGAGGGAGATTTTGCGCCGGTGGCATACGGGTCGGAAAATAAAGCAGCGTAATAGGAACGTGCGGATAGCGCTGCTGATAATAAGCCAGGTCTCCGCGGGTAGCAAACACCCGCCCAACACGCCCTTGTACGCAGCGCCTTAACACATAAAACAGCTTAAATCGAAATCCAGCTGAATCTTCATAAAGATCTGCCCCCCAAATATGCCAACTCACTTGTGCTGCGCGAATGCGGCCAGTCAGGAGCAGGAGCCAAATACCTAGATTAAACTGACCATGAAAAAAGAAGCGCTGCTCGCTGCATTTTTTTGCCAGCACGGCCACGGCCTTCGCCAGCGCTCGTTTATCCGGTAATACTCTGACCTGCAATGCGGGGTAATTGCCCAATTGCGCCGGCGCTCGAGCAACCACCCAAAAACATAATGGCATTTGAGAGTGCGGCAACTCTGGTGCGAGTATGTCATTAAAAAAGCTCAGCACCGTCCGATTGTGGTGCTCAATATCGGAACCCAAAATATGGATGACAGACACTCACTCTCCCCTTTTGCAATAGATAAAAAATATGTATACACATAAAGCAAAATAAACCGCATACGTCGCCGCGTAAGCCTGTACAGTCCCAAGCGCACCGCCAATTGGAATCAACCAGTGCGAAAGTAACAAGAGCAAACTAAACTGGAGCGTTTCTGCTAATACATAAAAACGTAAGGAGGCTTTCACAATGATTAAATAACCGAACACATAAGCACCTACCTTGAACACATCACCGCTCAGCTGCCATGCAAAAAGATCGCGCATCGGCCTAAACTCAGCGGAGAACAATAATCCAATCACCACATCGCGCAATAGCCACACACTTAAACTCAAGCCTAGCGCCAGCGGTAACAAAAAGCGTTGCGCACGGCGAATCTCATACGCCAAATCTGGTTTGGTTTTGAGCCTAGCAAGGGTTGGCAGCAAATACACGGTAATAGGTGCTGTAATCAACTGTAGATAAGCATCCGAGATTTTGCTCATGCCCTGCCAAATGCCCACCTCCTGCCAACTATAATGCGTCGCCAGCTGCTGCCTTATCATGACGTAAGCAATCGGTAGCGTGAGCGAAGTGATAAGCGCCATCGCGGTAAATTTGAACAGACCACGAGCTAGCGTGCCATCCCATGTGAGCTTTAACCCATGCCACGGTATGATCTTGCGTTTAAGCAACGCTATCGCTGCCGGCAAGATCAACAACGCCGGCATCAACGCTAAGCCGATGAGCGCTCCCGCATAGCCACCTAGACGGCAAGCCAGCCAATATGCCCCCAGACCTAACAGACTGCCACTCATGACCGATAGCGCGGCGCCCTTCGCATCGCACCGGCCTTTTAAAATGGCCAAAAACAAATTAGCAAAGGCAATACCAAATTGAATAAAGCCCACGACTCGCAGCACACCCTGCAAATCTTCGCGACCAAACAATAATCGACTTAGAGGGGCCGCAGCCACTATCAGCACGAGCGCCAGTAACCCGGAAGAGCCAAGCACGATAAGTGCAGAGGTGCCAAAAAAACGGTGCAAGCGGACTGCATCAAACTGAAATTCAGCAACGTATTTGGTCACCCCATTGTAAATACCCGCGCCAGATAACACGCCTAACACCGTGATCAGCGTCATAAAATTTCCGGCGCAGCCTACCCCCTCTGGGCCAAAGGCAAGTGCTAACAATTTGATGAGCAGGAGTCCCACTGCCAATTTGATCAGGATGGCAGCCGTAGACCAGACCGAGGCTCGTGCTAAAGATAATTTAGGCAAGCTCACTCACATTTGCATTGCTGAGTTCAACTCTATGATTTAACTGCACCCCGTCTCTCCCCTGATTAGAATTTTCTATAGTTGTAGTCTCTACAAACTTAGTCGATATGACTGCCGCCCCACTTACAACCTAAACTTTCCAACCTAGTCTTTAGGGATGTTATTCTAGCGTAGGATTATGCGAGAAAAAAAATCCGCTGTTTAAACAGCATCATTTGTTCAGTCTATCTCCGCACGGATGATGGCTGCAAATCAAAGGCCGACAATCGATGAAAAAAATATTAACTGTTTTTGGCACACGCCCGGAAGCCATCAAAATGGCCCCGGTTGTGCGTGCTCTTAGCAAACATACTCAATTTGAAGCTAAAGTGTGCGTTACCGCACAACACCGGCAGATGCTTGATCAAGTATTGAATCTTTTCAATATCAAGCCCGATTTCGATCTAAATATCATGCAGCCAGGGCAGAATCTCTTCTCCATCACAGCCAACATCTTAGAAAGCTTCAAACCTGTGCTAATGGAATACCAACCTGATTTTGTTCTGGTCCATGGCGATACTGCAACGACCTTTGCCGCCTCGCTAACGGCTTATTACTTGAAAATTCCGGTCGCGCATGTCGAGGCGGGTTTGCGCACCGGCAACTTGTATTCACCCTGGCCAGAAGAAGCCAATCGTAGATTAACCGGCACCCTGGCACATTTACATTTCGCCCCTACAGCGCAATCACGCGACAATCTTCTGAAAGAAAATATCGCCGCTGAGCGTATCGTGGTAACCGGAAATACCGTGATTGATGCGCTCTTAGAGGTTAAACAAAAAATCGCCAGCAACCCTCAACTGGCCACTAGCCTTGTCAAACAATTCCCCCAGCTCAATAGCACACGACGGCTGGTTCTCATTACCGGACATCGCAGAGAGAATTTCGGCGATGGCTTCGAACGTATTTGTACAGCCATCGCAACCCTTTCCAAACGCTACCCCAAGGTCGATTTCGTTTATCCGGTTCATCTTAATCCGCATGTGCAAGAACCCGTCCAACGCACCCTCAAAGGAATCAGCAACATTCACCTGATTGAGCCACTGGACTATTTGCCGTTCGTCTACCTGATGATGCGCTCAACGCTGATCCTCACCGACTCGGGAGGCGTGCAAGAAGAAGCCTCATCGCTTGGCAAGCCGGTCTTGCTCATGCGAGAAAATACAGAGCGCCCCGAAGCATTAGAGGCCGGTCTCGTACGTCTGGTCAGTACGGATATCGACACCTTGTGCCAACAGGTTAGTCTGCTGCTTGATGACCTAACCGAATATAACCAGATAACGTCGCACGCGCATAACTTATATGGAGATGGCAAAGCATCTGAGCGCATCGTGCAAACGTTAGCTGCCTACCAAGCATAATTAGACACGGGCCAAACACGGTGGGCAATGCACTCGACCCACATCATAAATTGATCAAGGGTTGGCAAATTTTTTGATTAAAAAATTTCTATGAAACAGACGAATTTTAAGAAAATATGTGTAGTCGGTCTTGGCTACATCGGCCTACCTACTGCCGCGATACTGGCTTCCCGGAAAGTCAAAGTAGCCGGCGTCGATATCAACTCCCACACGGTCGACACGATTAATGCGGGAAAGATTCATATTGTTGAACCAGAGCTTGACATCATCGTGCGCGCAGTGGTGCAAGAAGGCTATTTAAAAGCTTCAACTCAACCTGAAACAGCCGATGCATTTATCATCGCCGTGCCAACCCCTAGTAAAGAGGATCATCAACCTGATCTAAGTTATGTGCGCGCAGCAGCCGAATCAATCGCTCCGGTACTCAAGCCAGGTGATCTGGTGATATTGGAGTCGACCTCCCCCGTGGGAACCACCGATCAGATGACCGCCTGGCTCAAAATAGCTCGACCCGATTTAGCCTTTCCTACTACTCATCAAGAAAACGAAATACCTGATGTCAATATCGCGTATTGCCCTGAGCGCGTGCTACCCGGCCAAGTCATACGCGAACTGGTTCACAACGATCGCATTATCGGCGGCATAACAACCCGCTGCACCGAGCGCGCGCAAGCCTTATATCGTGTCTTTGTTACAGGAAAATTGCTGAGCACCAACGCCCGCACAGCAGAAATGGTGAAGCTGACGGAAAACGCTTTCCGTGATGTCAATATCGCATTCGCAAATGAACTTTCGCTGATTTGCGACCAACTCAGCATTAATGTATGGGAGTTGATTAAACTCGCCAATCATCATCCCCGGGTGAATATACTACAGCCAGGTCCGGGCGTCGGCGGCCATTGCATTGCGGTTGACCCTTGGTTTATCGTCAGTCGCTCACCTGAGCAGGCAAAACTCATTCGAACCGCCCGACAAATCAATGACCATAAGCCAGAATGGGTGATTAACAAAGTTAACGAAGCGATTGATCAATGTCTGGCAAGTGGTCAACGCGCAGCCCGCCAAGAAGTTGTCGTTGCCTTACTGGGATTAGCGTTTAAGCCTAATATTGATGATTTTCGAGAAAGTCCGGCAGCTCATATTGCAAAAAAACTACTCGCTACTTCAGAGGCGCGCTTTATTGTGGTTGAACCTTTTATTGACCAGTTGCCGGCCGATTTGGCCCACGCCCACTTGGCAGATTTAGAGCCGGCGCTAGCCGCAGCCGATGTCATCGCCGTCTTAGTCAAGCATGATTGTTTCAAAGCAATGATCAAACTGCTTAAACATCCTGCGCGACTAGTCGATGCTGTAGGGATCTTAGAAGACGCTGAGCATCTTCAATAGCTTCTTTAGCAGTCATCAAGGAGAGTGTTTCATTCCGGGGGCTGAAGCTTCTCAAACGCGTGTGCAAGTAGGCTATTTGTGCCCATCCCCCAAAAATGTAAAGTTAACCTCAGTTCGGGATAAGGAAAGCTAGAGAGCAGAGAAAAATATTTGATTGAAAGCAAGCGAGCGCTAAGCATTTCTAGGAGAATTTAAGTTTTGCGACCAGAACCCTCTCAGAAAGGACAAAGCGCTCATGGACAATCTTACCGAACTTTATTGCTTGATGGATGATTTTTGCAAAGAATTTGAACCCGAGCTTAACAAAAAACTGCTATCGAGCGGAAAGCGACAACGCCTACGTGCTACGAGTTTGTCTTTGGCAGAACTGATGACGCTCGTTGTTCTTTTTCATCAAATTCGCTATCGGCAATTTAAGTCCTTCTACTTGAATCATGTTTGCCAACATCTGCGTGAAGCCTTTCCGAATCTGCCTTCGTATAATCGCTGTATTGAGTTGCTACCGCGCTGTAACCTTGCTTTGGCCGCTCTGTTTGAAACCCTCAAAGGCCAATGCACAGGAATCTCTATTGTGGATTCCACACCTATTGCAGTCTGCGACAATCTACGTATTAGCCGTCACCGTGTATTTGATGGCTTAGCCGCTCGAGGTAAAAGTTCCACAGGGTGGTTCTTTGGCTTCAAGCTGCACGCGGTGATTAATCACCAAGGTGAACTGCTTGGGCTGAGGTTCACGCCGGGTAATATCGATGACCGTAAGCCCGTGCCTGATCTCGTGCACTCGTTGTTTGGCAAGCTTTATGCCGACAAAGGCTATATCTCAAGGAAACTGGCCCAATCCTTGGAGGATCTTGGCGTTGCGCTTGTTACCAAGGTTCGACGCAATATGAAGCCTATTGTTCACACCCCTTTTGATCAGGCTTTATTTCGCCTCCGATCGCTTGTCGAAACCGTCTTTGATGAATTGAAAAACCTATGCCAGATCGAGCATACTCGCCATCGCTCTCCTATTAACTTTGCTGTTAATCTACTCAGCGGAATCATCGCTTATTGCCTTATGCCCAACAAGCCTAAATTGCCTTTGCAGCACTTCTACCAGGAAGCGCTTAACCCGAACTGACGTTAAAGTTAGCCAAAAAATCTCCCTAAAGAGATGATTGTCACGCGAGTGATCCTTCATCTCCCTCTTCAAGTGCTTTGCCCCAATATCCCGGATCAGCGTATCGTGCCGCCAGTGCATCCATATCTACGACGGATGCCTCAGCTGTGAATTCGATCTTCCCAAAGAGCTTTCCATGTAAGACCCAACACTCATGTCACTTGCCGTCATTTCGATGACAGCAAACAATGAATGACGACACTGGCAAAGTACCGATATACTCCCTGTGCGGGCCGGAGCAGCGGGTCAAGAGGGGGGCATTACCTGCTAGCCATTATGCTCCTAGCGCACTTAGGTCCAGTAAAAAACTGCCAAAACAAAGCATCGGTGCGGACTGGCTCAAATGAGTACTGCACTGCAATACCTAACAGTAAAAAATAACAGGAAAGCACTATGTTGGCCAGACCCTTGCACTCAACACCTACGACCTCTGCCAGTCTAGCGCTTGCTCAAACCTATTTAGATGCGGGTCGACATCACAAGGCGGCTGAGAACCTGGATGTCGCTTTTATCTTGTATGACCAGGCAAAAGTAACCTTTAGACAGGCTGCGGATGCATACCAGGTAACTCCCCTCTTATCCCAATTAAAGAGTGCCCTTGCCAATGCCCAGACATCGCAAACCCCCGAAGAAAAGGCCTTGCGGGAACGCATCGCTGAGGTCTATTTTGAGCGCGCCGAACTGCTGGAAAAATTAGGCAAACCCGCTAAAGCGCAGGCAAGTTATAAAAAAGCGCAAGCCTGGGGCTATGAGGAGACTAAGTCGGCCACTACTATGCCGGTCATGTCGCTGTTTACGAGCAGCGCGCCAGCTGTGACTCAGACGGCCATATCTGCTGCCTCCCTGTCTGCCCAGCAAAAAAGCGCGCTGGTGGATTACCTGTTTGAAAAGGCGCTGTTAACTCTGAGCGCTTTAGAGGTATCCAATAAACCTAGCCTGTTTCTGGTCTATGCGCACGACAATTTCGCACACGGCAAAGCTGAGGCCAGTACATCTAAATATTTAATCAATAAGCTATCCAAAATTCAAGTCAATCTGTATTCCGATCAAACGCCGATGGGAAAAAAATATTCCGACTCGCCAGAAGCTCTGAAAAAGGATGGCAAGCTCGAAGATATTTTAACCAATCAGCTGTGTTTGTTGCCCACCCAACTAAGAGACGACGTGAAACCGGTCAATAAGGTCGTCGTCTGTTGTTCTGAGGTATTGGGAAGCTATCTAAAATGGCCGGACTATGATCGCTTTTATCAGGAACTTCGAGCCGCCTATCTGAAAGATCGTGAGCAACCGGCCAATGCAGAAATCCCCGAAATCCGTGAGGTGGTCAGAAAATTTTCACAAGAGGAAAACTATAAAGCAGAGTTCCATCATGTATTGACGGAAATGGCCTTTTTGCAAATCCGGGCAGAGTATCTGAAAGATCACGGCATTATCCCGGTTTCGTTAACCCAAGGGAGCTATGATCAATGCCTGGCGAAATTTATTTCAGCGACGATCGTTCGGATGGAGGACTGCCTGCGCTTTGAGGCGCAAGCCCAAACAGGGCGAGAAGTGTATTCTAATCAAAGTCGGCAGGGCGTGCTGTTTAAGCTGATTGAACGGCTGTTAGTAAGCAGCGATGAGGCTAAAACGTTTCTGGACAAGTTTTGGGATGGACATGGCAATTTTATTGCCCGTTTAAAAAAAGAGCTGCCGCTTGGTCACCTTGAGTTTGCCCAGTTAATAGATGGCATCTTTGACGACATCCGCACCGCGTTGCATAGTCAGCTGGCCTCCACCGTGCAGCAACAGCACCACCAGTTATGGGTGCTGAATGCCGACCCGCGGACTACGCTAGAGGCGCAATATTTCGCTGCGCTCAAGCAAGATGAAGCGTTTAAAGAAACCCAGCAGCTGTATATTGAACCGCGTGGCAAAGCGAGTTTAGATGGGAAGGCGGAGACGTTTGACCTTTTATCCAAAGTTAAAGCGCTTATCAAAGATAAACACGTGGTGCTGTTGACGGGGGACTCGGGGGCGGGCAAATCCACCTTGAATCGCGTCTTAGAAAAGCACTTATGGGAGAATAAAAAAGCACATGATGCGATACCGCTGTTTATTTCTTTGCCGAGTATTGACAAGCCTGAGCACGATCTGATTGGCAAAGCGTTAAAGAAAAGAGGGCTGTCAGAATTTCAGATTCAGAAATTAAAGCAAGAAAAACAAAAGTTCGTCTTTATTCTGGACGGCTATGATGAGATTCGGCAGACCCGGAACCTGTATCTGAGCAATCACATCAACCAGCCTGACGGCTGGCAGGGCCCCATGATCACCAGCTGTCGCAGTGAATATCTGGGCTGGGACTATCAAAGCCGTTTTCAACCGAATCCGCCTCGGCAGGGTGAAGACCCGTCCTTTCAAGAAGTGGTGATCGCGCCGTTTTCAGAAAAAGAGCGCAAGCAGTATTTAGAAAAATATGTGCAGCACAACTCAATGGGCTGGGCGGTGCAACAATATCAAGAAGCCCTCGCACAACCGCATTTAAAAGATTTAGCTAGCAACCCCTTTTTGCTGCGCGTGGTGCTAGAAGCATTACCGTATCTGGAAAACGAGGGGAAAGTGCGAACTGCCATCCAGTTACGCATAGACCTGTACGACCAGTTCGTCAAACAATGGTTCGAGCGCAACCAGCGACGCTTAAGCACACAAAATTTAGCTGAGACCAAAAGAGAGATCTTTAGAGAGTGGTCCGATGATGGCTTTACCGAGCACGGTATTGAATTAGTGCGAGACTTAGCAGTGCATCTGTATACAGAGAATGCTGGTAATCCGGTTATCGAGTATTCATTGCGCAAAGACAAGGGGAGTTGGAAAGACACCTTTTTTGGCAAGGAAGAAGAAAAGCAACTGCTGCGAGAAGCTTGGCCCCTGATTCGAAACGGTAATCAATATCGCTTTATCCATAAATCACTGCTGGAATATTGTGTGGCACGCTCGCTCTTCGATTCGTTCGATGCGTGCCTAGCGCCTAAAACTCGTCCCCGTCGTGGTAGCGACGCTTCCGTCTATAGTTTTGAAGACCAATCTGTTTTGCCTTCCCAACGGCGGCAAGACTTATCGTTAGCCCCTAAGCATTGGGTTGGCGATCTGGGCGTGGTGGGATGGTTGACTGAGCGCGTTCAGCAAGAGCCTTCATTTAAGGATCAGCTCTCAGCGATTATCGAGCGCTCCAAAACCGACAAAGCGGTGCGCCAAACTGCGGCCAATGCTATGACGGTCTTGGTCAGAGCGGGGATACGGTTTAACGGAGACGATTTAAAAGGGATTCGGATCCCAGGAGCGGATTTAAGCCATGGCGTATTCGATTCTGTGCAGTTGCAAGAGGCGGATTTAAGAAAAGCCAAACTGCACCAGATATGGCTGCGTCAGGCCAATTTAAGTGGTGCACAGATGGCAGGGGTGCAGTTTGGCGAATGGCCTTATCTCGCAGAAGAGAGCCCGGTGTATTCCTGCGTGTATTCTCCGGATGGAAAAGCTTGCGCCGTAGGTCTTAGGAACGGTCGGATCAGCGTATATGAGACCTCAGATTGGAAAAAGATTTTGACCTTAAGCGGCCATACGGGTTCGGTTAGGAGCATCACGTACTCGCCGCAAGGGGATCAACTCGCATCAGGCAGCTATGATAAGACAGTGCGTCTATGGGATGCCAAAACGGGCGCGTTGCTTCACAAATTAAGCGACCATGTAGATTGGGTTACTGGCGTCGCGTATTCACCGCAAGGGAATCAGCTTGCCTCGGGCAGCTATGACCAGACCATACGTCTGTGGGATATCAAAACTGGCAAGTTGCTTCGCACATTAAGCGGCCATATCGATGATGTTACTGGCGTCGCGTATTCACCACAAGGGGATCAACTCGCCTCGGTCGGTAGGGACAATACCGTGCGATTGTGGGTTGTCAAAACGGGCAATTGTCTGCGCACCTTAATCGGGCATACAGATCTCGTTTGGAGTGTTGTGTATTCGCCTCTAGGAGATCAGCTCGCCTCAAGCGGTAGAGACGGCACCATTCGACTGTGGGATGCCAAAACAGGCGTATTGCATCACACCTTAAATGGCCATATGGGTGGGGTTACTAGCGTCGTGTATTCGCCGCAAGGAGATCAACTCGCATCAGGCAGTAGAGACAATACCGTGCGACTGTGGGATGCCAAAACGGGCGTACTGTGTCACACCATAAAGGGCCATATAGATGCGGTTCAAAACGTCGCATACTCACCGCAAGGAGATCAACTCGCATCAGGCAGCCATGATAGGACAGTGCGTCTATGGGATGTCAAAACAGGCGCGTTGCTTCACAACTTAAGTAGTCATACAAATGTGATTCAAAGCGCCGCGTACTCGCTACAAGAGGATCAACTCGCCTTGGGCAGTCACGACCATACTGTACGTCTGTGGGATGTCAAAACGGGGGATTGTTTGAGCACCTTACGTGGCCATAAGAGTGAGGTAGCTAGTGTTGCGTATTCACCGCAAGGGGATCAGCTTGCCTCGGGCAGCTATGACCAGACCATACGTCTGTGGGATATCAAAAAGGGCAAATTGCTTCACACATTAACCGGCCATATCGATGAAATTACTAGTGTCGCGTATTCACCACAAGGGGATCAGCTCGCCTCGGGCAGTTTGGACAATACCGTGCGTTTTTGGGATGTCAAAGCAGGCACTCCAATTTTCGCCTTAAAGAGTCGTATGGGTGGAGTTACTAGCGTCGTGTATTCGCCGCAAGGGGATCAGCTCGCCTTGGGCAATTTAGACAATACCGTGCGTCTGTGGGGGCTTGAAAAAGGCGATAATCTGCGTACCTTAAGCGGCCATAAGGCTTCTGTTTGGAGTGTCGCGTATTCACCGCAAGGGGATCAGCTTGCATCAGGCAGTTACGACTTTACCGTGCGACTGTGGAATGTCAAAACAGGCACTTGTCTGTGTATCTTAGACGGCCATACAGATTGGGTTAAGAGTGTTGCGTATTCACCGCAAGGGGATCAGCTTGCCTCGGGTGGTTTGGACGGTACTGTGCAACTGTGGGATGTCAAAGCGGAACAGAATAAGAGTGTGAACGTGATTCGCGGTTTTGGCGGTGCAGTCACAAGCATTGCCTGGAAAGAAAAGTCTAACAGCAACTATTTAGTAACTTGCAGCGAAGATAGAGCTGTTCGCCAGTGGGAGGTGAAGAAAGAGGGGGAAGAGCATAAGGTGATTTTGCGCTGGAGTTCAGCGCATGAGGTCCTTACGGTGACAGGTGCTGTAATCGAAGGGGTAGGAGGGTTGAACGGAATCAATGAGCAGTTGCTAAGGCAGCGCGGGGCAGTGGGTGAACCATTTTCACCTCCCACGCAGGAGCGCCCTTCTAAAGCGGAGCTTTCCCCTATACTGGAGGAGCTCCCTTCCAGACCGGAGCTTCCCCCTAGGCCGGAGCTTTCCCCTAGACTGAGGCCCGATGCCACGTCGACCCCTGCCAGATGGGCCGTCGGCGCTGGACCCCACAGATACTACCCCTATTCCTCGGGCAATTGATGGTTTTCATTTTGGTAGGCTGACCCTTCAGCAGTTTGAGTAATTGGGCCGACTCCTCTTTATGAACATAATGGGCTGGGCGAATCGGTCGCTGGCCCAGGGAAAACCGGGGACCCGACGCAGACGACTCGCCGTTCAAGGAGGCGGCTTAGAAACGTCAGCCCCCAGTTTGGATCACTCTCCATCAATAGAGAGCGTTCCCTCAATGCGGACTCTAGTACTGAATGGCGGTGCGACCGCATTAAACTGGCCTTCCTCGATACGCCCTGTCTCAAGCAAAAATGAAGGCGGGGTAAAAGCGGCTGGAGCCAGTAAAATTTTGCCGCGAACAAAATGGACCTGAGTGGCTTGATAGTGATTCACCCCATCCACTAACTGAATATGCGCTACGTTTGCATGCGCTACGATGCTGCGGTAAGGTCCTAAACGCCAATGGATAAGGCGATCATTGCCAACGCGAGACAATAGAGCGCCTTGATTGGCGGTATTTGACAAGACGGCATTACCGGCTAGGGTGAAGTGCTGCTCAGCGGTACCGGTTAAACATAGGGCAACATTTTCAATGCGGCACGCATCTAGTGTAATGTTATGCGCCGCGATCCACAGAGAAGCGCTTGCTCGATTGCCCTCAAAAGTGCAATGATTGAAGAAAATAGCACTGTGAGCATGCACAGAATTTCTTTCGACTGGTGGCAAGTGCGTTTGGCAATACTGTCCGAGAGGATCCTCTGGGCTGCTGGTTAAATCATGCCGGCTATCCAGCCTGAAACTACAGCCATTGAAGGTATTCGACCGGCAAGATAAAGCCGTACGCTGAACCAAGGTCAGCTCACTAGCCACCGTGCAGCCTCGCAGTTGAACCCCATCCGCATTAAGTCGCATAATGCCGGTATTGGACCGGCCAGCCACGTGCAACACATGGACATCATCCAATGTTAGGTCAGTGACTTTCTCATTGGCAATAAAAAGTGTACAGGTATGGTTGCGTACCGTAATGCGTTTGGCTGAAGCCCCCCACTGCTTGCCTGAATTAGCAAAAGATATCGCGCCCGCATTCCCTGAATAGACTAGGTCATGCTCATATTGTCCGTGCGTCACAAAGGCGCCATCATGATCACCGTTGCTATGACAATTTTCTACGGTGCAATATGCACTCGAAACAAAATCATTCAGATGCCGAGCATTGGCAGAACTGCACTCCAAAATATGTCCGTAAAGACAATGGATATGCTGGGTTAAGTAGCCAGCGCCACCATGCTTTATGTTGACCGGATTGGTTAATGAGCACCGTTCAGTGCGAAAGAATGCGCACCAGCGCCTGATAATGACGCTCCAGAAAGTTGCCTTTGCATGAATTGCCGATACATTACAGGACACTGCATATTCAAACGCAATAGGGTGAGAGCCGGTATTTGGAGTCGTGCCATGCCCGATAAAGCGCATATTGCTAATATGGACCTGTTCAATAACACTCACCTGCGTCCAACGGATCTGCCGCCCTGCGAACAAAGGCCAACCATTTTTATAATTAACCCGAACCTGCTTTGCATCAATAATGTGTGTAATTTGGACTAATTTTTGCAGCTCTTTTGCTAAAGGCTCGCCCGGTGCGTCAGACTCAAGCTGATACCACTGCCCAACAGAAAACGTGCTTGCATCGCTAACCGGAAAAATATCAGTCTGTTCCGGCAATACTGCATTCAGGGTAACAGTATCCGTATTGGCAGCAGGCTTACCACTAAAGAACAGCACCGCGGCCAAAGCGTTAATCTGTTTCGCGCCAACCGGCTCTATCCCGAGCGTAGTTACCTTTTGACCTCCAAAATCCAGCGTGAGGTTGCTACGATAAAAATGGTGGCGGCGAACAAAATTGAGTGGCGTATGCGCCTCGATACGATGAATCGTAGGATCATTCACCATCGCTGCCAGCGCATTATCTGCGTTCATCTCCGCATTAAAAACACCAAATTGCCTAAAATCGGCAACTCCTTCATGCAGTTGAAGCCAGCGACCTTTAGCCTGACTCACAGCAGCAATAACCGTGCCACCGTTAATCATACGTTCAGAAGATGCATCCCAATAAACCAGCATCCCTCCGCCATCGCCAGCACTGTAATAGCCTAATGTGATGACCACCGTACCGTCCCCCGGCTGCGTAAGACCTAATTCGATCAAAGCGGCAACTGACGCAACCGGTTTGATCGCATTTGCCGAGATAGTTGATTTTAAAGGCGCCAGAGCGAATCCACCGGCGGCCATGCCTAGAGCTGTGCTTAAAAAATAACGGCGCGTCATAAGTAACCTCTCCTCTCCCTTAAAACGAATCATATTCTAAAAAATTGATTTTTTATCCAGTTTCCCCTATAAGTGGAAATGAGTAAAAAATAGAATCCGTGGGTCTTCTGCATAATGAATCTGATTAAAGAAGAGTTCCTTTAAATGTGTTGTAGCTAGAAAAATATTGACTATGCTTAATTTCACGCTCAGCTTTACTGTCTCAACCCTGGTCATTTTTTTGATTGTGCGTTATCAGCATTTGCATGAACATTTATCGGCTGACCACAACCTGTCCGGCCCACAAAAAATCCATCAGCAACCCGTACCACGTATCGGCGGCATTGCGATCCTCGCCGGCCTCACCGTAGCCGCCGGTCAGCTTTACCTCAACGATCCGCGCCTTTCGTTGAGCATATTATCCCTCGCCGCCTGCGGACTGCCGACTTTTTTAGCAGGCCTCACTGAAGACTTAACTAAACGCGTAACGCCATTCATTCGCCTCAGCTGTACGATAGTTGCTGCCGGCCTGGCCTATTTCTTGCTTGACCTTTATGTGACACGCACCGGCATCGCCCTGCTTGACTCAGTCATTGCTTATCCGGCTATCGGCTGCTTCTTTACCCTACTTGTGATAGCAGGCCTCGCCAACGCGATTAATTACATCGACGGCACTAATGGCTTAGCTGCAATGATTACGTTTTTGATGTCTGCATCGCTTGCCTACGTTGCACACCAAGTCTCTGACACGGCCATACTTTCGGCATCACTGATTATGATGGGAGCCATTCTCGGTTTTTTTATTTGGAATTTTCCGACTGGACGGATTTTTATGGGCGATGGTGGCGCTTATTTCATTGGCTTTATGTTAGGTGAATTATCTATTTTATTGGTTATGCAACATCCTGAGGTTTCTGCTTGGTATCCCGCCTTAATGCTACTTTACCCAATTTTTGAAGTATGTTTCTCAATCTATCGTAGACGCTTCTTACACGGCACCCCAGTCACCTTAGCAGATGATCGGCATTTACATACGTTGATTTACAAACGGCTCATGCGTCCAACGGCGAACGTACAAGATACGCGCACGCTGACCCAGTGTAATGCACTGACGGCACCTTATCTTTGGCTGTTATATTTGATTGCGGTGGTGCCTGCGACGCTCTTTTGGCAGCATACCGCCGTGCTAGTTTGCTTCGCTATAGTGTTTATCGTAGCTTACGTCTGGCTTTATGCCAGTATTGTGCGGTTTAAGACACCATGGTGGCTATTGTTTGGGCGACATCGCACACGCATGCAAGCCAGCAAACGCTCCCACTGATGATGAGCCTACGCTAGCAGCCAGCTTAAAGGCATTGACCCGTAGCAGGTGCTGTTCAGCCCGTCACGCCCACACAGCACTTCGCTCAGAAAATTTTACTGAGATACGGTAAGAACTCCATGAACCTTGCAATTACCCACAAATTTTCGCGTTTAAAATCTGTTAACAAAAATCTAATTGTCTGTTTTAACTAAGCGTGAAACTGGCTCACCCACTGCCCCGCGCTGTTGTAACAGTCTTTTATTCACCTGGCTTAGACCTTGTACCCCTTTTAACAGCATCTCCGTCACCATCAGTACTTCATGCCCCGAGCTCCAACTCAGTTTTACTTGATAGCCCTCTTGTTTTCTTTTCACTTCCCACTGACGTACTGATTTATCTTCGCTGCCACTCGCTAAATAGAGCACGTTGTTCGTCGCTTTCCAGGCAATGCTATAAACGGCCCTATTAAAACCTTGAAGCACTCTGAGGCACTGACCCGAAGTGGCGTTCCACAGTCGCACCGTCTTGTCTTCACTGCCTGAGGCAATCAGCTCTCCGTTCGGAGAATATGCCACGCTATATACCCAGTTTTTATGTCCTTCCAAAGTGTGGAGTAGCGCTCCATTTTGCGCGCTCCACAGCCGCACTGTCTTGTCATCGCCTGCAGAAGCTACCCGCTTTCCATTGGGTGAGTATGTCACGTTCCTAACATAATCTTGATGTCCTTCCAAAGTGTAGCGTAGCGCTCCATCTCGCGTATCCCACAATCGCACGGTTTTATCCCAGCTGCCAGAAGCAATTTGCTTCCCGCTTGGCGAGTACGCTACGCTCCAAACATAATTTTGGTGCCCTTCCAAAATGTTGAGTAGCGCCCCTTTTCGCGTGTCCCACAACCTGACAGTCTTGTCCTCGCTGCCAGAAGCAATCTTATCTTTGTTAGGTGAATACGCTACGCTTGTCACATAATCTTGATGCCCTTTCAAGGTATAGAGCAGTGTTCCGTCTTGAGCGTTCCACAGCCTCACAGTGTTATCCTCACTACCAGAAGCAACCTGCTCTGCATTGGGCGAATACGCTATGCTTCTAACTTTATTTTGATGCTCTTGGAGAGTTCGCAGCAACGTACCGCTGCACGCATCCCACAACCTAACAGTCTTGTCTCCACTGCCGGAAGCAAACAGATCGTTGTTAGGTGAATACGCTACGCTTGTCACATGATCTTGATGTTCTGCTGGAGCATGAGGCTTGCTCAGTGTTCCACCTCTTATATCCCACAGTCGTACAGTCTTATCATCACTGCCTGAGGCAATCTGCTCTCCACTTGGCGAGTACACTACGCTCTTAACAGAGGATTGATGTCCCTCCAAAGAGTAGAGCTGCGTTCCGCTTCTCACCTCCCAAAGCCGTACAGTGCCATCAGAACTGCCGGAGACGATCTTTTCTGCATTGGGCGAATACGTCACGCTTCTAATAGAGGATTGATGTCCTTTGAGGGTATGGAGTAACGTACCACTGCGCGCGTTCCACAGCCGTACGGTCTTATCTTGGCTGCCTGATGCAATCTGCTCTGCGTGGGGTGAATAAGCTACGCTCCAAACAGCATCTTGATGTCCTTCCAAAATGTGAAGCAGTGCTCCGCGTTGCGTGTTCCACACCCGCACGGTCTTGTCCTTACTGCCTGATGCAATCCACTCCGCATTCGGTGAATAAGCTACGCTCAAAACATTATGTTGATGTCCCTCCAACGTGTTGAGTAGTTTTCCACTTCGGGCATTCCACAGTCGCACGGTAGTGTCCTCAGCGCCAGAGGCGATCTGCTCTCCGTTTGGTGAATACACTACACTTCTAACAAAATCTTGATGTCCTTTCAAAGTATGGATTAGCATTCCATTCTGTGCGTTCCACACCCGCACGGTCTTGTCAGAACCACCAGAGGCGATCTGCGCTGTGCTTGGAGAATAAGCAACGCTATTAACAGAATATTGATGCCCTTTTAAGATATGAGTTCTTGCCCAGCTTGAGGTGTCGTATACGCTAATCTGACTATTCTCAAGGCCCATTACACAGGCCCCCCCATCTGGCGAATAAACGCAAGACGTTACCTGGCTCTTTTCCTCAAGCGTTGGCCACTCACCAAACCGCACCCCTTCCATTTTGGCTCCGCTTAAATTGGCTCGGCGTAACCAAATTTTGCGGAAGATGACTTTCCTTAAATCCGCCCCTTGCAGCTGCGCTGAATCAAATACCCCTTCACTCAGATCTGCCCCAGGAATCTGAATGCCTTTCAGATCGACCCCATTAAATTGCACACCCGCCCTAACCAAGATCGTAATCGCGTTGGCCGCGGCTTGACGTACTGTTTTATCTGCTTTAGAGAGTTCAATAATGTCGAAGAGTTGTTGCTTAAAGGTAGACTCTTGCGCAACACGCTCGGTCAACAAGCTAACCACCCCCAGATCGTTGCACCAATGTTTAGGTGCTAAAAGTAATGTTGGCTGCACCGAGCGAGATGGCACAGAATTGAGATCAAAACTGTAGGCGGATGCATTGCTTCCTCGGCGGGAACGGCTACCTACCGACACGCAAGCATCAAATGAATCGAACAGCGCACGCGCTACCAGATATTCCAACAACGATTTATGGATAAACCGATATTGGTTACCGTTTCGCGATAGCGGCCAGGCTTCTCGCAACAGTTGCTTTTCTTCGTCCCGGCCAAAAAAGGCTTCCTTCCAACTCCCCTTGTCTTTGTGTGACGAATACTCGACAACGGGATTACCCGCCTGCTCTATATAAAGATTTGTCGCCAAATCTTGTGCCAATGCAATACCGTGCTCAGCAAAGCCTTCGTCGCATAACACTATAAAAATTTCTCTTTTACTTTCCGCTAAATCTTTTGCACTTAAACGTTGCTCGTTACGCTCAAACCATTGTCTGACAAACTGACCATAGAGATCTAAGCGTAATTGGATAGCCGTGCGCGCTTTCTTCTGATTGACCAAATAAGGCAGTGCCTCGAGTATCACACGTAGCAAAAATGGATTTTGGGTTAAGTCATTGACATGGGGTTGTTCAAGCGCGTCTTGATATTGCTGCGCGGTCCAACTCATTGCGTGAAGCGTCGCATATTTTTCAAGATATGCATTACGTTCTTCGATTGAAAAAGGCTCAATCGCCACTTCTTCGAAGAACGCATCTTTTTCCTGTAAAAGTGGATTGGGTTGAAAACGGCTTTGGTAGTGTTGGCCTAAATATTCAGTACGACAACTGATCACCATTTGCCCTAACCAGCTATCGGGCTGGTTAATCTGATTGCTCAAATACAAGTTTTGCGTCTGCCGGATTTCATCGTAGCCATCCAGGATAAAGATGAACTTTTGCTTTTCTTTTTTTATCTTTTGAATTTGTAACTCGGATAGACCTCGTCTTTTGAGGATTTTAACAATTAGATCTTGTTCGGGTTTATCAATGCTCGGCAACGCAATAAAAAGCGGAATTGGATCACCTTCGTTTCTTTCTTCCCATAGCTGTTTTTCAAGTAGGCGGTTAAAAGTCGATTTGCCGGCTCCAGAATCTCCCGTTAGTAGCAACACTTGTTTATCGCTTTGTAAAAATGCCTGCACCTGGTCTAAGAGAGAAACGGTTTCGTTAGCTGCTTTGCCTCTGGGTTCCACATAAAGCTGCTGGGTTTCTGCGAAGGTCTTATCTTGCTTAAGCGCAGCGTCGTACTGAGCTTTTAGCGTTACTTTAGGATCCACATTCAGCACCTGCCATTGTCGGTGTTGCTGCTGCACCGTAAAGGCCAATTGACTATGCAACGCTGTTCTGATGCCATCAAAAATCCCATCCAATAGCCTCGCCAACTCAAGCTCACCCAGCCTGGACTCTCCATTTAATCGCGAGATACATGCGCTATAGCCTTGCCAAAACTTGTTCAGAAAGGTTCTCGCTTCATCACTACCCACTAACAACCGCTCAATCAGCTTGAACAGGACCCAGTGTCGGCTTTGATTCTCATACACGACTTTGTCTGCTTGGGTTGGGTTCTCAAAACGCGGTATATCTTCCATCCGAACCGCCGTGGCTGGAATAAAATGCTCTAGGCATGCCTGATAGCTATTCGGCGTTAACGCGACAGGGATAATCCCATGCTGATCTTGCAGCTGCTCTTTGCGAATTTGAAGAAAAGCGATTTCCGTCAACACATGATGAAAGCCATCTCGATACGCAGGCTCGAGAGAAAATTTTTTGACTACCTCACGGATAGCAACGGCTGAACTTTTCGATGAGTCCCCCGCTTTGCGATACGCTTCTCGATCTTGGAAATAAGCACCCCGCAGTTCCTGGTAGAACGTCGTATAGTCGGCCCATTTTAAGTAACTGCCTAATACCTCAGAACAACAAACCACGACCTTATCGACTGGCGTCACATCCCCTCGCAGTGGCGTGGGCAATAAACAGAGTTGATTGGTAACAATATCTTCAAGCTTACCGTCTTCTTTCAACTCTTCTAGTGAGCTGGAATACGGCTCCCCTTTGGGTGCTTGGTCAGAATACAGATTAACTCGGATCTGGGATAATTTATCGATTAAATATTTAGACGTACTGGCCTCAGCCTTGCCGTGAGCAGGATTGTCATGCGCATAAACGAGAAACAAGCTGGGCTTATTCGATACCTCTAACGAGCCAAGCGTCGCCAACGCCTTCTCAAAGAGATAATCCACCAGCACATTTTTTTCTTGGGCTGACGAGGCCACCTGCAGTTGCTGAACAGGTATTTCAGTAGAGGTTGCCGCTCGGGCTAGAACGCGACGGGCTGGTTTAGATGCCGCAGGCCCGACAGATTCAGGCTCACTGCCCAGATAACCCCATGCTTTGGCTTTTTGGTAACTCGCTTGTGCTTTGCCAACCTGGTTTAATTTTTCTAGCAGTTGAGCACGCTCGAAATACACTGCGGCAAGGCGTTGGCGTAATGCCTCGTCTTCGGCTGTTTTTGGTGTCTGAGCTTGGATGACAGCATTTTTTACTTCAGATAAGGAAGGCGTTAGCTGGTGTGCTTTTGCAATATGTTTAAAGGCAACTTTGGCCTGGTCATAAAAAAATAAGGCCATCCCAAAATTCTGCGTTTCTTTGCACAGATTCGCTTGATATAGCGCATTTTGCGCTGAAGCCTGCATTTGATTGATCATTGGGGCGGGAGAAACAGCACGACCTAACATGGTTCATTTTCCTTATTCAGGGTCTATTCAACTGCAACGAACGGGAAGCAACACGAATCTACTTCAGTCGAAGTGCTGTTGCAATGGAATTTTAACCCCCTGCACAATATCAGTTAGGGTGCCTTTATCCCTATCGAATTTGGCTACTGCCGCATGCTGTTCTGGCCAGAATCCCATTCTCATCCTTATCTTCACTCCATCGCTTCTGTTTAATCTAGAGGAGTCCAGTATGCCTTCTTCTCTCCCAAGCGCCAAGTCTGGGGTTCATGGAGTTCTTACGAGATACGCAGGCGCATCAAGGATGCTTCAGGCAAAGTAGCGGGTCACAGCGTTTATCACAGTGCGGTGGGTCATATCTGTCATGTTATAGAAAAGCGGCAGCCGCACTAAACGCTCACTCTCTTTGGTCGTGTATCTGTCATCACCGTGGAAGACACCAAACTTCTGCCCCGCAGGAGAGCTATGCAGTGGAACGTAGTGAAAAACAGCCAGAATACCAGCGTCGCGCATCGCGCTAATAAAAGCATTACGATCTTTGATGTCACGCAGTTTGAGATAAAACATATGTGCGTTGTGGTCGCAGTCTGGCGCAATCACAGGCAGTTCAATGCGCCCTTGCTGCGCCAAAGACTGAAATGCCTGAAAATAGCCGTGCCACAGTTCAAGACGGCGCGCGTTGATCTGCTCGACTGCCTCTAGCTGCGCCCACAGATAGGCTGCCTGTAAATCAGACATCAGATAGCTAGAACCGATGTCTCGCCACGTATATTTATCCGTCTGACCACGCAGGAATTGGTTGCGATTTGTCCCTTTTTGACGAATAATTTCCGCCCGTTCGACCTGTTCAGCCTGGTTGATCAAGATAGCGCCACCTTCCCCACCCGCGGTAAAGTTCTTGGTTTCGTGAAAACTGTAACAACCAATGTGGCCGATACTCCCCAGCGCACGACCTTTATAAGTGGCAGCTACCCCTTGTGCGGCGTCTTCTACTACCCACAGCTGATGTTTGTCAGCAAGCGCCATAATGGCATCCATCTCACAAGCAACGCCTGCATAGTGAATTGGAACGATAGCTCGAGTTCTGCTGGTGAGTGCCGCTTCAATCCGGGTCTCGTCTATATTCATGGTGTCAGGGCGCACATCAACAAAGACAATTTTGGCGCCACGCAGCACAAAAGCATTCGCGGTGGAGACAAACGTAAAACTGGGCATCACCACTTCGTCGCCTGGCTGAATATCGAGCAAGATAGCCGCCATTTCCAGCGCTGCCGTACAAGAGGGGGTCAGTAGCACTTTGTGGCTGTTAGTATACTGTTCAAACCACTGTTGGCAGCGTTGCGTAAAGTTACCATCACCATTTAGCACATTGCTGGCTAACGCAGATTGGATATGGCCTAATTCAGTGCCGACCAGAGCCGGGGTATTAAATGGAATCATCATCTCACTTATATAGCCAATAGGAAATTCCGGCCAGCTGAGCGCCACTAGCAATATAAAGGCTCATCGCACTCAGATTGCTGGTTTGAGTTGCCACGCTCAACTGCTTGACATTGAGCGCCGCACACCAGTGCCGCGCAGCCTTGATTAATACTTTACCTAAGCCGCGGCCAGTCAAATCGGGGCGGATAGCTAACAAGCCAATACGGGCTGCATCGTGCGTCAACTTGCGCACAGTGACAAAACCATGAATGCCGCTTGTGTCTTCAATCACCAGGCATGCATGATCGAAGAGACCGCGCACCGCCTTTTCTGCCCAGACTTGGTAGAAGCGATCACGCTCCTCCTCCGTGTACCAAGGCGCACGAAAGCGGCTAGCAGAAAATAGCCCTTTGGCGACAGCACGTATAGCCAAGATATCCGGTTCAGAGGCAATACGATAATTTTGCTTATCGGCTAACGCGTTAATCGGTAAGCTGAAATCAGCCTCACCTTCGATAAATTGGAAACCAAGCTTAACCAGCTGATCCAATAAGTCGAGTCGATTAGCTAGAATCTTGCTTTGTACAATATCGAAGTTTGTAAACACTATTTGCGCTGGCGGCACGCCTTGACTATCAAAAACAAACCTAGCACACTTGCGAGCGAAAAATTCACTTTCCCATACGAGCGGCTCAAGTTGGGCGCGCAACGGGTGCTCTTGATTGCATTGTGCAGGTGCGCGTTGTGGTTCAATGATGCGATCTAATTGCACTGCAACGCTCCCCTGATTAGAATTTTTTTACCCGTTCTCTACGAACGCGACATAGCTAGCGTTCGTTCCAAAGCCCCCCGACTCCGAGACGCTTTATTCTAGCGCAAAATTATCTGAGAAAGGCAAGCAAGGGGCTGCAACAGCGTCACTGATTGAATTTTGAATAAGCTGCCTTAAGCGGAACCCAAAACTTAGACTGCAGATACTTATCATGCCCTTAAATGCGCTTACGCGCTCGTCCTTAGCTAGGCATCTGCGCCGTGCTCTCTGAGCAGGCGCGCATTCATTTCACTTAATCCTACTGCGCCTTCTATATGGGCTCCTGTTGCTGTCAGCGCTGCTTGGTGCGAGGTCCACTCTAATAACACTTCACACTTATTTTCTAATAGCACAAGAAATATTTGCACTAACAAAATCCATCCAACTGATTGCGCTATCGGCAATACCGGATGATGTATTGATGACGCATAAGCTTTGTGCGGTAATGAAATTAGCGAAAAAATACATCTACACTTGGGATTTTCCGCAACTCGCGCCTAAGGTATTTGAACTCTTTGAGCGCTATCCATTAGCGCTTGAAAAAATAAGATTGTTACTATATTATCTAGCAAAATAAGTTCGAGGAATGGATAAACAGGAGTTTGTCCAATTTGGGATTAACCATGCACCACATTATCAGGAGGACATTATGTCGATTGCACAATCTTGGATTGAGGAAGGACATCAAAAAGGCTTGCAAGAAGCTACGCTTGAAATAGCTAGAAATATGTTGGCTGAAGGTGTGGCGCTTGATTTTATCAAGCAAGTGACCAAGCTTTCTGACGATAAAATTTTAGCGCTTATGTAATATCTCATCGTTAGATATGGGGATGGCGTCTTTTGAGCGCATGAGTTGGATATGAGAGTCGACAAAAAATACATGTATCCAGCTTGTCACCGGTAGGTCTCTTTCCTTAACATACTCAATCTTCATCTCCTGTCTATCAAAATCTTCCTCAGGGCTCTGCTTTTACTTAACCCGAGCTAGGGTTGTGATAAGCAGATTTAGGATCCAGGCCTAATTGCCGAGTAATCAGAAAATACTGTAATGAAAAAGAAGGTCAAAAGAAAGTTTGAATTACTCACATTATCCCAGTTGCTTGCAGCACAGACCGGTAGCTTACGGGCACCGGAAGACGTGGTAGCGAAAATAAATGCTGATGATCGCTTAGAGCTTCGCGCCGACATGTTCGTGAACGACGAGCAGTGGGCAGAGGCAATCCATACGTATGAGGGTATGCGGCATACAACATGGCGAACCCAAGAAAAGTTGGCCTATTGTCTGTTCCAACTCGACAAGTTTTCACGAGCGCTGTCCATGTTACTAAGTGGACCTCAAAAGCAATCACCCATAGCACATTGCCTCCGCATTTGTTGCTTGCTGGACGGCAAATCGTGGGTGCCGGATGAGGTTAAGCCACAAGTCAAACAGTCATTGACCATTGCCTTATCTAATATTGCTCAAGCTCCGCTCATGGCCTTTCGGCTTTTGGATATTTTATATGACTCAGGAGACGAGGATGTGGAGCAGCGTGCGCTCTGGCTTACGCAAGCGATTTCGGTTTATCCAAACTCTCAGTGGGTACTTTCAGCGTATGCTCGCCTTGCTCTCGTATATTCCTTTGAACCACTTGGAAATGTCAGTAATCATCTGATCAAGGCTATCGATGCCAATTCGGACTCATCTTTCATTTGGCTTGCCTGTACGGTGGCTCTTCGTGCTCGGGCTGATACTGTAACTGTAGATAGACTGCTAACCATCTTGCGTAATAGAGCGAGCCCGCAAAACAATCGTTGGTTATCGTTGACGATAGCGGAGGAACAGTTTAAAGCAGGAAACTTAAATGCTGCGGATCAACTTTATTCTGAGGTTGAGGAGCAGGGCCCCGAACTCATTTGTGGTGCAGGTCCTGAGCGATACGATTGGGGGATCGTTGCACTCGCTAGTAGAGGCAAAGTGGCTGTAGCTCTTTCAATGAACGACGACAGCTTGATCCAACAACGGCTCGTTGATTTTGAAAAAAATATCAAGCGGATACCCGAAGAGTGGCGCTTTTCCGGATGTAGTCTTGTGGTTGAGACGTCGCAACCATTCTGGATAGGAGGCGAAATAATCACCTATGAGCCGTATTTTGATTTGCTATCTCATCGTGACAAAGTGCTGAATTTGGCTGCTACAGTTGAAATGCGGGGCTTCTTGCGCTTAATCTGGGCTAATTTTGAACGCAATCAGA